>NZ_JAFJSY010000055.1 GCF_019857225.1 Streptomyces plumbidurans
GCCGCGCCCACCGTCATCGCGCCGATGACCCCACCCGGCGGCGCCCCGGTGCCGCCGCCCGGTCCGGTGCCCGTCCCGTACGGCCAGCCGCCCCAGCAGCAGTCGTACGGCGGGCCCGGCGCCCCGACCGCCCCGCCGCCGCCCGGCTACGGTCAGCCCCAGGCACCACAGGCCCCGACCCCGCCGCCCGGCTACGGCCAGCCGACCCCGCCTCCCGGATATGGCCAGCAGCCGCCCATGGGGCAGGTCCCGGCGCAGCAGGGCTACGGCGTCCCGCAGGGTGCTCCCCAGGGCGGCGCGGGAGTCGCCGCCGCGCTGCAGCAGTTCAAGGAGACGCCCACCGGGCAGCGCTGGACGCAGCAGAACAAGAAGCTGGTCCGGGTCGACCTCGGCATCGGCGGCCATCCCGTGCTCGCCCGGCAGGGCAGCATGGTGCTCTACCAGGGCAAGGTCGACTTCAGCTACAAGGGCGCGGGCTTCGCCGGCCGCATCGTGGGCAACGCCACCGGCCAGGAGATGCAGCTGATGCGCTGCACCGGCCAGGGCCAGGTCTTCCTCGCCGAGAACTCCACCCACCTGCATCCCATCGAGCTCCAGGGCGACGCGATCTGCGTCTCCGCCGAGAACGTCCTCGCCTTCGACGAGGGCCTCCAGTACGAGGTCCGCCGCATCGAGGGACACGGCATCCCCGGGGGCGCGCTGTTCACGATGCAGTTCCAGGGGACGGGCACGATCGTCGTCAAGACGCACGGCACGCCCGTCGTCCTGCCGGTCACGCCGACCACTTTCGCCGACTGCAACGCCGTCGTCGCCTGGTCGGCCGCCGCCCAGGTGATCGTCTCCAGCCAGGTCCGCATGCGCCGCAACGCCTACCCGGGCGACACCGGCGAGAGCGTCAACCTGCAGTTCCGGGCCGCGCCCGGCAACTTCGTCGTCGTACAGCCCTACGAGGTCTGAGGGAGCCCGTCATGAACCAGCCGCTCGCGGGCTACGCCCCCGCACCCGTCACCACCCGCATGGAGAACCACGGCAACCAGATGCTGAAGGTCGCCATGCAGACCGGCAACGACCTCCTCGCGCGCGTGGGGTCGATGGTCGCCTACGAGGGCTTCATCCAGTACGAGCCCAACCCGCCCGCCGTGCGCCAGATCGCCCGCGACTGGATCACCGGCGAGGGCGCGCCCCTGATGAAGTGCTCCGGCGACGGACTGCTCTACCTCGCCGACTACGGCGCGAACGTCGTCGTCATCAACCTCAACGGCGACGGCATCTCCGTCAACGCCACCAACCTCCTCGCCTTCGACGCGTCCCTGACCTGGGGCGTCGAGCGGGTCAAGGGACTGGCGAAGTTCGCGGGCCAGGGCCTGTGGAACACCAAGATCTCCGGGCAGGGCTGGGTCGCGCTGACCTCCCGGGGCAAGCCGATCGTCGTCGACTGCGGCGGAGGAGAGGACGAGACCTACGTCGACCCGGACGCACTCGTCGCCTGGTCCCCGAACCTCAAGGTGAAGGGCAAGCGCAGCTTCAAGGCGCAGTCGCTGATCGGCCGCGGCAGCGGCGAGGCCTACCAGATGGCCTTCTCCGGTCAGGGCATCGTCGTCGTCCAGCCCAGCGAGGACAGCACCGACCGCCTGCGGTTCCGGGGCTGAGGGGGAGCCAGAAACGCTATGCAGAGTCCGCTTTTCGCCTTCAACGACTCGCAGTCCCAGGACCGCTACAGCTTGCAGAACAAGCAGATGCTGCGCGTCACGCTGCAGGGTCACGACGACATCCTGGCCCGCAAGGGCACCATGGTCGCCTACCAGGGGCTCGTCGAGTTCGACGCCGAGTACCAGAACAGCCGGCAGGCCTACGCGCGTGCCGCGACCGGTGAGGGCCTCAGCCTGATGCGCTGCCACGGGCAGGGCACGGTCTTCTTCGCCAACCTCGCCCAGCACATCCACGTGGTGGACGTGGAGCAGGACGGCCTCACCGTCGACAGCAGCTATGTGCTCGCGATGGACTCCTCGCTGCACCACGAGGTCATCGCCGTCGACAGCCAGTACGGCATCTCCGGCTCAGGGAAGTACCAGCTCAACATCACCGGCCGCGGCAAGGTCGCTCTGATGACCTCCGGTGCGCCGCTGATGATGCAGGTGACGCCCGACAAGTACGTCAACTGCGACGCGGACGCCATCGTCGCCTGGTCGACCAGCCTGCGCGTCCAGATGCAGGCCCAGACGCACTCCTCCGGGGTGTGGCGGCGCCGCGGCAACACCGGTGAGGGCTGGGAGCTCAGCTTCATGGGCAGCGGCTTCGCGCTCGTCCAGCCGAGCGAGCTGCTGCCGCCGCAGAACGCCCAGATCGGCTCGGGCCTGTCCGCGCAGTACGGCATGGGGCAGCAGGGAGTGCGGGCGCAGAACCAGGGCAACGTCTGGAGCTGACCGTCCGGAAAGCAAACGTAAGGGGCGCCGGCAACTGCGGGCGCCCCTTACACGTTGTTACACGTTGCCGAGAATCACAGCCTCGTGCGCGTCGCCTCCAGCAGGCGTACGACCGACTCGTCGGCCACCTCCGCCACCTCGTCGTAGCCGAACCAGCGCAGGTCGAGCGACTCGTCGCTGATCTCCTGGACGGCGCCGGGCGGGGCCACGAGGGCGTACTGCACATCCAGATGCCAGTGGCAGGGCGCCGGGATGGGATGGCGGTCCAGGCGCACCGGACCGCCCGGCAGCAGCGTCAGAGCAGTGATGCCCGACTCCTCCGTGGCCTCGCGCAGGGCGGCGGCCCGCAAGGACGCATCCTCCGGCTCGCAGTGGCCGCCCATCTGGAGCCACATCCGCAGCTTCCTGTGCAGGGTCAGCAGAACGCGCTCGCGCGACGGATCGATCACCAGGGCGCTCGCCGTGAGGTGTCCCGCGTGGCAGGCCTTCCACAGGCCGTCCGGATGGGCCGCCAGATGGTCCAGATAGATCTGGCGCAGCTCCGCCTGGTCCTCGTACCCCTTCAGGACGAGGACCGCGTCGTCGTACAGGCTCACGCGGTGCTGTCGCCCTTGGTGTCGTCGCCCTTGGTGTCGCTGTCCCCGGTCCCGTCGCTGTCGGGCTCGTCGCTCCCGGGCTCGTCCTTCTTCAGGTTCGGCTTCCCCGCGGAACCGCCCGCCGCCTCGCCGAGCATCTTGTCCAGCTCGGAGAAGTCCAGCTGCTCGCGGTGCACGAAGCCGTCCGGGTCGTCCAGGTCGGAGGCCGTCGGCAGCATGTCCGGGTGGGCCCACAGGGCGTCCCGGCCGTCGACCCCGCGCGCGTCCGTCAGGGACGCCCACAGACGGGAGGCGTCGCGCAGGCGGCGCGGGCGCAGCTCCAGGCCGATCAGCGTGGCGAACGTCTGCTCCGCCGGACCGCCCGTCGCACGACGGCGGCGCAGGGTCTCGCGCAGCGCGTCCGCGGACGACAGGCGCGGCTTCGCGGCCGCGTGCACCACCGCGTCCACCCAGCCCTCCACGAGCGCCAGAGCCGTCTCCAGACGCGCCAGGGCGGCCTTCTGCTCCGGGGTGTCCTCCGGCTGGAACATGCCCTGCTGAAGAGCGTCCTGCAGCTGCTCCGGGTTCTGCGGGTCGAACTGACCGACCACGTCCTCCAGCTTGGCCGTGTCGACCTTGATCCCGCGCGCGTACCCCTCGACCGCGCCGAACAGGTGGGAGCGCAGCCACGGCACATGCGCGAAGAGGCGCTGGTGGGCCGCCTCGCGCAGGGCGAGGTAGAGCTGCACCTCCTCCTTCTTCACGCCCAGGTCCTTGCCGAACGCCTCGATGTTCATCGGCAGCAGCGCGGCCTTGCCGGCCGGGCCGAGCGGCAGGCCGATGTCGGTGGAGCCGACGACCTCGCCCGCGAGCACGCCGACGGCCTGCCCGATCTGTGTGCCGAACATCGCGCCGCCCATGGAGCGCATCATGCCGATCAGCGGGCCGGCCATGGCCTGCATCTCCTCCGGCAGGACGTCGCCCATCGCGGCGCCGACACGCTCGGCGACCGGGTCGACCAGCTCCTGCCAGGCGGGCAGGGTCGCCTCGACCCACTCCGCGCGGGACCAGGCCACGGCGCTGCCCGCGCCCGACGGCAGCGACGTCGCGTCGTCGAGCCACAGGTCGGCCAGGCGCACGGCCTCCTGGACCGCGCTGCGCTCGGAGGGCCCGATGCTCGAGTCCTTGGTGCCGTCGGCGGTGCCCTGGGAGACGGTCTGGCGGGCGATCTGCTTGGCCATGTCCCAGTTCACCGGACCGCCCTCGTACGAGAGCATCTGGCCGAGTTGCTGGAACGCGGCGCCCAGGTCGTTGGGGTTCAGCGAACCGAACATCGCAGCGAGCGGATTGTCCGCGCCGGGGCCGCCAAAGCCCCCGGCGCCGGGCAGCCCGCCGAAACCGAACGGGTTGGCCGGGCCCTGACCACCACCGCTCTCCTGGTCCTTCTTCTTGCCCTCGTCGCCGTCTTCCGGCTCCTCCGGCGGAAGGCCGAATCCGAATGGGGTGTCACTCACGGGATTCCTCGGCTGGTAAGGCCGCCGGATGTCCACCGACGGCACGACTGCCCGATAACACCACCCAGCGTAGACACCGTGGGCGGTTCGGGCCTCAGTGCTTCGCCGACTGGCGGCCTGCGGCAGGATGGATGCCACCTGGTACGGACGCGTCACTCGCGTTCGTACTGAAGACAACCGCTGGAGACGCCCGGTGAGTTCCCCAGATCCGCAGGTTCGCGCAGCGCGAAACGAGTCAACCCGTCCGTCGCCCGACAATCGCCCCTCGACGGCGCCGCATCGCGCCGACGAGTCGATCGCGGTGCGCGGACCCGTCGTCGCGGTGACCGGCGCCGCGTCCGGCGTCGGTGCCCTGCTCACCGAGCGGCTCGCCGCCTCGGACGAGATCAAGCAGGTCATCGCCATCGACGAGCGGCGCGGGGAGTGCGCGGCGGCGCAGTGGCACATCCTCGACGTGCGGGACCCGGCCATCGCGGACAAGCTGCGGGGCGCGGACGTCGTGGTGCACCTGGCGCTCGACCTGGATCTGGAGACCGATGCCGCCGCCCGTACGGCCTACAACGTCCGGGGCACGCAGACCGTGCTGACCGCGGCCGCCGCCGCCGGGGTCCACCGGGTCGTGCTGTGCACCTCCGCCATGGTCTACGGGGCGCTGCCGGACAACGAGCTGCCGCTGTCCGAGGACGCCGAGCTGCGCGCCACGGCCGAGGCCACCGGTGTCGGGGATCTGCTGGAGATCGAGCGCCTCGCGCGGCGCGCCCCGCGCGCGCATCCGGGGCTCAATGTCAGCGTCGTACGCCCCGGGGTGCTCGTGGGAGGCACGGACACCGCGCTGACCAGGTACTTCGAGTCGCCCCGGCTGCTCGTCGTGGCCGGTTCGCGGCCCGCCTGGCAGTTCTGCCATGTCGAGGACCTGTGCAGCGCTCTGGAGTACGCCGTCCTGGAGAAGGTCGAGGGCGAGCTCGCGGTCGGCTGCGACGGCTGGCTGGAGCAGGAGGAGGTCGAGGAGCTCAGCGGGATCCGCCGGATGGAGCTGCCCTCCGCGGTGGCCCTGGGCGCGGCGGCCCGGCTGCACCGGATCGGGCTGACACCCTCCCCGGCAGGTGACCTGGCCTACACGATGTACCCCTGGGTGGTGAGCGGGAGCCGGCTGCACGACGCGGGATGGCGGCCCCAGTGGACCAACGAGGAGGTGCTCGCGGAGCTGCTGGAGGAGGTCTCCGGCCGGCACACGGTCGCCGGACGGCGGCTGGGCCGCAAGGACGCCACGGCGGCCGGGGCCGCGGGCGCGACGGTCGCACTGCTCGGCGCGGCGGCCGTGGTCCGACGGGCCCGCAAGGCACGCCGCCGCATCTGAGAACGGCCCCTCCTGCGGGACACTCCAAGCCCGCACGCTGTAGGACACTCCAAGCCCGCACGCGCGCGTACCGGTCGAATCGTCTGTTCCGTGTTCTCCCGGGCGTGCGGCACGATGGGGGCATGGCATCCACCGACGACCACCCCGGCGAGCAGGCCGCGCAGGACCCCATCAAGCTGATCGCCGTCCGAGAGACCGCGCTCTCCCTGGACGAGGTGTTCCGGGCCGTCGGTGACGACGCGGCAGGCGGGATCGCGCTCTTCGTGGGGACCGTACGCAACCACGACGGCGGCGCCGACGTCGACCGGCTCGGCTACTCCAGCCACCCCAGCGCTGAGGCCGAGATGCGGCGGATCGCGGAGAAGGTCGTCGCCGAATACCCGGTACGGGCGCTTGCCGCCGTGCACCGGATCGGCGACCTGGGCGTCGGGGATCTCGCGGTCGTCGTAGCCGTGTCGTGCCCGCACCGGGCCGAGGCCTTCGAGGCCTGCCGGAAGCTGATCGACGACCTGAAGCACGAAGTGCCCATCTGGAAGCACCAGACCTTCTCCGACGGCACGGAGGAATGGGTGGGCGCCTGCTGACCCCCCGGGACTGCTGAACCCCCCCCGGCCCGCTGAACCCCCTTTGCCGCCCCTCCGGTTGCGTAACCGCACCCCTGCCGTGAGCGTTGTCAGTGCGGATGGTTAATCTGCTGATCAGTCAGTTCGAGCGGTTGCTCACCGGGGTTGGGAGGTCGGCATGGGGGCACTCCTGTGGTTGCTGATTCCGCTCTTTGCCGCGATAGGCGCGGGTCTGTGGGGCAGCTGGGCCAACCGGACCCGCAAGCAGCGGGGCGACGGGCCCGAACTCACCGGGTACGCCCGCTTCCGCGAGGCCATGGAGAAGTCCGACTCCGGTACGTGACATGACAGGGGTGGGGCTGACGGCGCGCTGACAGCACCGTCCCGTACTGTCTTGGCATGCCACGCCGCACCGCGACGATGCTCGCCTCCACCCTGATGCTGATCGCGCTCCTGTGCGCGGGAGTGTTCATCCCCGTGCCGTACTCGGAGATGTCCCCGGGCCCCACGGTGAACACGCTGGGCGACCATGACGGCGAGCCCGTGCTGCAGATCTCCGGGCATAAAACGTATGCGACGAGCGGTCACCTGAACATGACCACGGTGCGGGTCACCAGCGCCGACTACCGCATGAACCTCGTCGAGGCCGTCTACGGCTGGCTCGCCCACGACAGCAAGGTCGTGTCGCACGAGACGCTCTACCCGGACGGCAAGACCGAGCAGCAGTCGACGCAGGAGAACGCCGAGGAGTTCAGCCAGTCCCAGGAGAGCGCCAAGGTCGCCGCCCTGAAGGAACTCGGCGTCCCGGTGAAGTCCTTCGTGATCGTCTCGGCGGTGGTCAAGGGCTCGCCGGCCCAGGGCAAGCTGCACGCCGGTGATGTGATCAAGGCCGTCGACGGCACGGCCGTGAAGGAGACGACCGACGTCTCCAAGCTGGTGACCAAGCACAAGCCCGGCCAGGACGTCACGTTCACCGTCGTGCCCGCCAAGGAGCAGGCCGCCGCCCAGAAGCAGAAGAAGACGGCGACCAGGACCCAGGACGTCACGATCACGACCACCACGTCGCACGACGAAGGCGAGAAGCGCGCCATCGTCGGTATCTCCGCCGGCCTGGATCACACGTTCCCGTTCAGCATGGACATCAAGCTCGCCGACGTCGGCGGGCCGAGCGCCGGTCTGATGTTCTCGCTCGGCCTGTACGACAAGCTGACGCCCGGCAGCCTGACCGGCGGCAAGTTCGTCGCGGGCACCGGCACGATTGACGACGACGGCAAGGTCGGCCCGATCGGCGGCATCGAGATGAAGACGGTCGGAGCGCGCAACAAGGGCGCCCAGTACTTCCTGACGCCGGCCGACAACTGCGCGGCCGCCGCCAAGGACACCCCCGGCGGGCTCACCCTGATCAAGGTGAACACCATCGACGACGCCCTCGGCGCGCTGAAGGATCTCCGCTCGGGCAGGACGTCCGACCTGCCCAAGTGCACGACCAAGTAGCCGACTCAACCGACCGACCGTCCACCGTCCGGCCGGGGGCGGGCTACTCCTCGAACGTCGCCGACAGTGCCTGCGCCAGACCCGGCACCAGGTCCGCGCCCGTCAGGACCTCGGTAGGGCTGTCCTTCTCGCGCAGGCGCAGCGCCGAGTCGCGGGTGCCGTCGCGCAGCACCGCCACCGTCATGCGGACCTCCTGACGCTCCGGGTGGTCCGCCACCCACTTCGCGAGCGCGGCCTCGTCGAGGTTCTCGGGGACCTGGGTCTCGGCGGACGGCGGCAGCATCAGCCGTTCCACCGTCAGCGCGCAGCCGGCCACCGCGTCGGGCCAGGCGATGGTGGCGAGGAACTCGTCCAGCGGCTTCCCGGCCGGGATCTCGTCCTGCTCGATCGGAGTGAGACCGCCGGTCCCGGAGCCGTCCTCCAGTCCGAGCTGGGTCGCGAGCGCGGGTTCCTGGGACCGCAGCCGGGCGGTGTCGACGAGGGCGAAGAGGCGGGCGGGACGGTCCCAGCCGAGGCCGGAGACGTACTCGTCGATCTCGAGTACGGCCCGGGTGAGCGGGTTCGCTGCCATGGGAGTGTTGGACATGGTCACAATCCTGCCTCGTTCATAGCCGGAATCGGGAACCGAGTAAACGGTGAGTAAGTTGCATAGGTGTGGGCCCGCGATCACGGGGGGCCACGGCAGGTCCGTGAACACGCGGGTCTGACGGATCGACAGCGAACTTCGAGGTGCGCACCTTGGCTTTCCAGATGCCGGACCGCGGCGGAGGCCCGACGGGGCCACGGATCAGAGTGGGCCGCCCGTCCCGGCGCGTCCGGACCCTGCTCATGACACTGGGCGTCCTGGCCGTGCTCGGCATGGCGTTCACCATGTTCGCGGGCTTCTGGACCGACTGGCTCTGGTATCGCTCCGTGAAGTACTCCTCCGTCTTCACGACCACGCTGTGGACCAAGATCGGGCTGTTCTTCGTCTTCGGACTGCTGATGGCCCTGGCGGTCGGCTTCAACATCTGGCTGGCGCACCGTCTGCGTCCGCCGCTGAGCGCCATGTCGATGGAGCAGCAGAGCCTCGACCGGTACCGCATGGGCATCGCGCCGTACAAGACCTGGCTGCTGCTCGGGATCACCGCCCTGGTGGGGCTGATCGCCGGCGCCTCGGCGTCGAGCCAGTGGCGCACCTGGCTGATGTGGGTCAACGGCGTGCCCTTCCACCAGAAGGACCCCCAGTTCCACCTCGACGTCTCGTTCTACGCCTTCGACCTGCCCTGGTACCGCTTCCTGCTCGGCTTCGGCTTCGCCGCCGCGATCCTCTCCCTGATCGCCGCCGCGCTCACGCACTACCTGTACGGCGGCCTGAGGATCACCTCCCCGGGCGCGCGTGCCACCGCGTCCGCGACGGGGCATCTGTCGGTGCTGCTCGGCTTCTTCGTCGCCCTGAAGGCGGTCGCCTACTGGCTCGACCGGTACGGCCTCGCGGTCAAGTCGAGCGACTTCAAGGCGACGGACAACTGGACCGGCCTGAGGTACGTCGACGCGAACGCCTATCTGCCGGCGAAGACGATCCTGTTCTGCATCGCCGTCATCTGCGCGCTGCTGTTCTTCGCCACCCTGTGGCGGCGCACCTGGCAGCTCCCCGTCATCGGCTTCGGCCTGATGGTGCTCTCGGCGATCCTCATCGGCGGGCTCTACCCGGCGATCGTGCAGAAGTTCCAGGTCCAGCCCAACGAGCAGGCCAAGGAAGCGCCGTACGTCCAGAAGAACCTCAAGGCGACGCGTGAGGCGTACGGCATCGACGGCGCCAAGGTCTCCGACTACTCGGGGACGAGCAAGACGAAGGACAAGTCCACGCTGCGCGACGACGTCGACCCCACGGCGAGCATCCGCATCCTGGACCCGAACATCGTCTCGCCCACGTTCCAGCAGCTCCAGCAGATCAGGAACTACTACGCGTTCCCGACCAATCTGGACGTCGACCGGTACAGCAAGGACGGCAAGGACCAGGACACGGTCATCGGTCTGCGCGAGCTGAACCTCAACGGCATTCCGAAGAACAACTGGATCAACGACCACTTCCGCTACACCCATGGCTACGGCGTGGTCGCCGCCAAGGGCACCGCGGCCGACGCCAACGGCCAGCCGGTCTTCACCGAGTACGACCTGCCCTCCAGGGGCGCCCTGGGATCGTACGAACAGCAGGTCTACTACGGCGAGAAGACCACCACGTACTCCATCGTCGGCGGTCCCCAGAAGGAGATCGACTACTCCGACGACAGCGGTGAGAAGACCACCAGCTACAAGGGCAAGAGCGGGGTCAACCTCGCCAACCCGATCAACCGGGCCGCGTACGCGGTGGCGTTCAACGAGCCGCAGATCCTGTACTCCGGCGCGATCGGCAAGGGTTCGCGCATCCTGTACAACCGCACGCCCAAGGAGCGCGTCGAGGCGGTGGCGCCCTGGCTGACCATCGACGGGGACGCCTATCCGGCGGTGGTCAACCACCGCATCCAGTGGATCGTCGACGCGTACACGACGACGAACGGATACCCGTACGCCTCCCGTACGACCCTCGGTGACACCACGGCCGACTCGCTGACCGCGACCAACAACTCGCGTGCGGTGGTGGCCCAGCAGAACCAGGTCAACTACATCCGCAACTCGGTGAAGGCGACCGTCGACGCGTACACCGGCGAGGTCAAGCTCTACCAGTGGGACACCAAGGACCCGGTGCTGAAGACCTGGATGAAGGCCTTCCCCCACACGGTGAAGCCGCGGTCCGCGATCTCCCCCGACCTGATGGCCCATCTGCGGTATCCGCAGGACCTGTTCAAGGTCCAGCGCGAGCTGCTCACGCGCTACCACGTCACCAACCCGACGACCTTCCTCAGCGGCAGTGAGGTGTGGCAGGTCCCGAGCGACCCGACCAACAAGTCGGGCAACGCGGTGCCGCCGTACTACCTGAGCATGAAGATGCCCGACCAGTCGTCCCAGGCGTTCTCGCTGACGACGACGTTCACGCCCAACGGCAGAGACAACCTCAGCGCGTTCATGACGATCGACGCCGAGGCGGGCAGCAGCGACTACGGCAAGATCAGAATCCTGAAACTGCCGACGAGCACGACCGTCGACGGACCCAAACAGGTGCAGAGCCAGTTCAACTCCGAACAGGACATCGCCGAGTCCATCAAACTGCTCAAGGGTGGCGACTCCGACATCGAGTACGGCAACCTGCTGACCGTGCCGCTCGACGGAGGACTGCTGTACGTGGAGCCGGTCTACGTACGCGGCGGTGGACTGAAATACCCCCTGCTGCGCAAGGTGTTGGTCAGCTACGGCGACAAGACCGCCTTCGAGGACACCCTCGACGAGGCCCTCAACAAGGTCTTCGGAGCGGAGAGTTCGACCAAGCCACCCGCCGACCAGGGGACGACCAAGCCACCAACGTCCACCAACCCGACGGTCCAGGATGCGCTGAACGACGCCCAGAAGGCCTTCGACGCCGGCCAGGAGGCGCTGAAGAAGAACGACTGGCAGGCGTACGGCGAGGCGCAGAAGGACCTCGAGGCCGCGCTCAAGAGGGCCGAGGCGGCGCAGTCCAAGGCCGACAAGACGGCCGGCAGCGGCGGCAGCGGCAAGCCGGGCGGCAAGGCGAGCAGCAGTCCCAGTAAGCAGCCGAGCAGCAGTCCCAGTACGAAGCCGAGCGGCAGTCCGAGCGGCTAGCGGATCACCGCTGATCAGCACCGCCCCGCGTCGTGGTACGGTTGTAACACAACGACGCGGGGTGGAGCAGCTCGGTAGCTCGCTGGGCTCATAACCCAGAGGTCGCAGGTTCAAATCCTGTCCCCGCTACGGAAATCGAAGGCCCGGATCCAGACGGATCCGGGCCTTCGTGATGTGCGAACGCATGTGCCGGTCGAAGGGATCGCCGTGCCGCCTCGGGGGGTTGGGAGATCTGTGTTTCACTTGTCTCTCTGTGGGCATGTCGACAAAACGCTGAAGTGACCTCACTGGCTGCGGTATACCAGGTGTACCCGGGTTGCAGGTGGTGCGACGATGGACGTTATGGGGGACAAGGCAACTCTGTTCGAGACAGGGCGATTTGTGCAGCCTTCCGAACCGGGAGACGCCGGGGAGGTGGCTGAGGAGGCCGTCGAGGAGGTTCGCCGCCGGCTCGCCGCCGAAGCCGGCGACGTCGAGGCGATGAGCGTCCTCGGGGCCATGCTGCTGCGCCGCGGTGATCTCGACGGAGCCGAGCCCCAGCTGCGTGCTGCCACCGCCGCGGGCGACCGCGCCGCCGCCAACAACCTGGGAGTCCTTCTCCACCAGCGCGGATACGCCGACGAGGCCGCCGGATGGTGGCGGATCGCCGCCGTCGCCGGATCCGCGGCGGCCGCGCACGCGCTGGGCCGCCACCACCGTGAGCGCGGGGACGAACCCGCCGCCGAGTACTGGCTGCGCCAGTCCGCCGAGCAGGGTCATGCCCTGGGCGCCTACGCGCTCGCCGATCTGCTGGAGCACCGCGGGGACCCCGGGGCCGAGGCGTGGATGCGGACCGCCGCCGAGCACGGGCACCGGGAGGCGGCGTACCGGCTGGCGCGCGCGATCGACCGCCGTGCGGCACTGGAGGGCGAGGAGGGAGCTGACAACGGTGTCGAACTGCTGGCCGAGGCCGAGCAGTTCTACCGGCAGGCCGCCGCGCGCGGGCACCGGCGCGCCGCGCTGCACCTCGGCGCGATCCTGGAGAAGCGCGGCGAGCTCAAGGAGGCCGGACGCTGGTACCTGACGTCCGCCAAGGACGGGGAGGCGCGGGCCGCGTGCGCGCTCGGCTTCCTGCTGCGCGACGCGGGCGACACCGAGAGCGCCGCCGTGTGGTGGCTCAGAGCCGCCCAGGACGGCGACGGCAACGCAGCCAACGCCCTCGGCGCGCTGCATGCCGAGCGCGGCGAGACGCAGACCGCCGAGCGCTGGTACCGCGCGGCGATGGACGCCGGGGACGACAACGGCGCGTACAACCTCGGGCTGCTCTGCGCCGAGCAGGGCCGGACCGGACAGGCCGAGCAGTGGTACCGGCGGGCCGCGTACGCCGGGCACCGCGAGGCGGCCAACGCGCTGGCGATCCTGCTGCTGCAGGGCGGGGACACGACGGGCGCCGAGCCGTGGTTCTCCAAGGCCGCCGAGGCCGGGAGCGTGGATGCCGCGTTCAACCTCGGGATCCTCTACGCCGGCCGCGGCACCGAGGAGGACGAGGGCTCCGCGCTGCGGTGGTACGAGCGCGCCGCGGCCGCCGGGCACACGGAGGCCGCGCTGCAGGTCGGCATCGCCCGCCTGCGGGACGGCGACGAGCAGGCGGCGGAGCGGCATCTGCGGTGCGCGGCGGGAGGCGGCAGCGCCGAGGCCGCGTACCGGCTGGCGACGGTGCTGGACGCCCGGCGCCCGCCCGAGCCCGCGCACGAGCTCGGGGAGCCCGCGCACGAGCGGACCGAGTGCGAGGAGTGGTACGAGCGGGCGGCCTCGCAGGGGCACCGCCGTGCGCAGGTGCGCGTCGGGATGCTGGCCGCGGCCCGCGGCGACGTCGTAGAGGCGGCCCGGTGGTACCGCGAGGCGGCCGAGGCGGGATCCCGCAACGGCGCCTTCAACCTGGGGCTGCTGCTGGCCCGGGAGGGAAGCGAGCCCGAGGCCGCCGTGTGGTGGACCCGGGCCGCCGACGCCGGTCACGGACGGGCGGCGCTGCGGCTGGCCCTGGTCTACGCGCGTCGGGGCGAGCTGGCCGAGGGGCAGCGCTGGGCGGACCGCGCGGTGACGCTGGGCCCGGCGGAGGTGTCGGAGCGCGCCGAGCGGCTGCGGGACGCGCTGCGCCAGGAGCTGACGGCGTGAGGCCGCGCCGAGCTGGGACGGAACCGATTTGCCTTTGCCGTCACCGCTGACGTAACGTTGCGTTCATCGACGCGGGGTGGAGCAGCTCGGTAGCTCGCTGGGCTCATAACCCAGAGGTCGCAGGTTCAAATCCTGTCCCCGCTACTGAAGGCTCAGGGCCGGAATCCGGAAACGGGTTCCGGCCCTGAGTGCGTTCACGGAGCGTGTCCCACCGCCTCCTCGTACAGCGTGCGGTCCACCGCCCTCGACTCCGGGACCGTGGCGCCCTGGGCGCGGTAGGCGGCCTGCAGGCGGGTCGTGGTGCCCTTGCGGATCTCCCAGTCCATGCGCAGGGACGGGGTGGCCTCCAGGACCGCCTTGTCGATCTTCAGGAGCTTCGAGAGATAGGCCACGAAGGCCGCGTCCTTCTTGTAGTCCGCGGCGAAGTACGTGTTCACCGTCCGGATGTACGCCCTGAGCAGGGCCACGCCCGCGTCCACGTCGTCGTGCAGCAGCGTGCGGCCGTAGAGCAGTCCGCCCAGGGGCTCCCCGGACGGCTGGCCGCCGAGGAAGGCGTAGCCGGGCCTGCCGTCGACCTTGCGCCAGATCGGGTCCAGCAGCCACGCGGAGTCGACGCCGCCGTTCTGCAGAGCCGTCAGGACGTCCGCCGAGCCCAGCTGGCGGTACTGGATCTCGTCCAGACCGCCGTCGTGCCGCGACAGGGCCTTCTGCATGGCGTACGCGATCACCGAGCCCTTGCCGATCATCGTGCCCAGGGTGCGGCCGGCCATCTTCACCCGCGCCGCCGTCTCGCCGTTCTTCGTGCGCACCCACAGGCCGCTCTTCGACCCGGGGCCGGGCGAGAAGTTCCCCGCGACCCACTTGATGTCGAAGCCGCCCTTGATGCCGTTCATGACGGCCGCCTCCGGTGCCGCCCAGAGCGCGTCGATGTCGCCCTTGGCCAGCAGCGGGAGCGCGTCCGGGGTGGGCAGCACCTTGAGGGTGACGTCAAGGCCCTCGGCCTTGAACTCGCCCTTGTCGACGGCGGCTTCGAGCGGCGCCACGTACTCCGCGCTGAGCGTCCCCGTGGCGATCGTGATCTTTCGCCTCTTGGCGAGGGGCTCGGCGGACGGGGCGAGCGGTTCGCAGCGGGCCGGGGTGCGGTCCGGCGCGAGGTCGGCGGGGTCCGTCCAGGAGGCCTTGCCGCAGCCCTCGACCGGGCTGATCGTGCGCTCTCCGGTCCCCGCCTTCGCCCCGGATCCGTCGGAGTACGGCGACGACGAACAGGCCGCCGAGGCGAGCAGTGCGGCGACGGCGACGACCGCGGCGCCGTAGGTGCGCCCTCTCATGACTGTCCCCTTCCTCGGTCCTTCGGTGCCCAGGGGGTGAGCAACCGGCCCGCCAGACGCACCAGTTCGGAGAAGAGCACGCCGACGACGGCCACGCAGACGATGCCGACGAACATCACGTCGTTCTGGAACAGTGCGCGCGAGTCGAAGATCAGATGCCCGAGGCCGTTCGTCGCGGCGATCTGCTCCGAGGCGACGATCACCAGCACCGCCACGCCCGCCGCGATACGGGCGCCCACCAGGACGGAGGGCAGGGAGGCGGGCAGCAGGACGTGCCGGAACATCTGCCAGGGAGAGGCGCCGAAGACGCGGCCCGCGTCGCGGTGGCCGGACGGGACGGCGATCACCGCCGCCATCGTGGAGATCCACACGAAGAAGAAGACGGTGGTCGCCACCAGGGCCACCTGCGGGCCCTCGCCCAGGCCGAACATGTTCAGGAACACGGGGAGCAGGGCCAGCTTCGGGACGACGTAGAGGGCGTCCAGGAGAGGCTCGAAGGCCGCGCGGACCAGGGGGAGCGAGCCCATCAGAAGGCCCAGCACATAGCCCGCCGCCGTGCCGAGGGCGTAGCCCGCCAGGACGCGCTTCAGCGTCGCCCACACGTCCGGCCACAGGTCGCCGGCCGCGGCCCGGTCCCAGCCGTCGGCCAGGATCGTGGACGGGGCCGGGTAGACGCGGTCGTCGATCCAGCCCTGGACGGCGGCCAGTTGCCACAGCAGGAGCAGGGCGAGGGGCACGGCCGCCGCCAGCGACAGCTCCAGGGCTCTTCTACGGCGGTGGGTGCGCGCGGGGTGGAGTTCCTCCGGGCCCGGGCGGCGGACCAGGATCGCTTCCTCGCGCGGGGTGGTCGTCGTCATGCCGGTGCCGCCTCCTTCCGCAGCAGGTCCCACAACTCGCTTCTGAGGGCCGTGAATTCGGGGCTGGTGCGGATGTCGCCGGTGCGCGGGCGCGGGAACGGCGGCACGCGTTCTGCGATGATCCGGCCCGGGCGCGCGGACATCACCAGCACGCGGTCGCCGAGTACGATCGCCTCCTCCAGGCTGTGGGTGATGAAGAGCGTGGTGGTGCGGGTGGACTGGGTGAGCTCCAGCAGCTCGTCCTGGAGGATCGTGCGCAGCTGGGCGTCGAGGGCGGCGAACGGCTCGTCCATCAGCAGCAGTTCGGGCTCCACCGCGAGCGCGCGGGCGATCGCGACCCGTTGGCGCATGCCGCCTGAGAGGGTCGCGGGGAAGGCGTCGGCGAAGTCGGCGAGACCCATGCGGGCCAGCCAGCTGTCAGCGCGCGCGTTCGCCTCGGGGCGCGGGACACGCTGCACGTCCAGCCCGAAGCGGACGTTGGCGCGCACCGACTTCCAGTCGTAAATGCCGTAGTCCTGGAAGATCATGGCGGCCGGGCGGGCCGCGCGGCGGCGCCGCACGTCGGGTCGCCGCTCGGAGCGGATCTCCAGCAGGCCGGTGCTGGGGCGGAGCAGGCCCGCGGCGATGCGCAGGAGCGTCGACTTGCCGCAGCCCGAGGGGCCGACCAGGCAGACGAACTCGCCGGGGGCGACGGTGAGATCGAGCGGGCCGAGGGCGTCGACGGTGCGCGGCGGACGGCCGAAGGTGCGGGTCAGATCGGTGGCGTGGAGTTTGGGGTGCGGGTCTCCCACGGTTGCTCCTTGCGGAGTTCGGTACGGAGCGGGGGGTGCCGCACGACGATATGACGACCCGTCAGATTCAGGAAGCCTGCGGGCGGCACGGAGTTGAAGCCTGCGGGCAGCATGGAGTTGAAGCCCGTGGGCAGCACAAAGCCCCGGCATCCCAAGGGGGTTGCCGGGGCTCCGGTGAACGCTGCTAGGCGGCCGCGCAGTCCGGGCAGACGCCGCGGTAGGTCACCTCGACGTCCGAGACCGTGAAGCCGAAGCGCTCCGAGTCGGGGAGGTCGGCGAGCGGGTTGCCGCTCGGGTGGACGTCGCGGATCGCGCCGCAGCGGGCGCAGACCAGGTGGTGGTGGGGGCGGTGCGCGTTCGGGTCGTACCGCTTGGCGCGCTTGTCCGTCGCGACCTCGAGCACCTCGCCGAGGGAGACCAGCTCGCCCAGCGTGTTGTAGACGGTCGCCCGGGAGATCTCGGGCAGCTTGGCGACGGCCCTGGTGTGGACCTCGTCGGCCGTCAGATGGACGTGATCGCCGTCGAGAACCTCGGCCACGACGCGCCGCTGCGCGGTCATCCGCCATCCGCGTCCGCGCAGCCGTTCCAGTAGGTCGCTCATGCGATCCAGCCTAACAGCCGGTGGACCACTTTCCGAATGGGTGTGACTTTGGATATCTACTCGACTTGGACTCGATCCAAGTGCTGGTGGGCCGGTCCTTCCCGGCCCGGCCCACCGGTGCTCAGGCGGGCACGTGCAGTCGCTGCGGTGCCCAGCAGCGGATGATGTCGCGGACGGAGACGACGCCGGCGGGCTCGCCGCGGTCGAGGACGATGAGATGGCGGAACCCGCCGCGGGTCATGGCGTTGGCGGCCTCCTCCAGCGTCCAGGCCGGTGCGGCGAAGACGACGTCGGTGGTGGTGTGGGCGTGGGCGCGTTCCGTGTCCGGGTCCTGGCCGAGGCCGATGGCGTTGAGGATGTCGCGTTCGGTGAGGATGCCGATACCGCCGGCGTCGGGATCGAGGACCACGGCCGCGCCCACCCGTCGGGCGGACATCAGGGCGGCGGCCTGGCGGAGGGTGTGGTCAGGGCCGATGGTGAGGACCACCGTGCTCATGGCGTCGCGAACGAGCATGGACTGGAGCCACCTCCTAGGGAACTCCTGGTGACCGGCGGACCCGGTCCGGTGCTCCCGGATGGGCCCGAGTTCGCTAGTTCAGGAATTCACAAGTTCACAAGTGGGGGGACTCTCAGAGTCGCAGGTAAAGCACGGGTCAACAAGAGGGCGCGTGCGGCGGGTTCAGGGCGTGCGGGCACACCCCGTGCCGCTCAGTAGCGCTCGTTGAGATACCCCAGGAACTCGTCGTGCAGCACGCCGTTCGACGCGGCCGCGTTGCCGCTGTGCGGGCCCGGGCGGCCGTCGAGGCCGGTGAAGGTGCCGCCCGCCTCGGTGACGACGATCGCGTTGGCGGCCATGTCCCACAGGGAGAGTTCCGGTTCGGCGCAGATGTCGACCGAGCCCTCGGCCACCATCATGTACGGCCAGAAGTCGCCGTACGCGCGCGTGCGCCACACCTCGCGCGACAGGTCCAGGAAGCCGTTCAGCCGGCCCTGCTCGTCCCAGCCGGTCAGCGAGGAGTACGCGAAGGAGGCGTCCGAGAGCTTCGAGACGCGCGAGACATGCAGGCGGGAGGCCGAGGAGAGGCTGCGGCCGGAGAACGCGCCGTGGCCCTTCGCGGCCCACCAGCGGCGGCCCAGCGCCGGGGCGGAGACGACGCCGACGACGGGCTGGTAGCCGCCCTCCGAGGCCTCCATCAGGGAGATCAGCGTGGCCCACACCGGGACGCCGCGCACGTAGTTCTTGGTGCCGTCGATCGGGTCGACCACCCAGCGGCGGGGACCGGTGCCCTCCAGCCCGTACTCCTCCCCGAGTACCGCGTCGCGTGGTCGGGCCCGCTGGAGCTGGCCGCGGATCAGTTCTTCCGCCGCCTTGTCCGCCTCGCTCACCGGGGTCATGTCCGGCTTGGTCTCGACCTTCAGGTCGAGGGCCTTGAAGCGGTCCATGGTGGTCGCGTCGGCGGCGTCCGCGAGGACGTGGGCAAAGCGGAGGTCGTCCAGATAGTCCGGCATGGAACGAACGGTATCCACCGAGATCGGGACGGGGCCAGCGGGCCCCGCTTACGGTTTGGCGGCACATCTGCCGCGCACCCGCGGCACACGAAGGCCGAAGGGCGCCCCCGCAGTGCGCTCGCGAACCCTTGACAGTGCCCCCGGGCGCGTCAAATCTGGGCGCAGAGCCGCTCGCCCCAGGGAGGCGGATGATGCCTGCAGCGCGGGAATCCCTACTGGACGCCGCGTACACGGCGCTTGCGCGCCGGCCGTGGTCGGCCGTGCGGATGGTGGATGTGGCCGCGGCGGCCGGAGTGTCCAGGCAGACGCTGTACAACGAGTTCGGCAGCAAAGAGGGTCTTGCGCGTGCGCTGGTGAGAAGGGAGGCGGACGCGTATCTCGCCGGGATCGAGCGGGCGTTGACCACCCACAGCGACGCCCGGGAGCGGCTGACCGCGACCGCCGAGTGGACCGCGTCCACCGCCCGCGACAACGCGCTGGTACGCGCCATGCTGACCGGCTGCTGGAGCGAGCGCCTGCCCTCGCCGACGCTGTCCGCGGTGCCGTCCTCCTCGGCTGTGCCGGCGCAGCGGCGGGCGGACGGCCCGCTGCCCTCGCCCGGCGACTTCGTGGCGATGGTCCGGGACCGGGCCGTGGCCGTCCTTGCGGGCCCCGGAGCGCTCAAGTCGGACACCGCGGACCTGGCCCGCTCCTGCGAACTGGTGGTGCGGATCGCGCTGTCCTGCGTGTCGGCCCCGCCGGGGGAGGGCGGCGTCTCGGACCTGGTGCGCACGGCGCTGCCCCGGCAGGCGGTGTGACGGACCGTCACGCACGGAGCTAGTGCGCCGAGCCCGACAGCTGCAGGCCGATCACGCCCACGATCACCAGGCTGATCGAGACGAGCTTGAGGGCGGAGACCAGGTCGCCGAGGAAGATCATGCCGTAGATCGCGGTGCCCGCGGCGCCGATGCCGGTCCACACCGCATAGGCGGGGCCGACGTCGAGCTTGCGCAGGGACAGGGTCAGCAGGCCGAAGCTGCCGAGCGCGAATATGCAGAACGCGATCGTGGGCCAGAGCCGCGAAAAACCGTGCGAGAGCTTCAGGCACACGGCGAAACCGGTCTCGAGCAACCCGGCCACCACCACCAGCAGCCACGCCATGTGCTGTCCTCCCGTACGTCAGGCTGGGTGCGATTATGCACTTACCGGACCCGGGTGCACACAAACAACGCGGTGGTCACACGGTCCTGGTCAGTCGCCCTCCGTGTGCTCCCGGGTCGCCAGCAGCCGACGCAGCGAGTACAGCCGGGCGGGATCCGCGTGGCCTTCGGCCACCCACTCGTCCAGTGCGCAGTCCGGCTCGTCGTGGCTGCAGGCGCGCGGGCAGTTCTCCGTGCCCGGTTCGAGGTCGGGGAAGGCGTGGATGACCCGGGACGGGTCGACGTGGGCGAGGCCGAAGGACCGGATGCCCGGGGTGTCGATCACCCATCCCTCGTCGTCGGGCAGGGGCAGGGCGAGCGCCGAGGTCGTGGTGTGACGGCCGCGGCCCGTCACCGCGTTCACATGACCCGTCACACGGCGGCGTTCCTCCGCCACCAGCGCGTTGACCAGCGTCGTCTTGCCGACACCGGAGTGCCCGACGAACGCGGTGACGCGGCCGCGCAACTGCTCGCGCACCCGGACCGTGGCATCGCCGTTCTCCAACTCCTCGCGGCTGGTGACGACATGGGGGATGTCGAGGTCGCCGTAGAGCTCCAGGAGCTTGTCCGGCGGGGCGAGGTCCGACTTGGTCATGACCAGGAGGGGTGTCAGGCCGCCGTCGTAGGCCGCGACCAGGGCGCGGTCGATCAGCCGCGGGCGCGGCTCCGGGTCGGCGAGGGCGGTGACGATGGCGAGCTGGTCGGCGTTGGCGACGACCACGCGCTCGTAGGGGTCGTCGTCGTCCGCCGTGCGGCGCAGCACCGAGGTGCGCGGCTCGATGCGGACGATGCGCGCGAGGGTGTCCTTCTTG
This sequence comes from Streptomyces plumbidurans, assembly GCF_019857225.1. Classification (GTDB taxonomy): domain Bacteria; phylum Actinomycetota; class Actinomycetes; order Streptomycetales; family Streptomycetaceae; genus Streptomyces; species Streptomyces plumbidurans. Next base: position 20,874 of record NZ_JAFJSY010000055.1, read on the forward strand.
CCGGTCAGGTCGCCGACGAGGGCCACCCGGTCGCCGACCACCGCCGCCTTGCGCCCCAGCTCCCGGGCCTTCATCGCCATCACGATCCGGCCGTCGACCAGAACGGTCAGCCGACCCCGGTCGACGGTGAGGACCATGCCCCCGGACGCGTCCTCGTGCGCGGGACGGATGTGCGTACGGGGCCGGGTGCCCTTGCGGTTGGGACGGCTGCGGATGTCGTCCTCGTCGGTGTGCTTGCCGTAGCGGCGCATGTCCCTACGTCCCTACGCCCCGAGCATCCCGGTCCACAGGTCGGGGAAGTCCGGCAGGGTCTTCGCCGTCGTCGCCACGTTCTCGATCTGCACGCCCTCGACCGCGAGGCCGATGATCGCGCCGGCGGTCGCCATGCGGTGGTCCTCGTAGGTGTGGAAGATCCCGCCGTGCAGTCGGCGCGGGCGGATGTGCAGGCCGTCGGCGGTCTCGGTGACATCGCCGCCGAGCTCGTTGATCTCCTTGGTGAGCGCGGCCAGCCGGTCCGTCTCGTGCAGCCGCAGATGGGCCACGCCCCGCAGGGTGGAGGGGGAGTCCGCGAGCGCAGCGACCGCCGCGATGCCGGGGGTCAGCTCGCCCACCTCACCCAGGTCCACGTCGATACCGTGAACGGCACCCGAACCGGTGAACTCCAGCCCGTACTCGGTCAGTTCGCAGGAACCGCCCATTTCGGTGAAGATCTCCCGCAGCTTGTCGCCCGGCTGCGTGGTGCGGGACGGCCAGTCCGGGATCACGACCTTGCCGCCGCTCACCAGCGCGGCGGCCAGGAAGGGCTGGGCGTTGGACAGGTCGGGCTCGATGACCAGGTCCCGGCCGAGCAGCGCGCCCGGCGTCACCCGCCACACGTTCGGCTCGCCGCCCGCCTCCGGGGTGTCCACCTGGGCGCCGACCGCGCGCAGCATGTCGACGGTCATGCGGATGTGCGGCATCGAGGGCAGGGAGGAGCCGGTGTGACGGACCTCGACGCCCTGGTTGAAGCGCGGGCCGGACAGCAGCAGGGCGCTCACGAACTGGGACGAGGACGAGGCGTCGATCTCCACCGGACCGCCGTCCAGGGCGCCCCCGCCGTGCACCGTCAGCGGCAGCGCGCCACGTCCGTCGTCGTCGATCCGGGCACCGAGCACGCGCAGGGCGTCGATCACACCGTGCAGGGGGCGCTCGTACGACCTCGGATCGCCGTCGAAGCGGACCGGGCCGTCGGCGAGCGCGGCGACCGGCGGCAGGAAGCGCATCACCGTGCCGGCGTTGCCGACGTCGACCGTGGCCGGGCCGTGCAGGCCGGTGGGCAGCACCCGCCAGGTCTCACCCGTGCCGTCCGGGCCCACGCCCTCGACGATGTCGACCCCCATCGCGCGCAGGGCCCCGGCCATCAGCAGGGTGTCGCGGGAGCGCAGGGGGCGGCGCAGCCAGCCCGGCTCGCTGGCCAGCGCGGCCAGCACGAGGGCGCGGTTGGTGACGGACTTGGACCCCGGTACGTGGACCGTCGCGTCGACGGCTCCGCTCGCGAGGGGGGCGGGCCAGAGGGCGGTGGGTGCGTCTTGTGGGGCCATGGGCCCACTTTATAAGGAGGGGGTTGTGCAAGCCGTTGTGCAGGTGCGGCGCCGTCGGGGTTGATCGCGCCGTTCCCCGCGCCCCTGTGATGCGCCCCTTCGGGGCTGCATCACACCTCCAGCAACCACCTGCCCCCGCCTATCAGCGAGCACAGACTCACCGCGTGGAACAGGAACAACCACAGGCCCGCCGGTACATGCGTCAGCCGGGACAGTTGGTCCGCGTCCGAGTCGCCTGCGCCTCCGCGGCGGCGTTTGGCCTGGAGTTCGAAGGCCGGGCGTACGCCGCCGACCAGGAGGAACCAGACCACGACGTAGGCGAACGCCGCCTGGACCTGGGGGCCCGCCAGCCAGGAGACCAGGACGAAGGTGGCGCCGGTCAGGAGGACCGTGAGGGCGCCGTAGGCGTTGCGGATCATCACGAGCATCGCCACGAGCAGGGCCGTCGCCACCCACAGCAGGAGCGTGATGCGGCCGGCGGCGAGCAGGGCGGCGCCGCCGAGGCCGAGCAGCGGGGGAGCGGTGTAGCCGGCGGCGGCGGTGAGGATCATGCCGAGACCGTGCGGCTTGCCGCGGCTGAGGGTGAGGCCGCTGGTGTCCGAGTGCAGGCGTATGCCCGTGAGTTGGCGTCCGGTGAGCAGAGCCGTCAAACCGTGGCCGCCCTCGTGCGCGATCGTGATGGCGTTGCGCGAGAGACGCCACACGTTGTGCGGGACGGTCACGGCGACCGCGGCGACCAGGGTCGCGATCACCACCCACAGGTCGGGGTCGGGCTGGGTGCCGAAGACCCGGTCCCACAGGGAGGTGAGTGAGGAGGCGGTGCTGTCCATCGGTGGCTTTGGCTCCCGTAAGGCTCGGCGGATCTGGCAGTGTGGCACGTATGTGCGGACGGTATGCGGCTAGTCGTGGGCCAGAGGATCTCGCAGGAATCTTTGAAATCGAGAAGTTGGAGCCGGAGGAGACCCTGGCGCCCGACTACAACGTGGCCCCCACCAAGGAGGTCTACGCAGTTCTCGACCGCCCTCTCAAAGACGTGGACGATTCGCGGCCGGTTCGCCAGCTCCGCAAGCTCAAGTGGGGCCTGGTGCCGAGCTGGTCGAAGACGCCCGAGGGCGCCGCGCGGATGATCAACGCCCGCGCGGAGACCATCCACGAGAAGCCGTCGTACAAGCGGGCCTTCTCCTCCCGCCGCTGCATCATCCCGGCCGACGGCTACTACGAGTGGGTCACCGGCAAGCAGGAGCGTGAGCTGGAGGTCGACGGCAAGAAGAAGCGGCCGCGCAAGCAGCCCTACTTCGTGCTGCCCGCCGACGGCTCGGTCTTCGCGATGGCCGGACTGTACGAGTTCTGGCGGGACAAGACGCTGCCCGACGACCACCCGCAGGCCTGGTGGGTGACCTGCTCCGTCATCACCACGGAGGCGGAGACGGGCCCGCTGGCTGTGTCGCCCGCCGAGGGGCCGCACTCCCTGTCCGAGATCCACCCCCGGATGCCGCTGATGCTCACCCCGGACCGCTGGGACCCCTGGCTCGACCCCTCCCGCACCGACCTCGACGACCTGCGCTCGCTGCTCGCCCCGCCGCCCGAGGGCCTGATGCGCGCCTACCCGGTCTCCACCGCCGTCAGCAACGTCCGCAACAACGGACCGGAGCTGCTGAAGGAGCTGGAAGCGCCCGAAGAGGGCACACTTTTCTGACGTGACGACTTCTGACACGACGGCATCTGATGCGGCGAGTTCTGACGTGACGACCCGGACCGTCGAAACCATCGGGACGGACGCCGGTGAGGCGCGCATCACCTGGTACCCGGCCGAGCGGGCGCGGCTGGTGCTGGCCGTGAGCCATGGCGCAGGCGGTGGCATCGAGGCCCGGGACCTGCAGGCGCTGGCCGCCGTCCTGCCCGGGCACGGCGTGACCGTCGCCCTGGTGGAGCAGCCCTGGCGGGTGGCCGGCAAGAAGGTGGCGTCGCCGCCCAAGACCCTGGACACCGGCTGGCGCGGCATCTGGCCCGCGCTGACCCGCCCGGGGCTGCCGGTGGTCTCCGGCGGCCGCAGCGCCGGCGCCCGCGTCGCCTGCCGTACGGCGACCGAGCTGGGCGCGCACGCCGTCCTCGCCCTGAGCTTCCCGCTGCACCCGCCCGGCCGGCCGGAGAAGTCCCGGGCCGGGGAGCTGCTCGGATCCGGGGTGCCCACCCTGGTCGTACAGGGCGGCAACGACCCCTTCGGCAGGCCGGAGGAGTTCCCCGACGGAACGTACGAGCTGGTCGAGGTGGCGTACGGCGATCATGGCTTCGCCGTGCCGAAGAAGGCGGACATCACCCAGGAACAGGCCGTGGCGATCATCACGGACGCGGTCGTGAAGTGGACCGGGTCGCTCGGGTAAAGGCCGGGAATGTTGCGGACCCGCCCTCTGTTGAAGCGGGCAGAAGTGCTGACGACCAGCACCGACGTCGTAGGAGAGGAAGTCCGCCGCATGGGTTCGACCATCTGCCCGAGCCGCAGCAGCAGCGCTGACCTGGACTGGACGGTGCTGACTGCGGCCAAGACCACCCCTATTCGAGGGGCGGCGGGGACGGGTCGTCGTCTATCCTCCGATTCTGGTGGGTCCGGTTTCGGCCCCGCCCGGAATCTTGAGGAGGTGGGTCCGGTCACTGGGACCGACGCAGGGACCGACAACGGCCAGGCGGAGCAGCCCGAGGGCCAGGGCATCAGCGCGGAGTCGACCTCGCAGCGCAGCGCGCGCTTCGAGCGGGACGCGCTCGAATTCCTCGACCAGATGTACTCGGCCGCACTGCGCATGACGCGCAACCCGGCCGACGCGGAGGACCTGGTGCAGGAGACGTACGCCAAGGCGTACGCGTCCTTCCACCAGTTCCGTGAAGGCACCAACCTCAAGGCGTGGCTGTACCGCATCCTGACCAACACCTTCATCAACTCGTACCGCAAGAAGCAGCGCGAACCCCAGCGCTCGGCGGCCGAGGAGATCGAGGACTGGCAGCTCGCGCGCGCCGAGTCGCACATGTCCACGGGTCTGCGCTCCGCCGAGTCGCAGGCGCTCGACCATCTGCCGGACTCGGACGTGAAGGCCGCGCTCCAGGCGATCCCCGAAGAATTCCGCATCGCCGTCTACCTCGCTGACGTAGAGGGCTTTGCCTACAAGGAGATCGCGGACATCATGGGGACACCCATCGGTACGGTGATGTCCCGGCTGCACCGGGGCCGCCGTCAACTGCGCGGCATGCTCGAGGACTACGCCCGTGAGCGCGGGCTGGTCCCGGCCGGCGCCGGAGAGTCGAACGAAGCGAAAGGCTCGGGCTCATGAGCTGCGGAGAGCCGCACGAGACGGACTGCAGCGAGGTCCTCGATCATCTCTACGAGTTCCTCGACAGCGAGATGCCGGAAGTCGATCGCGACAAGTTCAAGCAGCACTTCAAGGAGTGCTCGCCGTGTCTCGAGAAGTACGGCTTGGAGCAGGCCGTGAAGAAGCTCGTCAAGCGGTGCTGCGGCCATGACGACGTGCCGACGGACCTGCGGTCCAAGGTCATGGGGCGGATCGACCTGATCCGCTCCGGCCAGACCGTCCCCGAGCACGACGTCACCGCCTCACCGGCGAGCCCGCAGGAGTCCTGACCCCCCGGGACGCTCACCGGGGACGGGCCGCGATCACGGCTGCTGTCACTCGAACGTGCTAATCCACGTCTCATAAGCCGACGCGGCCCCCTCCTGCCCCCCTACGCTCCTCAGCCTGAGCAGCATCGACTTTGAGCTGCATCGGCCGGGAGGGGCGTGATGGAGGCGGTTCCGCGACGGGCACGTGCGTACGTCGCCTCTACGGCCCTCGGCGCGCTGCTCTGCCTGCTTCCGCTGCCGGCCACCCGCACCTCCTGGTCGGCGGTCGCGCTGCTGGCCCTGCTGTACGCCGCCTGCGAGCAGGCGGCTGCCCGGTGGCGCGTTGCCGGAACGTTCTACCCGGTACTGCTCGCCGGTGCCTTTCTGCTCCCGCCGTCCGCCGCCGCCCTGGTCGCGCTGCCGGGCGCGCTGTTCTCCCGCGCCGACCAGCGGCCGCGGACGCTGCGCCGGGGCCGGCGGGCCGCGCAGCTGGTCCTCGGCGTGTGGGCCGCGAGCGCGGTGCACGGGGCGCTCGGCGGGCGGGACGCGGTGGTGGCCTCCGACTTCCCGTACGCGCTGGTGCCCGCGGGCGCCGCCGTGCTGGCCTTCTGCCTGGTGCTGACCGCCCTGGACGGCGGACTGCGGGCGCTGACCGAGCGCGTGCCGCTGCGAAGGGCCTGGCGCGGCCTGTTCGCGCGCTCCCTGGCTCCGGTCGCCGTGCACGGACTCGCCGGGCTGATGATGGCCGTCCTGTGGCGCAGCCCGTACGGCCCCGTCGCCGCACTGCTCGTGCTGCTGCCGATGTGCGTGTCCTGGTGGGCCTTCGCGCAGTACCACCGCGAGCGCGCCGCTCACCAGGCGACGATCCGCGCGCTGGTGCAGGCCGTCGACATCAAGGACGAGTACACCCGCGGTCACAGCGAACGGGTCGGCCAGGCCTCCATGATGATCGCGCGTGAACTCGGCATGGACGACGAGCGCGTCGAAGTGCTGCGGTTCGCCGGCATCCTGCACGACGTGGGCAAACTCGGCGTCCCCACACGGCTGTTGCGCAAGGACGGCCCGCTCACCCCCGAGGAGCGGCGGGTCATCGAGCTGCACCCCGAGTACGGCCACGAGATGGTGCGGGGAATCGGTTTCCTGGGCGAGGCCCGGGCCGCCGTACTGCACCACCACGAGCGGCTGGACGGCAGCGGCTATCCGTACGGGCTGGTCGGGACCCAGATCCCGGAGTCGGCGCGAGTGGTGGCCGTGGCCGACGCCTTCGACGCGATGACGTCCACGCGCTCCTACCGCCGGGCCCGGCCCGTGCCCGTCGCGCTGCAGGAACTGGAGCGGTGCGCGGGCTCGCAGTTCGACCCGCGGATGGTCACCGCATTGGTACGGGCGCTCGTCCGCGACGGCTGGCATCCGGCGGTCACCGCCCAGGAGGAGCCCCGCGTCCCGGCACCGCCCGCGCCCGTCGCCGCCCCCGCGAGAGCCCACCGATGAGCGCCCGTCCACTGACGGTCCTCATCCACACCTGTGCCGCCCTGCTCGCCGCGGGATGCCTCGCCGCCACCTGCCGGACCGGCCTGGAGGAGCGCCCCACCGCGCTCGCCTTCGGCGTGCTCGTCACCGTCGGCGAGCTCTCCCGGTGGACCGGCGCCCGGGTCCGCGAGGCCGCACCGCTCGCCGCCGCCGGGGCACTGTCGTACGCGCTGCTCGGAGAGGACGCCGGACACTCCACGCACCACGGCGCCCCCCAGGTGGTCGCCGTCGTCCTCGCCGCCGCCCTGCTCGGCAGCGTTCCGCACCTCGCCCGCGGACACGGACCCGAGCTCGACCACCTCGCGCGGCGCGTGCTCACCGTCGGATTCGCCGCCGTCTGCTTCCAACCCCTCTACAGCCGGGGCGTGTTCGACGCCTGGCGCGGACCGGCGTACGCGCTGCTGCTGCTGGCCCTGCTCGCCCTCACCGCGCTGTGCGACGCCGTGCTCGCCGCCGCCCTCGCGCACTCCCGCACCGGCTGGCCCTTCGGCCCGCTGCTGCGGGACGAACTGCACGCCCTGCTCGGCATCGGCTCGGCCGTGTGTGCCACGGGGGCCGTGATGGCGCTCGCGGTCGCCGTCGTCGGGCTGTGGGCGCTGCCCGTCTTCTCGCTGCCGCTGCTGCTGACCCAGCTGTCCTTCCGTCGCTACGCCGCCGTGCGCACCACCTACCGGCAGACCATCGCCTCCCTCGCCCGCGCCACCGAGATCGCCGGGTACACCCCCGCCGGGCACGCCCTGCGCGTGGCGTCCCTGTGCCGGGCCGTGGGGCGCGACCTCGGGCTCACCCGGCCCGAGCTGAGCGTGCTGGAACACGCGGCCCTGATGCACGACATCGGCCAGCTCAGCCTGGTCGACCCGGTGCCCGCCGGAGCGACCGCCGTGCTGCCCACGGCCGAGCAGCGCCGGATCGCCCTGCTCGGTGGGGCCGTCGTGCGCCAGACCGGCGTCGACTCCGCGGTCGCCGTGGTCGTCGAGCGGCAGGCCGACCCCTACCGGGAGCAGCCGGTCGCCGCGCGGATCGTGCGGGCCGTCAACGCCTACGAGGAGAAGGCGCGCGACGCCGGGCCGGGCGGCCCCCTGACGGCACTGGAGGAACTGCGGCTGGCCACGGCCGAGCAGTACGCGCCGGACGTGGTGGAATCGCTGGCCCGGGTCCTGGCCAGAGACAGTCTGACCTTGCCCGCGGCTGGGTAACCCATGGGTAATGAGCGGCCTTCCAGCCGTACGTGGTTGGATGCGAATGAAAGGGTGTCCGGGGGCAGCACTAGCCAGCCCACTCCAAGGAACTGGCAGGCGGGAATCGTGAGGATCTTCGGCAAGGGACGGCACCGGCCCTCCGCCTCCTGGCGGCAGGCCACAGACCGCGCGTTCACCCTGATCGGCGACGGCCGGTACGAGGACGCGGGCGCGTTGCTGACACGTGCCGCCGACTTGGAGCCCTGGCTGTCCGAGTCCTGGTTCAACCTCGCCCTGCTGCACAAGTTCCGGCACGACTGGGAACAGGCCCGCGCGGCCGGACTCCGGGCCGTCGCGCTGCTGGACCGGGCGGCCGGGGCGCCCGACTGGTGGAACGTCGGCATCGCGGCCACCGCACTGCAGGACTGGCCGCTGGCCCGGCGCGCCTGGCAGGCGTACGGGCTGCAGCTGTCGAGCGGGGGCACCACCTCCGGTGAGCCGGTGGGCATGGACCTGGGCAGCGCGGCCGTACGGCTGTCCCCCGAGGGGGAGGCCGAGGTGGTGTGGGGGCGGCGCCTCGACCCGGCCCGCATCGAGGTGCTGTCGATCCCGCTGCCGTCCTCCGGGCGGCGCTGGGGCGAGGTCGTGCTGCACGACGGGGTGCCCCACGGGGAGCGGACCACGGCGGCCGGGCACTCGTACCCCGTCTTCGACGAGATCGAGCTCTGGGCGCCGTCGCCGGTGCCGACCTGGGTGGTGCTGCTGGAGGCCGCCACCGAGGCGGACCGGGACGCGTTGGAGCAGCTCGCGGCCGACGCGGGTTTCGCGGCGGAGGACTGGTCGTCCTCGGTGCGGCTGCTGTGCCGGATGTGCTCGGAGTCGCAGATGCCGTCCGACGAGGGGGACGGGGAGCATCTGGATCCCCATGACCACAGTGAGCCCGGGCACCCGGGGCCGTTGGGGCATCGCACGGACGGGCAGCTGTGGGTGCCCGAGCGGGAGTGCGGGGTGGCTGCGCCGGCCTCGTTGGTGCGGGGGTTGCTGGACGGGTGGGTGGCCGATAGTCCGGATTCTCGGGACTGGCGGGATCTCGAAGAAGTCTGCTGAACGGACCTTGCCGCAGAACTGCCTTTAGGCTGTACCCGCAGAATTCTCATGGTTGCAGGAAGGCATCGTCGGCATGGCGCAGCAGGACACCGATCAGCAGCACGTGGGCGTGCTTCCCGTGGACGACGAGGGCTTCGTCATCGACACGCAGGAGACCGAGGAGCGCGAGGCGGCCTGGCGGGAGCGGGGTACCTCGCGGCCGATCACGGTGGTCGGGAACCCGGTGCTGCACAAGGAGTGCAAGGACGTCACGGAGTTCGGCCCCGAGCTGGAGCAGCTGGTCGCGGACATGTTCGCCTCGCAGCGCACCGCCGAGGGCGTGGGCCTGGCCGCCAACCAGATCGGTGTCGACCTGAAGGTCTTCGTCTACGACTGCGGCGACGACGAGGGCGCCCGGCACGTGGGCGTCGTCTGCAACCCCAAGTTGGTGGACCTGCCCGCGGAACGGCGCCGGCTGGACGACAGCAACGAGGGCTGCCTGTCCGTGCCCACCGCGTACGCGCCGCTGGCCCGCCCCGACTACGCCGAGGTCACCGGGCAGGACGAGAAGGGCAACCCGATCAAGGTCCGCGGCACCGGCTACTTCGCCCGCTGCCTGCAGCACGAGACCGACCACCTCTACGGCTACCTCTACATCGACCGCCTCTCCAAGCGCGAACGCAAGGACGCGCTGCGGCAGATGGCCGAGAACGAGCCCCGTTACCCCGTGGTCGCCAACGACTGAGACGTTTCGGTCGATCAGGCGGCTTCCGGCCCCCTGAACGTGCGCCGGTAGGCCTGGGGCGTGGTCCCGATCGCCTGCACGAACTGGTGGCGCAGCGCGGCGGCGTTGCCGAATCCCGTGCGGCCGGCGATGGCGTCCACCGTCTCGTCCGTCCCCTCCAGCAACCGCTGGGCCAGCAGCACGCGTTGCCGCAAAATCCAGCGGTAGGGAGTGGTGCCGGTCTCCTGCTGGAAGCGGCGGGCGAACGTGCGCGGCGACATATGGGCACGCTCGGCGAGCTGCTCGACCGTGACCTCCTCGTCGAGGTGCCGCTCCATCCACACCAGCACCTCGGCGACCGTGTCACCGTGCGAGCGCGGCAGCGGGCGCTCGATGTACTGGGCCTGCCCGCCGTCCCGGTGCGGCGGCACCACCATGCGCCGGGCGATCTTGTTGGCGACCTCCGGGCCCTGCTCCTTGCGCACGATGTGCAGACAGGCGTCGATGCCGGCGGCGGTACCCGCGGACGTGATCACCGGGTCCTCGTCGACGTACAGGACGTCGGGCTCGACGGTCAACCGCGGGTACGCCAGCGCCAGTTGGTCCGCGTCGTGCCAGTGCACGGCGCACCGGCGGTCGTCGAGGAGCCCGGCCGCGGCGAGCACGAAGACGCCGGAGCAGACGCTGAGCACCCGGGCGCCGCGCTCGACCCCGCGGCGCAGTGCGTCGAGCAGCTCGGGCGGGTACTCCCGGCTGCCGTAGCGCGCGCCGGCCGGCACGGCGATCAGGTCGGCCTCCTCCAGCCGCTCCAGACCGTGCGCGACGTTCATGGAGAAGCCCGCGCGGGTGCTCAGCACCGGCCCCTCGGCCGAGGCGACCGCGAAGTCGTAGACGGGCAGTCCGTCGTCACTGCGGTCGACGCCGAACACCTCGCAGACGACGGCCAGTTCGAAGGGGTTCACGCCGTCGAGGACGACGGCGGCGACGTTCTTCAGCATCTCTCCAGTGTGCCTCGCGATTGGCAGTAAATCGAGGGTCTACGGCAGTCCTGCCACTGTTTGTAAGGAGTGAACGGCGCGAGAGTGGTGTCCATGGATACGGCACACATCGAAGGACTGATCGCCATGCTGACCGTTCTCGGGATCCTCGTCCTGATGGTTCTCCCGTCGGTGTTCGGCATCGTGCACGACCGTCGCATCGACCGGCAGATCCGTGAGGCGGAGCGAGGGCGCCGTGAGCCGGAGGTGCTCGGGCCGACCGGGCGCCCCGCCCGGGCGCAGCGCTACCTCACCACCACGGTGACCCACCACTCCTGAAGACCCAGGCAGGAGACCCGGCCGGTCTGCGCGGCACACAGGGGCCGCGTGGACTGCAACCGGGTCTTCCCCTTGGCCACGGCCTTGTAGGCGGCGCTCGCGTCACCGGGCCGCAGGACGAAGCCGCTGTTGGCGGCCTCCAGGACGGAGCCCTTCGCGGTGACGGGCTTCCAGGGGCGCTTGGTGGTGCCGTCCAGGCTGATGCGGATCGTGTCGCCGACCGCCATGCACACCGTGCGGCCGCTGTCGTGGGCGCCGAGCGTGGACGCCGTGGCGCAGCCCGTGGGGCTGCCGGTGGGTGCGGTCGTAGGACTCGTCGTGCGGGTGGGGGAGGACGACACGCTGCTGCTGTCGCCGCCCTTTCCGCTGTCGGCCTGGCCGCCGCAGCCGGCGAGGGCGAGAGTGAGCGCGGCGAGTGCGACGGTCGTGTGGGGGATCGTTCGACGCATGGGAGCCTCCTCTCCCCTCTGACGTGTCCGAGCCCCGTACGGATCCACGCGCGGGCCCCGGCCGCTGGGTGCGGCCGGGGCCCGGTGGTGCGAGGGTGATCAGCTCGTGGTGACGGCGGTGTCGTCGACGACGAAGCTGGTCTGCAGCGAGGAGTCCTCCGCGCCGCTGAACTTCAGGGTGACGGTGGAGCCGGCGTACGAGGACAGGTCGAAGGACTTCTGGGCGTAGCCCGAGGCGGCGTTGACGTTCGAGTACGTCGCCAGGGTCTTGGATCCGGCGGTGACCGTCAGCTTGTCGTAGGCGGTGCTGCCGGTCTCGGCCGAGTCGATGTGCAGGTAGAAGGTGAAGGTGGCCTTGCAACCGGCCGGGACGGTCACCGACTGGGAGAGCGTGTCGGTGTGCGTGGTGCCGTAGCCGTCCAGCCAGGCGTAGGACGAGCCGCCGTGCGCCGCCTCACCGCTGTCGTTGGTGATGACGCCGCTGGTCGCGGTCCAGGCGGTGTTGCCCGACTCGAAGCCCTGGTTGCCCAGGAGCTGGGACGAGGAGCAGGTGCCGCCCGAGGAGCCGACCGTCCAGCTGAAGGAGGCCGAGCCCGAGGCCCCCGTGCTGTCCTTGGCGGTGACGGTGACCTGGTAGGTGCCCGCGGTGGACGCCGTACCGGAGATCACGCCGGTCGAGCTGTTGATGGACAGCCCGGTCGGCAGGCCGGAGGCGCTGTAGGTGAGCGCGGCGCCCGCGCTGTCCGTGGCGCTGATCTGCAGGTTGACCGAGCCGCCCGTCGTGGTGGACTGGCTGCCCGGGTTGGTGACGCTCACCGTGTTGCCGGAGGTGCTGCCCGCGGTGAAGGCGGTCGTGCCGTTGGGGGTGCCCCAGCCGGTCGGGCCGTCGTAGCCGGTGCGGGCGGTGCAGAAGTACGAGGTGGAGCAGGAGCCGTTGTTGCCGCTGGTGACGTCGTACAGGTTGCCCGTGTGGCTGTAGGGGTACTTCGCCGGGTAGTCGCCGGAGCCGGGGGTGCCGGCCAGCGCGTACACGCCGGCGATGATCGGCGCCGAGGCGCTGGTGCCGCCGTAGACCGCCCAGCCGGAGCCGCCGTAGGTGTCGTAGACCGCGACACCGGTGGCCGGGTCGGCGACCGCGGAGACGTCGGACTCCATGCGCTTGCTGCAGCCGGTGTCGGTCTGCCAGCTCGGCTTGGGGTCGTAGGCGGAGCAGCCCGAGCCGGTGCCCTCGCTGCTGCTGGTCTTCCACACGGACTCGGTCCAGCCGCGGGAGTTGGAGGACGTCGACAGCGCCGTGCCGCCGACCGCGGTCACGTACTGGGAGGTCGCCGGGTACTCGGCGCCGTAGTCCTCGTCCCCTGCGGAGACCGTGATGGCGACGCCCGGGTGCTTGAAGTAGGAGGTGTCCTCGCTGGTCTGGGAGGAGGCCTCGCTGCCGCCCCAGCTGTTGGAGACGACCTTGGCGCCGAGCGCGACGGCCTCGTTCTCGGCGGTGCCGAGGTCGGTGTCGTTGGCGGAGTTCGCCTCGACGAGGATGATGCTGCAGTTCGGGCAGACCGCGCTGACCATGTCGATGTCCAGCGCCTCCTCACCCGCCCAGCCGCTGTCGTTCGACGGCAGCGAGGTGGTGGAGCCGGTCTGGCTGACCTGCTTGAAGCAGCCGTTGGCCTTGGTGCAGGCGGACAGGCCGAACTGCGAGCGGTAAGTGGCCAGGTCCGACGCGGCGTTGGGGTCGTTGTACGCGTCGACCACGGCGACCGTCATACCGGAGCCGCCCGTCGAGGGCAGGTTGTAGGCGCTGTGCAGGTTGGCCGGGCCGAGTCCGGAGGGGGCGGCCGCGGCGAGCGCGGAGGCCAGCCGCTGCTTGATGTCGGTGCGGCGCTGGGCGAAGCAGGACGCCTGCCCGGGGTGCGCGGTGGCGCACAGGTGGGTGGTCGGCACCTTCTCGCCGGCCTTGCCGGTGGAGTGGAAGATCTGCCGGTCGGGGGAGGTGAGGGCCTTGGCGTTCTGGGTGACGCGGGAGTCGGGGTGGACCTGCGCCTGTGCCGTGGGTGCGGCGGCGAGTCCGGCGAGGCCGAGGGCGAGCGCGGGTATGACGGCACTCAGGAGTCTTCGCAGGCTCCGTCTGGGCTTTTCACGCATGGGGTGCTGCCTCCGTCGTGGGAGTGGGGTTCTCGACGCTGGTGGCAGGCCTGTGACGCGCGTAGCGGCGGCGGTGTCGTCGCGGGCATGACACTTTGACGGCGAGAACGTAGCCCCGCTCGGGGAGGCTGAACCAGAGCGGCTCCGATAACTTTGCCGCTCCATAGAGCGCCCATAGAGGGCCGATGGGCGGCCCATGGGCGGTCCATGGCAGCTCCTTGGATCAAGGACCACGAAACCGCCGGCCATGGACCGCCCGGGCCTCGGGACGTGTCGGGACTCAGAAGTCCTCGTCGAGGTCGACCGTGCCCTCGACGGCCACCTGGTACGCCGACGGGCGGCGCTCGAAGAAGTTGGTCAGCTCCTGCACGCCCTGCAACTCCATGAAGGAGAACGGGTTCTCGGAGCCGTAGACCGGGGCGAAGCCGAGGCGGGTCAGGCGCTGGTCGGCGACGCACTCCAGGTACTGGCGCATGGAGTCCGTGTTCATGCCGGGCAGGCCGTCGCCGCACAGGTCACGGGCGAACTGCAGCTCGGCCTCGACGGCCTCGCGCAGCATGTCCGTCACCTCCTGCTGGAGTTGGTCGTCGAAGAGCTCCGGCTCCTCCTTGCGGACGGTGTCGACCACGTCGAAGGCGAAGGACATGTGCATCGTCTCGTCGCGGAACACCCAGTTGGTGCCGGTGGCCAGGCCGTGCAGCAGACCCCGGCTGCGGAACCAGTACACGTAGGCGAAGGCGCCGTAGAAGAACAGGCCCTCGATGCACGCGGCGAAGCAGATCAGGTTCAGCAGGAAGCGGCGGCGGTCGGCCTTGGACTCCAGGCGGTCCAAGTGGTCCACCGAGTCCATCCACGTGAAGCAGAACCCGGCCTTCTCGCGGATGGAGGGGATGTTCTCCACCGCGGCGAAGGCAGCCGTGCGGTCCTCCGGGTCGGGGAGGTAGGTGTCCAGGAGCGTCAGATAGAACTGGACGTGCACGGCCTCCTCGAAGAGCTGACGGCTCAGGTAGAGCCGCGCCTCGGGGGAGTTGATGTGCTTGTAGAGCGTCAGCACCAGGTTGTTCGCGACGATCGAGTCGCCCGTCGCGAAGAAGGCCACGAGCCGGCCGATGAGGTGCTGCTCCTCGGGGGTCAGCTTCGCGAGGTCGGCGACGTCCGAGTGGAGGTCGACCTCCTCCACGGTCCAGGTGTTCTTGATGGCGTCCCGGTAGCGCTCGTAGAAGTCGGGGTAGCGCATGGGGCGCAGGGTCAGTTCGAAGCCCGGGTCGAGCAGATTTTGATTACGGGTGGTCATTACTGGCAGGCCTCGCAGGACTCGGGGTTTTCCAGGGAGCAGGCGACGGCGTCCTCGGGAGCCGGCTGCTGGACGGGGACAGTGGCCTGGGCGGCGCGGGCGATGCGGGTCGCCGGGCGCGAGCGCAGGTAGTACGTCGTCTTCAGGCCCGACTTCCAGGCGTACGCGTACATCGAGGAGAGCTTGCCGATGGTCGGCGTCTCCAGGAACAGGTTCAGGGACTGGGACTGGTCCAGATAGGGAGTGCGCGCCGCGGCCATGTCGATCAGGCCGCGCTGCGGGATCTCCCACGCCGTGCGGTACAGATGCCGTACGTCCTCGGGGATCCAGGCGAAGCCCTGCACCGAGCCGTTGGCCTCGCGCAGCGCCTCGCGGGTGCGGGCGTCCCAGACGCCGAGGTCCTTCAGCTCCTGCACCAGGTACGAGTTGACCTGCAGGAACTCACCGGAGAGCGTCTCGCGCTTGAAGAGGTTCGACACCTGCGGCTCGATGCACTCGTAGACACCGGCGATCGAGGCGATGGTGGCGGTCGGCGCGATCGCGAGGAGGAGCGAGTTGCGCAGGCCGACGGCGGCGACACGGTCGCGCAGCGCGGCCCAGCGCTCCGGCCAGGTCGGCTCGACGCCGTAGTGGTCGGGGTGCAGGACGCCCCGCGCGGTACGGGTCTTCTCCCAGGCCGGCAGCGGGCCGTTGCGCTCGGCGAGGTCGGCGGAGGCCTCGTACGCGGCGAGCATGATGCGCTCGGCGATACGGGTGGACAGCGCCTTCGCCTCGGGGGAGTCGAACGGCAGGCGGAGCTGGAAGAAGACGTCCTGGAGGCCCATGGCGCCCAGGCCCACGGGGCGCCAGCGCGCGTTCGACCGGCCGGCCTGCTCGGTGGGGTAGAAGTTGATGTCGACGACGCGGTCGAGGAAGGTGACGGCCGTACGGACCGTCTCGTCCAGGCGCTCCCAGTCGATGTCCCGGGTCGCCATGTCGACAAAGGCGCCCAGGTTGACCGAGCCCAGATTGCAGACCGCGGTCTCGCCGTCGTCGGTGACCTCCAGGATCTCCGTGCAGAGATTGGAGGAGTGGACGACATGGCCCGGCTCGGCCGTCTGGTTGGCCGTGCGGTTCGCGGCGTCCTTGAAGGTCATCCAGCCGTTGCCGGTCTGCGCGAGGGTGCGCATCATGCGGCCGTAGAGGTCACGGGCCGGGACGGTCTTGCGCGCCAGCCCCGCGGCCTCGGCCTTGCGGTACGCGGCGTCGAACTCCTCGCCCCACAGGTCGACCAGCTCCGGCACGTCCGCCGGGGAGAACAGCGACCACCCGGCGTCGGCGTTCACCCGGCGCATGAACTCGTCCGGGATCCAGTGCGCGAGGTTGAGGTTGTGCGTACGGCGGGCGTCCTCACCGGTGTTGTCGCGCAGCTCCAGGAACTCCTCGATGTCGGAGTGCCAGGTCTCCAGGTAGACCGCGGCCGCGCCCTTGCGCCGGCCGCCCTGGTTCACGGCGGCGACCGAGGCGTCGAGGGTCTTCAGGAACGGGACGATGCCGTTGGAGTGGCCGTTCGTGCCGCGGATCAGTGAACCCCGGGCGCGGATGCGGGAGTAGGCGAGGCCGATGCCGCCGGCGTGCTTGGAGAGGCGGGCGACCTGGTGGTAGCGGTCGTAGATGGAGTCCAGCTCGTCCTTGGGGGAGTCCAGGAGGTAGCAGGAGGACATCTGGGGGTGGCGCGTACCGGAGTTGAAGAGCGTGGGGGAGGACGGCAGGTAGTCCAGGCGGCTCATCAGGCGGTAGAGCGCGGCGACTTCGTCGACCGCGCGGGAGGTGTCGTCCTCGGCGAGACCGGCCGCCACCCGCAGCATGAAGTGCTGCGGCGTCTCGATCACCTTGCGGGTGAGGGGGTGCCGCAGGAGGTAGCGGCTGTGCAGGGTGCGCAGGCCGAAGTAGCCGAAGCGGTCGTCCCCTTGGGGATCCACCAGGGCGTCCAGCCGGGCGGCGTGGAGGCGGGCGAACTCCGCGGTGCGGTCGGCGATGAGCCCCTCGCGGTGCCCGACGGCCACCGACTCGGTGAAGGACGTGACGCCCTGCGAGGCGGCCTCCGCGGCGATGGAGACCGTCAGCAGCCGTGCGGCCAGGCGCGAGTAGGCGGGGTCCTCCGAGATGAGGCCGGCGGCGGCCTCCGTGGCCAGCTCGCGCAGTTCCGTCTCGTCCGCCCGCGCGGAGCGTCCGCGCAACGCGGCGGCGGCGACCCGGCCGGGGTCGGCGTCGGGGAGGTCGGCGGTCAGCTCGGTCAGGATCCGCAGCAACGCGGCACCGGGACCGTCGTCCGCAGTCGTCGCGGACGGTGTCGCTGAAGCCGGTTCGGCTGGCGCGATGGTCACGTGGGGCTCTCCCTCGCTCGGCACGGGGGCCTCGCGGAGGGCAGGGGGCAGCCACGAGCGCACGACGGCGCCGCGTCCACCGGCCCATCCCACGAGGCCCGGACGTCGATGCACCCGGGCCACGGTGGCCGGGCGCACTGTCGGCAGGTCCTCGGACTGACGCCCATACGTGTGCGAACACGCATGAGTACACCGTTGCGGGACAGTTCCGGATTCGCACCGGATTCCCCTGCGGCGACAGCGAGCATGAGCATACATCTTGTGTCGGGCTGTCGAGACACCCCTAGATGTTGTGTCGCGGTGACTTCAGAGCGTCAACTCGTAGGCGAGCAGAGTGAAGTCGTGGCCGGGGATCGGCTGCCAGTCGCGGTCGGGGCGGCGGGCGAAACCCTGGCGCTCGTAGAGGCGGTGGGCCGCCGTCATCGCGGGCTGCGTGCACAGCACGACGCGGGTGCGCCCCGCCCGTCTCGCCCGGTCCACACAGGCCCGCACGAGAGCCTCGCCGGCGCCCCGGCCGCGGGCCGCGTGGGACACGGCGAGCATCCGGATCTCGGCCTCTCCGGGGCCCGCCAGGTCGGACATGGGGCCGGGGTCGGGGACGTACGTGACGCCGCCGAGGATCCGGTCCTGGTGCACGGCCACGAGCACCTCGGCGTCGGCCGCCCGCTTGGCCACGTCCTTCAACTCGGCGAAGTACCAGTCGTCCTCGCCGCCGAAGGTCAGAAAACCGTCCTGGAGGTAGGCCTGCGCCGTGATCTCACCGATCGTCTCGTACTCGCCGGGCTCCGCCTGCCTGATCACGATGTCCATGAACCCGAGTGTGCCGGACGGGTACGACAACGGGCCGCCGGATTTTCCCGGCGACCCGTTGGAGTGCTGCGGTCGTGCTGCGCCTGCTAGTGGGACTCGGCCGTCGCGGGCGGCAGGTCGACCTGTACGCCCTTGTCGCCCGCGTCCGCGGTGTAGTCGGCCGTCGTGGTCTCGTCGACGCCCTCCGGGGCCTTGAGGGCCTTCAGGACGAAGGTGAGGACCACCGTCACCACGACGTTCATGACGAACGCCGTCAGACCGATGTAGCCGATCTCGCCGAGCCCGGGGATCTCCTTGGCCGAACCGCCGAAGTGCTTCTGCGTCGGCGAGGCGACACCGTAGGCGGCGGCGGTGCCGTAGACCATGCCGACCGCCCAGCCGGCGAGCAGCGCCCAGCGGTGGAACCAGCGGGTGAACAGGCCGCCGACCAGGGCCGGGAAGGTCTGCAGGATCCAGATGCCGCCCAGCAGCTGGAAGTTGATGGCGACCGTCTTGTCCATCGTGAGGACGAAGACCAGCGCGCCGACCTTCACCACCAGCGACACGATCTTGGAGACCTGGGCCTCCTGCTTCGGCGTGGCGTCCGGTTTGATGAAGTCCCGGTAGATGTTGCGGGTGAAGAGGTTCGCGGCCGCGATCGACATGATCGCCGCCGGCACCAGCGCGCCGATGCCGATGGCCGCGAAGGCCACGCCCGCGAACCAGTCCGGGAACATGTTCTCGAACAGCTGCGGGATCGCCAGCTGACCGTTGGTCACCTTGACGCCGGCCGCGATCGCCATGAAGCCCAGCAGCGCCAGCAGGCCGAGCATCAGGGAGTACAGCGGCAGGATCGTGGTGTTGCGGCGGATCACCTCACGGCTGCGGGACGAGAGGGTCGCGGTGATCGAGTGCGGGTACATGAACAGCGCGAGCGCGGAGCCCAACGCCAGCGTGGCGTACGTCCATTGGCCCGCCTCGGGCGTCACGAGAGCGCCGCGTGGTTTGCCGGTGGCCGGGTTGGTCTGCGCGAACGCGTGGCCCGCCTTGGCGAAGATGTCGTCGAAGCCGCCGAGCTTGATCGGGATGTAGATGATCGCCACCGCGATGACGATGTAGATCAGCGCGTCCTTCACGAACGCGATCAACGCGGGCGCCCGCAGACCCGAGGAGTAGGTGTAGGCCGCGAGCACGGCGAACGCGATCAGCAGCGGCAGGTCCTTGACGAACCAGTTGGTGTTCTCGCCGCCGCCGACGCCCATCACGTCCAGGACGGCCTGGATGCCGACCAGTTGGAGCGCGATGTAGGGCATCGTGGCGAGGATGCCGGTGATCGCGACGGCCAGCGACAGGCTCTTGGAGCCGAAGCGGCCGCGCACGAAGTCCGAGGTCGTCACGTATCCGTGCCGGTGGGAGACCGACCACAGGCGCGGCAGGAACGTGAAGATCAGCGGATAGACCAGGATGGTGTACGGCACCGCGAAGAAGCCGGCCGCGCCCGCCGCGTAGATCGCCGCGGGTACGGCGACGAAGGTGTACGCCGTGTAGAGGTCGCCGCCGAGCAGGAACCAGGTGATCCAGGTGCCGAACGACCGGCCGCCCAGGCCCCATTCGTCGAGCGAGTGCTCGTTGTCGGCCCTGCGCCAGCGTGCCGCCAAGAAGCCCATGGCCGTCACGGCCACGAAGAAGAAGATGAAGACGCCGAGTGCGACGCCGTTCACGCCGTCGTTCACTTCGACGCACCGTCCTTCTGCGAGGCGCGCCCGCGCTGGTCGTACTGCCACAGCCGGTACGCGGCCATCGTCAGTACCGTGGAGATCAGCACCCAGGCCATCTGGTACCAGTAGAAGAACGGGATGCCGATGAACTCCGGGCCGGTCTTGGCGTAGGAGCCGACCCAGAGCATCGCGACGAACGGCGCGATCAGGCAGAGGGCGATGACCACGCGGACGGGTGTCACCGTCGGCGGTCTGACTTCGGGCACTTCGGACATACGGCGGCTCCGTCCCCTCACGATCACCTGTGATCACGCGTGTAATGCGCAGGCAATCTAGGTCACCCTGTTACGAGAACGGAAGACCTCGTCCGCATATCGGTATGTCGATTGAGTGAAGGCCGCGTCTCGGCGGGACAACGGTGTCGGCGACGGCGTACGGAGGGGTGCGCCGGAGGGGTCTCAGTCCTGCGGGCGCTTGAGCCGTGCCACGAACTTGTAGCGGTCTCCGCGGTACACGGAGCGCACCCACTCCACCGGCTGGCCGTCCCGGTCCAGCGAGTGACGGGAGAGCATCAGCATCGGCAGGCCCACGTCGGTGCTGAGCAGTCCGGCCTCGCGCGGGGTGGCCAGCGAGGTCTCGATGGTCTCCTCGGCCTCGGCGAGATGGACGTCGTAGACCTCGGCGAGGGCGGTGTACAGAGAGGTGTACTTGGCCAGCGAGCGGCGCAGGGCGGGGAAGCGCTTGGCGCTGAGGTGGGTCGTCTCGATGGCCATCGGCTCGGCGTTGGCCATGCGCAGCCGCTCGATCCGCAGCACCCGGCCGCCGGCCGTGATGTCGAGGAGCTCGGCGAGCCGGTCGTCCGCGGTGATGTAGCCGATGTCCAGCAGCTGCGAGGTCGGCTCCAGGCCCTGGGCGCGCATGTCCTCGGTGTACGAGGTGAGTTGGAGGGCCTGCGAGACCTTGGGCTTGGCGACGAAGGTGCCCTTGCCCTGGATCCGCTCCAGCCGGCCCTCGACGACCAGCTCCTGCAGGGCCTGGCGCACCGTCGTGCGGGAGGTGTCGAACTCGGCGGCGAGGGTGCGCTCGGGCGGTACCGGGGTGCCGGGGGACTGGGTCTCCGTCATGTCGAGCAGATGCTTCTTCAGGCGGTAGTACTTGGGCACGCGCGCGGTACGGACACTCGCCCCACCCTCGTTCTCCGCACTGCTGACCTCGGTGCTCATGCTCTGCCTTCCCGGCTCCGGATGCGGGCCACTTCGTGATCCCTTCTGTATACCGGCGCCGTCTCTTTTGGTCTAGTCCACAGGCCAAATGGTCTAGCGGAAGAGAGTACTCCGGGGCCGCGGTTTTCGCTGGCTTGTTACTTAAAGGTCCTTGCATATGTAGGTCGCATAACGGCTGGTCAGGGCCGTTTCGAGCACCCTTGACAGGCCCTCTGGTCTGGTCCAAGCTCCCCCTACTGGTCTACACCATTGGTTCAGGTCCCGGCCTGGGGGCGGGAGGTGTGGGCATCCCTGAGGAGGGTGGCGTGAAGCGCAAGCTCATAGCCGCGATCGGTATCGCGGGCATGATGGTCTCCATCGCGGCGTGCGGGGACAACAACGACAAGGGTTCTTCCAACAGCGGCGCGGACGCCAAGGAACTGACCGTCTGGCTCACCGTGGACGCCCAGAACAACTGGCCGGACCTGGTGAAGGCCGCGGACGCCGCGGTGAAGAAGAAGCACCCCGGCATCAAGATCAACCACGAGTACTACGGCTGGCCGGACAAGAACACCAAGCTCGACGCGGTCCTCGCCACCGACAAGGCCCCCGACGTGGTCGAGATGGGCAACACCGAGATGCTGAGCTACATGGTCAAGGGCGCCTTCGCACCCGTCGACCCGGCGAAGTTCAGCAACTCCTCCGCCTGGCTGGACGGCCTCAAGGCCTCGGTCACCTACGACGGCAAGACCTACGGCGTCCCCTACTACGCCGGTGGCCGCGTCGCCAACTGGCGCAAGGACGTCTTCGCCTCGGTCGGCGTGAAGACCCCGCCGAAGACGTACGCCGAGCTGACCTCCGCCCTCGACAAGGTGCAGAAGAAGGAGGGGAACAAGTTCTCCGCCTGGTACCAGCCCACCCGTGACTGGTACGCGGCCATGTCCTTCGTCTACGACGCCGGCGGCTCCATCGCCAAGGAGGACGGCGGCCAGTGGAAGGCCAACCTCTCCTCGCCGGAGTCGATCAAGGGCCTGACCGCGTTCAAGAACGTCGTCGACAAGTACATGCACGGCGACAAGACCAAGGACGAGTCCGACCGTTACATCGTCTACGGCCAGGGCAAGTCCGGCATGATCTTCGGTGCCGCCTGGGAGGGCGCGACCTCCGCGGACCCGAAGAACGACAAGACCGGCAAGCTCAAGAACAACCTCGAGAACTTCGTGATGCCGGGTCCGTCCGGCAAGAACATGCCCGTCTTCCTGGGCGGTTCGGACCTCGCGGTACCGGTCAAGTCCAAGGCGCAGGCCGTGGCCGCCGAGTGGATCAACGCCTTCACCGGCCCCTCCGGCCAGAAGGGCCTGATGGCCAAGGGCAACCTGCCCAACAACAAGACGGACCTCGCGACCCTGAAGAACGACCCGGCCACCGCGGTCCCGGCCACCGCCGCCGAGTCCAACTGGTTCGTCCCGATGGCCCCCGGCTGGGGTCAGGTCGAAAAGGCCCAGGTCCTGCAGACGATGCTGCAGAACATCGGCACCGGAAAGAAGTCGGTCCAGGACGCCGCCAAGGAGGCGGACACCGCGATCGACAAGGTCATCAACACCAAGTGACCTCGCAGCAGGGCCCGTTCGGCCGCACCGGCCGGGGGGCCCTGCTTCCCGTACGACCGTACGGGCTTCGCTTTCGTACGACCTGAGGTACCGCTGAGGAGCGCGCGATGAGTGCCGCAGACACGACCACCCCTGCCAAGGTGCCGCCACCGCGGCAGGCGCCGCCGACTCCGCGGGTGGCCAAGAGCCCACGCAGAGGCAGGACTTCCGGCGGCGCGGCCACCCCGTGGCTGCTGCTCGCCCCCTGCCTGCTGATCCTCGCCCTGGTGATGGCCTATCCGCTGTACCGACTGGTCACGCTGTCCTTCCAGTCGTTCGGCCAGTCCCAGCTGTGGGGCTTCAAGCCCGCCGAGTGGGTGGGCTTCGACAACTTCTCCAAGGTCCTCGGCGACAGCGAGTTCTGGACCGTGGTCGTACGGACCATCGTCTTCGCGGCCGGCTGCGTGATCCTCACGATGGTGTCCGGCATGCTCGTGGCCCTGCTGCTGCAGAAAGTCTCCGGCTGGGTGAAGACGATGATCAACATCGTGCTGATCGCCAGCTGGGGCATGCCGGTCATCGTGGCCACGACCGTCTTCAAGTGGCTCTTCGACTCCGACTACGGCGTCCTCAACGCCCTGATGAGCAAGCTCCCCGGCGTCGACATGATCGGCCACAACTGGTTCGCGAGCGGGCCGCAGGGCCTGGCCGTGATCATGCTGCTCGTGGTGTGGGGCGCCGTACCCTTCGTCGTCATCACCCTCAGCGCCGGTCTCACCCAGGTCCCCAAGGAGCTGGAGGAGGCGGCCCGGCTCGACGGCGCGGGCGCGGTCGGCGTCTTCCGCTATGTCACCCTGCCGATCCTCAAGCCGATCATCGTGATGCTCACGACCCTGTCGGTGATCTGGGACATGGGTGTCTTCCCGCAGGTCTTCGTGATGCGCGGCGGCCACCCCGAGGCCGAGTTCCAGATCCTCAACACCTATTCCTACGACCGCGCGTTCGTGGTCAACGACTACGCGCAGGGCTCGGCGATCGCCCTGCTGACCGTACTGCTGCTGCTCGGTGTCGTCGCCGTCTACATGCGTCAGATGCTGAAGATCGGAGAGGTCGAATGACCAGCACGAGCGTCGCCGCCACGGGCGGCCGGGCCCGCCGCGGGAAGTCCAAGCTCGGCTGGAACGTGCTCGGCCTCCTCGTCTTCCTCGTCGCGGGCTTCCCGCTCTACTGGATGCTCGACACGGCCTTCAAGCCGGCCAAGGACGCCATCGACCCGGACCCGAGCCTGTTCCCCACCGGCTTCACGCTCGACAACTTCCGCCGGGCGCTGGACATCGCGGACTTCTGGGGCCCGGTCGGCCGCAGCCTCATCGTGGCGCTGTCGGTCGTCGTGATCGGCATGGTCGTCGGCGTGCTGGCGGCCCTCGCCATCTCCCGCTTCGCCTTCCGCGGCCGCAAGGTGGTCATCGTCGGCATCCTGGCGGTCCAGATGATCCCGTTGGTGGCCATGATCATCCCGATCTTCCTTCTGCTGAACGACCTTGAGCAGTACGACAAGCTCACCGGCCTGATCATCACGTATCTGACCTTCATCCTCCCCTTCACGGTGTGGACGCTGCGCGGTTTCATCGTCAACATCCCCCGGGAGCTGGAGGAGGCGGCGATGGTCGACGGCTGCAGTCGCACGGGCGCCTTCATCCGCGTGGTCTTCCCGCTGCTCGCCCCGGGCATGGTCGCCACCTCGGTCTACGGCTTCATCCAGGCCTGGAACGAGTACATCTACGCCCTGATGCTGCTCAGCCAGAAGAACCAGACCGCGACCGTCTGGCTCGGCAACTTCACCACCAAGCACGGCACCGAATACGCCCCGATGATGGCGGGAGCCACGATGATGGCCGTGCCGATCGTCGTGCTCTTCCTCCTCGTCCAGCGCAAGATGGCCGCGGGCCTGACCGCCGGCGCAGTGAAGGGATGACGCGACCTGATGACACGGCCGACATTCGCCAGCGGCACCGACACCCTCACACGGGACGCGCTGACCATCCTCCAGCCCGGGTTCACCGGGACCTCCGTCCCCGACTGGGTGCTGCGCCGCCTCGGTGAGGGGCTCGCCTCCGTCGGCCTGTTCGGCCGCAACATCGACACCCCCGAGCAGGTGGCGGCCCTGACCGCGCAGCTGCGGGCCGAGCGCGACGACGTCCTGGTCGCCATCGACGAGGAGGGCGGGGACGTGACCCGCCTGGAGGTGCGCACAGGGTCCTCCTTCCCCGGCAACAACGCGCTGGGCGCCGTCGACGACGTGGAGCTGACCCGGGAGGTGGCCGCGGAACTCGGCCGCCGCCTGGCCGCCTGCGGAGTCAACCTCAACTGGGCCCCCTCCGCCGACGTGAACTCCAACCCGGAGAACCCCGTGATCGGCGTACGGGCCTTCGGCGCCGACACCGGCCTGGTCGCCCGGCACACCGCCGCCTACGTCACCGGCCTGCAGTCCGCCGGCGTGGCCGCCTGCACCAAGCACTTCCCGGGCCACGGCGACACGGCCGTCGACTCGCACGACGCCATGCCGCGCATCGACGTGGACGCCTCCGTCCTCGCCGCCCGCGACCTCGAGCCGTTCCGCGCGGCCATCGCCGCGGGCAGCCGCGCCGTGATGAGCGCGCACATCCTGGTCCCCGCTCTCGACCCGGACCGCCCGGCGACCCTGTCGCCCCGGGCGCTGACGGAACTGCTGCGCGGCGAACTCGGCTACGACGGCCTCATCGTCACCGACGGCATCGAGATGAAGGCCGTCGCGAGCACCTACGGCATCGAGCGCGGCAGCGTCCTCGCCGTGGCCGCCGGCGCCGACGCGATCTGCGTGGGCGGCGGCCTGTCGGACGAGGGGACCGTCGAGCGCCTGCGCGACGCCCTGGTCTCGGCCGTGCGCGCCGGCGAACTGGCCGAGGAACGCCTGGCGGACGCCGCGGAACGGGTCCGTGCCCTGGCCCGCTGGACCGCGGCGGCGGCGAAGACCGACCCGGACCGGGCTGTCGACGACGAGGTGGGCCTGCGCGCGGCCCGTCGCGCCGTGCGGCTGACCTCGACCGAGCCCTTCACCCCGCTCACCGAGCCGCCCTACGTCGCGGCCCTCACCCCGGTCGCCAACTTCGCCGTCGGCGACCAGACCCCCTGGGGCGTCGCCGCGGAGCTCTTCCGCCTCCTGCCCGGCACGGAGACGGGCAGCTTCAGCGGCGAGGACGCGGGGCGCGCCGCCCTGGCGGCGGCCGGAGCCCGCCGCATCGTGGCCGTGGTCCGCGACGAGCACCGCCACCCCTGGATGGCAAGCGCCCTCGACACCCTGCTCGCGGCCCGCCCCGACACTGTCGTCGTCGAGATGGGCCTCGCGCAGGCCGCTCCCCGCGGCGCCCTCCACATCGCCACCCACGGCGCCGCCCGCGTCTGCGGCCGGGCGGCGGCGGAGGTCATCGCGGGAGCCCGCTGAACCTCAACGCCTCCCGCGACGCCTTCGCGGGCGCAGACGGAAGGCGCCGGGCCCCACGAGGACCCGGCGCCTTCTTCGTCTCGGGGCTTGCTTGGCGTAGGTGTGGGCGCAGGCCGCTCCCCGCGGCGCCCTCCACATCGCCACCCACGGCGCTGCCCGTGTCT
>NZ_JAFJSY010000056.1 GCF_019857225.1 Streptomyces plumbidurans
GACGCCTCCCGCGCAACCTTCGCGGGCGCAGACGGAAGGCGCCGGGCCCCACGAGGACCCGGCGCCTTCTTCGTCTCGGGGCTTGCTTGGCGTAGGTGTGGGCGCAGGCTGCTGCCCGGGGCGCTCTCCACATCGCCACCCACGGCGCTGCCCGTGTCTGCGGTCGGGCGGCGGCGGAGGTCATCGCGGGAGCCCGCTGAACCTCAACGTCTCCCGCGACGCCTTCGCGGGCGCAGACGGAAGGCGCCGGGCCCCACGAGGACCCGGCGCCTTCTTCGTCTCGGAGAACGTCCTCAGATCCCCTGCCACTCGGGCTTGTTGGCGTAGGTGTGCCGGAAGTAGTCCGCCAGCTTCAGCTTGGACGCGGCGGCGTCGTCGACCACGACCGTCGCATGCGGGTGGAGCTGCAGCGCGGACGCGGGGCACACCGCGGCGACCGGCCCCTCCACGGTCGCGGCGACCGCGTCCGCCTTGCCCTCTCCCGTCGCCAGCAGCACCAGGTGCCGGGCCTCCAGGATCGTCCCGATGCCCTGCGTGATGACGTGGTGCGGCACCTGCTCGATGTCGCCGTCGAAGAAGCGCGCGTTGTCGATCCGGGTCTGCTCGGTCAGCGTCTTGATCCGGGTGCGCGAGGCCAGCGAGGAGCAGGGCTCGTTGAACCCGATGTGCCCGTCGGTCCCGATGCCGAGCAGCTGCAGATCCACTCCGCCGGCCTCGGCCAGCGCCCTGTCGTACGCCTCGCACGCCCCCTGCACGTCCTCGGCCGTCCCGTCCGGCCCCATGAACGCGTCCATCCCTATCCCGAGCGGCTCCAGCACCTCGCGCCTGAGCACCGAGCGGTAGGACTCCGGATGCTCGGCCGGCAGCCCCACGTACTCGTCGAGCTGCGCGATCCGCGCCCGCGAGGTGTCCACGGCACCCGAGCGCACCTTGGCCGCCAGCGCTTCGTAGATGGGCAGCGGGGTCGAGCCGGTGGCCACGCCGAGCAGGGCCGCGGGCCTGCGCCTCAGGAGCTGCGCCATGGCCTCGGCGATGAGCTCGCCGCCAGACCTGGCATCCGGAACGATGACAACTTCCACGCTGGGCCTGCCGATCTCAAGGGCGGTGTGGTTTAGACCAATCTAACAGAAATGGCCACTCCGACCCAGCCCACCGGCTAGGCTGCGTGCTGGACAACAGGGGGTCCGATCGGTTGGGGACCGCCGAGAAAAGACAACAACCAACAGGCTCCAACGCATGGACACACCTAGTGGTCTAGTCCACAATTGAAGTAGCGTTCAGCAGAACGACGCAGTACGAAGAGACTTCCGTCTTCCCCGCACAGGAAGACGGACGGAGGAACCGGAGCTCTCTGCCCTGACTGCCCCGGCTCCTCAACCTTCGGCCGACCGGGACCGCACACCCCACGGCCGATGCTGCTCCGGGCTGCGGTGCCGGGAGGGTTGAGGGTCCCTCCCAGGCGCCGCGGCCCGCGGGTGTTTTCGGGGCGCACATACCGCCAGGTACGCTCACAGACGTGCCCTCCATGAACGAACTGGTCCGCCAGCACACCGCACTCGACGACTCCGACCTCGAGTGGCTCCACCTGCTGGTCTCGGAGTGGCAACTGCTGTCCGACCTCTCCTTCGCCGACCTCGTCCTGTGGGTCCCCACCCGCGACGGCACCCGCTACGTCTCCGTCGCCCAGATGCGCCCCAACACCGGCCCCACCTCCTACCAGGACGACATGGTCGGCCACCTCGTCCCGCGCGGCCGCCGCCCCATGCTGGACGCGGCACTCGACGAGGGTCGCATCGTGCGCGAGGGCGATCCGGAATGGCGCGAGGAGGTCCCGGTCCGGGTCGAGTCGATCCCGGTACGGCGAGAAGGGCGCGTCCTCGGCGTCATCGCGCGCAACACCAACCTGCTGACCGTGCGCACCCCGAGCCGACTGGAACTGACGTACCTTCAGAGCGCCTCGGACCTGGCGCAGATGATCGCCGCCGGATCCTTCCCGTTCGCGAACCAGCAGATGGACATGGACGCCGCCCCGCGCGTCGGCGACGGCCTGATCCGCCTCGACGCGGACGGCATCGTCCAGTACGCCTCCCCGAACGCGCTCTCCGCGTACCACCGCATGGGCCTCGCCTCCGACCTCGTCGGCCAGAACCTCGGCCTGACCACCGCCGAACTCGCCCCGACCCGCGGGCCGGTGGACGAGGCGCTGGCCAAGGTGGCCAGCGGCTGGGCGCCGCGCGAGTTCGAGATCGAGGCGCACGACGGGGTCATCCAGTTCCGCGCGATCCCGCTCAAACCCAAGGGCACCCGCATCGGTTCGCTCGTGCTGCTCCGCGACGTCACCGAACTGCGCCGCCGCGAACGCGAGTTGATCACCAAGGACGCGACCATCCGGGAGATCCACCACCGGGTGAAGAACAACCTCCAGACGGTCGCCGCCCTGCTGCGCCTGCAGGCCCGGCGCATCGACTCCGAACGCGGCCGCGACGCCCTCGAAGAGGCGGTCCGCCGCGTCGGATCGATCGCGATCGTGCACGAGACGCTCTCCCAGAACCTGGACGAGCGCGTGGAGTTCGACGAGATCGCCGACCGCGTGCTGGCGATGGTCGCCGAGATCTCCCCGGGCAAGGTCACCGGCCGGCGCAGCGGCCGCTTCGGCATCCTGGACGCCGAGGTGGCCACCCCGCTGTCGATGGTCCTGACGGAAGTGCTGCAGAACGCGCTCGAACACGGCTTCCGCGAAGGCGAAACGGGCACGGTCGAGGTCTCCGCGGTCCGCGGCGGCATCGCGAAGGAGGCTCGGCTGCTGGTGACCGTCCAGGACGACGGGGTCGGTCTGCCCGAGGGCTTCGACCCGCACACCTCCGGCAATCTGGGACTGCAGATCGTACGGACCCTGGTGGTGGGGGAGTTGGGCGGCACCTTCGACATGGTCCGGGCGCCGGAGCGGGGCACGCGGGTGATCCTGGACGTGCCGGTGCCGGCACAGAAGTAGCACAGCAAGAAGCCCCGGACCCTCAAGGTCCGGGGCTGAAATGCTCGTTGCCAGCGTGTGCTGCGCATCGGGGGTACTGCGCGCTGCGGCTCGGGGGCGGGAGATGCGTACTCGCTGTACGCGCCGCCAAGCTCAGGCTTTGCGGGGCGGGTGTGTCAGGCGGAGGCCTGACGGGCCCGGTTGCGGGCGGCGCGGCGCTTCATCGCGCGGCGCTCGTCCTCGCTGAGACCACCCCAGACGCCGGAGTCCTGACCGGACTCGAGCGCCCACTGCAGACACTGATCCATAACGGGGCAGCGGCGGCAGACGGCCTTGGCTTCCTCGATCTGCAGCAGCGCAGGACCGGTGTTGCCGATGGGGAAGAAGAGCTCGGGGTCTTCCTCGCGGCAAACGGCGTTGTGACGCCAGTCCATGGCTGCTACCTCTCCTTGGTATTACATGCAGGTTGCTTGTGAATGTGAACGCTTTCACGAATCCCTCAACAAGTGAAGGGCCGCCCGACAGGTTTCCCTGTCGTGGTCCTTGGGATTGAAGAGGGGTTCCGGTGGTCTGTGGACGCTGATCCTGCGGGCTGTCCCGACCGCCACGTAGAGACTCGCAAACCTCAGCGGCGGATACAACCCCTTCCGGAAAGTTTTTTTTGATTCCTCGGTGTCGACTAGGTCACAGCCGTACTTCCATGGGGTGGATCCTGGCCTAAACGTTCGAGTGAAAGGACTTCCGCCCTTTCTGCTCACACAATCACACGCAGTGCACGGCGTACGCCTGTGAACGTCACGCTAGTTCGCAGCCCCAGGTGGTCGCCGTCCATCTGAAGGGGCAGGGGGACCTTCGAATGCAAGGTGAAGCGGTCCAGGTCGTGCATCGTCACGGCGTGCTTGCCATGGGGGCCGCGCTCGGGGGACGAAGTGAGCAACTGGGTGGCATACCGGGCAACCGCGACCGTCGACATACGGCTGAGACCGAGCACGTCGAGCCCGGAGTCGAACGAGGCCTTAGGCGCCGCGTACACCGGACGATTGCCCAGATACGTCCACGGCGAGGTGTTGCAGACTATGGACAGCACCAGATCCGTCACCGGGTCCTCGCCCGGCCGCTCCAGCGTGATGGTGCCGTGCCGGCGGTTGGGTTCCTGCAGGAACTGGCGTGCGACCTGGCGGAGGTAGAGGGCGTGCGTGGACTTCTTGCCCTTCTCACGCTGCTGTTCGACCCGCCCGACGACGCCCGCGTCGAAACCGAGCCCGGCGCAGAACGTGAACCAGCGGTCCGGCACCGACTCGTCCTCGGTGCCCGGGGTACCCCCGGCGATGCCCATGCCGACAGTGCGTTCGCTGCCCTCGCGCAGAGCGTCCAGCAGGGCGCCGGTCGCGTCCACGGCGTCGTTGGGCAGGCCCAGAGCGCGGGCGAAGACATTGGTGGAGCCGCCGGGGACCACGGCGAGGCGGGGGAGGCGGTCCGGGTCGGGCCCGGCGTGCAGCAGGCCGTTGACCACCTCGTTGACCGTACCGTCGCCGCCGAGGGCCACGACCAGGTCGATGTCCCGGCTCTCCGCCGCCTGCCGGCCCAGGTCGCGCGCGTGGCCGCGGTACTCGGTGGAGACCGCCTCGAGCTTCATCTCGCTCGCGAGCGCGTGGATCAACACATCGCGCCTACGTGCGCTTGTGGTGGTGGCTGCCGGGTTGACCACGAGAAGTGCACGCATGAATGGCAGCGTACCTACTGGGAAGTACCGGGCACAGTGCGAGGTAGGGATCAGGTAAGAGGTGAGGGCGTGAGCCTCACCACGGACGCCCGCCTCAACCTCGCCACGGGGGCTCGCGTCCCCAGGGCTACCCTTCAGGGGTGACCAGTGAGAAGACGCCCGCCACCACCGAGGAAGAGGCCGGCCCCCGCCCGCGCCGCCTGACATATGCCGCGGCGCTCGCCGGGCTGGAGGGGATCGCGCTGGTCGTCGGGGGCGTGTGGATGCTCGTCGAAGGGATCACGGGCAATCCGGACGACCGCCGCTCCGCCGTCACCGCCGGCATCACGCTCGTCGTCCTCGCCCTGCTGCCGCTGCTGGCCGCCCGCGGACTGCTCGCCCGGCGCAGCTGGAGCCGCGGTCCCGCCGTCATCACCCAGATCATGGCGCTGCCGGTGGCCTACAACCTGCTCCAGGCCGACAGCGTGGCCGTCCCGGCGGGCATCGTGATCGCGGTCGTCGCCGTGGCGGCGCTCGTCCTGCTGATCAATCCGGCGACGACCCAGGCCCTCGGCATCCGGGGCCCGGGCCGCGCCCAGGACGGCGAACGGTAGGAGCGCCTCCGCAGGCTGCCCCCTTTCTCCGTCCGGGGGCGCTACTCCTCCACCAGGAGCTTCTCGCGCAGTTGCGCCAGGGTGCGGGCCAGCAGCCGGGAGACGTGCATCTGGGAGATGCCGACCTCCTGCGCGATCTGCGACTGGGTCATGTTGCCGAAGAAGCGCAGCAGCAGGATGCGCTTCTCCCGCGGCGGCAGGTCCTCGAGCAGCGGCTTGAGCGACTCGCGGTACTCGACGCCCTCCAGCGCCTCGTCCTCCGCGCCCAGGGTGTCCGCGACGGCCGGGGACTCGTCGTCGGTGTCGGGGACGTCCAGGGACAGCGTGGAATAGGCGTTTGCCGACTCCAGGCCCTCCAGGACCTCCTCCTCCGAGATCGCCAGCTTCTCGGCGAGCTCATGGACCGTGGGGGAGCGGCCGTGCTGCTGCGAGAGCTCGGCGGTCGCCGTGGTCAGCGCGAGGCGCAGCTCCTGCAGCCGCCGCGGCACCCGCACCGCCCAGCCCTTGTCCCGGAAGTGCCGCTTGATCTCGCCGACGACCGTCGGGGTCGCGTACGTCGAGAACTCGACACCGCGCTCCGGGTCGAAGCGGTCGACCGACTTGATCAGACCGATGGTGGCGACCTGGGTGAGGTCGTCCAACGGCTCGCCGCGGTTGCGGAAGCGGCGTGCGAGGTGCTCGACGAGCGGCAGGTGCATACGGACCAGCCGGTTGCGCAGCTCCGCGTACTCCGGGCTGCCGTCCTTGAGCTTGCGCAGCTCGATGAACATCGCGCGGGCTCCGCTGCGGTCCTGCGCGTCGTGCTGTGTGGCCTGCTGCACGCCCTGCTGCTCCTGGCCGTCGCCCTCGGCGTTTCGCTCGTGCTCGCTCATCGTTCCGCCCGTCGCCCTTCTGCGAGCCCTCGCCTCCGCGCGGACCGGGGTGACCCCGTACGGCCCGTCCAGGGGCGTGCTCTGCACGGCACCTTCCCGATCCCGCTGCCCGTCGTCCGGGGCGGCGAGCTCCGTGGAGCCGTCCTCCGGATGCGGCCGGGCCTGCTCGGGGATGCCGTCCATCCCGTCGGTGCCGCCGGCGGCGTCCCGGATGCGTCGGGACCCGCCTGTGCCCTCGGCCGGCAGCTCACGTGTGCCGCGCTCTTCGTCACGCACCGGCCCGTCCCCTGTCCTCACGCCGGCCCGGGTCCCGCGCCGCGCTGTTTGTAGAGGCTGATCGAAACGGTTTTGTCCTCGTCGACTGCGGAAGAGACCTTGCCCGCGAGTGCGGACAGGACGGTCCAGGCGAAGGTGTCCCGCGAGGGGGCATGGCCGTCCGTGGTCGGGGCCGAGACGGTGACTTCGAGCGAGTCGTCGACGAGTCGGAAGACGCAGCTGAGGACCGAGCCGGGCACGGCCTGCTGAAGCAGGATCGCGCACGCCTCGTCGACCGCGATGCGCAGGTCCTCGATCTCGTCCAGGGTGAAGTCCAAGCGGGCGGCGAGGCCGGCAGTCGCCGTACGCAGCACCGACAGGTAGGCACCCGCAGCCGGCAGCCGGACTTCCACGAAGTCCTGGGTCGCGGGCTCGCCTGCGATCTGGGACACCCTCACCTCCAAGTGGTACAAGCTAATCGGGGCCGAGGGTCGCCCCCCGGGATAACGCGATGTGTGGTTCAGCGGTGACGCTATCGCGCTCTCAGGTTTCTGTCCCCAGGGCCCAACCCCTTGCCGTCACTCACAGTAAAACTGTGGATACGCTCCGTGTCTAGGGGTCTGCGGCTCCAATTGGGAAGAACGCGCGCCGGGTTGACGTACCCAGACGTCAGACGGTCGAACCGTCCGACCCGCGGGTCGCCTCCGGTCGTCCAGGGTCACACGAGAACGTGGTCCAGGAAGCACCAACGCCATTCCTCGCCGGGCTCGAAGGTCCGCATGATCGGATGTCCGGAGTCCTTGTGGTGCTCCGTCGCGTGCCGGTTCGGCGAGGAGTCGCAGCAGCCGATGTGGCCGCAGGTGAGGCACTGCCGCAGCTGAACGGGGTGCGTGCCGTCCCGCAGACACTCCAGGCACGTCTCGCTGAGTGGACCGGGTGTCGGTTCTGGCAGCGCGTCGGCATGCGTGCACTGTTTCATGATTGCCAGATTACGACGGGCGTGCGGATGACCGCGCGGAAAAACGAGGGCGGGCGAGAACGATGGACGTGATGCCACTGCTGTTGCTGGTGGCGGGGAGCGCCGCGGTCGCCGCGGCCGCCCGGCGCACCCCCGTCCCGGCCCCGCTGCTGCTCGTCGCGGTGGGCCTCGCCGTCTCGTATCTGCCCGGGGTGCCGGACTACACCCTCGATCCCGACATCGTGCTGCCCCTGGTGCTGCCCCCGTTGCTGCACAAGGAGGCGGTCGAGAGCTCGTACCTCGACCTGCGGGCCACGATGCGGCCGGTGGCGCTCTTGTCGGTGGGGTACGTGCTGTTCGCGACCTTCGTCGTGGGCTGGATCGCCTATCTCGTCGTACCCCAACTGCCGTTGCCCGCCGCGCTGGTGCTCGGTGCGGTGGTCGCGCCGACGGACGCGGTCGCGGCGGCGGCGGTCGCCCGCCGGGTGGGGCTGCCGTCCCGGATCACCACGATCCTGCAGGGCGAGTCGCTGCTGAACGACGCCACCGCGATCACCGCGTACCGGGTGGCCCTCGCGGCGGCCGTCGGCGAGGGCGCCTCCTGGATCGGCGGCATCGGCGAGTTCCTGCTCGCGGCGGTCGGCGGCGTGGTGGTCGGCCTGGTGCTGATGGCGCCCATCCACTGGCTGCGCACCCACGTGAAGGAGGCGCTGCTGCAGAACACCATGTCCCTGCTGATCCCCTTCGTCGCCTACGCCGTCGCCGAGCAGGTGCACGCCTCCGGTGTGCTCGCGGTCGTGGTCGTCGCCCTCTACATCGGACACCGCAACTGGGAGGTCGACTTCGCCACCCGCCTCCAGGAGGAAGCGGTGTGGAAGATGGTGGCATTCGTCCTGGAATCGGCGGTGTTCGCACTCATCGGTCTGCAACTGCCCGTCGTCCTCAGGGGCCTTGGCGAGTACAAGGGCGTCGACGCGGCCTGGTACGCGCTGGTCGTCTTCCTCGTGGTCGTCGCGAGCCGCTTCGTGTGGGTCTACCCGGGCGCGTTCGTGCCCCGGATGCTCTCCCGGCGGATCAGGGAGCGCGAGGACAACCCCACCTGGAGAGGACCGATCGTCACCTCCTGGGCGGCCATGCGGGGCGTCGTCTCGCTGGCGATCGCCTTCTCGATCCCGCTCACCGTGCACGGCGGCGGCGCCTTCCCGCTGCGCAACCTGATCCTCTTCCTGACCTTCACGACGGTCATCGGAACCCTCGTGGTGCAGGGGCTCACCCTGGCCCCGCTGATCCGGATGCTGAAGTTCCCCGGCCGGGACGCGCAGGCCGAGACGCTCGCCGAGGCCAACGCGCAGGCGCAGGCCTCCCGGGTCGCCGAACAGCGCCTGGACGAACTGCTCGCCGACGAGCGCAACACCCTCCCGCCGCCGCTCGCCGACCGCCTCCGCCAGGTCCTGGAGCGCCGCCGCAACGCCGTCTGGGAACGCCTCGGGCAGGTCAACCCGGTCACCGGTGAATCCGTCGACGACACCTACCGCCGGCTGTCCCGGGAGATGATCGGCGCCGAACGCGCCATGTTCGTACGGCTGCGCGACGGCCGCTACATCGACGACGAGATGCTGCGGACACTGCTGCGCAGGCTGGACCTGGAGGAGGCGGCGGCCTACCGGGAGACGGCGTAGACCCGCCGTGTCCGGGGCCTACGGGAAGGGGCGTCCGGTGATCACGGCGGCCACCGTCGTGCCGCGCGCGAAGGCGCCCTCGTCGGCGAGGGCGACAAGTCCGTACAGCAACTTGGCGACATAGAGACGCTCGACCGGGACACCGTGGCGGTCCTCGAAGTCCTTCGCGAAGGCGCCGAGTTCGGCGGGCACGCGCGCGTAGCCGCCGAAGTGGAAGCGGTCGTCGAGGGACCACCGGCCGCACCGGCCGCCGAAGGCGCGCTCCTGGAGCGCCTGCGTGTCGGCGGCCAGGAAGCCCCCCTTGAGGACGGGAACGCCGAGCGCGCGCTGACCGGGGGCGAGGCCCGCGGCCAGTCCGGCGAGCGTGCCGCCGGTGCCGCAGGCGAGGGCGACGACATCGGCGTGGCCGCGCAGCTCCTCACCCAGGGCCCGGCAGCCACGCACGGCCTCGGAGTTGCTGCCACCCTCCGGGACGACGTACGCGTCCTCGGCGCCCGCCGCGCGCAGCACGCGCGCGTGCACGTCGGGTTCGGCGTTGCGGCGGTACGTCGCCCTGTCCACGAAGTGCAGCCGCATACCGTCGGCCGCGCACCGGGCCAGGGAGGGGTTGAGGGGGCGGTCGGCCAGCTCCTGGCCGCGGACCACACCCACCGTGGGCAGCCCCAAAAGGCGGCCCGCGGCTGCCGTGGCGCGCAGGTGGTTGGAGTAGGCGCCGCCGAAGGTGAGGACCGTACGGCCGTGCGCGGCGGCCAGATTGGGCGCGAGCTTGCGCCACTTGTTGCCGATCAGCTCCGGATGGATCAGGTCGTCGCGCTTGAGGACGAGGCGCAGACCACGGCGGACGAAGCGGTCGTCCTCGACCTGCTCCAGGGGTGAGGGCAGCCGGGGGCGCAGGGCGGCGAGGTGGGAGGCGTCCGGGCTGCTCACACCGGCATTGTCACGCCCGCACCGGCACCGCCGCACGCCGGGCGCCGGTCACTTCAGGCGCTCGCGCACCCGCTCCCTCAGCCAGGACATCGTGAAGCCCCGGGGATCCACCTTTCCCGGCTGCCACTCCAGGTGCCCGATCACCGACCGCTCCGTCCACCCGTGGTGGCGGCACACCGCCGCGGCCGCCTTCTCGATCGCCGCCAGCTGCGCCGCCGGCCAGGGGTCCTTCCCGTCGCCGAGGTTCTCGCACTCGAAGCCGTAGAAGTAACGGTTGCCGTCGGTGTCCGCCTCGTTGTCGTGCGGGAGCGCCTTCTCGGCGATCACCGCGCGCAGTACGTCGTCGTCGCCGAGGCCGGCGTGATTGGCGCGGCCGTAGCCGACGAGGTGGACTCTGCCGTCCTTGGTGATGACGCCGTGGCACAGCGGTCCGGGCAGCCCGGGGTGGCCGTCCCGGCAGACGTCGACGGTGTGTTCACTGCCGCTCGTGACCGTGTGGTGGATCATCACGCCGTGCACCGGGCCCCAGGGTCCCTTGTGGTTGCGATTGTGATGTTCCCAGTCGCCGACCTCGACGACGGTGAGGCCCTCCGCCCGTAGACCCTTCAGGAAACTGCCCGCGGACATGGGTGTGGCCATGACCGGCTCCTTCGCGCCGTGCCGACGGTCGCCCGACGCGACCCGTCCATGCTGGGTGTTGTACCGAAAGTGACTGTGCGGTCACACATCGTTCGCGCGACGAGAGTATGAATCCGGCCAACTCCACTGCCTCGGCCGCTGTACGCGAACCCCGTATGTGCCCAGCCGCGCGAAGATCCAACCCCGCTCATTCGTGTAATAGCACCGGCACACTCCGTGATGAAAGGCTGGTCAGTGCAAGTCGCGATGCACGGCGCAGTGCGCGTCGCCGCATGACCGGGAGGGCAATTCTCATATGTCGGTAGGCGAAGAGGTCCGTTCGGAACAGGGCAAGCCGCAGCAGAGCCTCGGCACCGCTGCCGCGCGGAACCTGGCCACCACCACCAAGTCCGCGCCCCAGATGCAGGAGATCAGCTCCCGCTGGCTGCTGCGCAATCTGCCGTGGGTCAACGTCCAGGGCGGCACGTACCGGGTGAACCGGCGACTGACCTACGCCGTGGGGGACGGCCGCATCACGTTCGTGAAGACCGGCGACCGGGTCGAGGTCATCCCCGCCGAACTCGGCGAACTGCCGGCGCTGCGCTCCTTCGAGGACGAGGAGGTGCTCGCCGAACTCGCCCAGCGCTGCCGCCAACAGGAGTTCGCGCCGGGCTCCGTGATCGCCTCGTTCGGCAGCCGGACCGACGAGGTCCATCTGCTGGCGCACGGCAGGATCGAGAAGATCGGCACGGGCCCCTACGGCGACGACGCGGTGCTCGGCGTCCTCGCCGACGGCGCCTACCTCGGCGAGGCCGCACTGCTCGACCCGGACGCCATCTGGGAGTACACCGCCCGCGCGGACACCGCCTGCACCGTGCTGACCCTCTCCCGCCAGGACGTCGACCAGGTCGCCGAGCGCTCCGAGCCCCTGCGCGAGCACCTCCGGCAGCTGCGCTCGATCCCCGAACAGCGCACCAACAAATACGGCGAGAAGGCCGTCGAACTCGCCGCGGGCCACAGCGGGGAGCCGGAGATCCCGCACACCTTCGTCGACTACGAGGCCCGGCCCCGCGAGTACGAACTGAGCATCGCCCAGACCGTGCTGCGCATCCACTCGCGCGTGGCGGACCTCTACAACCAGCCCATGAACCAGACCGAGCAGCAACTCAGGCTCACCGTCGAGGCGTTGAAGGAGCGTCAGGAGCACGAGCTGCTCAACAACCGCGAGTTCGGCCTGCTGCACAACTGCGAGTACGACCAGCGGCTGCAGCCGCACGACGGTGTGCCGAGCCCCGACGACCTGGACGAACTGCTCAGCCGGCGCCGCGGCACCAAGATGCTCCTCGCCCACCCGCGCGCGATCTCCGCGATCGGCCGCGAGCTCAACAAGCGCGGGCTCGTCCCGGAGACCATCGACGTGGCCGGAAACCGCATCCCGACCTGGCGCGGGGTGCCGATCTACCCGTGCAACAAGATCCCGGTCACCGAGGCGCGCACGTCCTCGATCATCGCCATGCGTACCGGCGAGGACGAGCAGGGCGTCATCGGACTGCGGCAGGCGGGCATCCCGGACGAGATCGAGCCGAGCCTGTCCGCGCGCTTCATGGGCATCAACGAACAGGCGATCATCAGCTATCTGGTGACGGCGTACTACTCGGCGGCAGTCCTGGTGCCGGACGCGCTCGGTGTGCTGGAGAACGTCGAGATCGGCCGGTGGAGGTGACGTTTCGGCACCTGGAGGCCGTGTCTCCGCCCCCCGGGGTGGGTACATCCCGGTCGTATGCGCTCAGCCGCAGCGGAAGCGCCACCGTCCGCGAACTGACCGAGGGAGATCCCATGGCCGAGTTCCTCATGGAGGCGAAGCGACGCACCACGGGCGCGCAGTCGCCCGACCGGCACGAGGCGGCCGTGATCCTGGAGCGCACCAGGGCATCGGTCGACCCCGAACTGCGCCGGGCCATCGACTCGTTGCCCGGCTCCATGCGCCGGATCGCGCTCTACCACTTCGGCTGGGAGCACGCGGACGGCACACCGGCGGCGGGCAACGCGGGCAAGGCGATCCGCCCGGCGCTCGTCCTGACCGCGGCAGCCGCGCTCGGCGGACCCGCGGCGCGCGAGGCGGCCCTGCGTGCGGCCGCGGCGGTGGAGCTGGTGCACAACTTCACGCTGCTGCATGACGACGTGATGGACCGGGACACCACACGCAGGCACCGGCCCACCGCCTGGACCGTGTTCGGTGACTCCGACGCGATCCTCGCCGGGGACGCCCTGCAGGCACTGGCCCTCGGGCTGCTCGCCGAGGACCCGCACCCGGCGGCCGCGCCCGCCTCCGCCCGGCTCGCGGCCTGTGTCATGGAGCTCTGCGCGGGCCAGCACGCGGACACGGCGATGGAGCGGCGCGGCCCCGGCGACGTCACCCTCGACGAGGTGCTGACCATGGCCGAGGCCAAGACGGGCGCACTGATCGGCTGCGCCTGCGCCGTGGGAGCGCTGTACGCCGGAGCAACCGGCGAGGACGTGGCGGCGCTGGACGCGTTCGGCCGCGAGGCCGGGCTCGCCTTCCAGCTCATCGACGACGTCATCGGCATATGGGGCGATCCGCAGCGCACCGGAAAGCCCGCCGGCGCGGACCTGGCGGCCCGCAAGAAGTCTTTGCCCGTGGTCGCCGCGCTCACCTCGGGCACCCCGGCGGCCTCCGAGCTCGCCGAGTTGTACGCGGTGCCGTACGGAAAGGAGAGCGAGAAGGAGGACGAGGAGGAGATCGCGCGTACGGCTCTTGCCGTCGAGCGGGCCGGTGGGCGGGACTGGGCGCAGGTCCAGGCCGCCGACCGGATGGGCCGCGCGATGAACGAGCTGTCCCGGGCGGTCACCGATCCGGCGGAGGCCGGCGGGCTGCTCGCCCTGCTGGAGTACGTGACGCGGCGCAGCACCTGACCGCGCCCGACCCCGGACCCCGGAGCCCGCCGGGGCCGTGCGGCTCCTGACCCCGCACGGTCACCGTGGCTCCGGCCGACGGGTCCCGCACATCCCCACGGTGTGCGGGGCCCGTCACCCCTATAGGCTCAACCGTCGTACGGCTGACGTCGGTTGACGCTGAAGGGACGGGGCATGGGCGTGGCGATCCGCACGGCGGACGAGGGGGACCGTGAGCTGGTCGTACGGCTGCTGGACGCGGCCTTCCAGAGCGATCCGGTCAGCGGCTGGGTCTTTCCCGGGGCCGAGTACCGCCGTAAGAACCACCACAAGCTGATGGCCGCGTTCACCGACATCGTGCTCGACGAGGGCCGGATCGACATCACCGAGGACGACAGCGCCTGCGCGCTGTGGGTGTCGGTGCCCGCCGGGGAGCACGGCGGGGCGGACGAGGACAAGGAGGAGGCTGAGGACGAAGGGTTCGCGCGGCTTCGGGAATCCATCGACCCCGGCAACGAACGCATCGAGCTGATCGGCCGGCTGACGGCGGAGGTCCATCCCGCCGGGCGCGCTCACGAATACCTGTGGATGATCGGCGTGACGCCGGAGCGGCAGGGCGAGGGACTGGGCACGGCGCTCGTCCGGCACGTCCTCGACCGCTGCGACCGCGAGGGCCTTGCCGCCTATCTGGAGGCCAGCAACGCCCGCAGCCGCGACCTGTACCGGCGCCTGGGCTTCGAGGTCTCGGGCAAGCCCCTCGATCTCCCGGACGGCCCGCAGATGTGGCCGATGTGGCGCGACCCTCGCGTCTGATCACGAAGAACCCCGAGACCCTGCCCACCCACGGCCGCCGCCCGTTCACGAACGGAGCCCTCGTCCGCACCTGCGCACGCAAGCGCTGACCGGCCTACGCTGTGGACATGGACAGCTCAGAGCACGTCTGTCCGGAGTGCGGACAGCCCGTGGAGACCGTCATCAGGCGGTACAAGACGTTGGGTGCGTGGGTCCCGCGCTGGGTGGCGGGTCCGTGCCGCAACCGTGAGTGCGAGGCCTACGTTCCCGAGGACGCGGCGGACTCGGAGGGCCCGGAGGACCCGGAGAACCAAAAGGCCGCGGAACTCCCCGGAGGCTCAGGCACCGGCGGCACGTAGGTCTGGCGCGAACCGCGCGGCAACCCCCCGGTTCGTGGGTCGCGGCCCGTGAGGCAGTAGGTGCCGCCCGTCGGGTCCCGCATCACCGTCCAGTGGCGGCCGTCGGCGATGTGCTTGGCGCCGAGGTGTTCGTGGGCGGCGCGGGTTGTCGGGATGTCGGCGCAGGCGAGGTCGAGGTGGGCGGTGGTGGGGCGTTCCTCGCCGATGCGCTGGAGGAGGAGGCGGATCGGCAGGGAGGGCGGGGGTGCGAGCACGTGGAACTCGGGGAGCACGCCGGGGACGGACCGCCACTCGGGCAACAGGGCGCTCCAGAAGGCGACTTCGGCGTCGTAGCGGGAAGACGCGATGTCGATGCAGACCTGGTCGAGGCGGCTGCCGTGCACGACGGGCGGCCGGACCGACTCCCCGCGCCACGGCACGGCGCAGAACAACTGCCCGGCGGGGGAACGCAGGACGACCAGGGTTTTGAGATCGGCGACCACCTCGG
Organism: Streptomyces plumbidurans; assembly: GCF_019857225.1. Lineage (GTDB taxonomy): Bacteria > Actinomycetota > Actinomycetes > Streptomycetales > Streptomycetaceae > Streptomyces > Streptomyces plumbidurans. The sequence goes on from NZ_JAFJSY010000056.1 coordinate 15,148, forward strand.
CCCCGAGGCGCCGCGCAGCCTCGGCGAACTCCGGTACGTCGTCCACGCACAGGTCCAGATGCGCACCGCCCGGGCCCGAGGCGACCCCCTGCAGCTTGAGGCAGGCATCGGCCCCGTCCGGTACGAGCGTCGCGAACTCCTTGTGCTCGCCCCGCACTTCGGACAGCCGCGTGCCCGTGACAGCGGTCCAGAACTCACCGGCCGTACGGAACTCGTCGGCCGGACGGTCGATGAAGGCGCAGGCCCACAGAACCTGCCTCATCCCGCGCGTTCCATGAACCGCAGCATGTTCCCCGCCGGATCGCGGAACGCGCAGTCCCGGACGCCGTACGGCATGTCCGTGGGCTCCTGGAGCACCTCGGCGCCCGACTCCCGTACGCGGGCGAAGAGGGCGTCGCAGTCCTCGGTGGTGAAGTTGACCGCGCGCAGCACGCCCTTGGCCAGCAGCTGTTCCATGGCCTCACGGTCGGCGGGGGAGAGGTCGGGGTTGGCCGCGGGCGGCTCCAGGACGATCGACACGTCGGGCTGCAGCGGCGACCCGACGGTGGTCCAGCGCATGCCCTCGTACTTGACGTCGTTGCGGATCTCCAGGCCCAGGACGTCGCAGTAGAAGGCGATGGCCTTGTCGTGGTCGTCGACGGCGATGAAACAGTTGTTCAGTTTCAGGTCCATGGATCCAACCTAAGGTCGATTACGGCGTCACGCCCGCCTCGGGCGCGTGTACGCGCGCACCACGCACGGCGGGATCTCGGCGCTCTCCTCGTGCGAACGGGCTCGGTAGGAGCTCGGGGTCTCACCGACCAGCTCGGTGAAGCGGGCGCTGAACGACCCGAGCGAGGTGCAGCCCACCTCCATGCACACCTCCGTCACGGTCAGATCGCCGCGGCGCAGCAGGGTCTTGGCGCGTTCGACCCGGCGGGTCATGAGATAGCTGTACGGCGTCTCGCCGTAGGCGTCCCGGAAGCTGCGCTGGAAGTGGCCCGCCGACATCAGCGCGGTGCGGGCGAGGGCGGACATGTCCAGGGGCTCGGCGTACTCGCGGTCCATGCGGTCGCGCGCCCTGCGCAGCCGTACCAGATCCTCACGGTTCACCACATCAGCATCGCACGGTCCTCACCGGCCGGGCGCCCGGTTCTGGCGGGGCCTTTGCCTCCAGTTCGCCTGCCGTATAAAAGCGCTTGCTCCCATGAGGGGATGGACCACATCACGTTCCTCGTGGCGGTCGTGATCGTCACCGCTCTCGCTTTCGACTTCACCAATGGATTCCACGACACCGCGAACGCGATGGCCACGTCCATCGCCACCGGCGCCCTCAAACCGAAGGTCGCCGTCCTCATCAGCGGTGTCCTCAACATCGTCGGCGCGTTCCTGTCCACCGAGGTCGCCAAGACGATTTCCGGCGGGATCGTCGACGACACGCTCGTCACCCCGGGGATGATCTTCGCGGGGTTGATCGGAGCGATCCTGTGGAACCTGCTGACCTGGCTGGTCGGGCTGCCGTCCAGCTCCTCGCACGCCCTGTTCGGCGGGCTGATCGGCGCCGTGTGGGTCGGCGCGGGTTCCGGCGCCGTGCACTTCGACAAGGTCGTCGACAAGGTGCTGATCCCCGCCATCGCCTCCCCGGTCGTGGCCGGCGTCGCGGCGCTGATCGCCACCTACTTCGCGTACAGGCTCACCGCCCGCGCCCGCAGGAAGTCCGTCACCAAGGGCTTCCGGATCGGCCAGATCGGCTCCGCCTCGCTGGTCTCGCTCGCCCACGGCACCAATGACGCGCAGAAGACCATGGGCATCATCACGCTGACCCTGATCTCCGCGGGCGCGGTCGACCACGACTCGGGCCCGCCGGTGTGGGTGATCGCCACCGCCGGACTCGCCATCGGTCTGGGCACCTACCTCGGCGGTTGGCGGATCATCCGCACGATGGGCAAGGGCCTGACCGAGATCGAGTCCCCGCAGGGTTTCGCCGCCGAGACGGCCTCCACTGCCGTCATCCTGACCTCCGCGCACCTCGGCTTCGCCCTGTCCACCACGCAGGTCGCCTCCGGCTCCATCCTCGGCGCGGGTCTCGGCCGGCGCCTCGCGGAGGTCCGCTGGGGCGTCGCCGGACGCATGGTGGCCGCCTGGCTGATCACACTGCCCTGCGCCGCGCTGGTCGGTGGTGTCTCGGCCAGCGTCGTCAAGCACGGCGGCACCTTCGGCACCGTCGTGGTCGCGCTGGTGGGCGCCGCGCTCGCCACGGGCATCGTCGTGCTCTCGCGCCGCAACCCGGTGCACGCCGACAACGTCAACGACCACCACGAGGTCGCCATCCGCACCGCACCGCCGGCCCACGTCGGCACGGCCGCCTGAGGCAGGGAGAGTTCCGATGGATCTGGACTGGAGCGCACTGGGCCAGGTGACCGCCGTGAGCATCGCGGTCACGGTCGCGGTGGTGGTCGTCTTCGCCCTCGGCGTCCTCGGCCTCGCCCGCTACGAGGGGGCGCGCGAGGAGGGCGCCGACGCGTCGTCCCTCGGGAGGGCGCAGGCGGGCCTGTGCTTCCTGGCGTGCGCGGCCGTGGTGGCGTACGGCATCTATCTGATCGTGCCGCAGTTTCACTGAGCCGCCGGGCTGTTGAGCTGCCCGGTTGCCGAGTTGCCGAGTTGCGATGCTGCCGAGGGAGGTGACGAGGACGACCAGATGCCCCGAAGGGGCCCGACCGGCTTCCCGGTCGGGCCCCTTCGGGATACCCGCGGACCTGCGATGGTGCACCGATCGCGGGTCCTGGCCAACAGGCCGCATATCAGGCCGTCGTTCAGGCCTTCTTGGTCTCCCAGAAGATCTTGTCGATCTGGGCGATGTAGTCCAGAGCCTTCTGGCCCGTCGCCGGGTCGGTCGAGGCCTTGGCGGCCGAGAGGGCCTTCAAGGTGTCGTTGACCAGCTGGTGCAGCTCCGGGTACTTCTCGAAGTGCGGGGGCTTGAAGTAGTCGCTCCAGAGCACGGAGACGTGGTGCTTCGCGAGCTCGGCGCGCTGCTCCTTGATGACGGTGGCACGCGCCTGGAAGTGCGGGTCGTCGTTGCCGGCCATCTTTTCCTGGACGGCCTTCACGGACTCCGCCTCGATGCGGGCCTGGGCCGGGTCATACACGCCACAGGGCAGGTCGCAGTGCGCGCTGACCTTGACCTTGGGGGCAAACAGGCGGGAAAGCATGAAGCATTCCTTCCTCGTGATCGTCTTCTCAGGTGCGACATTACTCCCTGGAGGAGCCGAATTCTCGAGTGCCCCCATGGGCTTAGGACAAAAGTCCGGGGTCAAACTGAGACTGGTGGAGGAACGTACCGGGGAGGTGCCGGGAATGCCGGAGCTGTCGCAGGACCTGGAGCGTGGGCGGGCGCTGCTGCCCTTCGGGACGGCCGAGGTGACCGGTCCGTCGATGGTGCCCACGCTCCACCACGGGGACCGTCTCGTGGTGCACTACGGGGCCCGGATCAGGCCCGGGGACGTGGTCGTCCTGCGCCATCCCTTCCAGCAGGACCTGCTCGTCGTCAAGCGTGCAGCGGAGCGCCGTGAGGGCGGCTGGTGGGTGCTCGGCGACAACTCCTACGCGGGCGGCGACAGCACGGACTACGGGACGGTCCCCGAGGACCTGGTGCTGGGCAAGGTGCGCTTTCGCTACCGGCCGCTCAGGGGCGATCAGCGCTCGCCGTTCGCCGTCGTGCGCTGGGCGCTGTCGGCGGCCAGGCCCGTGCTGCCGGACCGGTCGGCCTCCAGGCGCTTGCGGGCGCGGTAGGCGGCGACGTTGGCGCGGGTGGCGCAGCGGTCGGAGCAGTAGCGCCGGGAGCGGTTGGTGGAGGTGTCCAGGTAGGCGTTGCGGCAGGGCGAGGCCTCGCACAGGCCGAGCCGGTCGACGCCGTACGCCGTGAGGTGGAAGGCCAGGCCCATCGCGGCGATGGCAGCGAAGCCGGCGGTGGCGTTCGACGGGTGGTCCGCCAGGTGCATGTGCCACAGCGGGCGGCCGTCGTCGTCCCGGTAGTCGTGGCCGGAGATCTGCGGGCTCACCGGGAACTCCAGGAGCAGGGAGTTGAGCAGGTCCACTGCCAGCGTCTCGTCGCCCTGGTCCGCGGCCTCGAACACGGACCTCAGCCGCGCCCGCACCGAGCGGAAGCGCGTCACGTCGGCGTCGGTGGCGCGGCGGGCCGCCGACTGGTTGGCGCCGAACATCTCGCGGACGGCCTCGACCGAGGTCAGGGAGTCCTTGCCCCGGGCCGGTTCCTCGCTGTTGACGAGGCGTACGGCATAGTCCGAGTAATAGGCCAGTTCCACTTGTAGTCCTTACCGGGGCGCTCTATGGTCATGGTCGGGAGGAAGTAACGGTTGCCTACGCTCCCAGGGTATTACGCGGGGGCGGAGAAGAGGGGATTTCCATGACCACCACGACCGGAACCGGTACGACGGGCACCTCCGACTGGCAGGCCTGGCAGGAGAGCTGGGACAGGCAGCAGGAGTGGTACATGCCGGACCGCGAGGAACGGTTCCGCATCATGCTCGACATGGTCGAGGCCTGCGTCGGCACCGAACCCCGCGTCCTCGACCTCGCCTGCGGCACCGGCAGCATCACGGCCCGGCTGCTGCGGCGCTTCCCCGGCGCCACCAGCACCGGCATCGACCTCGACCCCGCGCTGCTCGCCATCGCGCGCGGCACCTTCGAGGGCGACGACCGGGTCACGTTCGTCGAGGCCGACCTCAAGGACCCCGACTGGCCGTCCCGGCTGCCGTACGACACGTACGACGCGGTCCTCACCGCCACCGCCCTGCACTGGCTGCACAGCGACCCCCTGGCCGCCCTCTACGGCCGGGTCGCCGGACTCGTCCGCCCCGGCGGCGTCTTCATGAACGCCGACCACATGATCGACGAGAGCACGCCCCGCATCAACGCCGCCGAGCAGTCCCAGCGCCACGCCCGCATGGACCAGGCCCTGCGCAACGGCGCCCTCGACTGGTCCGAGTGGTGGCAGCTCGCCGCAAAGGACCCCGCCCTCGCCGCCCCCACCGCCCGCCGCTTCGAGATCTACGGCGACCACGCGGACGGCGACATGCCGTCGGCGCAGTGGCACGCACGGGTGCTGCGGGAGAAGGGGTTCGGGGAGGCACGGGCGGTTTGGTGCTCGCCTTCGGACACGTTGTTGCTGGCGCTGAAGTAGTGGGACACGACGAAGGGTACCGACGAAGGGGCGGTACGGAAGATCCGTACCGCCCCTTCGTCGTGACGCCTGCCCGCCGTGCCGCCTGCAGCGGCTTGGCTACAGCACCTTGGACAGGAACGACCTGGTGCGCTCGTGCTGAGGGTTCGCCAGGACCTCGCGAGGGTGGCCCGATTCGACCACCACACCGTCGTCCATGAAGACCAGGCTGTCGCCGACCTCGCGGGCGAAGCCCATCTCGTGCGTGACGACGATCATCGTCATACCCGACTCCGCCAGGTCCCGCATGACGTCCAGGACCTCGCCCACCAATTCCGGGTCGAGGGCCGACGTCGGCTCGTCGAAGAGCATCAGCTTCGGCTCCATCGCCAGTGCGCGGGCGATGGCGACGCGCTGCTGCTGGCCGCCGGAGAGCTGGGCGGGATAGTGGTTCTTGCGGTCGCCGAGGCCGACCCGGTCCAACAACCGCTCGGCGCGTTCCCGGGCGGCGGACTTGGACTCGCGCTTGACCTGCACGGGCGCTTCCATGACGTTTTCCACGGCTGTCATGTGCGGAAAGAGGTTGAAGCGCTGGAACACCATGCCGATGTCCCGCCGCCGCGCCGCGACTTCCTTCTCCTTCAGCTCGTAGAGCTTGTCGCCCTTCTGCCGGTAGCCGACCAGGTCGCCGTCGACGTACAGCCGGCCCGCGCTGATCTTCTCCAGGTGGTTGATGCACCGCAGGAAGGTGGACTTGCCGGAACCGGACGGGCCGATCAGGCAGAACACCTCACGCGCGTTCACCTCCAGGTCGATGCCCTTGAGGATGTGGGCGAGCCCGAAGGACTTGTGCACGCCCTCGGCCTTGACCATGGGGTGACCGCTCGACGGCACGGTCATGTCTTTGACGAGGTCGGTCACCGGGTCACCTCCGGTCGACGGAACGAGCCGAACATGCGCAGATACCGGCGAAGCCGCTGCAGAGGAGTCGGCGGGAGGTTGCGCGACGAGCCACGGGCGTAGCGGCGCTCCAGGTAGTACTGGCCGACACTGAAGACGCTCGTGAGGATGAGGTACCAGATGGACGCCACGAAGTACATCTCGACGACCGCGAGCGAGGTGCTGGAGATGTCCTGTGCCCTCTTGATGAGTTCGTTGAACTGCACCGCGTAGGCGAGCGACGACGTCTTCAGCATGTTGATGAACTCGTTGCCCGTCGGCGGAACGATCACGCGCATCGCCTGCGGCAGCACGATGCGACGCAGCGTCCGGGACTGTGTCATGCCCAGCGCGTGCGACGCCTCGGTCTGCCCCAGGTCCATCGACTGGATGCCGGCCCGCACGATCTCGGCCATGTACGCGGCCTCGTTGAGGCCCAGGCCGAGCAGTGCCGCCAGGAACGGCGTCATCACCTGGTTCATCTCGTTCTTGTAGAACCCCAGATTGAGGATGGGGAACACGAGCGAGATGTTGTACCAGAGCAGGAGCTGCACCAGGACCGGGGTGCCGCGGAAGAACCAGACGTACAGCCAGGACACAGTGCTGGTGACCGGGTTCGACGACATCCGCATGACGGCGAGAATCACGCCCAGGACGAGTCCGAGCACCATGGCGAGCACGGAGATGTACAGCGTGTGCCAGGCGCCGGAGAGGATCGTTCCGTCGGTGAGGTAGTCCGGGATGATCTGGTAGTTGATCTTTGCGTTGGAGAAGGCGATCCCGATCAGAACCAGGATGGCTATCACGACCGCGGCGGCGACGTAGCGGCCGTAGTGGCGAACGGGGATCGCCTTGATCTGCTCCGGCGGCACCATCGGCGCCGGAGCCTTGTCGACAGTGTCAGTCACAGTGACTGCCTTTCAGTGCTGCATCAGGCAGGTCAGGAGCCGCCGTTGATCTTGGCCTCGGTCACCGCGCCGTCCACGACGTTCCACTTCTTCATGATCTTCTGGTAGTCGCCGTTCTTGATGATCGCGTCCACGGCGGCCTGGAGAGCGTCGCGCAGCTGGGTGCTCTCCTTGCTGACGCCGATGCCGTAGGGGCCGGCCTCGATCTGCTCGCCGACGACCTCGAAGTCCTTGCCTCCGCCCGAGGTCTTGGCGTTGTACGCGGCGACCGGGAAGTCGTTGAGGTCGGCGACGGACGCGCCCTGCTTGAGGCGGAGCAGCGCCTCGGGGTCGGTGTCGAAGGTCTGCAGGTTGATGGCCTTCTTGCCGTCCTTCGTGCACTTCTTGCTCTGCGCCTTGGCGATGCCCTCGGAGGTGGTGCCCTGCTGCAGCGCCACGACCTTGCCGCACAGGTCGTCCAGGGTCTTGATGCCCTTGGGGTTGCCCTTCTGGACCAGGATCGAGGTGCCGGCGGTGAAGTAGTCGACGAAGTCGATACCGTTGCCGATCTTCTTGCCGGTGTCCGAGTCGATGCCGTTCTGGCGGTCCTTCGTGTCGTTCATCGCCGACATGATCACGTTGAACCGCTTGGCCTGCAGGCCCACGATGAGCTGAGCGAACTTGCCGTTCTGAAACTCGAACTTCACGCCCAGCTGCTTGCCGAGGGCGTCCGCGATGTCCGGGTCGATGCCTACGGCCTTGCCGCTCTGCATGTACTCGACCGGCGGGTACGCGATGTCGGAGCCCACCTTGATGACACCGGCCTTCTTGATGTCGGCCGGGAGCTTGGAGGCGAGCGGGGCCGAGGCCGAGGACGTCCCCGAGCCGTTGTCGCTGCCCTTGTCGGTCTGGTCACCGCATCCGGTGAGGATCAGGGTGCCTGCGACCGCGATCGCACCGGCCGCTGCCAGACGGGTGCGTGCGGCGGTCGTACGACGGGTGGAGCTTGCGGTCATTGTGGGTTCCTCCGGCGGATGGGTGGAGTTGCCGATGGGTCGACGAGAACACACACCTTCGGGTGTCGCGACCTCGTGTGTTTACGGCATCTTGCCATTCGGACTCCTCCGTTCAGGGGGCTGGTGATGTCAAAATCGGATAACGGGTGACCCCCGAACCGCCTCAGGTCGGTACAACATGACCCGACCATGACCGGATCTTCTGCGGGAATCCGGCGTTCCGGCCGGAAGATCTTCAGCTCGCCCCGGGACGCGGGATCGCGCCCCGAGGTGTTGATCACTGTTCGACCGCCGGTCAAGCGATCTTCGTGAACGTGTCGCTACATTTCATGACCATTCTTGTCATCGAGACGTGACCTTCCACTCTCGGGATGTGACCTTGCGCTTAATGGGCTCGTCCTCGGCGCGGTCCGTCCGGTAAGAAGGTTCTTTACACCCCTCATCCGGGGCTCGAGGCGCGTGTGCGGCGCGCCCGTCGCGTATGACCCCTACGCAATCAACATCGGGGCATGCGCGGTCCCGCCCGTTCCTCACCAGGAGCGGCCACCCTCAACCAATGAAGATCTAAGGGGTAGAACAAAGTGGCAGCGGAGATCGTCAATCCTCGCAGCGACAGCAAAACGGATCAGGACGGGGCAGAGCCCCTCGATTCCTTCGATCCCGTGTTCGCGCTGCACCGCGGCGGCAAGATGGCCGTGCAGGCCACCGTGCCGGTCCGTGACAAGGACGACCTGTCCCTCGCGTACACGCCCGGCGTCGCGCGGGTGTGCACCGCCATCGCCGAGCAGCCTGCGCTCGTGCACGATTACACGTGGAAGTCGTCCGTGGTGGCCGTGGTCACCGACGGCACGGCGGTGCTCGGCCTCGGGGACATCGGTCCCGAGGCCTCCCTCCCGGTGATGGAGGGCAAAGCGATTCTGTTCAAGCAGTTCGGCGGCGTCGACGCGGTGCCGATCGCGCTCGACTGCACGGACGTCGACGAGATCGTCGAGACGGTCGTGCGCCTCGCCCCGTCCTTCGGCGGCGTCAATCTGGAGGACATCTCGGCACCGCGGTGCTTCGAGATCGAGCGCAGGCTCCAGGAGCGGCTCGACATCCCGGTCTTCCACGACGACCAGCACGGCACGGCGGTCGTCACGCTCGCCGCGCTGCGCAACGCCGCCCGGCTGAGCGGCCGGGCCATCGGGGACCTGCGGGCGGTCATCTCGGGCGCCGGTGCGGCCGGGGTCGCCATCGCCAAGATGCTGATCGAGGCCGGCATCGGTGACGTGGCCGTCGCCGACCGCAAGGGCGTCGTCTCGGCGGACCGCGAGGACCTGACGCCGGTCAAGCGCGAGGTCGCCTCCTTCACCAACAAGGCCCGGATCACCGGGTCGCTGGAGTCGGCGCTGCAGGGCGCGGACGTCTTCATCGGCGTTTCCGGCGGTACGGTCGCGGAAGAGGCCGTCGCCTCGATGGCGAAGGGCGCGTTCGTCTTCGCGATGGCCAACCCGAACCCCGAGGTGCACCCCGAGGTCGCGCACAAGTACGCGGCGGTGGTGGCGACCGGGCGCTCGGACTTCCCGAACCAGATCAACAACGTGCTGGCGTTCCCGGGCATCTTCGCGGGCGCGCTGCAGGTGCGGGCCTCCCGGATCACCGAGGGCATGAAGATCGCGGCGGCGGAGGCGCTGGCCGGTGTCGTCGGTGACGACCTCGCCGCCGACTACGTCATCCCCTCGCCCTTCGACGAGCGGGTCGCCCCGGCCGTCACGGCGGCCGTCGCCGCCGCGGCGCGCGCCGAGGGCGTCGCACGGCGCTGACGCGTACGTCTGCCGATCGGCCCCGTTCTTCGGACGGGGCCGATTTTTTTGCCGCGCGCCCGCCCGTTCGGGTGAGCGAGGGCGGGGTGCCTGGGGGAGAGGGCGCTTGGTGCGAGGACGCTCGGCGAGAGAGCAGTTGGCGAGAGCGCGGTTGGCAAGAGGACGTGTGTCACAGCGCGCTCGAGTTCCGTCGGCTGTAAACGCCACCTATCGTCGACGTCATGTTCGCCGTCTACGCCGCCCGAATCGACCGCGACCAGCCGCTGAGCGGCCTCGAGTTGGGGGAGCGCCCCGCTCCCGAGGCCCGGGCCGGCTGGAGCACCATCGACGTCAGGGCCGCTTCCCTCAACCACCATGACCTCTGGTCGCTGCGGGGCGTGGGCCTCCCGGAGGACCGGCTGCCGATGATCCTCGGCTGCGACGCCGCCGGGATCGACGAGGACGGCAACGAGGTCGTCCTGCACTCCGTGATCGGGCAGAGCGGTCATGGCGTGGGCCCCAAGGAGCCGCGGTCCATCCTCACCGAGCGCTACCAGGGCACGTTCGCCGAGCAGGTCGCCGTGCCGACCTGGAACGTCCTGCCCAAGCCCAAGGAGCTCTCCTTCGAGGAGGCGGCCTGTCTGCCGACCGCCTGGCTGACGGCGTACCGCATGCTCTTCACCAACGCGGGCGTACGTCCCGGCGACTCGGTCCTCGTCCAGGGCGCCGGCGGCGGTGTCGCCACGGCCGCGATCGTGCTCGGAAAGGCCGCGGGGCTGCGGGTCTTCGCCACCAGCCGTGACGAGGCCAAGCGCAAGCGGGCGATCGAACTGGGCGCCGTCGAGGCCGTCGAGACGGGGGCCCGGCTTCCGCAGCGCGTGGACGCCGTGATCGAGACCGTGGGTGCGGCGACCTGGTCGCACTCGGTGAAGTCGCTGAAGCCCGGCGGGACGGTCGTCATCTCGGGGGCGACGAGCGGGGACCGGCCCTCGCACGCCGAACTGACCCGGGTCTTCTTCCTCGAGCTCAAGATCGTGGGTTCCACGATGGGCACCAAGGACGAACTGGAGGACCTGCTCTCCTTCTGCGCCGCCACGGGCGTACGTCCCGTCATCGACGAGGTGCTGCCGATGGAGCGGGCGCGTGAGGGGTTCGAACGGATGGAGTCCGGCGGGCAGTTCGGCAAGATCGTGCTCACCAACGGCTGACCTCTTCTCTTACGCGGGCGGCGGGTTCGGGTGACCGGGCCCGCCGTTGGCGTTCTCGCGGGCCGTTGTGTCAACCCGGGTTGACGGACGGGCGCTCGTCAACGTAGGTTGACGTCATGACCGAAGCAACAGATCTCGCCGAGCGTGCGGGCGACCGCGATCCGCGGGTCGGACTGCGCGCCGTCGCCGCACTGCGCCGGCTGCTGGAGCAGCTGGAGGCGGTGCAGGTGCGCAGCGCGCGCAACCAGGGCTGGTCGTGGCAGGAGATCGCCGCGGAACTCGGTGTGAGCAGGCAGGCCGTGCACAAGAAGTACGGGAGGCATTGATGTTCGAACGGTTCACGAAGGACGCCCGTGAGGTGGTTCAGGGAGCGGTCGAGCAGGCCGAGCGGGCGCGGTCGTCGTCCGTCGGCGCCGAGCATGTGCTGCTCGCGCTGCTCGACCGGGAGGGCAGCCGCGCGTCGTTCGCGCTGGCGTCGCTCGGGCTGTCCGGCGAGCGCAAGCAGTCGGTACGGGAAGATGTCGCCGAGGCCCGGCGGCGGGCCGGGCTGTCGCAGGCCGACACCGACGCCCTCGCGGGGCTCGGCATCGACGTCTCCGAGATCGTCGCCCGGGTCGAGGAGGCGCACGGCATCGGCGCGATGTCCGGCGACCGCAAGGACAGGAGCTGGTGGTCCGGTCGCCGTACGTTCGGCCGGGACGCCAAGGAGATCCTGGAGAAGTCGCTGCGCATCGCCGTCGCCCAGCGCGACCGCCACATCGGCGACGAACACCTCCTCCTCGCCCTGACCACCCGCCCCGGAGTCCCCGCCGAAACCCTCGCCGCACACGGGGTGACCCATGAGTCGCTCCTGCGCGTTCTGTACGGCGGCGGCGAGGCGAAGGCCGGGTGAGGGGCTGGCGGACGGATCGGCTGAGGGGCTGGGCGCCGGGCCGACGAGGCGATGCCCCCGCGGGGCGCATCGCCCGGGCCGGTTGCGCCGGCCCTCAGTCCCTCCGCGCCCCGGCGCTTCAGACCCTAGGGCGGCGCAGTAGTGCGCCGATGTGGGCTGCTGCCGTTGACAGGTGGCGGCGGGCGTCGCGTAGTTGTTCGTCTGTGACGCCGTGGTCGCGGGCGGCGTCGCGGATGTCGTCTCGGAAGCGGTCGAGGAGGCGGTCGAGGTCGCGGGCCGCGTCGCCGCTGGATTCCTCGTGTGCCCAGGACGGTTCGTACTCGGCGGGGAAGTCCTCCGGGGTGTGTGAGTAGTCGCCGCCCCGGCCGAAACCGAAGTCCTTGCCGAACTCCTTGCCGAAGTCGCCGAACTCCTTGGCCAGTTCGGTCAGGCCCTCGCGCACGCCCGTGGGCCAGTCGCCGCGTGCGAAGTGGTCCTGCACCTGCTCCTGCACCCGCCGTCCGATGCGCTGCAGCTCCTCCTGCGCCTGGGCCCGGGCCCGCTCCTGGGCCTCCTTGGCCTGGCGCCGGGCCCGCTGGGCCTCCTCGCGGGCCCTGCGGCTCTCGTCCTTGGCGCGCCGGGCCTGTTCCTTCCACTCCTGCCTGACGCGGCGCATCTCGTCCTTGGCGGCGCGCCACGCCTCCTTGTCGGCGAAGTCCGCGAAGTCCCCGAGGGGACCGTTCTTCTCGCCGCGGCCCTTGGCGCCCCCGCGGCGTGCCTCGGAGGCCGCGGCCCGCATCTCGCGGCGCAGATCACCCGCGGCACCGCGCACATCGGCCTGGATCTCGGCGGCCAGCTCGGCGACCGACTCGCGGATCTCCAGCTCCAGGTCGGCCAACTCGCCGCTGCGGTCGGCCAGTTCGGCCCGGCCGGCGTCCGTGATGGCGTACACCTTGCGGCCGCCCTCGGTGGTGTGGGTGACCAGGCCCTCGGCCTCCAGCTTGGCCAGCCGGGGGTAGACGGTGCCCGCCGACGGTGCGTACAGCCCCTGGAAGCGCTCCTCCAGGAGGCGGATCACCTCGTAGCCATGGCGCGGAGCCTCGTCCAGCAGTTTGAGCAGGTAGAGGCGGAGGCGGCCGTGGGCGAAGACGGGGGGCATGTCAGAGCACCTTCTTGTCGGTCGTGCCGTCGGCCGGGGCGTCGGACGGGCCGTCGCCGGGGCCGGAACCGGAATTGTCCCCCTCGGTGGCCGTCTCCTCGGACACCGGGTGGATGTTCTCGGTGCGGATGTCCTCGGGACCGGAGTCCTCGGGACCGGAGTCCTCGGGACCGGAGTCCTCGGGACCGAAGTCCTCGGGCTCCACGTCCCAGGGCTCGTCCTCGGCCGGCGGCCTGCGCAGCAGGGCGATCGAGCCCGAGACCGTGGTCGCCTTCAGGCTGCCGTTGCCCGAGCCGAGCCGGCCGGTGATCCGCTTGGCGCCCCACTGGCCGCTGACCCGCAGGTCCTCGAAGGCGTTGGAGACCGTGCCGCTCGCGGTGTTCGCCTCCACCTCCGCGTCCACCGGCTGCGGCAGCCGGATGGCGATCTCGCCCGAGACGCTGGTGAGGTTGACGTCCGTCGGGCGGCCGGTCGGGTCGATGTCGACGATCATCGAGCCGCTCACCGAGTCCGCCTTGACGGACGAACCCGCCTCGACGACGGTCAGGTCCCCGGAGACGGAGTTGAACCTGAGGTCCCCGCTGAGGGCCTGCGCCTCCACGTTCCCCGAGACGGTGTCGGCGCGGACCGGGCCGGTCAGCCTCACCAGCGTGGTGTCGCCGGTGACGCCCTTGACCTCCGCGCGTCCCTCCAGCCCGGAGAGCACGGCGGTGGCGCCGACGACGCCCACCTCGACCCCGGTGCCGGCCGGGACGGCGAGGGAGACGACGGCGCTGCGCCGCCATCCCTTGCGGTCGAGCCACTTGAGGAAGCCCTTCCAGGGCAGGTCGTCGTAGGCGACCGTGAGGGTGCCGCCCTGCTGGGTCACGGCGAGGGGTGGTCCCTCGATCTGGGTGACCTCGAGCCGGGCGGAACCTTCGTCGGTCCCCACCACGTTGACCGTTCCGTTGACGATGCGTACGTGGAGTTCTCGCACGCGCTCGTCGAACGTCAGCTTCCGCGGCTCCGTGACGGACCACTCGGACATGGTGCAGACCTCCCCGTCGCAACGCGCCATATCGCGTCTTCTCCAATTCACGATATATCGCGGCCGGTGAAAGTCAAGGCACCCGTTCTGGTGACCTCTGACTCCCCAAAATGACCCATCGTGCGAATCGCCCTAGTTTGTGACCATGTCGTCGGAAGCCCCTCGCACCGGCCCGACCGGTCCCGCCGCTCCCGGGCCCGGCGCCCTGCTGCTGTGCCGGGCGGCGCCCGGGTCCGTCGCCCCGGCCGCCCACCTGCTGCGCGAGCGGCTGCTGCTCAGCGGCGCCGGCGAGGACTGGAGCGTGCTCGTCCCCGAGGGCCGGCCGTGGCTGCACGACGGCGAACCCGTCGACCGTGTCATGACCGGCTGGGCCACCGCCCTCGCCGTCGCCGCCCCCTGGCCGGTGCTCGCCCTGTGGTGGGACGCCGACCGCGCCGGCTTCACGCTCGCGTCGGGCTTCCGCCGCCCCGTCGGCTACGTCTGGCTCGCCAACGGCACCCCGGCCGGCGAGGACGAGGCGATGCGTACGTTCGCGACCCGTCTGGGCCTGGACCCGGTGCTCGACCTCCAGGCCCTGGAGCAGCTCACGAGGGCGGACCCCGAGGCCGACTCCCGCGCCCGCCTGCGAACCCTGCTCGCGGTCCTCACGCGCGCGGGGATCGCCCTTCCGGACGGCCTCGCGCCGGGCGAGCCCACCGACCGCCTCCGCGAGGCGGCCACAGCCCTGGCGGACACCCGCGCCGTCGACCGCCCCGGCCTGCGCGAGGCGGTCCGCACGGAACTCGACGCCGTCGGCAGCAGCCGCCTCGCCCCCTGGATGCCCTGGTCCGGCACCCCACGCTCCCGCGCCCTGGCCCTCGCCCAGCTCGCGGCGGGCCTCCCTCTCACCGTGTGGGGCGTGCGGCGGCGCAGCGGGGGCTGGGTCGCGGCAGGGGTACTGCTGCTGGGGCACGGGATGACGGGACTGGCGTACGAACTGATGCGACCACGCGACTGACGCCGACCGGTGCGGGTGACCGACGCCGACCGGTGCGGCCGGGTCCGGAGCCCGGCGTTCCTTGCTTAGGCTTGGGTCCTGACCCCGCCGTACGGACGCACGCAGGAGAAACCCCATGTACTTCACCGACCGCGGTATCGAGGAGCTGGAGAAGCGGCGCGGCGAGGAAGAGGTCACGTTCGAGTGGCTGGCCGAGCAGCTGCGGACGTTCGTCGATCTGAACCCGGACTTCGAGGTGCCGGTCGAGCGGCTGGCGACCTGGCTGGCCCGGCTCGACGACGAGGACGACGAGTAGCCCGCACAACGCCGAGGGCCCGGCACCGAGTTCTGCGACTCGGTGCCGGGCCCTCACAGTTGCCGTAGGGCCGGGGCCTAGGCCTCGAACACCTCGCGCACCAGCTGCTCCTGCTCGGCCTGGTGCCGCTTCGCGGAACCGACCGCCGGGGACGAGCTGTGCGGACGCGAGATG
>NZ_JAFJSY010000057.1 GCF_019857225.1 Streptomyces plumbidurans
ACCTCGCGCACCAGCTGCTCCTGCTCGGCCTGGTGCCGCTTCGCGGAACCGACCGCCGGGGACGAGCTGTGCGGACGCGAGATGCGGCGCAGGCGCTCGCCGTGCGGGACGTCCGCGCCGACCGCCAGGTCCAGGTGGTCGATCAGGTTGAGCGCGATGAACGGCCAGGCACCCTGGTTCGCCGGCTCCTCCTGGGCCCACAGGTACTTCTCGACGTTCGGGTACTTGGCGATCTCCGCCTGGATCTCGGCACCCGGCAGCGGGTACAGCCGCTCGACACGGACGATCGCGATGTCCGTGGCGCCACGCTTGGTGCGTTCGGCCTCCAGGTCGTAGTACAGCTTGCCCGCCACGAAGACGACCTTCTTGACCGCGGCCGGGTCGACCGAGGAGTCGCCGATGACCGGACGGAACTGACCCGACGTGAACTCCTCCGTCTTCGACGCGGCGGCCTTCAGGCGCAGCATCGACTTCGGCGTGAAGACCACCAGCGGCTTGTGGTGCGGGTTGTGCACCTGCCACCGCAGGAGGTGGAAGTAGTTCGACGGCAGGGTCGGCATCGCGACCGTCATGTTGTTCTGCGCGCACAGCTGCAGGAAGCGCTCGACGCGGGCCGAGGAGTGGTCCGGGCCCTGGCCCTCGTAGCCGTGCGGGAGCAGCAGCGTGACGCCGGAGGTCTGGCCCCACTTCTGCTCGGCCGCCGAGATGTACTCGTCGACCACCGACTGGGCGCCGTTGACGAAGTCGCCGAACTGCGCCTCCCACATCACGAGGGCGTCGGGGCGGGCCAGCGAGTAGCCGTACTCGAAGCCCATGACCGCGTACTCGGAGAGCAGCGAGTCGTAGACGTTGTAGCGGGCCTGGTCGTCGGAGAGGTACTGCAGCGGGGTCAGGTCCTCGCCCGTCTCACGGTCGATGAGGACCGCGTGACGCTGGCCGAAGGTGCCGCGGCGGGAGTCCTGGCCGGACAGCCGCACCGGGGTGTTCTCCAGCAGCAGCGAGCCGATGGCGAGGGTCTCGCCCATGCCCCAGTCGATCGTGCCGTCCTCCACCATCGCCGCCCGGCGCTGCAGCTGCGGCAGCAGACGCGGGTGTACGTGGAAGTGGTCGGGGATGTTGACCTGGGACTCGGCGATCCGCTTGACGACCTCCGCGGAGATCGCGGTGGTCACCGGGACCGGGAACTCGGCCTGCGGGTCCGACACCGGGGCGGTGCCCGGCTGGGACGTGGCCTCGCGGACCTCGGTGAAGACCTTCTCCAGCTGGCCCTGGTAGTCCTGCAGGGCCTGCTCGGCCTCTTCCAGGGTGATGTCGCCGCGACCGATCAGGGACTCGGTGTAGAGCTTGCGCACCGAGCGCTTCTTGTCGATCAGGTCGTACATCAGCGGCTGGGTGAAGGCCGGGTTGTCCGACTCGTTGTGACCGCGGCGGCGGTAGCAGATGAGGTCGATCACCACGTCCTTGTTGAACGCCTGGCGGAACTCGAAGGCCAGCCGCGCGACGCGGACCACGGCCTCCGGGTCGTCGCCGTTCACGTGGAAGATCGGGGCCTCGATCATGCGGGCCACGTCGGTCGCGTACATCGACGAACGCGAGGACTCCGGGGCGGCGGTGAAGCCGACCTGGTTGTTGATGACGATGTGGACCGTGCCGCCCGTGCGGTAGCCGCGCAGCTGCGACATGTTCAGGGTCTCGGCCACCACGCCCTGGCCCGCGAAGGCCGCGTCACCGTGCAGGGCGACCGGCAGGACCGTGAAGTCCGTGCCGCCCTTGTTGATGATGTCCTGCTTGGCGCGGACGATGCCCTCGATGACCGGGTCGACCGTCTCCAGGTGGGAGGGGTTGGCGGCCAGCGAGACCTTGATCTGCTCGCCGTCCAGGCCCGTGAAGGTGCCCTCGGCGCCCAGGTGGTACTTCACGTCGCCGGAGCCGTGCATCGACTTCGGGTCGAGGTTGCCCTCGAACTCGCGGAAGATCTGCGCGTACGACTTGCCGACGATGTTCGCGAGGACGTTCAGCCGGCCGCGGTGGGCCATGCCGATGACCACCTCGTCCAGGCGCGACTCCGCCGCGCTGTCGAGGACCGCGTCAAGGAGCGGGATGACGGACTCGCCGCCCTCCAAGGAGAAGCGCTTCTGGCCGACGTACTTCGTCTGCAGGAAGGTCTCGAAAGCCTCCGCGGCGTTCAGCCGGCGCAGGATGCGCAGCTGCTCCTCGCGCTCCGGCTTGGAGTGCGGGCGCTCCACCCGGTCCTGGATCCACTTGCGCTGCTTGGGGTCCTGGATGTGCATGAACTCGATGCCGATGGTGCGGCAGTACGAGTCGCGCAGCACGCCGAGGATGTCGCGCAGCTTCATCAGGGACTTGCCGGAGAAGCCGCCGACGGCGAACTCGCGCTCCAGGTCCCACAGGGTCAGGCCGTGCTCGGTGATGTCCAGGTCGGGGTGCTTGCGCTGGCGGTACTCCAGCGGGTCGGTGTCGGCCATGACGTGGCCGCGGACCCGGTAGGAGTGGATCAGCTCGAAGACCCGGGCGGCCTTGGTGACGTCGTCGTCGTGGCTGGCGTCGATGTCCCTGAGCCAGCGGACCGGCTCGTAGGGGATGCGCAGGGCCTCGAAGATCTCGTCGTAGAAGCCGTTCTCGCCCAGCAGCAGGTTCGCCACCTGGCGCAGGAACTCGCCGGAGGCGGCGCCCTGGATGACCCGGTGGTCGTAGGTCGACGTGAGCGTCATGACCTTCGAGATGCCGAGCTTGTTCAGGGTGTCCTGGCTGGTGCCCTGGAACTCCGCCGGGTAGTCCATGGAGCCGACGCCCAGGATGACCGACTGGCCGGGCATCAGACGCGGGACCGAGTGGACGGTGCCGAGGCCGCCGGGGTTGGTCAGGGAGACCGTCACGCCGGAGAAGTCGTCCATCGTCAGCTTGCCGTCGCGGGCGCGGCGGACGATGTCCTCGTAGGCCTGCCAGAACTCGAAGAAGTTCAGCGTCTCGGCCTTCTTGATGGCCGCGACGACCAGCTGGCGGTCGCCGTTGGGCTTCACCAGGTCGATGGCCAGACCGAGGTTGACGTGGTCCGGCTTGACCAGGGTCGGCTTGCCGTCCTTCTCCGCGAAGGAGTAATTCATCGACGGCATGGCCTTGATGGCCTGCACCATCGCGTACCCGATCAGGTGCGTGAAGGAGATCTTCCCGCCCCGGGCGCGCTTGAGGTGGTTGTTGATGACGATGCGGTTGTCGAACAGCAGCTTCACCGGGACCGCGCGCACGGACGTGGCCGTGGGCAGCTCCAGCGAGGCGTTCATGTTCTTCGCCACGGCGGCGGCGGGACCGCGCAGGGTCACCAGCTCGGGGCCGGCGGCGGGCTCCGTCGCGGGCTCGGCCTTGGCGGTCCTTCGTCTTCACGCCCAGGGGTACGAGCGCGGTC
>NZ_JAFJSY010000058.1 GCF_019857225.1 Streptomyces plumbidurans
CGCGAACTGCAACGGCTCCGCCGCACAGAAGTTCGCGGTGAGCTGAGTGGTACGCATACCGGAAGCCGGCGCCGCGGCGCGGATGGCTGGTTCTAGATAGCACTTCAAGCCGTAGCGTCACGGACATGGGGATGCACGAGGTCCGCCGTCCGGCACAGACCACGAGATGCCGGACGGCGGAATCCCTCGGCGGACAGCCGAAGACTTTCATGTCTTCCGTATGACGTACGAGCGTGCAAAGTGGGTGGGAGACGGCCGCTGAGGCGCAGTCTGCGAAATGTTGAGAACTCGTCTCAAGTGGTGAGTCTGCGGTGGCAGATCAAGGTGCAGGCGATGTCGGTGAAGGCGCGGAAGTGGTCGGCCTTGCGTTCGTAGCGGCGGTGCAGGCGTCGCCATCCGGCGAGTCAGGCCATGGTGCGTTCGATGATCCGGCGGTGGTGGCCGAGCCGTTGCGAGATCCCGATGACCTTGCGGGCGATGCGGTGCCGCGTCGACGCCCGTCGCTATCCAGCCCGCCGGCCGGCCGACCACCGGCAGATGATCGACGCGGTGCGCTGTCTCGTCGACAACAGCAACAAGGGGCGCCGGTGCTGTTGAGTTGGTAGGCCACCACCCGCACCGTGACGGGATCGGCGTGCGCGGGGTCGGTGTGCGCGTGGATGTGGGAGCGCCAGGAGCCGTCCTGCAACTGCCGGTCGACGGGCAGGACGCGGTTGGCGGGCACCCGCCACAGCCGGTCTGCGCCGATGGCGGCCCGCCGTAGTGGCGGGCCGAGGAACTCCCGGTCGGCAGGGGCGAGTTGGCCCGGTCCGATGCAGTGGGGCAGGCAGCCGACCGGGGTGACTTCGCCGGTGCGGAAGCCGGCCGGCTCGGTGTCCACGGCGAGGTGGCTGCGCACCTCGATGCGTCAGGCCATCCGCACCGGAAGGAAGCCGGACAGCCGCAGTCCCTGCCATAGGCACCCCGGGATGGCCTCAATGCCCACCGCTTAAGCGGTCGTTGCGAAAAGCACCCGCAGCGGATCGAGACCCAGCCCTGTCACCTCCGGATACGGCCCCCGTGAGCGCACGGCCAGCCCGAGCACGAAGTGCACCACCAGCCGGGTCGGCAACGGGGGGCCCACGGTGCTCCGTACGACCACACGCGGCCACCACGCGATCCACCAACCCTGGTGGATGCAGCATCTGGGGCGGGGACGGCATCCGCCGCGCCGTAGCTGTGACTCACGCCTGACCATCGTTCCACGGACAGCAATCATTGTCGAACAATCTGGGCCACGCGGGGCTTCTTCCTGGATCCCGGTACCGGTTTTTCTTGCAGACATCTTGCCGAGATGGATCGAGCGCGTTACGTTCCCATCAGTTCTTGTCCGACAATCTCGGAGATGGACGCCCAACCGAGATTGCCACCACGCGAGTTCGGCCTGCTGCGGTTTCATCCACGTTCACGTGATTCGTGGCGATCGACCGCACGTCAACACCCATCCACCGCACAGACGATGCGCCAGGCCACGCCCTCTCAAGGAGGTGTGGCCGAGGAGACGAAGATGTCGACCAACACGCGCGCTCCACAGGCGGAAGCCCTCCGCTTCGAGGACGTGACCCTGGAGTTCCCCGGCAGCCACCGACCCGCCATCACGGACGTGTCGTTCCAGATCGAGCGCGGCACATCCGTCGCCGTGATCGGTCCCAGCGGATGCGGGAAGAGCACCTTGCTGAATCTGGCCGCCGGTCTGCTCAGCCCGTCAAAGGGCGGGGTGTACTTCGGCGGTGAGCCGATCACCGCCGTCAACTCGGACGCGGCCTACGTGACCCAGCAGACCGATCTTCTGCCCTGGCTGACCGTCAAGGCAAACATCGGCCTGGCGCTGAAGTTCCGCAAGGTCCCGAAGGCGGAGCGTGAGGAACGCATCGCCCACTGGATCGGTGTCGTGGGGCTCACCGGATTCGAGGAGCACTACCCCCGGGAACTCTCCGGTGGCATGCGTAAACGCTGCGCGATCGCCCGGGCGCTGATCTACGAGCCCTCCATCGTGCTGATGGACGAGCCGTTCGGACCGCTCGACGCCATCACACGGCTGGGGCTTCAGCAGGAACTGCTCAACCTGTGGGAGGAGCAGAAGGGCACGCTCGTCTTCGTCACGCACGACCTCAACGAGGCCATCTACCTGGCCGACCAGGTGGTCGTGATGTCCGAGGGGCCGGGCACCGTCCGCCGCGTCCTGCCCGTGCCGTTCGAACGGCCCCGCACCATCGGCTCCCTCATCGAGTCGCCCGAGTTCTCGGAGCTCTACAACCATCTGTGGAGCTTGTTCAAGTCGGACACGAAGACGTCCGACGCCGCATAGCGATGCGCGAAGCGAGGTCCAACCCTTGATATCCCTTGCGGAACAGATCGATGTGCCCAGTGCGCCCGAGCGTGTCTGGGAAGTCGTCTGTGATCCCTCTGCTGTCGTCTCCTGCGTCGGCGGCGCTGAACTGGGCGACTACCACGACGACGGGTCCTTCGACGCGGTCCTGATGGTGAAGTTCGGCGGCATCCGCGTCAAATTCGCTGCCCGCGTCACCCTGGAGCTGCTGGAGGACCAGCGGGAGGGCCGGCTCACTGCACGAGGCCGCGACGGCCAGGGCGCCACCCGGTTCAGTGGCACCGCTGTTTTCGCCGTGACCGAGGACCCGGCGACGGGCGGCGCACGGGTGGCGATGAACGGTGAGGTGAACCTTTCCGGGAAGCTCGCCTCGCTGATCGAGTCGGGAGCCGGGGTCGTGGTGAAGAAGATGACCCGGGAGTTCTCGGAAGCATTCATCCAGCTCTGCGCCGGTCCTGTGCCCCTCGAGGCCGCACATCCCGCCGCCGCGGTCACCGCCTCTCCGGGACGCCCCGCCCTGTGGCAGCGGATCCGCGAACGGCTGGCCCGACTCTTCGGCCGCCGTCGCCCTGTCTCTTCCGCCCACCCGGAACGGTCCGCGTCGTCCGTCCCGTCCGCATCGTCTCAGGGAGGCCGGCCGTGACAGCCCAGCGGCTCAACAAGATCATCGCCCATCTCGAGGCAGGCCGGCATGTCTTCGCGTCGTTCTCCCCGGCCGAGCCCACCGCCGCGATCGACTTCTCCACCACTTCCTACGACGCGCTCGTCTTCGAGATGGAACACAAGCCATGGGACGTCGTCGCCCTGCGTGACACGTTCCAGTACCTGCTCAACCGGCGCCAGATCCGTGACGCCGCAGACCCGGCCCCGGCTCTCACCCCGATCGTACGGATCCCCGCCAACGGCGCCGAGAAGGCACAGTGGCACGCCAAGCAGGTCCTCGACCTCGGCGCCTTCGGTGTCGTGTGGCCGCACATCTCCACCGTCGAGGAGGCCCGCAACGCGGTCGCCGCCTGTCGCTACCCCAAGCTGCCCGGCGAGCCGCGGCACGAGCCGGCCGGGCTGCGCGGCGACAGCCCAGCAGCGGCGGCCCGCTACTGGGGCCTGACCAACCAGGAGTACTACACCCGTAGCGACGTCTGGCCGCTCGACCCGGACGGGGAGGTCCTCGTCGCCCTCATGATCGAGGACCAGCAGGGCATCGAGAACCTGCCCCGCATGCTCGACGAGGTGCCGGGCATCGGACTCGTCATCATCGGCGAGGGCGACATGAGCCAGGAACTCGGCATACCACGCCAGTACGACCACTCCCGGATGCTCGCGTGCAAGCAGCGCGTTCTGGACGCCTGTCAGGCACGCGGCGTCCCTGTGGGCCACCCGCACGTCACCGTCGACAACGTCAAGCAGGTCCTCGACGACGGCTACCGCTTCCTCATGACCGCACCCGTGCGCACGTACCCGGGCCTGGACCTGGGGCGGTCCCTCACCGGCCGCGCATGACGGCTCTTCCCCTTCCTCCTTCTGCGCCTTACCTGACGCCAACTCCGGAGTCACGCATGCTCATCGACTGTCACGGTCACTTCACCACCGCCCCTCCCGCTCTCGGACGATGGCGGGAGAAACAGATCCGCGCCTTCGAGGACTCGGACGCCCGCGTCACCCCCGACGAACTCGAGATCAGCGACGGGGACATCAGGACCGCCATCGAGCAGGGGCAGCTCAAGCTACAGAACGAACGCGGCACCGACGTCACGCTGTTCTCGCCCGGCGCCGGGAAGATGGCCCACCACTACGGCGACGAGCAGACCAGCCTGGACTGGTCCCGCGTCGCCAACGATCTGATCTCCCGGGTGTGCGGGCTGTTCCCCGGCCGCTTCGTGGGCGTCTGCCAGCTTCCCCAGTCGCCCGGTGACGCGCTGGAGGCTTCCGTCCACAACAGCGTCGCCGAACTGGAGCGCTGCGTCACCGAGTTGGGCTTCGTCGGCGCCCTGCTCAACCCGGACCCGACCGACGGCAACTGGCAGGCGCCGCCGGTCACCGACAAGGTGTACTACCCGCTGTACGAGAAGATGGTCGAGCTCGGCGTCCCGGCCATGCTGCACGTCGCGATGTCCCGCAACCCCGCCCTGCAGGGAACCTGCGCCCACTACCTGGCCGGCGACACCGCCGTGTTCATGCAGCTGTGTCAGTCGGACCTGTTCCGGGACTTCCCCGAGCTGAAGGTCATCATCCCGCACGGCGGCGGCGCCGTCCCCTATCACTGGGGCCGCTACCGGGGCGTCATGCAGGACCAGGGCCGTCCTCCGCTGGAGGAACTGGTGCTCAACAACGTCTACTTCGACACCTGCGTCTACCACACGCGCGGCATGCAGCTGCTGACGGACGTCATCCCGGCCGGCAACATCCTGTTCGCCTCCGAGATGATCGGCGCCGTCCGCGGCATCGACCCCGAGACCGGACACGCCTTTGACGACACCAAGAGCATCCTCGACTCCGTCACCGGTCTGTCCGCCGAGGACCGTCGTCTCATCGAATCCGGCAACGCACTGCGGGTGTTCCCCCGCCTGAAGAACCACAAGCACCTCGCGAACTCGGAGGCGACGGCCCGATGAAGGTCTACGAAGCCATGGCCGAGGCGTTCGTCCGGGAAGGCACCCGGGATGTCTTCGGCATGATGGGCGACGCCAACATGCACTGGATGAACGCCCTCGCCGAGCGCGGTGTGCGGCTGTTCGAGGTGCGGCACGAGGGCTCTGGCCTCGGCATGGCCGACGGCTGGGCGCGAGCGGCCGGCCGGCCCGGCGTCATCACCACGACCAGTGGCCCCGGTGTCTCCCAGCTCGCCACCTCGATGATCGTCGCGGCGCGGGCCCGCACTCCGCTGGTCGCCTTCTGCGGCGAGACCGCCTGGGGGGACAAGGCCGCTGCCCAGTACCTCGACCAGGGCCGCTTCGCCGCCGCCATCGAGTGCGCCTACCTCCACCTCGACCGCGCCGACCAGGCACAGGAGGTCGTACAGCGCGCCTTCCACCTGGCCAGGACCGAGTCCCGCCCGGTCATGATCAGCGCCCCGATGGACATCCAGACGCACGAGTTCGGCGACGCCGAGGACATGCCGTACGTGCCGTCGACCGACCTGATCGACCGGCAGCGGCCGCTGCCCGACCCCGAGCGGATCACACGCGCCGCCGACGTGGTGCAGGCCGGCAAGCGGGTCGTGATCATCGTGGGGCGCGGTGCCCGTCAGGCCGACGCCGGTGAGGGCGTGCTGCGCCTGCAGGAGCGCACCGGCGCGCTGATCGCCACCACACTGCAGGCGAAGAACTGGCTGCGCGAGCGGACCGAGCACCACGTGGGCATCTCCGGTCTGTTCGGCAACCGGGTGGCGATGGAGCTGCTGCAGGAGGCCGACTGCGTGATCGCGGTCGGGGCCAGTCTCAACCACTACACCACTGAGGCCGGTTACCTCTTCCCTGAGGCGAAGTACATCCAGATCGACTCCGCCGAACACCTGATCATGGGCAACGGCAACGCCGCCGACGTCTACGTCCGCGCCGACGCGGTGACCGCCCTGGACGCGCTGGAGCGCGAACTCGCCGACCGGTCCGTGCGGATCGAGGGCTTTCACACCGCGGGCGTGCGCAGCCGGCTGTCCGCCCGGCTGATCGACCCCGCCGAGTTCGTCCGCGACCCGGGCCTGATCGACCCGCGTGAGGCCATCACGGTGCTGGACGAGGAGCTTCCCGGCGAGATCGACCTGGTGCTCGGCAGCGGCCACCAGACGGACTTCGGGACCATGCTGTTCCAGCGCTCCCGCGAGATCGTCTCCAACTACGGAATGTTCGGCGCCATCGGCCAGGCCCCGATGCTGACCATCGGCAAGATCGTCGCGGACGCCGGGCGGCCCTCTTTCGTGGTCGAGGGCGACGCGAGTTTCCTCATGCACCTGCCGGAGTTCGAGACCGCTTGCCGCTACGGACTGCCCATGCTCGTCGTCGTCATGAACGACGAGGGCCTCGGCGCCGAATACCACAAGTCGGCGGCGAAGAACCTCGACCCCGAGCTCGCCGTCATCCCGACCCCGGAGCTGGGTCCGGTGGCCGTGGCACTGGGCGGGGCCGGCGCGACCGTGCGCACCACCGACGAACTGCGCGCGGCGCTCGCCGAGTTCGTCCGCGAACCGCGCCCGACCGTCATCGACGTCCGCATCACGCGCAAGGTGCTCAGCCCGCCCTACCGGCGCCTTTGGTACGGCGAGGACGTGTGAGCGAGCAACGAGGATCCAGGCGCGAGGAGAGCGTGACCGTGAACAGCCCATCTGCGCAAGGCGGGACGCTCGACGTCCTGCTTGGGGACTACCCGCACACGCGCGTGCTCAGGGACGGGACCATCCCCGTGGAGGGCGTGGAGTGCCGCTTCCTGTCCGCCTCCCCACTGCACTCCGCGTTCCCGCGGATGGTCGGCGGTCTGGAGTTCGACGTCTGTGAGATGCCCGTCGCCACCTATCTGATGGCCCGTGAAGCGGGCGTGCCCCTCACGCTCCTGCCGGCCGTACTGATCGGCGCAACTCACCACGGTTCGCTGACCCGGCTGCCCGAGGGCCCCGATCTGGACGTACGGCGGCTCGCGGGCCGCCGGATCGGGGTGCGCTCGTACGGCCAGACCACCGGGCTGTGGGTGCGGGGAATCCTGCGCGAGGACTACGGCGTCGAGGCGTCGGACGTCATCTGGGTCACGACCGAGGACGCGCACGTCGCCAGTTACGTCAACCCCCCGAACGTCGAACGCTCCTCGAGCGGCGGTGTCGCGGCCCTGCTGCGGGCCGGGGACGTGGACGCCGCGGTCCTCGGGCCGCGCGCCATCGGTGTTCAGGGTGTCCCGCTGGTCCCGGTGATCAAGGACGCGGAGCAGGCGGCCGCGGCGTGGATACAGCGGCACGGGACCGTGCCGGCGAACCACGTGCTGGTCGTCCGCGACGACACCCTGCGCTCCCGGCCCGACGCGGTGACCGCCCTGTTCCGGGCGCTCGCCCGGAGCATCGACCAGACCGCCGGCGAGCGGGACCTCGCCACCCCGGCGGGCCGGGCGGTCACCGCCGGCTGGAGCGACTCGCTCGCCCGCTGCCTGGAGATCGCGGCCCGCTACGCCCTGGAACAGGGCCTCGTGCGCACCCCCGTTGACCTCGCCGGCATCCAGAAGGACGCGGCGTTCCTCGAGGGATGAGGGGACCGGCAGCACACCACTACCTGAAAGGAGGGAGAGGCGATGGAAGACACGGATGACGCGGAGCTGCGGGTGCGGCCCTCGGCCCCCACCCGTGAACCGGACCTCTGGACGCCGGAACTGCTCGCCAAGGTCGACTGGCGCCGTGAGGCGGCCGACGAGCCGCTGCGCGGGGTGGTCACGTCCGACGGACTCGTCCCGAACCTCTACCCGCTGGCCGGGGCCGGGGCCGACACCACCCGGATCCGCGAGGCGACCGCGGCCTACCTGCGGGCGCTCACCCCGAACGAGCTGTACAAAGCCCGCTTCCCGATGCGGGACGTGACCTGGCGCCACTGGAACAACGGCGCACGCTACTTCCTGCGCCACGGCCTGCTTCTGGAAGAGCTGGACGACGTCAAGCGGCAGCTCGCCCTGGACGTGATCCGGGCGTCGCTCAGCGAGACCGGACACCAGCAGGTGATCGACCTGATGCGGCTCAACCTGACGATCGGTGAGATCCGCGGCGAGACCGACAAGCTCAATGAGTGGCTGTACTGGTTCAGCGTCTACGGCGACCCGCTCGGCGACGGCCCGTTCGGCTGGCAGCTCGACGGCCACCATGTGAACGTCAACTGCGCCTTGGTCGGGGACCACATGGTGCTCACGCCCACGTTCCTGGGCGCCGAGCCGGTGGTCGCCCACGGCGGGAAGTTCGCCGGGACGACCGCGTTCCGCGCCGAGGAGGCCGCGGGACAGGAGCTGTTCGCAGGACTCTCGGCGGCGCAGCGAACACGGGCGACGATCGCCGACGAGCTGCCGAACGAACTGCACGTGGGCGCCTTCCGGGACAACTGGGAGCTGGACTTCGCGGGCCTCCCGCTGAGCGAACTGACCGGTGACCAGCGCCGTGCGGCCCTTGAGCTGATCGCCCTGTACACCGACCGGGCCAACCCCAAACACGCCAAGGTCCGGATGGACGAGGTCCTGGCGCACGAGGGCGACACCTGTTTCGGGTGGGTCGGCGACCCGGACGGCGTCTTCTACTACCGCCTGCACAGCCCGGTGATCTTGGTCGAGTTCGAGCACATGGCGGGCGTGATGTACGCCAACGACCACCCGACCCGCCGCCACATCCACACCATCGTGCGCACCCCCAACGGGGGCGACTACGGCGCCGACCTGCTGCGACAGCACCACGCACGGCACCCCCACAACGGACCGAGGAGGAAATGATGAAGGTGGTTCTGGGCCGCGACGACCTGGCCGAGGCGGCCGGAGCGGCGGTCGAGGCGACCGGAACGCCGTTCGAACGGCTGGAGATCCGGCCGGTCCACAAGGCATCCCGTCCCTTCGTGAACGGCACCGGCGCCGACGTGTGCGAGCTCGCCATCGTCACCCTGCTCCAGGCGATCGCCCAGGACCGGCCCGTGCTGCTGCTGCCGATCACCGCTCTCGGCCGGGACCAGCACCAGACGCTCGTCACCATGGGCCGGCTGACGGTCCACGACATCGAGGGGCGCAGCGTCGGGGTCCGCGCCTGGAGCCAGACCACGGGCGTGTGGGTGCGCGGTTTCCTCACCGAGCAGTACGGCGTCGACCTGCGGAAGATCGACTGGCGGACCTACGAGGGCGCCCACGTCGACGGATACGAGGACCCGTCCTGGGTCACCCGCGCGCCCGACGGCGCCAAGCTGCCGGCCGAATTCCTCGACGGACGCCTCGACTTCGGGATCATGGGTAACGAACTGCCCGACGACGACCGTATCCACACCGCCATCGCCGACGCGCGCACGGTGGCCGCCGACTGGTCTGCACGCACGGGCTTCACCCCGGTCAACCATGTCGTCGGCATCAGCGAGAGCGCCGCCCGCGAGCACTCCGCCGCGATCCTTGCCGCCTACGACGCGATGCGGAAAGCGGGCGCTGCCGCCCCCACCGCCGCGATCGACCCGACCGGATTTGCTGGGCTGCGCGGCCCGGTGACCCGCGCCGCGGCCTATGCGCTGGAGCAGGAGGTCATACCGCGTCCCGTCGATTTCGACGAGCTGGTCCAGCGGACCTGCGCGGCCCTCGGCGTCCCCCCGTCCCGCCTCGGCTGAATACGCACCCAGCCGCCTCCCGCTTTCCCCGGAACCCAAGTGCGTTCCCCGCTGCGGAACGCCACAGAAAGGCAGGACATGGAGAAGCTCTCGACCGTCCTCGGTGACTACCCCCACGTGCGAACTCTGCTGGACAACACCACCACCGTGGCCGGTCACCTCATTGAGGAAGTACAGGTCAGGCCGGTCATCGGCGCCTACCGCCGGATGATCCGCGACCTGGAGTTCGACGTGTGCGAACTGGCGCCGGTGTCCTACCTGATGGCCCGTCAGGCCGGCGTCCCCCTCACCGCGATCCCGGTCTTCCTCAACCGCCGCTTCCACCACGGCGACATCCAGTGCGGCACTCACTCCGGCCTCCGGGCGCCGCGCGACCTCGAGGGCCGCCGGGTGGGCGTACGCGCCTACTCGGTGAGCACCGGGGTGTGGGCGCGCGGTGTCCTCACTACGGAGTACAACGTCGACATAGACCGGATCACCTGGGTGGTGGACGACGACGACCACGTCGCGGGCCGCGTGCCGGCCAACGTGGAACGCGTCACCGACGGCCGCTCACTCGGCGAGCTGCTCCGCGTCGGCGAGATCGACGCCGCGTTCACCGGCAACGCCGGCACCGGACGGGCAGGCGCCCCACGCAGCGGCTGGACCGCCACAGCCGAGCCGCAGGCGAACGACGGCGACGCCCCCTACCCGCTGTTCCCCGAGGCCGATGTCCTGGCCGGCGACCACTACCTGCGCACCGGTGTCTACCCGTTGCACTCCCTGATCGCCCTGCGCAGCGACCTGGTCGCCGCCAACCCCTCGCTGCCCACCGCGCTGTACGCGGCATTCGCCGAGGCCAAGCGGCAGCAGGTGGCCGCCGACCCGGACTGGACGGCGCTGCCGCGCTTCGCCCGGCAGGCATCGCTGATCGGCGGCGACCCCGTGCCCTACGGCGTCACCGCCAACGAGCCGAGCCTCACCGCCCTCGTGCGCTACTCACGCGAGCAGGGCCTCTTGGACGCCGGTTTCCCCGACGACACGCGCGCGCTGTTCGCCGACGGCGACTACCCCGACGCCTGACAGGAGCCACACACATGGACATCATCGACACGCACTGCCACGTCATCGCGGAGGACGAGGATCGCTACCCGCGGTCGCCCATCGGCGGGAAGGCATCCGCCTGGGCCACCTCCCGACCCGTGACCACCGAGGACATGCTCGCCCGCATGGACGAGGCAGGCATCCGGCAGTCCGTCCTGGTCCAGGCCACCACCGCCTACGGTTACGACAACTCCTACGTCCGTGACAGCCGCGCCGCCCACCCTGATCGCCTTATCGCGGTCGGCACCTTCGACCCGCTGGCGCCCGAGGCCCCGGCACGTCTCGCCTCGGCCGTCCAGGCGCAAGGCCTGGCGGGGGTACGGCTGTTCACCAGCGGCAGCACCGTCCCCGTCCAGGGCGAATGGTTCGCCGCACCCGAGGCGTATCCGTTCTGGCAAGCCGCCGCCGAACTGGACGTGACCGTCTGCCTTCAGATGCGGCTCGGTCCGGCCACCCGGCAGCTCGTGGACCTGCTGCAGCGGTTTCCCACCGTCCGGGTGTTCCTGGACCACATTGGATACCCCGACATCGCGGCCGGCCCGGCCCGCGCCGGCAAAGAGGTCGCCGAGCTGGCCGACCACCCGGGCCTGCACCTGAAGCTCACCCACCGCAATCTCGAACCGCTGCACGCGGTGGGGGAGGAAGCGATCGAGTTCCTCACGCCCCTGATCGACTCCTTCGGCGCCGAGCGCATCGCCTGGGGGTCGAATCTTCCCGCGGCCGATCAGTCCATGACAGAGCTCGTCGACCTGGCACGCACCGTGCTGGCACCGCTGCCCGAGGCGGCACAGGAAGCGATCTTCGCCGGCACGGCCCGACGCCTGTACGCGTCCCTGGGCCGGCGCGGGAGCTGAACTGCCATGAGATCAGTCAGGGTTCCCGCCTCGGTTCTCACCCCCACGGAAGGCAAAGACGGTCATGGTGGACAGCGACAGCCCAGGCGCCGAGTCCGGGACGAAGGCGCCGGGCACCCGCCACAGCCAGGCCTACGGGGGCCTTCGTTCCCTGCTGCTGTCGGGAAGCATGGAGCCCGGCACACGGCTGACCGAGGCGGACCTGACCCGGATGTTCAACGTGTCGCGGAGCACCATGCGATCCGTTCTGGTGCGGCTGACGCAGGAGGGCTACGTCACCAGCGAGGTCAATCGCGGGGTGCGCACACGCAGCTTCTCCGTGGAGGAGGCGGCGGACATCCTGGAGGCTCGCGAGACGCTGGAGTCCGCTCTGGCCGGCAAAGCGGCGGAGCGGGCCACCGCCGAGGAGATCGCGGACATGCGCCGCACCCTCGACGAGATGCAGGAGGCGAAGTCCCGAGGCGATCAGGACGCCTACTCCAGGTGCAACCGCAGCTTCCACCAGCAGATCAAGTACGCCGCGCACCAGACGACTCTGGCCCGCGCCTACGACACGCTGCTCTACCCGTTGGTGATGCGCCAGTACCGCAATCTCTCCGCCCAGCACCCGAGGTCCGGATCGTTGGAGGAGCATCAGGCGATCTTCCTCGCCATCGTCACGCGCAATGCCGACGCGGCGACCGCGGCGATGCGTCATCACGTCGGCTCCGCCCGCAGGGCGCTGCTGCTGGACAAGTCCCCGGCCCCGTCAATCACCTGACGGCCCGCCGGGGCGGGAAGGACCCCATGCGCCGCACTGTGGCCACCCAGGCGGGGGCCGTCGAAGGCATACCGTGCCGTGACCGCTCCGTCACTGTCTTCCGCGGTATCCCCTTCGCCGCCCCGCCCGTCGGTGACCTGCGCTGGCGACCGCCCGAACAGCCCACGCACTGGGAAGGGGTCCGGCGGGCGGACCGGTTCGGCCCCATGTGTCCGCAGGCACCGACCGACGCGGCCGCAACCGGAGTCGACGTGCCGATGAGCGAGGACTGCCTGTACCTGAACGTCTGGACCAAAGCTGCAGCCTCCACGGATCGGCGCCCGGTCCTCGTATGGATCTACGGCGGCGGCTTTCGCGAGGGCACAGGGGCACATCCCCGCTACGACGGCGAGCATCTGGCCCGCCAGGACGTCGTCGTGGTCACCTTCAACTACCGGCTCGGCGCCTTCGGCTTCCTCGCCACACCCGAGCTTAGCGACGAATCCGGCACCGGCTCCTCCGGCAACTACGGACTGCTCGACTGCATTGCCGCCCTGCGCTGGGTGCACGACAACATCACGCACTTCGGCGGCGACCCGGACCGCGTCACCATCGCCGGCCAGTCCGCAGGCGCCGGCATGGTCAACTTCCTGGCCATGTCCCCGCTCGCCAAGGGCCTGTTCCACCGCGCCATCGCGCAAAGCCACGCACGATACGCACGCGACCCCGAACTCCGCTACCTGGGTACCTCCTACCGCCTTCCCGCCGACGCGGAGAGGGCGGGGGACCGCTACGCACGGGTGCACGGTGCCCGGACGATCCAGGAGCTGCGGGCACTTCACTGGCGCAAACTCGTCGACGGTCACCATCCGCTCGACACGGTGATCGACACCGGTGGCACGGCGGGGCCACCCCTGTTCCGCCCTGTCGTCGACGGGTGGGCGATCCGCGCCGGCTACGACGAGACATATGCCAAGGGATCCCAGAACGACATCGATTACCTCACCGGGAACAACCTCGACGAGAGCGGCGCCGTGCCCGAGGCGATGGTCACCGCCCTGCGCGCCGAACGCCAGACCCCCCGGCCCGGCGCGCCTCCCATCCATCTGACGCTGGAACAGCATCGCGCGGCAGCACAACAAAAGTTCGGCCCACTCGCCGAGGAATTTCTGCGGCTGTACCCGGCCGGCACCGACGACGAGGCGGCCCGAGCCAGCAGCCGAGCCGCACGTGACAACTCCCGCATCTCTACCTACCTGTGGGGCATGGACTGGAGCCGCCACACCACCCGCACCCTGCACACGTACTTCTGGACCCACCGTGCTCCAGTCACGGGCTCAACTCTGCGGCGTGCCTCCCACGGCTCCGAGATCGACTACGTCTTCCGCAACCCCGCCGGGGGCACCGCATCGTGGACCGAGGAGGACCACGAGATCGCGCGAATCCTCTCCTCCTACTGGACCAACTTCGCCGCCACCGGCGACCCGAACGGCACCGGCCTGCCCCACTGGCCGGGCTTCTCGCCGGGTGCCGGCTCCGTCATGGAGATCGGCGCGCACTTCCGGCCCATACCTGTCTCGGATTCGACACACCTCGACTTCTGGATCCGGTTCTTCTCCACTCAACAAGCCTGGTGAACAAAGGAGTTCCCCATGAGAAACCACACAGGCATACGCTCCCTCGCACTGGCCTCGACCGCGGTCCTCGGCGCAGCACTGCTGACCGCCTGCGGTGACAACGGCTCTGCCTCGGTCGGCGCGGACGGCAAGACCACTGTCAACGTGGGCGTGAGCGGCAACGTCTTCGATCTGTCCATCCGCCTGGCGGAAGAGAACGGGTACTTCGACAAGCAGAACATCAAGATCAAGTACGTGACGCTCACCGCGGCGACGGGCACCTCGGCCCTGCAGTCGGACTCAGTGCAGTTCCTCAACTCCAGCCCGACCGGCTTCCTGACCGCTCTCTCCAAGGGTCTCCCGGACATCTCGGTCGCCACGAACGGCGGCGGCAACCCACTCGGCATCGTCGTCAGCGACGACTTCGCCAAGAAGCACCACCTGACCGCCGACACCCCGGCCGACCAGGTGGCCAAGGCCCTGGCCGACTCGACAGCCGGCGCCAGCTCCGCCAACACCAAGGCGGAGGCCGGCATCTTCCTCAAGGCGCACGATGTCAACCCGGACAAGCTGAAGTGGGTCTCGCTGCCGAACCCCGCCGCCGACAAGGCCGCCCTCGTCAAGGGCGAGGTCGACTGGTTCATCACCTCCGAGCCCATTCCGCTGCAGGTCCAGCAGGCGGGTGACGGTGTCGTGGTCGCTGACCCGACCACGGTGCCGCAGTGGAGCTACGACCAGGCCGGCTACGGCCAGGTCGTCGTGGCCAAGAAGAGCTACGCGAAGTCCAACGCCACCACCGTGAAGGGATTCGCCACCGCCGTCCAGCAGGCCACCGCCTACCTCAGCACCCACTCCGCCACCGACGCGAAGATACTCGCCGCAGCGCGTAAGACCCTGCCGAGCGTGCCCGACAGCGTGCTGAGCTCCTCCGTCACCCAGGTCGCCTGGCCCAAGAGCGCCAAGCAGGACGCGGACGGATGGAAGAAGACCCTCGCCTTCGTCAAGGACGGAATCGGCGCGGTCCCCGACGCGAGCGTGTCCGCCGACGACTGGACCAACACCTACCTGCCGTGACACGGCCGACCCCACCCGGAAGAGAGCAGACCATGGCAACCGTCACCGACAAGGCCGTGACCAAGCCCGCCCCCGGCATCGCGCCCCGGTCCACCGGAAAAGCGCGTGCCCGCCTGCAGAGCACCACCGCCATCATCGCCCTGCGCATCCTGGTGATCCTGGTCGCCATCGTCCTCTGGCAGGTCATGAGCGGCCCCGTCGTCCCCGAGTACGCGGTCAGCAAGCCCACCGACGTGTACGACGCACTCACCAAGATGCTCGGCTCGGCCTCCGGATGGACCGACATCAAGGTCACCGCCATCGAAGTGCTGGCCGGGTTCGGACTCGGCGTGCTCGCCGGGACGGTGATGGGTCTGGTACTGGGCTCCTTCCCGCTCCTGGGCCGGGTCCTCGAACCGCTCGTCGCAGCCCTCAACGGCATCCCGAAGATCGCACTCGCGCCACTGTTCCTGCTGTTCTTCGGCATCGGCTCCTGGTCGAAGATCACCATCGCCATGACCGGAGTCGCCTTCGTCGTCTTCTACAACGTCTACCTCGGCCTGCGACTGAGGGAACGCGAACTCGTCGAGGTCGTCCAGGTGATGGGCGGGCGCAGGCACCACGTCCTGGGCTATGTCACGATCCCGACGCTCGCCGCCCCCTTCTTCGCCGCACTCAAGACGGGCGGACCGCTCGCCATCCTCGGCGTCATCGGCGGTGAATTCATCGCCTCCTCCGAAGGCGTGGGCCACGAACTGTTCACCGCGGCCCAAAACCTGGACGCGGCGGCCGAGTTCGCCGGCCTGATCGTCCTGGTCGTCATGACACTCGCCCTCAACGGCGTACTGACCGCCCTCGACGCGTACGCGCTCAAGCGCCTCGGGCTCGCGGCCCGCCGCCGGCCACGGCCCAAGGCCTGAAACACCCACACCCTTGCTCACGACAAAGGCGTGCCTCAATGAACGATTTTCCTCAACCTCCCTACGCCTCGCGCGACGGACGGCCGTCCCGAAGAACCCTGCTGGCCGCGATGACCGCGTCGGCCGCAATGGCCGCGCCGCTGCTCGCCGGCACCCCGGCCGGCGCCGCCCCGAACCAGCCGACTGACCTGCTCTACATCGGCACCTGGGGGCAGGGCCAGGTCTACGCGGTGGGGTTCAACCCCGACGACGGGACCATGACGTCACTCGGGTCCGTGGCCCAGGTCAGCTCCAACTGGGTCACGACTCACCCCACGCGCCCGATCCTCTACGTCGCCGGCAGCGAGCAGGGCGGATACATCCGCACCTTCCGCATCGACGACACCTCGGGAGGGCTTCAGCAACTCGACGAGATCGAGACGGAACCCGTCCCGACCGGCAGCGGCGGGCTGTCGTACATCGGACTGACCACGAATGCGGACACGCTGCTGGTGGCCGACTTCGCGGCCGGCTCCGCGGCGACCGTGCCGGTCCACCCGGACGGCAGCCTCGGTGCCGTGGCCTCCCTCGTGCAGGACACCGGCTCCGGGCCCAGTCCACGCCAGCTGGGCCCGCACCCCCACTACGTGGTCGTCGACCCGAGCCGCAGGTATGCGCTGGTCGCGGACTTCGGCGCGGACCGGGTGTTCGTCTACGACTACGACCCGGCTACGCACCGGATGTCCGTCGGCACGCCCGACGGCCCCGGCTCCTTCGCGACGGCACCGGGATCGGGCCCACGGCGACTGGCCTTCCACCCGAATGGACGGACGGCCTACCTGCTGAACGAACTGACCGCGGACATCCAGGTCCTGCGATGGGACGCGAGGCACGGAGAACTGACAAGCCGCCAGACCTTGTCGACCAATTCCGTTGACCACACCGGAGCCACGAGCGCCGCCGAACTGGCCATCAGCTGCGACGGCCGCCACGTCTACACCTCCAACCGTGGCGAGAACGCCCTGGTCGTCTTCGCCACCGACCCGGCAACGGACCTGCTCACCGAGATCCAGCGCATCCCGTGCGCCGGCGTCACGCCATGGAGCTTCGCCCTGCACCCCAGCGGGCGTTGGCTGTTTGTCGCGAACGAGGCGAGCGGCACCGTAAATCTCTTCCAAGTCGACCGGAAATCGGGGCATCTCACCGACACGGGTACGTCCGTGGCCGTCCCCTACCCGGACTGCATCGCCTTCCGTACCCGGACCGGCACACGAGGTTCCGCACATTCGTGATCAGCAGCCGCCGGGTGCAGTAGGACACCCCACCGCACCCGGCTTGGCGCTGTCCACCCGCTGGCCCCTGACGGCTTCACCACGGCCCGCCCAAGGCATGGCCGGACGGACCCCGGTGATCATGCAAGTCGCGTTTTCGAGAGATGCTGAGTGAGTCTTGGGAAGCCCGACCGGGGCCTCCCGAGTTGTCGCGTGAAACGGCCTTGTGTTCCCACCCTCGAAGGAACACAAGGCCGTCGTCGTAGGCCGCTAGGAGAGCACGCTCTGGGGGAGATAGAGCGGCATGGAATCCTCCCACTGGCTGTCGGTCAGCAACTGCTTGCCGGAGCCGTCCGCGTTCATGGCCATGATCTGGCCGTAGGGCTGGAAGGTGTTGTCGTACAGCGCCGCTTCTTCCCGGAAGCCGTACATGCCGCTGTTGTAGAGGATGCGGCCGTCGTAGTTCCACACGGCGTGCCCGTCGTTCGCGCCACTGCTGGTCAGGACCCGCAGGTTGCTGCCGTCGGGCTGGATGGTGCACACGTCGAAGTTCGTCGCACTGGTCTTGCGGGTGAAAAGGATCAGCTTGCCGTCGGGGGACCAGTCGGGCAAGTTATCGGATCCGGTGGTGAGCACGGTGGTCGTCCTCGTGGTGAGATCGAGGATGCGCAGGCCGTTCTCCTGGCCCCACACGCGGTAGACGATCTTGTTCCCGTCGGCCGAGTAGCTCGGGAAGCCGGCGTTGGTGGAGTCGTCGGTCAGGGCCTCCGCACCGGTGCCGTCGCTGCGTACTCGCCAGATTGCGGCTGTCATGGTGGCGCGTTCCTGGAACCAGCCGCCCAGACCGAAGGCGAGCCAAGCGCCGTCGGGTGACCAAGCGGGCCGGAAGGCGCCGGCCAGCCCCTGGGCAAGCAGTGTCGGGTCGAGGCCACTGTTGGCGGTGTTGAAGACGACCTTGACGTCGGAGCCGTCCGGATTCAGGGTGACGATCGAGGAGTTGGCGAGGCCGGTCTGCTTCTCCGTTATCGCGAGGCGGCCTTGCTGCGACAGGACGGGGAACACGTCGCAGAAGCGGTAGTCCCAGTCCGAATCCCAGCTGTAGAGCGTCTCGTCGACCGTACGGTTGGTGAATCCCTGCTTCTCGTAGATCACCGACTTGCCGTCCGGCGACCAGACCGGTGAGCGCAGCGACCGTTTCACGGGGGCCCTGCCCGATGTGTAGGCGAGGCCCTCGTCGGCTCCGCCCTTGACCAGGTAGCCGATCTCGGTGCTGGTCACGTACTGCGGCGAGACCTTCAGGTTGGGCCCGGAGGTGTGCTCGACGCGGTCGGTGCCGGTCGCGACGTCGACCGAGACGATCTGGGACTCGACGACCCCGATGTCCTCCGGGCGGTGGGCGCCCCAGGTTCCTTCGGTGGTGATCTCGTAGTAGACGATCCGCCGGCCGTCCGGCGACCACTTCGGCGAACCCAGGCAGTATCCGGGCTTGGTCGCCAACTGGCGGAAACCGCTGCCGTCAGGCCGGATGAGGTAGATGCTCAGTTCCTGGGTGTGCTCCCAGCCCTTGCCGTTGTCGTGACCTCGCCAGGACGTGTTGCGGTCGCTGGAGAAGGCGATCCACTGCCCGTCGGGCGACCAGACCGGCCGGAAATGGCCGTCGGGGCTGCTGGGATCACCTGCGAGTGCGGCGGTCCCGGTCAGGTTGGTCAGTGCGCCGGTCTTCATGTTCCTCAGCCAGATGCGGGACAGATGGTCCGCCGAGCGCGTGGAGGCGAAGGCCAGCGTGTTCTTGTCCGGTGACAGGGAGGCGCTGTCGTTCACCGCGGACCCGGTCACCAGCGGCTGGATGCCCACCAGTTGGCCGGATCCGTTCAGGCTTCCCCAGTAGATGTTGGAGTTGCCGTCGCCCGTCCGTTCCGAGGTGAAGTACACCGTCTTGCCGTCGGGGGAGTAGTTGGCGTGGCGGTCGTATGCCGCACTCGTGCTGTCGAGCAGCGGGCGTTCGTTGGACCCGTCGATGTTGGCGATGTACAGGGTCGATGACGAGGGCCCGATGCGGTTCATCAGCATCACGCCCTTCTTGCCGGAGCCGGCAGCTGCGACGGCGAAGGAGCTGGGCAGCACCGCGGTGGCTGCGGCTGTGCCAACGGCTACGCCGGCTGCGAGGAATGATCTGCGGTTGAGCTGAGGTGACATCGGAGTATCAGGTCCCTTCGCCATCGGTGGACACGCATGCGCAGGGGAAAGCCGGCGCCCAGCGGTGGTTGCTGGGCTCTGCAGTCGATTTCGGCCGACCTGTCTGACGGTGTGTCGGCTCGTACCGTCAGTCGGCTCTGTCGGCTCTGTCGGCTGGTCGGTCAGTTGATCGCTTGAGCAGCCGTATCCGGTCGGCTCTGTCGGCTGCGGCTCGGCTCACGACCGAGGGAATGCTTGATCCGTACGGTCACACGCGTCCGTCGTGTGGATTGTCGAACAACTCGCGAGCGACGGTAACACCGGCGCATGCCTCCCACAAGAAGTCTGCACGGAAAACGGCATCGACGGCTGATGGTGGCCTTCTTGAGCTCGTAGATTGTTGGACAAACGGTGAGGTGGATGCAGGTTGCGGCACCGCTGCGTATGCCGTCGGAGTCCCCTCGCGCACGGCGTTGATCGCACCGCAGGTTCAGTCGTGACGGTGCATGAGCCGGAGCGGAGAAACGGTCAAGGACCTGCGGAACTGCTGGCAGGGAGAGGCGAGTTGGCGCGAAGTTCCGTCTGATCCTTTGCATGGCTGGCGTCAGGGGTGGTTCCCATGGGCGCGAAGACGGACCCGCGCGCTCCGTCGCGCTCTCTTCGAGCACAGCCCCCAGGCCGCGGCTGTGCGTGGTACCGCGGCGCCGATCAGCGGCTTCACGCCGAGGTTCCGGCCCAGCCGGCAGTACTTGTCGCGGCCGTAGCCGCGTCCTGTCGGACCGCGTCCGGCCGGCGTGGGGGTCGGCCGCGTTTGCCGCGCATCGGCGGCACGGCCTGGAGGAGCGGGATCAGCTGGGTGGCGTCGTTGCGGTTGCCTCGGGGCAGGGTGGCAGCGGAGGCGTCGGCCGCCGCGCGGGGGAGTCCAGGTAATTCGGGATACGGAGATCGGGGAGATGCAGGCGCCAGGAGACGCCAACAGGTGACGGCCGAGCCAAGGACGAGTGGTGGGGCCCTTGGAAGAAGGCCTTGGCGGCATCCTGTGGCGGCAACGGCAGCGTTGCCCCGCCGCTGCGAACCGTATGTTCGTCGATTGCAGACATACTGCTCGGTGTTCGGCATCTTCTCCAGAAGCGCAGGTGATCATGTGAACCCCGAGTCCTCCGGCAGTGCGGCCGACTCCGGCAAGAGCCCATCCACGCGGCACAGCCAGGCTTACGAGGGTCTGCGCGCGCTGTTGATGTCGGGCCATTACACGCCTGGAACTCGGCTTACCGAAGCCGACCTGACCCAGAGGTTCGGCGTCTCGCGGAGCACTATGCGATCCGTCCTGGTGCAGTTGACCCAGGAAGGCTATGTCACGAGCGAAGTCAATCGGGGCGTCCGCACGAGAGACTTCTCGGTCGAGGAGGCGATGGACATTTTGGAGGCGCGCGAGACGTTGGAGTCCGCTCTGGCGGGCAAGGCCGCCGAACGTGCCACTGAGGAGGAGATCGGCGAACTACGCAGCACACTACAGTCTATGACGGAGTGTCAGGAGCGGGGTGACCAGGACGGGTACTCCCAGGGCAATCGGACTTTTCACCAGCAGGTCAAGCATGCCGCTCACCAGCAGACGCTGGCCCGCGCCTACGACACTCTGCTCTACCCTCTCGTGATGAGGCAGTACCGCGACCTCTCCGCGCCGCATCCGAGGGCAGGGTCGCTCGAGGAACACCAGGCCATCTTTCTTGCCATCCTCACCCGCAATCCCGACGCAGCTGCCGCCGCGATGCGCCACCACGTCGGCTCCGCTCGCAGGGCCCTGCTGTTGCGATCGGCCCAGGACGACGGGACGCATCCCGCTGTGAAGTGAACGTTCAGGCCGGGAGCCCGCCGCCTGTCTAGCCCGTCCCGGTGTTCTGCAGACCGCCGTGCCCTGGTGTTGTTGGACAAAAAATATCGTTGGTGGATGGCACTTCTCGGGCAAATCGGCTCTGTACCGCAGAATCCTTGCCGCGATGCCACAGTGCTGTTACCTTCCAGCGCATGGTTTGTCCGACAATCTATGTGTGGATGGGTCATACGTGGACGCTTCCTTCGTGCGCTTCGAAAACACCGGCCAACGCGACCTGGACCGTTCGTCACTTCCCTCCTCGCAGGCGGCCATGGAGGTGAAGGTGTCGATCAATCAGGGCGATCCCCGTGTTGAGCCCCTGTGCCGGCATCTTGCCGGCGGTCGGAGGTGTCTTGTTCCGCGCAGGAAACGCGGGGTTGGCCGCGTTGACCGGGCCCGCGGGGCGCGACAGCACCGCTCTGCCCTGGCTCGCGGACAGGCCGCTGGGAGGTCTCGGGGCAGGGCCCGTTTCCGTGACGGGCACGTCACCTCAATAGAGACCTGATTCGGCGAATGTCACTCGGCCCCCTTCTGCCGTCCTGGCGCTGTGCGAGCGCAACCCCTCCCGCAGCAGCGGAGCGCATCGCCTACGGGCTGAGGTCGTAGGGCGAGGCGCCCAGCCGCGTATGCATTCCCTTGTGTGTTGGTCGGGGGTGGGCCCACCTCGCGCCCCTCATTTCCCTATCGGATTGATGCACCGCATACCCGGCAACCGCCGGAGATTTTCGACACCTGCAGGGCATGGCGACAGGAGAAGACCATGAGACTCCATCCCAGACCAATGCCGGCAGTCATTGGCTGCCTGCCATCCGCGGCCTCCGGCAGGCGAGCGATGGCCATCGCGGGAGCCACGGTGCTGAGTTCCGCTCTGCTGACGGCGTGCGGGAACTCAGCCGCAACCGGCACAGATGTAACCACGACGGTCACAGTCGGCGTTGCGGGCAACATCTTCGATGTTCCCCTCCGGTTGGCGGACGATCAGGGTTACTTCGCCAAGCATGGACTGAAGGTCAGGTTCGAGACCGTAACGGCTGCTACGGGCACACCGGCACTGGAGTCAGGCTCCCTCCAATTTCTCAACTCCAGCCCCACGAGCTTCCTCAGCGCCATAGCGAAGGGCCGTCCTGAGACCGCAATCGGAGTTGACGGGCTCGGCAACCCGCTTGGCCTTGTCGTGAGCAAGCAGTTCGCGAAGCTGCACGGCCTGAAGTCGAAGTCTTCGGCAGTGCAGGTGGCCCAGGCTCTGGCAGGTTCAACGGGCGGTTTCAGCTCGGCCAACACAAAGGCCGAGTCTGAGATTCTCCTCAAGAGCAAGAAGGTCGACCCTGGCAAGGTCAAGTGGATTTCTCTGCCTAGCCCCAGCGCGGACGAGGCCGCGCTCAAAGATGGTCGGATCGACTGGTTCGTCACCTCGGAACCGCTGCCGTTGCAGATCCAGCACTCCGGGGACGGCATTGTGGTGGCCAATTCCCAGACGGTCTACCAGTGGGCCGGCGACTACGCCGGTTACGGACAGGTGGTGGTGGCCCGAAAGAGCTACGCCAGCCAGCACACTGCCGTGGTCAAGCAATTCATCGCAGCGGTCCGAGAGGGCAGCGCATACCTGAACAAGCATGGAAACGACCCGTCCGTCATACCGGTGGCGAAGGAGGCGTTCCCCGGCGTCCCTGACCCCGTCCTGCACGCCTCCATCATGGAGGTCGAGTGGCCACTCTTCATGGACATGGATTCGGAGACCTGGAGGCAGACCTTCGACTTTGTCAGCGAACTGGGAGCCCTGCCTCAAGGAGCCGACGTCACCGCGGACGACTGGAGCAACGACTACCTCCGGTGACACGACCCGAAGTCACCCGGCCAACAGAGAAGAGATGATGATGCTCTCCGCAACGCCACGCGGCGGCAGGCGGAACGAGGTCCGGTGATGCCCCATGCCAAATACTTGAGCACTATAGGACCGGGTGTCACGCGACTCACCCTCCCCGGAGACCAGTCCATGCCCTTCATGCCGAGATACGAGGCACCGCCCGAGGCACCGCCCAATCCGCACTCATCCTGACCAGGCTCGGTGAGGGCGATGACCGGGCCGGCACCCGTCTCCGCACGTCCGCGCGTGAGGAACTGCCGGACGCGCACGTCCCGTTCCTGGACCCTCCGGCGGCGGTGCCGCGTACCAGCAACGTCGGCAGCACGTACCGGCGTTGACCGTCAACGGACTCCTTGACCGCGCCGGGATGAGGTGAATCGCAGCCGCTCACCGACAACACCTCGCCGACCCGACGACGCGCATCGGCCCGGTCCGCGCGCACCCGCTCCAGCACCTTCGCGACACCGCGTCGGCCGCGAGCCGGACGGCACCAGACCTGGCACACCCGACGCCGTGGACAGGGCCGACCGGCTCCCCGAGCACGAACACGCTCTCCCGCAGCCGCCGCAGCACCCGAACGTGCGGCAACCCGCCGCAGGTGAAGGGCTCGCGGGGCCACGGGTGTGAGCGCTCACGTCCTCGACGTAGCGCGTGCGCCAGGCGGTTTCCGCGGCGGGGCCGGGTGTGGGGTCGTCGTGGTCGAAGAGGATGCAGTACATCCGACGTCAACGGACCTGCCACGCGAGCGCCGCGCGAAGCCGACGGAACACCGGTTCCGAACCCCAGGCCCAGGGACACACCGGATCGGTGAACTCGACCACTTCGGCGCCGTCGGCGGCGGGTCGGTCGTGGCAGGCAACAGGGTGGCGATGGTCGTACTCCCCAGGGCAGCGGCGGCTTCGGCCTCGATACGGCGCCACACTTGGGGCAGTTCGGCTGCGCAGGGTGATCAACTCGCCGGCGGACCCGGTGGCGTCCACCGGCGCCTGGAGCTTAAGCAAGCTATAAAAGCGCCTTAAACGTTCATGGTGCACGCCGGTCGGCATCAAGTCTGCGCAGGTCAAAGGCAATTGGTGCGCATCTCGGACAGTTGGCCCGGCCGGGGGCCGTGGCTAGCATCGCAACCCCTCGGTGGGCGCGACCGCAGGTTCTGAGAGCGCTCTCATGCGAGTGCGTTCCGCTGGTGCACTCAAGGAGTGCGGTTCGGGAAGGCACCTGCCGCGCCTGCCGACGGGACAACCTGAAATGCCCCACAGATAAGGTGTGTTCGGCCTATGGCTGCTCATCGCTCACGCCGGTGGCCGCTCGGTGGACTGGTGTTCCTGCCCGGTGCCGCGCTCGTCACTGCCGTATTCCTCACCACCTCCGGCCCGGCACCTTGCGTGCAGATGCCGTCCAGGCCGCCGAGACCTGAGCGGAGGAGTTCGGCGGGCCGGCGGGCAGCGCGCCCCCCGATTACTCGAAATGGACTGCTGAAACGGGTGGTTCGGGCAACGGCATCCACGTGCCGCAGTGCTGCACGAACAGCGGCACTGATGCACCGGGCATCGGCAGCGACGTCGTGCAGCGCACGTGTCGCCGGCTCGGCCCGCCGCGTCGGCACAGTCGGTGGTGGCATTACCGCGGTCGGCCGCGCTGTGGTCAAGTGCGTGGAGTGACGGCTGGTTGCACCGGTCTGAGGGTCCCCCCGTGTTTCCCCGCCCTTCCCGTAAATGCCGGCGATTCCCACGTTGCCGCATGTCAGTCAGTGAAAATTCCCCACCTGTAAGGAGCACGTCACATGTCCCCGCGTCACCAGCGCAACCTCACCCGTCGCAAGGTCCTCACCGCCCTGGGCGGTGTCGCCGTGGCCGCGCCCGCCGTCGCCGTCATCGCACCGCACGCCCTGGCCGGTACAAAGTCCGCCGACTCCGAGGCCAATGCCGCGGGCACGCTGCCGCTGACCGTCGTCAACAACACGGGCTCCTTCGCCAACAACTCGATCCACCTCTACGTCGTCGGCAACCAGGACGGGAAGCAGGTCCGGGTCACCCCGGAGGGCACCCTCGCCCCCATATCCCTGTCCGACAACGGCGCCGACGGCTTCACCGACTACTCCATCCCGCTCGCCGGCAGCGGTGAGACCAAGCTGTCCCTGCCTCAGATGTCCGGCCGCGTCTACGTGGCACTGGGCGAGAAGCTGAAGTTCAAGGCGGTCGCGGACGGCAACGACAACGCGGCCCTGCAGTACCCGGCCGGCTGGGTCACCTCGGACCCCAACTATGACGTCCTGCACGACTGCGCGGAGTTCACCTTCAACGCGTCCGGCATGTTCTGCAACACCACCATGGTCGACATGTTCAGCGTGCCGATGAGTATCCGGCTGACCGGCGCCAAGGACCAGACGACCGGTGTGGTGCGCGAGGGTGGACGCGCCGCCGCGTTCGCCGCGGTCAAGAAGATCCCGGAGTTCGCCCCGCTCGTCGTCGACGACGTGCGCATCATCGCGCCCGGCCACGGCCTGGATTCGGGCATCTTCGCCAAGGACTACTTCAGCCCCTACATCGACGAGGTGTGGAGCACCTACACCGGCAAGGACCTCAAGGTCAGCACCAATGCCGGCACGTTCACCGGCCGGGTCCGCGGTGAGAAGTTCACCTTCGACGGCCCGGCCTCGGTCTCCTTCGCCAAGCCGTCGACGCGGGACGTCCTGTTCTGCGACGGCAACCTCGCCGCCCCGAACGACGGCACCACCGGCCCCGTCGCGGCCGTACTCGGCGCGGG
This sequence comes from Streptomyces plumbidurans, assembly GCF_019857225.1. GTDB lineage: Bacteria > Actinomycetota > Actinomycetes > Streptomycetales > Streptomycetaceae > Streptomyces > Streptomyces plumbidurans. Next base: position 25,863 of record NZ_JAFJSY010000058.1, read on the forward strand.
CTTCAACCGCTCCACCCTGATCAGCCACCCCGCCCAACCGACCACCGAGCCCGGCGACTTCTACCAGACCGACCTCACCAACCACTACTCCAAGGCCATCCACGCGGCCATGGAGGACGGCAAGGCGTACGGCTTCGCCTTCGACGACGTCGCCGACTTCGCCTCGTACATCCAGGACACCGCACCCACCGGCATCACCCTGACCCTGTCGGCCTTCTGAGGCGGCGCTCATCTGGTCCGGCGACCCCGGTGCGCCCGGGGTCGCCGTGGGTTCGGGCACCGTCTGCGAGAGCGGACGCAACCGGTTGCGGTCGTCCACCGCACCGGCTTTCTGTCCGACACCGGTCGCCCCTTGCGGGCCGAATCAGCGCCCTCGCGCCGTATCCCAGTGATCAGCTCACCAAATTGACGCGTACTCAGCTCCGTGAACGGGGTTGTCCAGGACGGCTCGGACACCGTGATCGCACCAGCCACAGCGAGATCGTCTTGAAGATTGACGGCGTGGCACGATGACCACCATGTCAGGTCAGGTCTGGGTGTCACTCATATCCTTGGGGGGCGTTGTCCTCGGCGGCATGCTGTCCTACCTCGTCCAGCACAGGACTCAACTGTCAGCGGAACGTGCTGAACAGCGACGGCAGCAGAGCGCCCTGTCGGAGGCACGGCGCGCGGAACGTCTGGCGCTGCTGGAGCGGTTCATCGAGGTTGCGGCCGAGGCCGAACGTTCCGCGTTCAGTCGGCCTTCCGCGTTCGACGACACCCACCCCTGGCATCTGAGGACCCAGGACGTCATGAACAGACTGTGGGTCGCCGAGCGGCTCATCCGCATTCAGTTCCCCCTGTCCGTGTATGACGCGGCACGCGCGTACTTCCTCGACCTCAACAGGACGGTGTGGGAAGGCTTGCCGGACGGCGAGAGCGTACGGGACTACCTGGAGGGCAACCGCTTTGCGTTCCTCGACGCCGCCCGAGCAGCCATGGGATAGCCCATCGCCAAGTCCGAAAGACCTTTTCACGGGACGGGTCGCGATATTACTGAACGTGCATGCGAGTAGCGGGTTCCCGCACGGGTCACTCGTCGAGGGCCGGGCCGGGCCGGGGTGGTGCCGGTGAGACAGCCGTCGCATGGCTGGGGTTGGTTCTGCAGCATCTGCCTGCGCTCGCTCGGAAGGCCCGCAGGTGCCCCGACCGCATGGCGCTTCCCGTTGCCGGGGACGACCCGCAGACCATGGCCGTCGTCGTCGACCTGGCGGATCAACTTGGCTTCGACGGTATCGAACGGCCGGACGTCCGGCGCACTGCGGTCGCCGCGGCCCCGGGCGGCCGTGGCGACCAGAATCCACGGGCGGGCCGCGGCGAGCGGATCCCCTGGGCGGTTCCTCACGCCTGAGGGACGCCTGCGCTGGCTCGGGTGCGGGTCGTGCGCAGGTGCTGGGCGAGGAGGGCGAGGGCGCAGAGGGTGGAGACCGTCGCCGCGTAGGTGATGAACGTGTCGTGCAGACCGGCGTGCGTGGTGGAGATGCCGGCGATCACGGCGGGGATGCTGAAGGCGAGGTAGGAGATGACGAAGGCGACGGAGAACAGTTCGCTGCGTTCGGCGGGGCGGGCTATCCGGGCCAAGGTGCCGAAGCTGGCGAGGGCGGAGCCGCCGAAGCCGACGCCGGCGATCGCGGTTCCGAGCGCGGCCGTGGTGAGGGAGTGCTCCTGCACGCCGGTCAGGGCGACGGCGGTGCCGACGAGGAGCAAGCTGGCGCTGACGGCGAGGGTCCGTCCGAGGGGCCACCCGCGCAGGGCGAGGGCGGTGAGGAAGGCCGGACCGGTGAGCAGGGTGACCACGAGTCCGCCGACGACGTGACTGGAGAGGCCGAACAGACCGACGGCGACGGACGGGCCGAGCGAGAGGTAGAGGCCGCCGAGTGCCCAGCTCGCGATGAGGATCGGGACCAGGCTCAGCAGGTCGGCCCGCAGGTGGGGAGCGATCCGCAGGCGCGGCTGGAGCGAGCGGGCAGCCCCGGGTCGGCGCAGCGAGGTCTCGGGCAGGGCGGACAGCAGAGCGCCGGCCGCCACGAGGGCGATCAGGAGCAGTACGTAGACGAGGCGGGTGGGGTGGGGCCCGTACTCGACGAGGAGTCCGCATCCGAGCGCGCCCAGGCCGAGTCCGAAGGTGGGCGCGGTGCCGGTGACGAGGCCCGCGCGGTGCGGGGCGTGTGCGGGGTTGAGGTCGGACAGGGCTGCGCCGAGCGTGGTCATGGCGGCTCCGGTGGCGATGCCCTGGATGAAGCGTGCCGTCAGCAGCAGGCCGACGTTGCCCGCGGTGAGGAACAGGACCATCGAGGCCGCTTCGACGGCGATGGCGGAGAGCAGGACCGGCCGGCGGCCGAGGTGGTCGGAGAGGGCGCCGAGGACGAGCAGCGCCCCGATCATGCCGAGCACGTAGACGGCGAAGACGGTGGTGAGGGTGGTGGCGGAGAAGTGCCATTCCTGCTGGTAGACGACGTAGAGGGGAGAGGGTGCGCTGGAGGCGGCCAGGAACAGCACGAAGACGACCGCGAGGGAGGCGAAGGCGGCGGGAGGGCTCAGCCGTCGTCGCCTCTCCTGCGGTGGCTCTGCCTGGTCGGTGGCAGGCGGGGACGGCTGCAAGTGGGATTGAGACTGGGGCTGGGGCTGGGGCTGGGGCTGGGACTGGGACGGGGCGGGACCGGACACGGCGCGACTCCAAAAGCAGTGATCGATGCGTTTGTGACGCTACCACTAACGCAGCGATCAGTGCGATAATTTCCCCATGGCTGACTCGTCGACCCAAGTACGTCCCGGCGGCCGCTCCGCGAAGGTGCGGGCGGCCGTCCACCGCGCCGTCGCGGAACTCCTCGCCGAGGAGGAAGCGGAGACTCTGACCCTGCCCGCCGTCGCCGCGCGCGCCGGCGTGCACCCCACCACCCTGTACCGGCGCTGGGGGTCCACCGCGCAGCTGCTCAACGACGTCGCCACCAGCCGCTTCACCGGTGACCTGGTCGTGCCCGACTCCGGCTCCCTCGCCGGCGACCTCCAGCGCTGGCTCGCCGATGTGGCCACCGACGTCGCCGACCCGGACACGCTCGCGCTCATGCGGGCGGCCATCGGCTCCGGACCGGCCGGCGGCTGCGCCTGCACCGAGGACCGCCACCGCCAGCTCGGCGCGATCATCCGGCGCGAACAGGACCGTGGGGGAACGGCACTTGACGTGGAGGCTGCGGCGGACTTCCTCCTCGGCCCGCTGTACTACCGGGCCATCTTCACCCCCGAGCCCGCCTCTGCCGACTGGGCCCGCACACTGGTGTCCACCTATCTGACGACGCTCCGAACGCCCTGAGCCGCACACGGATCGCGAGGGCGCGGCGTCGGCCTGCGCGCTGGACCTTCCACATTCCGCTTCCACAGAGCTCATACATCGCAAGGGCGGGCGTGATCACATGCTCACCCGCCGGGGCCTTTCCCTGGCGGTGCCGTCGAGGCGCGTACCACCAGTTCGGTGGCGAGTTCGATGTGGTGGGATTCGACCTTGTCGTGATGGGCCAGCCGGAGGGCGGTACGCAGGGCTGCGGCGCCCATCTCCCGCAGTGGCTGGCGCACGGTGCTCAACGGCGGTGAGGCCATCTGTGCGAGGTCGGTGTCGTCGAAGCCGACCACGCTCAGATCCTCGGGGATACGCATGCCCCGGCTGCGGGCGGTCTCGATGACACCGAGGGCGATCTCGTCGTTGCCCGTGAAGATCGCTGTCGGTGGCTCTTCCAGGTCCAGCAGTGCCGCGGCGCCGAGCAGGCCAGTTTTGTAAGTGAATTCTCCGGGCCGGACGTAGGTGTCGGGTACCGGCGCGCCTTCCGCCTCCATGGCGGCGCGATAGCCGTGCATGCGTGCCTGGTTGCACACGGCCATGGCCGGGCCGCCGAGGTAGGCGACACGGCGGTGGCCGAGGGAGAGCAGGTGCCGGGTCGCGGCCAGGCCGCCGGAGAAGTTGGTCGCCCCGACGCTGTGGACCCGGCCGTCGGGCAGGTGCAGCGGGTCCAGCACGACCAGCGGCAGGTTGGCCCGGGCCAGTTCCTTCAGGTGTGCGGCGGTGTACACGCTGGTGACGGCGATGACGGCGCGGCGCCCTGCTGAAACCAGATCCCGTGCCCAGTGCGGGGCGCGGGACGCCTTGCTGACCACCACCGAGGCTCCTTCCTCGGCGGCGGAGTCGATGATGCCTTCCAGTGTCTTGGCCACGTACGACTTGAGGCTGCCCTGGAACTGCACCTCGATGGTTGGGCGTTCCACGGCCTCGGAGGTGTGCAACACGGGCGCGAGGTAGTCGTGCTGGTGCAGCAGATCCTGCACCCGGGCGCGGGTCTGCGGCGCCACGTCACCGCGGCCGTTGACCACTTTGGACACGGTCGCGACGGAGACCCCGGCCGCTTGGGCGATGTCCGCCAACGTGGTGCGCCTGGCGTTCGGTGGCATCGGTTCCTCTCCGCTGTACGTCCACCGGCGTGCTGAGCCGCCGGTCGTGACCGGCAACTCGGTTGGAACCGGTCAACCGTACGGCAATCGGGCAGGGAGCGCGGAGGGCACATCGCCGATCGCTGCCACGGCATCGTCCCTCTCGAATGTTTCGAAATGTTTCGACACGTGCGCAGGCCTTTTCGAGAGCCTGAACAGCCTGGTATTACGCGGGTTCCAGGGTGTCCAGCAGTGATGCGAGCGCATGCCTTGACACGGTGTCGGCCCGAAATTAGCGTGCACGAATCGTTCGTTCAAACGAATATTTCGAAACGCCTTCACCATGACTCACGGACTCACGGACTCACGGACTCACGGACTCACGCACTCACGGACTCACGCACTCACGAGAAGCCGTTGGCTCTCGAGTGGGGAGAACAGACATGGACATCCCTCTCTCTCGGCATACCCTGTCCCGGCGCACCCTCCTCGGCATGGCCGCCGCTGTGCCGGTCTCCGCGGCGCTGACGGCCTGCGGCTCGTCCGGTCCCGGCACGAGCGATGCCGCTGCCTCGTACTGGTACCTGAACGGCCAGCCGCAGGAAGGCGTCAGGGCCGGCGCGGTGAAGGCGTTCAACAAGGCCCACCCCAAGACGCAGATCAACGACACCAGCTTCCAGAACGACGCGTACAAGACGAAGATCAAGACCGCCATCGGCGCCGGGCAGGCGCCCACCATCATCTGGGGCTGGGGCGGCGGGACGCTGCGCACTTACGTGGAGGCGGGCCAGGTCGAAGACCTCACGTCGTGGTTCGAGACGCACTCCGAGGTCAAGAAGGGGCTGTTCCCGTCCGCGTTCGGTGCGGCGACCGTCGACGGCAAGATCTACGCGATGCCGTGCGAGACCGTGCAGCCGATCATCCTCTACTACAACAAGAAGGTCTTCGACCAGGTCGGCGTGGAGCCGCCGCAGTCCTGGGACGACATCATGGCGCTGGTGCCCAAGTTCAATGCGAAGGGCATCGCACCGTTCTCCCTGGGCGGCCAGTCCCAGTGGACGAACATGATGTGGCTCGAGTTCCTGTTCGACCGCATCGGCGGTCCCGAGGTCTTCCAGGCCGTCATCGAGGGCGAGAAGAACGCCTGGTCGAACCCGGCCGCCATCAGCGCGCTCACCAAGGTGCAGGAGCTGGTCAAGGCCCACGGGTTCATCAAGGGCTTCTCCTCCATCACCGCGGACTCCAACGCCGACCAGGCGCTGCTGTACACCGGCAAGGCCGCGATGATGCTGCACGGTGCCTGGTCGTACGGCATCCAGCAGGCCGACGGCGGGGACTTCGTCTCCAGCGGCGGGCTCGGCTACATGAACTTCCCGCCCGTCGAAGGCGGCAAGGGCGATCCGGGCAACACCGTCGGCAACCCCGCCCAGTACCTGTCCATCTCCTCGAAGGCCAGCGCCGAGGAGAAGAAGGTCGCCAAGGAGTTCTTCGCCAATGGTGTCCTGCAGGACGCCGAGGTGAAGCAGTGGATCGACAACGGGTCGGTGCCGATCCGGCTGGGCACGGAGAAGCTGCTGGCCGCCTCCAAGAGCGCCGAGTTCCTGGAACTCACCTACAACATCGCCAGCAAGGCCAAGACGTTCGCCCAGTCCTGGGACCAGGCCCTCAGCCCGACGGCCGCCGAGACGCTGCTGGACAACATCTCCAAGTTGTTCCAACTGTCCATCTCACCGAAGCAGTTCGCCGGCAACCTCAACGCGGTCATCGGCAAATGAGCGCACTCATCAGCCGTCCGCCGCGTCGCGTGCCACGCAGCATCCTGCCGTGGCTGGCGATGCCGGCGCTGGTGGTCTTCGTCTGCTTCGCCGTGGTTCCGCTCGTCGGCGTCTTCGTGCTCAGCTTCACCACCTGGGACGGGATCGGTGCCATCCACGCGTCCGGGCTGACCAGTTGGCGTACGGTCCTCACCAACCCCGGGCTGCTGCACGCACTCTGGGTGACGTTCCTCGTGATGATCGTGTCGTGGGGCGTGCAGACTCCCCTGAGCATTCTGCTCGGCACGTTCATGGCCGGGCGCCAGCGCTACCGCGGGGTGCTGGGCGTGGTCTACTTCATCCCGCTGCTGCTCAGCTCCGCGGCGATCGCGGTCGCGTACAAGGCTCTGCTGGATCCCAATTTCGGCCTGGGCGCCGGGCTGAAGATCAAGGCGCTCAGCCAGGACTGGCTGGGGCGGCCCGGGCTCGCGTTCGGTGTCGTCGTGTTCGTCGTCTCCTGGCAGTTCATCCCGTTCCACTCACTGATCTACCAGGCCGGCGTCCAGCAGATCCCGAAGTCCCTCTACGAGGCGGCACAGTTGGACGGCGCCGGGCGGATCCGGCAGTTCCTCAGCATCACGCTGCCCCAGCTGAAGTACACCATCATCACCTCGTCCACGCTGATGGTGGTCGGATCACTGACCTTCTTCGACCTCATCTGGGTCCTGACCGAGGGCGGCCCCGGGGACGCCACCCGCGTCCTCGCGCTGGACATGTACAAACGGGGATGGCGGGCCAGCCAGATGGGACCGGCCAGCGCCATCGCGGTCATCCTGGTCCTGGTGGGCCTCGCCCTCGCCCTGCTGCTGCGCCGGCTCGGAGGCCGGGACGCCGGTGACAGCCAACTCGAGGGGGCCTGACATGACCACCCTGCTCACCAGGGCGCAACAAGCGGACAAGTCCGCCCGCCCCGAGCGGCAACGCCCCTTCCGTGCGGCGGCCGGCCGGCGCAACTGGGTTGCCGGCCTGGCCGGTTGGATCTGGCTCGTCGTCGTCGCCGTACCGCTGTACTGGATCCTCATCACCAGCCTCAAGGCCCAGAGCCGCTACTACTCCAGTAACCCGCTGGTGCCCACGAGTGATCCCACGCTGGACAACTACCGGCTGGTCATCGAGTCCGACTTCATCCGCTACTTCCTGAACAGCGTCGTGGTCACCGTCGGCGCCGTCGTGCCGGCGGTGGCGTTCTCCTTCATGGCCGCCTACGCGATCGTGCGCGGCTGGCGCATGCGGGGCCTGCGCGTGATGAACGGGCTGTTCCTCATGGGCCTGGCCATCCCGTTGCAGGCGACGGTGATCCCGGTGTACCTGATCATCATCAAGCTGAAGATGTACGACAGCCTGCTGGCGCTGATCCTCCCGTCGATCGCCTTCGCCATCCCGCTGTCCGTGCTGGTGCTCGCCAACTTCGTCCGCGACATACCCAAGGAACTGTTCGACTCGATGCGGGTCGATGGTGCCACCGAGTGGACGACGCTGTGGCGGCTGGCGGCACCGCTCACCCGGCCGGCCCTTCTCACCGTGACCATCTTCAACGGCCTGACCATCTGGAACGGATTCCTGCTGCCGCTGATCCTCACCCAGAGCCCCGGCCGCCGGACCCTGCCCCTCGCACTGTGGACCTTCCAGGGCCAGTACGGCGTCAACGTCCCTGCCGTTCTCGCCGCCGTCGTCCTCACCACACTGCCCGTCCTGGTCCTGTACGCCTTCGGGCGCCGTCAGATGCTCAGCGGCCTGACGGCCGGCTTCAGCCGGTGACAGGCACCGCTCGTCCTGCTCGACTACCTGTTAGCCCAGCGCGCCCTGCTCCAGGGCCTGACGGGCGTGGGAGGAACGTGAACGCCAACGTGGCCGTAGAGACCACCTCTGAAGTCCCCATCTGGAATGACACCGCCCTCCCCGTCACCACCAGGGTCGACGCCCTGATCGAGGCGATGACCCTTCGGGAGAAGGCCGCCCAGCTGTACGGCGTGTGGGTCGGCGCCTCCGACCAGGGTGGTGAAGTGGCCCCCCATCAGCACGACATGGAGGAGGCCGTCGACCTCGAGGCACTGCTGCCCACCGGACTCGGTCAGTTGACCCGTCCCTTCGGCACCGCGCCCGTCGACCCCGCTCTCGGCGCCCTCTCCCTGGCCCGCACCCAGGCGCGCATCGCCTCAGCGAACCGTTTCGGGATACCCGCTCTCGCGCACGAGGAGTGCCTGGCCGGGTTCGCCGCCTGGGGTGCCACCGCCTATCCCGTCCCGTTGTCCTGGGGCGCCACGTTCGACCCGGACATCGTGCGCCGCATGGCCGCCGCCATCGGCCGCGACATGCGGTCCGTCGGCGTCCACCAGGGCCTCGCGCCCGTTCTGGACGTCGTACGCGATGCCCGCTGGGGCCGGGTGGAGGAGACCATCGGCGAGGACCCGTATCTCGTCGGCAGCATCGGCACGGCGTACGTGCAGGGCCTTGAGTCCGCGGGCATCGTCGCCACCCTCAAGCACTTCGTCGGCTACTCGGCCTCGCGCGCCGGCCGTAACCTCGCCCCCTCCTCCGTGGGCCCGCGTGAGCGGGCAGACGTGCTGCTGCCTCCCTTCGAGATGGCGATCCGCGAGGGCGGCGCACGGTCGGTGATGAACGCCTACACCGACACCGACGGCATACCCTCCGCAGCCGACGCGGACCTGCTGACCGGACTGCTGCGCGACACCTGGGGCTTCGACGGCACCGTCGTCGCCGACTACTTCGCCATTGCCTTCCTCAAGACGCTGCACGGCATCGCGGCCGACTGGGCCGACGCCGCCGGTCACGCGCTCGAGGCCGGCATCGACGTCGAACTGCCCAACGTCAAGACATACGGCGAACCCCTCGTACAGGCCGTCACCGAGGGCCGCATACCGCGGGAACTCATCGACCGCGCCCTGCGCCACGTCCTCACCCAGAAGGCGATGCTGGGCCTGCTAGACCCCGACTGGAACCCGGTGCCGACCGCCCTCGACGGCGCGGACACCGACGACCCGGCGGCACTGCGCGGCACGATCGACCTGGACCGGCCCGAAAACCGTCAACTGGCCCGTGACATCGCCGAGAAGGCGGTCGTCCTGCTCACCAACGACGGCACCCTGCCGCTCACCCGGCCGCGTCGCATTGCCCTGCTCGGCCCCAACGCGACCGAGCCCACGGCGGTACTGGGCTGCTACTCCTTCCCGCAGCACATCGGCATCCGCCACCCCGCAACTCCGGCCGGCATCGAACTGCCCACGCTGCGCGACACACTCGCCGCGGAATTCCCCGACGCCGAACTCACCGTCGCCCGCGGCACCGGAATCGACGACGGCGACCTCTCCGGCATCCCCGAGGCCGTCCGGGCGGCACGCGAGGCGGACGTCGCCGTACTGGTGCTCGGCGACCGCGCCGGGCTGTTCGGGCAGGGCACCAGCGGCGAGGGCTGCGACGCCGAGACGCTGGTCCTGCCCGGCGCGCAGCAGCAACTGCTCGATGCCGTGCTCGAGTTGGATACGTCTGTGGTGACGGTGCTGCTTGCGGGGCGGCCGTATGCTCTGGGTCGCGGCGTGGAGGAGTCTGCGGCGATTGTGCAGTGCTTCTTCCCCGGTGAGGAGGGCACGCATGCGATCGCCGGTGTTGTCAGTGGTCGGATCAATCCCTCCGGGCGTCTCCCGGTCAGTGTGCCGCGCGAGCCGGGCTCCCAGCCGGGCACGTACCTCGGTGCGCGGCTTGCTCATGTGAGTGGGGTATCGAGTGTCGACCCGACCCCGGCGTTCGCCTTCGGCCACGGCCTGTCGTACACGGAGTTCGACTGGAGCGATCTGACGGTGGACTCCCGAGAGGCCCCGACGGACGGGGAGTTCACGCTCGCCTGCACGGTGCGCAACACCGGCGGACGGTCCGGCACGGAGGTGGTTCAGCTGTATCTGCACGACCCGGTCGCCTCGGTCGTGCAGCCTGTGCAGCGTCTGGTCGGTTACACCCGCCTCGAGCTGGAGCCCGGTGAGGCCCGCCGCGTTGCCGTCACGGTCCCGGCCGACCTCGCCTCCTTCACCGGGCGCGATGGCCGGCGCGTCGTCGAGCCGGGCAAGCTGGAACTGCGGTTGGCCGCCTCCAGTGCGGATGTGCGCCTGACGGCGACGGTCCGGCTGACCGGTGCTGTGCGCCATGTGGATCACACGCGGCGTTTGCATGCCTCGTTCGGTCTGGAGCCGGTGGCCCGAGCCTGAGCGGGGTGTGCGCGGCGCCCGTCGTGGTGGCGGCGGGCGCTGCGCAACGCCCGCCGCTGGGCCGGCACGGGCTTACAGCATCCCGCGTTGGGCGAGGTTGTGCATGAGGGCGCGTACGCCGAACGTCCAGGGCGGGGCCTGCTCGCTGGGGACGACGGTGTTGACGAGGGCACCGAGGCGGGGGCTGGAGATCCGTACGATGTCGCCGTGCTGGTGGGTGAAGCCCGCGCCGGGTGCGTGGCGGTCCTCGGTGGGGGCGAACAGGGTTCCGGTGAACAGCACGAAGCCGTCGGGGTATTGATGGTGCGCGCCGTGCGTGGCGGCCACCAGGTCCAGTACGTCACGGCTGATCTCGCGCATGGAGCTTTGGCCGGTGAGGACGTAGCCGTCCGTGCCGTCGACGCGCAGGTCGATGTCGAGCGCGCGTACGGTGTCGAGGTCGAAGTGGTCGTCGAGGATGCGGACGAACGGGCCGATGGCGCAGGAGGCGTTGTTGTCCTTGGCGCGGGAGAGCAGCAGGGCGCTGCGTCCCTCGATGTCGCGGAGGTTGACGTCGTTGCCGAGGGTCGCGCCGCGTACCCGGCCGCGCGAGTCCACGACGAGGACGGCTTCGGGTTCGGGGTTGTTCCACACCGACGCGCCGAGCACTCCGATGTCTGCGCCGGTGCCGACCGCGGAGAGCACCGGGGCCTTGGTGAACACCTCCGGGTCCGGTCCGATGCCGACCTCCAGGTACTGCGACCACAGCCCCTCGGCGATCAGGAGTTGCTTTGCCTTGTCCGCCTCCGGTGATCCGGGTCGGATGCCGTCGAGGGTGCCGCCCACCGTCTGCTCGACGCGCTGCCGCACCCGGGCGGCCTGTGCCGGGTCGCCGCCGGTGCGTTCCTCGATGACGCGTTCCAGCAGGCTTTGGGCGAAGGTGACGCCCGCGGCCTTGATCACTTGCAGGTCGATGGGGGCCAGCAGGTGTGCAACGTCGCGGCGCCCGGGCGGGGCGTGGAGCAGTTCGTCCAGATGCCAGGTGGTTGGGCTGTCGGTTTCGCGGACGAGTGTGGCCGCGTCGTCGCGTTCCAGCAGGTCGCAGACGGTAGGTGCGAGGGCCGTCAGGTCGATGACCTGCTCGCCGCGGACCGCGGCCACGCACGGTCCGTCCGCCTTGGGATCGTGGACGCGTGCGACCAGGGCGGCTTGATGGGCGTCCTCGGGCAGGACGGAGGCGGCGGTGAGGACGGGGCGGGGACGCGCTGGGGCCGGTTCCACGATGGGGATGCTCTCCTGGGTTCGGGGGGTTGGGGCGCCGGGGGTGGACTCAGTGGGAGTCGCGGGGGACCTCGTGGCCGCGGCTTCCGCGCAGGAAGGCGAAGTCGGCACCCCGGTCGGCCTGTTCCACGTTCTGGGTGTAGAGCCAGGCGTAGCCGCTGGTGTGTCGCTCGGCTGTTGCTTTCCACGCCGTACGGCGCCGGGTGAGCTCGGCGTCGTCCACGTCCAGGTCCAGCGTGCGGTTGGGGACGTCGAGGACGACGACGTCACCGTCGCGCACCAGGGCGAGGGGTCCGCCGACGGCGGCCTCGGGCGCCACGTGCAAGACCACGGTCCCGTACCCGGTGCCGCTCATCCGGCCGTCGCAGACGCGCACCATGTCCGTGATGCCGGCCTTCAGGAGCTTGGCGGGCAGCGGGACGTTGGCGACCTCGGGCATGCCGGGATAGCCCTTCGGGCCGGCGTTACGGATGACGATGACGGTGTTCTCGTCGACGTCGAGGTCGGGGTCGTCGACGAGGGCGTGGTAGGCCTCGGGGGAGTCGAAGACGCGTGCCGGACCGCGGTGGGTGAGCAGGTGGGGTGAGGCGGCGGACTGCTTGATGACCGCACCGTCGGGGCACAGGTTGCCGCGCAGGACGGCAATGCCGGTGCCGGCCGGCTGGAAGGGGGCGCCGAGGCGTGTGATGACGTCGGTGTTGTCGTTCTGGGCGCCGGCGAGGTTTTCGGCGACGCCGCGTCCGGTGACGGTGATCGGCTCGCCGTGCAGCAGTCCGCCGCCAAGCAGTTCGGCCATGACGGCGGGCAGCCCGCCCGCGTAACAGAAGTCCTCCATGAGGTAGGTGCCGCTGGGCATCAGGTTGACCAGGGTCGGCACCGCACGGACCAGCTCGTCGAAGTCCTCCAGGCCCAGGTCGACGCCGACGCGTCCGGCGAGGGCGGTGAGATGGATGATGGCGTTGGTGGAGCCGCCGATGGCCGCGTTGACCCTGATGGCGTTCTCGAACGCCTCCCGGGTCAGGATGTCCGAGGGTCGCAGCTCCTCCTCCACCATCGCGACGATGCGCTGCCCTGCCGACTGCGCGATCTCCATCCGCCGGGAGTCGACCGCGGGCCAGGCCGCCGAGCCCGGCAGTTGCATGCCGAGCGCCTCGGCCATGCAGGCCATCGTGGAGGCGGTGCCCATCGTCATGCAGTGGCCGTTGGAGCGGGCCATGCAGCCCTCGGCGAAGAAGCACTCCTCCTCGGACATCCGGCCGGTCTTCAGGTCCTCCTCGAACTTCCACACATGGGTGCCGGATCCCACGTCCTGGCCCCGGTACTTGCCGTTGAGCATCGGCCCGCCGGTGACCATGACGGCGGGCAGGTCGACGCTGGCGGCGCCCATGAGCATGGCGGGGGTGGTCTTGTCGCAGCCGGACAGCAGGACGACTCCGTCGAGCGGGTTGGCCCGGATCAGCTCCTCGACCTCCATGGCCATGAGATTGCGGTACAGCATGGCGGTGGGGCGCATCAGGGTCTCGCCGGTGGCCATGGTGGGGAACTGCAACGGGAAGCCGCCCGCCTGCCACACTCCGCGCTTGACGGCTTCGGCGACGCGGGTCAAGTGAGCGTTGCACGGGGCGAGTTCGGAGGCGCTGGTCGCGATGCCGATGACGGGGCGGCCGTCGAAGACCTCGTGCCCGAATCCCTGGCTGCGCATCCAGGAGCGGTACACCATCCCGCCGCGGCCACTCGCACCGAACCATGCCTGGCTGCGACGGCTCGTCTTGTTCCCGTCGTTCATGTGGCAACTCCCGTGGCTGTGGCGCCGGCTTCTTCGCGGTGGGGCGGTGTCGTGGGGGACCGTCAGGTCGTACCCTTGAAGCAATCATTAAATGATTCGATGAATGACGTCCAGGGGTGAGCACGGATCGTGGCGCGTTTTCCGACCCTGCATGAGCGGGTGGTCGACGAACTCGGCCGGCGCATCGTGGCCGGAGTGTGGCAGCCGGGGCACGCGCTGCCCGTCGAGGACCTGCTCGCGGCCGAGATCGGCGTCAGCCGGGGCGCGCTGCGGGAGGCGGTCAAGGCGCTGGTGGCCAAGGGAATGCTGCGGGTACGCCCGCGCACCGGCACGCGCGTGCTGTCCCCGGAGCACTGGAACCACCTGGACCATGACGTACTGCGCTGGAAACAGGCCGGGGACGCCGCGGCCCTGCTGCAAGATACCGGTGAGCTACGCAGGATCGTCGAGCCCGAGGCGGCCCGGCTCGCCGCCGTCCGGGCCCGCCCCGACGACGTACGGGCCCTGTACGACGCCCTGGCCGCCATGGAGGCCGCAGCCGCCGACCCCGGCCGCAGGGGCTACATCGAGGCCGACCTCGCCTTCCACCGGGCCCTGCTCGACGCCGGCGGCAACCGTCTGCTCGGCTCCCTGGGCCGCGCCATCGGCATCGCACTGGAACACAGCTTCGTCGTCAGCACCCAGACCCCGGGCGCGGCGGAGGCCTCGCTGCCCGGCCATCGCGCCATCGTGGAAGCGGTGGCGGCCGGCGATCCCGCGACAGCGGCGGCCGCCGTCCTGGCCGTCGTCGAGGCCGCAGAGAAGGAGAACGCCCAGTCACCGGGACTGCCGCGTGACGCGGTATGACCTGCGGTAAACGCTGCCGCCGGCGGTGGCCCTGGTGGAGTGGAAGGGCGCGCTGCGCTGTCACGGCACCTCGGATCGCCGCCCGGGCGGATGCTGCGCGTGGGACCCTGTCCCGGCTCGGCATCAATGTGCGGGCCGGGGTGGGCTTTTCGGTCAACCGTCGCGGCCACCGCCTTCGCCTGGATCCCCGGCCGGGCGGCGTGCGCGACCGCATCCGCCGGCGAGCTTCCTGCAAACCCTCAGGGTGCGAAACGGTCCCGCACGAGCGGCCGGCCGTACGTTCATCAGCGGTGGCGCGTGGCCGGGCAGCCCCTTCACGGCCGTCACCGAACGGCTGGGCCGCGATGCGGGCTGGCGGGTGCACGAGATTCCCGTCGGCCACAACATCGCCCGGCAAGATCCGGGCGCTCTCGCAGCGGTCCTTGCACTCGTCCATGGACATCTCTCTGGACGCGGGCGCAGGTGTTCACCGAGCAATTGCCGCCGACGGAGCCACCATGGACGGCAGTGTCACCCGCCGCACGGCGGAGCGCATGGACGTGCCGCTCATCCGGTCGTCGATGGCCCAGCCCCTCAAACCAGCGGTCTCACCTACGGATCCTGGCTCAAGGTCTTCCAACGCCCAACGAGCGTGGATGAGTTGACGTACAAGGTGTGCGGCGGTCGCCATCGGGGCAGGGTTCGCGGACTCGTCGTTCAGTCGCGAACTTGGCTGTCAAGGCAGATGGTTGGCACCGAGGGCTCGGTAGATGGCGGTGGTGTATGCGGCGGCTCGCTGTGAACCGAGGATGTCGGCGCCCATGTTGTTCATGACGTAGCTGATCGTCATGCGGCGGTCAAGGTCGATGATTGCCATCGAGCCGCCCCAGCCGCCCCAATATGCGATGCGGCCGTCAGGGATCCAGGGCAGCGTGCGACGGTCGGACAGTGCGTATCCGATGCCCCATCGCAGATGCAGCCCGTTGACGAGGTCTGTGCCGTTGGACTGCTCGTTGAAGATGAGGTCGATCGTTCGGGGTTTGAGGAGCTGACCGTGGGCCGAGGCGCCTGCGCGGGCGATGGGGGCGAGGATCTCGGTGACCGCCAGGGCGTTCCCGTGTCCGTTGGCCGCTCCTAGGTCGGCTGCTCGCCAGGCCGCTGTGTTGGCCGCACTGGCGGTGGATGGGGGACCGGTGAAGGTTCTGTACGCGGCGGTGTCGTGGTCAAGTGCTTCTGGATCGAAGTCGAGCGTCGGCGCGATGACGTCGGCGACTCGTTCGACGTCGGCGTCGCGCAAGCCGATCTGGAAGTCGGCACCGAGGGGCTGGGCGATGTGCTGATGTACGAAGTCGCGCAGCGACAGGCCGGTCAGCCGGTGGACCAGCTCGCCGATCAGATGGCCGTAGTTGAGGACGTGGTAGCCGGAGGCGGTGCCGGGCTCCCACCATGGCTTCTGGGAGGCCATGCGAGCGGCTGCTGTGCGTACGTCGTACAGGTCCTCAAGCCGGGCGGGGTGGTCGAGGCCGGACACACCCGAGGTGTGTGACAGCAGGTGCCGTACTTCGACATGTTGCTTGCCGTTTGCTGCGAACTCGGGCCAGTAGCGGGCAACTGGCGCGTGAACTTCCAGGTCGCCGGCGTCGACGAGCAACAAGGCGGCCAGGCTTGTGACGGTCTTGGTGATCGACCACACGTTGGTGATCGTGTCGCGTCGCCAGGGCTGGGTGCGTGCGGCATCGCGGTGGCCGGCCCACAGGTCCACGACCTGGCGGCCGTCGAGGTCGACAACCAGCGACAGGCCCACTTCGGCGCCGCTGCGCAGCTGGGCCTCGACGGTGTCGCGGACGGGTTCGAACGCTGGGCTGACGGTTCCGTTCAGTTCGGTCATGCCGACAGGGTCAAACCTTGACGCCAGTGTCAAGGTCAAGCGGTAGTGTGGTGAGGTGCGTATTGGCGAGTTGGCCGCTCGAGCAGGTGCGTCTCCGCGGCAGGTGCGGTTCTACGAGGCGAAGGGTTTGATCACCTCGACCCGTAGCGCCAACAACTATCGCGACTACAGCGAAGCCACCCTGGGCCGTGTTCAGCAGATCCGCGAACTCCTGGGCGCCGGTCTCTCGACGCAGGCGATCCGCGCGATCCTGCCCTGCCTGGAATCTCCGCGCGATCCTATCGTCTTCGAAGGGGTCACATTCGAGACGGTGAGGGCGCTAGAACGCGAGCGCGACAGGCTGACCGAGCGCATCGACGTCCTGGCCCGCAATCGTGACGCGATCGCCGATTACCTCACCGAACTCCAGAGGCGAGCGAACTGATGACGGCACGCCTGCCAGATATCTTCGCGGATCCGATGAGTCACGCAGGCTGGCGCGTGAACGCCCGACATGACCTGCCAAGATGGTATGGCGACGTAAGAGCTTACCGGGCTGTTGTGGCTGCGGTCGATGATGAAGAGATCCGCTAGATAGGCGAATGCGAACTGGGGATTTCCTTTTCGCGGTTCTGGACCAGGGCTGGAGATATTGATACGGCCGTCTATCGGCGCCTGTCGCCGGCGATACAGTCCCTTATTGAGCAAAGCGTTTTCTGACGACCTCGTGCACGGTTGGCCGTGGCTACAGAACCTTTGAGCTCGTGATGTCGGGGTCTTCGCTGGCTGAGGTGCGTCAGATGTAGGCCCTGATTTGCCTCACTGGATGTCCGAGGGCGTCTGCGACAGCCGTCATTTCCTCGTCGCTGAACCAGGCACGCTCTGGGTTCCAGATGGCGATCTCGAAGCGGGCGAAGCCGCAGGGCCAGTCGTACTCCAGCGCGTCCAGTGAGGTCGCGGCACCGCAGCAGGGGACCACCACGGCAAGGGTTGCGAAGCCGTCGTCGCAGTGGGCTTCGAGCTGGTCAGCCCACCAGTGGGTGTCGATTGACGCGTCGCATTGGGGACAACCGATCTTCTGCAGATTCTGACCGCAGTCGACGACGGTCAGGGCGTCGTGCCAGGTGACGTCAATCTCGACGTCGATGCCGTCGGGGAGCCCGGGGGCCAGCTCCTCCACGATCGACGCAGCACGCTCAGCCGCGGCCTGCTCAGGCTGCCAGTGCGGGTCGGTCGGAATGACAGAGAGGACATCGTCACTCACGGGCTCACTCGATTCGTCAGGCGGAACCTCATTCAAGCGACGCGATATTACTGAACGTGCATGCGAGTAGCAGGTTCCCGAGCTGGCTACTCGTCGAGGGCCAGGCGGGTGCTGGTGAGGCAGCCGTCGCATAGCGGGAGTTGGTACTGCAGCATCTACCTGGTGACGGCATCGACGGTCAGTCGGCCGATGTCTAGGCATGCCCGCTGAGAGAGTATGACCGTGGACGTCGTGGTGGAGCACACCACCGACGAGCGCTGGAAGCAGGAATCCCTCGACGCCCTACTGAGTGGCCGTTGAGGTGAGCCGGTCGACCTGGCTCAGCACCGGCTGGCCGAGATCGTCTTTGCCACTGGTCGAGCACTGCGAGACTATGTCCTGCCCGCTCATAAGGTGATCGTCAATCTGCTTTCGGGCGCGGTGCGCATCAATCTGCACCTCTGGTGCGCCAGTGGCTTTGCGATGGTGTCGGCCTTTTTCCCTCCCTGGTTCCCAGCCGCGCTCGGTCGCAGCTTTGGCCCGTAGCGTGGAGCGCTGGGTTTCAGGCAGCTGCTGCGCCGCCAAGCCGCGACTGCCCTGGCCCGCCGGCCAGATCCTGGACCACGTTGAGGTGCACGGCTGGTACCTCGAACAGCAAGACGAACGAGGGCCTCGACGGTTTCGTCGGCTTGGGCTGGCACTACTGGAACTGGAGCGCGGACCGTTGTCTCGACGACGGTCCGCGCATGGGTTGAGGTCCTGCCAGCCACGCTACGGCAGCCCTGGCGCGCTCTTCGCATCACGCCTGGCTCCCGGCCGCGAAGCTGGTGGCCGTGGTCGGCTGACTGTGCCCCGGACGGCTCTGCGGTCGCGTCGCACGACGAACCGACCGGCGGACAAGGCCACTGCGACCAGCCCGGGGAGCGGACCGTACCGTCGCGACGAGCACTCATCCTGACCGCACGGACATGGCCTTGTGCGAGATCGTCGCCCGCATCATGTGCGGCCTGAGCCTGGCCTGGCGGGGTCCCAGGACTGTGCAGGGTGTTCGTGGGAGTGGGGTTATGGCTGGTGGTGCGTGTGGTGGGCCAGGCGGGTGCGTAGGCGGCTCAGGCGGTCGATCTCGGTGTCGAGTGCGGCGAGCCTGCGGTTGACGACCTGGGCGCCCGGGGAGCCGGGGTTGGTGCGCCTGCAGGGGCGTTGTGGGTTTTCGACGAGTAGGTGCAGGCGGTCGGCGATGCTGTGCAGGTCCTCGACGGTGAGTCCCAGGGCGAGTAGGTGTCGTATGACGCGGATTCTGGCGACGTCGTCGGGGCTGTACTGGCGCTGTCCGGTGGGGGTGCGCCGCGGTGGTGGCAGCAGGCCGCGTTGTTCGTAGAACCGCAGGGCCCGTGGTGTGGTTCCTGCTGCTGCCGCCGCATCCCCGATCCGCATGTCCGACCTCACGCCTGCGCTGTGGCCGTCACGATGGGGCGTGGCGGCACGTCACGTCGGCGGCAACTCTACGACCACGGTTCCGAAGTGCCGCCCTTGGAACAGTTCTTGCAACGCGCGTGGTGCGTGGTCCATGCCCGGGATGCGGACGTGGGGGAAGGTGATTTTGCCTGAGCGCAGCCAGTGTCCGAAGTGTGCATTCCATTCCTTGGGCACGTCGGGGTGGTCGGGGCCGCTGTACCCCAGCAGGGACACGCCTTTGTTGATGAGCCGGAAGCTGTCGATGTCGGCGGGTGAGCTGCCGCCGTCCCGGTGGGGCGAAAGTTGTCCGGACAGGGCGCCGATCAGTGCGAAGCGGGCGCCTTGGCGGGCTGCGCGCACGGCGGCGGCCAGTTGCTGACCGCCGACGGTGTCGAGCAGTACGTCGATGCCGTCCGGTGCCGCCTTGGCGAGTTCCTCGTCGATCAGCCGGGACCCGGTGACGATGACCGTGTCGTAGCCGAGTTCTGCTGTGAGCCGTTCGGCTTTGTCCGGGGAGCGCGTGGTTCCGATGACTTTCGTGGCGCCCAGCAGGCGCGCGAGGGGGCCTGCCAGTGTTCCGACGGCTCCTGCCGCGCCGGTGACGAGCACGGTGTCGCCAGGGCGGAGGTCGGCGAGCCGGGTCAGTGCTCCGTAGGCGGCCGATCCGGAGGAGAGGTGGGCCACGGGGTCGGGCAGAGCGTCGTCGAGCAGGGTGCACTGGTCTGCCGTCACCAGTGCGTGCTCACGCCAGCCGAGCAGGTGGGTGACCTGGTCGCCGGGGCGCAGTGCGCAGTCTGGCCCGGTGGCGGTGACCTCGCCGACCGCGGGGCCGAACAGTGTGTCCCCGGTGTGGATGCGCGGCAGTGGCACGCCGTCGGCCTGGCTGCCGATCAGGGTGCGAAGGCCGGGGAACACCAGGAAGTACCGGTTTTTGACGATGACTTGTCCCGGGCCGGGGGTGGGGAGCGGTGTGCGGGCGATGGTGAAGTGCTCGGGCGTCGGCAGGCCGGCGGGCGGTTCGGTCAGCACGATCTCGCGGGTCGTGGTGGGCAGGGCTTCGGTCATGGGGTGCTCCGGAGCGGATGGGGTGGGCGCGGGCTGCGGCAGCCCGGAGTGATCCGGCTGCCGGCGCGCCGACGCTAACCCTTGACGTGCGGGTCAGGGGCAAGGGAACACGGCCGCCCGCGTCCTGGGGCGGATGGGGGTGCGCGGTGCCTGGAGGCCACGGCAGGGCCCCTTTCCGCAGCACCTGCACAGCTCCCTCGATGATCCGGCTGCGTGTCGCCCTGCCGTTCGCGGTCTGCTCGCCCCGCACACTCACCCTCCAGGAATGGACTTGCTGGTCCGGACTGCAGCCTGTCGGCCGGGGTACGGACGAGGAGGACCGCGCCCTGTCCGGTACGTCGTTTCGGGGATGATTCGATCGCCGCACCTCGCCCGCTGATGCGGTGTCGCACGGCAGAGGGGGGTACGAGAACGCACGCCTCAGGCTCACGCACCAACACCGCATGCAGTCCTGTGCATTGAAACAGCGCCGGCGCAGGATCGGCCGCAGTGGCAACGCCACCGGCTTTTTCACGCAAGTCCCAACAGAGCAAGGGCGCATGCGTGAGGAAGGGAACGACCGCCACCCCTCAGCTGGTGCGGCCGACGCCTGGACAGCCAGGACCTTCGCCTCCGTTCCCGCCAGGGCGCAGGGTGCCGGCGCGCGCGAAGATATCGCGGGCCGCGAGCGCAGCATCATCACCGACCTGCCCAGCTTGTCTCTGGCGGCAGTGGCCACTCCTGCGGCTGGCCGGCGTCCTGGATTCCACCGCCGGCCGCATCCTCTTTGCGCATGCCGGCGCCCCTGCAGGGTCTGACGAAACCGCAGCCGTCAAAGACGGGCGGTCGAGCGCACGACGTCCTGGCTGACGGTTGCCGCAGGCTCGGCGCCCGCTGCGAGCGCCTTCCCCGCAGCTACCTGGCCCTGCTCGGGCTCGCTGCAGCCCTGTGCTGCTGCGAGCGCTTCGTCCGCCTCACCGCGTAGGACATGGTCTCAGGCCCGGATGCCGCGCAGGACGATGCCGAGGTGGGTCCAGGTGTCGCCCGGCGTGTGCGGGGATTCGGGGAGAGCCGCGATCAGCGTGAGGACATCGGTCGCGTTGAGGTCGTCGCGCACGACTCCTTCGGCGCGGGCGCGGGCGAAGAGATCTGCGAAGCCGACTTTCATGGGTGCGCAGGCGGCTGCCATGGGGGAGGAGTCCTCGACCAGGCCGTTGCCCACCTGGGCGCTCATGCCGCGGTAGCGCGAGGCGCTGCGGGCGTACATGTGCAGCCAGCGGGTCAGGGCCGTCCATGCATCCGGCTCGTCGATGAGGGCGCGCGCCTGCTCTTCCAGCTGGTCCACCTGCTCCTTCATGATCGCGACGAAGAGGTGCTCACGGGTGGGGAAGTGCCGGTAGAGCGTGCCGCGCCCCACCCCGGCCTGCTTCGCCACATCGTCCATCGGTGCGTCCGTCCCGGCCCGGGCGAAGACGGCCTTGGCGGCTTCCAGCAGCGTTTCGCGGTTGCGTCGTCCGTCCGCCCGCATGCGTCGTCCGGTAGTGGCTGCGTCCTTCGTCATGTGACCACGCGTCATGTGACCACGCTAACACAAGCGGACACAGCGTCCGCTTGTTAAACGGACGCTTCGTCCGTATCGTCGACCCGTAAGCGGACGCACTGTCCGGATTGGGGTAGGTGGCATGAACAACAAGATCTGGCACATCGGCCTGGCCGTCCCCGACCTCGAAAAGGGCATGGCCGAAGTGGCCGCGCTCTTCGACCTGACCTGGCGGCCAGTCGTGACCCGATCCATGACGATCAAAGATGCGCAGGACCGGCCGTACGACGTGGACTGCCATGTCACCTTCTCGCTCGGCGGCCCGTTCGCCGTCGAGGTCTGGCAGGCGATCCCCGGCACGCCGCTCGCCACGCCTGAGGCGGGCTGGCTGCACCACATCGGGTACTGGACCGCGGACCACGCGGCGGAAAAGGAGCGGCTCGGCGCCCTGGGCCATCCGCCGTTCCTGTCATCTGATCCCACCCTGCTGATCGCCCGCGGTCCCGGCAACCTCCTGGTCGAACCCTGCGACCTGCAACGCGACCAGCCCTACCTGCGCGACCTGTACCCGCCGGACAGCCCGTTCGCCGGGGAACCCGTCCTGCCGGGCCAACCGGCCTGACCTCGCCGACTGACCGGCTCAAGGAGACCACCGTGAACATCGCCATCATCGGTGCCGGCAACGTCGGCGGCACCCTGGCCCGCCGGTTCGCCGCACTCGGACACCAGGTGCGGGTCGCCAATTCGCACGGCCCGCAATCCCTGACGGACCTTCAGGCCGAGACCGGCGTCCGACCGGTATCGCTCGACGAGATCGCCGCGGGCGCCGACGCCCTGTTCGTGGCGATCCCGCTGGGCGGCATCCCGCACCTGCCCGAGGGGCTGCTGGCAGATCTGCCGCACGACTCCGCCGTCGTCGACACCGGCAACTACGTGCCCCACCTGCGCGACCCCCGGATCGACGTACTGGAGGACGGCGGTGTCGAAAGCCGCTGGACCGAGTCCCACCTGCAACGCCCCCTGGTCAAAGCGTTCAACACCATCATCGCCGGCCATCTGCGCACGCTCGGAAGGCCCGCAGGCGCCCCCGACCGCATCGCGCTTCCCGTTGCCGGGGACGACCCGCAGACCAAGGCCGTCGTCATCGACCTGGCGGACCAACTCGGCTTCGACGGTATCGACGCCGGCGGTCTGGACGACTCCTGGCGTCAGCAGCCCGGCACGCCGGTCTACACCACCGACCTGGACGCCGAGCACGCACGGAAAGCTCTTGCGCGCGCCGAGCCTCAGGACACCACTGCCTGGCGTCAACGCCTTCAGGTACCTCGCGCCTGATCAGAACCGGGCCCGTCCGCATCAGCAGCGAGGCCAGACCGGCCCCACCGAAGACACCAGGCACACACCCCGCCTTGATCCGCATGCAAGGAACCACGTGATACCCACAAGAACGCGGCCTCTCGTGGCGGTCGTCACCGGAGCCAGCCGGGGCGCCGGCCGCGGCATCGCCCAGGCCCTGGCCCAGCAAGGCGCCACCGTCTACGTCACCGGCCGCAGCCAGAAGTCCTCCGACTCCCCGTACGGAGGCACGATCTTTGAAACCGCGGCACTCGTCGACCGAGTCGGCGGCACAGGCATCCCGGTGGCCGTCGACCACGGCGACGACACCGCGGTCAAGGTCCTGTTTGACACCGTCCGCACCGCTCACGGACGGCTGGACATCCTCGTCAACAACGCCGCCAAGCTCGTCGGGACCACCACGCCCGGAGGATTCTGGGAAAAACCCCTCGAAACAGCCGACCTGCTGACCGTCGGCCTGCGCTCCCACTACGTCGCCAGCTACTACGCAGCCCCACTCCTGATCGAAAACGGCCGCGGGCTGATCGTCAACACCGGCCACTACGGCGCCGTCTCCTACCACCACGGTGCCGCGTACGGCGCGCAGAAGGCCGGCGCGGACAAGATGGCGGCCGACATGGCCAAGGAACTGCGGCCGCACAGCGTCGCCGCCGTCTCCATCTGGATGGGCGGACTCGACACCGAGCGGGCCCGCGCCCATCTGGGCTCCCTCCCACAAGAAGCGCTTCCGACGATGACCAGGGAATCCCCACAGTTCACCGGCCGGGTCATCGCAGCCCTCTACGACAGCGACGACCTCATGGCTCTCTCCGGCCGGGCCCTGATCGGCGCGGAACTGGGCGCCTATCTCGCCGTCAGCGACATCGACGGCACCACCCCACGCACCATGCGCTATCGGCTCGGCGGACCACCGGAACCCCACCCCAGCCTCACATGACCCGGACCAGCCGCGAGAACCTCCGGTCCCGCGACAGGAGACCCCCGGCGCGGACACGCCAAAGACGCGAAGCGCACAGCCCCGGCTGCGCCGCGCACGGCCGCCCCCTGGCCGAGGACGATCCGCCCGGCGCGCCCTACGCCGGCCGCCCGGAGGAGGCGGCGCACGCTGACCGGCATGTCAGGGTTGCCTGCAATTCCGGGGCCGGGACGTCCTCTCCTGCTCGATGGCGATGCGCCTCGCAGGCACAGTTAGTGACCGCTTCCTGCACGCCTCCTGCAGGCTTGTGACCTGGAGTCCCGTCTCTGAGTCAGATTCTCTCGGCATGCAGTGGTGTGCCGTCTGGCCAGTGAAAGCTACGGATCGTGCTTCTTTGGCTTGGGGTAGGTGGTGCAGTGGTCTGTAGCCCCGTGATGAAGCTGGAAGGTCATGAATACCCCGGGGATCCTTATCGATTTCGTGCTACTTGCGCAGGTGAGGGCGTTGTGGAGGTGCGGCGACAAAGTTCGTTGGGGGCGGATGCCGCGACGCCCGCACCACCTGATCCACCGGCTGCACGGCCCACAGTGCACGCCCGTTGAGTCGGTGCCCATCTCTGGGTACCGACGTCGGTGCCGTGCTGGCACGTCCAGATGGTGTCGCCGGTCATCGGTAGCGTGGGCGCCGTGGTGGTGGGAGGCGAAGAAACCCGGTGGTCGTGCTGCGCGGCGGTGGTCTCGGGTTGTTGTGTCTCCTTGGTTCTTGAAGGTTCTGCGGGGTTCGGACGGCCTCGAAGCGTGATCTTCAGAAGGCGAAGATTTTATTGAAGACCGGACGCCCGTCGCGGCCCGGTCTCGGCGAACCGGCGGCAGCGGCGCGAGGCCTTGAAGGAACCTGAAGATCCATGGGGCCTGGGGTGGGCATGCGGGTGCGGCCCGTCGACACCGTCGCGATCACGGTGTTCTCACGTAATTCTTGCCGGGGTGCGGTGACGATGTCTTGCCCGGAGCAGGACGATCCATGGCTCCGCTCGAGTGCTGCGAGTCAGGGCTGGTCGTCCACGAGAGCGATTGCGCGCGTCTCGGGGACTCCCAGCATCAGCAGGCTCGTGATCGTCGCTGCATGGGCGCCGAGGGTCCCGTTCGGCAGGTTGCTGTCCGCGATGCTGAATACGGCGCCGTAGGCAACCTGGCTCAGGACGTCTGCCGGCAGGTGCTGTGCGAACACGTCGCTGTCCTGGCCACGTTTCACGAGGTTGGCCAGCAGTTCATCGACTGGCCCGAGCAGGCCGTGGATCACCCCGCTGTACTCGCCACGGCGCAGCGCCAGCAGCACTCGGTACCGGTGCGCCACTGGCCAGAGGCGGGCAACGAATTCGGCCCACGCCGCGTCCGCTTCCGAATCGGAGGCGGTGACGTCGGTGAGGACCGCTGTCATCTCGGTGACGGCCTGTTCGGTGAGCGACCGGATCAGGTCGAGGCGCGAAGGGAAGTGGCCGTAGACGGTGCGCCGGACGACGCCGGCAGCGGATGCGATATCCCCCATGCCGACGTCGGGGTTCTTTCCCAAAAGGTGGAGGGCGACGTCGAGGATGCGATCGCGCGTCTCGTTCATCGAGCGCACTCGGGCTGACTCGGTGGGCACAACGCCATTGTTGCACACCGGTGTGCAGTGGCGTAGGTTGCACAGTGGTGTGCAACGAAGAGTTGTGCGCCCCGCGAGATCCGGGAGAAGAACGCCATGACCGCACCGATGCCGCCCGCCTCCCCCCTCATCCGCCCGTTGACCGTCTCGATCCCGGATTCGGAGATCAACGACGTGAAGCAGCGACTGGCCAGGACCCGATGGCCGGATCCGGAAACGGTGGGCGACTGGTCGCAAGGGGTCCGCGTGCAGAACGCCAGCTCTCTGATCGACTACTGGGAGCGCGACTACGACTTTCAGCGCTTCGAGGCGGAGCTCAATCGCTTCCCCCAGTTCCTGACCGAGATCGACGGACTGGACATCCACTTCATCCACGTCAGGTCCAAGAATCCCCACGCGATGCCGCTGGTCCTCACGCACGGATGGCCGGGCTCGATCCTCGAGTTCCTCAAGCTGATCGGCCCGCTGACCGATCCAGTCTCCTTCGGAGGAGACGCGGCCGATTCATTCGACGTCGTCGTCCCCTCGCTGCCCGGGTTCGGGTTCTCCCAGAAACCCACGAAGACCGGGTGGACCGTGTCGCGCATCGCGAGCGCATGGGTGGAGCTGATGAAGCGTCTCGGCTACACGAGGTGGGCCGCCCAGGGCGGCGACTGGGGTGCCGTCGTCACCACCGCCCTCGGGGTCATGCAACCCGACGGGCTGCTCGGAATACATCTGAACACCCAGTACGCCTTTCCCCCACGGACACCCGACGCCTTGTCGCCCGAAGAGCGCCACGCCGTGGACACCCTCGCGCTCTACGCCGGCGATCTCGGCGGGTCCAACCACCTTCAGGGCACCAAGCCGGAGACGATCGGATTCGCCCTGGCGGACTCTCCTGCGGGTCAGGCAGCCTGGATCTACGAGAAGTTCCAGTCCAAGACCGACAACCATGGGCTCGCCGAGGACGCCCTCAGCATGGACGACATGCTCGACGCGATATCT
The DNA here is from genome assembly GCF_019857225.1 of Streptomyces plumbidurans. Taxonomy (GTDB): domain Bacteria; phylum Actinomycetota; class Actinomycetes; order Streptomycetales; family Streptomycetaceae; genus Streptomyces; species Streptomyces plumbidurans. Next base: position 52,272 of record NZ_JAFJSY010000058.1, read on the forward strand.
CTCTACTGGTTCACCAACAGCGCAGCGTCGTCCGCCCGCATCTACTGGGAGAACAAGTCGCTCACCTTCGCCGGCCCGAAGGTGACGCTTCCGGTCGCGGTGACCGTCTTCCCCAAAGACATCCCACGCCTGCCGCGAAGCTGGATCGAAGACACCTACAGCAACCTGATCCACTACGGCGAGGCCGACAAGGGCGGGCACTTCGCGGCCCTGGAACAGCCCGAGCTCCTGGTCAGCGAAATCCGCACCGGCCTGCGCACCCTTCGTTCCTGACGCCAACACGCGAGCTCACGAGCGCGCATCTACGGCGACATGCTCGCCCGGCTGCGCGCCGACCACCGCGGTCCGACCCACGGCTACTACCTGGACGTACCGTTCGACGAAACTCTTACCCGGCACGCCACCGGCCTGGCACACCGACCCGCTGGATTGCTGGCCGGAGCACTGCTGCGACAGCTGGCGCCAGGTGTAGCAGGCCACCGGAACGAGGCGCCGTCTCATCCGCGCCGTTCCCGCACCATCCCCCGAACGATCATGATCCGGTGAGCGGACCATGCTCCGTGGCAGGCCTCGCACACGCACTTGCGTTAATCACCCAGCCGATCGCTCCGGGCGCGCGCACGGCCCGGCACGCCGCAGAACTCACAGGTGCGCTCCGACTCCGCCTCAGCCGCAGCGATCACGCCCCGCAGCGCGGAGTGCTCGCATCCCTCAGCCTCGACCTGGGCTTGGTGTTGGCGTCGTCGTCGCCAGTGTGAGCAGTGCAGGATGTGGTCGGCCGGGGCGGGATGGCGGTGGGTGAGGCGGGCGATCAGGCGTCGGATCTCGGCGAGGCTGAGGGCGATGAGCTGGGAGGATCCGTTTCTGCTTCTCTTCATCCAGCTCCCCTGCCCGCAGGACGGTCTGGCAGGCGTGGGCGGCCATCGCGAGGGTCATGTGGCGGTGCCAGCCGGGGTAGCGGCGGACCCGGTAGTCGTCCAGGCCGCACTCCTGCTTCGCGCTCTGGAAGCACTCCTCGACCGCCGGCGATCCGGATGAGCTCGTCGAGTGTGGTGTCGGCGGGGCAGTAGGCGATGTAGTAGGAGATCTCCTCGGGCCGGCTGACGCTGCGACGGGCGAGGACCCAGTGCCGGCCACGAACTCATCGAACTGAGCCTGCCCGTCGTCCGCGACATTCAGGGGCAGTGGACGGCCCACCTGGGGGCCGAGCGCACCCGTCAGCTGGGACAGGCCCTCGAAACGCTCCGGGAGATCACCGATCCACACCGCTGACCCCCATATAACTGGGCTACTCGCCGAGGCCGGAATCAGCCGCAACGGAGAAGATTTTCACCGAGGTACCGAGCACGCTGAACTGGAGGCCGCCGTCAGTCTCGCCGGAAAGATCCGCTGCGGTGTCTGTGTGGGACCCATTTTGAACTTGACCCATGTGCCAGGGGGTTGGCCACGCGGCTGGGAGACGTCCAGGCTGAGCGGGGTAGCCGCTAAGCGGCTCGTGAGACCGCGGTGGGTGGGGAGCTGGAGCCGCTGCGCGCGAAGATGACCAAGTTCGCCGACCGTGGCAGTCTCCACAAACGGCCTTGATGTGGCAGTGGTGAGCTGGCTGTTCGGGGCGGCGTTCAGCGGCCGCGCAGGATCATGCGGCGGACCTCGGTCGGGTCTCCCGTGCGTCTCAGTCTGCGCAGGGCTCCCGCCTCTGTCGTCCGGCCGAGGGCTTCGAGTATGTGCGCGTGCAGGTCCAATGCCGTCTGCAAGTAGGGGGCGTACGCGGCAATGTTCGACCTGCTCTCTTCGGCCAGGATGAGGTAGAGCTCCTCTGCCTCGGCGACCGCTGACAGGGCGGTGCGGAGGTCGTGCCCGGCGTCGAGGCTGATCTTGGCGGAATGGGCGAGGGCTCGTGCGAGGCGCTCCTGGTGAGCGTCGGGGTCGACCTCGGCCAGACGGCGGACACGGCGCACCGCGTCGGCGGCGGCCACTGCTTCCTGGTGACGCCCCACTTCAGCCAGGGCGTTCCCCAACGTGCGCCGTCGGCGTCTGCCTCACCGCCCCGGAGCGTGAAGCCCTACGACAAGGCCTCAGCTCCGACAGCGAAGACCACCGCAAGCTCTACGCGGCCCTGATCCGAGCCAAGCGAATGACCAGCGTCGTCGACGGACACGCACCGTGACGGTTTCCTCTGCAGGTGGCGACCGACGGCCTTGCCGCGGCCGCGCATCACTGGTGTACGTGCTTTCGCTGCCAGGCACGCTTTTTCGTTGTCTCAGCTGTGCCGCCACAGGGCGGGGAGAGTGCAGACCCCGAGGGGAGGCCTCCAACGTCGTCGGTTCTATGCGGGGTGGATGTTGATGGTGGTGAGGAGGTGTTGCTGTTGGGGGTGGAGGGTGGTCCAGCGAGCGTGTTGTGTGCGGATCCATTGTTGGAGTGCGGGGGAGTGGTCCTGGCCGGTGTGGTGGTGCGCGGTGGAAGTCGTAATGCTGGGTGGGGCGGCGGTACAGGTCGGCGCGCGTCATCCAGTCATGGAAGAACGGGTCCCAGTGGGGCGGGTAGGGCAGGCCGCTGCTGGGAGACGTTGCGCTCTCGCCGTCCAGGCGCCGATGCAGGGCGGCGAGAGTACCGTTCATCTTCGCCTCCACGCGACGGTGGTTGTGGCTCCTGCGGGCTGCCGTACGCGACCGTGTGGAGTTGGCGTCCGCCGAAGTCTCCACGGCCGGGGACGGCGGGGAGGAAGGGGCGCCACCATGTGCCGGTCGCGCTGATCACTGCGCGGACGGGCCAGGTACCCGAGCCGGTCTCCACGCGCAGGGATGGATCGTCTCGGTGGACGCGGAGGACGCGGACTGGTCGTTCGACGGGGAGCCCGTATCGCTTCTCGTAGTCGGCGAGATACTCCACCGCATGCTGGGCGTCGGGGTACTCCTTGCCGGCTTGGGCTGGCATGAGGCGGCCGGGGAGTGAGGAACAGGCGGCCGGAGGGAACAGATGAAGGGAGTCCCAGGTGTGCTGCCATCTCCGCCCGCTGTGCTCTGGGCGTCGAGGATGGCGAAGTCGAGGCCCTGGCGGCGCAGGTGGTGTCCGGCGGCGAGTCCGGACTGACCGCCGACGACCACAACGACCTGGGGCGTCCGGGTCACTGGGCGGCCTCCCGACCGGGACGGAAGACGAGTGCGACCAGTGCCAGTCCGACCACGGTGCCGATCAGCTGCATGCCGATGAAGCCGACCAGCGACCCGGGCGCGATGCCCGCGAAGGTGTCGGTGAACGTGCGGCCGATGGTCACCGCCGGGTTGGCGAAGGACGTCGATGAGGTGAACCAGTAGGCGGCGCCGATGTAGGAGGTAACGGCCACGGGGGCGAATCGCAGCTGGTCGGTGCGGGCCAGGCCGAAGATCAGCAGAATCAGCCCGGCCGTGGCGACCACCTCGCCGAGCAGCAGGTGTCCGGCGGACCGGTCGTGCGTGGACCACTCCACCAGCGGCTTGCCGAACATGGCGTCCGCCAGGATCGCGCCCGCGATCGCGCCCACGATCTGTGCGGGTACGTAGACGGCCGCCTCGCGGATCGTCACACCCGCGCCGCCGTGCCGGCCTGTCCACCACTCGGCCAGCGTGACCACAGGGTTGAAGTGCGCGCCGGAGACGGGGCTGAGCAGCAGGATCAGCACGCCGAGGCCGAAGACGGTGGCCAGAGAATTGGCGAGCAACTGTACCCCGACGTCCTTGGTCAGTTCGGTGGCCTGGATGCCGGAGCCGATGATGACGGTGACGAGGGCCGTGGTGCCGATGAGTTCGGCGGCGGCTCGGGCGGCCAGCGGCCTGCGAGGCGGGGTGGCGCCTGGAGCGGGCTGCGGTTCGGCTGCTGGTATCGGCTCGGTCGCTGGTGTCGGTGACTCGGTGGCGGCCTCGGGCGTGGCGGTCAACAAAGACTCCTTGGTGCGGCACCGGGGTGGCGAGGGATCAGGGACAGGACCGCTTGTTGTCGGCGGCGGCGCGGGCGGACTCGGCCAGATCGGCGAACTGGCCGGCGAGCGATGCGATGACGTCCGCGCGCAGCTTGTAGTAGGTGAAGCGGCCGCACGGCTCCGTCTCCACGACGCCGGCCTCGCGCAGCACCTTCAGGTGGTTGGAGAGGTTGGTCTGCTTGGCGCCGGTCTCCTCCACGAGGTGGGTGGTGCACAGGGTCTCTTTGGCGAGCAGGGTGACGATCTGGAGCCTGAGCGGGTCGGCCAGAACCCGGATCAGATCAGTGTCGACTGACGTCAGCATGCACTGATACTCTCACATCAGTGGTGACTGACATCACTGGGTGCTGACGTGTGCGCGCCCTTTGTTCCGCCGTGCAGGCGGGAGATCAAGAGAGACCTCTGATGTCCGGCAAGCCCTCCGTGCTCTTCGTCTGTGTCCACAACGCCGGCCGTTCGCAGATGGCCGCGGCCTGGCTGAGTCGTCTGTCCGGGGGCCACGTCGAGGTTCGATCGGCCGGCTCCGACCCGGGCGACCAGGTCAACCCCGCTGCCGTCGCGGTCATGGCGGAGGTGGGCATCGACATCTCCGCCGAGACTCCGAAGATCCTGACCGTGGACGCGGTCAAGGAATCGGACGTCTGCATCACCATGGGCTGCGGCGACACCTGCCCGGTCTTCCCCGGCAAGCGGTACCTGGACTGGCAGCTGGACGATCCGGCCGGCCAAGGTGTGGAGTCCGTCCGTCCTATCCGCGACGAGATCGAACGACGTGTCCGTGGACTCCTCGACGAACTCGGCGTACCTGCGCAGCAGTGACGTGGCGCGTACCTCAGAAGGTTTCCACGGGGTAAAGGGCAGCGGCCCATCGTGCCGTGTGCCGGAACCTGACCGCCGCCACCGTTCCCGTCTGCCCGTCGGCTGACTGGATCGGCCAGGCCACCGGTGGACCACACCTGCTGCACCCGCTGCCCAGGGCGTCGCCCGGCAGGCGGCGGTGCAGGCCCGGCAGTGTCGCCGCTCGACGACCAGCCCTTTCTTCCCTGGACTTCCTCGGCCACGAGGGTCACGCTCTGCCGCGGCGCGGGCCGAATGCGACGACCGCCTCGGAACGGCATCCGCGAGGTTTCGCCACCGCACGGGCACATGCGGCCGCCACCGAACGACGCTGAGCCGGCGTCACATGCCCCGCGTCTCACAGTGAGACTCCTCAGGTCGACGCCGTCCGTCACGCTCTGGAAGACATCCCGGAACAGGGGCGTGACGAGTGGGAGGTCGGACATGGCGACACGATCGTGGGGGCACCGCGAACGGCTGCTGGCGCTGGGCGGGATCGGGATCCTGCTGGCGGTGTGCGGAACGGTCGCCACGGTGGCGGGCGCTGCGGCCGGCCCGGGCGTCGCGCTCACGGGCGCGGTCCTCGGCTGCTGGGAGATGGTCGGACTGTGGCTGTGGAAGGCCCGGCCCTGGGGCGCGGGGAGGCGCACCCGAGGCTGACGGCACGCGCCTGCCGGGTCAGGACTTCGCGGCGCTGCGTCGCCTGGCGAAGTCACCCATTCTCCGGTCCCACCCGTATGCCGTACGCCGTGATCTTGCGGTAGATGGTCGCCCGGGAGATGCCCAGCGCTTTTGCGGCCCTGGCCTTGTCGCCGCCGTGGTCGAGGAGCGACTGGATGATCAGGTCGCGTTCCGTGGACTCCCAGGCGGACAACGGGTGTTGGGTCTGGGAGAGCAGGGATGGCGGAAGGTCGGAATCCTCGATCAAGGGTCCGGTGCGGTGTGCCTCGGCATAGCGGAGCGAGCCCTCGAGCTGGCGGACGTTGCCAGGCCACGGCGCCCGGGACAGGGCCCGCAGCGCGCCGTCGGTGCACCGGACGTCCGCGCTGTCGCCGCCATGGCGGCTGATCAGGCAGGTCACGAGGGCGGGGATGTCGGCGGTACGGTGCCGCAGCGGCGGGACCGTGACCTCGGCCTCGAACCGTGCCCGCACCGCGTCGACGGGATCCGGTTGCCGTGACGCGGCCGCTGCGCCGGCACCGGGGAGTGCGTCGGTGCCCGCGCCGGGCAGCGTGGGCCGGTCCTGGGTGAGCAGTGCGGCCACCCAGCCGGAGCGTCCGGCCGTGGTGCGCAGCACCCCGTCGAGCTGCCCCAGAACGTGCGCGGGGAGCAGATCGAGATGCCGTAGCACGACCGTGCCGCGGTCCTCGGCGAGATCTCGGAACACGGCCTGCAGCCACGGCGCGGCGCCACCGCGCGCGTCCGCCGCGTCGTGCACGCCGATCGGTGCCGTGGGCGCGACCTGGCGGTGCACGGCCCGGACCAACGCATGCTTGCCGGTGCCCGCCTCCCCGACCACGAGCGTCCAGCGTCCCTGCTCGCAGTGGCGGATCAACTGGGCGACGGCGCCCCGGAACACGGGGCTCGACCCGCTGATGCCGGCGAGCCGCGGTACCCGGACCACGGGGCGGGGCAGTACGGACTCGTCCTGCTCCGCGATCAGCCGCAGTTCGATCAGATATGCGGCCGGGTTCCCGCCGGGCTGGTCGCCCTCCACCCGGCGGCCCCGCAGCTGCACGGTCCGCCCGTCGCTGAGGAGCATCCGCTGCTCGCGCAGCCCGGTCGCATCGGTGGCGAGTTCCCGCAGTCGTCGGTGGTCGGCCGGGCCGAGCATCTCCGTCGCGGCCGCGTCCGCGAGAAGCAGACCGTCGGTGAGGGTGACCAGAGCCCGGCGTGAGCTCTGACGGGACGTCAAGAAAGCGCGCAGCGCGGCGCGTTCGCGTTCCGATCCGAGGTCGAGCAGCCGCTCCTCGATGTCGGCGGCGGCCTCGCGGACCAGCGCCACCATCAGGGGCGAGGCGGTGTGCTGCCAGGACGTCAGATCGACCAGACCAAGCACCCGTCCGCTGACCGGATTGCGGATGGGCGCCGCCGCGCACGACACCCGTTGCAGGCGCTCGGAGAAGTGCTCCGAGCCGAACACCTGCGCGGTACGGCCGTCCTCCGCGGCGGTGCCGATGCCGTTGGTGCCGACGTACTCCTCGGCGTAACTGAAGCCGGGTGCCAGGCAGATGTCGTCGAGATACCGGTGCAGGGCCCGGTCGCCGGTCCTGCGCTCGCGCACCCGTCCCTTGGAGTCGGTCAGGATGAGGCACATCGGGGTGCCCTGGAGTGCGTCGGAGAGCCGGTCGAGGACCGGACGGGCGGCCGTGGCGAGCCGGGAGTGCGGGTCGAAGTCGGCGTTGTACGGGGCCTGGATGCGGTCGGCGTCCACGCCGAAGAAGCGTGAGCGCTGCCAGGAGTCGAGGATGGGCGGGCGCACTTCGGAGGGCGAGACGTTCTCGCCCTCCAGGAAATGGGCGCGTGCACGGACGGGATTGAGGTGCGGGACGGGACGGTCCAGGCCGAGCGGGGAGACGGTGTGCGACGGCCTCGTCTTCTCCAGGGGTTCCACGGATTCCACAGGTTCCATCGGCTCTGCGCCTTCTGCCGTGCGATGACTCTCCGGGTACGGGTATTTCCTGCACGTTAAGTGCGGGCGCCCGGTGATGGCCATACCCGCGGTGTGACGCCTGTCTCAACTTGAGACGCGCAGCTGTCGAAAGCGCCCCGACGATAGGCGACGTCCCGGTCGGAGACGGCAGTGCGCCGCCGCGAGCGCCGGGACGACCGAGGTTCCTTCTCCCGCATCCGGCTGTTCCGGAGCCGGGGGGAGCCCCATCGCTGCCGAGTCAGCCGGAGGAGTATCACCCGTGAGCCGACAGAGCCTGAGCAAGGCGCACAAGAAGATCACCGAGTTGTCGTGGGACCCGACGTTCGCGACGCCGGCCACCCGCTTCGCCACCGACTACCGCTTCGACAAGGCCCCCAAGAAAGACCCGCTCAAGCAGGTCCTGCGCTCCTACTTCCCGATGGAGGAGGAGAAGGACAACCGGGTCTACGGGGCGATGGACGGCGCGATCCGCGGCAACATGTTCCGCCAGGTGCAGGAGCGCTGGATGGAGTGGCAGAAGCTGTTCCTGTCCATCATCCCGTTCCCCGAGATCAGCGCGGCCCGCGCGATGCCGATGGCGATCGGCGCGGTGCCCAACCCGCAGCTGCACAACGGCCTCGCGGTGCAGATGATCGACGAAGTGCGGCACTCGACCATCCAGATGAACCTCAAGCGCCTCTACATGAACCACTACATCGACCCCGCCGGGTTCGACATCTCCGAGAAGGCGTTCGCCAACTGCTACGCGGGCACCATCGGCCGCCAGTTCGGCGAGGGGTTCATCACCGGTGACGCGATCACCGCCGCCAACGTCTACCTGACGCTGGTCGCGGAGACCGCCTTCACCAACACCCTGTTCGTGGCCATGCCGGCGGAGGCCGCCGCCAACGGCGACTACCTGCTGCCCAGCGTCTTCCACTCGGTGCAGTCGGACGAGTCGCGGCACATCTCCAACGGCTACTCGATCCTCCTGATGGCGCTGGCCGACGAGGACAACCGCCAGCTCCTGGAGCGCGATCTGCGCTACGCCTGGTGGAACAACCACTGCGTGGTGGACGCCGCCATCGGCACGTTCATCGAGTACGGCAGCAAGGACCGCCGCAAGGATCGCGACAGCTACGCCGAGATGTGGCGCCGCTGGATCTACGACGACTACTACCGGTCGTACCTGATCCCGCTGGAGAAGTACGGCCTGAAGATCCCGCACGACCTCGTCGAGGAGGCGTGGAAGCGGATCTGGAACCAGGGTTACGTCCACAAGGTCGCCCAGTTCTTCGCCACGGGCTGGCCGGTGAACTTCTGGCGCATCGACGGCATGACCGACGACGACTTCGAGTGGTTCGAGTCCAAGTACCCGGGCTGGTACGCGGAGTACGGCGCCTGGTGGGAGGCGTACAACCGGCTGCGGCACCCGGGCGCGAACAAGCCGATCGCCTTCGAGGACGTCGGCTACCAGTACCCGCACCGCTGCTGGAGCTGCATGGTGCCCTGCCTGGTCCGGCAGGACATGGTGGTCGACAAGGTGGACGGTCAGTGGCGCACCTACTGCTCCGAGACCTGCGCGTGGACCGACACCACCGCCTTCAGGCCCGAGTACGAGGGCCGCGCCACCCCGTCGATGGGACGGCTGACCGGCAAGCGCGAGTGGGAGACCTGCTACCACGGCCAGGACCTCGCCGACATCGTCACCGACCTCGGCTATGTCCGTGACGACGGAAAGACGCTGATCCCGCAGCCGCACCTGGACCTCGACGACGCCAAGAAGCTGTGGACGCTCGACGACGTGCGTGGCAACACGTTCATCAGCCCCAACGTGGCTCTCAACGAGATGTCTGACGAGGAGCGCGAGGCGCACGTCGCGGACTACCGCAGCCGCACCAACATCACACCCTCGATGCCCTGAACGAACTCAGGTAGGGGCGGCGACGCACCGTCGCGGGGTCGCCGCCCCGGAAGGCTGGTCCTTGTGGGCGACAAGCACCGCATCCGATTCGAACCGGTCGGCATCGAGATCGAGGCCGACGAGGACGAGACCGTCCTGGACGCCGCGTTCCGCCAAGGCGTCATGCTCATGCACGGCTGCAAGGAGGGCCAGTGCTCGTCCTGCAAGTCCTTCCTCCTCGACGGCGACCAGCAGATGGAGCGCTACTCCACCTTCGCGCTGGCCGACTACGAGAGCGACGAGGGGTACGTCCTGCTGTGCCGGGTGCATGCCTACGGCGACCTCAGCGTCGAACTCATCAACTACGACGAGGAGATGCTCCTCTCCGGGATCCCGCCGCGTGAGGCCCGCACCACCGTCGCCGCCGTCGAGCAGCTCACCCACGACATCGTCCGGCTCGGCCTGAACGTCGGCCCCGCCGACGAACTTCCGTACCGCACCGGGCAGTACGTGGACATCCAGGTGCCCGGCACCGATCAGTGGCGGTCCTTTTCCATGGCGGGTCTGTCCGCCGAAGGGCCGGGCGGCCGACTGGAGTTCATCATCAAGCGCTATCCAGGCGGACTCTTCTCCGGACTGCTCGACGGCACCCTGAACCCCGGCGACCCGCTCACCGTCAGAGGCCCCTACGGCACCTGCGTGATGCGGGACGCTCCGGACCGCGACCTCATCCTGCTCGCGGGCGGCGCCGGCATGGCGCCGATCCTGGCCCAGTTGCGCGGCCTGGCCGCCACCGGCAGCCCTCGGCGCACGCGGTTCTACTACGGGGCGCGCACCGAGCGGGACCTGTTCGCGCTCGAGGAGATCGCCGAACTCGGCCGGGGCCTCGACGACTTCGCCTTCGTACCAGCCCTGTCCGAGGACGGGACGGGTGTGTACGAGCAGGGGCTGATCACCGAGGTCGTCGACCGGCACGAGGGCGACCTGTCGGGCGCCGACGCCTATCTGTGCGGCCCGCCGCCGATGTGCGACGCCGCACTGGAGCTGCTCACCGGCAAGGGCATGCCCGAGGAGCGGATCTTCCTGGACAAGTTCACCACGTCCACCGACACCTGAACCGACCGCCGCACCATCGCATCGTCGCGAGGAGCCGTATCCATGACCACCCAAGCCGACAAGCCGGCCAAGGCCGAACGCAGTTTCCCCAAGCCGCAGTTCACCGACGCCGAGGCGGGAGCCCTTGTCTTCCCGAGCTCCACCAGCCGCGCCTTCTCCTACTACAAGCCGCAGAAGATGCGGGCGACCATGTACGAGGACGTCACCTTCGACGTCCAGCCCGACCCCGAACGCCACCTGCTGCAGGGCTGGATCTACGGCTTCGCCGACGGCTCTTCGGGATACCCGCAGGACTGGACCGCTCTCAAGTCCTCCGACTGGCACCGCTTCCTCGACCCCAACGAGGAGTGGGAGCAGACGATCTACCGCAACAACGCCAACGTCGTGCGGCAGGTCCAGCAGAACCTCGCGAACGCCCGCAAGGCCGAGGCGTACCAGCAGTGGTCCCGCTCCTGGGCCAGGTTCGTCGAACGGCACGTCGGCGCGTGGATGCACGCCGAACAGGGCCTGGGGATGCATGTGTTCGTCGCGATCCAGCGCTCGGCGCCCACCAATATGATCAACAACGCGCTCGCGGTGAACAGCGTTCACAAGCTCCGTTTCGCGCAGGACCTCGCGCTGTACAACCTCGACATCGAGGAGAGGCTCGACGGCTTCGACGGTTCGGCCCACCGGGAGGTGTGGCAGTCGGACCCCGCCTGGCAGGGCGTGCGGGAAAACACCGAGCGGCTCACCGCCGTCCAGGACTGGGCCGAGGCCCTGTTCGCCGCGAACCTCGTCTTCGAGCCCCTCGTCGGCGAACTGTTCCGCAGCCATCTCGTGCTGCAGATCTCCGCCCGCAACGGTGACTACACCACCCCCACCGTGATGGGCGCCGGCGAGAACGACTACGACCGCGATCTGCGCTACACCCGCGCCCTGTTCACGCTGCTGCTCGGCGACGCCACCCACGGCGCCGGCAACAAGGCGGTCGTCCAGGAGTGGCTGGAGCGCTGGGCGCCGGTGAGCCTCGAGGCCGCACGCCGGCTGCAGCCCCTGTGGTCCCAGTCCGCCGAGAAGCCGGTCCGCTTCGAGGACAGCCTCGACCGCGCCAAGGAGCGCTTCGCCCGCCTCATCGAGGACCTGGGGCTTGCGGCGCCCGCTGACCGAACGAGCGAGAGGAACGCCAAGTGACCACCGTCCCACAGCCGTTCAGCGCCGACCGTACCTCGTCGAACAAGTGCGGCGTGACGCTGATGAACAACCAGAACGGCCATGTCGTCGCCGATGTGATGCGCGGCAAGGAGCACGTCACCGTCACCGACTACCCCTCGATGATCCGCGTCGACGGCGAGCGGGTGCTCACCTTCGACTTCGACGAGATCTCCAAGGCCCTCGGCTTCGACTTCGACCAGTCCGACTTCGAGGAGATCATGTCCACCCACTACGGGCGCATGGTTCACCTCGATGACCGCACGGTGCTCTTCGCCAACCCCGAGGACGCCGCCGAATACATCGACTTCGACCTCACTCCGGTCGACTGACGGCCCTCAGGAGCAGCCATGTACCGCAAGGACGGCGTCGACTACTTCATCGTCGACGGACACATCCACTTCTGGGACGCCAGCGAGGAGAACACCGCCAACAAGTACGGCGAGGGCTTCATCCGCTGCTTCTACGACTACCAGCGCAACCTCAGCCCCCAGGAGTGGGTGTGGCCGCTGGAGAAGTTCCGCAAGTACACCGAACAGGACCTGGTCCACGACCTGTTCGAGACCGGCTACGTCGACTGGGGGATCTTCCAGCCCACGTACCTGAACGAGTTCTACCGCAAGGGCTTCAACACCACTGAGACGAACGGGGAATTGGCCCGCAAGTACCCCGACCGGCTCATCGTCAACGGCGCCTTCGACCCCCGTGAGGGCGAGGCCGGCCTGGAGCGGCTGCGGGCACTGCATACCGAGTGGAACCTGCGCGGCGTCAAGCTCTACACCGCCGAATGGCGCGGCTCCTCCAAGGGCTGGAAGCTGAGCGACCCCGAGGCACAGGACTACTTGGCGCTCTGCCAGGAGCTCGGCATCCGCAACATCCATGTCCACAAGGGACCCACTATCTGGCCGCTGAACCGGGACGCCTTCGACGTCGCCGACGTCGACCACGCGGCCAGCGCCTTCCCCGGCCTGAACTTCGTCGTGGAGCACTCAGGGCTGCCCCGCCTCGACGACTTCTGCTGGATCGCCACCCAGGAACCCAACGTGTACGCGGGCCTGTCCGTGGTCATGCCGTTCATCCACACCCGCCCCCGCTACTTCGCCCAGATCATCGGCGAGCTCCTCTACTGGCTCGACGAGGACCGGATCGTGTTCGGCAGCGACTACGCGATCTGGAGCCCGAAGTGGCTCATCGAGAAATTCGTCGACTTCCAGATCCCGGAGGACCTCCAGTCCGAGTACGGCGCCCTCACCACCGACGTCAAGCGCAAGATCCTCGGCCTCAACCACGCGCGCCTGTACGACCTGAAGGTCCCCGGGAGTGCCCAACTGCCCGCCACCGGAGCAGTGGTGGCATGACCGCCGTGACCGAGGCGGTCGACCGTGTCACCGCCGTCAACGCGGCCCTGGCGGCAGTGCTCGACCCGGAACTCGACCGCCCCATCACCGAACTGGGCTTCGTCCGCTCCGTCAGTGTCGGCGCCGACGGTTCGGTGGAGGCCCGACTCCGGCTGCCCACCTACTTCTGTGCCCCCAACTTCGCCTGGCTGATGGTCGAGGACGCCCGGCGCGAGCTGTCCCGGCTCTCGTGGGTGGGGGAGTGCACGGTGGTCCTGGAGGATCACTTCGCCTCCGAGGAGATCAACCACGGAGTGGGCTGCGGACATTCGTTCGCCGACGCGTTCCCGGGGCTCGCCGACCCCGACCGCATGCAGGAGCTGCGCGCCGTCTTCCTGCGCAAAGGGCACCTGGCGGCCCAGGCCCGGCTCGGCAGGCGACTGCTGGAGCGCGGCTGGACCCACCGGCAGCTGGCCGAAGCGGTCCTGGGCGACCTGCCCGAGCGCCTGACGGTGACACTGCGGCGCCGACGCGCCCTCCTCGGCCTCCCCGCGAACGCGTCGGCGCCGCTGTTCACCGACGGCGAGGGGCACGCCGTGCCCGCCGTCGGCCTGGAGCGGCACCTGCTCAAGGGACGCACGGCCGGAGTCGGCATCGACAGCAACACCGAGTTCTGCGAAGGCCTGCTGGCTACCCGCTACGGGGCCGGCGGCTGGACAGAAGTGAGCCGTAGCAAGGAGGAGGAGGCGTCATGAAGGCCGTACGACTGCACCAGTACGACCACCAGCCCCGACTCGACGAGGTCCCGGACCCGGTGATCTCCACAGCGCTGGACGTGATCGTGCGGATCGGCGGCGCCGGCGTATGCCGGACCGACCTGCACATCATCGAGGGCCAGTGGGAGGCCAAGAGCGGCGTGCGCCTGCCGTACATCCAGGGGCATGAGAACGCGGGGTGGGTCACGGAGGTCGGGTCCGCGGTCACCGGGATCGCGCCCGGTGACCCGGTCATCCTGCACCCCCTCGCCACCTGCGGCCTGTGCGCCGCCTGCCGACGCGGCGACGACGTGCACTGCGCGGCGAGCACGTTCCCCGGGATCGACGCCGACGGCGGGTTCGCCCAGTACCTGCGCACCAATGCGCGCGCGGTCGTCCCGCTCGACCCTGACCTCGCCCCGGCCGACGTGGCTGCGCTCGCCGACGCGGGCCTGACGGCGTACCACGCGGCGAAGAAGGCGGCCCGCACACTCGCGCCGGGTGACAAGGTCGTGGTGATCGGCGCGGGCGGGCTCGGGCACATCGGCATCCAGGTGCTACGGGCGCTGACCCCGGCCGAGCTGATCGTCGTCGACCGGTCGGCGCAGGCACTGAAGCTCGCCGAGACGCTCGGCGCGCACCACACCGTGGTCGCCGACGGGAGCCAGGTCGACCAGGTCGCCGCGCTCACCGGCGGGCAGGGCGCCGAGGCCGTGCTCGACTTCGTGGGCGAGGGCGGAGCACTGGAGGACGGCGTACGGATGCTGCGCCGGGCCGGCGACTACTACGTCATCGGCTACGGCGGCACCCTGTCCGTGCCGACCATCGACATCATCTCCACCGAGATCAACTTCATCGGAAACCTGGTCGGTTCCTACACCGACCTGGTGGAGCTGATGGACCTCGCGGCGCGAGACCTGGTCACCCTCCACACCGCCACCTATCCGCTGGCCGACTTCGGCCGTGCCCTCGACGACCTGAATCAGGGCCGGGTCCGCGGGCGCGCCGTGCTCGTGCCCTGATCCGCGCCCTCCCCGCACAGGTGGCGGCGGCTGTTCCGTGGACCCCCGTTCATGAGGGTCGGCGCACCGCGGAAACCGCACACACAGCCGCCGCCACCGCCTCCCCACACACAGTTCTGCTGAGCCGTACCCGAGCCGTACCTGAAGGGACGACACCGCCATGGCGAAGGAACTGCGCTTCAACGCCGAAGCGCGCGCACTGCTGGAGAGCGGAGTGAACGCACTGGCCGACGCAGTGCGCGTCACCCTCGGCCCCAAGGGCCGCAACGCGGTCCTGGAGAAGCTGACGGGACCGCCCACCATCACCAACGACGGCGTCACCATCGCTCGCGAGATCCAGCTCAAGGACCCCTTCGCCAACATGGGCGCCCAGCTCGTGAAGGAGGTTGCCACCCGCACCAACGGGGACGTCGGCGATGGCACCACCACCGCCACCGTGCTCGCCCAGGCGATCGTCCGCGAGGGGCTGCGGGCCGTCAACGACGGTGCCAACCCGGTGCTGTTGAAGAACGGCATCGAGGCCGCGGTGGCCGCCGCCGTCGATTCGCTGATCGCCCAGTCGCGCGAGGTCCGCACCGACGGCGAACTCGTCCGGGTGGCCGCCCTTTCCGCCAACAACGACCCCGCCATCGGCGAGGCCATCGCCCAGGCCGTGGCCCGCGTCGGCCGCACCGGCGTCGTCACCGTGGAGGAGTCGGCGGCCTTCGGCATCACTGTCGAGTACGCCGAGGGCCTGGAGTTCGACAACGGCTGGCTCTCCCCGTACATGGTCACCGACCAGGGACGTATGGAAGCCGTCCTGGACAACCCGTATCTGCTGTACTGCGACACCAAGATCACCAAGGTGCAGGAGCTGATGCCGATCCTCGAGCAGGTCATGCGCACCGGCTCGCCGCTGGTCGTCATCGCCGAGAACGTCGACGGGCCCGCGCTCGGCATGCTCGTCACCAACGCGGCACACGGCACCTTCCGGTCGCTCGCGGTGCGCGCCCCCGGCTTCGGCTTCCGGCGCATCGCCGAACTGGAGGACATGGCCGCGCTCACCGGCGGCAGGGTCATCACCGGCACCGCGGGCCGCACCCTGGAGGGCGTCACCCTCGAGGACCTGGGGCGCGCCGAGAAGGTCATCGCCACCGAGCGATCCACCGCTGTCCTCGGCGGGGCCGGCGGCGACGAGCGGGTGGCCGAACGCATCGAGAACCTCAAGATCGAGAGGGAGCGCGCCACCAACGAGCACGACCAGGACAAGCTCGGCGAACGCATCGCGAAGCTCTCCGGCGGCGTTGCCGTCATCCGCGTCGGCGCGGCGAGTGGCGTCGAGCTCAAGGAGAAGCAGATGCGTCTGGAGGACTCCCTGGCGGCGACGCGGGCCGCGGCCGAGGAGGGTGTGGTCGCAGGTGGTGGAGCGGCGCTGCTGCATGCGCGGGGCGACATCGCGGCACTCCAACTCCCGGCCGGGGAAATCGCGTTGGGCGGCACGATCGTCGCCAAGGCGCTGGCCGAACCGCTTCGCTGGATCGCCATCAACGCTGGGCTCGACCCCGACGAGGCGGAGGCCCGGGTGGCCGCGTTGCCCGCCGGCAGCGGACTGGACGCGTTGCGCGGTGACTACGTCGACCTGCACCGACGCGGGGTGATCGACCCGGTCAAGGTGACGCGCAGTGCGCTGCTGAGTGCGGCGTCCATCGCCGCGTTGCTGCTCACGACCGAAACGTTGATCGTCGAGGAGATCATCGGCAATCCCGGGTCCATCCATTCGCCGGAGATCGGGGATCTGGCGGAGGGGTTGCCGCGGCCCTCCAACATCCCCTAGGGGCCGGCGCGCCGCCTGCGCCGTGTGCGGGTTGTGGTCGGCCGCGAATGTTCGTGACTGGCCGCGCCCATGCGGCGGCGTCGCACATCGACACAGCCCCGCGCCCTTCGGGGCGCTCATGGTTCCCGGAGATTGAGGGAGAACACGGCGTCATGGCGACCGAATCCACCCCTGCGCGGGGGCAGGTCCATCTCACCCTCACAGGCGGCCCCCGCGGCCGTACCCCCGGAGAGCGGCGTCCCCGGCTCCGCTCCGGTCTCTCCTACTCACTGCTCGGCCCCTCGTTCGTCGCCGCCATCGCCTACGTCGACCCCGGCAACTTCGCCACCAACATCCAGGCGGGCGCCACCTACGGGCCGCTGCTGCTGTGGGTCCTGATCACTGCGAACGTCGTCGCGATGCTGCTGCAGTACCTCTCCGCCAAGCTCGGCGTCGCCACCGGCAAGAGCCTGCCGGAGCTGTGCCGGGCTCGGTACCGCAGGCCGGTCGTGTGGGGACTGTGGGCTCAGGCGGAAGCGGTCGTGGTGATGACCGACCTCGCGGAGGTCGTCGGCGGGGCCATCGCCCTGCACCTGTTGTTCGGCCTGCCGCTGTGGCTCGGCGGGCTGGTCGTCGGCGCGGTCTCGCTGCTGCTGATGCCGATGCGTGGCCGTGGCCGACGCCGCTTCGAGGTGCTGATGGCGGCGGGACTCACCTGCCTCCTGGGACTGTTCCTCGGCCAACTGTTCGGCGGCGGCGCCCCGCTGGCCCCCGCCGCCGACGGACTGGTGCCGGGGCTGTCGGGCACCGAGAGCCTGGTGCTGGCCGGCGGGATCGTCGGCGCCACGGTCATGCCGCACGTGATCTATCTGCACTCGGCGCTCACCGGCGACCGCTACAGCCTCTCCCTCGCCCCGGATTCCGCCGGCCCTGACCAGAACCCCGGTCACGACCCCGACCGGCCACTTCGCCGGCGACTCCTGCGTCACGTACGCACCGACGTGCTGGTCGCGATGATCCTCGCGGGCGCCGTGAACGTCGCGCTGCTGGTGTCGGCGGCGACCCTGTTCCACCCCGGCGCCCCCGAGGCCGCCCACTCGCTGGGCGCGGCCCACGACGCCTACGGGCGGCTCGTCGGCTCCGCCGCGGCCCTCGCCTTCGCACTCGCACTGCTTGTTTCGGGTCTGGCCGGGACCAGCGTCGGGATGTACGCGGGGGAGGTGGTGATGGGCGGCTTCCTCGGGCGCCGGATCCCGGTGCTGCTGCGCAGGCTGCTGACCATGACACCCGCGATCGTGGTCCTCGCGGCCGGCGCCGGTCCGACGCAGAGTCTGGTCCTCAGCCAGATCATCCTGTCCTTCGGTATCCCGTTCGCCCTCGTCCCACTCGTCCTGCTCACCCGCGACGGTGCCGTCATGGGCCGCTGGGTCAATCGGCGCGTGACCACATACTGCGCCTGGATGGCCAGCGTGCTGGTGGTGGCACTCAACGTGGCTCTGCTCGCGAGCGTGTTCGTCGACTGAGCTCGCCGCCCGGGCAGGGTGCTGCGACTCGGCCCGGCACAAGGGGAGTTCCTGGCGCCCGAGCCGCCGCCGTAGCGGATGCTGTTCGTGACGGCGGGCAGCGGGATCATCCCCCTGACGGGCAGGAATCCTCCGGACCCTCGCACGGCGTCGCTGACCGCCCCGACGAGGCGGATGCCCGCCCAGCGCGCCCGATCCCGTACAGCGCCTTCTTCGCGCCGAGTTGTCCGAACTGGAGGCCCCGATCGCGCTGGTTCCGGCGCGGACCGACGTACGCGCGCGACGTCAGCCAGAATCCTCGCCGTTCAGGGCGGGGAGCATGTCAACCCCAGGTCAGCGAACCAGCGCACCTTCGGTGCGCGCCGGGGGCGTGATAAATGCTGTGGCGTGCGCTGGGGATGCTTTTGTCTGCCCTGACGGTGGTTGATATCGGGCCGGGACGTTGGTGGGGTTCGTTCCGGCCGAAACCGACGGCTCTGTGATGCCGGTGAGCTCGCAGGTCAGCGTGGTGCTGAGGGCCGTCCACGGGAACCGTGGAGTGTTGCTGTGAGCACGTGCGTCAGAATTCCTGATTCACCCTGGTCCTCCCGGAACGGCGTAGCGCTTGGCCGTTGGGTGAGGGAGGGACCGGAACGTGGATGTGCTGCATGAACGCTGCGCCGGTGTGGACATCAGCAAGAAGGACGCCAAGGCGTGCGTCCGCACGCCCAGTACCAAGCGGCGGGGGTCGTTCACGACCGGGACCACCACCTGGGGATCGACGACAAACGCGGTGCTCGCCCTGCGCGAGTACCTGCTCGCCGCCCGGGTCACCCTGGTCGTGATCGAGGCGACCTCGGACTACTGGAAGCCCTGCTACTACCTGCTGGCCGACGAGTTGAACGTGATCCTGGTCAACGCGCGGCAGGTCAAGAACCTGCCCGGCCGCAAGACGGACGTCTCGGACGCGGCCTGGCTGGCCCAGCTCGGCGCGCACGGCCTGGTGCGGCCCTCGTTCGTGCCGCCCCAGCCGGTGCGCGAGCTGCGGGATCTGACCCGGGCCCGCACCCAGATGACCCGCGAGGGCGGTCAGGTCGTCCAGCGCCTGGAGAAGCTGCTGGAGGACACCGGGATCAGCTCTCCGCGGTCGCCTCCGACATCATGGGCGTCTCCGGCCGGGCCATGCTCGAAGCCCTCATCGACGGCGAACGCGACCCGCAGGCCCACGCGGAACTGGCCCAGCGCAAGCTCCGCAACAAGATCCCCGAACTCACCGAGGCCCTGACCGGCCGTTTCCGAGCCCACCATGCGTTCCTGACCCGGCTGCACCTAAACCACTACGACCAACTCACCACCGCGATCGGGCAGCTCGATGAACGGATCGAGGAGGCGATGGCCCCCTTTCGCCCCGCGCTCGACCTGCTCGACACCGTCCCCGGGATCAACCGGGCGGTCGCCGAGGTGATCATCGCGGAGACCGGTGGCGACATGACCCGGTTCCCTCCGCCAGGTACCTCGCGTCCTGGGCCGATGTCTGCCCCGGCCACCACGAGTCCGCCGGCCGCACCAAGAACACCAAGGTCCGCCCCGGCAACCCGTATCTCAAAGGTGCCCTCGGACTCGCCGCCTTCGGCGCGGAGCGGACCAAGGACACCTACCTGCAGGTCCGCTACAAACGGCTGACCGCCCGTCGCGGCCCACTCAGGGCCCTGGTCGCCGTCGAACACTGGATCACCACCGCGATCTGGCACATGCTCACCGACAACGTCCCCTAACAAGAACTCGGCGGAACCAACTTCGCCCAACTCGACCCCGAACGCGCCACCCGCCGCGCGATCACCGCGCTCAACCAGCTCGGCTACACCGTGACCCTCAACCTTCTAAGAGACGCGACCTGACACGGCCAGAGCCAGGACACCCGGCGATCACCACGGCCACCGGGCGCCCAGCCTTGCCCGCACCCAACCTGACCTGCTGCTATCTACGCGTCAAAGCCGGTTCAGCGCCGGATTCCTGTACCCGGATCCCTCTCAGCCGTTGGGCAGGACGACCGCGCGACCGGCCAGGCGAGGCCGAAGCTGTGCTTCAGCGGCTGGTGGATGCCCGGGTGACAGTGACCGAGGTGCTGGCCGGGCCGCCTTCGGTGGTCGCGGAGCCGCCGGGCAGCGCGGTGGCGGGCTCGACGGTGCCCCGGCGGCAGACGGGCATGGCGGCGACAGCCCTCGCGCCGGACTACCAGCAGATCCTGTCGGTGCTGGAATCTGAAGCAGGCCGGGAGGGCATGCGCTGCCGGCAACTGGCCGTCGGCCTCGCGCAGGAGGCTGTCCCGGCGAAGGTCGAGGGGCTGCGGTCGAAAGCGAAGCGCCTGGTGGAGCGGGGGTGGGCGCTGCAGGTGCGGCCGGAAGTGTTCACCGCTCTCGCGGTGCCGGCCGTCCGAAGCCGGCCGGGCGTCGTCCGGCCAGGCGACCGCTCATGAGCATGGTCATCGATCACAGCACCATGGCTTCGTGCATGGCGGGCAGCGTTTCGTAGTCGCGCACCAGGCGGCGCGAGCGCATCAGCCAGCTCAACGTTCTTTCCACCATCCACCTGCGCGGCAGCACCACGAACCCGCTGGTGTCGTCGGTGCGTTTGACGATCTCAAGGGTGAGCTGGCACTTCTCGGCCGCCCGGTCGACGAGCCGGCCCGCATAGCCGCTGTCCGCCCAGACGAGGCGGATGGAGAAGTACTGCCGTGGCAGCCGCTCCAGCAAGGGCAGTGCGGCGTCGCGGTCGGCCACCCCGCACTCCTCCAGCGAACCACCCGACGGCCCCACTGTCAGTGGCCCGCACTAGATCACCAGCGCCGTCACGGCATTGACCCCAGCCCGGCATGTGCTCTGCGAAAGAGCGACGATTACGGCACGGTGTAGCCGGCGGTACGGAAGAGCTCGTACCACTCGGGGCGGGTGAGCGGGAGGTCCGAGCCCTGCGTCGCGGCGGCCACGCGCTCGGGTGTGGTCGTGCCGAGTACGACCTGCATCTGCGCGGGGTGGCGGGTGATCCACGCGACGGCGATGGCTTCGGCCGGGACGCCGTACTTGTCCGCCAGGCGGTCGACCACGGCATTCAGCTCGGGATAGCGTTCCGAACCGAGGAACGGGCCATCGAAGAACCCGGCTTGGAACGGCGACCACGCCTGGACCGTGATGTCGTTCAGGCGGCAGTAGTCGACGATGCCGTCGTCCCGCACGATCGACTGGTCCAGACCCTGCATGTTGGCCGCAACTCCCTGCGCGATCATCGGTGCGTGCGTGATCGACAACTGCAGCTGGTTCGCGACGATCGGCTGCGTCACATAGCGGCGCAGCAGGTCGATCTGCCGCGGGGTCTGATTGGAGACGCCAAACGCGCGCACCTTGCCGGCAGCCGAGAGCTCGTCGAATGCGCGAGCGACTTCCTCTGGTTCCACGAGCGCGTCAGGCCGGTGCAGTAGAAGGATGTCGAGGTAGTCCGTGCCCAGCGCCTTGAGTGATCCGTCGACCGACTCGAGGATGTGCTTGTACGAGAAGTCGAAATACGGACCGTCCTTGGTGACGATGCCGGCCTTCGACTGGATGACGAACTGTTCGCGTTCGGACGAGGTCAGCCGCAGCGCCTCAGCGAAGCGGCGCTCGCAGCCATGCAGGCTCGATCCGTAGACGTCGGCGTGGTCGAGGAAGGTGATGCCGCAATCGCGTGCGGTGCTCACGAGCGTGCGCACCTCGTCGTCGGTCTTGTCCTGGATCCGCATGAGCCCGAGGACGACGTTCGGCACCACCATGTCGGTGCCCGGCAGGGTAAAGGTCTTCATATTGTTCTCCAGGATCGGATCAGGCTGACACACGCGCGAGCTGTTCGGCCGTGAGTACGAGGTCGGCGGCCCCCGCGGAGTCACGGAAACTGTCAGGACGGGAGGCACCGGAGATCGGGATGACGACGGACACGACGGCCAGTGCCCAGATTGGTTCTGACACCGACGCGAGGCGACTGCCAAGTACCTCACGGGCCTCGTCGATTTGTGCGACGTCGGCGCTGGAGATGCCGGCCATGAGGATCACGCCCTCGCCGAGGAGATCACAGATCGCGCCCACCGGGTCGGCGTACGGCTCGGCCGGGTCGGGGCGGTGGAACTGGTGCACGCTGATCGCATCGACGCCGAGGCGGGAGGTGGACTCCCTGGCCGCACGCTTGAGGTGCTCGGGGTCACTGCTCCGGTTCCATGTGCCGTCGCCGGGGCGGATGGCCTCCCTTGTTCACGACGAGCACGCCGTCGACTCCCGAGCCGTACTCATGCAGTGCGCGGGCGAGCAGCTGTCAAGGCCGATCGCCGGGACGGTGTGGCCGCCGATGGTGCGCTGTTGCATGCATGTCCTCCTTCATCAGGTGCCGATCGATGCCGCGAGTTCACTGTAGGAATCGGTGATCCAGGAGTCCAACAACTGTTGATGGTCAGATTCAGAAGCGGGAGGCGTGAATGGATGAGCTGCAGATGCAGTACCTGCTCGCCGTTCGTTCGCCCTGTAACCCCGACACCTTCGGTCTCACCGACACCGGCGCACTCCCTGCAGGGCAACGGTGCGTCCGGCCCCGCGCGTTGATCTGTACCTTCGGCTTTGCCTGCAGAAACGTGCGGGATACACGAATGCGGCGTACGTCGTAACGGTCCATTGCCACGCTTCCCCCGTCATTCAAGATCGGAAGGGGAGCGCCTCCATGACAGAGCCTCAGGTCGGGACGGGAACACCGCCAGCCCACCGGCATGGTCTGCGTCAACGGCGACCTCTACCTGGCCGTCCAGGAGCTGAAGCAGGGCACCCTGGACCACGCGCCCAGCGCGACGATCGTCAAGTCCACCGACAAGGGCGCGACATGGACGTCGGACAGGAGCAGACCGATGTTCTCCGACCAGACATGCACCACGGTCATGTTCCTGGACTACGGCAAGGACAACGCGGGCAGTCCGGACGGCTACGTCTACGCCTACGGCCTGGACCACAACTGGCGCGACACCTTCGACCCCGACCCGGACCCTGCCGACCTCTATCTGGCCCGGGTGCCCGCCACCTCCGTCCAGGACCGGTCTGCATGGCGGTTCTACGCCGGCAACAGCGCGGGCACCCCGCAGTGGACGCCGGACATCGGCCAGCGGGTCTCCGTCCTCCACGACGACCACCGCATCTACCAGAACGTGACCACCGCGGGCCGCGCCAGGGACCTGAGCGTGATCAGCCAGGGCGGTGTCGTCTACGACAAGCCGCTGAACCGCTACCTCTGCACCTCCTGGACGGAGTACAACTACGAGTTCTACGAGGCGCCCACCCCGAGGGGCCCGTGGAAGCACTTCACGCCGAAGGACTTCGGCGGCTACCCGTGGACGCACACCAAGCACGGCGGCTACGCCACCACCATCCCGTCGAAGTACATCAGCGCGGACGGCAGGTCGGTGTGGCTGCAGTCGAACGTCTGCCTCTGCGGCGGCGGTTACCCGGCCGGCGACTTCTGGGCGTACACCTTCTCGCTGCGCAGGATGTCCCTCACCCCGTCGGTCCCCACCCCGGACAACAGGCCGGACGCCGCCCGCGACCTGGCCCGCGGACCC
The DNA here is from genome assembly GCF_019857225.1 of Streptomyces plumbidurans. Taxonomy (GTDB): domain Bacteria; phylum Actinomycetota; class Actinomycetes; order Streptomycetales; family Streptomycetaceae; genus Streptomyces; species Streptomyces plumbidurans. The sequence goes on from NZ_JAFJSY010000058.1 coordinate 75,937, forward strand.
GGCACCGTCCCGGTCGAACGCCTCACGCACTTCGGCACCGCGATCTACAACGACGGCAACACGGCTCACAACGAGGACGACTGGAACGACGAGCGCAAGCCGACCAGTTGGTGGGGCTACACCTGGCCGCGCACCTACCGCCTCGACCGGGTGGCCTACACCACCGGCACGATGTTCGGCGACGGCGGCTGGTTCAGCAGCGCCCCCAGGATCCAGGTCCGCCGCGCCGGCGTCTGGACCGATGTCACCGGCCAGCGCGTGACACCGTCCTACTTCACCTCCCCGTCCGCCGGCACGAACAGGACGTACGTCTTCGACTTCGACACCACGACCGGTGACGGCATGCGCGTGATCGGCGGCAGCGGCGGCACCCAGACCTTCACCTCGATCGCCGAACTGGAGGCGTACTACCGCTGAGGCCCGGTGTTCGATCAGCGTTTCTGTCTGTGCGGAGTCGCGGTTGAGCAGGCGTGCCGCCTGGAGCAGGGACAGGAGCGAATCGGTGGTCGTGCTCAGCAGCCGGTAGGCGCGCGCCTGTTCGGCATCCAGGCCGGCATGGATAGGCGCGCGAGGACGGGGTGATGGCCAGGTCGCCGGTCTGGAGCTCGGCGAGCCGGTTGGTGTCGTCGGCGAGCCTGTCGGCCAGGGTGGCGATGCGCCAGGTGGGGCGGGCGGCCAGGCGGGAGGCGGCGATGCGGATGGCGAGCGGCACAAAGCCGCACGCGTCCACCACATAACGGGCCGCCTCGGGTTCGTCGACGATCCGGGTGAACAGGTGGAGTGCTTCGCCGGGGGAGAGGGCATCGATTTCCACCAGGTGCGCGCCGGCCAGGTCGATCATTCTCCGGCGGGAGGTGACCAGGACGGCGCAGCCCGCGGCGGCGGGCAGCAGCCACCTGACCTGCGCGGTGCTGTGTGCGTGGTCGATCACGACCAGCATGCGGCGCCCACCCCCTTTTCTCAAGGCGGACAGCGAGGTACGGCGACGGCATCCTTCGGCCTCACCAAGAGCCGTCATGACCCGCCCCTTCACCTGCCGTAGACGGCACATGTATGCGGCGGTGCTTGATTTGCTCTCGCGGCAGCGCTCGCGGCACGGCGGCGCGTGGCCGCGGCCCCTCGATCGGACGCACGGAGGCGACGGTGGCGAAAGTACAGGTGGCCGACACGGCCATGGAGCGGCGGCAGAGCGCAGGAGGGGGCAGGGCGGTGGTGGAGTGGCTGACCACCACGGACCACAAGAGGATCGGGACCCTCTACTTGACGACCTCGTTCGTGTTCTTCCTCGTCGGCGGCGCCTTCGCCCTCGTGATGCGCGCCGAACTCGCGCGCCCGGGCATGCAGTTTCTCTCCAACGAACAGTTCAACCAGGCCTTCACCGCGCACGGCACCATCATGCTCCTGGTCTTCGCCACCCCTCTGTTCGCAGGTTTCGCGAACTGGATCATGCCGCTGCAGATCGGCGCCCCGGACGTGGCCTTTCCCCGGCTGAACATGTTCGCGTACTGGCTCTATCTTCTGGGTTCCCTGATCGTCCTGTCGGGATTCCTGACCCCCGACGGCTCCGCTCACTGGGGCTGGACCGGATACGCGCCCCTTTCGAGCGCACTGCACTCGCCCGGCGTGGGCGGCGACCTCTGGGTCATGGGCCTGGCTCTGTCGGGCTTCGGGACCATTCTCGGCTCGGTCAACTTCATCACGACCATCATCTGCATGCGCGCGCCCGGCATGACCATGTTCCGCATGCCGGTCTTCACGTGGAACGTCCTGCTCACCGCGGTCCTGGTCCTCATCGCCTTCCCGACGCTGGCGGCAGCTCTCCTCGCCCTTGAGGCGGACCGGAAGTTCGGCGCCCACGTCTTCGACGCGGCCAACGGCGGGCCACTGCTGTGGCAGCACCTGTTCTGGTTCTTCGGCCACCCCGAGGTGTACATCATCGCCCTGCCGTTCTTCGGCATCGTCACCGAGATCCTGCCCGTGTTCAGCAGGAAGCCAGTTTTCGGCTACATGGGTCTGGTCGGGGCCACGATCGCCATCGCCGGCCTCTCGGTGACCGTCTGGGCTCACCATATGTTCGTGACCGGCGGGGTTCTGCTGCCCTTCTTCGCGTTCATGTCGTTCCTGATCGCTGTTCCCACGGGGGTGAAGTTCTTCAATTGGATCGGAACGATGTGGAAGGGGTCCCTGTCCTTCGAGACGCCCATGCTGTGGGCCCTGGGCTTCCTCGTCACGTTCCTCTTCGGAGGGCTGACCGGCGTTCTGCTGGCCTCCCCGCCCCTGGATTTCCACGTCTCCGACTCGTACTTCGTCGTGGCGCACTTCCACTACACCGTCTTCGGCACCGTGGTGTTCGCCATGTTCGCGGGCTTCTACTTCTGGTGGCCGAAGTTCACGGGCAAGATGCTCGACGAGCGCATTGGGAAGATCCACTTCTGGACCCTCTTCGTCGGGTTCCACTGCACGTTCCTCGTCCAGCACTGGCTGGGCGCCGGGGGAATGCCGCGGCGTTACGCCGACTACCTGGCGGCCGACGGCTTCACCGCCCTGAACACCGTCTCGACGATCGGGTCCTTCCTGCTCGGCGCCTCCATGCTCCCGTTCCTCTACAACGTGTGGAAGACCGCGCACTACGCGCCGCGCGTGGCGGACGACGACCCCTGGGGATACGGCCGTTCGCTGGAATGGGCCACCTCCTGCCCACCCCCGCGGCACAACTTCCTTTCGCTGCCGACGATCCGCTCGGAGTCCCCGGCATTCGATCTACGACATCCCGAGGTCCGGGCCCTGGAGCACAGCGGACGCTGACGGTCGCCGGGCCGGCGTCCCATCGGTCTCCGGACAAGCGTGGGGCGCGGTCGGCAGCACGTGGATGGGCCGGCAGCACCTCGATCGGCCGGCACACCTCGATCGTCCGGGAAGCTGGGGCCGGCGCGCGCGGGCGACCTCCGCCCGTACGAGGAACCCGCGCCGGCTCGGCGACGCCGCGTAGATGCCGCGTCCACAACGTGCCGCTTGGATGAGGGGACCCGGGCCACTGCGGCAGGACGGCGCGGGAGAAGACGACACAGCCTGGGAGAGCCTGATGACGGCAGTAGATGACGCTTCGGCGTCGAGTGATCCGGCAGACTTCAACCCCTTGAGCCCCGAAGAGGAGTACGACGAGGACGAGTTCGGCGAGGACATCCTCGACGAGGGGTACTCGCCTCCCGAGAGATCGCTCGGCGTGTCCGAATGGGGCCTGACCGCCAGGGAGGGGGCCTCCCACGAGGACTTGACCCACCGACTGAGGCGCGAGGTCCCCGAACTGAGCGCGCAGGACGAGGGCGACGGACTGGGCGACGCCGTCGACACCGACGGGGAACTCCTCGACGACCAGGTCGGCGACGAGCGCGCAGGCCGCCTGGTCGGCTGGGACACGGACGGTGACGTGGGTTTCGACGACGACTACACGGCGCGGGACGTCGGCATCGACGGCGGCGCAGCCTCGGCGGAAGAGGCGGCCCTCCACGTCGTCCCCGACCGTGACATCGAATGACACCAGTCCCGAGACGGACGGCCGAAGGCGATGTCGGGTCGTGCGTCGTGCGACCGCCGTCTCCGGCCGACAGCATGCGTCCGCGGCATCGAACTGCACGACGACGACACTCCCGGGTT
>NZ_JAFJSY010000059.1 GCF_019857225.1 Streptomyces plumbidurans
CCCGGCGCGCAAGCCGACCCCGCGCAGCGCCCCGGCGCGCAAGCGAACCCCGCGCAGCGCCACGCCGCGCAAGCGAACCCCGCGCAGCGTCCCGCCGCGCCGGCCGACCCCACGCGACACCCCCATCCCCGTACGGACAACACCCCGCACCCCCGCGCCCAGGCGAACCCCCCGCAGCGTTCCGGTTCCGGTGTTGAGGGCGACGGGGGCACGGCGGCCGGTGGGGTTCAGGGCGTTCGGGCGCGGTTTCCGCGGCTGCGTGCGCCCTCCGGGGAAGGGGCGGAGCCGCCTCCTCCGCAGGCGTCGGCGCGGTTTCCCGATGCTCCTCCGGCGGCGGGGGAGGGAGCCGTCGTACCGCCGCGGCCGAGCCGCCGCCCCACGCTGCCGCCGCGACGCATGAACGCGCCTGCGGAGACGGCGGAGGAGTCCACCACACGTCTGCGCCCGGTCCCTCCGGAGCCCCCGGCCGCTCCGCCCATGCCGGCCTCTCGCCCGAACACCGCGGCCGATGCGCCCAGCCGCCCGCCGGGCCGAGGCGCGGAGCCCGACCCGGCCCTTTCCTGGAGTGCTCCGAGTGCTCCGGGTGCTGCAAGCGCTCCCAACGCCGAGCGGCCCATGGTCTCCTTCGGGGAGCCCGAGGGGTACGACGACCAGGCCAGACCGCGCCCTCTCGGGGTGCGCGTACGCCCGCGTTCCGCCGCGATCGCCGCCTGCCTGGTGCTCGGGCTCGGCCTCATCGGCGGTGCCGTGACCGGGAGTTGGCTGGTCGGGGACTCGGGCGACGGCGCCACGCAGGACTCGTTCGCCGCGGCCGGGAGCCTGTGGCACAGCGTGCCCGTGGACCGTCTGTTCCCGCCGACGGTGAAGGGCACCGGCGCGGGCCCCGGCGGCGCCGACCGCACCTGGACGCGCGTCGCCGTCGCACCGGACAGCGGCTGCAAGGGCGCCTTCGACCCGCTGCTGCAGAAGGCCCTCGCCCCGGCCGGCTGCAGCCGTCTGCTGCGCGCCACCTACACGGACGCCACCCAGAGCTTCGTCACCACGGTAGGAATGGTGTTCACCAAGGCCGACGCCGCGTCGATGGACGCCCTCGCCAAGCGCTTCCAGAACGAGAACCTCGGCACCCGCACCGACCTCATGCCCCACCCCTTCGCCGAGAAGGACACCCCCGCGGCCCGCTTCGGCGACAAGCAGCGCGCCTCATGGACGATCTCGGTCCTCACCGACGCCCCCGTCGTCGTCTACGCCGTCTCCGGCTGGAGCGACGGCCGTACCGTCGACACCCCGGTCCCCGCCGAGCAGGCCACGCAGTCCGGCACCACCGCCTCCCCGGCCCAGGCAGGGCTCGGCAACGAGGCCCAGGGACTCGCCGACCGCATCGAACGGGCCCTGCGCAAGGACGTCACCTCACCCACGGAGAAGCCCTCGTGAAGCGCCGCACCCAAGCGCACACCCGAGCGCACACCGGAGCGCGCACCAGAGCCCGCACCGGAGCGCTGGGCGTCCTCCTCGCCGCCTCCGTCGCCCTCGTCCCGCCGACCGTCGCGCACGCCGACGGCATACGCGCCCAGCAGTGGGCCCTCGACGCCATGCACACCCAGCAGGCCTGGCAGACCACCAAGGGCAAGGGCATCACCGTCGCCGTCCTGGACACCGGCGTCGAGACCGACCACCCCGACCTGACCGGCAACGTCCTGCCCGCGAAGGACATGATCGGGTTCGGGGCGAAGAAGGGAGACCGTGCCTGGGCCCGGCACGGCACCGCCATGGCCGGCATCATCGCAGGTCACGGACACGGCCCCGGCGACAGCGAGGGCGTCATGGGCATCGCGCCCCAGGCGAAGATCCTCCCCGTCCGCGTGATCCTCGAGGACGGCGACTCCGCCCGCGCCAAGGCTCGCAGCACCCGCGGCAACGCCCTCGCCGAAGGCATCCGCTGGGCCGCCGACCACGGCGCCGACGTCATCAACCTCTCCCTCGGCGACGACTCCGCCTCCGCCCACCCCGAACCCAGCGAGGACGAGGCGGTCCAGTACGCCCTGAGGAAGGGCGTGGCCGTCGTCGCCTCGGCGGGCAACGGCGGCGAGAAGGGCGACCACGTCTCCTACCCGGCCGCCTACCCGGGCGTCATCGCCGCGACCGCGGTCGACCGCTTCGGCACCCGCGCCTCCTTCTCCACCCGCCGCTGGTACGCCGCGGTCAGCGCCCCCGGCGTCGACATCGTCATCGCCGACCCCGACCACAAGTACTACGAGGGCTGGGGCACGAGCGCCGCCTCCGCCTTCGTCTCGGGCGCGGTCGCCCTCATCAAGGCCGCCCACCCCGGGCTGACGCCCGCCCAGATCAAACAGCTCCTGGAGGACACCGCCCGCAACGCCCCGGCCGGCGGGCGCGACGACTCCCGCGGCTTCGGCATGATCGACCCGGCCGCCGCCATCAAGGCCGCCGGCCACCTCAAGCCGGAGGGCCTGCAGGTGGCGTCGTACGGCGAGAAGTACTTCGGCCCGGGCCCGGACGCCGCCAAGTCGGCCGACGACACCACCGGTTGGGCCGCCCCGCTCGCGGGCAGTCTCGGCGGGGTCCTGCTGGTGATGGCCGTGGTCCTGTGGCGCGGCCGCCGCACCCGCTACGAGGACTAGGCCCCGCCGATTTTTCAGGTCTCCTCGGTCACAGCCGAGACCGCCGCCTTCGCGACCGCCTCGACCAGCGAGATCCCCTTCGCCTTCGTCGAGTTGCCGTTCGACAGCACGGCCACCAGACAGTCGCGCCCGTCCACCGTCACCCGCCCGATGCTGTTGATGTCCCACAGCCCGGTGGCGCTGCGGGCCAGCCAGCCGTTCTTCAGCGCCCACTGTGAGCCGTCGGCCGCCGCCGACACCCCCCAGTGCTGGTCGGCGGCGATCCGCCCCATCAGCCCCTGCAGATACGTCCGCGAGGCCGCGCTCAGCTGTGAGTCGTCCCCGAACACCTGCCGCAGCAGGGTGAGTTGATCGGCGGCCGTGGTCTGCGTCAACCCCCACAACATGCCCTCGCCGCCCTGGGTCCCGGTGAGCCCGAACCGCTCGTTGGCGGCGTCCAGACCGTCCGCCTCGCCGATGAAGCGCCACAGCACCGACGCGGAGTCGTTGTCGCTGTTCTCGATCATCGCGGTGGCGTACGACTTCTCGTCCGCGGTGAGCTGCCGGTCCGCGTCCTGGGCCTGCAGCAGCAGCGCCGCGAGGATGTCGACCTTGACGATGCTCGCCGTGTCGAAGGAACCCGTCCCGTACGAGGCACCCTCGCCGGAGTCCGGGTCCAGCACGGCCACCGACACGTCGGCGCCGTCCTCGATGGGCACCGCCTTCATGGCCGCGGCCAGCAGCGCGGCCCGGTTGACCGCTTGCTGCGTCACAGATTCCACGGATCCCTCCCCGTCCGCCGCGGCCGACGCCGATGCCGTCGCCGTCGCCGTCGCCGTCGCCGTCGCCGTCGCCGACGATACGGGGGCCGCACCGGAGTGCGCCTGGGCCTTCACGTACACGGTCCCGGCAGCCGTACCACCCACGACGGCCACGGCGGCGAGGGCGACGCAGAGCAGGAAGCGCGTCCGGGACGGGCGTGCGCGGCGGCGTCGGGTGGCTCCGGGGGACTCCATGCCGCGATGCTCGGGGCGGCGGCTGTGCGTGCCGTTGGACGGATGTTAAATGTGCGTCAGGGGTTGCTGAGAAAGTCGTGAAGTCCGTGAACGACGGGTTTCCGGGGCCGCACAAGCCCAGCAGCAAGCCCCCGATATCCGCCCGATAGGGTCGACGACCGTGGCGAACAAGAACATTCCCGACCCCGGCTTCTCCGACGACGACGGCTCCGCCGACCCCCGACTGAGCGCGGCGCTCACCGCCTGGGCCGAGGACCGCACCGCCGTCGGTCCGGTCCTGGAGGCGCTGAAGGGCGCCCGGCTCCTCGTCCCCGTGGTGGCCGTCCTCGGCGAGGTCGAGGAGGACGAGAACGGGCTGCGCCGCGAGAAGACCAGCGACATGGCCGTCCCCACGCTGAAGGCCGGCGGGCGCACCGCGCTGCCCGCGTTCACCTCCACCGACTCGCTGGCCCGCTGGGATGCTGCGGCCCGCCCCGTCGCCGTACCCCTGCATCAGGCCCTGCAGGCCGCGGCGCACGAGAAGGCGGACACGGTGGTGCTGGACCTTGCCGGACCGGTGCCCTTCGAGCTGACCGGCCCCGCTCTGCTCGCGCTCGCCGAGGGCCGCACCACGACCGACCCGCTCGCCGACCCCGCGGTACGTGAGGCCGTGCGCGCCGTCGTAGAGGCCGAGCCGTCCGTCCGGCGCGCCCACCTCGGGCCGGGTCGGGCCGACGGCACCCTCGCCCTCGTACTCGATGCGTCCGCCGCACCGGCCGAGGCCGCACGCGCCGTCGCCGAGCGCCTGGCCGCCGACGAGACACTGAGGGCCCGCCTGGTGCACGGCCTCGACCTGGCACTGCTGCCGGCCGGGGCGACGCCGCCGGGAGAGCCCCTGTACGTGCGGTGAGCTACTGGCCGTAGACCGGGCCGGTGTACTTCTCCCCGGGCCCCTGGCCGGGCTCGTCCGCGACGAGCGACGCCTCGCGGAAGGCCAGTTGCAGCGACTTGAGGCCGTCGCGCAGCGGCGCCGCGTGGAAGGAGCTGATCTCGGTCGCGCTGGCGTCGAGCAGACCGGCCAGCGCGTGCACCAGCTTGCGGGCCTCGTCGAGGTCCTTGTACTTGTCGCCCTCGTCGGTCAGGCCGAGCTTCACCGCGGCGGCGCTCATCAGGTTGACGGCGACCGTCACGATCACCTCGACGGCGGGGACCTCCGCGATGTCGCGGGTCATGGCGTCGAAGTCGGCGGGGGACTCAGGAGGGGTGTCACTCATGCCCCACACGATAGGGCCCGGTGCACACCGGTTCGCACCACCCCCGGGTAGCTGCTAACCTTGTGTGACGACCGGCCGGACACGCCACGCAGTGCGCGAGCCCGGCCCACAAGTGGAGGCTCCGATCTCCCACCTGACCGTCCCCCGGGACGGCGGGTCACCCCGGTCAGGCGGCCACCATCGTTCCGTACGGACGATGGAGTCGCCCGAAAGCGCGCCCCGCGACTTATCGCGGCGGTGCTCCGGTAGTGCTTCGGAGCCCCGCCTGTGATCGTCCGGGGCATTTTTTGTGCTTCGGCGCGGTTAGGTCTGTCGAAAAGAGACAAACGCGGCTGTCCGCCAGACCGCCGTGTGGTGCTAACCGAGGAGGATCCATCAGCGCCGAGCCCCGCATCAACGACCGGATTCGCGTTCCCGAGGTGCGACTTGTCGGTCCCAGTGGCGAGCAGGTGGGCATCGTCCCCCTGGCCAAGGCACTGGAGCTTGCCCAGGAGTACGACCTCGATCTCGTCGAGGTAGCGGCGAACGCCCGTCCGCCCGTGTGCAAGCTCATGGACTACGGGAAGTTCAAGTACGAGTCGGCCATGAAGGCCCGTGAGGCGCGCAAGAACCAGGCGCACACGGTCATCAAGGAGATGAAGCTCCGGCCGAAGATCGACCCGCACGACTATGACACCAAAAAGGGTCACGTCGTCCGGTTCCTCAAGCAGGGCGACAAGGTCAAGATCACGATCATGTTCCGTGGTCGCGAGCAGTCCCGGCCGGAACTCGGCTACCGACTGCTGCAGCGTCTCGCGGAGGACGTGGCCGACCTCGGGTTCGTGGAGTCGAACCCGAAGCAGGACGGCCGCAACATGATCATGGTTCTCGGTCCGCACAAGAAGAAGACCGAGGCGATGGCCGAGGCCCGCCAGGCGCAGGAAGCCCGCAAGGCCGACGCGAAGGCCAACCCCGGCAAGTCGCAGAACGCCGCGGAGACCGAGAGCGCCGAGACCGCCGAGGACGCAGTCGAGGCTCCTGCCGAGGCTTCCGCCGACGCGTGATCCCGGGGGACGCGAGTCCCCAGGACGTAACCGATACAAGAGCGACGTTCCACCGTGCCCGGTTTCACGACCGGGCACCGGAACGCCACCGACGAGGAGATAACGGCGCCATGCCGAAGAACAAGTCGCACAGCGGTGCCAGCAAGCGCTTCAAGGTCACCGGCTCCGGCAAGGTGCTCCGTGAGCGCGCCGGCAAGCGCCACCTGCTCGAGCACAAGTCGTCGCGCCTGACGCGTCGCCTCACCGGCAACGCCGAGATGGCCCCGGGCGACGCCAAGAAGATCAAGAAGCTTCTCGGCAAGTGACGTTCGCGGCGCCTGATCATTCGATCGCCGAGCGCCGTACGTCAGGACCGGGACCCAATCGTTTCCGGGCCGTGTGAGTCCAACCGCGGCCCCGCTACAAGGAGTTAACAAGTGGCACGCGTCAAGCGGGCAGTCAACGCCCACAAGAAGCGCCGGGCGATCCTCGAGCAGGCCTCCGGCTACCGCGGTCAGCGTTCGCGCCTGTACCGCAAGGCCAAGGAGCAGGTCACCCACTCGCTGGTCTACAACTACAACGACCGCAAGAAGCGCAAGGGTGACTTCCGCCAGCTCTGGATCCAGCGCATCAACGCCGCTGCCCGCGCGAACGGCATCACGTACAACCGCTTCATCCAGGGCCTGAAGGCCGCCAACGTCGAGGTCGACCGCAAGATCCTCGCCGAGCTGGCCGTCAACGACGCCACCGCGTTCGCCGCCCTGGTCGAGGTCGCGCAGAAGGCGCTGCCCGCCGACGTCAACGCGCCCAAGGCTGCCTGACGCCGACGCGGCCCAGAGCCGACGTGACATGAGGGACCCGCAGGCTGAAAAGCCTGCGGGTCCGCTGTTTCCTGAGCTGCCAAAGGTGAACCCATGCCCCCAGCGACCCCCGAGCTGATCTCCCCCCGATCCCCCCGCGTCTCGGCCGCCCGGCGGCTCGCCAAGCGGAACTTCCGGGGCAAGGAGCGGCTGTTTTTGGTGGAGGGGCCGCAGGCCGTGCGGGAGGCGGCCGATCACGGCGACACCCTCGTGGAGCTGTTCGCCACGGTCGAGGCCGCGGAGCGGTACGCCGACATCATCGGCGAGGCCCGCTCCACCGGCGCCCGTATCCATCTCGCCTCCGAGCAGGTCGTCGCCGACATCTCGACGACCGTCACCCCGCAGGGCCTCGTCGGGATCTGCCGCTTCCTGGACACGCCCTTCGCCGAGATCCTCGCCGCCCGGCCCCGGCTGGTCGCCGTGCTGGCCCATGTGCGCGACCCCGGCAACGCCGGCACCGTGCTCCGGTGCGCCGACGCCGCCGGCGCCGAGGCCGTCGTACTGACCGACGCCTCCGTCGACCTCTACAACCCCAAGGCCGTACGCGCCTCCGTGGGCTCCCTCTTTCACCTGCCGGTCGCCGTCGGAGTGCCCGTGGAGCAGGCGGTCGCGGGACTCAAGGGCGCCGGTGTGCGCATCCTCGCCGCGGACGGCGCCGGGAAGGACGACCTCGACGACGAGCTCGACCAGGGCACCATGGGCGGACCGACCGCGTGGGTGTTCGGGAACGAGGCGTGGGGGCTTCCGGAGGAGACCCGCGCGCTCGCGGACGCCGTGGTGCGCGTCCCGATCCACGGGAAGGCCGAGAGCCTGAACCTCGCCACCGCCGCCGCCGTATGTCTCTATGCGTCGGCCCGTGCACAGCGCGCCTCCGGAGGGTGCCGCACCGTCACCGAGAGCTAGTAGGGTGACCAGCCCGGGGGGCCACCTGCGCCGTCTGAGAGGTGGGGTACGGGGATGAGTGTCGACACGAGCAGGGCATGTGACGCGCATAGCGCGCCCGGGCCCCGGCACGGCGACCTCGCCGGACTCGGCATCGACCCCGACGAGCTGCCCGACGGCCTCGTCGTCGCCGACGAGCAGGGCCGGATCATCTGCTTCAACGCCGCCGCGGAGCGCATCACCGCAGTCCGCGCCGAGGACGCCCTCGGCCGGCCGCTGGACAGGGCGCTGCCCCTGGAGGACCTGGAGGGCCGCCGCTGGTGGCAGCTGACCGACCCGTACGGCGGTCTCGCCACCCGGACCCGCCAGCCCGAGCGCAACCTCCTGCTACCCGGCGGCCGCGAGGTCCTCGTGTCCGCGCGCTACGTCCGCGGTGAGCCCGCCGGCCCGGTCCGGCGCGTCGTGGTCTCCCTGCGCGACACCGAGGCCCGCCGCCGCACCGAGCGCAGCCACGCCGAGCTGATAGCGACGGTCGCCCATGAACTGCGCTCGCCCCTCACCTCCGTGAAGGGGTTCACCGCCACGCTGCTCGCCAAGTGGGAGCGCTTCACCGACGACCAGAAGCGGCTGATGCTGGAGACCGTCGACGCCGACGCCGACCGCGTCACCCGGCTCATAGCCGAACTGCTGGACATCTCCCGGATCGACAGCGGACGGCTGGAGGTCAGGCGCCAGCCCGTCGACATGGGCGCGGCCGTCGGCCGGCACATCCAGGCCTACGTCGCCGCCGGACAGCCCGCCGACCGCTTCCTGCTGCGCATCGAGCAGCCCCTGCCCGCCCTGTGGGCCGACCCCGACAAGATCGACCAGGTGCTCAGCAACCTGCTGGAAAATGCCGTGCGGCACGGCGAGGGAACCGTCACGATTGACGTCACGGCCACGGCCTCCCCGCGCGAAGGGGAGGACACCGGTACGTCGGTCACGGTGAGCGACGAGGGGCCCGGCATCCCGGAGGAGTCCATGAACCGCGTCTTCACCCGCTTCTGGCGGGGCAGCAAGCGCGGCGGCACGGGCCTCGGGCTCTATATCGTCAAGGGCATCGTCGAGGCCCACGGCGGCACCATCACGGTCGGCCGCGCCCCCGGGGGCGGAGCCGAGTTCCGATTTACCTTGCCCGTGGCGGCTCCGGCGTATCTCGCCTGACGGCCACGGGCGCATCCGCATACTCCGACCCCGTTAGACTCGGCCCTTGGCACCTTTGCGTCCGCCACCGGAGACGAGGCGTCTCCAGGTCGAGACGGGGCACGTCAGCCAGCCAATCGGAAGCACGGGAAGAGATGTCGGCACCGAATAAGTCGTACGACCCGGTCGAGGTCGAGGCACTGAAACCAGAAGCCATCGAGCGCATGCGGGACGAGGCGCTCGCCGCCTTCGCCGCCGCGGACTCCCTCGACGCCCTCCAGGAGGCCAAGGTCGCCCACACCGGGGGCACCTCCCCGCTGGCGCTCGCCAACCGCGAGATCGGCGCCCTGCCCCCGCACGCCAAGGCCGACGCCGGCAAGCGCGTCGGCCAGGCCCGCGGCGCCGTGAACAAGGCCCTCGCCGCCCGTCAGGCCGAACTGGAGGCCGAGCGCGACGCGCGCGTGCTGGTCGAGGAGGCAGTCGACGTCACGCTGCCCCACGACCGCGTGCCGGCCGGCGCCCGCCATCCGCTGACCACGCTCTCGGAGCGCATCGAGGACGTCTTCGTGGCCATGGGCTACGAGGTCGCCGAGGGCCCCGAGATCGAGGCCGAGTGGTTCAACTTCGACGCCCTGAACATCGGCCCGGACCATCCGGCCCGTGGCGAGGCCGACACGTTCTTCGTGCAGGGCCCGGACGGCGGCACCGAGTCCGGTGCCGTCCTGCGCACCCACACCTCCCCGGTCCAGATCCGCTCGCTGCTCGACCGCGAGCTGCCGGTCTACGTGATCTGCCCGGGCCGCGTGTACCGCACCGACGAGCTCGACGCCACGCACACGCCCGTCTTCCACCAGGTCGAGCTGCTCGCCGTGGACGAGGGCCTGACCATGGCCGACCTCAAGGGCACCCTCGACCACATGGTCCAGTCGCTGTTCGGCGAGGGCATGAAGACCCGGCTGCGGCCGAACTTCTTCCCGTTCACCGAGCCGTCCGCCGAGATGGACATGGTCTGCTACGTCTGCCGTGGCGAGTCCGTCGGCAACCCCGACCGGCCCTGCCGCACCTGCTCCAGCGAGGGCTGGATCGAGCTCGGCGGCTGCGGCATGGTCAACCCGCGGGTGCTCACCGCCTGCGGCGTCGACCCGGAGAAGTACAGCGGATTCGCCTTCGGGTTCGGCATCGAGCGGATGCTGATGTTCCGCCACAACGTCGAAGACATGCGAGACATGGTCGAGGGTGACGTCCGGTTCACCCGGCCGTTCGGGATGGAGATCTGATGCGGGTCCCGCTTTCTTGGCTGCGGGAGTACGTCGACCTGCCGGCGACGGAAACCGGCCGCGACGTCCAGGAGAAGCTCGTCTCGGCCGGGCTCGAGGTCGAGACCGTCGAGCACCTCGGCGCCGACCTCAAGGGCCCCCTGGTCGTCGGCCAGGTGCTGACCATCGAGGAGCTGGAGGGCTTCAAGAAGCCGATCCGCTTCTGCACGGTGAACGTGGGCCAGGCCAACGGCACCGGTGAGCCCCAGGAGATCGTCTGCGGCGCCCGCAACTTCGCCGTCGGCGACAAGGTCGTCGTCGTCCTGCCCGGCGCCACCCTGCCCGGCGGCTTCTCGATCAGCGCCCGCAAGACCTACGGCAAGGTCTCGCACGGCATGATCTGCTCCAGCGACGAGCTGGGCATGGGCGACGACGGCAGCAAGGGCATCGTCGTGCTGCCGCCGGAGACCGAGGTCGGCAAGGACGCCATCGAGCTGCTCGAACTGGTCGACGAGGTCCTGGACATCGCCGTCACCGCCAACCGCGGCGACTGCCTGTCCATCCGTGGTGTGGCCCGCGAGACCGCCATCGCCTACGGTCTGCCGCTGCGCGATCCGGCCCTGCTCGACGTCCCCGGCCCGAACGCCTTCGGCTACCCGGTCAAGGTCGCCGACCCGACCGGCTGCGACCGCTTCACCGCGCGTACGGTCACCGGCCTCAGCCCCGAGGCGCGTTCCCCGATCTGGCTGCAGCGCCGGCTGCAGAAGGTCGGCATGCGCCCGATCTCGCTCGCCGTCGACGTCACCAACTACGTGATGATGGAGCTGGGTCAGCCGCTGCACGCGTACGACCGCTCCCTGGTCCAGGGCACCATCGGCGTGCGCCGGGCGGAGGCGGGCGAGAAGCTCGTCACCCTCGACGGCGTGCAGCGCACGCTCGACACCGAGGACCTGGTGATCACCGACGAGCGCGGTCCGATCGGCCTCGCCGGTGTCATGGGCGGCGCCAACACCGAGATCGCCGACCACGAGGACGTCGACCACGCGACGAGCGACGTCGTCATCGAGGCCGCGCACTTCAACGCCGTCTCCGTCGCGCGCACCGCCCGCCGTCACAAGCTCTCCTCCGAGGCCTCCCGCCGCTTCGAGCGAGGCGTCGACCCGCAGGCCGCGGCGGCCGCCGCGCAGCGCACGGTCGACCTGCTGGTCCTGCTCGCGGGCGGCAGCGCCGAGGCCGGTGTCACCGAGGTCGTCGCACCGTCCGCGCCGCACACCATCGCCGTCCTGGCCGACCACCCGGACAAGGTGGCCGGTGTCGACTACGGCCGCGAGACCGTGGTCCGGCGACTGCAGGAGATCGGCTGCGACGTGTACGGACAGGACGAGCTGATCGTCACCGTGCCGTCCTGGCGACCCGACCTGCTGGAGATCAACGACCTCGCCGAGGAGGTCATCCGCCTCGAGGGTTACGAGAACCTGCCCTCCACGCTGCCCAAGCCCCCGTCGGGCCGCGGCCTGACGCACCGCCAGCGGCTGCACCGCCGTATCGGCCGCGCGCTGGCCGGTGCGGGCTACGTCGAGGCGCCGAACTACCCGTTCATCGGCGAGCAGGTCTTCGACCAGCTGCTGCTGGAGGCCGACGACCCGGCCCGCCGCGTGGTGAAGCTGACCAACCCGCTCAACGACGAGGAGCCCGCGCTCCGTACGTCGCTGCTGCCGGGCCTGTTCGGCGCGCTGCGGCGCAACGACGGCCGCGGAGCGCACGACCTGGCGCTCTTCGAGACCGGGCTGGTCTTCCTGCCGCGCGCGGAGCAGCGGGTGGCCGCGGCCCTTCCGGTCGACCGCCGCCCCACCGACGAGGAGATCGCCGGGCTGGACGCCGCGCTGCCCGAGCAGCCGCGCCACGCCGCCGTCGTCCTCGCGGGCGCCCGTGAGCAGGCCGGCTGGTGGGGCAAGGGCCGTCCGGCCGACTGGGCCGACGCGATCGAGGCCGCCCGGGTGGTGGCCCGCGAGGCCGGTGCCGAACTGATCGTCAGGGGCGGGCAGTACGGGCCCTGGCATCCGGGGCGCACCGCCGAACTGGTGGTCGTCGTCGACGGCGCGGAGAAGGTCGTCGGTCACGCCGGCGAGCTGCACCCGCGCGTGATCAAGGCGCTGAGCCTGCCCGAGCGCACCTGCGCGATGGAGATCGATCTGGACGTGCTGGAGGCGGTGGGGGACGACACCCCGCAGGCGCCGAGCATCTCCACGTTCCCGGTGGCGACGCAGGATGTTGCCCTGGTCGTGGACAAGTCGGTGCCGCATGCCGATGTGGAGGGTGCGTTGCGTGAGGGGGCGGGTGAACTTCTCGAGGGGATTCGGTTGTTCGACGTCTACGAGAACGACGATCAGCTCGGGGCCGGGCGGAAGTCGCTGGCGTATGCGTTGCGGTTCCGGGCCGGGGATCGGACGTTGACCGTGGAGGAGGCTTCTGCGGCTCGGGATGCTGCGGTTGCCCTCGCGGGCGAGCGGACCGGGGCTGTGCTTCGGGGGTAGCGCCCAAGAGGTAGCGCCTAAGGGGCGGGGGGCTGTGGGTTGTTGGCGGGTGCGGGAGCGTCGTGGCTTGTCGCGCAGTTCCCCGCGCCCCTGACCGCGCTGCAGTCCTCCGTGCCCTGAAAAGTTCCGCAGTTACCCCGTGAATATGCCTCTCACCTGCATAAATGCGAGGGGTCTGCGGGTGCTCACTCGTTCGGGTGACAATGCCGGGCGATCTGGGCCTTGCGGGCTATGCGGTCGACAGAATCGGACCGGTCTTTCGGGGCCGGTCCGTCTGTGCTGTCGGGGCCTGAATGGGGGGCCAATCGGCATGATCCGCTTCAAGCCCGGATTCCGCCGCAGCGCGAGGAGGCGGCCGCCGTGCCGGGTGCGCGCGCTGGGGTTGCCCGCCATGTGGGGCGCCACGGCGGTCACGTACAAGATGACCTGTCCGCTCGCGCAGCAGGACGGCCTCGGCGCACGGGCCGTGACCTGTGCTGTCTTCTTCGCCGTCGGGACGGGACTGATACTCCACGTCCGGCGTGCGCTGCTGCGTGAGCTCAGGCAGGTCCGCCGGATCGCGGGCGCCGCGCAGAGCGCTCTGCTGCGACCGCTGCCGCCGCGGGTCGGCGGCCTGAGCGTCGCGGCCGCTCAACTGTCCGCCGACCGTGAGGCGGTCATCGGCGGCGATCTGTACGAGGTCGCCGCCACCGAGCACGGCGTCCGGGCCGTGATGGGCGATGTGCGCGGGCACGGGATCGCCGCCATCGGTACGGTGGCCGCCGTACTCGGCAGCTTCCGCGAGGCCGTCCACGACGAGCCCGAACTCGGCTCGGTGGCACGGCGGTTGGAGCGCGCCCTGGCCCGGCATCTGCGCGAGCGGGCGCGCGCCGAGCACCCGTCGGCCGGAGCCGAGCCCGACAACCCGGTGGCCGAGGAGTTCGTCACCGTACTGCTCCTGGAGATCGGGCCCGAGGGAGAACTGCGCCTTCTGAGCTGCGGACACCCCTGGCCTCATCTGCTCAGCCACGGACGGGTGGAGCCCGTGGCCCGAGCGGATCCCCTCCCTCCGCTCGGGCCGTTCCCGCTCCCGCCCGAACCGGACGTACAGCATTGCGGCCGCCTGCTCCCCGGCGAGACCCTGCTCCTCCACACGGACGGCGTGGAGGACGCCCGGGACGACCATGGCCGGTTCTTCCCCCTGGACGAGGTCCTGGCCCAATGCGTACGTGATACCCAGGTACCTGTTCCTCAACAGGTCCTCGGCTCGATCTTCACGACACTACTGCGCCACACAGCAGGCGCCCCGGCGGATGACGTAGCTCTCCTCGCACTGACCAACGACCGCCAACTGCAACCAACCTCAGGGGCGCGGGGAACTGCGCGAACAACCACGACGCACCCGCAGCCGACCACGCACCTTTGACGCAACGGCGCTCACACGCTCAGCCAAGCCGCCGGCGGCCGTCCGCCAGCTACGGAGTGTCGGGCAGGCAGCTGGGCGGACGGCGCGAGAACGGGCCGCCGCACTGTACGAGGGGGAGCCGGCGGCCCGGCCGGCCTCTTGCGAGGCATTTCAGTCAACCGGTCGGAAACTCTCCGCGACAGCGCGCGTACGCTGCGGATTCGGGCACTCCGTTCACACCCCGTGTGAAGACGTTCGCACTAGTCTGACGGGCACCGAGCCACCCGGGGGGCACCCATGCAGCCCAACACTCTGCTCGACGCGATCCTGGACGAGGCCGGGATCTCGCATGCGGGGCTGGCAGCACACGTCAACCAGGCGGGGCGGGCACGCGGTCTCGCTCTGCGCTACGAACACACCGCCGTGGCACGGTGGTTGAAGGGCCAGCGCCCCCGCGGGCAGGTGCCCGACCTGATCTGCGAGGTGCTGGCGGGCCGGCTGCACCGCCCCGTCACCCTCGACGACATCGGCCTCGGGGTGCCCGGCGAGCCGTCCACGCCGCACGGCACCACCCTGTCCGGCTTCGTCGAGCGGGCGACCGCGCTGTGGCGCTCCGACGAGCAGCAGCGCCCGCACATCCTGGGTGCGCCCGCGGTGACCGGTACGCCCGCGGTCATGCCCGTGTGGGAGTGGGAGAACCCGCCCGAGGACGTCGACGT
The DNA here is from genome assembly GCF_019857225.1 of Streptomyces plumbidurans. Lineage (GTDB taxonomy): Bacteria > Actinomycetota > Actinomycetes > Streptomycetales > Streptomycetaceae > Streptomyces > Streptomyces plumbidurans. The sequence continues at coordinate 14,727 of NZ_JAFJSY010000059.1, forward strand.
CTCGCGCGGCGGCCGGCACCGGGTCACCCCCGGCGACCTGGAGATGCTGCGCGCGGCCCGCACGCACTACGAGCAGATGTACCGCAAGGCCGGCGGCATAGCGACCCGCACCCGGATCGTCGGCTTCCTCAACGCCGAGGCCGCCCCGCTGCTGCGCGGCAGCTACACCGACGCCACCGGGCGCCAACTGCACCGGGCGACGGGCGGGTTGGTGGCGATCGCGGGCATCTGCGCCTACGACTCCGACGCGCACGGTCTCGCCCAGCGCTACTTCCACCAGGCGCTGCGCCTGGCGAAGGCCAGCGGGGACCGGGGACTGGGGGCGTATGTCATCGCCCTGCTGGTCAACCAGTCCCTGTTCATGCGGGAGTACCGGCAGTCCGTCGCCTTCGCGGAGGCCGCGCTGCGGGCCGCCGGCAAGCACATCACCCCGGCGCTCGCCTGCGACCTCTACGCGATGCAGGCCAAGGCGTACGCGCACCTGGGCGACGGCACGACCGCGCTGTCCTGCATCCGGCGGGCCGAGCAGGCCGCGGAACGCATCCGGCGCGGCTACGAACCCGACGAAACCGGCTATGTCCAGCCGGGGTTGGTCAATGTCCAGGTGGCGGAGGCGCTGCTCAGCCTCGGCGAGCTGGTGGCGGCGGGGGAGCACGCGGCGGCGGCCGTCGACAATCCGGCGCACGATCGCGGCCGGGTGCACCGGCTGGCCATGCTGAGCACGATCGAACTGCGCCGGGGCAATGCCGACAAGGCCGTGGCCACCGCGGTGCAGATGGCCGAACAGGCGCGCGGAATGGAGTCCCAGCGACTGCGCGACAGACTCCGGGCGGTGCGCGAACACCTGGTGCGCAGCGGCGGCGCGGGCACCGCGGAAGCCGCCGAACTCATCGACGGCGCACTGCGCGTACCGCTGTAGACCGCTCCCGGAGCACCGCCATACCACAGTCCCTGCTGCGATATTGCCACTTACTCGACGGAAGGTGGCAGAACCGTGCAGTGGACGAAACAGAACGAACAAACTGTGTACGCAAATCGCTGGTTCGACGTCAATCTCGCCGATGTCGAGCTGCCGGACGGCCGGCATCTCGATCACTTTCTGATACGGCTGCGTCCCGTGGCCGTGGCGACGGTGGTGAACGAGGCCAACGAGGTCCTCCTCCTGTGGCGCCACCGCTTCATCACCGACAGCTGGGGGTGGGAACTCGCGGCCGGCGTGGTCGAGGACGGGGAGGACATCGCCGTCGCGGCCGCCAGGGAACTCGAGGAGGAGACCGGCTGGCGGCCGGGACCTCTGCAGCACCTCATGAGCGTGGAGCCGTCCAACGGCCTCACCGACGCCCGGCACCACATCTACTGGACCGACGAGGGCGAATACGTCGGGCATCCCGTGGACGACTTCGAGTCGGACCGTCGGGAGTGGGTCCCCCTCAAGCTCGTCCCCGACATGGTCGCCCGCGGAGAGGTCCCGGCCGCCAACATGGCGGCCGCGTTACTGTTCCTGCACCACCTCAGGCTGGGCCAGGACACCAGGCCCTGATCGCGGGCCCCGAGCCCCCCACCGCGTCCTGGGCCGGTGTCAGCGGCCCAGGACCTGCCACACGGTCGCCACGAGCGCGCCCACCGCTGTCAGTGTCGCTATCGCGGGCAGTGGCCAACGGGCGTGCTCCAGCGCGACGATCCGCGCGCTCAGGTCGTCCATCTCCTTGTCGGTCTCCTCGGTGCGGTGGTTGAGCAGCGCCAGTCCGCCCTCGACGCGTGCGTACGCGACATCGAGCCGGCGGCGTAACTCTGCGAGTTCTCCTTGGACCGCGGGATGCTCCGGGTCGGCGGTCACGGGTCCGCTCCTTTCCGTAGTCGTCACATCCGTTGCATGCGCATGATGAGTCAACTCGCCTGGTGGACGCGTGGGGAGCGTGTGCGAGCGGCATATGCGAGCCCGGCGCGCACACGGTGTGTGAAAGACGCGGGCCCGGCACCAACAAAGGTGCCGGGCCCGCGTTCGTAGCACTGTGTAGTCAGCACCCTGGACGGGGCACTGTGGTGGACACCGGTCAGACGTAGCTGTAGAAGCCCGAGCCGGACTTGCGGCCGAGCCGGCCGGCGTCGACCATCCGCTGCAGCAGCGGGGGAGCGGCGTACAGCGGCTCCTTGTACTCCTCGTACATCGAGAACGCCACCGAGGCGACCGTGTCCAGGCCGATCAGGTCGGAGAGCTTGAGCGGGCCCATCGGGTGGGCGCAGCCGAGCTCCATGCCGTTGTCGATGTCCTCGCGGCTGGCGATGCCCGACTCGAACATCCGGATCGCGGAGAGGAGATAGGGGATCAGCAACGCGTTGACCACGAACCCGGAGCGGTCCTGCGCGCGGATCGCGTGCTTGCCGAGCACCTTCTCGGCGAACAGCTGGGCGCGGCCCAGGGTGCCCTCGGAGGTGGTGAGCGCGGGGATCAGCTCCACCAGCTTCTGCACGGGCGCCGGGTTGAAGAAGTGGATGCCGACGACCTGGTCGGGGCGCGAGGTGGCGACCGCGAGCTTCACCAGCGGGATCGAGGAGGTGTTGGAGGCCAGGATCGCGTCGGGCCGGGTCACGACCTGATCGAGCACCTGGAAGATCTCCGTCTTGACCTGCTCGTTCTCGACGACGGCCTCGATCACCAGGTCACGGTCGGCGAACTCGCCGAGGTCGGTGGTGAAGCTGAGCCGCGCCTGCGTCGCGTCGAGCTCCTCGGCGCTGATCTTGCCGCGCTCGGCCGCCTTCGACAGGGAGTTGAACAGCCGGGTGCGGCCGATCTCCAGGGCCTCGCCGGTGGTCTCGGCGACCATGACGTCCAGCCCGGACCGGGCGCACACCTCGGCGATGCCGGCCCCCATCTGGCCACAGCCCACGACTCCGACGCGCGCAATGTCTCCCGACGGGATGTCTGTCACATCGTCCCCTTCGCTGGTCTACGGGTTGCCGCAGGACCCCTGTGGTTCGGCGCCTGCTCCGATCGTGCACGTTACTCCCAAGTATCGATGATCGATCGCGCGGGTACGGGCATCCTGGACGGCGGAAACGATCCGTGACCGCATGGATTCGTACTGTATGGGGGTGTTGTGACCATGGGGCGACTGTCACGCAGGACGTTCGCACTGGCCGCGCTCGCGACGCTGGCGGCGGCGCCGGACGCGAGCGCCGTACCGCGCGGCCGGCACGCGAGCGGCGAGATGCGCGGCATGTGGGTGGCCACCGTCGGGAACCGGGACTGGCCCTCCCGTCCGGGTCTCTCGGCGGCCCAGCAGCACGCGGAGCTGGTCGGACACCTCGACCTTGCGGTCCGCGACCGCCTCAACGCCGTGATGTTCCAGGTGCGTCCGACGGCCGACGCGCTGTGGCCCTCGCCGTACGAGCCGTGGTCGGAGTACCTCACCGGGACCCAGGGCCGGGACCCGGGCTGGAACCCGCTGCGGACGGCGGTCGCGGAGGCGCACGCCCGGGGACTCGAACTGCACGCCTGGTTCAACCCGTACCGCGTCGCGCTCCACACCGACCTGACGCGGCTCGCCGCCTCGCACCCCGCGCGCAGACACCCCGACTGGGTGGTGCCGTACGGCGGGAAGCTCTACTACAACCCGGGACTGCCCGAGGTCCGCGCCTTCGTGCAGGAGGCGATGCTCGACGCGGTGCGCAAGTACCCCGTGGACGCCGTGCACTTCGACGACTACTTCTACCCGTATCCCGTGGCCGGCCAGACCTTCGACGACGACGAGGCGTACGACCGATACGGCTCCGGCTTTGCGGACCGGGCCGCCTGGCGCCGCGACAACATCGACCGGTTGGTGCGGGAGATGGCCGTGCGCATCAAACTGACCCGCCCCGGCACGCGCTTCGGCATCAGCCCCTTCGGGGTGTGGCGCAACGCCGCGACGGACCCGCTCGGCTCGGACACGACGGCGGGTGTGCAGACGTACGACGACCTGCACGCGGACACCCGGAAATGGGTGCGGGAGAACTGGATCGACTACATCGCGCCGCAGATCTACTGGAACATCGGCTTCGCCGCCGCCGACTACGCCAAGCTGCTGCCCTGGTGGGCACAGGTCGCGCGGGGCAGTGGCACCCGGCTGTACGTGGGGGAGGCGCTGTACAAGGCGGGCGACCCGGCACAGCCCGCCGCCTGGCAGGACCCCGCCGAACTCTCCCGGCACCTCACCCTGGCGAAGAAGTACCCGCAGGCGCGCGGGCACATCTTCTTCGCCGCCACGGACGTGGCGACGGACCGGATCGGGGCGATGGCACGGGTCGTCGCCGACCACTACCGGCAGCCGGCGAGGCCCCCACGCTGACGGATCGACCGCGCGATGCTAGTGCTGCGTCTCCTTGTGGCGGATCTCGGTGTCGGGGCCCGGGGAGCACACGCCCACATGCCCGTCCTCGAAGCGGACGCGGAACGGAGGGTTGCCCTTGGTGCCCAGGACTTCGACGATCTCGCCGACCTTGTCTTGCTGTCCGACCACCCTGCCGTGCTGGACAAGCTGGTCGCCCACGGTTGCCTGCATGTGTGGCGCCTCCTCACCGATGTGCGGGAGCAGCGGTCCGTGGCCCTGAGTCTACGGCGCAGGGCCGGGGTTGGGACCGGCGCGTGCACGCCGCTCAGCCCCGCGCCCGCTGGGTGACGGCGATGCACACGAGGACCGCCGCGGCCGTCAGCGGTGCGGCGGCCGTCAGGTGCTCACCCAGCAGCAGCACCGACCACACCAGTGTGAGCAGCGGCTGCGCCAACTGCAACTGGCTGGCCTTGGGCACGCCGATGGCCGCCATACCCCGGTACCAGACGACCAGGCCGAGGAACTGCGAGCCCGCCGCGACCCACAGCAGTCCGGCCACACTGTGCGCGGTCAGCCGCACGGGCTCGTACGACAGGGCCAGCGCCGCGGCCGGCACGCTCAGCGGCAGACACAGCACCAGCGCCCAGCCGACGACCTGCCAGCCCGGCATGACCCGGGCCAGCCGGCCGCCCTCGGTGTAGCCGGCCGCGCACACCAGCAGCGCCGCGAAGAGGTACATGTCGGCGGTCGTCAGCGCGCCGCCGCTCTGCTGCACCGTGAAGGCGACGACGGCGGCCGCGCCCGCGAGGGCCGCCGTCCAGAAGGTGCGGGAGGGGCGGTTGCCCATGCGCAGGGCGGAGAGCAGGGCGGTCGTGAGCGGGAGCAGTCCGACCACGACGGCCGCGTGCGCGGTGGTGGACGTCTGGAGCGCGAGGGTGGTCAGCATCGGGAAGCCGACCACGACACCGGCGGCGACGACCGCGAGCCCCGGCCAGTAGCGGCGCTCGGGCACCCGGGCTCTGGTGGCCAGCAGACAGACGCCCGCGATGAGCGCGGCCAGGACACTGCGCACGGCGACGAGCGCCCAGGGCCCGAAGCCCTCAAGGCCCCAGGCGGTGGCCGGGAAGGTGAGGGAGAAGGCGACGACGCCGAGGACGGCCTGGAGCGTGCCGGAGGCGGCGGGTCTCGCGGGCCGGGCGGTGACCGCTATCCGCTCCGTGGCAGTAGCGCTATTCTGTCCTGTCATGCAACAGCGTAGCAGCGTCGGTGAACTGGCGACACAGCTGCGACGAGAGCTGGACCGCTACTCTCCCGGTGGAAAGCTCCCGTCCAGTCGCTCCCTCGTCGAACGGTTCCGCGTCAGCCCGGTGACCGTCTCGCGGGCCCTGGCCCAGCTCTCCGCCGAGGGCCTGGTGGTGACCCGGCCGGGAGCCGGAGCCTTCCGTGCCGAACCCCGCGCCACGACCTCCGCGGTCGGTGACACCTCCTGGCAGGAGGTGGCGCTCAGCGCGGACGGCGCCGCCGACCTCGTACCGCGCACGGTGGACGCGTCGGGGGTGGTCGTCTCACTGACCGCGCCGCCGCCCGGGGTCGTCGAGTTCAACGGCGGCTATCTGCACCCGTCCCTGCAGCCCGAGCGGGCGATGGCGGCGGCGCTCGCCCGCGCCGGGCGGCGTCCCGGTGCCTGGGGCCGGCCGCCGCTGGAGGGGCTGCCGGAGCTGCGGGAGTGGTTCGCGCGGGGCATCGGCGGCGGGGTAACCGCGGCCGAGGTGCTGATCACCGCGGGCGGCCAGTCCGCGCTGACCACGGCCCTGCGCGCCGTGGCGGCGCCCGGCGCGCCCGTACTCGTCGAATCCCCCACCTACCCCGGCATGCTGGCGATCGCGCGCTCGGCCGGTCTGCGCCCCGTCCCCGTGCCGGTGGACCCGGACGGCGTCCGGCCGTCCCTGCTCGCCGACGCGTTCCGCGCGACCGGGGCCCGGGTCTTCGTCTGCCAGCCCCTGTTCCAGAACCCGACGGGCGCGGTCCTTGCCGCGGACCGCCGCGCCGAGGTGCTGCGGATCGCCCGCGAGGCCGGTGCGTTCGTCGTCGAGGACGACTTCGTACGACGGCTGGTGCACGAGGACGCGGGTCCGCTGCCGAGCCCGCTCATGACCGACGACCCCGACGGCGTCGTGGTCCACGTCTGCTCCCTGACCAAGGCGACCTCGCCCAGCTTCCGGATCAGCGCGCTGGCCGCCCGCGGGCCGGTCCTGGAACGGCTGCGCGCCATCCAGGTCGTCGACACCTTCTTCGTCCCCCGGCCGCTGCAGGAGGCAGCCGTCGAACTCGTCGGATCCCCGGCCTGGCCCCGCCATCTCCGCACGATCTCGGCCGAGTTGAAGGCCCGCCGCGACACGATGACGGCAGCCCTGCGGCTGAGCCTGCCCGAACTGACCCTGCCGCACGTCCCGTCGGGCGGCTACCACCTCTGGCTCCGCCTCCCCGACGGCACCGACGACCTCACCTTCACCTCCGCCTCCCTGCGCGCGGGCGTCGCCATCACCCCGGGCCGCCCCTACTTCAGCGCCGAACCCCCGGCCGCCCACATCCGCCTCAGCTTCGCGGCGGTCGCGGGGACGGGTGAGATCACGGAGGGGGTAAGGCGGTTGCGGGCGGCCTGCGACGAGGTGCTCGGGCGATGAGCCACCGCGAAAACCGCTCGACGTTCCCTCCCCGGGCCTGCGAATCTCCGGTCATGACCGACACGGTGAACCTTCCCTAGGGCTACGAGATCTCGACCGACCCCGAGCGCCTCGACGTCGACCGCTCCGTGCGCGGCAAGAAGATCGGGACCGCCCTGGTGGGCGCCGTACGCGATCACCTGGAGCCGTTCGGGCTGCGGCGCATCCTGCTGGCCACGCACGACGCCCACGGTGTGTACGAGAAGCTCGGGTTCCGGGAGCCGGCGAGGCCCGACCAGTGGATGGCGCTGGTGTTCCGAGCCGGCGGTTTGGGTGACATGTCCGCCAGGTCCTGACCGTGAAGTAAAGTCCTGGCCACCGTCGGTGACTCCGAGGCAATGCCCCTTGACCTGCGCACTTCTTCGTCACACCATCGCCGCATGCAACTTAGGGTCACTTTCGTCGCGGCCGCACGCAGTTCCCCGCTGCTAGCCGAACGCTTCGAGGATCCCCGGCCGCTCGACCAGGCCGGATGGGACGAGGTGCAGCGCGTCGCGCATGACCTGATCCCGCTGGCCGCGGCCGAACTGCGCTACTGCTCGCCCACGCTGCGCAGCCGCGCCACCGGAGACGCCCTCGGCTACGCCCCGCTCGTCCAACTCGCCCTGCGTGACTGCGACATGGGCCGCTGGCGCGGGCTGACCCTGGGCGAGGCGATGGCCCGTGAGCCGGAGGCCGTCGACGCCTGGCTCGCCGATCCGCGGGGCACTCCGCACGGCGGGGAGTCGTTGATCAGCTTCATCACCAGGGTCGGCAACTGGCTCGACACCCGGCCCTTCGAGGACGGCGGCCGCATCGTCGCCGTGGCGGAGCCGTCCGTCGTCCGCGCGGCCCTCGTCTACGTCCTGAAGGCACCGCCGTCCACCTACTGGAACATCGACGTCCGCCCCCTGTCGACCATCACCGTCACGGGTCACGAAGGCCGCTGGAACCTCCGCTTCGACGCGATACGGGCGCAGACGTCGAGCGCGTAGGCGCTCGGGCTCAGCGCTCCCGTTCGTACTCGGTGCTGAGCACCAAATCCTTCGCCGGTCCGCCCACCCGCCACACGGTCCGCCAGTGGTCCGCGTCGCGGACGGTGAACTCGCCGCGGTAGAGGTCCGCCGCGCAGGGGTGGTCGGCGATGTGGTGGCCGGAGGCCAGGTCCAGGTCGTGGAAGGGGCGGCCGTCGGCGAAGCGGACGTCCGCGGTGCCGGGTGACGCCCCCGGCAGGAAGCGCAGGGTGCGCTCGGCGGGGCGGGAGACGCCCTGCCAGGTGAAGGTGCCGGACTCCTCGTGCAGCAGACCGCCCCCGTCGAGCGGACTGAAGGCGGTCGTCCCCTCGAACCGCCCCTCGCCCCCGCCCGCCAGATCCCGCACCCTCCGCTCGACGCGCCAACGCCCGGCCAGATGAGCCAGCACGTCCGGAACGGGCCAGAACTCACCCATACTCAGAGCCTCCTGCGGCGACGGCGCAATGGGTCGGGGGAGCCGGTGGGGGTCCTGCGGTCGGCCTGGGCCCGGATCTCGTAGTGCGCCGCATGACTTGTCGTGCGGAATGCCTCCTCGTACGCCGCCAGTGCCCCGCTCAGTCCACCGCCGGCCGTGCCGCGCCGGCGGATCCGGCGGGCCAGCAGGGCGAAGGACAGCATGACGGCGGCCAGGAACCCGGACAGGGCGAGGTAGGGCAGCAGCGCACGCATGCCCCGACTTTAGCCCGGCGTTGCCGGTCCCATTGACGTGCTCACACCCCCTTCCCTATCTTGCCGTTCGAAGTGTTGACCGCCGTCCGGTATATCGAACGACTGTCGTGAGCTGTGATCCCTTCCCCTCTGAGCCGCGGAGTGCCATGTCACATTCCACTCGCCGCACGCCCCGCACCCGGTTGAGACTCGGCCTCGGAGCCGGCGCCTTCCTCCTCGCCGCCGCCCTCGTCCCCGCTCCCGCCCACGCCGTCGACAGGGCAGACGGCACCGATGCCGCAGACGTCACCGACTACGCGATCACCGTCGACCCCGCCGCCAAGGGCGCGAAGATCGACGACACGATGTACGGCGTCTTCTTCGAGGACATCAACCGCGCAGCCGACGGCGGTCTGTACGCCGAGCTCGTACAGAACAGGTCCTTCGAGTACTCCACCGACGACAACACGTCGTACACGCCCCTGACCGCGTGGACCGTCGACGGCACCGCGCGGGTCGTCGACGACGACGGCCGGCTGAACGCCCGCAACCGCAACTACCTCTCCCTGAGCGCCGGTTCGGCCGTCACCAACGCGGGCTACAACACCGGCATCCGGGTCGAGAAGGGCAAGGCCTACGACTTCTCGGTCTGGGCCCGCGCCGAGAGCGGCACCTCGCTCACGGTCTCGCTGCAGGACGCCGACGGCACACTGGCCACCGCCCGCCGGGTGGCCGTACGCAAGGGCGGCTGGGCGAAGTACAAGGCAGCCTTCACCGCCACCCGCACCAGCTCGAACGGCCGCCTCACCGTGGCCACTTCGGCCGCGACCGCGCTCGACATGGCCTCCCTCTTCCCGCGCGACACCTACCGGCACGAGCCGAACGGCCTGCGCAAGGACCTCGCGGAGAAGATCGCCGCCCTGCATCCGGGCTTCGTCCGCTTCCCCGGCGGCTGTCTGGTCAACACCGGCTCCATGGAGGACTACAGCGCGGCCTCCGGCTACCAGCGCAAGCGCTCGTACCAGTGGAAGGACACCGTCGGCCCGGTCGAGACCCGCGCCACGAACGCCAACTTCTGGGGCTACAACCAGAGTTACGGCCTCGGCTACTACGAGTACTTCCGCTTCGCCGAGGACGTCGGCGCCATGCCGCTGCCCGTCGTCCCGGCCCTGGTCACCGGCTGCGGCCAGAACCAGGCCGTCGACGACGACGCGCTGCTCAAGCGGCACATCCAGGACACGCTCGACCTCATCGAGTTCGCCAACGGGCCGGTGACGTCGAAGTGGGGCAGGCTGCGCGCCCGGATGGGCCACGCCAAGCCCTTCCACCTCACCCACATCGAGGTCGGCAACGAGGAGAACCTGCCCGAGGAGTTCTTCGCCCGCTTCCAGCAGTTCCGCACCGCCATCGACGCCAAGTACCCCTACATGACGGTGATCTCCAACGCGGGCCCGGACGACTCCGGTTCGACCTTCGACACGGCCTGGCAGCTCAACAAGGGCGCCAAGGTCGACATGGTCGACGAGCACTACTACAACAGCCCGCAGTGGTTCCTGCAGAACAACGACCGCTACGACTCCTACGACCGCGGCGGGCCCAAGGTCTTCCTCGGCGAGTACGCCTCCGGCGGCAACGCCTTCAAGAACGGCCTCGCAGAGGCGGCGTACATGACCGGCCTGGAACGCAACGCGGACGTCGTGAAACTCGCCTCGTACGCACCACTGTTCGCCAACGAGGACTACGTCCAGTGGCGCCCGGACATGGTGTGGTTCAACAACCACGCCTCCTGGGAGTCGGCCGACTACGAGGTCCAGAAGCTGTTCATGACCAACGTCGGCGACCGGGTCGTGCCCTCGACCGCCACCGGCACCCCGTCACTGCTCGCCCCCATCAGCGGCGCCGTCGGCCTGTCCACCTGGGCCACCAGCGCCGCCTACGACGACGTGAAGGTGACGGACGCCGACGGGAACACGCTGCTCAGCGACGACTTCTCGGGTGGCGCCGCCCAGTGGACGCACACCGGCGGCGGCAGCTGGAGCATCCAGGACGGGCAGTACGTCCAGACGGACACTGCCGCCGAGAACACCATGGTCTCGGCCGGTGACCCGTCCTGGCACGACTACGACCTGCACGTGAAGGCCACCAAGCAGTCCGGCAAGGAGGGCTTCCTCGTCGCCTTCGGCGTCAAGGACACCGGGAACTACTACTGGTGGAACATCGGCGGCTGGAACAACACCCAGACCGCCGTCGAACAGGCCGTGGACGGCGGCAAGTCGACGCTGATCGCCAAGGCGGGCTCGGTCGAGACCGGGCGGGCCTACGACATCGACGTCAAGGTGCGCGGCCGGCAGGTCACCCTGTATCTCGACGGCCAGCAATGGGGCAGCTTCACCGACGACAAGCCGGCCGAGCCGTTCCGCCAGGTCGTCACCAGGGACGCACGGACCGGCGACCTGATCGTCAAGGTGGTCAACGCCCAGTCCTCGGGGGCCCGTACGGCGATCGACCTCGGCGGCGCGAAGGTCGCGCCGAAAGCCCGGGTGACGACGCTCGCCGCCGCTCCGGACGCGGTGAACACCGAGACGAGCACGCCCGTCGCCCCGGTGACGTCCACCTTCTCGGGGGTCGCGGACAGGTTCACGTACACCTTCCCGGCGAACTCGGTCACGTTCCTGCGGATCAAGGAGAAGTAGCACCCGGCGTGGGCCGCCGTCCGGAAGACAGCAACAGCGGCGGCGGCCCACACCCGCGGGACACCCTCACCCCCCGAAGTACTCCTGGGCCGCGCACACCCCCTCCACCAGTGCGTCCACCTCGGCCTCGGTGTTGTAGACGTAGAAGCTCGCCCGGGTCGTGGCCGGGATGCCGTAGCGCCGCACGATCGGGCGGGCGCAGTGGTGGCCGACGCGGACGGCGACGCCCCTCTCGTCCAGGACCTGGCCGACGTCGTGCGGGTGGATGCCGTCGACCGTGAAGGAGACGGCCGAGCCGCGGTCGGTGAGGTCGTGGGGGCCGACGATCCGCACCCCGGGGACCTCGCCGAGCAGCGCCAGCGCGCGGGCCGTCAGGCGGTCCTCGTGCGCCGCGACCTCCGCCATGCCGAGGGCCTGGAGGTAGTCCACGGCCGTCGCGAGCCCCACCGCCTGCGAGGTCATCGGCACGCCCGCCTCGAAGCGCTGCGGCGGCGGCAGGAAGGTCGTGCGGTCCATCTCGACGATCTCGATCATCGAGCCGCCGGTCAGGAACGGTGGGAGCCCGGCGAGGAGTTCGCGGCGGCCCCACAGCACGCCGATGCCGTTCGGGCCGAGCATCTTGTGCCCCGAGAAGGCGAGGAAGTCAGCGCCCAGCTCGGTCACGTCGACCGGGCGGTGCGGGACCGACTGCGCGCCGTCGACCACGACCAGGGTGCCGAACGCGTGGGCGCGGTCGGCCAGTCGGCGCACCGGGTTGATCGTCCCGAGCACGTTGGACTGGTGGGCGACGGCGAGCACCTTGGTGCGCTCGTCCAGCAGTTCGTCGATCCGGGTCAGGTCCAGGCGCCCTTCGTCCGTCAGACCGAACCAGTCCAGCGTCGCTCCCGTCCGCTCGGCGAGCTGCTGCCAGGGCACCAGGTTGGCGTGGTGCTCCATCTCCGTCACCACGATCCGGTCGCCGGGCCCGAGCCGGCGGTCGTTGCCGAGGGCGTAGGCGACGAGGTTGACGGACTCGGTGGTGTTCTTGGTGAAGACGATCTCGTCGTCCTCGGCCCCGACGAAGCGGGCGACCGTGTGCCGCGCACTCTCGTACGCCTCCGTCGCCTCCCCGGCCAGCTGGTGCGCGCCTCGGTGCACGGCCGCGTTGTGCGTGAGGTAGAAGTCCCGCTCCGCGTCCAGCACCTTCAGCGGTTTCTGGGTCGTGGCTCCGGAGTCCAGGTAGACGAGACGGGCGCCGCTGTCCACCGTCCGCCCAAGGACGGGGAAGTCCTCGCGCAGTACGTCCACGTCGAAGCCCACGGCGTCATCACCTCTCACGGTTTCTTCGATACTTTGCCGTGAGGAACGCTAAGCCTCCTCACGGCGAATCGCAAGGATTACCATGAGGTCGTGGATTCCGAGGCCCCTGTCTACCTGCACCAGCTCCCGGTCCCCGGCGAGGAGCGTTACCTCTCGCTGGCCCTGGTCAACACGCGTTTCGCGCTCAGCCACGGCACGGTCGACCTGCTCGACGACACCGAGGCCGCCCATCTGTGGCTGGTGCGGCACGATCTGCTGCCCGACCGGGTGGCCCTGAACGGTCGGCAGCACGGCCGCCTGCTCGGGCTGCGCGAGGCGCTGCGTGCGCTGTTCGAGGCCTACGGCGCCCAGGGCCGGCCCGCCGCGGAGGATCTCGCCACCCTCAACACCGCGCTCGCCGCCGCCCCCTCGACCCCGCGGCTCGCCTGGAGCGCGGACGGCCCGCACCGCGCCGACGCACCCGACACCGGTAACCCCGCCGCCGCCGCGCTCTCCCTGCTGGCCGAGGACGCCACCGACCTGCTCACCGGTGGCGAGGCGGAGCAGCTGACCGAATGCGCCGCCAGCGGCTGCGCCCGCTGGTTCCTGCGCTCCCACGCGGCCCGGCGCTGGTGCACGACCAAGTGCGGGAACCGGGTGCGGGCGGCGCGGGCGTACGCGGCCCGCAAAGCGCGCTGATTGCATAAACGTGCAGCGAAACGTATAGTCATGCCATCCAAAGGAGGGTGACATGGCGGTACGTGCGGCAGTGGCCGGAGCGAGCGGGTACGCGGGCGGGGAGCTCCTGCGGCTGCTCCTGGCGCACCCGGAGACCGAGATCGGGGCCCTGACCGGCAATTCCAACGCCGGACAGCGACTCGGCGCGCTGCAGCCGCATCTGCTGCCGCTGGCGGACCGGGTGCTCGAGGAGACCACGCCCGGGGCCCTCGCCGGACATGACGTCGTCTTCCTCGCCCTGCCCCACGGCCAGTCCGCCGCGGTCGCCGAGCAGCTCGGCCCGGACGTCCTGGTCGTCGACATGGGCGCCGACTTCCGGCTGAAGGACGCGGCCGACTGGGAGAGGTTCTACGGCTCCCCGCACGCCGGGACCTGGCCCTACGGCCTCCCCGAACTGCCGGGCGCCCGCACCGCGCTCACCGGGTCCAGGCGCATCGCGGTGCCCGGCTGCTACCCGACCGCCGTCTCCCTCGCGCTCTTCCCGGCCTACGCCGCCGGGCTCGCGCGGAACGAGGCCGTGATCGTCGCCGCCTCCGGCACCTCCGGCGCGGGCAAGGCGCCCAAGCCGCATCTGCTGGGCAGCGAGGTCATGGGCTCCATGTCTCCGTACGGCGTGGGCGGCGGCCACCGGCACACCCCCGAGATCATCCAGAACCTCAGCGCGGCGGCGGGGGAGCGGGTCACCGTCTCCTTCACGCCGACCCTCGCGCCGATGCCCCGCGGCATCCTCGCCACCTGCAGCGCGTCCGCCGTCGAGGGGGTGACGGCCGAGTCCGTGCGCGCCGCCTACGAGAAGGCCTTCGCCGACGAGCCCTTCGTCCATCTGCTGCCCGAAGGCCAGTGGCCCGCCACGGCGTCCGTTTACGGTTCCAACGCCGTTCAGGTGCAGGTCGCGTACGACGAGGCGGCGGGCCGCATCATCGCGATCAGCGCCATCGACAACCTCACCAAGGGCACCGCCGGCGGTGCCGTCCAGAGCATGAACCTCGCCCTCGGTCTCGACGAGACCACCGGGCTGACGACGATCGGAGTTGCGCCGTGAGCGTGACGGCAGCAAAGGGATTCACGGCGGCGGGTATCGCCGCCGGGATCAAGGAGAACGGCAACCCGGACCTGGCCCTCGTGGTCAACACCGGGCCCCGCCGCGCCGCCGCCGGCGTCTTCACCTCCAACCGTGTGAAGGCCGCGCCGGTGCTGTGGTCCGAGCAGGTGCTCAAGGGCGGTCAGGTCTCGGCCGTCGTCCTCAACTCCGGTGGGGCCAACGCCTGTACGGGACCCAAGGGCTTCCAGGACACGCACGCCACCGCCGAGAAGGCCGCCGAGGTGCTCGGCCGGGGCGCCATCGAGGTCGCGGTCTGCTCGACCGGCCTCATCGGCGTGCTGCTCCCGATGGACAAGCTGCTGGCGGGAGTCGAGACGGCCGCGGCCCAACTCTCCGAGCACGGCGGCGAGAAGGCCGCCATCGCCATCAAGACCACCGACACCGTCCACAAGACGTCCGTCGTGACGAAGGACGGCTGGACGGTCGGCGGCATGGCGAAGGGCGCGGGCATGCTCGCCCCCGGCCTCGCCACCATGCTGGTCGTCCTCACCACGGACGCGGCCGTCGACAGCGACGTACTGGACAAGGCGCTGCGGGCCGCGACGCGTACGACCTTCGACCGCGTGGACTCCGACGGCTGCATGTCCACCAACGACACCGTGCTGCTGCTCAGCTCCGGAAGCGCCGAAGTCACCCCGGAATACGCGGAGTTCGCCGAGGCCGTACGGCAGGTCTGCGACGACCTCGGGCAGCAGCTGATCCGGGACGCCGAGGGCGCCAGCAAGGACATCAAGGTAGAAGTGGTGGGCGCAGCCAGCGAGGACGACGCCGTCGAGGTGGGCCGCTCCATCGCCCGCAACAACCTCCTCAAGTGCGCCATCCACGGCGAGGACCCCAACTGGGGCCGGGTGCTCTCCGCAATCGGCACCACCAAGGCCGCCTTCGAGCCCGACCGGTTGAACGTCGCGATCAACGGAGTGTGGGTCTGCAAGAACGGCGGCGTCGGCGAGGACCGCGACAAGGTCGACATGCGCTACCGCGAGGTGCACATCGTCGCCGACCTGGCGGCCGGGTCCGAGACCGCCACGATCTGGACCAACGACCTCACCGCCGACTACGTCCACGAGAACAGCGCCTACTCCTCATGAGCATCACGCGTAAGCACACCGCCCTGCCCAAGGCCCGCATCCTCATCGAGGCGCTGCCCTGGCTGGTCAGGCACAACGGCAGGACGGTCGTCATCAAGTTCGGCGGCAACGCCATGGTCGACGAGGACCTCAAGGCCGCGTTCGCGCAGGACGTCGTGTTCCTGCACCACGCCGGCCTCAAGCCGGTCGTCGTGCACGGCGGCGGCCCCCAGATCAGCCGGGCGCTCGACAAGCACGGCATCGTCAGCGAGTTCAAGGCCGGCCTCCGGGTCACCACCGAGGACGCCATGGACGTCGTACGGATGGTGCTGGCCGGGCAGGTGCAGCGCGAGCTGGTCAACCTGCTCAACGAGCACGGCCCGCTGGCCGTGGGACTGACCGGCGAGGACGCGCACACCATCACCGCCACCAAGCATCTGCCCGAGATCGACGGCGAGTTGGTCGACATCGGGCGGGTGGGCGAGATCACCGAGATCGACACGGGCGCGATCGAGGCACTGCTCGCCGACGGCCGGATCCCGGTCGTCTCGTCGATCGCCCGCAGCCAGGACGACGGACATGTCTACAACGTCAATGCTGATACGGCGGCTGCGGCACTCGCTGCTGCTCTTGGCGCCGAGACGCTCATGGTCCTCACGGACGTCGAGGGCCTTTACGAGGACTGGCCGAACAGCGACGAGGTGATCAGCCGCCTCACCGCCGCCCAGCTGGAGAAGCTGCTGCCGGACCTGGGCTCCGGCATGGTGCCGAAGATGGAGGGCTGCCTGTACGCGGTGCGCCACGGCGTCAACACCGCCCGCGTCATCGACGGCCGGGTCCCGCACTCGATCCTGCTGGAGATCTTCACCGACGAGGGCATCGGCACGATGGTCGTGCCCGACGAACACGTTGTGCCCGACGAAAAAGAGGGGGATGCCGTATGACCGCCCATCAGGAGTACGCCCAGCGGTGGCAGGGCTCGCTCATGAACAACTACGGCACCCCGCTGCTGCCCCTCGTGCGCGGCGCGGGCACCAAGGTGTGGGACGCCGACGGCAAGGAGTACCTCGACTTCGTCGGCGGCATCGCCGTCAACGCGCTCGGCCACGCCCACCCGGCGATCGTCGAGGCCGTCAGCACGCAGATCGCCTCCCTCGGCCACATCTCCAACTTCTTCATGGCCGACCCCACGGTCACGCTCGCGGAACGGCTGCTGAGCCTGTTCGGTCGCGAGGGCCGGGTCTTCTTCTGCAACTCCGGCGCCGAGGCCAACGAGGCCGCCTTCAAGATCGGCCGGCTGACCGGGCGTACGCATGTCGTCGCCACCCAGGACGCCTTCCACGGCCGCACCATGGGCGCCCTCGCCATGACCGGCCAGCAGGGCAAGCGTGAACCCTTCCTGCCCCTGCCCGGCGAGGTCACACATGTGCCGTTCGGCGACGCGCAGGCCCTCGCGGCCGCCGTCACCGACGAGACCGCGCTGGTGATCCTGGAGCCGATCCAGGGCGAGATCGGCGTCGTCACCCCGCCGCCCGGCTATCTCAAGGCCGCCCGCGCGATCACCGCCGCGAACGGCGCGCTGCTCGTCCTCGACGAGGTGCAGACCGGCATCGGGCGCACCGGGCACTGGTTCGAGTACCAGGCCCACGAGGGCGTCCTGCCGGACGTCGTCACCCTCGCCAAGGGCCTCGGCGGCGGGCTGCCGCTCGGCGCGACCGTCGCCTTCGGCCGGGCCGCCGAACTGCTGCAGCCCGGCCACCACGGCACGACCTTCGGCGGCAACCCGGTCGCCTGCGCCGCCGGACTCGCCGTGCTCGACACCATCGAGAACGAGGGACTGCTTCAGAACGTCAAGCGGCAGAGCGAGAAGTTGCGCAGCGGGATCGAGTCTTTGGGCAACCCGTCGATCGCCCATGTCCGGGGTGCGGGCCTCCTCCTGGGTATCGTGCTCACCGAGCCGCTCGCGCCCCAGGTGCGACAGGCGGCTCAGGAGGCCGGATTCCTGGTGAACGTGCCCGCGCCCGACGTCGTACGGCTGATGCCGCCGCTGAATCTCCGCGACGACGAGGTGGACGCGTTCCTCGGGGCGCTCCCCGGCGTCCTGGACCGAGCACACGGGGACGGATCCGGAGAATGAGACGACGATGAGCCAGGCCGAGGACGACGCACAGCACGCCGGGCCTGCCGTACCGCAGACCCGCACCGCACGCCACCGCCGGATCGTGGACATCCTCAACCGGCAACCGGTGCGCTCCCAGAGCCAGTTGGCGAAGCTGCTCGCCGACGACGGGCTGACCGTCACTCAGGCGACGCTCTCCCGGGACCTGGACGAGCTGAACGCGGTGAAGATCCGCAACAACGAAGGCGACCTCATCTACGCGGTCCCCAGCGAGGGCGGCTTCCGCACCCCGCGGGCCCCGCTCGGCGAGTCGGCGAAGGAGGAGCGGATGCGGCGGCTCTCCCAGGAGCTGCTGATCTCCGCGGAGGCCTCGGCGAACCTGGTGGTGCTGCGGACGCCCCCGGGCGCCGCCCAGTTTTTGGCCTCGGCCATCGACCAGGCCGAACTGCACGACATCCTCGGCACCATCGCGGGCGACGACACCCTGCTGCTGATCAGCCGGGAACCCACCGGCGGCCAGGCACTCGCGGAGCATCTGCTGCGACTGGCACAGAACGGGCACTGAGCGGTACAACGACCGAGCGGTACAACGACCGAGCAGCACAGCGGCCGAGCAGCACGGCCACCGGCGCGAACGGGTCCGGGGCGCACGGGTGTTCCCGTGGCGCCCCGGACCCGCATGGGGGTTTCCTCCCGCCCGGCCGCTCCCGGCAGGGCTCAGCCCAGGCGGGCCGCCAGCCCTCCGGTGCAGCGCACCTCGTCGCCCGCCGTGATCAGCAGCCCCTCCACGTCCGGCAGCGACTCCAGCCAGCGCAGCCCCGCCCTCGATCCCATCGCGAAGGCGGCCGTGGCCCAGCAGTCCGCCCAGGTCAGCCTGGGCGCCACCACCGTCACCGCGACCAGGTCGGTCACCGCCGACCGGCCCGTGCGCGGGTCGACGATATGGGCGCCGCGCTCGTAGCTGCCGGACGTCGCCACCGCCAGCTCGTCCGCGCCCGCGGCGGAGACGACCGCCGCGAGACCGCCCGGACGCAGCGGGTCGGCCACCCCGACCCGCCAGGCCCGGTGCGGCTCGGGCGCGCCGAGCAACTGGACGTCGCCGCCGCCGTTCATGCTCACCCCGCACACCCCGGGGACGGCCGCGAGGAGCCGTGCCGCGCGTTCGGCGGCCCAGCCCTTGACGATGCCGGTCGGATCCAGCCGCCCCTCGTAGCGCATGCTGAACCAGCCGTCGCTCAACCGCTCGGCCTCGGCGCCCAGTTCGAGCACCTCCGCGACCTCGGGCGCGCAGTCGGCGACGGTCAGCTCACCGCGCGAGAGCCGGGCGAGCTGGCTGTCGTCGCGGTACATGCTGAACACCTCGTTGACCCGGTGCAGCCCGGCGACCGCCTTCTCCAGCGCCGCCTGCACCACACCGGGCTCCCCGCCGCGGACGTCGAAGGAGAAGACGGTCCCCATGACCTCCTCCGCATGACGCACCGCGGCGGGAGCTTCCGCGGGTTCGGCCACCGACTCAGCCACCGGCCTGGTCCAGTGCCGACTGCAGCGACTGCTTGTACCCGGTGCTGGTGTACGAGGCGCCCGACACCGAGTCGATGTTCGCGCTGCCGGCCGCCACCGCTTCCTGGTTGAGCTTCGGCACGGCCAGCGCGGTCTTCTGGTCGCTGGTGCCGCCCTTGGGCGCCTGCACCGCGTCGGCCTTGGTGATCTTTCCGTTGCTGACGGTGATACGGACCTGCACGGGTCCGTACTGGGTCTGGACGAGCTTGCCGGTGACGGTCTTCGCCTGGGAGGCGCCGCCCGAACCCTGGGACGAGCCGCTGCCCTGCGCGGTACCGCTGCCCTGCGACGATCCGCTGCCCTGCGAAGACCCGGCGCTCGCCTTCATCTTGTCGATCGCCGACTGCAGCGACTTCTTGTAGCCGGTGCTGGTGTACGTCGCGCCCGAGACCGTGTCGATCTGCGCGCTCTGCTGGGCGACCGCCTCCTGGTTGAGCTTGGGCACGGCCAGCGCGGTCTTCTGGTCGCTGGTGCCGCCCTTGGGCGCCTGCACCGCGTCGGACTTGGTGATCTTGCCGTTGCTGACGGTCAGCCGTACCTGGACCTTGCCGTACTGCGTCTGGACCACGTCCCCGTCGACGGTGCCCGACGCGGCTCCGGCGGCGCCGCCCTGCGGCGACTCCTGTGCCGCCGCGCTCTGCTGCGGGGCCGTGCCGCCCGCCGCCTCGGCGTTCGGGTCGGACGCCGGTTTCAGCGACAGCATCAGTACGACGCCCGACACGGTGGCGGCGGTGGCCAGCACGACACGCCGGATGGGGTGACTCTTCCTCATCGGTTCCCAGACTCCTGAAGTCCCGTCGCTCACATCTCGAACGACTCGTGATGGATGCGGCGGGCGGGCACTCCCGCTCCGCGCAGTGCTTCGTACACGGTCTGCGCGAAGCCGGCCGGCCCGCACATGAACACGTCGTGCTTGTCGATGTCGGGCAGCTTCTGCTTCAGCCGCTCCGCCGAGATGTCGGGGCGCTCCCCGTCGGGGCTGTTGACCGCGTACATCAGCCGCGCCCCCCGGTCGTCCGCGATCGCGGCCAGCTCGTCCCAAAGAGCCAGGTCCTGCGTGGTGTTGGCCCGGTAGAGCAGCGTGATGTCGCCGGACGCGCCGGGCAGCGTCTCGAACAGCGCCCGCATCGGCGTGATGCCGACGCCGCCCGCGACCAGCAGCACCTTGCCGCGGCTGCGCCGCTGCGCGGTCATCGCGCCGTAGGGTCCCTCGGCCCACACCCTGGTGCCGGGTGTCAACTCGCGCAGCCGGGCGCTGTGGTCGCCGATCGCCTTCACGGTGATCCGCAGCACGTCGGGGCGGGGCGCCGCCGACAGCGAGTACGGGTGGGAGCTGAACCGCATGCCCGGGGCGAGGAACCGCCAGCGGAAGAACTGCCCCGCCTCGGCGCCCATCCGGTGCAGCTTGCGCCCGCCGATCAGCACCGACACGATGCCCGGCGTCTCCTCGATGACCGCCTCGACCCGCATGCGGTGACGCAGGTTGAGCCGGATCGGCGTGAGGATGCGGTACCAGACCACCAGCGCGGTGACGATGCCGTAGAGGGCGTACCAGAAGGTCTTCGCCATCGGCTCGACCGCGAAGTCGTTGCCGGTGGTGATCTGGTGCCAGAACGTCAGGAACACGGCCGCGTACGTCAGCAGATGGACGTGGTACCAGGTGTCGTACGGCAGCCGGCGGCGGACCGGGGCGATCGACGTCAGCCCGATGAGCACGAACAGGCCCGCGCCGATGGCCGCCTTGCCCATGTCCGGCAGCTGGTTGATGGAGTCGATCGTCTGCTGGACGATGTCGCCGAGCGACTTGCCGGCCTGCAGCGCGTAGCCCCACATGGTGAGGAAGACGTGCGCGACGATCAGGCTGAGCGTGTAGCGGCCGCTCATCGCGTGCCAGCGGGCCACCCGGTCGGAGCCGACGCGCCGTTCCAGCGCGGGCACGCGCGCCATCTGCAGTACCACGAGCGCCATCAGATAGCCGGCCAACAGGCCGGTGATCCGGCCCGCGTTGAGGATCTTGCCGTTGTTGTCGGCGATGGACGGCGTGTTGTGCCACCACAGCCACAGCACACCGACCGCGCCGGCTCCCACGGCCAGCAACAGAGCGGTCGCCGGGGAGCGGCGCGGACGGATGCGGCGCATCGTCTGGCGGCGGGCGGCGCGGCCGCCTGCGAGCGTGGTGGTCACTGTTCCTCCGGGGCGGGCACAAGGGGGTTGGCGTGGTCCCTTGGCCCTGGAATACGTGCCGGGGCGCAGGAGTGTTCAGCCGCGTGCCGAGTCGAGTGCGGACTGGAGTGACTGGCGGTAACCGTCACTCGTGTACGTGGCGCCCGAGACCGTGTCGATGTCCGCGCTCTGCGCCTGCAGCGCCTCGCTGCGCAGCCGTGGCAGGGCGAAGCTGTTGATCTCCTGGTCGCGTGGGTTCTCCGTCGGGTAGGTGACGGCGGTGACCTCGGTGAGCCTTCCGTTCTTGACCGTGATGCGCACCTGGACGGGACCCCACCGGGTCTGGACCGTGTCGCCGGTGGTGGTCTTCGTGCCGGTGACCGCGCCGCCGGAGGCCCCCGCGCCGGAGCTGCCGGAGCTGCCGGAGGGCGCGGGCACCGCCAGGCCCACATTCGGTGTGGAGTGCGGCTTCAGCGACAGCAGCAGCACCGCCCCGCAGACGGTGGCGGCACTCGCCAGCACGATGCGGCGCAGCGGACGGTTCTTCTTCAACGCGTGCACGGGCACCGCCTCACAGCTCGAACGACTCGTGGTGGATACGACGGTCGGGGACGCCGGCGGCGCGCAGCGCCTCGTACAGATCACGGGCGAAACCGTGCGGGCCGCAGAGGTAGACGTCGTGCCCTGCCAGGTCCGGGAAGTTCGCGCGCAGCGATTCCGCCGTCAGGCTCGGGCGGCTGCCGTCCGGCCCGTTGAGCGCGTAGCGCACCTGCGCCCCGCGCCAGCGCGCGATCGCCTCCAACTCCCCGCCCAGGGCGAGGTCTTCGGCCGTGCGCGCCCGGTAGAGCAGCGTGACCTCGCCGGGCAGCGTCTCGAACAGGGCCCGCAGCGGGGTGATGCCGACACCGCCCGCGATCAGCAGCGACTTCGGCGCGGTCCGCCGGTCCGCGGTCAGCGAGCCGTACGGGCCCTCCGCCCACACGCGGGTGCCCGGCCGCAGCATGGAGACGGCCGCGCTGTGGTCGCCGAGCGCCTTGACCGTGATCCGCATCAGGTCGCGGCGCGGCGGCGCCGACAGCGAGTACGGCGTCGACGTCCAGCCCAGGCCCTCGCCGAGGAACCGCCAGCGGAAGAACTGCCCGGCCCGCACGTCGAGTTGGTCCAGCCCGCGACCCCGCACGACGACCGAGAACACGCCCGGTGCCTCCTTGTGCACCGACTCGACCCGCAGCCGGTGCCGCAGGTTCAGCCGCACCGGCTCCAGCACCCGGAACCACAGCACCAGGGCCGCGACACCGAGGTAGAGCGCGTACCAGGCGGCCGTGGCGCCGGCGTGACCGTTGAACTCGTTGCCGAGCGTCAGCTGGTGGAAGAAGGCCAGGAAGACGGCGACGTAGGTGAGCAGATGGACGTAGTACCAGAACTCGTGGCTGATGCGGCGGCGCGCGGCCCGGGCCGAGGTGATGCCGACCGCGAACAGGATCAGCGTGCCGAAGGTCGCCTTCAGCATGTCCGGGTAGTCCAGGACCACGGTGGTCGTCTCGTGCCAGATCGAGACGCTGTCCTGGGCGGCGTACCCGAGCAGGATCAGCACGATGTGCGCGACCAGCAGGCAGACCGTGTAGCGGCCGGCCATCGCGTGCCAGCGGGCCACCCGGTCGGAGCCGATACGCCGTTCCAGCACGGGCACCCGCGCCATCAGGCCGACCAGCACCGCGCAGGCGTACCCGCACAGCAGCCCGGCGAGCCGCCCGGCCCCGGTCAGCCAGCCGGCCGCGCCGACCACCGACGTGGTGTCCGTCCACCACAGGGCGAGCACGGCGGCCGCCCCAACCCACAGCAGCGTCAGCACACCGCCCGCGGGGGAGCGCCGAGGAGCCGGCACCACCGCAGGTGCCGCCCGTCGCTCGTACACGGTGGTCATATGTACGTCCTTTCGCATGTTCCGGACGCAACTGTGCAGGGCGAACCTCTCAGCAAGCTCTGAAACCGACCCCCCTGAGCGCACTCAGAGAAAACTCAGAGCATCACCGGGCCCGCACCGCGCCCGCGAGGGGTGATCCTGGAAGGGCGATGAACACCACCCGCTCCGGCCGCCCCGCTCTGACCCGCCCCGACGGCACCCCGCTGCGCGTCCTCGTCGTCGACGACGACCCGGACCTCGCCGAGGTGCTGTGCGGCGCCCTGCGCTACGAGGGCTGGCGGGTCCACTCGGCGGGCGACGGCGCCGCCGCCCTGGCCGAGGCGCGGGAGCTGATGCCCGACGCCGTCGTCCTGGACGTGATGCTCCCGGACACCGACGGCTTCACCGTGCTGCGCTCTCTTCACACCGTGAAACCGGATGTCTGCGTGCTGTTCCTGACCGCGCGGGACGCGGTGGAGGACCGGATCGCGGGCATCACCGCGGGCGGCGACGACTACGTCACCAAGCCCTTCAGCCTGGAGGAGGTCGTCGCCCGGCTCCGCGGCCTGCTGCGCCGCGCCGGCATGGCCCGCCAGCAGGAGGAGGGACCGCGGCTGATCGTGGGCGACCTCGTCATGGACGAGGATGCGCGCGAGGTGGCCCGCGCGGGAGAGTTGATCGAGCTGTCCCCGACCGAGTTCGAACTGCTCCGCTTCCTGATGCGCAACCCCCGGCGCGTCCTGAGCAAGACGCAGATCCTCGACCGGGTGTGGTCCTACGACTTCGGCGGCCGGGCCCACGTCGTCGAGCTGTACATCTCGTATCTGCGCAAGAAGGTGGACGCGGGCCGGGAGCCGATGATCCACACGGTGCGGGGATCCGGATACGTGCTCAAGCCGGTGTCCCCGTGAGGCTCCGCCCGCGCCGTCTGCCGCGGCCGCGCACGCTCCGGGCCCGCCTCACCGTCGGTCTGGTGGTGCTCCTCGCGATCAGCTGTGCCGCGGTCGGCCTGGCCGCCGTGTTCGAGCTGAACGGCTTCTTGACCAGCCGCCTCGACGAGCAGCTGGCCGAGACGGGCAACCGGTTCGCCGTGAGCCTCGAACACGGCGGCAGCCTGCCGGACGATCACGACGGCGACGAGCACGGGGACGACCGCAGACAGGCCACCAGCACCTTCGGCGCCCGCCTGGTCGGCTCCACGGTCACCTCGGCGGCGGTCGTCCGCCCCACCGGCATCGTCCACATCACCCCCACACCGCACGACAGCAAGGAACTCGCGGGCGTTCCGGTCGACGGCAGGGGTCACACCGTCGAGCTCTCCGCCCTGGACCACTACCGCGTGACGGCCACCCGGGGTCACGACGGCGACGTCCTGCTCACCGGGCTGCCCCTGGAGCCGGTGGAGGCCACCGTCCACCGCCTCGAACTGGTCGCCGCGATCGTGTTCGGCGCCGCCCTCACCCTCACCGGTGTCGCGGGCGCCCTGTGGGTGCGCTGGTCGCTCAGGCCGCTGAGCCGGGTCGCCGCGACCGCCGCCCGGGTCAGCGAACTCCCGCTGGCCAGCGGCGAGGTGGCCCTGCCGCCGCGCGCCCCCGAGTCCGACCCGCGCAGCGAGGTGGGCCGGGTCGCCGGTGCCTTCAACCGGATGCTGGGCCATGTCGAGGACGCGCTGACCAAGCGGCACGCCAGCGAGGAGCGGCTGCGCAGCTTCGCCGCCGACGCCAGCCACGAACTGCGTACGCCGGTCGCCTCGGTGCGCGGACACGCTGAGCTGGCCCTGCTGCACCCGGGCCCCGTGCCGCCGGAGATCACCCGCGCCCTCGAACGCATCGCCGCCGAGTCCGGCCGTATGGGGGCGATGGTCGACGACCTGCTGCTCCTGGCCCGGCTGGACGCGGGGCGACCCCTGGAACGCCGCCCGGTCGACCTGACGCGGTTGGTCCTCGACGCCGTCACCGACGCCCGGGCGACCGGCCCCGGTCACCGCTGGACCCTGGAGCTGCCGAACGAGCCGGTCACGGTCACCGGTGACGAGCACCGGCTGCATCAGGTGCTGGCCAATCTGCTCGCCAACGCGCGCGTGCACACCCCGGCCGGCACCAAGGTCACGGTGTCCCTGGAGACGCACGGCACCTCGGCCGTGCTCACCGTGCACGACGACGGCCCGGGCGTCCCCGACGACATCCGGCCCGGCGTCTTCGAACGCTTCACCCGGGCCGACCGCCGCCGCACCGACGCCCCCGGCGCGGGCGCGGGACTCGGGCTGTCGATCGTGGCGGCGGTGACGGAGGCGCACGGGGGCAGCGTCGGACTGGAGAGCCGCCCGGGTTCGACCACCTTCACCGTGCGGCTCAGTACCGCGTGATCGCGGTGCTCCCGCCCGCCGTACCGATCGCCATGTGCGGTGCCCGGCCGGGGCGGGCCCAGGTGAGGATTTTGCGCATCGGGTCGGCCGGTACGGACACACAACCGGCCGTCGCCCCGCGGCCGTTGACGTGGAGGAAGATCCCGGCCCCGCGGCCGTGCACTCTGCGGTGGTAGTTGAAGCCGATGACGAGCGCGTACGCGTACTGCGTCGGATACGCGACCAGATGCTCCGACTCCGAGGCGCGGCAGTCGGCCGGGCGCGGCTCGGTCCAGCGGTTGTAGGAGCGGGAGGCGTTGTCCTCGCACCACCATGAACTCTGGTGCACACGGCGGTACTTGTAGGACGTCCCGGAGGGTGCGGCCTTGATGCCGAAGGCGAAGGGAAGGTCGTACAGGCCGGTGGGGGTCGTGTCGGTGCTCTGCTTGCGGGAGGCGCCCTCCACCAGCCCCTTCGCCCCGAACCGGGCGGACGCCGAGCCCGTCTTCACCCAGTGCCCGCCCTGCCGGTCCCACCAGGTGACCGTGCCGGTCGTCGAGCCCCGGCCCGGCGCCACGGCGGTGATCAGCTGCGTACCGCCACCGGTGTCGGCCATACGGGCGGGCAGCGGGGCGCTCGCGGCCGAGGGCGCCGCGGGGGAGGAGGCCGACGCGGACGGTACGGCGCCGAGCACCAGGGCGGAGGCGGACGCCAGGGCGCCCGCGGCGACAGCGGTTCGCATGGCTCAGACCGTAGACGGCGGCAGCGGCAACGGCAGCCCGGGTAGGCCGTCCAGGCTCGTCGCGACATGCTCCTTCTTGGTGAAGTACGCGCTGAGCGAGGCGTCGTCCTCCCGCGCGAAGCGCTTGGCGTGCAGGTCACGGTCCTCGTCGTACGTCATGAAGGGGACCGCGTAGCCGCAGGTGTCGCGGATGAGCTCGGCGGTCACGACGATGATCGCGCGCAGGCCGTGCCCGTAGGCGTCGATGTCCGGGAAACGGGCGAGCAGTTCGCCGAAGCGGGGGTCGTCGCGGAAGACCGGCTCGCCGCGGCCGTGGACGCGCACGATGTTCGGCGGGCCCTGGAAGGCGCACCACATCAGGGTGATCCGGCCGTTCTCCCGCAGATGTGCGATCGTCTCGGCGTTGGATCCGGCGAAGTCCAGATAGGCCACGGTGCGTTCGTCGAGCACCGCGAAGGAGCCCTTGAGGCCCTTGGGGGAGAGGTTGACCGTGCCGTCGTCGGACAGGGGCGCGGTCGCCGTGAAGAAAAGGGGCTGCTCCTCGATGAAGGTCCGCAGCCTGCCGTCGATGCCCTCGTAAGTTTTTCCCACGCTCGGCGATTATCCGCGCAAGTCTTTCGTCTGTCTAATGAATTACGGGACCCACAGCCCGGACCCCGGCCGTGGCCACCCCGGCCGGCGTTTCATCGGGGCGGCCACAGCGCCTGTCACCTCACTTGGTGAGCGTGCAGGCGGCCAGGGAGTCCAGGCCGGTCGGCTTCTCTGCGGTGCGGCCGATGGCGGTGGCGATGCGGTTGACGGTGGAGATCCGTTTGTCCTTGAGGGGGCCGAGGATGGCGTTCTGGACGAAGTTGGGTCCGCCCTGGCCGACGGTGGATTGCAGCCGTTTGTCGGCCTCGTCGATCTGGGTCTGCAGGAGGGCGAGGTTGCGGTCGACCTCGGCCTTGGCGGAGGCGGGGATCTCCGGGAGCTGGGAGGCGACGTCCGGGCAGGTGATGGTGCCGGGGGACGCGGCCAGGGTGCGGGCGCCGTCGTCCCCGTTGTTCTTGGACGGCGTTCCGGCGAGGGCGGTACCGGCGATCACCGCACCGGACAGCGCCACCGCGGCGGCGCCGCCGATGAGCGCGACACGACGCTTGTTGTACTTCGGAAGAGCCCTGGACATGCGGATGCCTCACTCGGGTCTGGAGTGACGGGTGCGTCACTGCTGTGTGGCCGGTGTGCACAACGCGGCGCCTGCGTTCACGGCAGAAGTACGAGAAAGCGGTTGCTGGCGTTCAAGCGCCTCCCCGATTGACGATTCATGCAGAGCACTGCATACTCATGCATGTCAGGGTGACGTGCACGGGCATAGCCTGACGGCGACCCGGCCCGACCGAACCCGCCGGGCCCGGCCCGGTCCCTCTGGTCCGACACCGGCCAACTCTCCTGAGGAGCAGCGCAAGTGAGCAGCAACAGCGGTGACGTTCGGCTCTGGGGCGGCCGTTTCGCCGACGGTCCCGCCGAGGCCCTGGCGAAGCTGTCCGCGTCCGTCCACTTCGACTGGCGGCTCGCGCCGTACGACATCGCCGGCTCCCGAGCGCACGCGCGCGTGCTGCACACGGCGGGACTGCTCACCGAGGACGAGCTGACCCGGATGCTCGCCGGGCTCGACCGGCTCGAGGCGGACGTGGCCTCC
This sequence comes from Streptomyces plumbidurans, assembly GCF_019857225.1. GTDB lineage: Bacteria > Actinomycetota > Actinomycetes > Streptomycetales > Streptomycetaceae > Streptomyces > Streptomyces plumbidurans. The sequence continues at coordinate 42,808 of NZ_JAFJSY010000059.1, forward strand.
GGTGCGTTCGTCGGTACGGTCGCCGACGAGGACGTCCACACCGCCCTGGAGCGTGGTCTGCTCGAACGCCTGGGCCCCGAACTCGGCGGCAAGCTGCGCGCGGGCCGCTCCCGCAACGACCAGGTGGCCACCCTCTTCCGGATGTACCTCCGCGACCACGCCCGCATCATCGGCGGACTGATCGCCGACCTCCAGGACGCCCTGGTCGGCCTCGCCGAGGCCCACCCCGACACGGCGATGCCCGGCCGCACCCACCTCCAGCACGCCCAGCCGGTGCTGTTCGCCCATCACGTCCTCGCGCACGTCCAGTCCCTGTCCCGGGACGCCGAACGCCTGCGCCAGTGGGACGAGCGCACGGCCGTGTCGCCGTACGGCTCGGGCGCGCTCGCGGGCTCCTCCCTCGGCCTGGACCCGGAGGCGGTCGCGCGGGATCTCGGCTTCGAGCACGGCAGCGCCGCCAACTCCATCGACGGCACCGCCTCCCGCGACTTCGTCGCCGAGTTCGCCTTCATCACGGCGATGATCGGGGTGAACCTCTCCCGGATCGCGGAGGAGGTCATCATCTGGAACACGAAGGAGTTCTCCTTCGTGACCCTGCACGACGCCTTCTCCACGGGCTCGTCGATCATGCCGCAGAAGAAGAACCCGGACATCGCCGAGCTGGCGCGGGGCAAGTCGGGCCGTCTCATCGGTAACCTGACCGGCCTGCTGGCCACGCTCAAGGCCCTCCCGCTCGCATACAACCGCGACCTGCAGGAGGACAAGGAGCCGGTCTTCGACTCCTGCGACCAACTGGAGGTCCTGCTCCCGGCCTTCACCGGGATGATGGCCACCCTCACGGTCAACCGCGAGCGCATGGAGGAACTGGCCCCGGCCGGCTTCTCGCTCGCCACCGACATCGCCGAGTGGCTGGTCAAGCAGGGCGTGCCCTTCCGTGTCGCCCACGAGGTGGCCGGCGAGTGCGTCAAGGCCGCCGAGGCCGAGGGCAAGGAACTGGCGGACCTGACGGACGAGCAGTTCGCCAAGATCTCCGCCCACCTCACCCCCGAGGTCCGCAGCGTCCTCAACGTCCCCGGCGCCCTCGCCTCCCGCGACGGCCGCGGCGGAACGGCACCCAGCGCCGTAGCGATCCAACTGGCAGAGGTGAAGGCAAACGTGGCGGCGCAGCACGCCTGGGCGGCGGCGAAGAAGAAGGGCTGAGCGGCAAGGCGGCTTCTTATCGGGGGCGCGGGGAACTGTGCGAGCACCCACAAGGCACCCGCCACCGCCGACGCTCCGCAACCCCCGCCCTCTTCCGCGATGGTCGAAGGTCATCGCGGGTACGTTGGATCGGAAGCCGTACAGGAGCCGACCCACGGAGCCCGCGATGCCCTTCGCCCGACTGGCAACAGCGACCACCCCCACCTGCCACATCGGCCTCGGTCTCGCCGCGATCGGCCGTCCCGGCTACATCAACCTCGGGCGCGAGGAGGACCTCGGCGAGGACCGCAGCGTCGAGACGCTGCGCGCCCGCACCCAAGAACTCCTCGACGCCGCCTACGCCCAGGGCGTGCGCTACTTCGACGTGGCGCGCTCCTACGGCCGCTCGGAGGAGTTCCTCGCCGACTGGCTGACGGCCCGCCCCGGCTTCGACGACATCGTCGTCGGCAGCAAGTGGGGCTACACCTACACCGCGGACTGGACGACGGACGCGCAGCAGCACGAGGTCAAGGACCACACCCTCGCGACATACGAGCGCCAGCGCGCCGAAAGTGCCCAACTGCTCGGCGACCGCCTGGACCTGTACCAGATCCACTCGGTGACCCCCGACAGCCCGGCCCTCACCGACAAGGAACTCCATGCCAGGCTCGCGGAGGCGGCCGCGCAGGGCACGACCATCGGCTTCTCCACCAGCGGCCCGGCCCAGGCGGACGCCGTCCGTGCCGCCCTCGCCGTGACGGTCGACGGCGAGCCCCTCTTCCGTACCGTCCAGTCGACGTACAACATCCTGGAGACCTCGGCCGCCCCCGCCCTCGCCGAGGCGCACGACGCCGGACTCACGGTGATCGTCAAGGAGGGCATGGCCAACGGCCGCCTCGCGGCACCGCACGCCCCCGACGCCCTGAAGTCCGTGGCCGAGGAAACGTCCCTGGGCTGCGACGCGGTGGCCCTCGCCGTGATCCTGCGCGAACCCTGGGCCGGGGTCGTGCTCTCCGGCGCGGCGACGGTCAACCAGCTCACCTCCAATCTGCACGCGGCGGTCGTGGACCTGGAGGAGGACCAGCTCGCCCGGCTCGCGGCTCTGGCCGAGGAGCCCCACGCGTACTGGGCCAAGCGCAGCAGCCTTCCCTGGCACTGACGGCAGCGTCCTGACCCGCAACCCGTGAGTCACGTATGCCGCCGGTGAGACAAAGATGTCTCATCTGGGTTATCCTTGTGTCATGCCTGTCGACCGTGACCACGTCCTGCGCTCCGCCGCCGCCCTGCTGACCCGCAAGTCCACCGCGACGATGGACGAGGTCGCCAGGGCGGCCGGGATCAGCCGCGCCACCCTGCACCGGCACTTCGCCGGCCGCGACGCGCTCGTACGGGCGCTGGAGTCGCTCGGCATCGCCGAGTGCGAGGCGGCGCTGGACGCGGCCCGCCCGGACGAGGGCCCGGCGGCCGACGCCGTACGGCGGCTCATCCTGGCGGTGGAGCCCTCGGCCGCCCTGCTCGCCTTCCTCTACACCGAGAACCAGCTGTTCGAGGGCGAGCAGCAGCACGCGGGCTGGACCCGCATCGACGACCGCATCGCGACCCTGTTCCGGCGCGGCCAGGCCTCCGGCGAGTTCCGGATCGACCTCACGCCGGCCTGGCTGACCGAGGCGCTGTACGGGCTGCTCGCCTCCGGCGCCTGGGCCGTGCTGGAGGGCCGCGTGGCACCCAAGGACTTCACCTTCATGATCACCGAGCTGCTGCTCGGTGGCGCACTACGTCGAACGAACCAGTGAGAGAGGAATCATGACCAGCACCCTGCAGCCGGCGACCACGACCGAGGCGGTGAAGCGCCCGGGCCGCTGGCTCGCGCTGTCCGTCCTCGTGCTCGCCGTGCTGCTGGTGGCCGTCGACGCGACCGTCCTCGGTCTCGCGACCCCCTTCATCAGCGAGGACCTGAAGCCGTCCGGCACGCAGTTGCTCTGGATCGGCGACGTCTACTCCTTCGTCATCGCCGGACTGCTCGTCTCCATGGGCAGCCTCGGCGACCGCATCGGCCGCAAGCGGATCCTGCTCGGCGGCGCCACGGCCTTCGGCGCGATATCCGTCCTCAACGCCTATGCGACGACACCCGAGTTGCTGATCCTGGCCCGCGCCCTGCTCGGCGTCGCGGGCGCGACCCTCATGCCCGCCACCCTCGCCCTGATCCGCAACCTCTTCCACGACGCGCGCGAGCGCAGCCTCGCGGTGGGCATCTGGGGCGCAACCGCCTCCGCGGGCACGGCCGTCGGGCCGATCGCCGGCGGCTTCCTGCTGGAGCACTTCTGGTGGGGCTCGGTCTTCCTGATCAACCTGCCGGTGATGGCCGTCCTGGTCCTGGTCGGCATCAAGCTGCTGCCGGAGTCGAAGAACCCGGACCCCGGCCCCTGGGACCTGATCAGCGTCATGCTGTCACTGGTCGGCCTGATCGCCGTCGTCTACGCGGTCAAGGAGGCGGCGACGCACGGCTTCTCGTGGGCGGCACTGGGCGCGGGCCTGCTGGGCGCGGCGGCCCTGTACTGGTTCGTCCGCCGCCAATTGACGCTCCCGGCACCGCTGCTGGACATGCGGCTGTTCCGCAACCGCGGTTTCAGCGCCGCCGTCCTGGCCGACCTGCTGACCATCCTCGGCCTGTCGGGCCTGGTCTTCTTCCTGTCGCAGTATCTGCAACTCGTCCAGGGCAGGCCCCCGTTCGAGGCGGGACTGGCCGAACTGCCCGCCGCGGTGGGCGCGGTGGCGGCGGGTCTGGTCGCGGGCCGGACGGCCCGGCGCTTCTCGGTACGCGCGGTGGTGTCGGGCGGCCTGGCCGCGGTGGGTCTGGCACTGGCCGCCCTCACCCTGATCGACGCGTCGACGGGCTACCCCCTGCTGGGTGCCGCCCTGCTGGTCGTGGGAGTGGGCGCCGGCTTCTCCTTCACGGTGACGTCCGACGTCATCCTCTCCTCCGTACCGAAGGAACAGGCGGGCGCGGCCTCCGCCGTCTCGGAGACGGCGTACGAACTCGGCGCGGCCCTCGGCATCGCGCTCCTCGGCACGATCGTGACGGGCGTCTACCGCGGCTTCACGGCCCCGGCAGGCACCCCAGCGGGAGCACACGAGTCCCTGGGCGCCGCGACCGAGGCATCGACCGCGATGCCGGCCGAAACCGCCCACACCATGCTGACTTCAGCCCGAGACGCGTTCGTCGACGGCCTGTGCCTGGCATCAGGCGTAGGCGCGGCGGTCCTGCTCGCGACAGCGACGGCAGCGTGGTACCTGCTCCGCGGACAACGCCTCTAGGCTTTTGGTCTTTTGCTTTTAGGGGCGCGGGGAACTGCGCGAGCAACCCCAACGAACCCGCACCCGACAACGACCCGCTAAGCAGCTTTCGCCTTGGTCGCATACATGTCCACATACTCCTGCCCCGACAACCGCATGACCTCCGCCATCACGGAGTCGGTGACGGCCCGCAGCACATACCGGTCGCGATCCATCCCCTCGTAACGAGAGAACTCCATCGCCTCGCCGAACCGGACCGTGACCCGCCCGGGACGGGGGAGCCCCGACCCACCCGGCTGCAGCTTGTCCGTCCCGATCATCGCGAAGGGCACGACCGGCGCCCCCGTCATCAGCGTCAGCCGGGCGATGCCGGTGCGGCCCCGGTACAGACGGCCGTCGGGCGACCGGGTGCCCTCGGGGTAGATCCCGAAGACCTTGTTCTCCTCCAGCACACGGCGCCCGGTCATCAGCGCGGCGACGCCGCCCCGGCCGCCGTCGCGGTCGACCGGGATCATGCCGACGCCGGTGAAGAACCAGGCCATGAGGCGGCCCTTGAAGCCCTTGCCGGTGACGTACTCGTCCTTGCCGATGAAGAAGACCTGACGGTCGCAGACCAGGGGCAGGATCATCGAGTCGATGAAGGTCACGTGGTTGCCGGCCAGGATGACCGGACCGTCGCCCGGGATGTGCTCCGCACCCTCCACCCTTGGGCGGAACATCAGGCGCATGATCGGTCCGAGCACTGCCTTGATGAGCACGAAGCGGGACAACGGGCCCTCCGGTGTCAAGGGATTCGATATGAGTATGTGCAGGTGAGGACGATACTCGCGGAGCCGGGGGCTTTGCACATCGGGTTCACCCAAGTCCTGCGGGCCGTGCAGGTGCTGTTGACGCGTGTTTACCTGCGGTGACGTCCTGGTGCCTGCCGGTAACCACGCCGTCACGGTGTGACAGACATCGCGCACGTGAAAAAGGCGAGCCCTCCTCCGGGTCCTCTTCCTCCGGGTTCCCGAGCGACATGCCCCGTCACCCGCGTGTTCCGGCCAGGGTCTCCCTCGCGCCATGTCCACGCCCCTACGATCGGCGCGCATCGACCAGGCCGACGCGGAGGAGGCGCTCATGGGAACGCAGGACGAGCAGAGGGACGGCACCGGACGGCGCGCGCTCCTCGGTGCGGCCGTGCTGGGCGCGGGCGGAGCCGTACTGGGCCTGTCCGGGACCGCGAGAGCCGCCGAGGCGCACCACGGCGGCGGGCTGCGGAGCCTGCCCAAACCGACGATCATCGGCCACCGCGGAACCGCCGGCTACCGGCCCGAGCACACCTTCGGCTCCTACGAACTGGCCCTGGACCTCGGCGCCGACGTCGTCGAGGCCGGCGACCTGTGCCCCACCAAGGACGGCCATCTGGTCTGCCGTCACGAACCGGAGATCGGCGGCACCACGGACGTCGCCGACCACCCGGAGTTCGCCGGCCGCAAGACCACCAAGGTGCTGGACGGCGTCCCCACCACCGGCTGGTTCACCGAGGACTTCACGCTCGCCGAGCTGAAGACGCTGCGCGCGGTCGAGCGCATCCCGGCCAACCGTCCGCACAACACGCTCTACAACGGCCGCTGGGAGATCCCCACCTTCGAGGAAGTCCTGAAGTGGCAGGACGAGCAGACCCGCACGCGCGGCAAGCAGGTCTGGATCTACCCCGAGACCAAGCACCCCACCTACTTCCGCAAGCTCGGCCTGGGCGTCGAGGAGCGGGTCGCCAAGCTGCTGCGCAAGCACGGCAAGGACCGGCGGAACTCGCCGGTCATCGTGCAGTCCTTCGAGCCGACCAGCATCCAGAAACTGAACACCCTGATCGACAACCCGCTCGTCGTCCTGCTCTCCACGGCGGACAGCAGGCCGTACGACTTCGTCGACACCGGCGACCCGCGCACCGTCGCGGACCTGATCACCCCGAAGGGGCTCCGGGAGATCGCCGGCTACGCGCAGGGCATCGGCCCCACCCTCGACCTGGTCATCACCAAGAAAGCCGACGGCAGCCTCGGCGAGCGGACCACGCTCGTCGCCGACGCGCACAAGGTCGGCCTGGTCCTGCACCCGTACACCATGCGCAACGAGAACCCCTTCCTGCCGCTGCGGTTCCGCAAGGGCAGCGACGCCGACGGGTACGGCGACGCCTTCGGCGCCTTCGCGACGTACTTCGCGACCGGCATCGACGGAGTCTTCACCGACAACGCCGACACCGCCCTGCTGGCCCGCGCGGACTTCGTCAACGGCTGAGCGCCGAGCCCCGGTCGGGGTGATTCGCGGCCGCCCGGGCAACCCTGTGCCGGGCGGCCGCGTCGTGCTGCGTATGACGCACAACCTGGTTGCCGCCCTGCATCCGCTGCTCACGGCCGAGGCCTCCGCGGAGGCACACGCCTCCGGCACCGAGGCGGGCGACCTGGAACAGGCGGTCTGGCTGCGGCTCCTGGAGCATCTGGAGGAGGACGGCCCGCCCAGCGACCCGCACGACTGGCTGCGCAGCGCCGTCCGCTCCGAGGCGCGCCGCAGCCGCCGTACGAGCAGTGTCGAGCGTCCGTACGCCGGGGAGCCCGTGGACGACCTCGACCGCGACCCCGAGCAGCTGGCCCTCGCCGCCGCGAGGCGCCGGGCCCTGCGCGATGCGGTCCGCCGGCTGCCCGGCCGCTGCCCCCGTCTGTTGGAGGCTCTGCTGTCGCCGAAGGACCTGACATACCGGGAAATCGCGGGGGAGTTGGGTATCTCACAGGGAAGTCTCGGCCCGGAACGCTCCAGATGTCTGGGATGTCTGCGTCGATTGCTCGCACCGGAGGTTGCGACCCGCGAACCGCGGGGATAGGAGTGTTTACGACCGGCGATCAGGTGAGCGGGAGGCGTGCGCACATGGGCATGAGCGTGACCATCTCGGTGGCGACCGAGCAGGATGCAGAGCAGATCTTCAGGCTCCAGTACCTGTGCTTCCAGAGCGAGGCGGCGCTGTACGGCAACTACCGCATCGACCCGCTCGTCCAGAGCCTCGACTCGGTCCGCCAGGAGGTGGCCGCGGACTGCGTCTACGTCGCGCGGCTCGGCGAGGAGGTCGTCGGCTCCGTGCGCGGCAGCGTCACCGAGGACGGCTCCGCCTCCATCGGCAAGCTCTGCGTGCACCCCCGCCTCCAGGGCCACGGCATCGGCGCCCGGCTGCTGCGCGCGGCCGAGTCGGCACTGGCCGAGGAGCGCGGCGCCAAGCGCTTCCGCCTGCACACCGGCCACCGCAGCGAGAACAACCTGCGGCTGTACCGCCGCGTCGGCTACGAGACGGTCGGCACGTCCCAGGGCAGCGACGGCGTCCCGATGATCGTTTTGGAGAAGGCGGCCGAGGCATACGTGGCTACTGCGTGACCTCGCGGTTCCTGCGCAGCCAGTAGAGCGCGGACAGCGGCAGCAGGACGGGGATGAAGACGTACCCCATGCCGTAGTCCGACCAGACCGTGGCGTCCGGGAAGGCCGAGGGGTCGGCCAGGGTCCAGGTGCCGACGATCAGCACGCCCGCGAGTTCGGCGGCGCAGCACACCTGCGCCGCCCTGCGGGCCCGCTCGCCGCCGCGGATCAGGGTGTACGTGATGAACCCGTACACCACTCCCGCCAGCGCGGACAGGGAGTAGGCCAGTGGCGCCCGGTCGAAGTCGGTGGCGATCTGGTAGACGGAGCGCGACACCGCGCCGACGACCATCACGCCGTAGAACCAGACGAGCAACATGCCGGGCCCGCTGATGAGGCGCTTCGGCTTCTGTTCCACGGTGGTCAACTCACGCTCCCCAGATGTCAAAGAGCCGCACCTCGAGCACGGCCAGCACCACACCGCCGGCGGCGACCGTCACCGAGCCCCACCGGGTGCGCTCCGCCAGCGACATGAACCCCGCCGCCGGGACGCACGCGACGGCGCCGATCAGATACGCCACGAAGATCGTCGTGCCCTGATCCGGCTTCTCGCCCCGCGCCAGCAGCACGATCCCGACCACCAGCTGCACCAGGGCCAGCAGCGACACCACACCCATGCCGATGAAGTGCCAGTCCTTCGTCGGCTGATCGCGGTAGGCCGCCCAGCCGCACCAGACGGCGAGCAGCAGTGCGGCGACGCCGGTCACCAGCGTCAGGACATCAAGCATGCCGTGACCTTATTACGGGCCAAAGGCCCTGATGCCGCCGCCCCCGGCCATGGCGGCCGCGAGCGCCGCCGTAGGGTCGAAGGCATGAAGATCCACGCCCGCGCCCTGCTGTTCGACAACGACGGCACCCTGGTCTCCTCCCTCGACTCCGTGCGCCGCTGCTGGACCCGCTGGGCCGCGGAGTACGGCCTGACCGCCGAGGAGTTCGGCCGTGTCGAGCTGCACGGGCGCCCGGCCGTGGAGATAGCCGCCGATCTGCTGCCCGCGGACGTCGTGCCCGAGGCGGTGGCGCGGATCGAGCTGCTGGAGGTGGAGGACGTCCCCAACGGCGGCGTCCGTCTGCTGCCCGGCACCAAGGACTTCCTGGACGCGCTGCCCGCCGAGCGCTGGGCCGTCGTCACCTCCGCCACCCGCCGGCTCGCCGAGGCCCGGCTCGACGCCGTCGGCATCCTGCCCAAGACGCTGATCGCCGCCGACGACATCACCCGCGGCAAGCCGGACCCCGAGCCCTACCTGCTCGCCGCCCGGCAGTTGGGCGTCGACCCGGCCCACTGCGTCGTCTTCGAGGACGCCCCCGCGGGGCTGGAGGCCGGCCGCGCCGCGGGCATGACCACCGTGGCCTTGGCCACAACCCACCAGGCCCACGAACTGCGGGCGGACCTCGTGGTCGAAGACCTCTCGGCCTTGTCCGCACTGGTCAGCGATGCGGGCGTGGAGATCTCCGTACGCGGCTGACGCCTGTCCACCGCTGTCCGCGATGTGGACAGCGGTTCTTGGTCACTCCGATACGTCTGTTTTACTGATCGCATGACCACGACGAGCTGCCGCAGCACTGCGACCGAGGCGACCATGACGCCCGGTGCTCGTTGTATGTGTCGAATGCGCGCCTGCTAGAGGGCCCCCGCACCATCCCGCCTCGCGCCCCGAAGCGAGCCGCCGTGGCACGTCCGTACGCCCCGAGCCGTACGTGACCGAGATGCCCGCGCATGACTTCCCCCTTCGTACCAGGGCACACCCACGCCCGCGTACTCGACAGTGACGGAAACCCCAGTGATCACGACAACAGGCCTGACGAAAATCTACGGGGCCGACGGCTCCCGCGGCCGTCAGATCACCGCGCTCGACGGCGTCGATCTGCATGTCCGCGAGGGCGAGGTGTACGGCGTCATCGGCCAGTCCGGCGCCGGCAAGTCCTCGCTCATCCGCTGCATCAACCTGCTGGAGCGGCCCACCGCCGGCACGGTGAGCGTCGCCGGGCAGGACCTCACCGCCCTCGCCGGGCGCGGCCCCCGGGCCGGCAAGGAGCTGCGGCAGGCCCGCAGCCGGATCGGCATGGTCTTCCAGCACTTCAACCTGCTGTCCTCGCGCACCGTGCAGGACAACGTCGAGCTGCCGCTGGAGATCCTCGGCACCTCCGGCAAGGAGCGCTCCCGCAAGGCCCTCGAGCTGCTGGACCTGGTCGGCCTCGCCGACCGGGCGGGCGCCTACCCGGCCCAGCTCTCCGGCGGCCAGAAGCAGCGCGTCGGCATCGCCCGCGCCCTGGCCGCGGACCCCAAGGTGCTGCTCTCCGACGAGGCCACCAGCGCCCTCGACCCGGAGACCACCCGCTCCATCCTGCAGTTGCTGCGCGACCTGAACCGGCAGCTCGGTCTCACCGTCCTGCTCATCACGCACGAGATGGACGTCGTGAAGTCGATCTGCGACTCGGCCGCCCTGATGGAGAAGGGCCGCATCGTCGAGTCCGGGACGGTGAGCGAGCTGCTCGCGACACCGGGCTCCGAACTGGCCGCCGCGCTCTTCCCGGTGGGCGGCGAGGCCGCCGGTCCGGACCGCACCGTCATCGACGTCACATTCCAGGGCGAGGCCGCCACCCAGCCCGTCATCTCCCAGCTCTCGCGCACCTACAACATCGACATATCGATCCTCGGTGCCGCCATCGACACCGTCGGCGGCCTCCAGGTCGGCCGGATGCGCATCGAACTGCCCGGCCGCTACGAGGACAACGTCGTACCGATCGGCTTCCTGCGCGAACAGGGACTGCAGATCGACGTGGTGGACGCCTCGGACGCCAAGCCCGAGCTTGCCAAGGAGGCCGTCAAGTGACCTGGTCCGAGATGCAGCCCCTGCTGTCCCAGGCCTGTTGGGACACCCTCTACATGGTCGGCTGGTCCACGCTGATCGCCGTCGTGGGCGGACTCCCGCTCGGCATCCTGCTCGTCCTCACCGACCGCGGCGGACTGCTGCAGAACGTCGTCGCCAACAAGGTCATCGGGCAGGTCGTGAACATCGCCCGCTCGATGCCGTTCATCATCCTGATGGTCGCGCTGATGACCTTCACGCGCTGGGTCACCGGGACGACGATCGGCCGCGAGGCCGCCATCGTGCCGCTCGCCATCGGCGCCATCCCCTTCTTCGCGCGGCTGGTCGAGACGGCAGTCCGCGAAGTGGACGGCGGTCTGGTCGAGGCCGTGCAGGCGATGGGCGGCAACACCTGGACGATCGTGCGCAAGGTGCTCGTCCCCGAGTCACTGCCCTCGCTGATCGCCAGCACCACCACCACGATCGTCGCCCTGATCGGCTACTCCGCCATGGCGGGCACGGTCGGCGCCGGCGGCCTCGGCGACATCGCCATCCGCTACGGCTACCAGCGCTTCGAGACCGAGCTGATGTGGATCACCGTGGCGATCCTCGCCGTGGTCATCTCGCTCATCCAGTTCGCCGGCGACTTCGCGGCCCGCTCGCTGTACAACCGCGGCGGCCGCTCCGGCCGGGCACCGAAGCTGCGCCTGCTGAAGGCCAAGGAGCCCGCGGCGGCCGACATCGGCAAGGTCGCGTAGCCGCCTCACGGCACCACCGGCGCTCCCTCAGACTCCCCGCACCACCAACCGCGGGGTCGCTGCACCCATAAGGAAAGGCACTTTTCGTGCGTAACACCGCAAAGCTCTCCACCGCCGTCCTCGCCGCCGGAGCCCTCACCTTCGGGCTCACCGCCTGCGGGGGCTCCGAGTCCACTTCGAGCTCCGCCGACTACAGCGGCCCGCTGGTCGTCGCCGCGAGCCCCACCCCGCACGCCGAGATCCTGAACTTCGTCAAGAAGAACCTGGCGAAGAACGCCGGTCTCGACCTGGAGGTCAAGGAGTTCCAGGACTACATCGTCCCGAACACCGCGACCGAGGACGGCTCGGTGGACGCCAACTACTTCCAGAACAAGCCGTACCTGGACGACTTCAACAAGAAGCGCGGCACCCACATCGTGCCCGTCGTCACGGTGCACCTGGAGCCGCTCGGCCTCTACTCCCACAAGGTCAAGAAGGCCGACGCGCTGAAGAGCGGTGCGACCATCGCCGTCCCCAACGACGCCGTCAACGAGGCGCGCGCCCTGAAGCTGCTCGCCACCAACGGCCTCATCACGCTCAAGGCCGGCGCCGGCAACGAAGCGACCCCGCAGGACATCGCCAAGAACCCCAGGAACCTCAAGTTCAAGGAGGTCGAGGCGGCCCAGACCGCGCGCTCCCTGGACGACGTGGACGCGGCCGTCGTCAACGGCAACTACGCCATCTCCGCCGGGATCAAGCCCGCCAAGGACGCGCTCGTCCTGGAGTCCGCGAAGAACAGCCCGTACGGCAACTTCCTCGCGGTGAAGAAGGGCAACGAGAAGGACCCGCGGGTCAAGAAGCTCGCGAAGCTCCTCACCTCGCCCGAGGTCAAGAAGTTCATCGAGGACAAGTACCAGGGATCGGTCATCCCGTCCTTCTGAGGCGTATCGCCACGCACGGGGTCCACTCGCTCACGAGGGGTGGACCCCGTCGTGCGCTTCGGTGGGTTCATGCTGCATGCTGGGCAGTTCAGCAGCCCCTGAAGGTTTCCGAAGGTTACGGAGCGGCGCATGACTAGCACCTTCCCCAACATCTCCATCAGCACGGAGCGGTTGGTGCTGCGTCCCCTCGACGAGGACGACGTGCCCGCACTGGCCGAGATGATGAACGACGAGCAGGTCGGCGCCTGGACGAGCGTCCCCCAGCCCTACACCGAGGAGCGGGCCCGCACCTGGATCACCAAGGACGCGCCCGACGAGCGGGTGGCCGGCCGCGGCCTCGACTTCGCCGTCACCGAGTTCCTCACCCAGCGCCTGGTCGGCATCGTGCAGCTCGCGAAGACCAACTGGCATGTGCGCTCCACCGAGATGTCGTACATCATCGCCCCGTGGGCGCGTGGCGAGGGCTACGCCTCGGAGGCGGCGCTCGCCACCGCCCAATGGCTGCTCGGCGACCAGAAGTTCGAGCGCATCGAACTGCGCACGGCCGCCGACAACACCGCCTCCCAGCAGGTCGCGCAGAAGATCGGCTGTATCAGCGAGGGCGTCCTGCGAGGCGCCTGCATAGCGCGGGTCCGCGGCGACGACGGCACCTGGAGCGACGTACGCACCGACTACATCGTGTGGAGCCTGCTGCCCGAGGATCTCGACGGCGCCGGCGAACAACTGGCCGACACCGGTGGTTTCACGTCCTTCCCCGACTGGAACTGAACCCGGGTGCGGAGCGGACGGCACACCGCCCGGCGCTCGCGCCGGCCCCAACGGGTACCCTCACGGAGCCCGACCGGGCTGCCTTCGACGACCTGCGCAAAACCCCTGGAGACTGACGAACATGGCCGACCGCGTCACGGTGATCGGCTGGGACGGCTCGCCGCTGACCGCTGCCGCCCGCTCGGCCCTGGGAGCCGCCACGCTCGTGGCCGGCGCCGCCCACCATCTGGCGCTGCCCGAAGTGCCGAAGACCGCCGAGCGCATCCGCCTGGGCAGCGTCGCCCTCGCCGCCCGCCGCATCACGGGCCATCGCGGCACCGCGGTGGTGCTCGCCGACGGCGACCCCGGATTCTTCGGAGTCGTACGGACCCTGCGCGCACCCGAGTTCGGCCTGGAGGTCGAGGTCGTCCCCGCGGTCTCCTCCGTGGCCGCGGCCTTCGCCCGCGCCGGTATGCCCTGGGACGATGCCCAAGTGGTCGTCGCACACCGCCGCACCCTGCGACGCGCGGTGAATGTGTGCCGTGCCCACACCAAGGTCGCCGTTCTGACCTCGCCGGGCGCCGGACCCGCCGAACTCGGCCTGCTCCTGGAGGGTGTGCACCGCACCTTCGTCATCTGCGAGGAACTCGGCACCGAGCGCGAACAGGTCACCGTCGTCACCTCCGACAAGGCCGCTGACCACACCTGGCGCGACCCGAACGTCGTCATCGTCATCGGCGCCACGGTCGCCGCGGCGGAGGACGGCGGCTGGATCGCCGGCCGCGACCCGGGCGCCGCACCGCGCGGCTGGACCCTGCCCGCCGAGTCCTACGGCGGACTCATGGGCGAGGGCGAACTGGAACCGCTGCGCACGGCCCAACTCACCCGGCTGGGCCCGCGCGTCGGCGACCTCGTGTGGGACATCGGCTGCGGCAGCGGCGCCTTCGCCACGGAGGCCGCCCGGGCCGGCGCCGCCGTCATCGCCGTCGACAGCGATCCACGGGCCTGCGAACGCACCGAGTCCAACGCACGCGCCTTCGGCGTGCAGCTCCAGACCGTGCAGGGCACCGCCCCGCACGTCCTGGAGAACCTCCCCGAGCCCGACGTCGTACGGGTCGGCGGCGGGGGAGCGGCCGTGGTCTCCGCGGTCGCCGACCGCCGCCCGCAGCGCATCGTCACGCACGCCGCGACGCGCGATGCCGCCGAACTGATCGGCCGCGACCTGACGGAGCACGGCTACCGCGTCGAGTGCGCCCTGCTGCAGTCCGTCCAACTGGACACCAGGGCCTGGACGGAGACGGAGCGGAGTGTGGCGTTCCTGCTCAGTGGTGTGCTCCCGGAGCGCGCGTCGTGACCCCCGCGCCGTCCCAGTGATCCTGTTTTAGGCCCTACCGGTGATCCTGTAGTCGTATCGCTCGCGGTAGGCTGGCCGATCGTTGCACTGCACCGGGTGGCCCGGCACTTCGTTCGCCAATGTCCGGAAAACACGCCCCTTTTGGGGCGGGTGTGGTACGGCAGAACCGGAGGACGCGCAACGTGGCGCAGTCCACAGCGGGTCGTCGCGGATCAAGGTGTCGTGACGGCGGAGCGGCCGGGACAATGCCACTGAATGGCTTTGTCGCCTTTTCCGGACGGGTCGTTCGTGCCGCTGGGCGCGGACGCTCGTTCTTCACTGCGGGGGCGGTCGGTGCGCCGTTCCCGAAGAGCTGGACCGAGAAGCACTAACCGATGGGCGAGGGGTACGCATGACCGACACCGGCCAGATCCCGGGCGAGGGACTGCCGGAGAGCGCAGGCACGGTGGAGCAGCCGGACGTCCCCACGCACGGCTCGTACACCTACCTCTCCGAGTCCACCGCCGAGGACGACGACCTTCTGTTGCTGCCGGGCGCCCAGAGCCCGTGGGGCAACGAGGTCGCCCCGCCCGCCCCGGAGCCGGTCGTGGAGGCCGTGCACGAGCCGGGCCCGCACGAGACGGGCGGCCGCGACAGCGGTTCGGTCGACCTCAACGGCGTCCGCCTGCCCAGCCCCGCGCAGCCCGCCGCACCGGCTCAGCCGCGCCGCCCGCTGCACCTCGGCCCGCCGATCCCCGATGTCTCGGCGAGCCCGGTCCGTTCCCTCGCCGACCGCGGCCCCGCGGGCGCACCGGTGCGCCCGTCCGGCCCGCCGTCGACCGGCCCCGAGTACTTCGAGGCCCCCCAGCTGCGCGAGACGGCCCCGCAGGGCGCGGCCCCCTGGGGTGCCCACGCGCAGGCCGCGGTACAGGCGCCGGTGAGCGCCGAGGCCCCGGCTGCCGAAACGGTTGTTCCGGCGCCGCAGACCCAGGACGCCGAACTCGCCGACGGAGCGCAGCAGCTCGCCGACGTCGCGCAGCAGACGGCGAACTCCCAGAACATGTACGGGGCACAGCCCGCCCAGGCCATGGCGTTCGGCCCCGAGTCCGGGCACGTCCCGGTGGGCGTCTCCGCCGTGGAGGGCGGGCACGCCGCCCTGGGCGGGATCCCCGCGGACAACGGTCACTTGGCTACGGCGGAGGCTGCCGGCAGCGGTGGGCGTGCGCCGTTGGGTACGGCGGGTGCCGAGGGTGGGGCCGTTGCTCTGGGCGGGGTCGCCGCTGAGGGTGGGCCTGTGGCTCTGGGCGGGGTTGCCGCCGACGGTGCGCCGGTCGCTCCCAGTGGTGTTGCCTCCGAGGGCGGGCCTGTCGGCCCCAGTGCGGTGTTCCTTGACGGTGCGCCGGTCGGCTCGGCGGATGACCCTTCGGGCGCGCCGCGGCACGCCGTTCCCGCGACCGCTCCGGACGCACAGCAGGGCACCGTTCCCGCGCCCGCTCCGGAGGGGGCCGGGCACGACGGGGCCGGTGTCGCCCCGGAGCCCGTTCCGGCACCCGGCGCCGGGGTCACCCCGGAGGCCGGACAGGCCGAGGGTGCCGTAGCCGGCTCGGATGCCGGGCCGGAGCCCATGCCGGAGGCCGCTTCGGCTCCTGGCGTGGCGCCCGTACCGGAGACCGGGCCGGCGGCGGCCCCGGACGCGGGCCACTTCCCCCAGCCGACGCAAACTCCCGAAGGCACGCCCGCCGCCGACGACGCCGCACCGGTCGCCGAGGGCGCGCCGGCCCCCGAGACCACCCCCTTCGCGGGCACACCGATCGCCGTCGCACCGGAGGGCGCGCAGTTCGCGCAGCCGGTGGCACCCGGGACCGGGCAGTCGCCCGAGGCGGTGGCGCCCGAGTCCGCACCGCTGCCGCAGGCCGTCGCACCCGAGCCCGCACAGGCCCCCGACGCCGTGGCACCCGCCGCCGCGCAGGACGCCCCCGCCCCGGTCGAGGCGGACCGACCCGTACACGCCGATCCCGCCCAGCCGCTCCCCGCCGAGCCGGTTCAGGCCGCCGACGCCGGGACCGCCGCGCCGACGGCCCAGCATGCGGACGCGTCCGCGGAATCGGCCGTGGACGCCGCCGTAGCGCCCGAGCCCACGCTTCAGCGGGCGGACGCCGAGCAGTCGGCCCAGGACCAGGGCCCGCACCTCGACCCGGCCACCACCCCCGAAGCACCGTCGTCCGCCGCGGCCGGCGGCGACGTGCATCCCCTCGCCGCTGCCATCGCGGACCCGGCGGCACCCGCCGCTCAAGAAGTCACCGCCGCCGCCGAGGCAGCTCCCGAACCCCCGGCCGACAACGCCCCGTCGGACGCGCCCCCGGCCACCACCGAGCCCCAACCGACCGACTCGATGGGCCAGTTCGTGGCCGTGGACGGCTCCGTGCCGACCACCCCGCATCTGGCTCCGACCCCGCCGCACGCCCTCGTCCTCCCCGTGACGGAGGGGCAGGCTCCGGAGCAGATCGCCACGGTCCCCGCCCCGCGGGAGGCCGACTCGGAACTCGCACAGAACGCGGAGGACCTGGACACCAGGGCCGCGGACCAGGAGGAGGGGAGTCCGGCCCTGGTGGAAGAAGCACCGCAGCCCACCGGCCCGGCCGCCCCCGCCTACGACGACGCCGAGCGCGAAGCCGTCCTGAAGGTCATGCGCGAGCGCCGCGACATCCGCAACGGCTTCCGCAGCGACCCGATCCCGCACGACGTGCTGCTGCGCGTCCTGGAGGCCGCGCACACCGCGCCCTCCGTCGGTCACTCGCAGCCCTGGGACTTCGTCGTCATCCGCTCCGCCGACACCCGGCGCAGCATGCACGAACTGGCCATGCGCCAGCGCGACGCGTACGCCAAGTCCCTTCCCAAGGGCCGGGCGAAGCAGTTCAAGGAACTGAAGATCGAGGCCATCCTCGACACCCCGGTCAACATCGTCGTCACCGCCGACCCCACCCGCGGCGGCCGCCACACCCTCGGCCGGCACACCCAGCCGCAGATGGCGCCGTACTCCGCGGCCCTCGCCGTCGAGAACCTCTGGCTCGCCGCGCGCGCCGAGGGCCTCGGTGTCGGCTGGGTCAGCTTCTTCGACGAGCGCGAGATGGTCCGCGCGCTCGGCCTGCCCGAACACCTGGAGGTCATCGCCTACCTGTGTGTCGGGTATGTCGACGAGTTCCCGGACGAGCCCGAGCTGATGCAGGCCGGCTGGTCCAAGCGCCGTCCGCTGTCCTGGGTCGTCCACGAGGAGACGTACGGCCGCCGCGCCCTGCCCGGCGAGGAGCCGCACGACCTGCTCGCCGAGACCGTCGCCCAGATCCGCCCGCTGGACGCCAAGGCGCTCGGCGAGGCCTGGGAGCGGCAGAAGCGGATGACCAAGCCGGCCGGCGCGCTCGGCATGTTGGAGATCATCTCCGCGCAGCTGTCCGGCCTCTCGCGCCAGTGCCCGCCGCCCATCCCGGAGCCCGCGGCCGTCGCGATCTTCGCCGGTGACCACGGTGTGCACGCCCAGGGCGTCACCCCCTGGCCGCAGGAGGTGACGGCCCAGATGGTCGCCAACTTCCTCGGCGGCGGCGCCGTCTGCAACGCCTTCGCGGGCCAGGTGGGCGCCGAGGTCTGCGTGGTGGACGTGGGTGTCGCCACCGACCTCCCGGCCACCCCCGGTCTGTTGCCCCGCAAGATCCGCGCGGGCACCTCCGACATGACCACCGGGCCCGCGATGACCCGCGAGGAGGCCAAGCAGGCCATCGAGGTCGGCATCGAGACGGCCCGCGACCTGGTCGCGGCCGGCAACAAGGCACTGCTCACCGGTGAGATGGGCATCGCGAACACCACCGCGTCCGCGGCCCTGATCTCGGTGTACACCGACACCGACCCGGCCGAGGTCACCGGCCGCGGCACCGGCATCAACGACGAGACGCTGGCCCGCAAGACGGAGGTCGTGCGCCGCGCCGTCGAGCTCCACCAGCCGGACCCGGCCGACCCCATCGGCGTGCTCGCCGCGATCGGCGGCTTCGAGCACGCCGCCATGGTCGGCCTGCTCCTCGGCGGCGCCTCCCTGCGTACGCCGGTGATCCTGGACGGCGTCAGCGCGGGCGCCGCCGCCCTGGTGGCCCGTGCCATCGCCCCGGAGGTCCTCGCGGCCTGCATCGCGGGACACCGCAGCGCCGAGCCGGGCCATGTGGCCGCGCTGAACAAGCTGGGCCTGCGCCCCCTGGTCGACCTCGATCTCCGCCTCGGCGAGGGCACCGGCGCGCTGCTCGCCCTCCCGCTGGTGCAGAGCACGGCACGGGCGATGCACGAGGTGGCGACCTTCGACTCGGCGGGAGTCACCGAGAAGTAGCCACGGACCGGGGCGGAAAACGCGCTCCTGCGCGCACCCCCGCCCCGGCCGTACGCTGAACCCACCCCTTAAAATCCGCACGTCAGGGCTGCTCCAGCGCCGTAGCGCCCATCGCACAGCCAGGACGAGGAGCCGCACCTCATGGCCGAACACCCCGCCTACCCCGTGGGCCTCCGCCTCACCGGCCGCAAAGTGGTCGTCCTCGGCGGCGGCCAGGTCGCCCAGCGCCGTCTGCCGGCGCTGATCGCGGCAGGCGCGGACGTCCTCCTGGTGTCCCCCGAGGTGACCCCCTCGGTCGAGGCGATGGCGGACGCGGGCGAGATCTCCTGGCAGCGGCGGCCGTACGCCGACGGCGATCTCTCGGACGCCTGGTACGCCCTGATCGCCACCAGCGACGACGCGGCCAACACCGCCGCCTCCGCGGAGGCCGAGCGGCACCGCGTCTGGTGCGTACGCTCCGACGACGCCGACGCGGCCACGGCCTGGACCCCGGCCACCGGCACCAGTGAGGGTGTGACGGTCGCCGTCCTCACCAGCAGGGCGCGCGGCCGCGACCCCCGCCACACCGCCGCCATCCGCGACGCGGTCGTCGAGGGCCTGCGCGACGGCACGCTCGTCGCCCCCCACCACCGCACCCGCACGCCGGGCGTCGCCCTCGTCGGCGGCGGCCCCGGCGACCCGGACCTGATCACGGTCCGCGGCCGCCGCCTGCTCGCAGAGGCCGACGTCGTCATCACCGACCACCTCGGCCCCCGCGACCTGCTCGCCGAACTGCCCGCGAACGTCGAGGTCATCGACGCGGCGAAGCTGCCCTACGGCCGCTTCATGGCCCAGGAGGCCATCAACAACGCGCTGATCGAGCACGCCAAGCAGGGCAAGTCGGTCGTACGCCTCAAGGGCGGCGACCCCTTCGTCTACGGCCGCGGCATGGAGGAGGTCAACGCGCTCGCGGAGGCCGGCATCCCCTGCACGGTGGTCCCCGGCATCTCCAGCTCGATCTCCGTGCCGGGCGCGGCCGGAATCCCGGTCACCCACCGGGGCGTCGCCCACGAGTTCACGGTGGTCAGCGGGCACATCGCCCCCGACGACGAGCGTTCCCTGGTCGACTGGCCGGCGCTCGCCCGGCTGACCGGCACGCTGGTGATCCTGATGGGCGTCGGCACCATCGGAAAGGTCGCCGAGACGCTCGTCGCGCACGGCAGGTCCGCCGACACTCCGGTCGCCGTCGTCCAGGAAGGCACCACGGCCGGGCAGCGCCGCGTCGACGCGACCCTCGCGACGATCGCGGAGGCCGTCCGCAC
This sequence comes from Streptomyces plumbidurans, assembly GCF_019857225.1. Taxonomy (GTDB): domain Bacteria; phylum Actinomycetota; class Actinomycetes; order Streptomycetales; family Streptomycetaceae; genus Streptomyces; species Streptomyces plumbidurans. The sequence goes on from NZ_JAFJSY010000059.1 coordinate 62,951, forward strand.
GCACGAAGTGAAGTCCCCGTCCGTCATCGTCATCGGCGACGTCGTCGCCGTGGGGCCCAGCCCTGCCGGGTGACTCCGTCCAGCCGGGTAACCCCGCCCTGCCGGGTAACCCCGGGTAACCCAACCCGTTCCCAGCCGTTGGCACCGCACCCAGGACAAGGCAGTATCACCCTGTGGCCGATCTCATCACCGTTGACGACCCCGACGACCCGCGCCTCGGCGACTACACGGGCCTGACCGACGTCGAACTGCGCCGCAAGCGCGAGCCGGCCGAGGGCCTGTTCATCGCGGAGGGGGAGAAGGTCATCAGACGGGCCAAGGACGCCGGGTACGAGATGCGCTCGATGCTGCTGTCCGCGAAGTGGGTCGACGTCATGCGCGACGTCATCGACGAACTCCCCGCCCCGGTCTACGCGGTCAGCCCCGAACTCGCCGAGCAGGTCACCGGCTACCACGTGCACCGCGGCGCGCTCGCCTCCATGCAGCGCAAACCGCTGCCGACGGCGGCCGAACTCCTGCAGACGGCTCGACGGGTCGTCGTGATGGAGTCGGTCAACGACCACACCAACATCGGCGCCATCTTCCGTTCCGCCGCCGCGCTCGGCATGGACGCGGTCCTGCTCTCCCCGGACTGCGCCGACCCGCTCTACCGCCGCAGCGTCAAGGTCTCGATGGGCGCGGTCTTCTCGGTGCCGTACGCCCGCCTCGACTCCTGGCCCAAGGCCCTGGAATCGGTCCGCGACGCCGGCTTCACGCTCCTCGCCCTCACCCCCGACGAGAAGGCCAAGACCCTCGACGAGGCCGCCCCGCACAGGATGGACCGGGTCGCCCTGATGCTCGGCGCGGAGGGCGACGGCCTGTCCACCCGGGCCCTGGTCGCGGCGGACGAATGGGTGCGCATCCCGATGTCCCACGGCGTCGACTCCCTGAACGTGGGCGCGGCGGCCGCAGTCGCCTTCTACGCGGTGGCCACGGGCCGCCCGCAGGCGTAGCGCATGATCCGGCGCGAGGCGATCGTCGCGGTCCTGCGCAGAGGCGACCGGGTGCTCGCCATCCGTCGGGGCGCGGCGGTCTCCCGACCCGGCTACTGGCAGCCCCTCAGCGGCAAGATCGAACCGGGCGAGACCCAGGAGCAGGCCGTGGCCCGCGAGGTCATGGAGGAGGTGGGGCTCACGGTCTCCCCGGGCGCCAAGGTCTGGGAGTCAGAGACCGACGACGGCACATTCGTCCTCCACTGGTGGACGGCGGACGCGTCCGACGGCGAGGTGGTCCCCGACCCCGTCGAGGTCGCCGAGACCCGCTGGGTCACCCCACAGGAGTTCCTGGCACTCGACCCGGTCTTCGAGGGCGACCGCGAGTTCTTCGAACAGATCCTGCCGGGCCTGTGACGAGCTAGGACGACAGCTGCTGCCCTTGTTCCTGTACGACGCCCCGGTCGTGCCCGATCCCGCGCGCGGGACCCTGGCAGCCCTGGGCCGCCGCGATGCCGAGCGCCACGAGCAGTGTCACGACGACGAACACGAACAGGCGCTGGCGCAGCAGCCGCGGATTGGCCGGCCGCCGCCCCGCCCCCGTCGTCCTCGGCGCCGGACGTCCCGTACCGCTGCGTGCTGCGGGACGGCTGCCGGTGCCCGGACGGGCCGTGTTGCGCGCGGACGATGTGGGCCGCGACCCGGAGCGCTGCGAGGGCGCGGGACCGCCGCGGGAGGCGCCGCCGCCCCGCGAGGGAGCCGCACCGCCCCGGACCTGGGACGAGGGCCCGCGCGATCCGGTGGACGTACCCCGGGGCGCGGGATTGCCCTGCGAACCCTGCGGACGGCGGGGCTCACGCTGCTGCTCCGGATAGGTCTCGGCGAGCCGCCCGGTGGGCCGGTCCGCCTCACCGGTGCGGGGCGCGGGCGGCCGGGCGTCGGTGGGCCCCTGGGTCTCGCGGGCGGCGATCTCCTTGAGCCGCAGCGACAGTTGGAGCGTGCTGGGCCGGTCCTCGGGGTCCTTCGCGAGACAGGCACGCAGCAGCGGAGCCAGCGCGTCCGGAACGCCGTGCAGCTGCGCCTCCTCGTGGACCACGCGGTACAGCATCACCTCGGAGCTGCCGTGCCCGAAGGGCGAGTCGGCCATGGAGGCGTACGCCAGCGTCGCCCCGAGCGAGAACACGTCCGTGGCCGGGGTGACGGCGGCGCCGCGCACCTGCTCCGGCGCGAGGAAGCCGGGGGAGCCCACGGCGGTCCCGACGTGCGTCAGCGTGGAGGCGCCGGTCGCCCAGGCGATGCCGAAGTCGATGATCCGCGGCCCCTTCGGGGACAGCAGGATGTTGGAGGGCTTGAGGTCCCGGTGGACGACGCCCGCCTCGTGGACGGCCACGAGCCCTTCCGACAGGGCGGCGCCCACGGCAGCGACGTCGGCCGCGCCGAGCGGCCCCCCGTCGGCCACCTTGTCGTGCAGCGAGGGCCCGGGCACGTACTGCGTGGCGAACCAGGGCCGGTCCGCCTCGAGATCGGCGGCGACGAGCCGCGCCGTGCAACCACCCCTGATCCGCCGTGCCGCCGAGACCTCACGCGCGAACCGCGACCGAAACTCCTGGTCCTCCGCCAGATCGGGCCGGATGACCTTCAGTGCGACGCGCTGCCCCTTCTTGTCGGAGCCCAGGTACACGACGCCCATCCCGCCCGCGCCGAGCCGCCTGTGAAGCCTGAACGAGCCGACGACACGCGGGTCCTCGCGCCTCAGGCGCATCATCGCCATCTTCATCCCCGCTGCCCGGTCCGTGTGACGTGGCACAGCTTACGTTTCCACGGCCGCCCGCGCGCAGAGGCCGCGCCCTCTCGGCCCGATGGATTGTCAGTGCCGGGTGCGAGACTTGAAGGGTGGTCAGGGAGCGCCTGAACTGGGGGACTTTGTCCCGCCCGTGATCCCAACCACCCACCGACGAAGGGGGATTGGACCCGTGAAGGGTGATCGCGTGGAGATAGTGGTGGACGCGGGGGACACGACCCGCACCTATGAGGTGGTGGCGAGCAGAGCGGGCCGCAGGGTGGAGACGGCGGTGCGCCGGGGCGTGGTGGAAGTGAGCGAAGTCACCCGCAGCGGGTCCGTGGTCCGCACAGCCCGCTTCATGGCGAACCGGGTCCTGGCGCTGGTCGAGCAGCCCATCCCCAGGGAGGACAGCTCGGAAAAGACCGGGCACACCGGGCGCCCCCTCGGGGAAGACCCTGAGACCTAGGTCGCCGTCTCCACCCAGGGGAGTAGGAATCGGCTCGCCGCTCATCCTCCGGGAGGCCCGCCAATCGGTACGAGGGCATGACGTGCGGAAGAGCCCGGACGCCTAGATTTGAGGTCAAGCGGCGGGTGCAGCACTCGTCCCCCGAGGTCAGACACCCGCCGCTGCACACGACAACTGAGATTCGGTCGGGAGAGGGACCATGGCCCACACGGCACCGCGGACGATGATCCGCACACAGGAGCGGTTCACGTTCCGCCGCCGCACGGGCCGCCGCCACCCCCTGGTGGCGACGCTGATGGCCCTTCCCCTGGCGGCCCTGCTCTTCTTCGTCTTCGACGGCTGGGAGACAGTGGCCACACAGGCGTCGTCCGTGGGCGTGATGCTGGGGCGCTGAGCGGCGACCCCAGGCCCGGAAGAGCGGTCCGGGCGGGGACATCCACCCATGAAACCCCGTGGGGACGGGGGTGCGGCGGACGGCAAAAATGCCGGCGCAGCTGGGGAGCTGCGCCGGCATTGCTTTGCCCTCATTTTCCCGAGCGGGCCGTCTGCTCATAGGCCGGTCCGCCTCGCAACGCCCCCGCCTTACCCTCGTGGCAGAACCGCCGCCCCAGGGAGCCCCGTGACCACCACCCCCCTGCTCTCCGAGCTCACCGCCAGAGCCAAGGCCAGGGCGCACACGCGCACGGAACCCTGCCCCTGTCCGGCAGTCACGCTCGCCGACCGCCCCGACGCCACCGTCGTGCGTCACGCGGACACCGTCGCCAACGCCCACGCCCCGGACACCCCCCTCGGCGACCTCGTCCCCCGCCTCGCCACCGCCACCCGCCTGCCCGGCATCCTCCTCGCTCCGCTCAGCCCGGCCCCCGTCGACCTGACCCCGCACGCCCGCCTCGTCACGTTCTGGCCCTACGGCACCCCCGTCGACCCGGACACCCCCGACGACGCCCCCTGGGAAGCCGCGGCCACCCTCCTCGCCCGCCTCCACCGCACCCCCGCGCCGACCCCGCTGCCCCCCATGCGAGGCCCCGCCAAGGCCGCCCGGGCCGTCACCCGGCTCCAGGCGACAGCCGGCACCCACCCCGCCACCCCAGCCGTCCTCAAGGCATGGGCCACCCTCCCCGCCTGGGCCCGCGACGAGGCCCCCATGCCGGACACCGGCACCCTCTGCCACGGCGACCTCCACCTCGGCCAGCTCGTCCGTCACCCCGCACCCGACGGCCCCTGGCTCCTGATCGACGTGGACGACCTCGGCACCGGCGTCCCGTCCTGGGACCTGGCCCGCCCCGCGGCCTGGTACGCCTGCGGGCTCCTCCCGCCCGACGAATGGGCCCGCTTCCTCACCGCCTACCGCGCGGCCGGCGGTCCGGCCGTCCCCGCCGACGGCGACCCCTGGCCCGCGCTGGACATCCCGGCGCGGGCCCTCACGGTGCAGACGGCCGCCCGCGCCGTCGCCAAGGCCGTGGCGGAGGACCGCCCGCTCGACGAAGTGGAAGTGTCCATGATCGACGCATGTGTCCGAATGAGCTCGCTCCCGCCGGAGTTGAGCCCGGGTTGTGCGAAGTAAGGTGCAACCGACCGCAGCCGGACAGAGTCTGTCCTGGCGTAACGCGAAGCAGGACCGACCGGCGAGGAGTTGAGCCGACATGCAGTGTCCGAAGTGCCATGCGCCGATGCACACGTACAACCGCAACGGTGTTCAGATCGAGCAGTGCAGCGGCTGCCGTGGGATCTTTCTCGACTACGGCGAGCTGGAGGCGCTGACCCGTATGGAGTCCCAGTGGACCCAGCCCGCGCCGCCGCCCCCGGGCGCTCCACAGGCGTACCCGGCCGCGCCCGCGCCCGCCTGGGGCGTCCCGCACGGCGGCCACGGGGGTCACTACGGCGGCCACGGCGGCCACCACCGCCACAAGAGCTTCGGCCACATGCTGTTCTCCAGCTGACCGCCGACGCCAACCGGCAGACGAAGAAGCCCCCGGCGGCAGGGCCGGGGGCTTCGGTGTGTGGACGATACTGGGATTGAACCAGTGACCTCTTCCGTGTCAGGGAAGCGCTCTCCCGCTGAGCTAATCGTCCTCGGGACCACGAACCGCAGGTCGTGGGTGCTGCGTGCGCGATACTGGGATTGAACCAGTGACCTCTTCCGTGTCAGGGAAGCGCTCTCCCGCTGAGCTAATCG
>NZ_JAFJSY010000006.1 GCF_019857225.1 Streptomyces plumbidurans
CTCAGGTCCCGGTGACGGGTCTCCTTGGCCACGCCGATGGCGAGCACCGTCAGGGCGGCCGCGGCGATGACGTAGAGGGCGATCGGGGTGGAGTTGTCGTACTCCGACAGGAGCGCCGTGGCGATCAGCGGGGCGGGCGCGCCGGCCGCGACCGAGGCGAACTGGGCGCCGATGGAGGCACCGGAGTAGCGCATCCGGGTCGTGAACATCTCGGAGAAGAAGGCGGCCTGGGGCGCGTACATCGCCCCGTGCAGCACCAGGCCCACGGTGACCGCGAGGAGCAGATTGCCGAAACCGCCGGTGTCGATGAGGGAGAAGAAGGGGAACATCCACAGGCCCACGCCGACCGCGCCCAACAGGTACACCGGCCGCCGCCCGATCCGGTCCGACAGGGAGCCCCAGGCCGGGATGACCGCGAAGTGCACGGCCGAGGCGATCAGTACGGCGTTGAGCGCGGTCTGCTTGGAGACGCCGGCCGAGTTGGTGGCGTAGACGAGGATGAACGCGGTGATCACGTAGTAGCTGATGTTCTCCGCCATGCGCGCGCCCATGGCGATCAGTACGTCCTTCCAGTGGTGGCGCAGCACCGACACGAGCGGCAGCTTCTCGGCCACCGCGGTCCGGTCGGCCTTGCGGGCCTCGGCGCGCGCCAACGCCTCCTTGAACACCGGCGATTCATCGACAGAGAGACGTATCCACAAACCGACGATCACGAGTACGCCGGAGAGCAGGAAGGGAACCCGCCAGCCCCACGAGGTGAACGTGTCGTCCGACTGCAGGGCCGTCAGTGCGGAGAGCACACCGGTCGCGAGCAACTGCCCGGCAGGCGCACCGGTCTGCGGCCACGAGGCCCAGAAGCCGCGGTGCCGCGCGTCCCCGTGCTCGGACACCAGTAGTACGGCGCCGCCCCACTCGCCGCCGAGTGCGAAGCCCTGGATCAGGCGCAGGGTGGTGAGCAGCACCGGAGCGGCGGTGCCGACGGTCGCGTGGGTCGGCAGCAACCCGATCGCGAAGGTCGCGCCTCCCATCATCAGCAGGCTCAGCACCAGCAGCTTCTTGCGCCCGATCCGGTCGCCGTAGTGCCCGAAGACCAGTGCGCCGAGCGGGCGGGCGGCGAATCCGACGGCGTACGTCAGGAAGGACAGCAGGGTGCCGACGAGCGGGTCGGAGTCGGGGAAGAACAGCTTGTTGAAGACGAGCGCGGCGGCAGAACCGTAGAGGAAGAAGTCGTACCACTCGATCGTGGTGCCGATCAGACTCGCTGCGACGATGCGCGTGAGACCGGTGGGCGTCGGGGGAGCGGATGGTGCTGCGGAGGCCATGTGCGCCACTTCCTCGTGTGCGGTGGGGACGGGTGGGTGTCGGCACACCGTAGGAAGGAGCAGGTCAGTGGCACATGTGGTGGGGCTACATAGTTCTGGATACGGCTATGCGTGCGGCCACCATGCGCCCGCTCCGTTTCTCGGGTCGCTCTCCTGGCGGTCGCGGCAACACCCCGGAGCGCCCGCCCTCAGCCGGTGGTCGTGGCGAAGCGTTTGCGGTATTCGGTCGGGGTCGTGCGCAGGTGGCGGGCGAAGGCGCGGCGCAGGGTCTCGTCGCTGCCGAGGCCGCTGCGCTGCGCGGCCGCGGTGACGCTGTGCCCGTCGAGCAGCAGTTGCTGTGCCCGGTCGAGGCGCACGCGCTCGACCCAGCGGGCGGGTGTCGTGTGCAGCTCGGCCTGGAACAACCGGGCCAGATGCCGGGTACTGACGGCTGCGGATGCGGCCATGGTGGGCAGACTGTGGTCGGCGGCGGGGTCGGCGAGTAGGGCCGCGACGATCGGACCGAGCAGGTCGCTGCGGGCGGGCGGGGTCTTCAGGGCCGTGGAGAACTGCGACTGACCGCCTGGGCGTTGCATGAAGACGACCAGTTCGCGGGCGGCCTCCCGGGCCACGTCCGCTCCGTGGTCGTCCTCGACCAGTGCGAGCGCGAGATCGATGCCCGCGCTGATGCCCGCGGAGGTGACGTACCGGCCGTCGTGGATGTGCAGGGCGTCCGGTTCGACCCGGACGCGGGGGTAGCGGCGGGCGAGCGTCTCGGCGTGGCGCCAGTGCGTGGTCGCCCTGCGCCCGTCCAGCAGGCCCAGTTCCGCCAGGACGAACGCACCGCTGCACACCGACGCCACCCGCCGTGCCCGCTCCGCGAGTTGGGCCGCCGCAGCCAGCAGCGCTTGGCCCGGGGGACGCTCCGCGAGCACGTCGGCACCCGCGACCACGAGCGTGTCGATCCGGCCCACCTGGTCCGCGGCGACGGTCTGCGCCAGCGCCGCGCCCGAGGAGGTCGTGATCACGCCGCCGGCGGGGGAGACCAGGACGGGTGCGTAGGAGCAGCCGAGACGCCGCGCTTGGTCCAGCACCTCCAGGGGGCCGCTGACATCGAGGAGGGTCACGCCGTCGAACGTCAGGAAGGCGACTCGGTGCGTCATGTCTGAATCTGCGTGCGTCATGTCTAAATCTGTGATGTCTGAATCTGTGGGTTGTCTGGCAGAAAGGACATGGCCCCAGCATAGGGCACCCCACGAATCTGGAGGAGGTCACTGATCGAGCAGGCAGAGGAAGGCGGACATCATGAGTGAAGAGATCGCGGGCGTACGGATCCCGGACAGCGCATTGGCACGGGAGGCGACCGAACTCGTACGGGACTCCGCAGCACCCCTTCTGTTCGACCACTGCCGGCGCGTGTTCCTCTTCGGGTCGCTGCGCGGCAGGGAGCAGGCGCTGGCCTTCGACCCCGAACTGCTCTACGTGGGCGCGATGTTCCACGACCTCGGGCTGACCGAGCGGTTCCGCCGCACCGATCAGCGCTTCGAGATCGACGGCGCCGACGAGGCCCGCCGCTTCCTGCACCGGCACGGCATCACCGGCGAGCCGGCCGACCGGGTCTGGACGGCGATCGCGCTGCACACCACCCCGGAGATCCCCCTCCACATGACGCCCGAGGTCGCCCTGGTCACCCGAGGCGTGGAACTGGACGTCCTGGGCATCGGCTACGACACCGTCTCCGACGAACAGCGCGCGGCCGTCACCGCGGCCCACCCCCGCCCCGACTTCAAGAACCGGATCCTCGCCGCCTTCACCGACGGCATCAAGGACCGCCCCGCAACGACGTTCGGCAACGTCAAGGCGGACGTACTGGCCCACTTCGTGCCGGGCTTCGTACGGGGAGACTTCGTCGAGGTCATCAAGGGCTCGGAGTGGCCCGAGTAGCCGACCACGCCGTGGCTCGACCCGGCCGAGGGTGGCCGGGCCGGGCAGCTGGTCGCAGCGGCTATGTGCGGCGAACTGCCGCTGCGGAGACGAGTGTTGCGGTGGCCAAGGTGCACCACAGGGCGGTCGCGCCGTGGGGTGCGAGGGCCGTGATGGCCGCCGGGGAGACGGCGAGGCCGAAGCCCGTGGAGAGTTGGAAGCGGGCAAGGGTACGGCCCAGGGCGTGGGGTGGGGCGAGGGCGGTGACGAGTGCGGTGGCGCTGCCGGCGTAGACGATCTCGCCGATGGTGCAGAGCACGGACACCGCGGCCACGGCCGGGGCGCCCCAGCCGTGGCCCAGTGAGGTGGCCGCGAGGAAGCCGAGGTAGGACGCGGTGAGCACCACGCCCGAGAGGGCCAGCACCGTCCGGCGGGAGTAGCGGGACAGCATCACCGTGAGTGGCACCTGAAGGGTGACCACGAGCACGGTGTTGGCCACGAAGATGGCCCCCGCCCACACCTGGGAGGCGTGCAACTGCGTCTGCAGGACCAGGGGGAGCGCGATCTCCGGAACGTTGAGGCAGAAGACGTAGATCACGTTGGCGGTCAGCAGGGTGGGCATCCGGGGTGCGGCTTCCTTCTCCCTGCCCCAGGCACGGGGAGCGGACGGCCGCGCGCGCAGACGGACCGACCACGCCAGGGTCGCCGCGGCGAGATAGGCGAGCCCGGTGACTGCTGCCAGCCACTGCAGTGCGGCGGCGCCGCCCGCCAGGCAGGCGGTGGCGACCAATGCTCCCACGCCCAGTGCGGCGTTGCGCAGGGCGCGGCCCGCGGCGAGAGCGGCGTCTCGGTCGCGGCCGTGGGCGACCGTGGCCACGACGGCGGCGTGGGCGGCCGGCCATGCCTGGTTGCCGATGCCGAGGAAGAGGGCCGCCGCCGCGAACGGCCAGACGTGCCCCGGCGGGGCCGCCAGCAGCAGCGCCACGCCCACCACCCTCACCAGCATCGCCGTCGCCACGACCGTGCTGCGGGCGCCCCGGTCGAGCCACCGGCCCACCGCGGGCATGCACACCAGGCCCGCGACGATGCCGGCCGTCATGGTGGTGCCGGAGGCGGGCGGGGACAGTTTCAGCACCGTCACCCCGTAGAGCAGCAGAAAGGGGCGCAGCATGCCGGTGCCGAGTGCGTCCACGGCCAGCGCAACGGCGTAGCGGGGGCCTCCGGAGGCCCGTACGAGGGCATGAGGGCGGATCCTGGTGGTGGTTGCCATGGCGTCAAACGGTGCGTTCGGTTGCCCGGGCGGGCACGTGGGTTGACGGACACCGTCAATCGACGCCGCCGCCCGCCGTGCGGTCGGCGATGATGAAGGGTGACCTTGAGGATCGACATCAGCGGCGCGCCGTCCGAGCGGGTGCGGTTCGCCGCCTCCCCGCTGGCCGAACTGACGGCGATGCTGCATGTGTTGGCCGAGCCCGGGCACCATCCGCAGCTCGCCGACTGGGCGGCGGACGTCTGGTCCGGGATGCGGCCGGAGCTGGCCGAGCGGCTCCGGGAGGCGGAGTTCCTCTGGCGCTCCTCACAGGCCGACTTCATGATCCCCGCGCGGCCCCGACCGACCCTCGCCGAGGAGTTGGACGACGTGGACCGGATCGACGACGAGACCTACGTGACCGCCGCGCTCGTCACCACGTGCGGCAGCAACCGGGTCCACTTCCGCGGTGCGTCGCCGCTCACCGACACGACCGCGCGCGAGCGGGCGATGGAGGTGGCCCAGGCCCGCGGCGCGCTGCAGGAGGCCTTCGCGGAACGGCTGCTCGCAGATCCGGCCGCGGTGCGAGCGCGCGTACGGCACACCCTCGAAGAATGCGCCGGCGCCTTCTTCGAGGACGCCTGGGCGGGCGTCGCCGTACGGCTCGCCACCGACCTGCGTCTGAAGAACGACCTGCTGCAGCGCGACGGAATCGCGGCGGCCCTCGCGTCCGTCTCCGGCGCGGTCACCCTCGCCGAGGACGGCGACTGCATCATCGTGGACAAGGTGCAGGACAAGGCGACCGCCGCCCGTGGCGCCGGGGTCACCTTCATCCCCAGCGTCTTCGGTCGCCCGCACCTGGTGGCGGTGCACGCGCCCGGGTGGCATCCGGTGGTGCAGTACCCCGTGGCCGAGCCGACACCGTCGGAGCCCGTGTCACTGGGGACGGTCACCCTACGGCTGGAGGCACTGTCCCATCCCGTACGGCTGCGGCTGCTGCGCACGCTGGCCCGCGGCCCGCACACCACCAGCGAGCTGGCCCACTTCTGGGAACTCTCACCCCCGGAGGTCTCCCGCCACCTCACCGTCCTTCGCCGAGCGGGCCTGATCACACCCCAGCGGCAGGGTCGTTACGTCCGCTACACCCTCAATCTCCCGGATTTGACGGCACTGGGCTCCGACGTGCTGACGGCCGTTCTGCGCTGAGTCGGCGCCGTGTGACACTCGCCACAGCCCCCCGTCGCCGGTTCCCATCCTGATCAGGGACAACACACGTCTCAGCCTCGTCTCTTGGTGCACCTGTCCGAAGAACTGTTATCCGAGACCCACCGAACGGTCTCCCAGGTATCGGGCAGGATCGTTCGACGTCGACGACGGGAAGCTTTCATGAGTACACAGCGCACGATGGGGCCGGTGGCCCTGGTGGCCGCCGCCCGAGGGGGCGATCCGGAGGCTCAGGACGCCCTGGTCAGTGCGTATCTCCCGCTGGTCTACAACATCGTGGGCCGGGCGCTGAACGGCTCGGTCGACGTCGACGACGTGGTTCAGGAGACCATGCTCCGGACCCTGGACGGTCTTGACCGGCTGCGCACCCCCGAGAGCTTCCGCTCCTGGCTCGTCGCCATCGCCATGAACGAGGTCCGCAGGCACTGGCAGGACCGCTCGCTCACCCCGGGCACCGTGGAGGAGGCCGAGGACCTCGCGGACCCGGGGGCCGACTTCGTGGACCTGACCATGGTGCAGTTGCAGCTGTCGGGCCAGCGCCAGGAGACGGCCCGTGCCACGCGCTGGCTGGAGCCGGACGACCGGGGGCTGCTGTCCCTGTGGTGGCTGGAGTGCGCGGGCGAGTTGACCCGCGCCGAGGTCGCCGCCGCCCTGCAGCTGTCGCCCCAGCACACGGCCGTACGAGTGCAGCGCATGAAGGCGCAGCTGGAGGCGGCCCGCGTCGTGGTGCGGGCGCTCGCCGCGCAGCCGCCGTGCCAGGAACTGCGCGGGGCACTGGCCACCTGGGACGGCCGCCCCTCCGCGCCGTGGCGCAAGCGAATAGCCCGGCACGCCCGCGGCTGCGTGCAGTGCAACGGGCTGTGGAGCGGGCTGATGCCCGTCGAGGGACTGCTGGCCGGCCTCGCGCTGGTCGCCGCGTCGCCCTCACTTCCGGCGAAGATACGCACCGCCGTCGGCGCGGTGACGGATGCGGGTATGGCCGAGGCCGGAATGGCCGTGCCCGGGGCGGCCTCGTCCCCCTCGGGCGGTCGCGCGGGATCGCGCCGCGGAGCCGGACACCGTGCCGCGCGGGGGCGGGTGGCATCCCGCGCCGAGGCACGCCGCCGACGGCGCAACCGGCGCCGTGCCGTCAGCGGTGCCGTCGTCGTTGCCTGCGTCGCGGGCGGTGGCTTCTGGTACTTCGGCACCGACTCCGGGCCCGCCACCACCGACGAGGCGACCGCCGAGCACTCCGCGGACGCACCGGTCGCGGACCTCTCCACGTCGAGCGCCCTGCAGACCTCCCCGTCCGCTTCCCTGTCTGCGTCGCCCTCCGCGTCCCGTACGAAGACGGCGAGCGCATCCAGGACCAAGCACCCGGCCAAGAAGGCCGCGCCGACGCCCCGGCCGACCACCACGCCCTCCCGGACCGCGGCCGCCGCACCGCAGCCCTCGTCCACGCCGTCGGACACCGTCGCGCAGGTGGTCGCGCTGGTGAACCAGGAGCGGGCGAAGGCCGGTTGCCAAGCGCTCACCGAGGATCCGCAGCTGGAGAAGGCCGCGCAGGGCCAGTCCGACGACATGGCGGCGCGCGCCTTCTTCGACCACACCAACCCCGACGGCGCCGACCCCGGGCAGCGCATCACCGCCGCGGGCTACAAGTGGTCCACGTACGGCGAGAACATCGCCCAGGGCCAGCAGACCGCGGCAGCGGTGATGGAGTCCTGGATGAACAGCCCCGGTCACCGCGCCAACATCCTCAACTGCTCGTTCAAGGACATCGGCGTGGGTGTCCACAAAGGCTCGGGCGGCCCTTGGTGGACACAGGACTTCGGCGCGAAGCTCTGACTGCCTGCTTCAGCAGGCTCAATGGGCTCAGCGGGCTCAGCGGGCTCAGTGGTCGAACGCGAACCAGTTGACGTTCACGAAGTCGTCGGGCTGGTCGCTCGCGAAGGTCAGATACACGGTGTGGGTGCCGGTGACCCCGGAGATGGCCGTGCTCTTCGTGGCCCACGTCTGCCAGCCGCCCGTGCCGGTGACCGCGATGCTGCCGACGGGTTCGCCGGAACGGGAGTTGAGCCGGATGTCGATCCGGCCGCCTGCACCGTCGGCGGCCCCGGACGCCAGCCGCACCCGGACCTGCGTCGCCGCCGTCCCGCCGAAGGCGACCTTGCCGTACTCGACCCAGTCGCCGTCGCCGACCGAGCCGATGTCCTCGCCGCCGCCGGTGTCCCCGGTGACCTCGACGGCGACACCGGAGGCGTCGTCGTACGCCTCGGCCTGGATGGCTGCGTAGGCGTCGGTCGTCGTGCCGCGTGAACCCGGCTGCGTCCAGACGTACGTGCCGACGGTCTTCGCCGGCAGCGTGTGCGTGAGCTGCCGGCGGCCGCTGCGCAGGGTGAAGTCCTGTGCTGTGGCAGTGCCGTTGACGACGACGGTCGCGATGGTGCCGTCCGGGTTGCGGTAGGCGACCGTGGTGACGGTGCCGGTGTTGCCGTAGTCGCTGAAGACGCGGTGGGCGCCGCGGTGGATGAACTTCGAGAACTGGGCGAAGAAGTAGTACTCGGGCAGGGCCCAGTAGACGTCGCGGTCGTCGAGGCTCTGGACGAACGGGGTGGGGTCGGGCACGCCGAAGTTCTGGGTGGCCCGGTTCTGGTCGAGCAGCGTGACCCAGGAGATGTAGCCCGTCGACCAGCTGCGCAGATAGCGGGCGATGCGGTCGGCGCCGTCCGTGCCCCACAGCATCCGCTCGGTCAGCACCATGTCCAGGTCGGGATAGCTGGTCTTCATCAGGGACATCGTTCTCGGGTCGCCGGAGTAGTCGTGCCAGGCGATGCCGTCGGTGTCGCGGTAGGTGTCGGTGTAACCGGCGTCCCTGCTGCCGAACATGTCGCCGAGATAGGTCCCGGTGTCGCCGAAGTTCCAGTCCCAGGCCCAGATCCGCGTGGTGATGCCGTGCGCGTCGAACTCCTTGCGCAGTTCCTCGACGAACCGCTTGGCCTGCTGTGCCGAGACGAGCATGCTCGGGTAGTGGCCCGCGGGCCAGCCCGGTTCGTTCTGCGGCGTCACGGCGTGGATGTGGATGCCCTGAGCGGCGTACGCCTGGACGACCTTGCGGTAGTAGCGGGCGAGGGTGGGGACGTGCTCGTCGAGCAAGTGGCCGTCGATGAGGCTGTTGTTGTCCTTCATCCAGGCCGGGGCGGTCCAGGCGGTACCGCAGATGGTGAGTTCCGGGTTGATCCGCAGGGCCTCCTTGAGGGTCGCGATGATGTGGTTGTCGATGTCCCTCTGGATGGAGAACCGCGACAGCGTCGGATCGGCCGGACCGTCGTCGTACGTGTAGAACTCGCCGTGCGTGAAGTCGGACGTGCCGAAGCAGATCCGGGTGAGGTCGAAACCGGCGCCGTGGTGGGGGTCGAAGAGCGCGCGAAGGGCCTTGGTGCGGGCGCCCTTGCTCATCAACGACAGGTTGTGGACGGTCGAGTCCTCCATGGAGACGCCGACGCCGAGCATCCGCTGGTACGTCTTGGCCGGGTCCACGTTGATCACCGTGCCGAAGTCCTTGCCCGACGCGGTGAGCACGAGGTCGCCCTGCCGGCTGAGCTTGTGCGCGACCGCGGCGAGACCGGTCGCCGGATCGGTGTACCAGGTGGCGCTCTTGGGCGCGAAGCCGGGCGCCGTGGACTCCGAACTCCAGGTCACCTCAACCCTGTTGGCGCCGTGGTGGCCGCCCGGCTCGGCGCTCGCCTGTCCCGGCAGAGCGAGCGCGGAGCCCGCCGCGGTCACGGCAGCGGCTGCCATGAACGTACGGCGGCTGAGCGGGGCACGGTCCTGCTCCTGCGGGAACGGCGGCTGCGCCGACGGCATGGAGGCAGACGTGGACATGGGCGTCTCCTTGAGAGGGGTCAGGGCTCGCCGTCCGGGGCGAGGCGGGCTGCTCGGCGAAGTGCGCAGCCCGTGGCGGGCGGCGTCGGTGACCGCGGCCCGCGTGAAGCCCGACACTGTGGTGTCACGCATTAATTTAAGAACTAATGGAAGTCTCCATGGGGCGTCAAGGTCTTGGACACGGCTGATCGAATCCGCGGGCGGCCGAGCGCGCCGGACTCAGTGCTGATGCGGCTGCTGCGACTGCCCGTAGGACTGGCCGCTCGGGCCGCCGGCGGCCTGCGCCTGCATCTGGTCGGCCTGTTCCCCGGTCAGCCTGTGCTCGATGCCGCAGAAGGTGCACTGCGTCGCGTACTTCGTCGAGATCGGGAACAGGGGCACGAAGAACAGCGTGAACTTGGTGACGCGCTTCTTGAGCGTGTGCGCGGAGGGGTTACCGCAGTTGCCGCACACCAGCGTCAGGATCGCGAGCTGGTACAGATACCCCTTGGTACCGAAGATGATCATGCCGGTGGCCTCCCCGATCCGTGTCTCCGGCCATCGTGCCATGCTCCCGCAGCAGCGCGCGGTCACAGCATCACATGCTTGACCTGGGTGTAGTCGAGCAGGCCGGTGAGGGAGAGGTCGCTTCCGTAGCCGGAGTGACGTACACCGCCGTGAGGCATCTCCGAGACCGTCGTGCCATGGGTGTTGACCCAGACGATGCCGGTGTGGAGCGCGCGGCTGGCCCGCATCGCCCGGTCGTGGTCGCGGGTCCACACGCTCGCGGCGAGCCCCTGCGGCACGTCGTTCGCCATGCGGATCGCCTCGGACTCGTCCGCGAAGGGCTGGACGGTGACGACCGGCCCGAACACCTCGCCCTGCACGATCTCGTCCCGCTGCCGCACCCCTGCGACCACGGTCGCCTGGTGGAAGTAGCCGGGCCGGGGCAGCGCGGCACCGCCCACGACGACCTCCGCATGCTCGGGCAGCCGCTCCAGCATCCTTTGTACGGCGGCGAGTTGGGCGGCATGGGCGAGCGGGCCGAAGTCGGCGCGCTCGTCGTCCGGCATTCCGGGCCGGCGCCCCGCGGCCCGCTCGGCGAAGGCGGCGAGGAAGGCGTCGTGGATCCGGTGATGGACCAGGATGCGGGTGGCGGCCGTGCAGTCCTGCCCGGCGTTGTAGAACGACAGCGACGACAACTGCTGTACGGCGTCGTCGAGATCGGCGTCCTCATGGATCAACACCGGTGCGTTGCCGCCCAGTTCGAGATGGAGCCGCTTCAGGTCGGCCGCCGCCGCGGCGGCGATCTCCTGACCGGCCCGGACGCTACCGGTGACGGCCACCAGCCGGACCTGCGGATGGGCAACGAGCGCGCGGCCGGTGTCCCGGTCGCCGCACACCACGTTGAACACCCCGGCGGGCAGATGCTCGGCGGCGAGGCGAGCCAGGAGCACGGCCGACGACGGCGTCGTGTCGGACGGCTTGAGGACGACCGTGTTCCCGGCCGCGAGCGCGGGCGCGACCTTCCACACGGCCATCATCAGCGGGTAGTTCCACGGCGTGATCTGCGCGCAGACGCCGACCGGCTCACGGCGCAGGATCGACGTACGACCGGGCGTGTACTCGGCGGCCGCGGCGCCCGGCAGGTTGCGGGCGGCGCCCGCGAAGTACCGCAACACGTCCACGACGGCGGGCAGTTCGTCCGCCATGAACAGCGCACGCGGCTTGCCGGTGTCGGTCACCTCGGCGTCCGCGACCGCGTCCGACTCCCGCTCCAGGGCGTCGGCGATACGCAGCAGAGCCGTCTGTCGCTGCCCCGCGGGCGTCGCCGCCCAGCCCGGAAAGGCATGTTGCGCGGCGCGGCAGGCCGTGTCCACGTCCTCGGCGGCGGACAGGGGCGCCGTGCCGTGCGGGAGGCCGGTGGCCGGGTCGATGAGCGGCAGGGTGGCACCGGAGGCGGCCGGTACTTCCTTGCCGCCGATGTGGTTGAGGCTGTCAGCCACGGCGCAGCGCCTCCTCGGCGGCGGCGCGGCCGGTGCGGACGGCGCCCTCCATGTATCCGGCGACCCACTGGTCGGAGCCGCAGACGTAGAACGGTGGTTCATGGGTGCCGTGCAGGGGACCCACCGCCATGACCTCGCCCGGCGGCCACTGGGTGACATAGCCCTGCGTCCAGGGGTCGGTGCCCCACAGCCGCAGATGGCAGGTGGTCGGGCGGTGCGCCTCGTCGCCGAACATGGCGGCGATCTCGGCCAGAAGCTCGGGGATGCGCAGGTGCGACGGGGTGCCCAGCAGGACGCCGTAGCGCTCGGGTGGGACGAGCGCCGACAGGATGCCCTCGTTCTGCGGCCAGGTGCTGCCCAGGACCCCTTCGCTCTCCGACAGCCCGTTGAGGTCGTCGGCGCGCCAGAAGGGGCGGTCGTAGACGGCGGCGAACTTCGCGGCGACCGCGTGGCGTTGGCGGCGCAGGGAGGCGAGCCGGGCGTCGCTGACACCGCTGACCGCGACCGATCGCAGTGGTCCCACCGGCAGGGCGCTCACCACGGCCGTGGCGGTGAGGACCTCACCGGTGACCAGGCGTACGCTGCTGCGCCCCGGGCGTACGGTGACGGCGGCGACCGGTGCGCCGAGCCGGATGCGCGGGCCCAGTTCGCGGCCCATCACCTCCGCGAGCGTCGCCGAACCCTCGGCCAGCCGCAGTCCTTCCCAGTCGTCGTAGTCGTAATCGCCGGTGCCCGAGCCGGGTACGGCGGCGCTCTTGCGCAGGGCGGCAAGGAGGGAGATCCGTTCGTAGGAGCCGCCGGCCAGGGCTAGTTGGCCGATGTCCCACAGGCGCACCACGGCGGGGGAGGCGTGCCGGGAGCGCAGCCAGCCGGCGACCGAGAGCCGGTCCAGGGCGGCGGCGTCCGGATGCGACCAGGGGTCGTCGGGGTCGACCGTGGCGGCCAGCGTGCTGAACTCCCGGCTCAGCAGCTCGTGTTGGGCGGCATCGCCGGGACCGAACCAGTGCGGCGGGTCCCCGGCCGAACGGCCCTCCGGCGTGGCCCGGGTGATGCGGCCGGGCTCGGCGACATAGCTGGGGACCAGCTCCAGACCGAGTTCCTTGGCGAGTTGGAGGTAGGAGGTGTGGCCGCGGCCGACCACCTCACCGCCGAGCTGGACGGTACGGCCGTCGGGGGCGCGGGTCTGCTCGACCCGGCCGCCGACGCGGTCGCGGGCCTCCAGGACCAGCACGTCGGTGCCGGCGGCGGCCAGGTCGCGGGCGGCCGAGAGCCCGGCGAGACCGGCGCCGAGCACGATCACGTCGTGATGCATGGGTATCGCTTCCGATCGGGAAGGGCGGCTCAGGCCAGGACCAGGCAGTGCTCGGGGCGCCAGCCGAACTCCACCGTCTCGCCGCCGCTCCAGCGGTCCTCCATACGGGCACGGTCGGTGTTCTGCTCCAGCACCGACAGCGTGACGCCCGGGGCGAGTTCGATGAGATACGTCGTGGTCGGGCCGCTGTAGACGGTCTCGCGCAGCTGCCCGCGCAGCTTCGACATGCCCGGTTCGAAGTCGGAGAGCCAGATCTTCTCCGGGCGCACGGACACGCTGACCGCGGTGCCGTCGCTGATCCCGGACCGGGTGCCGACCGGCAGCGCCGGACCCTGCTCCAGGGCGACTTCACCGTCCCGGTAGGTGCCGCTCATCAGGTTGGAGGTGCCCATGAAGGAGGCGACGAAGCGGCTGGCGGGGTGCTCGTAGATGTCCTCGGGGGTGCCGCACTGCTCGATGCGGCCCTCGTTCATCACCGCGATCCGGTCGGACATGGTCAGCGCTTCGTCCTGGTCGTGGGTGACGAAGACGAAGGTGATGCCGACCTCGCGCTGGATCTGCTTCAGCTCCACCTGCATCTGGCGGCGCAGCTTGAGGTCGAGGGCCGCGAGCGGTTCGTCCAGGAGCAGCACGGCGGGCCGGTTGACCAGCGCCCGGGCGAGCGCGACGCGTTGGCGCTGGCCGCCGGAGAGGGTGCGGGGTCTGCGGTCGGCGAGCCCGTCGAGCTGCACCAACTCCAGCATCTCGCCGACGCGTTGGCGGATCTCCGCCTTGGCGACGCCCTTGCGCTTGAGACCGAAGCCGACGTTGTCGGTGACGCTGAGGTGGTCGAAGAGGGCGTAGCTCTGGAAGACGGTGTTGACGTTGCGCCGGTTCGGCGGCCGGCCGGTCACGTCCTCGCCGGACAGCACCACCGAACCCTCGGTGGGGTCGGTGAATCCGCCGATCATGCGCAGTGACGTGGTCTTGCCGCAGCCGGAGGGGCCCAGCAGGGAGAAGAAGTGGCCGGCGTCGATGTCGAGGTCGAGGTGGTGGACGGCGTAGGAGTCACCGAACTGCTTGGAGACGCCGTCGAGCCGGACGGCAGGGGTCGTCGCGTCCATGAGGGTCACTCCCCGGAGAGGATGTCGAGGCCGCCGCGGCGGCCGAAGAGGCGCGGGATGAACAGGGCCAGGGCGATCAGGGCGATGGAGCCCGCGAGCATCAGCGTGCCGACCGCGTTGATGGTGGGCTGGACGCCGAAGCGGATCGCCGAGTAGATCCGCACCGAGAGCGGCTGCGGGTCGACGCCGGTGGTGAAGTAGGCCAGCACGAAGTCGTCGAAGACCAGCGCGAAGATCAGTACGGCGGAGGCGAGCACCGCGGGCAGCAGGGCGGGCAGGGTCACCAGCCGGACCGCCTGCCAGCGGGTGGCGCCGAGATCCATCGCGGCCTCCTCCACCTCGGGGTTCAGGGCGGCGACACGGGAGCGGAGGATGACGGTGACGTAGGAGATGGAGAAGGTGATCTCGGCGAGCATCACCGTGCCGGTGGACAGGGCGATGCCCAGGCCCTTGAACAGCAGCATCGAGGCGACACCGGTGACGATCTCCGGCGTGATCAGCGGCACCAGCATGACGAGGCCGGCCAGTGAGCCGAGCCGGGTGCGGCAGCGGACCAGGCCCAGGGCGAGGGCCACCCCGAGGACGACCGAACCGGCCGTCGCCACCAGGGAGATGCGCAGGCTGGTGCCCAACGACGCGATGATCACGTCGTCGTGGGCGAAGGCGCGGTACCAGCGCAGGCTGAACCCGCCGAACACGGTCAGGGACTTCTTGGAGTTGAAGGAGTACAGCGCCACGACCGCGATGGGCAGATACAGCAGCGCGAAGAAGAGCGCGGTGACGGCGATGAGGATGCGAGGCTTGCGGTCGGCGCGTCCTCGGCGGGTGCGGGACGTGGCCGCCGGGCGGGCCGGGGCGGTGGCGGCGGGCAGCTTGACCATGGTCATCGGCGGACCTCCGCCTCGTCCTTGCGGGTGCGCCGCAGATAGCCGAACATCCCGACCAGCAGGACCAGCATCAGCAGCATGGTGAGCGCGGAGCCCAGCGGCCAGTTCTGGCCCTGGAAGAACTTGTCCTGGATGAGGTTGCCGATCATGATCTGGTCCGGGCCGCCCATCAGTTGAGCGCTGACGAAGTCGCCCATGGCGGGCAGGAAGACGAGCACGAGTCCGGCCGCGGCGCCCTGCCGGGTGGCGGGCAGGGTGACGAAGAAGAAGGTGCGGAACGGTCCGCCGTACAGATCGCGGCCGGCTTCGACGAGGGAGACGTCGAGGCGTTCCAGGGCCGCGTACAGCGGGATGATCATGAAGACGACGAAGCCGTAGACGAGTCCCGCGACCACGCCCACACCGGTGTTGAGGATCTTCGTATTGGAGTCGGCCAGTCCGATCGCGCGCAGGGCGCGCAGCACCGGTCCGTCGTCGGAGAGGACCACCGACCAGCCGTACATCCGCACCAGGTAGTTGGCGAAGAACGGCACGACGATCGCGGCGATCAGCGCGTTCTTGTAGCGGCCGCCGTGCAGGGCGATCGTGTACGCCACCGGGTAGGCGATCAGCAGACAGATCGCGCAGGTCAGCAGGGCGTAGCCGAGGGAGCGTGCGAGCACCTCGGTGTAGGCGGGGTCGGCGAGGGCGCGCACGCCGGACAGGTCGAAACCGAAGCGGGGGTTGCCCAGTTCGTCGGTGGTGCCGACCGCGAGGACGGCGACGAGGGCCAGCGAGGCGATCAGGAATCCGGTCATCCACAGGGTGCCCGGCAGCATCAGCCAGACCCACATCCGGTTGCCGGAGGTGTCCTTGCGGGTGCGCGAGGAGTGTCGGAGCAGTGCCATGGCTCAGCCCGCCTTCACATGGGTCCAGGCGGTGTCGCGGGCGTCCTCCGCGGCACGGCCGCCGTTGCGGAAGAACAGGTCCGCCTTCAGGTCGTCCTCGGTGACCAGGCACTCGGGGAACGGCTTGACCAGCTCGGCGTAGACCTTCTCGGAGCCGGCCACCGGCATCGGGTAGCCGATGTACTCGATGTTCTTCTTCACGTTCTCCGGCCGCAGCATGTAGTCGATGAAGAGCATCGCCGTGCCCGGGTGGGGGGCGTTCCACGGGATGGCGTAGCAGTCGGAGTTGATCGGCGTGCCCTCCTTGGGGGCCTCGAAGCCGAACACCGAGGGGTCCTTGGCCTGGTTGAGCATGGCGGCCATGTCACCGCTCCAGGCCTGTGTCATCAGCGCGTTGCCGTTGAGGAGGTTGTTGTAGCTGTCGCTGGAGAAGCCGCGCAGCCGCGGGCGCAGGGTGCCCAGCAGCGAGGTGATGCGGTCCAGGTCGGCCCGGTCTCCGGTGCTGACGTCCAGGCCGAGTTCGAGTGCGCCCATGCCGAGCACCTCGTCGCGGTCGTCGAGCAAAAAGACCTTGCCCTTGACCTTGTCGCTCCACAAGTCCTTCCAGGAGCCGGTCAGTTCACCGATCCGGTCGCGGCGCCAGCCGATGCCGGTCTTGTACGCGGTGAAGGGGACCGTGTGCGCGGAGTGGGGGTCGTACCAGGGGTCGGCGAAGTAGTCGTAGGCGCCGAACACGGCCTGGGCGTTGGTGAGTTGTGAGTGGTCGATACGGCGCAACCGGCCGCCGCGGACCAGCCGCTGGGCCCATTTGGCGGTGGGGAAGACGATGTCGTAGCGGTTGCCGGCGTTGAGCTTGGCGACCATGCCCTCCATCGAGTCGAAGTTCGACTGGACGACCCTGACGCCGTACTCCTTCTGGAAGCCCTTGAACACGGACGGGTCGACGAAGTCGGCCCAGTTGAAGTAGACGAGATCGCCGTCGACACGTGGCTTCACCGGGGCGAGCAGGCTCGGGTCGGGCTTTTTCGCGGGCATGAACCCGCATCCGCCGGCCGCGGCGCCGAGCAGGCCGAAGGCGCCTGCCCGCAGCATGGCGCGTCGGGTCGGTGGGGGTACCTCGGGGGACATCGAACGCCCTCTCCGTCGAGGAACGGCACTGCTCCAGGGCTGGACCGGCTGGTCGGCTCGACGGAGGCCCTGACTCCGCGGGAAGGACCGGTCTGGGGAGGCTGCGAGTGTGCGTCAGCGGGGGAGGGGTAATCCCGACCGCGGACGCACCGCCGGGAGCCGTACGGCTCGGATGCGCACGGCGTGCGGCGCGCGGGAGGACGTCACGGCGTGGCCCCCTCCAGGTCGTCCCGGACCCGGCGGGCGAACCAGCCGACGGCGGCCTCGCGCTGCGAGAGCGGGCCCGGCTGGTAACCGGGCGTGGTCAGCCCGTCCTGCACGCGCTTGACCAGCTCGACGTCCTCGTCGTTGGTGACCCAGCCGATGTGGATGTTCAGCCGGCGGGCCAGCCGGGTGCGCAGGCTCTCGCCGTGCCGCGTGTAGAAGGCGCCCGGGGTCGCCGCCCGGTCCTGGGCGGTGGGCAGGGCGGTCCACGCGAGCACGTGGTCAGGGTAGAAGTCGATGAGCGTGTTCGGATAGATCACGGCGTACCGCCAAACCCGCCGGTCCGCCTCGGCCAGGCCCGGCATCGGGGTCGCGAGGCGCTGGTAGAGCCGCTCGGTCCAGTTCGAGGAGGGCTTGTCGCGCAGCGGTGACTCGAACAGGACGTAGTTCTCCCGCACGTCCACCGTGTACGCCTGGTAGTCGAGCAGCCGCATCAGCGAGGGGTGCGCCACGGGCACGTGGTAGCCCTCGAGATAGTTGTCGACGATCACCTTCCAGTTGGCGTGCTGCTCCTCGCCGCTCTTCAGGTCGTGGATGCGGTGCTTTCCCACGGGGACCAGGCCGGGACCGGCGTAGCGGCCGATGGCCTCGGCGAGTCCGGCGCAGCTCTCGGCGAGCGGGGTCGCCTGCAGGTCGAGGTTGACGAAGACGAAGCCGAGGAAGGACTCGACGTTGACCGGGTGCAGGCCGAGGCGGGGCTTGTCCAGGCAGGGGATGCGGCGGGCCTCGGGGGCGCCGACGAGCCGGCCGTCCAGCTTGTACGTCCAGCCGTGGTACGGGCAGCGGATCGCCTTGCCCGACGGCTCGGGGTCGGTGACCAGGCGGGTGCCGCGATGCCGACAGACGTTGAGGTGGGCGGCGAGGCCGCCGTCCTCGGTGCGTACGACCAGGACCTCGCGGCCCGCGGCGGTGGCGGCGAGGCGCGCTCCGGGTCCGGGGAGGTCGGACTCGTGGCAGACCAGCTGCCAGGACCTGGCGAAGATGTGCTCGGTCTCGGCCTCGGCGAGGGCCGGATCGGTGTAGTAGCGGGCGGCGAGCGCCTCCCCGGGGTGCTCGGGGGGCTCCTTCCGCGGGTGCTCGGAGGGCGTCTCCGGCACGGGCGGGGACGGGGCGGCTGCCCGGGTGGTCGACGGGTGCATGAAGGGTCCTCCTCCGCGCCGCGGCGGCGGCGATGGGCGGTGAGGCTGTGGCCGGACGAGGGCGGCAGACGTGGCCCCAGGGGTGCCTTTGGTGTCTTAGGTGCCTTTGGTGGCGCCGGAGTCTGTCCCAGTCGGCTGACTGATTGGTTAGTCAGAGTGGAGGGGATGCAGAAGCAAGTCAAGACTCGTGGGCTGACTAATTGGTTAGTTAGTCTCGTGCCCAGTCGGATGGCCCGGGCCCGCTGCTGCCCGCCCGGCCGTTCTCCCCTGTCCGCGGACCAGCGGTTCGCGCCACCGGCGTCCGGATCAGGACGCCCGCCCAGCTCCCCGCCCCTCTCGTCACGGCGACGGAGCACCCCCGGAGGCACGCATGAGCGATCGCCGAAGTCTCATATGGCTCGGCCTCACGCCCGAGCCCGAACAGGAACTGCCGGCCGCGGTCGCCGCCCTGCGCGCCGGGGCGGACGGCCGCCCCCCGTCCGCCCTCGTCACCGCCGAGCGGCGCCGCGTGGAGCGGCTGGTGCTGCGCGGCACCCAACGCGGCTGGCTGCGCTACCTCGGCGAGGTCACCGAACTCGTCGTGGAGGCCGCGACGGCGTGCGCCCCCGCCGACCCGAAGCCCGCCCTGCTGGCCGGCGAGGTCGTCCTCGACCACCACCGCATGCTCATCGGCCTGCCCGGCCCGGGCTACGACCGCACCGCCGCCCAACGGCGGGCACTGGAACGGGCGTTGACCCGCCTGAGGGCACGCCGCTGCACGGCCGCGCATGGCCGCACCCAGCACAGGAGCCCCGTATGACCGGCGTCCACTCCCTCCTGACCGAAGGACGGCCCGGACTGCTCACCACGCCCGGGACCGCCTCCTCGTACCTCGCGGCAGGCGGCTACGCGCCGCTGACCGACCCCGGGTTGACGCTCGACCGGATCGCCGCCGCGGGACTGCGCGGACGCGGCGGCGCCGGATTCCCGGCCGCCGTCAAGCTGCGCGCCGTGCGCGACGCACCGGGCAGGCCCGTCGTCGTCGCCAACGGCGAGGAGGGCGAGCCCGGTTCGGTCAAGGACCGCTGGCTGCTGCGACACCGCCCGCACCTGGTACTGGACGGTCTGCGGATCGCCGCGGCCGTCACCGGCGCCGTACAGGAGTACGTCTATCTCTCCGACGCACCCGCCGAACAGGCCGTCCTGACGGCGCTCGCCGAACGTCCCCCCGAGCTGGGCGTCGAGGTCGTACGGACGGAGCACACCTATGTCGCGGGCGAGGAGAGCGCGGTCGTACGGCGCATCGACGGCGGTCCGGCCCTGCCCACCGCGAAACCGCCACGCCCGTACGAGAGCGGGGTCGGCGGCGCGCCCACCCTCGTCGCCAATGTGGAGACGCTGGCCCGTGTCGCGCTGATGCACGCGCACCCGAACGACGCGGACCTGGTCGCCGCCACCCATCTGCTCACGCTCTCCGGAGGGGCCGGTGCCGCGCTCGTCGAAGTGCCCGCCGGTACGCACCTCAAGGTGCTCGCCGACCTGTGCGGACACGGACGGGCCGAAGCGGTCCTGCTCGGCGGGTTGTTCGGCGGCCTCCACGGCACCGGCTGGACGGACCTGCCGCTCGACCACGACGCCCTGAACGCGGCGGGCGGCGCCCTCGGGTGCGGCGCCCTGCACTTTCTGCACCCGGAGGACTGCCCGGTCGCGGTCGCCGCCGAAGCCGCCGCCCATCTCGCGGCACAGAGCGCACGGCAGTGCGGGGTGTGCGTCTCCGGCACTGGAGCGCTCGCTGCAACGCTCGCCGCCGTCGCCCGCGGCGAAGCCGACGACGACACCACCGGCAGGCTGCACCGCTGGTCGCGGCAACTGCCCGGCCGCGGGGCCTGCGGACTGCTCGACGCCGCCGCCCGGATCGCCGCCACCCTGCTCGCCCACTTCCCCGACCGGGTCGACGCCCACCGGGGAGCCGGCTGCCCCGCCTGCGTGGAACCGCCGCCCGAGAACGGGCGACGCTTCACCGTTGCCGTGCCCTGACCCGCCCCTCACCCAGCCGAAAGGACCGCCCCCATGAAACTCCTGCTGGACTCCACCCGCTGCCAGGGCTACGGCCTCTGCCAGGAACCCGCACCCGACCTGATCGACCTCGACGAGTGGGGCTACGCGCAGCCGCGGGTGGCCGAAGTGCCCGCCGACGGCGAGGACATCGCCGCTGCCGCCGTCGCCGCCTGCCCCAACTCCGCGCTGCGGCTGGGGAAGTGAGATGGGACGCGACCTCTCCGCACTCTTCGACCCGGTGTCCGTCGCCGTCGTCGGAGCCAGCGACGACCCCGCCAAGTACGGCCACGCCATCGCCGCGCAGGCCGTACGCGCCGACGGACGGCGCCCGATCCACCTCGTCAACCGCCGCGGCGGCACCGTGCTCGGACGCACCGCGGCGCCCAGTCTGAGCGCGATCGGCGAGCCCGTCGACCTCGCGGTGATCTCCGTGCCCGCCCAGGGGTTCGAGGACGCCGTCGACGAGGCCCTGCGGTGCGGAGCCCGGGCGATCGTGGCGATCACCGCCGGGTTCGCCGAGACCGGAGAGACGGGACGGGCCCGCCAGTTCGCCGTCGCCGAACGGGTGCGTGCGGCGGGCGCCGTGATGGTCGGACCCAACTGCCTGGGACTGGCCGACAACACCACCGACCTCTTCCTGGCCTCCGGCACCTTCACCCCCGGCGCCGTCGCGCTGCTGAGCCAGAGCGGCAATCTCGCCCTCGAACTCCAGCTCCGGCTCGCCCCGCACGGCCTCGGCTTCTC
This sequence comes from Streptomyces plumbidurans, assembly GCF_019857225.1. Lineage (GTDB taxonomy): Bacteria > Actinomycetota > Actinomycetes > Streptomycetales > Streptomycetaceae > Streptomyces > Streptomyces plumbidurans. The sequence goes on from NZ_JAFJSY010000006.1 coordinate 21,048, forward strand.
CCGCTTCGTCTCGCTCGGCAACCAGGCCGACGTCACCCTCGTCGATCTGCTCGCCGACTGCGCACGCCACGAGGGCACCCGCGCCATCGCGGTCTACGCGGAGGACTTCGGCGACGGGCGGGCGTTCGCGGAGGCGGCTGCCGCTGCCGGGAAGCCGGTGGTGCTGCTCACCGCGGGCCGCGGGGATGCCTCCGCGCGCAGTGCCATGTCACATACCGGTGCGCTGACCACCTCGGCCGACGTCGTGACCGCCGCCTGCCGCGACGCAGGCATGGAACTCGTCGCCACCCCCCGCGAACTCGCCGTCGTCCTGGCCGCGTTGAACGGCGCGCGACGCGCGGCCGGTCGCAGCGTCGCCGTGCTCACCGACGGCGGCGGCCACGGCGCCGTCGCCGCCGACGCCGTGGAAACGGCCGGGCTGACCGTGCCCGAGCTCCGCGAACCCACCCGCCGCCGGCTGCGCGAGACACTGTGGGAGCAGTCGGCCGTCGCCAACCCGGTGGATCTCGCCGGGATGGGGGAGCAGGACCCCGGCTCCTACGCGCAGACCGTCGCCGCGCTGCTGGCCGCCGAGGAGGCCGACGCCGTCCTGGTGACCGGCTACTTCGGCGGCTACACCGCCACCGAGGGCGGGCTCGGCGGAGGCGGCACACCGCTCGCGGAAGGCGAACAGGAGGCCGCCCGCCTCATCGCCGCCCGGCACCGCGCCACCGCGAAGCCCCTGGTGGTGCAGTCGATGTATCCCGACTCGCCCAGCTGCCGCACCCTCACCGCGGCCGGCATCCCGGTCTTCGGCGCCACCGAGGACGCCGCCCGCGCCCTCGCCGCCACGGCACCCGGCGCACCCCGCCCCGGTGTCGCACCCCTGCCCCCGGCGGCGGCCCCCCTCGCCGAGGTCGGCTACATGGAGACTCGCAGAGCCCTCGAAGCCGCCGGACTCGCCTTCCCCGCCGCACGGGAGGTCCACGACGAGACCGAACTGCTCGCAGCGGCCGGGGAGTTCACCGGACCGTACGCCCTCAAGGCCCTCCACCTGCTGCACAAGTCCGACGCGGGCGGGGTCGCCCTGGGCCTGGCCGGACCCGCCGAACTGCTCGCCGCCTTCCGGGAGATGCACGCCCGGTTCGGTGCGTCCGCCTACTCCGTGGAGGCCATGGCCGACCTCACCGACGGCATCGAGCTGATCGTCGGCGTCAACCGCGACCCGAGGTTCGGCCCGGTCGCCATGGTCGGTCTCGGCGGGGTGCTCGCCGAGGCACTGCACGACGTCGCCTTCACCCTGGCCCCCGTGCCCGCCGACCACGCCCTGCGGCTGCTGCGCGGACTGCGTACGGCGGCCCTCCTCGACGGAGTGCGCGGCCGTCTCGCCGTCGACCTGGAAGCGGCCGCGGCAGCCGTGGAGACGATCACCGCGTTCGCCGCCGCCCACCCCGAGATCGCCGAGATCGAGGTCAACCCCCTGCTCGTACGCCCCGACGGGGCCCTCGCGCTCGACTCCCGCGCCGTACTCGCCTGACCCACCCGCCCCGCATGGAACCCGTACGGAAGAGGCACCCTCATGGACCTGCGCTACACCCCCGAACAGGCCGACCTGAAGCGTCGGGCGGCCGAGTACGCCCGGCTGCTGATGCGCTACGAGGACCAGTCCGAGCAGGCCGGCGGACCCCTGCCGCAGCAGCTCGTGACCGAGCTGACCCGAGCCGCCATGGACGCCGGTGTCTACGCCATCAACATGCCCGCCGAGTGGGGCGGCGCCGGGCTCAGCCTGCTCGACCAGGTCATCGTCGAGGAGGAGTTCGGGAAAGTCACCAACTGCCTCTGGGACATCCCCTGGCGGCCCGCCAACGTCCTCGCCCAGGGCGACGAGCGGCAGCGCGAGAAGTATCTGCTGCCCGTGATCCGCGGGGAGCGGTTCGACGCGTTCGCCGTCACCGAACCGGGCGCGGGCTCGGATCCCTCCTCCGGCACCTCCACGGCCACCCGAACCGACGGCGGCTGGCTGCTCAACGGCGAGAAGTGGTTCGTCACGTGCGGCGACATCGCCGACTTCCTGCTGGTGCAGGCCGACGCCGGACCCGAGAAACTGCCCACGCTGTTCTTCGTGGACAAGGCCGCCCCCGGCGTGCGGCTGACCCGGCTGCCGCGCTTCATGCACTCCGCGGTCAACGGGCACCCCGAATTCACCTTCACCGACGTCTTCGTGGCCGACGAGGACGTCCTCGGCGGCGTAGGCAACGGCTACGAGCTCACCAAGGAGTGGTTCACCGACGAACGCCTCATGATCGCGGCCCGTACGGTCGGAGCCGCCGAGCGCGCCCTGCAGCTCGCCCGCGAATGGGCCCTGGAACGCGAGCAGTTCGGGGCGCCGATCGCCTCGTACCAGCTGATCCAGGGCATGCTCGCGGACTGCGCCGTGGACATCGCCGTCAACCGCGCCTACACCCACCAGGTCGCCTGGGAGGCGGACCAACCGGGCACCGACCGCAAGACCCTGCACGCCAAGGCCGCCACCGCCAAGCTCGCCGCCAGCGAGGCGGCGGGCCGGGTAGCCGACCGCTGTCTGCAGATCTTCGGCGGCCGCGGCTACGACCGCACCTACCCGGTCGAGCGGATGTACCGCGAACTGCGCGTGGACCGGATCTGGGAGGGCACCTCCGAGATCCAGCGGCTGATCATCGCCAACGAGCTGATCAAGCGCGGCACCCGCGCCCTGGCCCTGCCCACCGCCTGAACACCCCTCGCCCGAGCCTCCCTCGCCCGCATACCCCTCGCCCGAGCACCCCTGTCCCGCAACGACATCGAGGACTTCCATGGACTTCCGACTCACCCCGCGCCAGGCACAGCTCAAGGCCGACGCCCGCGCCCTCGCCGACCTCATCGCCGGCTACGAGCTCCAGTGCGAGCAGGACAACGGCCTGCCCGCCGACGTCCACGCCAAGATCCGCGACGCGGTCCTCGACGCGGGACTGCAGGCCGTCAACATGCCCGCCGAATGGGGCGGCGCCGGACTCACCATCGCCGAACAGGCCACCGTCCAGGAGGAGTTGGGACGTCTCACCGGCGCCCTGTGGGACATGGTGTGGCGGCCCGCCAACGCGCTCAGGTTCTGCACCCCCGAACAGCGCGAGCGCTTCCTGATCCCAGTGATCAACGGCGAACGCCGCGACTGCTACGCCGTCACCGAACCCGGCGCCGGCTCGGACCCGCAGAACCTCGCCACCACCGCCACCAGGAACGACCGCGGCTGGGTTCTCAACGGCGAGAAGTGGTTCGTCACCGTCGGCGACCACGCCGACTTCATGATCGTGCTCGCCGCGGCCGGACCGGAGCGCGCCCCCACGCTGTTCCTCGTCGACAAGGACACCCCCGGCATCGAGATGACCCGCGTGCCGCGCTTCATGCACACCTTCGTCTACGAGCACCCCGAGTTCACCTACACCGACGTCCAGGTCGGCGAGGACGCCGTCCTCGGCGGCATCGGCCAGGGCTACGACATCACCCGCTCCTGGTTCACCGAGGAGCGCCTGATGATCGCGGCCCGCACCATCGGCGCCGCCGAGCGCGCCCTTGAGCTCTCCCGCGAATGGGCGGTGGAGCGCGAGCAGTTCGGGGCGCCGATCGCCTCGTACCAGCTGATCCAGGGCATGCTCGCGGACTGCGCGGTGGACATCGCCGTCAACCGCGCCTACACCCATCAGGTCGCCTGGGAGATCGATCAGGCCTCGCCCGAGGACCGCAAGACGCTGCACGCCAAGGCCGCCATCGCCAAGCTCTCCGCCAGCGAGGCCTCGGGCCGCGTCGTCGACCGCTGTCTGCAGATCCACGGCGGCCGCGGCTACGACCGCTCCTACGCCGTCGAACGGCTCTACCGCGAGCTGCGCGTGGACCGCATCTGGGAGGGCACCTCCGAGATCCAGCGGCTGATCATCGCCAACGAGCTGATCAAGCGCGGCACCGAGGTCCTGAACCTGCCCACCGCCTGAACGAGCGGAGAGGAACCCTCATGACCGACATCGAGCACGTCGGAGTCGTCGGCTGCGGACTCATGGGCGCAGGGATAGCCGAGGTCTGTGCACGGGCCGGCGTGCCGGTGACGGTGGTGGAGCGCGATGCGCGGGCGGCCGAGGCGGGCCGGGCGCGCATCGCGCACTCGCTGGAGCGCGCCACCGCCTCGGGCAGACTCACCGACGGGCAGCACGCGACGGCGTCCGCCCTGATCACCGTGGTGGACCAGGTCGAAGCACTGCACGACCACGACCTGGTGATCGAGGCCGTCGCCGAGGACGAGGCCCTCAAACTCGACGTCTTCGCCCGCCTCGACGCCGTCGTCACCGGCGAGCACGCCATCCTCGCCACCAACACCTCCTCCATCCCGGTCATCCGCCTCGCCGCCGCGACCGCACGCCCCGATCACGTCGTCGGCGTGCACTTCTTCAACCCCGTACCGGTCCTGCGTCTCGTCGAACTCGTGCCGTCACTGCTCACCTCGCCCACCACGGCGGAACGCGCCGAGACCTTCGTGACGGACACCCTCGGCAAGGAGGTCGTACGGACCCGGGACAAGGCGGGCTTCGTCGTCAACGCGCTGCTGGTCCCATATCTGCTCGCCGCCATCCGCATGGTGGAATCGGGCAGCGCCACCGTCGAGGACGTCGACCGCGGCATGGTGCTCGGCTGCGCACACCCGCTCGGCCCGCTCGCCCTCACCGACCTCATCGGACTCGACACCACCCGGGCCATCGCCGAGTCGCTGTACGCCGAGTTCCGCGAACCGCAGTACTCGCCGCCGCCCCTGCTGTCCCGGATGGTGGAGGCCGGACTGCTGGGGCGGAAGTCCGGGCGCGGCTTCCACACCTACGCCGACGGACCGCCTGGCGAGCAGGCGGCACCGGTGGGGCGGCGGTGAGGGAAGATGGTCATGGCCCACGACCGTCGAACGAGGGGAGCCGCCCGGTGAGCACCAAGGTGCGCACGGCAGACACGCGTGAGCGCATCCTCACGGCCGCGTGCGAGGTCATCGCCGACATCGGCTTCGAGAAGATCCGTATGCGCATGGTCGCCGAGCGGGCCGGGGTGTCGACCGCGCTGCTGCACTACCACTTCGACACCCGCGAGAAGCTGTTCACCGAGGCGATGACCCACTCCTTCGCCAACACCGCGGTGGACGTCGAACGCGACGCGGAGACCGCACCGGCGGCCGTCATCCTGGCCCGCATCCTGCGCAACCTGCTGCCGACCGACCCCGAACTGCACCAGGACTGGCGGCTGTGGCAGGAACTGTGGGTGCGCGCCCTGCGCGACGAGACCACCCGCGTCTTCGCCGTGGACCTGTACGCGCAGCTGCACGCCTGGGTGACCGGTGCGGTGCGGCGGGGGATCGACTCCGGCGAGTTCACGCCGACCGACGTGGACGCCCTCGCCACGCTCGTGCTGTCGCTGAGCGACGGCTACGGCATCCGCATCATGCTGCGCGATCCGGCGGTCACGCTGGACACGGCGCTCGCGTCAGTCTGGCGCCATGTGTCCACCGCCCTCGGCCTGCCGGAGAAGATGCCGGCGGACTGAGGCACCGCCCCTCAGCGCACCGGGAAGCCGAAGGAGTAGCCCTGCTGCTTCAGCCACGGCAGGCATTCGCGCAGCGCGGCCACGGTCTGCGAACGGTCGCCGCCGGCGTCGTGGAAGAGGATCGTCGGGCCGTTGGGCACCTCGCTCCTGACGGTGGCGACGATGGCCTCGGTGCCGGGGCGCTCGAAGTCCTTGCTGTCCACGTTCCAGCCCAGCGGGCGCATCCCCTGCTTGGCCGCGAGGTGCCGGCTGTAGGGCGTGAACGCACCGCCCGGTGCACGGTAGTACTGCGGCCGTACGCCACCGGATGCCTTGGTGATCATGTCCGCGGCGTCCAGGATCTCCTTGGACTGGTACGCCTCGGCCTTCTTGTCCATCGTGGTGTCGTGCGACACCGTGTGGTCGCACAGCCGGTGCCCGGCCGCCACCACGGCCTTGACCAGATCCGGATGGGCCTGCGCCTGCGTGCCGACCATGCAGAAGGTGGCCTTCACGCCGTTCTCCTTGAGCACCTGCAGCACCTGCGGCGTCCAGACCGGGTCAGGACCGTCGTCGATGGTGATGTTCACGCCGTGCGCGCCCGCGTCCGAGGCATGGGCGATGGACACCGGGACGGTGCGCGGAGCGGAGTGGTGCGGCGAGGCAGCCGCCTGCTGCTCGTCGACGGGACCGGCCTGCGCGGTCCACACCGAGGTGGCCGCCGCCACCGCCGTCACCCCGACCGCCGCCGCGATTACCCGGCCGTACCATCCCCGCCCGCCATGCCGCGCCATGTCCGCCCCGCTCCTCGCCGTCCCTGTGGTGCTTGTGCACCTGTCAGGACGAAGATCGGGCCGCACGGGATCCGCCTGTTACTGATCACGGACAATTCCGCGGGAGTTCCGAGACGCTCCACGCTCGACGAGGGGTGCCGGTCACGCCCGCAGCGGGCTGCACAACAGGGCCGCGGGGCCCGGTGAGCTGCCCAGACGGGTGGTGAAGGCGATGCCGGCGGCGTACTCGTCGGCGGCGCACTGGCCCTTGTAGTGCCCCTCCGCGAAGTCACCGCCCGCGCCGTCGGAGGGCCGGTTGTCGGAGCGGTCGAACCACACGGTCCGCCCGGTGGCACCCAGCGGGACGCGGGCGGGTGCGCACAGAGCCGCCGACACCCGCTCACCGCGGCGGCTGTAGCCGATGAGGAACTGCCCTGCGGGGCATTGGAGTTTGGTGTAGCCGGCGGCCCAGTCACCGCCCGCGGGGACATTGCGTTCGTCGGTGACGACCGTCTGGGTGTTGCCCGCGGCGCGCAGGTCGCCGCCCGTCGTGTCGGTGCACAGGCCGCGCCCGCCGGTGTGGCTGAGACCGATCAGCCGCAGGCCGTCGGGGCATACGGCCTTGTAGGCGCCGGAGTCCCAGTCGCCGTCGGCGCGCACCCGCAGCGACTCCACGGCGTCGCCGTGGTCGGTGGCGAGCATGCGCCACACGGGCACCTGCGGGATGTCCCCGGTGCGGCTCGCGGCGGTCATGAGGTGGTTCCAGGCGCTCGCCCGCCAGTCGTCCTGGTCGAGGATGCCGTAGCGGTGCCCGGCCGTGTCGTAGCGCAGCAGCGCCCAGTCGTCGTGGCCCTCCCAGCCGACCAGCGGCCAGTAGGCGAAGTCCGTGTCGTGGTCGGCGAAGTAGTCGGTGATGTTGCCGAACCAGGTGCGGGCCGCCGCTCCCGTCTCGTTCGCCCCGACGCCGAACTCGCTGACCCACACGGGCGCGGTGTAGTGCTGCCCCTCCGTGGTGACGAAGAAGGCCTGGTCGCCGAGGACTTGGTACAGCTGGTCGCGGGTCAGGTCCTGGTAGCGCGGGTCGTGGGTCTCGCCGACTCCGGTGGCGCCGCTGTGCCGGGGGCCGGTGTAGCCGTAGAAGTGGGCGGAGTAGACCAGCTTGTGCGCGTCGACGAGAGTGTGCGACAGCGTGCGTACGGGCGTCAGCGTGGGGCGGTCGTGCGGCAGTCCGTCGACGGGCAGGCCGGTCCAGTTGATGCCTTCGACGACGATGAGCAGGTCCGGGTTTGCCTCGGTGAGGATGCGGTCCGCGGCCAACTGGGCGGCGGCGTACCAGTCGTGCTCGTCGCCGAGGCCCCAGTTGGGGTCGTCCAGGACGTCGCGGCGTACCTCGTTGTAGAGATCGGCGCCCACCACCCGTGGATCGGCCTTGTAGCGGCGGGCCATGAAGACCCAGTCGTCCGCCCACTGCCCGGTGGACTGGCTGCTGTTCCAGCGTTCGTTGCCGTCAATGCCGCAGCACCAACGCGAGGTGCTGGTGTGGTTGTTGAGGATGACGGCGAACCCGTCGTCGGTGAGGGCGGTCACGACCGCGTCGTAGACCTCCAGGGGTGTCTTGCCCCGCAGCTGCGGGTTGGCGGCGACTGCCGTGTCAGGCACGGGAGTTGTCGTGTGGATCATCTCGTTGGAGAACGGCAGCCGGACGCTGTTGATGCCGAGTTCGCGGAAGTCGGCGAGGAGTTCGGGCAGCGGGGCGCGGTCGAGGCCGAGGGGGATGCCGTACGAGTCCTGTCCGGCGTGGTGGTTGGCGGGATCGGCGGCGCTGCCGCTTCCGGTCCATGAGCCCTGTGCGCCGTCCCAGTTGGCCGCCTTCAGCCGGAAGCGGCGGCCCTGGGCGTCGACGATGTAGCGGCCGCGGGTGGACAGGGGCGCCTGCCAGGTGTCGGCGGCGGTCGAAGCGGTCTGCGCGGAGGAGCCGACGGGGTGCTGTTCGGTGGCGACGGCGGACGGTGCCGCGGTCAGCAGCGCGAAGGAGGTGGCCAATACTGTCAGGAACTTGACAAGTCTGTCGGTCTGCACGGTCTGCATCCGGTCCTCCGGAGTCCGCGGCGGGAAGGAGATGGCCGATCGACGAGTGGCGGCTGACACCCTACGAATGAACGGGCGTCAGGTCGAGACCGGGTTCGGGCGCGGGATCGTCTACGTCGCCCGCAGGAAGGGGGCGGGTGTCACCGACCGGCGCCGCGGCCACCGCGCCGGTACGCGCAGGCGCGATCCGGACATCCGCATCCGGGTGCTGATGGGCAACGACGTCGGCGGCACCGCGCCGGCCGGAGAATGCGCCGCGCGCCACCTCCTCGACGACGTGAACTACCCACCGCCGTCGTCCCGTTCGACGACCGGTGCGCCCCACCACATCTGGCCGCGCGCAGGGGCCTGCGGGAACCCCCGCGTCCGAACGGGCGGATGCGCCCCCCTCACGCGAACCGCCGGAGGCGTCACGCTGCCGGGTGGATCAGGCCGGACTCGTAGGCGAAGGCGACCGCCTGGACGCGGGCGCGGGCGCCGATCTTGGCGAGGATGTGGCTGACGTGGGACTTGACGGTGGTCGGGGCGATGGAGAGCCGTAGGGCGATCTCGCTGTTGGACCAGCCGGAGGCGACGGCGGTGAGGACGTCGCGCTCGCGTTGGGTGAGGTTGTCCAGTCCGACGTCCCGCCGCAGCGGGCGGGGAGTCGGCTCGGCGCGGACCGTGTCGATGAGCGCGCGGGTCAGGGTGGGTGTGATCACGGCGTCGCCCGCCGCAACGACCCTGATGGCGGCGGTCAGTTCCGCCGCGGAGGCGTCCGTGAGGAGGAACCCGTCGGCGCCGGCGCGCAGGGCGGCGTTGGCGTGGCTCTCGTCGGTGGCCGAGGCCAGGACGAGCACGCGGGGAGGGCTCCCTTGGCTCCCTTGGGCCCCTTTGGTCCCCTCGGCGATGGCTGGCCCGGCGGCCGGGAGGAGGCGGGGCGGGCGGGCGATGCGGCGGACCACTTCGATGTCGTCCGTGTCGGCGAGGCGGATGTCCATCAGTACGACGTCCGGGCGGAGCGCGGCGCTCATCGCGACCGCCTCGGCCCCACCGGCCGCTTCGCCGACGACGGTCAGGTCGGACTCGGCGCTCAGGAGCATGCGCAGGCCGAGGCGCTGAAGAGACTGGTCGTTGACGACGAGTACGGAGACCATGTCTGTCCTTCCCCACACTCTAAACGAAACTGTTTCGTTCACCTGGTGGGTACGATACCCCCGCTCGGCCATCGAAACGACATCGTTCACCTTATGGTTTGAGTCACATCTCGCCCCGATCAGGGCTCGCGGTGCTCGTGCGCCGCCCGCTCCAGGCTCTCCGCCTCCGCCTCGGCCAGCCGCTGCTCGGCCGCGACGTCGATGGAACGGGTCAGCAGCCAGTAGAGCCCCGCGGCCACGGGCAGCCCGATGAACAAGGAGATGTCGGCGCCGTCGAGCGCGTCGGCGATGGGTCCGGTGTAGAGCGTCCCGACGGAGAAGAAGGGGATCATGACGACGAAGCCCACCACATAGGCGATGATGCCGTGCCAGCCCCAACGCCCGTAGATTCCCCGGGGGTTGAAGATCTCGGCGATGGCGTAGTGCCCGCGGCGCACGACGTAGTAGTCCATGAGGTTGACCGCGGTCCACGGGATGAACAGATAGAGGACCAGCAGCAGGAAGTTGTTGAAGTTCTCCAGGAAGTTGGAGGTCGCGGCGAGCGCGCCGATCAGGGACAGCGCGGCGGTGAGCCCGATCGTCAGCAGACGTACGCCGAGTGTCGGCCGCACCCGCTTGATCGAGTCGATCGCGCTGATCAACGTGAGTGATCCGCCGTACATGTTGAGCGCGGTGACCGAGACCAGACCCAGGACCGCGAAGAGCAGCACGATCGCGCCGAACCCGCTGAACACCTTGTCGCCCGCCGCGTTGATCGACTCGATGGTGTCGAAGCCTTTGCCCGCCCAGGCGGCGAGCATGGAGCCGAGGACCATCAGCCAGATGCCGCCGAGGGCCGAGCCGAAATACGTCCAGTAGAAGGTCTTGCGTACGGTCACGCCCGGCGGGAGATAGCGCGAGTAGTCGGAGACGTAGATCGCCCAGCTGATCTGGTAGCCGGCGACGACGCCGAACTGGGCGAGGAACGGCGTCCACTTGAAGGCGCCGAGGTCGAAGGAACCGGCCGGGTAGTGCAGGGTGACCAGGGCGCCCACGGTGAAGATCCCGAAGACGATCAGGAAGGAGTACGTCAGGAACTGCTCGGCCTTGTGGATGACGTCGTAGCCCACCAGCGCGATGACGAGGGCGACCAGGGTGACCACGACCACCCAGAGCTTGACCCCTCCGTGCACCGTGGTGTGCATCGCCTCTCCGGCGAGGATGGTGTTGAAGACGTTGAAGCCCGCGTACTGCACATAGGCGAACAGCCACACGAGAAGGGCGCCGACGTAGCCGAACTGGGGACGCGACTGGATCATCTGCGGCAGCCCGAGCTGCGGGCCCTGTGCCGAGTGGAACGCCATGAAGAAGGTGCCGAGGACGGTGCCCGCCACGATCGCGATCAGCGACCAGATCAGATTGCCGCCCTCGGTGATGCTGATCAGGCCGACGGCCAGCGTGGCGATCTGGGCGTTCGACATGAACCACAGGGGTCCGAGGTGCCACAGCTTGCCGTGGCGCTCGTCCAGAGGCACATAGTCGATGGAACGGACTTCCAGGCCCGAAACGCGCGGTTCCGACGATGTGCTCACGGCGCCTCCAGAGTGTTGATCCACCCCTGTGGCCACATTCATGCCCCATGGCCGCCAGGTCAAGCGGTCATTGCCGACCCTTGACCGGAGGGTATGCGGAGGTCGGACCGCGAGGGGCGGGGGAGAGGCGGGTCTTGAGCGGTTCGCCGGCCACCGTCCCAGTGGGCAAAATCAGGTCACCGGCGCGGCCGCGAGAAGGATGCAGCCCCCGCCACCGCCTTCTCCCCGGAGCCCGTATTCAATGAAGTTCGCACACGTCGCCGCAACCGCGCTGGCTGTCGGCGCCCTCCTCGCGGGGTGTTCTCCCCGGCACAGTTCGTCACGGGGCTATGGCTCCCCGGCTTCCCCGGGACCGGGCGAAGGCGAGACGTCTCCCCGCACCACGAACAGGGCCGCCCCTACGCCCTCGTCCGCCCCCGATCTGGACGACTGGCCGACCCGGCCCGCGACGGCGGACAAGTTCCCCCGCAGCATCCGCAGCACCGCCCTCGGCGAGAACTACACCGGCACCGCGTACCTCGGCCGGCTGACGCAGCGATGGCACATCGACCTGGGTGCCAGGAAGAAGAACGACTTCAACAAGAACGACGACGTACCCCCTGTCTGGTACGCCGCGGGCACCGGACGACCGTCCCCCGGGGCCAAGTTGACCGTTGCGGCCGTCTGGGATCTCTCCGGCGACCTGGAATCCCTCACCTGCACCGCCGACCGAACGGCGCCGGGCCGCACCGACTTCCTGCGGGCGTGCATCCAGCTGAACTATCCGCGCGCGCAGCCGACTTCGGCCGTTCGATGGCTCGGGAAGGCGCTGCCCGACCTCGACACGGCGTACGCGCACACCAAGAAGCCCGTGGGCAGTCCGCTGTACCGGTCGGGCCGAGCAGCGTCCTATCTGCTCGAATACGACAACGGCGAGGAGGGGTTGGCCTACTCGGTCCGCATCTTCGGAACGGCGTCGTAAGAGCGTCCGCGACGCCGTCGAGGGCCGCCCCCGAACCGGGAACGGCCCTCGACACGGCACTGCCCTGCCGGCGTCAGAGCGCCGGGCTCGGGAAGGTCGGGTACTCCACCCCGGAGACGTACTGCACGACCCGGATGACCTGGCAGGAGTAGCCGAACTCGTTGTCGTACCACAGGTACAGGATGGCGTTGTCGCCCTCCACCTTGGTGGCGCCGGCGTCGACGATCGAGGCGTGGCGGGAGCCGATGAAGTCGCTGGAGACCGCGTCGGGGGCCGTGGTGAAGTCGATCTGGCGGCGCAGCGGGGAGGTCAGCGAGACGTCGCGCAGATGGTCGAGGACCTCCTCGCGTGAAGTCTCGCGCGAGAGCTGCAGGTTGAGGATCGCGATCGAGACGTCCGGCACGGGGACCCGGATCGAGCTGCCGGTGATGCGGGCCTTGAGGTCGGGCAGCGCCTTGGCGACGGCGGAGGCGGCACCGGTCTCGGTGATGACCATGTTGAGCGGCGCGGAACGGCCGCGGCGCTCGGCCTTGTGGTAATTGTCCAGCAGGTTCTGGTCGTTGGTGAAGGAGTGCACGGTCTCCACGTGACCGCGCTCGACGCCGAACTCGTCGTCCATCGCCTTCAGCGGCGGCACGATCGCGTTGGTGGTGCAGGACGCGCAGGACAGGATCTGCTCGTCCGGCTTGACGGTGTCGTGGTTGACGCCGTGCACGATGTTCGGGACGTCGCCCTTGCCCGGCGCGGTCAGCACGACCTTGTCGATGCCGGGACGCAGATGCTGCGAAAGCCCTTCGCGGTCACGCCACTTGCCGGTGTTGTCGATCAGGATGGCGTTCTTGATGCCGTACGCCGTGTAGTCGACCTCGGACGGGACGTCGGCGTAGATCACCTTGATCGCGTTGCCGTTGGCGAAGATGGTGCTGCTCGCCTCGTCCACGGTGATGGTCCCCTGGAACTGGCCGTGGATGGAGTCGCGTCGCAGCAGCGAGGCCCGCTTGACGATGTCCTGCTCGCCGCCGCCCCGCACCACGATCGCGCGCAGCCGCAGACCGTTGCCGGAGCCGGCCTTCTCGACCAGCAGCCGGGCCACCAGGCGGCCGATGCGGCCGAAGCCGTAGAGGACGACGTCCCGGCCCTCGCCGCGCTCGATCTTGTTGGCGCCCGTGGCGCCCGCGACCGCCTCGGCGGTGAACTCCGCCACGGACAGGCCGCGGTCGTCGCCCTTGTACGTCGCCGCGAGCATGCCGATGTCGATCTGCGAGGGACCGAGGTCGAGCGCGGTGAGCGCCTGCAGGAACGGCAGGGTCTCGACCACCGAGAGCTCCTCGCCGGCTATCTGCCGGGCGAAGCGGTGGGTCTTGAGGATGCTGACCACCGACTTGTTCACCAGGGAGCGGCTGTGCAGCAGGACGGTGACGTCCTGCTCGCGGTGCAGCTTCCCGATGATCGGGATCATCGACTCCGCGATCTCCTCGCGGGTCTTCCAGTTGGTGAACGAGTCGTCGTTGACAGCAGTCACTGGTCCATCTTTCGCTGATCCATCGTTCGAGCTAGGCGGCGCTCATATGTTAAACCCTGTTTGATCGATCGTTCGGGCGGGGTTCGTCACACTGACGTCCATCCGCCGGCCCCCGCCCGCACCCGTCTGCGTCCGCGATCGAGACGATCCGGCGCCCCGTCCGTACCTTCCGCACATGGGGCCCCGAGGGCCCCGCCCGTCACCGGCTTCGCACGGATCGAGGACGAACCATGAACGCAACCGCAGCCATCGGCGTGACCGGCCTGGGCGTGATGGGCCGCAACCTGGCCCGCAACTTCGCCCGCAACGGGTACACCGTCGCCGTCCACAACCGCACGGTCGGCCGCACGCGCGCGCTCATGGAGGTCTATGGCGACGAGGGCGCCTTCGTCCCCGCCGAGACGGCCGAAGAGTTCGTGGCGGCGCTGGAGCGCCCCCGCCGGCTGATGGTCATGGTGCAGGCGGGGGCCGCGACCGACGCGGTCATCGACGAGTTCGCCGCTCTGTTGGAGCCCGGCGACATGATCATCGACGGTGGCAACGCCCACTTCGCCGACACCCGCCGCCGCGAGGCCGCCCTGCGCGAGCGGGGCATGCACTTCGTCGGCACCGGGGTCTCCGGCGGCGAGGAGGGCGCCCTCGAAGGGCCGTCGATCATGGTCGGCGGCTCGGCGGAGTCGTACGACGTCCTCGGGCCCATGTTCGAGCGGATCAGCGCCAAGGTCGACGGCGAGCCCTGCGCCGCCCACATCGGGAGCGACGGCGCAGGGCACTTCGTGAAGATGGTGCACAACGGCATCGAGTACGCCGACATGCAGCTCATCGCGGAGGCGTACGACCTGCTGCGCCAGGTCGCCGGCTACACCCCGCACGAGATCGCCGACGTCTTCCGCCGCTGGAACCAGGGCCGGCTCTCCTCCTACCTCGTCGAGATCACCGCCGAAGTGCTCGCCCACACCGACCCGGACACCGGCGCCCCCTTCGTCGACGTCGTCCAGGACGCCGCCGGCCAGAAGGGCACCGGCCGCTGGACCGTGCAGACCGCGCTGGACCTGGCCTCCCCGGTCACCGCCATCGCCCAGGCCACGTTCGCCCGGGCCGCCTCCGGCCAGCGCGACCTGCGCGCCGCCTACGCGGGCCTGCCCGGCGGCACCCGCCCCCAGCTCAGCCGCACCGAGGCCGAACGCTTCACCTCACAGGTCGAGCACGCCCTCTACGCCTCCAAGGTCATCGCCTACGACCAGGGCTGGAAGATGATCCAGGACGCGGCCGCCGAGTACGGCTGGAAGATCGACCTCGGCACGGTCGCGCGGATCTGGCGCGGCGGCTGCATCATCCGCGCCTCCTTCCTCGACCGCATCCGCGCCGCCTACGCCGCCGACCACGACCTGGTGAGCCTGCTGGGCGAGATGGAGTTCGCCATGGAGATCACCGACGCGCAGGTGCCCTGGCGCGAGACCGTCGCCTCCGCGGCCCGCCGCGGCATCCCCGTCCCCGCCTTCTCCGCCGCCCTGGCCCACTACGACACCCTGCGCGCCGACCGCCTCCCCGCCGCCCTCCTCCAGGGCCAGCGCGACTACTTCGGCGCCCACACCTACCGCCGCACCGACCGCGAGGGCGTGTTCCACACCCACTGGGGCGCCCCGGAGCGCGTGGAGACAGCGGGCTGAGGGCTCGCCGCCCGGACGGATGTGTGCGGTGCTGCCGCCCGGCGCGCCCTCGTGACCCCTGCGGCCCGTGCAACTCTTGACGCTCCGACCAGCGCACACCAGGCTTCACCCCCTCGGTGCAACGCAGGCGGAACACGACTGGGCAGGCAGGACGACGATGGCAGAGTCCACGGACACCCCCGACCAGAGAGCCGGAGCCACGGGACGGCAGCTCCAGGTGGAGACGCACGGTCTCGACGTCATCGCCGACGCCGAGCGCAAGGGCACTCCGCGCACCCTGTTCTGGCCCTGGTTCGGCGCCAACGTCTCGGTCCTCGGGCTCAGTTACGGCGCCTTCGCGCTCGGTTTCGGGACCTCCTTCTGGCAGTCCCTGGCCGCCGGCGTCATCGGCATCGTCGTCTCGTTCCTGCTGTGCGGCTTCGTAGCCGTGGCCGGCAAGCGCGGCTCGGCGCCGACGATGGTCCTCAGCCGTGCGGCATACGGCGTGCGCGGCAACCGCCTTCCCTCGGTGATCTCCTGGGTGCTCACCGTCGGCTGGGAGACCGTGCTGTGCGCGCTCGCCACCATGGCCACCGCCACCGTCTTCGACCGGCTCGGCTGGGGCGGCGGCACCGGCACCAAGGTGGTGGCTCTCGTCCTGGTCGGCGCGCTGACCGTCGTCGGCGGCGTGATGGGCTTCGACCTGATCATGCGGCTGCAGACCGTGATCACGGTTGTCACCGGTGTGCTCACCGTCGTCTACATCGCGCTGGTCGCCGACCACATCCACTGGAGCACGGTCAGCGCCGTCCCGGCAGGCTCAACCCAGGACTTCATCGGCGCGCTGGTGTTCATGATGACCGGCTTCGGCCTCGGCTGGGTCAACGCCGCCGCCGACTACTCCCGCTATCTGCCGCGCAGTTCGGCGGGCCGCGGGGTGATCGGCTGGACCACCTTCGGCGCGTCCCTGGCCCCGCTGCTCCTGCTCGTCTTCGGCCTGCTGCTGGCCGGCTCCTCGGCCAAGCTCAGCGCGGGCATCGCCGCCGACCCCATCGGCGCCCTCACCACCATCCTTCCGACCTGGTTCCTGGTCCCGTTCGCCGTGGTCGCCGTCCTCGGGCTGGTCGGCGGCGCGGTCCTCGACATCTACTCCTCCGGGCTCGCCCTGCTGTCGGCGGGCATCAAGATCCCGCGCTACGTCGCGGCGTTCGTCGACGGCGTCCTGATGATCGCGGGCTCCATCTACATCGTCTTCTTCGCCGACGACTTCCTCGGCCAGTTCATGGGCTTCCTGACCACGCTCGGCGTCCCCATCGCCGCCTGGTGCGGCATCATGCTCGCCGACCTGGCACTGCGCCGCCGCGACTACGACGAGGGCGACCTCTACCGCCCCACCGGCCGCTACGGCGACGTACCGCCCGTCCCGCTGCTCGTCACCGTCGCCGCCACCGCCCTCGGCTGGGGCCTGGTCACCAACTCGGCCGCCGGCTGGCTCGACTGGCAGGGCTACCTCCTCGACCCCTTCGGCCTCGGCGGCAAGTCCGGCTCCTGGGCCTACGCCAACCTCGGTGTCCTCGCCGCCCTCGTGCTCGGCTTCCTCGGCACCCTGGCCCTCTCGCGCACCCGCGTCCGTGCCCAGGAGGCGCAGGCACCCAGCCCCCGGGACGCGGGAGCGGCCGTATGACCGGCGGACTGCTGGCCGTCATCGACATGCAGCGTGTCTTCGCCGAGCCCGAAAGCCCCTGGGCCGCCCCACGTTTCGCCGAGGCCGCGGCAGGAGTACGACGCTTGCTGCCGGCCTACGCCGACCGCGTCGCCTTCACCCGCTTCCTGGCGCCCGCCCAACCCGTCGGCGCCTGGCAGGACTACTACGAGCAGTGGCCCTTCGCCCTTCAGCCGCCGGACGCCCAACTCTGGGAGCTGGCGGACGAGTTCGTTGAGGAGGCTCCCCTCACCGTAGACGCCACGACCTTCGGTAAGTGGCCCTGCCTCGCTCCGCACCTCGGTCCCGGCAACCGCCTGATCCTCACCGGCGTCAGCACCGACTGCTGCGTCCTGTCCACCGCCCTCGCGGCCGCCGACGCCGGAGTGGAGGTCCTGGTGGCCGCGGACGCCTGCGCGGGCGCGGACGACGACTCCCACGCGAAGGCGCTGCACGTGATGGACCTGTATCGGCCGCTGATCCGTGTGACGAGCGTGGCCGAACTGCTGGCGGAGGCGAGGTGAGCACATCCGCGCAGCGTCAACTGGCCCTGCTCGGCGGCGGCTTCAGCACCGACGACGACGGCCTGCTGGACGACTGGGTCCTGAGCCTCGCACGGACCCGGACCGGGTCCGCGCCGCCGCGCATCTGCTTCCTGCCCACCGCCAGCGGTGACGCGGCCGCGTACATCGACCGCTTCGACGACACGTTCCGGTCACGCCATGACTGCGAGCCGTCCGTACTCCCGCTGTTCAGGCGGGAGTTGGACGACGAGCAACTCCGTGCCCAGCTGCTCGGGCAGGACGTCGTGTACGTGGGCGGCGGCAACACGGCGAACATGCTGGCCGTCTGGCGCGTGCACGGCGTCGACCGGCTGCTGCGCGAGGCCCACGACCGCGGCGTCCTGCTGTGCGGCATCAGCGCGGGCGCGAACTGCTGGGCCGAGGCCTCGCACAGGTCGTGACGCGGGAGCGGGGCGCCCACGCGTACCGGGTGGACGCGGACGGGCACGGGGGTGCCGACGAGCGCGCGCTGCCGAGCCGTCCGCTGCGCTGAGACCTTGGCGGTATCCGGTCGGTACCGCGGGCTGTTTGATGTGTTCAATCACTTGTATCGCGTCATGCAACGGACGGCCCCACCCGTCAGGAGGCACCGTGCTCGCCGCTCCCGAACCCGACCTCACTGAAAGCGAGATCATCGAGCGCGCCGTCGCGCTAAGGCCCGTACTGCTCGAACGCCAGCCGCAGACAGAGCAGTTGACGCACTACCCCAAGGACACTCACGAGGACTTCCTGCGGGCCGGCTTCTACCGGATCCTGCAGCCGCGCCGCTACGGCGGATACGAGTTCGGCCTCCCGGTCTTCTACCGCGTGGTCACCGAGATCGCCCGAGGCTGCCCCTCCACCGGCTGGGCCCTCTCGCTCACCGCGGCCCATGTGCTCCAAGTGGCCACCCTCTTCGACGAGAACGCCCAGGACGAGATCTTCGGCGCGGACGGCGACTTCAGGGCGGCGTCCACCGTCGTACCCGTCGGAGTCGCGGAGCGCGACGGAGACGGCCGGGTCGTCCTGGACGGCACCTGGCCGTACTCCTCGGGCGCCCCCTACTCCACCCACTACGTCGGTCAGACCCTGCGCGCCCCGGCCACCCCCGGCGGTCCGCCCGGACCACCGGTCCTGTTCGTCGCCCCGCGCTCGGTGTGGACGGTGCTCGACGACTGGCACGGCGTCCTGGGCCTGCGCGGCAGCGGCTCCAACAGCGTCCACATGGAACAGGCCCGTATCCCGGAGCACTTCACCCGCGAGGCGTTCCTGCTGGACCTGCCCGTCGAGGGCGGCAGCACCGGCTCGCAGCTGCACGGCAATCCGATGTACGCGGGCCGGGCACCGAGCTTCTTCCACGGCGAACTGGCCGCCGTCATGATCGGCATCGCGTACGCCGCCGCCGACGAGTACGCCCGGATCATCGCCGCCCGCCCCCTCACCCTGGAACCCGACCGCACCCGCGCCGACCTGCACGACTACCAGCGCCACCTCGGCCAGGCCCTCGGCACGATCGACATGGCCGAGGCGGCCCTGCGGCAGACGGCGCAGGACTGGATGGACACCTGCCGCCGCAATGTCACCGGCGAGGCCCCCTTCACCGTCGTCGAGGACAACCGGCTCGCGCTGATGTTCCTGAACGCCGGACGGGCGGCCTGGGACGTGCTGCAGGGCATCCTCTTCCGCACGGCCGGCTCCCGGCACGCCCGCGACGGCGAACGGATGCAGCGCTACTTCCGGGACGCGGCGACGTACTGGACGCATGTGGGCGCGAGCATGGCCGAGCCGCTGACCCGCCGGGTCGGCTGCGACCGCCTGGGCCTGCCGTCGCACGACATCCCGCTCATCCCCTGACACGGCTCCGGCGACGGAAATGATGTGACTCCGGTGGCGATTCACCGCCGGGATGAAGCGGCGGTGAATCTCCGGGGGAGATGGGAATGGGCTCGTCCGGATCGGGTACGCGAGCAGGACCGTGCCGGGGTGGATCTTGCCCCGCGCGGGCCGTACCACCGCCGCTACCAGGGGATCTGCCATGGACACACCTGCCAACGACGACAAGACCACACCGGCCCGGCAGGCGCTGGACGCGCTGGCCGTGAACAACGAGGACGCCGGGGCACTGGACACGCTCGCCGGCAGCGAGGTGCTCGTGCCCGTGCCGGACGACGCGAACCAGGAGGACGCGGTGGACCCGGGCGCGGTGGCGCTGCCGGTCCTGGAGCAGCCGGGCGGCGACCCGGTCGTGCCCGTGTTCACCTCGGAGGTGGAGATGGCGGGCCTGCTGCCCTTCGTCTCCCGCTACCGCCTGGTGCCGCTGGGCGCCCTCGCCTCGCAGTGGCCGGCCGAGGACCTCTCGCTGGCCATAGACGCGGGGTCCGAGCACCCGCTGACCCTCACCTCCGAGGGCGTACGCACCCTCCTGGCCCGGCCTTGACACGGCAGGCCAGGAGCCCGGCCGCGGAACGGCGCAGTACCGTGAGCGCATGGAACAGCGCATCACGTTGATCACGCTGGGTGTTTCCGATCTCGCGCGCGCCAGAACCTTCTACGAGACGCTGGGCTGGCGCGGGCAGGAGATCGAAGAGACCGTTTTCTTCCAGGCGGGCGGTCTGGGACTGGTCCTGTGGAGCCGCGAGAAGCTCGCCCGCGACGTCGGCCTGGACCCCGGACCTGGACCGGTGAGCGGCTTCGGCGGAATCGCCCTCGCGCACAACGTCCGCTCCGAGGCCGAGGTCGACGCACTGCTCGCGGCCGCGGAGCGGGCGGGCGGAACCATCACCAAGCCCGCCGCCGTCAACGCCGTCGGCTTCTACTCCAGCGCCTTCACCGACCCGGACGGCTACGCCTGGGAGGTCGCGTACAACCCCGGCTTCCCACTCGCCGACGACGGGACGGTCACCATCCCGGACTTCGGCGAGGCCTGAGAGCCCAACGGCCAACGTGTTAGGGAGTGGACGTCGATGGCAGACCGTACCTACCTCAAGCCGCCCTGGATGCAGCAGCATGTCGGGAACCGTCTGGCGCCGCTGTTCGGACGGTCCGTGGTGTCCCGGCTCTCGGTGCGCGGGCGCACCAGCGGGCGCCGGCGGACGGTGCCCGTGGCCGTCCTGGAATACGAGGGCGAGCGCTATCTCGTCTCCTACCGCGGCCTGAGCGACTGGGCGCTGAACCTGCGCGCCACGCCCGAGTGCCGGCTGACCGTGCGGGGCCGTACGGAGGAACTCATCGCGGAGGAGATCCCCGAGGCCGAGCGTCCGCCCATCATGGCGGCGTACCGCGAGAAGTACGGCGGCATGCCCACGGTCTCCTCGGTCCTGACGGCACTTCCCGACCCCGCCGACCATCCGGTCTTCCGGCTGCGAAGCCGAGGCTGACCGATCAACTGCCGCGTGTTCGCCGGTGAGTTGAGTCGGAAGGTCACGCCGCCGTCAGCGGGGCCGGCCGCGGGAAGGTGACGCCGGTCAGTTCCTCGGAAACGGTCCACAGGCGGCGGGCGGCCACCGGGTCGCTGGCCGCGGAGGAGCGGCCCACCAGGGTCGGGGCGCCGCGCATCTCGCCGAGGCTGTCCGGGCCGACGTAGCTCGCGCCGGGCAGATCCTGGACGGCGGCGTACAGAGTCGGCAGGGCCCCGGACTTGTTGTCCTGCGCCACGAAGCGGTTGCCGACCCGCATGAAGGCGCGCCGCAGCACGCTGCCGTCGTGGCTCTGGAGGTTGGTGGCCGCCCAGCCCGGGTGCGCGGCCGTGGCGCGGACGGCGGAGCCCGACTCGGTGAGCCTGCGCTGCAGTTCGAGGGTGAAGAGCAGATTGGCGAGCTTGGACTGGCTGTAGGCCTTCATCGGCGCGTACTCGCCGGTGAGGTTGAGGTTGTCGAAGTGGATGCGGGGGCTGCCCGGCATCCGGTGCGCGCCGGACGCGACGGTCACCACCCGGTCGGTGATGTGCGGCAGCAGCAGGTTCGTCAGGGCGAAGTGCCCGAGGTGGTTGGTGCCGATCTGCATCTCGAAGCCGTCCTTGGTGGTGGACTCCGGGATGTTCATGACGCCGGCGTTGTTGACGAGCAGATCCAGGTCGCCGCTCCAGGCGGCGGCGAACTCGCGTACGGAGGCGAGATCGGCGAGGTCGAGCCGGCGTACCTCCACGCTGCCGTTCACGCCCGCCGCGGCGGCCTCGCCGCGCGCGGGGTCCCGTACGGCGAGAACGACATGGGCGCCCGCGCTGGCCAGCGCCTCGACGGTGGCGATGCCGAGTCCGCTGTTGGCGCCGGTCACGACGGCCGTGCGGCCGGTCTGGTCGGGGATGTCGGAGATGGTCCACTTGCTGGTTCGCGTTGTCATGCCAGCCAATGTAGGCGTCGCCAACAATGCTGTCAATGACAACAATAGTGACGGTGCCAACAATGGTGACGGTGCCAACAATGTAGGCGTCACAAACATGACCGATACACTGAGGCCCATGCCCACCCGAACCCGCAGCTACCACCACGGCGACCTGCGCGCCGCCCTGCTGACCCGCGCCGAGGAGACACTCCGGGAGAAAGGGCCGGGCGCACTGTCGCTGCGTGAACTCGCCCGCGATCTCGGCGTCAGTCATGCCGCACCGAGCCGCCACTTCAAGGACAAGCAGGCGCTGCTGGACGCGCTGGCGCTGAGCGGATTCGACCGCATGTCGGCCGTCCTCGGAGCTTCGCTGGACGGTGTGCCGGAGAAGCTCCCCGAGCAGGTCGAGGCGGTGGTCCGCGCCTATGTGGGCTTCGCCCGCGACAATGCGGCGCTGCTCGACCTGATGTACTCGGTCAAGCACGACCCGGAGGCCTCCGACGCCCTGCTCGAAGCGACCCAGCGCTGGTCGGACCTGGTCCTGCGGCTCGTCGCCGAGGGGCAGGCCAGGGGAGAGGTGCGGGAGGGGTCGCTGGAGCACACCGCCCTCCCGGTGTTCGCGACCCTGCACGGCTACGCCGACCTCGCGGTGAGCGGCATGCTGCCGCCCGAGATGGACGAGCACGGCCTGGACGTCGTGATCGCGTTCATCCTGCGGGGCATACGGCTGTGACCGGTGCGCCGGAAGCGGGGCGCCGTAAAAATGGGTTGGACGGACGGAGGCCGGCCGGTATCGTGCGCGAGGCCGTGACACCGACCGAGGAGGTGAGACCCATGAACGCTGTGACCGTGTGGGTGCTCCCTGTGGGGATCATGGTCGGCGACTGACATAGGGGTCGCCGGGAGCGCCTCGATTTCAGGCCTCCCGAAAGGCAACCACCTGTGCATACTTTGCAGTTCACCGCGGAGACATCGGCGAACGGTGTCCGTGAGCGCGACTTCACCCTGGGCGACATCCCCGGCGTGCTCTGGTCTCCCGAGTCCCTTCCCGAGCGTGCACCGCTGATCCTGATGGGTCACGGCGGCGGCACCCACAAGAGGTGGCCGGCGATGACCGGCCGCGCAGCCCGCCTGGTGACCGGCGGCGGCTTCCATGTCGCCGTCATCGACGCCCCCGGCCACGGCGACCGGCCCCGCACGGCCCACGACGAGCAGGAGATCGCCGCACTGCTGCGGGCGCGTGAGGCGGGCGAGCCGGAAGGCCCGGTCGTCGTCCGCTACAACGCCCACCTGGCCGAGCGGGCCGTGCCCGAGTGGCAGGCGGTCCTCGACGCCCTCCAGGAACTTCCGGAGATCGGCGCCGACGGACCGGTCGGCTACTACGGCCTGAACATGGGCACCGCGATCGGGGTTCCGCTGACCGCGTCCGACGCCAGGATCAGCGCCGCGGTCTTCGGTCTCCACTGGCCCGACGTCCTGGCCGAGGCGGCGCGGCGGATCACCGTGCCGGTCGAGTTCGACATGCAGTGGGACGACGAGCACATCCCGCGCGAGGCGGGTCTCGCACTGTTCGACGCCTTCGCCTCACGGGAGAAGTCGTTGCACGTCAACGCGGGCAGGCACAAGGAGCTGCCCCGGTTCGAGGCGGACAGCGCGGTCCGGTTCTTCGTCCGCCACCTCGGCAGGACGGTGTCGGCACCGTCGTGACGTGCACGGCCGCTGCGCCACGGGTGTGACGTGACGGCCGCTACGGCACCGACATGAGGTGACGGCCGCTACGACATGGGTACGGCCCGGCTGCCCAGCAGCCGGGCCAGTACCTCGCGCTGCAGTGGCAGCACTTCGGCGTGCAGAGCGCGGCCCTTGTCCGTCAGGGCGACCCACACCCCGCGCCGGTCCTCCATACACACGGAACGCTCCACCAGGCCGTCCTTCTCCAGCCGGCCGATGAGCCGGGACAGCGCGCTCTGGCTGAGATGGACGCGTTCCGCGAGGTTCTGCACCCGGCACTGCTCACCCTCGCCGGGCGCCTCGGACGCGAGGATGTCGAGCACTTCGAAGTCGCTCGCGCCCAGGCCGTGCGGGTGCAGGACCCGGTCGATCTCGCACATGGTGCGGGCATGCACGGAGAGGATGTCCCGCCACTTCTCCTCGAGCCGGGAGGCGGCCGTTTTCACTGCCATGACCGCACGGTAACACCGAATCAGCCATTTGTTGACAGTGCAACCAATGCGGGTGCATGGAGATCAACCCGTACTGTCAGGAGGTCGGGTCCTGGAGCAGCCCCACGAGGTTGCCGTCCGCGTCCTTGGCGAAGGCGATGAGCCGTCCGTTGCCGACGTCCTGCACGTCCTGCAGCACTTCGGCACCGGCGTCCACCAGCGCGGCCAGCCGCCCGCGGATGTCGGAGACGTGCCAGTACGGCACCGGGCCGGTCATGCCCTTGGAGTGCCCGTTGGGGTCGAGCCCGACGTCCAGCCCCGCGTCCTTGAAGCCGACGTAGTACGGCTCGTCCGCGTACGGCTCGACCTCCAGCAGAGCGCTGAACAGGGCCTTGGCCCGCGCGAGGTCCTTGACGGGGTAGATGACGGTCTTGATGCCGACGGTCATGGTGTGCTCCTTGGCAGAGGATGAACCGACGGATTTTGTCGGTGGCTCCACGCTAGGACGGGGGAGCGGGGAACGGCTTCTTCGATCCTGACCGGATGCCTCGGATGCCCTCGATCGGCCCTCCGCCGGGAGGAACCACCGGGGCGCCATCGCCACGTCGCCACCCTTGTCACGTACGCACGTACGCACGTCCTCACGACAAGCTCCGCCGTGACCGCTTCTGCCACGACCGCATGGCTGCCGGAGGCTCGGGTCCGCCGCCGTCCGGCGGGCCGGACGCCGAAAGGTCCGGCGGATCGCCGGGGCTGTCCACATGCCCGAGCCACTCGCACACGAGCCGGCCGAGCAGCGCGCCGCCGTAGACGACGAACCCCACGCCGACGAGCCAGGACTCCACGACCAGGACCGTGCCGACCGGGCCGTAGGTGAACGCGTTGGTGACGAGGAGCGGGGTGAAGACCAGATACGAGAAGCCGCGCAGGCCGACCAGACCCGCCATCGTCGCGAGCGCACCGGGCAGCAGATGGCGCCAGGCGACCTGGCGGGCGAGCAGGAAGTGCGGGCCCCACCAGAAGAACAGCACGCCGACGCCCATGCTGAGCAGGATGCGGGGCGTGCCTTCCAGGACATTCCGCGTCTGCACCTGGGCGTACAGGTACACCATCAGCATCACCAGCCACACCGCCTGCCGCCAGATCTTGTGCCAGGCGATGGAGGGCGTCTTCCAGATCCGCTCGTAGCCGTTCTGCACGCTCGACGCGAAGGACATGCCGAAGAACGCCAGCAGGGCCACACTCAGCATGCTGGTGGTGCTGATCACCTTGCGGGTCGGGCCGAAGACATGCGCGAGCGCGTCGGCGGACCGGCCGGACAGCGCCATGCCGTCCACCAGCCACAGGGCGAAGCCGCCGTGTCCGAAGGGATCCGCCGCGGCGACCACGATCAGCAGCGGGGCCAGGGTGACCAGGGCGAGGGTCGCGAACCCCATGGCCCGGTGCAGCAACTCCAGTTCCGTGCCGCGACGGTGCAACTCGGCCAGCCCCGGCCGGTGCCTCGCGGCCCACCGCGACATGAGGACCACCCCTTCCTCCGGCCCGGGGCCACCCCTGGTGGTGTGTGAGTGGCCAGGAACACCCCCGGACAAACCTGATCGGGTGACGCGTACCCGGTGGGCGGCCCTACCCATGCCAGCATGAACCGTCCCGACCTCGACGAGGAGGTTTTCATGGACCGTCCCGGTGAACTGATCCCGCTCCAGTACATCGACATCGGTGGCCGCGGCCCCGAGGACGTCGTCGCGGATTCCCGCGGCCGTGTCCTGACCGGCGTGGAGGACGGCCGGATCCTGCGCATCGACGGACTGACCGAGCCCGGGTCCGCCCGCGTCGAGGTGCTCGCCGAGACGGGCGGCCGTCCGCTCGGACTGGAACTCCTCACGGACGACGCCCTGTTGGTGTGCGACGCCGAACTAGGACTGCTGCGCGTCGATCTGCGCGAGGGCGTCGTCCGCATCCTCGCCGACTCGGTGGCGGGTCAGAGACTGACCTTCTGCAGCAACGCGGTCGCTCTCTCGGACGGCAGCGTGTACTTCACCGTCTCCAGCCGCCGCTACTCCCTGGAACAGTGGATCGGCGACATCGTCGAACACACCGGTACGGGCCGCCTGCTGCGCCTGGCCCCCGGCAGCGAGACCCCCGAAGTCCTGCTGGAGGGGCTGCAGTTCGCCAACGGGCTCGCCCTGAGCGCCGACGAATCCTTCCTGGTCGTCGCCGAGACGGGCGCGCGCAGGCTCACCCGCTACTGGCTCGGCGGCCCCGACGCCGGGCGGAGCGAGCCCTTCGCCGAGAACCTGCCGGGCATGCCCGACAACATCTGGCGCGGCGCACCGGACGACCCGATCTGGGTCTCGCTGGCAGGCCCCCGGGTGCCGGCGCTCGACCTGCTGCACCGCGCCGCCCCCGCCGTCCGGTCGGCCGCTGCCCGCATCGCCGTCCGTGCCCCGTACCGCCCCACCGGCACCATCGGTGTCCTCGCGGTCGACGACTCGGGCGGGATCGTCCACCATCTCGCCCACCGCCGCTCCGGCTACCGCATGGTGACCAGCGTGTGCGAGGCCGCCGGACATCTGGTGCTCGGCAGTTTGTGGGAGCGGGGCGTCGCGGTGTGCGCGCGGCCCGCCCCGAAGTGACCCGGGCGCGGCGCGGACGCTACCCTGTTGCCCGGCCGCGATCACCTCTCGCGGCGCGGCGGTGGGGCCCGCCGTACCCGAACCGCGGCCGTACCGCCGCCAACGGTCCCTACTTGCGAACGAACGGCGCCCGCATCCCGGGCCCCGGCGAGTAGGAGACGTACGCCCATGACAGCCCCCGAAGCCGAGAGCCTGCGCACGCGGCCCCACAGCCCGCGGCCGCCCGTCTGGCGCGGCCAGGCCCCCGTCCTCGCGGTGGTCGCGCTCGGCGGCGCGATCGGCGCGAGCGCGCGCTACGCACTGACGCTGTGGTGGCCCACCGGGCCCGGCGGATTCCCCTGGGCGACCTTCTGGACCAATGTCGTCGGCTGTGCCGTGATAGGCGTGTTCATGGTCGTCATCACCGATGTGTGGGCCGCCCACCGCCTGGTGCGGCCCTTCTTCGGCACCGGGGTGCTCGGCGGCTTCACCACCTTCTCGACCTATGCCGTCGACATCCAGCGGCTTGTCGACTCCGGCCATCCCCGCACCGGGCCGGCCTACCTCGCCGCGACCCTGATCGCGGCCCTCACGGCGGTGTGGCTGGCGATGACCGCCGCCCGCCGCGTCCTGAAGTGGAGGCAGCCATGACGAGGCTGACCGGCACCGCCCTGCGCGTGACCGTCTTCATCGGCGAGAACGACACCTGGCACCACAAGCCGCTCTACTCGGAGATCGTGCACCGCGCGCACGCCGCCGGGCTCGCCGGCGCCAGCGTCTTCCGCGGTATCGAGGGCTTCGGCGCCTCCTCGCTGATCCACACCTCACGGCTGCTGTCCCTGAGCGAGGACCTGCCGGTCGCGGTCGTCGTCGTCGACACCGAGGAGCGCGTCCGCGCCTTCCTCCCGCAGCTCGACGAACTCGTCGCGGAGGGCCTGGTGATCCTCGACGAATGCGAGGTCATCCGGTACGTCGGCCGCGGGGGTGATCCCGGTGGCACGGGCAGGAAGGGCGAGAGGTCGTCGTGAACTGGCTGCTGGTCGTCGTGGGCGCCGCGGTCGGCGCCCCGGTGCGCTATCTCACCGACCGCGCGGTGCAGACCCGGCACGACACGGTCTTCCCCTGGGGTACGTTCGCAGTGAACGTCTCCGGCTCGCTGATCCTCGGCCTGCTGACCGGTGCCGTGTCCGCCGGAGCGGCCGGCTCCCACCTGCAGCTGCTGATCGGCACGGGACTGTGCGGGGCGCTGACGACGTACTCGACCTTCTCGTACGAGACCCTGCGCCTGACCCAGACCGGTGCGGGGCTCTACGCTGCCGCCAACGTCGTCGGGAGCGTGCTGGCGGGGCTCGGCGCCGCCTTCCTCGGGGTGTCGGTCGCCCAGGCACTGTGGGGGTAGGTGTCCGGTCCTTCACCCGGCCGTAGTAAGACTGTCTACAGCACTGTCGACCAACTCAGCAGAACTGGATCCCATGAGCGTCATTAACGTCGGTCAGGCCGTCGTCCTCGGTGTGGTGGAGGGGGTGACCGAGTTCCTCCCGGTCTCCTCGACCGGCCATTTGAAGATCGCCGAGGGGCTGATGGACATCCCCGTGGACGACGACGCCGTCGTCGGTTTCTCGGCTGTCATCCAGGTCGGTGCGATCGCGGCCGTGCTCGTCTACTTCTTCAAGGACATCGTGCGGATCGTCTCCGCGTGGGGCCGTGGCCTGGTGAACAAGGAGGAGCGGTACCACCACGACTACAAGTTCGCCTGGTGGGTGATCGCCGCCACCATTCCGATCGTGATCGTGGGGCTCGCGGCGAAGCCGCTGATCGAGGGCCCGCTCGCGTCGCTGTGGGTGGTGGCCGCATCCCTGATCGTCGGCAGTGGCGTGATGTGGGCGGCCGACCAGATGGGCCGGCACAAGCGAGGTGAGGACGACACCACGTTCAAGGACGCGATGCTGGTCGGCTGCTCGCAGATCCTGGCGCTGCTCTTCCCGGGCTTCTCGCGCTCCGGCGCCACCATGTCCACGGCGCTGATCCTGGACCTGGACCGGGTCGCGGCCACCCGTCTGTCGTTCTTCCTCGGCATCCCGGCCCTGACCGGCGCGGGCCTGTACGAGCTCAAGGACGCGCTGGGGACGGGGGTGGGTGCCGCGCCGCTGGCCGTCGGCACGCTCGTCTCCTTCGTGGTGGCGTACGCCTCCATCGCCTGGCTGCTGAAGTTCGTCGCCAAGCACTCGTTCAACGCGTTCGTGATCTACCGGCTCGTCGTCGGCGTGCTGCTGCTGGGCCTGCTCGGCACGGGAACCCTCAGCAGCTGAGGGCGGCTTCCGGTTGCTCGTCACCGAGGCGTGAAGTCCGATCCCGGGCTTCACGCCTCGTCCGTTCCTCCCAGCGGCCCGCCTTGACAGCGGCCGCCCGCCGCCCGCACCATCGCTCCGTGAACCTGTCAGACAGCCAGACAGCCGTGCCGGGGCCGCGACGCGTCAGCGCGATGGAAGCGGTCCTCGCCCATCTGCGTACCGCCATCGAGCGCGGCGAGTACGAGGTGGGCGACAAGCTGCCCTCCGAGGCGGAGCTGTGCCGCACCCTGGAGGTCAGCCGGCCCGTGCTGCGCGAGGCCCTCAGGGCCCTGCAGACGATGGGTCTGACCGTCTCCAAGACGGGCAAGGGCACGTTCGTCGTCGCGAGCGCGGTGGAGGACCCCACCTTCGGCGACTACGCGGCCAGCGATCTGATGGAGGTGCGCCGGCACGTCGAGATCCCGGTCGCGGGCTACGCGGCGCTGCGCCGCACCCCCGAGGACCTCGACCACCTGGCGCATCTGCTGGAGCGCATGGAGCGGGAGACCGACACCACCTCGTGGGTCGCCCTCGACACGCTCTTCCACCTGGCCGTCGCCGAGGCCTCCCAGAACCCGGTCTTCCGCCGGGTCATCGAGGAGATCCGGGACGCACTGGCGCGTCAGTCGGCCTTCCTCAACGAACTGGGCGGACGCCGCGAGCAGTCCAACCGCGAGCACCGGGCGATCATCGAGGCGCTGACGGACGGCTCCGAACGCGACGCCGTGGATGCCATGGCGCACCACCTGGACCGCGTCTGGACCACCCTCGACGACATCGTCCGCCGCGGGCGCGCGGACGGCGCCGCACGCCCGGCCACCGACTCCACCGACCACCGACCCACCACAGGAGAAGGCGCGTGACCCTCGCGCCGTCCCAGTACAAGAGGCAGTGATGTTCAGCAGTTCCGTCGCGGACGCACCCCTGATCCGCGAGCCCCTCCACGCCCCCGTCGCCCACCTGATACGCGGCGGGGTCGTCGAGGGCATCCACTACGGTTCCGTCGTCGTCCTCGACACCGACGGCAAGGTCCAGCTCCAGATCGGAGACATCGAGGCCGCCTTCTACCCCCGCTCCGCCCTCAAGCCCGTCCAGGCCGTCGCCATGGTCCGGGCCGGCCTCCCGCTGGACGGCGAGCTCCTCTCGCTGGCCGCGGCGAGCCACTCCGGCGAGGAGCGCCACATCGCCGGCGCCCGGCGCATCCTCGAACTCGCCGGGCTCACCGAGGACCACCTGCGCAACGTGCCGGACATGCCGTACGACCCGGCCGTCCGCGACACCTGGGTACGCGAGGGCCGCGCGCCCTCCCGGCTCGCGCAGAACTGCTCCGGCAAGCACGCGGCCATGCTCTACACCTGCAAGCTCAACGGCTGGTCCCTGGACGACTACCTCGACCCCGCGCACCCCCTCCAGCAGGCGATCGCCGAGATCGTCGAGGACCTCACGGGGCAGCGCGTCGCGCAGGTGACGGTCGACGGGTGCGGGGCTCCGTTGTTCTCGGTGTCGCTGCACGGGCTCGCGCGCGCGGCCGCCCGGGTGACGACGGCGGTGGCCGGCACTCCCGAGGCGCGGGTCGCCGACGCCATGCGTACGTATGCCGAAACGGCGTCCGGCGCGGGCCGGGACGTGGCCGCGCTGATGCGTGCCGTGCCGGGGCTGCTGGCCAAGGACGGCTTCGAGGGCGTCCAGGTCGCCGCACTGCCGGACGGCCGGGCCGTCGCCGTGAAGATCGCCGACGGGGCGAACCGGGCGCGGATCCCCGTGGCCGCGGCGGGGCTCGCTCGCGCGGGCGTCGACCCGGAACTGCTCACCGAGTTCGCCGGGGAGCCGTTGCTCGGGGGTGGGGAGCCAGTGGGGTGCGTGCGTGCGGTGCGTGCCTTGGATCCGGTGCCGTTGGGTGTCTGCGCCTAGGGGTTCCGGGTTCGAACGGGGGGCAGCGGGCGTCTTCGGTCTGCCGGTCGTGTGTGGCTGGTCGCGCAGTTCCCCGCGCCCCTGAAAGACGCCATCGGGACCGGGGCGGCGGCACAATGGTGATCATGACTACGGCGTCGTCGCACTCCTTCGAACCTGTCCTGGCGCGCATCGCCGAGGAGATCGAGCGGACCCCCGGCAGCGGCCGTCCCGCCGACTACATCCCGGCGCTCGCGGCCTGCGACCCGCGCCGCTTCGGCATGGCGGTGGCGGAGCTGGACGGCACGGTGTACGGCGTGGGGGACTGGCGCGAGCCGTTCTCCACGCAGTCCATCACCAAGGTCTTCACCCTCGCCCTCGACCTGGCCCGCGAGGGCGACGCACTGTGGGAGCACGTGGGCCGCGAGCCCTCCGGCAACCCCTTCAACTCCCTGATCCAGCTGGAGTACGAGAACGGCATCCCGCGCAACCCGTTCATCAACGCGGGCGCCCTCGTCGTCACCGACCGGCTGCAGACCCGTACCGGAGACGCCTCGGGCGAACTGCTCGGCTTCCTGCGGGCGGAGAGCGGCAACCCCGCCCTGGACTTCGACAAGGACGTGGCCGCCTCCGAGTCCGCGCACGGGGACCGCAATGCCGCCCTGGCGCACTTCATGGCGTCCTACGGCAACATCGACAACCCGGTCCCGGTGCTGCTGGACCAGTACTTCCGCCAGTGCTCCGTCATGGCGTCCTGCGCCGATCTCGCCCTGGCCACCGGCTTCCTGGCCCGCCACGGCATTCGCGCCGACGGCGACCGGCTGCTCAGCCAGAGCCAGGCCAAGCAGGTCAACGCGGTGATGCTGACCTGCGGGACCTACGACGCGGCGGGCGAGTTCGCCTACCGCGTCGGCCTGCCCGGCAAGAGCGGTGTCGGCGGCGGCATCATCGCGGTCGTGCCCGGACGCTGCACGCTGTGCGTGTGGAGCCCGGGGCTCGACGAGCGCGGCAACTCGGTGGCGGGCGTCGCGGCGCTGGACCGCTTCACGACCCTGACCGGCCTTTCCGTGTTCTGAACCACGGTGGCCCCTCAGTTCAGGAACTCCGTCAGCAGCGGCAGCAGGACCGAGGTGCGGCGCATCAGCTCCACATGCGTGGTGCCCGGCAGCACGGCCAGCCGCGCGCCCGGGATCAGCTCCCGCATCTCGGCCGCGTGCTCGATGCGTACGAAGTCGGTGTCGCCGATGAGCAGCAGCGTGGGCGCTGTGAGCCCACGCAGGTCGTCGGCGGTCCAGGGCAGCGGGGCGTGGGCCGCGCCCGTGACCCTGCCGAGGAACTCCTGGAAGTGCTCGGGATGCGGCGCCACGGCCGCGTAGGCGTCGGCCCACTCCTGGAAGTCCTCCTGGCTCGGCAGTCGCGGTGAGGTGTAGTCGGGGGTGCGGATCTCGTCGTGGTAGCCGTCCTGGTGGTACTGCACGGAGCCGAGCACCAAGCGCCCGACGCGCTCGGGATGCCGCACCGCGATCTCCAACGCGGTCAGGCCGCCGAGGCTGAAGCCGATGAAGTCGGCCTGTCCGATGCCGAGTTGGTCCAGCAGCGCCACGACGTCCGAGGCGAAGTTCGGCACCGACATCTCGCGCTCGGTGTCAGCGGTGTGGCCGTGCCCCTGCAGCTCGGGCGCCACGATGCGACGGCCCTCGCCGAGCGCGGGCAGCACCGCCCCGAAGGACAGGCCGACGGTGTGCACCCCTCCGTGCAGCAGCACCAGCGGGCGGCTGCCGTCGTCGCCCGAGCCGTGGCTCTCGTAGTACATCTCCAGGCCGTTGACCTTCGCGTATGCGGAGTCGGCGGGCATGTTCATCACGTCCGTTCGGTAAGTGCCGGGACTGGCAGGAACGCTTGAAGAGACACAGGGGAGACCGGCCGGGCACGGGGGAATCATCGCTGCGGCGGCAGGATCACACGCCGGTCACATGCAGGCCCCCGCCCGGAAGGGGGCGCGTCAATCTCCGGCCACCCGGCATCGACACGCTGGTCGAGTGTTGGCCAAGGCCTTTCCCGTCGATCTCCGCCGCTGCCAGATGCTGGGCCTGGCCGGTACCGCCTTCCTCGCCCTGGGCGGTGAGTCGGCCGGCGCCCTGCCCGTACGGGAGCTGCTGGCTCCGGCCAACGTCCACGCCGCCCTCGGCCTGGTCGGCGTCTACTTCGGCGTCGTCCTGCTGATCGCCGCCTGGGTGCTGCTCGGCCGGCTCGTGCGCGGCACCGAACCGCCCACCCCGCGCGACCTGATGCTCGTTCTCGCCGTCTGGGCGGCACCGCTGCTCCTCGCCCCGCCGCTGTTCAGCCGTGACGTCTACAGCTACCTCGCCCAGGGCGCCATGGTCGACGCCCACATGGACGTCTACGCCCAGGGCCCCGCCCAGCTCGGCGGCCCGCTCGCCGACGAGGTGGCACCGCTGTGGCAGCACACCGGCGCCCCGTACGGCCCGGTGTTCCTCGCCGTCGCCTCCGCGCTGTCCGGCCTGACCCGGGGCGAGATCCCCGCGGGCCTCTTCGGTATGCGGCTGGTCGCGCTGCTCGGCGTGGCGCTGATGGCCGCCGCGCTGCCCCGGCTGGCCCGGCACAGCGGAGCCGACCCGGCCGCCGCACTCTGGCTCGGCGCCCTCAACCCGCTGGTCCTGCTCCACCTGGTCGCGGGCGCCCACAACGACGCCATCATGCTCGGTCTGCTCGGCGTCGGCCTGGTCGCCGCGCTCGGCGGACGGCCGGTCCTGGGCGCCGCGCTGGTCACCCTCGCCGCGCTGGTCAAGGCACCCGCCGTACTGGGGCTCGCCGCGGTCGTCCTCCTCCAGGTGCGGGCGGGCAGACCCCCGGCCAAGGCGGCGCTGACGACCGCACTCGCCGCCGCGGCCACCACCGTCGCCGCGACCGCACTCGCCGGCACGGGATACGGCTGGATCGGCGCCCTCGACACCCCCGTCTCCCCGCACAACTGGGCGCTCTCCAGCCTCCTCGGCCGCGCCACCGGCGCCCTGCTGGGGCGCTTCGACAGCGACCTTGCGCCGCTGGCCCTGCCGGCCTGGCATCTGCTCGGTCTCCTGATCACCGCGGTCGTGGTGGCGGCCATATGGTGGCGGCTGCGCCCCAGACCCGTCTACGCGCTGGGCCTCAGCCTGGCCGCGGTGGCCGCGTTCGGCCCGGCGATCCGCCCCTGGTACGCCCTGTGGGGGCTGTTCCTGATCGCCGCCGCGGCCCCGACCACCTCGGTACGGCAACGGGTGGCGGCCGTGACGGGAGTGCTCGCGCTCGCCACCCTGCCGAGCGGCGGCCCGGCCGACAGCGGGCAGTTGATGCTCGCCGTGTCCGGCGGCGCGCTGGCCGTGGTCGTGCTGTGGCAGGCCCACCAGGCCGCGCAGGCACCCGCCGTGGGACGGACCGCGTGAACGCTCCCCGCACCGACCGCGGCCGACTGTTGCTGGTATTCGCCCTGGCCGCCGCCGTCACCGTCTTCACCGCGACCGTGCCGCTGCTGCGCGACTGGTTCGACCTGCGCGTCTACCACGGGGCGGTCAACGCCTGGGTCCACCACGGCGGCCGGCTCTATGACTATCAGGTGCCGGGCACGGCGTACGGCTTCACCTACCCGCCGTTCGCGGCCGTCGCCATGCTGCCCATGTCCCTCGTCGGCCTGCACACGGCGATCGCCGCCGCACTCGTGCTCAACCTGGCGGCCCTGGCACTGGTCGTGCACCTCCTCACCGACGGGACATGGCGCCGCCACGGCTGGTTCGGCTGCGCCGTGGGCCTGTGCCTGCTCGCGCTGTACGAACCGCTGCGCGACACCTTCAGCTTCGGCCAGGTCAACATCCTGCTGCTGGCCCTGGTGCTCACCGACGCCCGGCTGCTCGCCACCGGCCGGGAACGCCTGGCGGGCGTCGGCATCGGCCTGGCCGCCGCGATCAAGCTCACGCCCGCGGTCTTCATCGGTCTGCTGCTGATCGCCCGGCGATGGCGTGCGGCCGCCGTCGCGAGCGCGGTCACGGCGGCGGCGACCGGGCTCGCCGCATGGGTGGACCCGGCGGCCTCCCGTTTCTACTGGACCGACGCCCTGTGGGACACCAGCCGGGTGGGCCGCCTCGCCTACGTCTCCAACCAGTCGCTCCAGGGCATCCTGGCCCGGCTCGGCGTCATGGACCGCGCGGTGTGGGCCGGGGCGGTCCTGGTGGTCCTCGGCATCTGGGCGTGGCGTGCCCGCCGTGCGGTGGCGGCGGACGACTGGCCGGCCGCGTTCGCCCTCACCGGCGCGACGGCGTGCCTGGTCAGCCCCATCACCTGGGTGCACCACCTGGTGTGGCTGCTGCCGGCGTTCGCCGTGCTGGTGCGCAGCGGGCACGCGCGCGTGGCGGGCGTCCTGTACGCCGTGATGTGCACCAGCGTGGTGTGGCTGTGGTTCCACGACGCGTCAGGCATCGACGGCTTCCTCGGCAGCAACGTCTACACCTGGATCACACTGGGTCTCCTGCTGTGGCTGCCGGTGGGTCAACTCCGCGCCGACGCCCTGCCCCTGGCCCGCAGCACCAGCGCCACGGCCACCGCACCGAGCAGGGCGGCACCCGAGACGACACCGGCCGTCGGCCATCCGGGGCCGCTGTCCCGGGCGCCGGCCACCGGTGTGGCGCGTGGTGCCGCCACCGGCGTGGCGTGCGGCCCCGGCCGCGACCTGACCCGCAGCCCGTCCAGCGAGCCCACCGGTTCGACCAGCCCGTCCGCCGCGAACCCCCAGTCCAGCAGCCGGCGAGCCTCCTCGTAGACGGCGAATCCGCCGCCCTCCTGAGGGTTCATCACCGTGACGACGAGCGTGCGCCCGTCCCGGCGGGCGGCGGCGACGAGCGTGTTGCCGGCGTTGCTGGTGTAGCCGTTCTTGACGCCGATCAGGCCCGGATACGGCTCCACTCCGTCCGCACCGGTCAGCAGCCGGTTGGTGTTCTTGATGCCGTACGACCATCCGCTCCCGCCCGGGAACTTCGCCTCGGCCGTGCCGCAGTAGCTCGCGAAGTCGGGGTTGCGCAGTCCCTCCCGGCCGAACACCGCCAGGTCGTACGCCGACGACACCTGGCCCGGCATGTCGTACCCGTCGGGCGAGCGCACCTGCGTGTCCATGGCGCCGAGGGTGCGGGCCTTGGCCTGCATCTGCTCGGCGGTCCGGTGCCAGCCGCCGTTCATCGAGGCCAGGACGTCCACGGCGTCGTTGCCCGAGTTGAGGAAGACCCCGCGCCACAGATCCGAGACCCGGTACGTGAGCCCCCCGGCGACCCCGACCCTGCTGCTGCCGGGACCGATGTCGGCCATCTCCTCCTCGCGGACCGTGTGCCGCAGGTCCGCCGGCAGGACCGGCAGCACGGTCAGGGCGAACAGGGTCTTGAGGGTGCTGGCGGGCGGCAGGGCCCGATGGGCGTCGTGCGCGGCGAGCACCGCGCCGGTGCGCGCGTCGGACACCAGCCAGGACAGCGCGGAGACGTCCGGCAGCCCGGGTGCGCTCCGATGCGGCCGGACGAGAGTGCCCTCGCGATACAGATACGACGGCTGCGGCAGCCCCGCCCGAGCCGGGGCGGGCGGCACGGGCTCCGCACCGGCCGCGGCCGCCACGGGCGCGAACGCGATGACGCCCGCGACACAGAGCACACAGGTGGCGGCGGCCGCCCGGGATGGAAATTCGGTGATCATATGATCAACGTAGGAATTGGACCGGTGTACAGGGCGATGACCGGGCCGGGAACGTTCCGCTAGCACCCGGATGCCTCAGTGGGGTCACCTGACCTCCTCACTTCATCGCCCCTCAGCTTTCTAACCCCTATTTGCGTCTTGACAGGTTAGGGGTGGGATGCTTGACTCGAACTGCAACCACTAAAAGCGCGCACAAGAGTTAGATTTGGACTCGGCGCCTGCCGTGGCTCCGGGCCGAGCCGGAAGGAACGAAACGATGGGTCTGTCCTGGCAGCAAGGTCCGCTCGCCCCCGGCGCGGTCGGCCGCTTCCTCGTCCCCGAACCCCTGCCCGAGCGGATGCTGTTCGCGGAGCCGCTGCGCCGGCGCATGCGGGTCCGGTTCGCCGACACCTGGATCGCGGACAGCGAGGACGTCGTGCTGCTGCACGAGCCCGGCCGCTACCCGGTGGCGTACTTCCCCGTCGGCGACATCGACGCCGCCGTACTCGAGGCGGGCGGGCACACCACCCGCCACCGCGACCTCGGGCCGACCACCTGGTACACCGTGCGGGCGGGGACGCAGAGCAAGCAGCGCGCGGCCTGGCAACACACCGAACTGCCTGACCACGCTGCTGAGTTGAAGGGGCGCGTGGCCTTCGCCTGGCGGGCGATGGACGCCTTCTACGAGGAGGACGAGCGGATCGTCGGCCACGCCGCCGACAACTACCACCGCATCGACATCCGCCGCACCAGCCGCCATCTCGTCGTCCGCAGCGGCGACCGCGTCGTCGCCGACTCCCGGCGGCCGCTGGTCCTCTACGAGTCCGGGTTCGCGCCCCGCTGGTACGTGCCGCGGGCCGATGTCGACGAGACGGCCCTGACCCCGGCCGACACCCGGACGTTCTGCCCCTACAAGGGTCTGTGCGACTACTACGACATCGGTGAGGCGCGGCGCGCCGCTTGGTCGTACCGCAACGCCTACCGGGAGGTCGACCGCATCGAGGACCTGGTCTCCTTCGAGCCCGACGAGGTCGAGGTGCGACTCGACGGTGTCCGGCTGAGGCTGGAACCTGGGCAGAAAGTCGTCTCGCACGGCGTCGACCGCAACCTCGATCTCGACGAGACGGCTCCCGTCGAGCAGCCGTGAGCACGAGCACGAGGAAGGAGCGGGCCATGCCGTCCCTGCTGTCGGTGAACGTGGGAAAACCCAAGGACGTGGCGTGGCAGGGCCGTACGGTCCACACCGGTGTGTGGAAGGACCCGGTGTCCGGACCGGCCATGGTGCGCCGGCTCAACATCGACGGCGACGGCCAGGGCGACACCAAGGGCCACGGCGGTGAGCAACGGGCGGTGCTCGTCTACCAGATCGAGTCCTATCGCTACTGGCAACGGCACTTCGGACGCGACAACTTCACCTTCGGACAGTTCGGGGAGAACCTCACCGTCGACGGCCTTGCCGATGACGAGGTCTGCATCGGCGACCAATACCGCATCGGCGAGGCCGAGTTCGAGGTCACCCAGCCCCGGGTCACCTGCTACCGCGTCGGAATGCGCATGGGCGAACCGGAGTTGCCCGCCCTGCTGGTCAGCCACCACCGCCCCGGCTTCTACATGCGCGTCCTGCGCGAGGGACGCATCGAGGCCGGCGACCGGATCGTCAAAACCCGTACCGGCCCCGGAGCGCTCACCGTGGCCGACACCGACGCGCTGCTCTACCTCCCCGACCGCGACCCGGCCAAGCTGCGCCTCGCTGTCGACATCCCCGCGCTGAGCCCGGGTTGGCAGGGCTCGTTCCGCGAACTGCTCGCCGACGGATCCGGCGCCGCCGCTGCCGCCCGCCCCGCCTGGGACGGCTTCCGCGAGCTGCGGGTGGCCGACGTCGTCGCCGAGAGCGCGACCGTCACCTCGATCCATCTGACCGCCACCGACGGGACCCGGCTCCCGGCCGCCCGCGCGGGCCAGTATCTGACGCTGCGGGTCCCCGGCGCCGGGCAGCCCGCACCGGTGCGCAGCTACTCGCTGTCCTCCGCGCCCGACACGGGCAGCTACCGCATCAGCGTCAAGCATGAACCGCACGGCGCCGCGAGCGGCTTCCTGACCACCGGTCTGCGCGCGGGCGGGCTGCTCGAAGTCGCGGCGCCGCGCGGCGAGTTCGTGCTCACCGAGGGCACCGGCCCGGTCCTGCTGATCTCCGCGGGCATCGGCGTGACACCGACGCTGTCCATGCTGCACGTGCTCGCGGCCGCCCGCAGCGACCGCGAGATCTGGTGGATCCACGGTGCCCGCAGCCCGGGCGAGCACCCGCTCGCCGCGGAGGCGCGCCCCCTCCTCGCGGCACTCCCGCACTCCCGTGAGCATCTCTTCTACAGCGCGGCCACCGCCGAGGAACGCGATCGCGACGGCGCGAGCGCCGGGCGCGTGACCAAGGACGCGCTGACCGCCCTGAAGGTCCCGGCCGACGCCACCGCCTACATCTGCGGGCCAGCGGCATTCATGACCGACATGACGGACGCCCTCGTCGCGGCCGGCCTCGACCCGGCCCGCATCCACACCGAACTGTTCGGGGCGCTGCCCGCCATCAACCCCGGTCTCACCGCGCAGACACGCCGGCCACCGCACCAGCCGCCCGGACCGCCCGGCTCCGGCCCGACGGTGACCTTCGCCCGCAGCGGCATCTCCACGCCCTTCCCCGACAGCCGCGGCAGCCTGCTCGAACTCGCCGACGCCTGCGACGTCCCCGCCCGCTGGAGCTGCCGCACCGGCGTCTGCCACACCTGCGTCACCCCCCTCCTGTCGGGCCGAGTCACCTACGAGCCGGCCCCGCTGGAGCCCCCGCCCGACGGCGACGTACTCATCTGCTGCGCCCGGCCCGGCGGCGACATCGTGCTGGACATGTGAGACGGGCGAACACCATGACCACCACATCCGCCGCACATTGCGACCGGCCACAATGGGTCGCACGAGCCCGAGGAGTGACGACACGATGGCCAAGTACCTGCTGCTGAAGCACTATCGGGGCGCCCCGGCCTCGGTCAACGACGTGCCGATGGACCAGTGGACACCGGAGGAGATCGCGGCGCACGCGCAGTACATGGACGACTTCGCGGCACGGCTGGAGAAGAGCGGGGAGTACGTCGAGGGCCGGGCGCTGACCCCCGAGGGGACCTTCGTCCGCTACGACGGCGAGGGGCGCCCGCCCGTCACCGACGGTCCGTTCGCCGAGACCAAGGACCTCATCGCCGGCTGGATGGTGATCGACGTCGACAGCTACGAGCGCGCCCTCGAACTGGCCGCGGAGCTGTCCGCCGCCCCCGGCGCGGGCGGCAAGCCCGTCCAGGAGTGGCTCGAGGTGCGCCCGTTCATGGCCGAGCACTGCACCACGACGGAGTGACCCCTTCGATGGACGAGGCCCTGCTCAGGAGCCTCACGCCCAGCGTGCTCGCCGTCCTCGTCCGCCGCGGAGCGGATTTCGCCGCTGCCGAGGACGCCGTACAGGAAGCCCTGGTCGAGGCGGTCCGCCGCTGGCCGGACGATCCGCCCCGGGACGCGAAGGGCTGGCTGGTCACCGTGGCCTGGCGCAAGTTCGTCGACGCGACCCGGGCGGACGCCGCACGCCGGCGCCGTGAGGGCCGCGTCGAAGAGGAACCGGCGCCCGGACCCGCGCCCTCGGTGGACGACACGCTCCAGCTCTACTTCCTCTGCGCCCACCCCTCGCTCACGCCGTCGTCCGCGGTCGCGCTCACCCTGCGCGCCGTCGGCGGGCTCACCACCCGGCAGATCGCCGAGGCCTACCTCGTCCCCGAGGCCACCATGGCGCAGCGCATCAGCCGGGCCAAACGCACCGTCTCCGGCGTGCGCTTCGACCGGCCCGGCGACGTCGCCACCGTGCTGCGCGTGCTGTACCTGGTCTTCAACGAGGGCTACTCCGGCGACATCGACCTCGCCGCCGAGGCCATCCGGCTCACCCGGCAGCTCGCCGCCGCGATCGACCACCCCGAGGTCGCCGGGCTGCTCGCCCTCATGCTGCTCCACCACGCCCGCCGGGCCGCCCGGACCGCGCCGGACGGCAGCCTGGTCCCGCTCGCCGAGCAGGACCGCGGTCGCTGGGACACCAAGGCGATCGGGGAGGGCATCGACATTCTGCAGAAGGCACTGGCCCGCGACCGGCTCGGTGAGTACCAGGCCCAGGCCGCCATCGCCGCCCTGCACGCCGACGCGCCCACCACCGCGGAGACGGACTGGGCGCAGATCGTCGAGTGGTACGACGAGCTCGCGGCCCTGGTCGACAGCCCGGTCGTGCTCCTCAACCGCGCGGTCGCGATCGGCGAGGCCCACGGCCCACGCGCCGGCCTCGCGGCACTCGCGGAACTGAACGACTCACTGCCCCGCCACACCGCCGTTGCGGCCTAC
Organism: Streptomyces plumbidurans; assembly: GCF_019857225.1. Classification (GTDB taxonomy): domain Bacteria; phylum Actinomycetota; class Actinomycetes; order Streptomycetales; family Streptomycetaceae; genus Streptomyces; species Streptomyces plumbidurans. The sequence continues at coordinate 61,966 of NZ_JAFJSY010000006.1, forward strand.
CTCCACGAACGCGACGGCGACCTGGAAAAGGCTGCCGCACTCTACGCCGAGGCTGCCCACAAGTCCTCCAATCTCCCCGAACGGGCCCACCTGACCCGCCAGGCCGCCCGCCTCAACGCCGGGCGACGCGCCTGACAGGTGGTGCATCTCCTACCCTCAGGTCGGGCATCTCCCGCCCGTCAGGTCGTGCATCTCCCACCCGTCAGGCGAGAACGCGACCGAGGAAGTCGCGGATGTGCCCGGTGATGGTCGCGAGGTGGCTCTCCAGGGCGAAATGGCCGGAGTCGATCAGATGGATCTCGGCGTCGGGCAGGTCCTGGCGGAACGCCTCCGCACCGGCGGGGCCGAAGATCTCGTCGCCCGCTCCCCAGACCGCCAGCAGCGGGACCCGGGAGTCGCGGAAGTACTGGTGGAGCCGCGGGTAGAGGTCCACGTTGGTGGGGTAGTCCCGGAACAGCTTGAGCTGGATCTCGTCGTTGCCGGGGCGGTCCAGCAACGCCTGGTCGTGGAGCCAGTTGTCCGGGCTGACCAGACTGGGGTCGGCGACGCCGTTCACGTACTGCCAGCGGGTGCTCTGCAGGGTCAGGGCACCGCGCATGGCGGCCTCGGTGTCCGGTCCGGGGTTCGTCGTGTAGGCGAAGACGCCGGCCCAGAAGGTCTTGACGAAGCCCTCCTCGTAGCCGTTGCCGTTCTGCGTGATGATCGCCGTGATGCGCTCCGGGTCCTGGACGGCGAGCCGCCAACCGATGGGAGCGCCGTAGTCCTGCACGTACATCGCGAACCGTCCGACGCCCAGCTGCTCGAGCAGCCCGGCGGTGACCTCGGTGAGCGCGTCGAAGCTGTACGGGAACTCCCGCACCCCCGGCATCGCCGACTGCCCGAAACCGATGTGGTCGGGAGCGATCACGTGGTAGCGGTCGGCGAGGGCCGGGATCAGGTGCCGGAACATGTGCGAGCTGGTCGGAAAGCCGTGCAGCAGTACGAGCGCGGGGGCCTGGGGGTCGCCGGCTTCCCGGTAGAAGACGTCGAGTCCGTTGACGGTGACCGTGCGGTGGTGGACGGAGGAGATCATCGCGCCTAACCCTTCAAATTTGAGTGAGTGGCTATGCGTTCAGTGCAGCACCTTTCGCCTAACCTGTCAATGCGATATTAGAGGTTATGTCTCAAGGCGCCCGCATCCCGTCTGTGCGTACGAGTGAGTGCTCACTCATTGACTGAGTGAGCACTCACTCGTACGCTGGCCGCATGACGACACATGATGAAACCCAGCAGGGCACCCCACAGAAGTCCCGGCGCCGCGCCCCCGCCATGGAGCCCGACGAGCGTCGGCAGATGATCGTCGCCGCCGCTCTGCCGCTTGTCGCGGAGGCGGGTGCCAAGGTCACCACCGGTCAGGTCGCGCGCGCCGCGGGGATCGCGGAGGGGACGATCTTCCGTGTCTTCGCCGACAAGGACGAACTGCTCGACGCGGTGATGGCCGAGGCGATGCGCCACGATCACGCTGTACGGGAGATCTCCTCGATCTCGCTCGACCAGCCGCTGGCCCACCGCCTGGCCGAGGCCGCCGACGCGCTCGGCGCCCATCTGGGGCGGATGGGCGCGGTCGCGGGAGCCCTGCACGAGTCCGGGCACCGGCGGCAGCGGAGCGATGAGGGAAAGAGGCCGCCCGCCGGAGCCCGGGAGGCCTCGATGGCGGCGATCCGCGAGGCGCTCGCGGAGTTGTTCGCACCGGAGGCGGGGCAGTTGCGGATCTCCGGTGATCAGGCCGCCGCGCTCTTCCTCGGCCTGCTCTTCCACCGCCCGCAGCAGCTGGGCGCCGTCGCGCTCGACACCTCCGAACTGGTCGCCGTCTTCCTGCACGGAGCGCTCGCGGAGGAGGGCGCGAGGTGAGCGCGCGGCCCGCACTGCCCGACGACCTGTTCTGGGACGAGATGTACCGCAGCCGAGACCGGGTGTTCTCCGGGGCGCCCAACGCGGTGCTCGTCCGCGAGATCACCGGCCTGCCCGTCGGGCGTGCGCTCGACGTGGGATGCGGCGAGGGCGCGGACGCGCTGTGGCTGGCGCGACACGGCTGGCAGGTCACCGCGGTCGACATCTCCGAGACGGCCCTGCGCCGCGCCGCCGCCGACACGGCCGGCCTCACGGACCGCGTGGCGTGGAGACACGCCGACCTGACCGTCGCGCCGCCCGCACCCGGCGCCTTCGACCTGGTGTCCGTCCAGTACTTCCCGCTCCGGCGAACGCCGGAACATACGGTGTTGCGCGGCCTGTTGGATGCCGTCGCCCCCGGCGGCACACTGCTCTTCGCCACCCATGACCTCGCCGACCTGACCCCGGACCCGGAGCAGGGCTTCGACCCCGACGACTACTACCGGACCGACGACCTCGCCGCGTTCCTCGACCGCGACTGGACCGTCGTCGTCAGCGAAACCCGTCCGCGAGGCGGCCCCGCGCCCGCCGGCACCCACCACACCCACGACTCCGTACTGCGAGCGCGACGCGGACCCTCGTGATGCGATCAATGCGATCAATGCGATCAATGAGGTCAATGCAGTCGGTCAGACGTCCAGTCAGTCCCCGGAGCCGTCGTTCGCCGCGAGCACGATCTGGGTCTGCGTGGTCTGCCCCACGAGCCGGTCTCTGTCGTCGCGCAGGTCGGTCTGTACGACGACCAGGGTGAAGCCGACGTGCAGGGTGCGGGCCGTGGCGTGGACGCGTCCGGAGGTCACTCCCCGCAGGAAGTTGGTCTTGGACTCGATTGTGGAAGTCCCGGCGCCCGGCGGGAGGTTGAGATAGGCGCAGACGGCGCCGACGGAGTCGGCCAGCGCCATCAGGGCTCCGCCGTGCAGGACTCCGCCCGCGGTGCAGGCCTCGGGGGACCAGGCCAGGCTGCCCACGACCCGGTCGGGGCGTGCCTCGTGGAGTTCGATGCCCAGGCGTGCCGCGAAGGGCATGGCCGCGAGGAGGGCGGCGGGGCCGGGGGACGTCGACTCTGAAGGTGGCATGGTGTGCTGCCTTTCGCGAGGGCGGGGACGCGGTGCCGGGCGCGCGCTGATGATCGTGCGCGGTGTCAACGGCAGTGTGGCAGCAGGTGTACGGCACTCGGGGGCAACTGCGCGTTCTCGTCCGTCCGTCGCCACGACAACGTGGTGCGGCGCACGCGTGCCGGGTCACTCGGCGGGCAGCGTCGGCTGGATGCGGCGTACGAACGTCGCGTTGTCCGGGGTGTTGCGCAGGCGTTCCAGCAGGGTCTCCGTGCCGGTCTGGCCGTCCCGGGTCTGCAGGGCGCGCCGCAAGCCGCGTACGGCGGTCAACTCGGCCGGGGGCAGGAGCAGTTCCTCGCGGCGGGTGCCGGAGGGGGTGATGTCGACGGAGGGGAAGACGCGGCGCGCGGCGAGTTCGCGGTCGAGGCGCAGCTCCATGTTGCCGGTGCTCTTCAGCTCCTCGAAGTAGTAGTCGTCGGCGCGTGAGCCGGTCTCGACCAGCGCGGTGGCGAGGATGGTGAGCGATCCGCCCTCCTCGGCCAGCCGTGCGGCGCCGAAGAACCGCTTCGGCCCGAGCAGCGCCGCCGCGTCGACGCCACCGGTCAGGGTGCGGCCACCGGATGCGGCCGCGTTGTTGTGGGCCCGGCACAGCCGGGTCAGTGAGTCGAGCAGGATCACGACGTCCTCGCCGGCCTCGACGTGCCGCTTGGCCCGTTCGATGACCAGCTCGGCCAGGGCGATGTGCTGCTTGGCGGCCTGGTCGAAGGTCGAGGCGTACACCTCGCCGCGCACGGAGCGCCGCATGTCGGTGACTTCCTCGGGGCGCTCGTCGAGCAGCAGCACCATCAGACGGGCCTCGGGGTGGTTGCCGGCGACGGCGGCCGCGATCTGCTGCAGCACAATCGTCTTGCCGGTCTTGGGCGGGGCCACGAGCAGTCCGCGCTGGCCCTTGCCGACGGGTGCGATCAGATCGACGACGCGCCCGGTCAGGCCGGCCGCAGGGTGTTCCAGGCGGAGCCGCTCGCGCGGGTGCAGCGGCGTGAGATCGCGGAAGTGGGGGCGGCCGCGCAGTGCGTCGGGCGTGCGCCCGTCGACCCGTGCGACCTCGGTCAGGGCGCGCCGGGCGTCGCGTACGCCTTCGACCAGGTCGCCCTTGCGCAGGCCGTGACGGCGGATCAGCGCGGGGGAGACGGCAGGGTCGGACGGCGAGGGCAGGAGGCCCTCGGCGCGCAGGTGCCCCTTTCCGTTCGCGTCGATGTCGAGGACACCGGTGACGGCCTCGGTCCGGGGCTCTTGCTTGACAGGGGGGTGTTCGAGAGTGGTGGTCATGGTGGTCGGTCCTTTCGAGGACGGATGGCATGGAACATGCGAAGGGAGGGGAACGCCGCGGAGGGAAGGCGGACAGAGCACGCTTTCTGCGGCAGGAACAGCACCTCGGATACGGCAGAACCGCTGGTCACGAGGCGGTGCTGGGAAGCCGGTGAGCCGACCGGGAAACGGTGGGCGATACGGCGAACTGAGATGAGATCCGCACCGGCGCCCTCAAAGGGGGCGTACACAAGTGCTGGTAGGACCGTACCACAACGGGTACGGCGTCAAACCGATCGGCGGGTTCCGAGGGTTCGGCGTCGGCGGGTTCCGTGGGTTCAGCGGGTTCAGCGGGAGGCGAGGAGGCCGTAGAGCAGCGGGATGCGCGGCTGCGGCAGGCGCCACCAACCGGACGGGGTCCGCACCATCTGCGGCCAGCGCGGCCAGGGCAGCTCGTCGCTCTCCCGCAGACTCCGGATGGTCAGTCCTGCTCCGATCAACGCGTTGACGACGTCGCTTATTCCGTGCATCCACTCGTAACTGTCGGTGGCGCCCTCGACGGCCGGACCGTCGGTGTAGGTGTGCGTCGCGTCGCGGTGCACCGCGACCTCGCCGGCCAGGTAGTCGTGCCGCAGCAGCAGATCGGGTCCCTCGCCCGGGCCCGGCTTGGGGCCCAGCGAGTTGAGCAGCGGGTGGAACTCCACGATGTACAACCGGCCGCCGGGGCGCAGGAGCCGGGCGACCACGGACGCCCAGCGGTCCAGGTCGGGCAGGTAGCACAGGGCGCCCTTGCCGGTGTACACGATGTCGAACTGCCGCCCCTGCAGGGCCTGTTCGGCGTCGTAGACGTTCGCCCGTACGTACTCGACGTCCAGGCCCGCCTTCGCCGCGATGTCCCGGGCGGCGGTCGTCGACGCCTCCGAGAAGTCGAGTCCCGTGGCCCGGGCGCCGCGGCGGGCGAGGGCGAGGGTCTCGGTGCCCAGATGGCACTGCAGATGCAGCACGTCGCGTCCGGCCAGTTCGCCGAGGTCGTCCCACTCGAATGAGGCGAACCAGCGGGCCGGGTCCAGGTCCTGGTCGAGGCCGTAGAACTGGCTGGCGAGATGGACCGGGGTGCGCGCGTCCCAGTTCGCCTGGTTGGCCCGCATGAACCGCGCGTGCTCGTCGTTCATAACCCCATCCAACCCCGAATCCGCGCCGCATGGTGGGAAGAGACAGAGGCCGGGGTCGCGGACCCCGGCCTCTTCAGGTGTGCCTGACGGTGAAGTGTCCGGTCAGCAGTACAGGTTGCCGCCGGGGCTGACGCCCAGGATCGAGGTGAAGCGCTGGTAGGCGTCGACGCGGCTCTGCACCTGCGCGGGGTTCTTGCCGTCGCACTCCAGCGAGCCGTTGATGCTCCGGATCGTCTGGCCGAAGCCCGCGCCGTTGACCATGGCGTTGTGCGGGGTCATGGAGCCGGGGCCGGACTGGGTGTTCCAGTACCACAGGCCCGTCTTCCACGCGACCGCCGAGTCGTTCTGCACCAGCCAGGGGTTGTCGAGCAGGTCGATGCCCAACGCGTCGCCCGCCGCCTTGTAGTTGAAGTTCCACGACAGCTGTATGGGGCCGCGTCCGTAGTAGGCGGCCTGTCCGGCCGGGCAGCCGTAGGGCTGGCTCCAGTCGCAGTACGTGGGGTAGTTGGCGGTGTTCTGCTCGACCACGTAGACCAGACCGCCGGTCTCATGGCTGACGTTGGCGAGGAAGGCGGCCGCCTCCTGCTTCTTGACCGTGTCGCTGCCGGTGTTGGCGAAGCCGGGGTAGGCGCTGAGCGCGGCGGTCAGGCCGCTGTAGCTGTAGAAGGAATTCCGGTTCGGGAACATCTGGTTGAACTGCGACTCGCTCACCACGAAGCCCGAGGGGGTGCCTCCGCCGTCGCTCGCGGGTGCGTTCCACTTCTGGTTGGCGCCGCCCGTGCAGGTCCAGATCTGCAGCCGGGTGCCGTTGGCGCTGTTGTTGTCGCGCACGTCCAGACACTTGTTCGCGGCCGGATTCACGATGTCGTGGGCGCCGGAGACCACCCACTGCTGGTTGGGACCGCCGTTGCAGTCCCACAGCTGGACGGCCGCGCCGTCGGCGGTGCTGCGGTCGACGACGTCGAGGCACTTGCCGAGCGCGCGCAGGGTGCCGTCGCCGGGGTTGGACCAGTTCTGGGCGCCGGTCCCGTTGCAGTCGTAGAGCTGGACGGCGGTCCCGTTGGCGCTGTTCGCGCCCGCCACGTCGACGCACTTTCCGGCCAGCCCCGTGATCTGGCCGGAAGCCGCCGAAGCGGGTGTGACGCTCACCAGCGCGGTGAGCAGGGCTGCGAGAACGGCCACGAACGCGAGCCGGTCGAGGGCGGTGCGTCTGAGGCGGAAGGCGGTGAATCGGGGGGTGGGCATGGTGGACCTCGCTTCTCGTCGGCGCTGCCGAAAGTGAGGGTGCTGTGTATTGGTCCAGACCATGGCAGGAGAGCGGAAGGGCGTCAATACTTAAGGAAAGGGCTGAAGTTAATGGCCGAAACCCTGGGTCTCATGACGAGACTGGCTAGGGTGAGGTCATGAAACGGACGTCCTTCTCGAACTGGCCGTGCTCCATCGCGACGACCATGGACCTGCTGGGCGACGCCTGGACGCCCCTGGTGCTGCGGGAGGCCTTCTACGGGATCCACCGCTTCGACGCGTTCCAGCGGGAGTTGGGCATCGCGCGCAACACGCTCACCGAACGGCTGCGCCGGCTCGTCGACGAAGGGCTGCTGGAGAAGCGCCCCTATCAGGACGAACCCCGGCGCTATGACTACGTGTTGACCGAGAAGGGGCGGGATTTTTTCGGCGTGCTCGCCACGCTGTCCCGCTGGGGCGACCGCTGGCTGGCGGGGGAGGAGGGCGCCCCGGTCGTCTTCCACCACGACACCTGCGGCCACGACACCCATGCCGAGGTCGTCTGCGCCCGCTGCCGCGAGCCGCTGCGCGCCGAGGACACCTCCATGCGGATGGGGCCCGGCTACCCGGAGCGCCTGAAGCAACGACCGGACGTACGACGCCGCTTCGGCCTCACGTGAGGCTCCTTGACAGGGTTAGTCTCATCACGCAACTCTGAAGGTCAGGCCCCTTGAGGTCAGACCGTTCGACGGCGAGGAGGTAGCCCGACGTGAAATGGACCGGCGCACGGTACACGGACACACCCACCGTCGAGGTGCGGACCTGGATCGATGCCCCGCCCGAGCGGGTGTGGGCCCTGGTCTCGGACATCTCCCTGATGCCGGACATGAGCCGCGAACTCCAGTCGGTCGCCTGGCTCGACGGCGCCACCGGGCCCGCGGTCGGCGCCCGCTTCCTCGGCCACAGCAAGCACGACGCGCTCGGTGAATGGTCGACCACCTCCTACGTCGTCGAGTACGAACCGGGCCGCCGCTTCGCCTGGGCGGTGCAGGACCCCGCCGACCCGTCGGCCGTCTGGCGCTTCCGGCTCCACGCCGGCGACGGCGGCACCGATCTGTCGCAGTGGATGCAGATGGGCCCCGGCCGCTCCGGACTGTGCGAGGCCATCGACCGCATGCCGGACAAGGAACAGAAGATCGTGTTCGTACGGCTGCGGGAGCTGGAGCAGAACATGACCGCAACCCTCAAGGAGATCAAGAAGCGGGCGGAGGCCGGCTGATGCGCACCGCGACCACGGTCGAGGCGTCCGCGGGCGAACACTGGTCCCAGACCGCCGACTTCGTCGTGGAGGCCGAGAAGCTGGGCCTCGACATCTGCTGGGTCGCCGAGGCCTGGGGCTCCGACGCGCCCTCCGCCCTCGGCTACTACGCGGCGCGCACCGACCGGATGCTGCTGGGCTCCGGCGTCATCCAGGTCGGCACCCGCACCCCGGTGGCCGTCGCCCAGACCGCGATCACCCTCTCCAACCTCTCCGGCGGCCGCTTCCTGCTGGGCCTCGGCGCATCCGGTCCGCAGGTGATGGAGGGGCTGCACGGCGTGCCCTTCGCCCACCCCCTCGCCCGTGTGCGGGAGACCGTGGAGATCGTGCACCGCGTGCTCGACGGCGGCAAACTCTCGTATGAGGGAACGCAGTTCACTATCCCGCTGCCCGGCGACGCCGTCCCGATGCGGCTGTCGGCGCGGGCCGAGCACCCCGTGCCCGTCTACCTCGCCGCCCTGTCACCGGCCATGCTGCGGCTGACCGGTGCGGTCGCCGACGGCTGGCTCGGGACCAGCTTCGTGCCCGAGGGCGCTGCGGGCGCCTACTTCGCCCACCTCGACGAAGGACTCGCCGGGGCCGGGCGCAGCCGCAAGGATCTGGACGTCTGCCAGGGCGCCGAGGTCGCCTTCGCCGCCGACGAGGACGCACTCGCCGCGATGGTCGCCGGCCGCAAGAAGGAGCTGGCCTTCAGCCTCGGCGGCATGGGATCCGCCTCGACCAACTTCTACAACAGCGCCTACAGCCGCCAGGGTTGGGCCGAGGTGGCCGCCGAGGTCCGCGAGCGCTGGCAGGCGGGCGACCGGGACGGCGCGGCCGCGCTCGTGACCGACGAGATGGTCCTCGGTACGACACTGATCGGCACCGAGCCCATGGTGCGGGAGCGGCTGCGGGTGTGGCGCGACGCCGGCGTGGACACCGTACGGCTGTATCCGGCGGGGGAGAGCCTTGAGGACCGGCTCGCCACGCTGGGTCGGGCCATCGAACTCGTACGGGAGACCGGCAGCGCGTCGTAGGGACGTCCTGAGGATCTGTCCGGCAGAGTGTCGATTCGGTCGGCCCCCGTTCGTCGGTGGGGCGTAGGAAGCTCATGACGACCGGGAGGACCCCATGAAGTACATGCTGCTCGTCTGCGGCGACGACACCGCCGATGCCTCGGGCATGGCACCCGTCGAACCCTGGGTGGAGGAGCTCGGCGAGCGGGGCGCACGGCTGCACGGCCACCGGCTCGCCCTGCCCTCCGAGGCGGTCACCGTGCGTGTCCGCGGAGGTGAAGTCCTGCGCACCGACGGGCCGTTCGCGGAGACCAAGGAGTACGTCGCCGGATTCGACATCCTGGAGTGCGACAGCCTGGAGGAGGCCGTCGAGGCCGCCGCCCGGCACCCCGTCGCCACCATCGGTGCCATGGAGGTGCGCCCCTTCTGGCCGATGTGGGAGGGAGAGGACGCCGAGACCGCCCTCCGCGCCCTCGACGCGGAACTCACCGAGGCCTTCCAGAACCGCGACGTGGACCGCGCGCTGGCCTGCTACGCACCGGACGCGGACGTCATCCACAGCACGGACGGCCACGAGCGCCAAGGCATGGACGCCCACCGCGCGGCGCTGCGGGACCTGTTCACGTCGGTCACCGGCCCGGTCACGCGCGAGGTGCTGGACCTGCGCGTCGAGGTCGACGAGAGCGTCGGGTTCGCCCGCTGCCGTGTCCGGGTGACCGCCGAGCGCCCCGACGGCACCCCGATCGACCACACGATGCGGGTGACCACCGGCTACCGCGACATCGGGCTGCGCCGGGTGATCACCCACGAGCACGCCGTGACCCTGAAGGAGGCGTGATGAAGTACGCCCTGCTGTTCTGCACCCCGGTGGGAGCCGAGGAGCGGAGCCCGGCGGAGCACGCCGCCGACCCGCGCTTCGCCGCGTACTTCGACGAGGTACGGGCGGGCCGGGTCACCGGCGGGGCACGGCTGCGGCCGGCGAGCGACGCCACCACCGTGCGGGTGCGGGGCGACGAAGTCCTGCTCAGCGACGGGCCGTTCGCGGAGACGAAGGAGTATCTCGCCGGGATCTCCTTCATCGACGTCGCCGACCTCGACGAGGCGATCGCCCTGGCCGCCAGGCATCCGGCCGCCCTCGACGGCGGCTCGGTCGAGGTGCGGCCGGTCTGGGAGTGAGCGCCACGGACGACGTCGAGAAGGCCGTCGCCGCCGCCTTCCGCGAGGAGTGGGGCCAGGTCGTCGCCACCCTGATCCGGGTGACCGGCGACTGGGACCTCGCCGAGGAGAGCGCGCAGGACGCCTTCGCCCAGGCCCTGGACCGGTGGCGGCGCGACGGCATCCCGCGCCGCCCCGGCGCCTGGCTGACCACGACCGCCCGCCACCGCGCTCTCGACGTACTGCGCCGGGAGGCGGTGGGTGCGGCCAAACTGCGGGAGGCGGCCGTGCTGGCGCGCGACGAGGGACCGTACGACCCGGAGTACGACGGCGAGGACAGCGGTGTCCAGGACGACCGGCTGCGGTTGATCTTCACCTGCTGCCATCCCGCCCTGCCCATCGAGGCCCGCGTCGCGCTCACCCTGCGCACCCTCGCGGGCCTGACCACACCGGAGATCGCCCGCGCCTTCATCGTCCCCGAGGCGACGATGGCGCAGCGCCTGGTGCGCGCCAAGAAGAAGATCCGCAACGCCGGCATCCCCTACCGGGTGCCGCCCGCGCACCTGCTGCCCGAACGCACCACCGGCGTGCTCGGCGTGCTCTACCTGCTCTTCAACGAGGGGTATGCCGCCTCGTCCGGTGCCGATCTCGTACGCACCGACCTGTGCGCCGAGGCGATCCGGCTCGCGCGCCTGCTGGCCCGGTTGATGCCGGACGAGCCCGAGACACTCGGGCTGCTCGCTCTTCTGCTGCTGCACGACGCGCGCCGGCACACGCGCGTGGACGCGGCCGGTGAACTGGTGACCCTGGAGGACCAGGACCGCAGCGCCTGGGACCGCGCCGAGATCGACGAGGGCACCGCACTGCTGGAGACCGCCCTGCGCCGCGGCCGCCCCGGCGCCTACCAGATCCAGGCCGCCATCGCCGCCTGCCACACCACCGCCACGACGGCCGAGGACACCGACTGGGCCGACATCGCCGCGCTCTACGGCGAGTTGAGCCGCTTCGTGCCCTCGGCCGTCGTCCGCCTCAACCGCGCGGTCGCCGTCGGCATGTCCGAGGGCGCCGACGCGGGGCTGGCCCTGGTGGCGGACCTGGAGCGGGAAGGCGACCTGACCGGGTACCACCTGCTGCCCGCCACCCGCGCCGACCTGCTGCGCCGCAGCGGACGTACGCGGGAGGCGGCCGAGGCGTACGAGCGGGCGCTGGAGCTGGTGGAGAACGACGCGGAACGGAGATTTCTGCAGAAGCGGCTCGCGGAGTGTCGATCCGCCTAGGACCCGTTCGTCGGTGGGGTGAAAGCACCCCACGACACCGGAGGCTCCGATGACCACCCACCGGCCCACCCGCCGCACCACCCGGCTTCGCAAGGCCCTCGCCGCGCTCCTGCGCGAACCCCGCAGCCCCGGCGACCCCGACGGCACACCGGACGTATGGCTGGCCGCCCTGCGCCTGGGAGGCTGACCGTGCCCACCACCGACACCCGCCGCTGGTACGCCCTGGCCCTGCTCTGCGTCGCCGGGTTCATGGTGATCCTCGACGCGCAGATCGTGCTCCTCGCCCTGCCGTCGATCGCGGACGGGCTCGGCCTGTCCGCCGACGGCGCCCAGTGGGTGATGAGCGCCTACCTGCTGAGCTTCGGCGGACTGCTGCTCCTCGGCGGCCGCACGGCCGACCTGCTGGGCCGCCGCCGCGTGTTCATGACCGGGACGCTCCTGTTCGGACTGTCCTCACTGCTGTGCGGACTGGCCTGGACGCCCGGCGTACTCGTCGCGGCCCGCGCCGTCCAGGGCGTCTCGGCCGCGATCATGGCGCCCAGCGCGCTCTCCCTGCTGGTGAGCACCTTCGACGAGGGCCGCGAGCGCAACAAGGCCCTCGCCGTCTGGTCCGGCAGCGGCGGCTTCGGCGCCACCGCCGCCCTCCTGATCGGCGGCCCCCTCACCGGCACCCTCGGCTGGCAGTGGGTCTTCTTCCTCAACGTCCCCGTCGCCGCACTCCTGTTGGCGCTGACCCCGCTCCTGCTGCGCGAGAGCCGCACCGACGCGCGCGCCCGCTCCTTCGACCCGGCCGGTGCGCTCACCGCCACCGCCGCGCTCGTCGCCTGCGTCTACGCCGTCGTCGAGGCACCCGGCGCCGGATGGCTGTCCGCGCGCACGACGGGCCTGCTCGCCGCGTCCGTACTGCTCGCTGTGGTGTTCGTCCGCATCGAGTCGCGCGCCGCGGCCCCGCTCGTGCCGTTGCGCCTGCTGCGCGCCCGGACGGTGAGCGGCGGCAACCTGGTCGTCTTCCTGCTCGGCGCGAGCGCCTTCGGGATGTCGTACACGCTGTCCCAGTACGGCCAGGGCGTCCTCGGCTACTCGCCGCTGCGCTTCGGGCTGTGCAACGTCGTGATGCCGGCCGGGGCGGTCGTCGGCTCCTACGGCGGACAGGCCCTGGTCACCCGGCTCGGCGCCCGCCGGATCGCCGCGGGCGGCCTCGCGCTGGTCGGCGCGGGCAGCGCCCTGCTGGCCGGGGTCCCGGTCGACGGGAGCTTCGCCCGCGACCTCCTCCCCGGACTGCTGCTCTTCGGCCCGGGCCTCGGCGCCTGCGCGGTGGCCGGTGCCATCGCCGCCCTGACCGGCCTACGGGAACAGGACTCCGGCGTCGCCTCCGGCATCAACACCGCGGCCTTCCAGATCGGCGGGGCCTTCGGCGTCGCCGTCGTCACGTCCGTCGCCCTCACCTGGACCGACGGGCCGGACCGGCTCGCCGCCCTGACCGGCGGATACCGCGCCGCGTTCCTCGCGTGCGCCGCCCTCGCGACCTCCGGGCTGGCCTGCGCCCTGCTCCTGCTGCGCCGGGGCAGCACACCGGACAGCCAGGAAGACCGCTCGCCCGTGGCGGCCCGTCTCAGGACGCGTTGACGGACCGCGCCTGCGCCTCCTTGACGATGTCCTCGAACCGCGCCCCCATCTCCGCCGCCAGGGCCTGCGCGCCCGACAACGGCCGCACCATGACCATGAGTTCGCTGATCAGGCCGTCCTCGTTCAGCCGGATGAAGTCGCAGCCCGTCAGCTCGCGGCCGCCCACCCGGGCGGTGAACACCAGGGCGTGGTCGCGGCCGTCGGGCCCGGCGAGTTCACGGTCGTACCGGAAGTCCTGGAACACCTTCGCGACCGCGCGCAGGATCGCCGCGGTGATCGCCTTGCCCGGATACGGCTTGAAGACCACCGGACTGGTGAAGACGACGTCCTCGGCCAGCAGCGCCTCGACGGCCTCCATGTCCCCGGCCTCGACCGCCTCGCGGAACGCTCGCATCGCGCCACCTCATAATCAATTTGTTGAGTAGGTGAGTATGAGAGTAATCAGCGGCCGCCAAGGTGTCCACTACGCTGACGTGGATGTTCAGCCCCGAGGGCCCCAGCCTGCGCGAGCTCGCCGTCCAGGCACTGTCGTCCGTCGAGCACGGCTACGACCTGCTCGCCCCGAAGTTCGACCACACCCCCTTCCGCACCCCCGCATCCGTGCTCGACGCGGTCGCCTCCGCACTCGCCCGCACCGGCCCCTTCGACGCCGGGCTCGACCTGTGCTGCGGCACCGGCGCGGGCGTCGACGTGCTCGCCGGTGTCTGCCGGCGCAGCGTCACGGGGATCGACTTCAGCGCGGGCATGCTCGCCGAGGCCGAGCGGCCAGTACGGCCGCCGAAGCCGACGGTCTCCTGGGTCCGCGGGGACGTCCGCGCGCTCCCGTTCGCCCCCGGCACCTTCGATCTGGCCGTCAGCTTCGGGGCGTTCGGGCACTTCCTGCCCGAGGAGCTGCCTGACCTGTTCGCGCAGGTCCACTCCGTGCTCCGGGCGGGCGGCCGCTTCGCCTTCCCGGTGCTCGCCCCGCCCCGGCCCACGTCCCCGGCGTACTGGATGCTGCTCGGCTTCGACGCGGTCATGCGCGTGCGCAACGCCGTGTGGCGGCCCCCGTTCGTCATGTACTACCGCGCCTTCCGCCTCGGGGACGTACGCCGTGAACTGGAGCGGGCCGGGTTCCGTGTGGAGCTTCAGGCGCTGGAAGAGTTCGGGCGGCGGGGGGACGGGAGTTCGCGGGCGCGGATGATCGTGGCTGTGAAGGAGACGGTGGGCTGACTGCTCGGCGCCCGGCCGATCAGACGCCGGACGCGCCGGACACACCGGAGATGTCGGGGCCCCCGGGTCCGTCCGAACCCCCAGGTCTGTCCGAACCCCCTGGCCCCTCTGGCCCGTTGGCTTCATCAGACCCGTTGGCTCCATCAGCCCCATACGACCCGTCAGAACCATCGGCCCCGTGACCCGCCCCGCCCAACGCCCACGTCACCGCCTCGTCGGAGCCCAGCTCCCGTCCCGCGTCCACTGCCTCGGCGAAGCGGGCGTCGCCGAGGGAGGCGCGCAGGCGGCGTTCGTACTCACGGTGGAAGACCGTCCGGTCCGGGCGGCCGAGTTGCGGCAGGCCCGCCGTCAACCACAGGCGTCTGCTGACGCCCAGCAGACGGGCTGCGAGCTCGTCCTCGCCCTGCGCGGCCCGCGCGACCACCAGGAGGTCGGCGACCGCGGCGGCGCCGATCCGGTCGTGCACCCGCCACTTGGCCGCCAGCGCCTCGCGCGCGGAGCGCACCGCCTCGTCCGGGTGGCCCAGACCGATCCCGGCGAGCGACACGAAGAAGTCACCCCAGGCCCGCATCCACAGCTCCCCGCGCTTGGCGCACTCGGCGCGCAGCCGCTCGGCGACCGCCGCGCACCGCTCGAACGCGGCCTGGCTCGCCAGCAGATACGCCTGTACGGCGAGGGTCAGCAGCTGGAAGAACTCGGCGCCGCCGTCGCCGGACGGCGCCTGGCGCACACTGCCGTACAGCACCGCCGAGCGCGCCGACTCGCCCCGTACGGCCAGGCTGGCTCCGGTCAGCGGCAGCGCGGGCACCGGCAGTCGGCGTTCCTCGGCGAGCCACACGTAGGCGGCGCTCACCGACTCGGCGGCCTCCAGGTCGTCCGGGACGACGGTGACCAGCCGGTGGGCCCACACGGCCAGGGTGTGCTCGGGTCCGCCGTCCTCGGGGGCGCGCCGCAGCGCCCGTTCCAGGTAGGTGCGGCCCTCCTCGGCGAACCCGCAGGCGAACCAGAAGAACCAGAGCGAGCCGGTGAGTTCCAGCGCCGTCTCGGGCTCGGCGGCGGTCAGGCACTGCTCGATCGCCAGCCGCAGATTGGCGTGCTCCGCCGTCAGCCGTTCGGACCACATGCGCTGGCCAGGTCCGAGCCACTCCGCCTCGCCCTGGCGGGCGATCCATCGGAAGTAGTCCCGGTGGCGCAGCCGGACCGCCTCCTGCTCACCCAGCCCGGCCAGCCACTCGGCGCCGAACGAGCGGACCGTGTCGAGCATCCGGTAGCGCACCGCCGCGCCTTCACCGTCCATCGTGACAATGGACTTCTCGGTGAGGGAGGCGAGCAGACCGAGGATCTGCTCCGGGTCCAACGGGCCGCCGTGGCACACGAATTCGGCCGCCTCCACGTCCCAGCCGCCCGCGAACACCGACAGGCGCGCCCACAGCAGCCGCTCCAGCGGGGTGCACAGTTCATGGCTCCAGCCGATCGCGGTGCGCAGCGTCTGGTGGCGGGCGAGGCGCGGTCGGGCGTGCGAGACGAGCAGGTCGAAGCGTGAGTCCAGGCCCTCCAGGAGCCGGTGCAGGGGAAAGCCGCGCAGCCGTACGGCGGCCAGCTCCAGGGCCAGCGGAATGCCGTCCAGGCGGGCGCAGATGGCGGCCACGTCGGCACGGTTGGCATCGGTGAGAGTGAACGACGGCACCGCCGCCACCGCTCGTGCGGTGAACAGCGCCACCGCGTCGTCGCGTTCGCCCAGCGGCAGCGGTGCCACGGTCAGCAGATGCTCGCCCGGCACCCCGAACTGCTGCCGGCTGGTGGCCAGAATCCGCAACTCCGCGACGTTGGCGAGAAGTTCCTGCACGACGCGCGCGCATTCGTCCAGCACATGCTCGCAGGTGTCCAGGACCAGCAGTACGGGTGCCCCGGCGAGATGTTCGCAGACCGCCTGCAGAAGGGGCCGCAGTGTCTGCTCGGTCAGCCGGGTCGCCTGGGCCACCGTGTTGGTCAGCAGGTCCGGATCACGCAGCTCCGACAGCTCCACCAGCCACACCCCGCCCGGGAAGGCGGCCTTGGCGGCGTGCGCGGACCGCAGGGCGAGGCGGGACTTGCCGACCCCGGCCGGCCCCGTCAGTGTCACCAGTCGCTCCGCCCCCAACAGCTCCGTGATCCGGGTGAGTTCGAGCCTGCGGCCGACAAAGACGTTCGCCTCGGCGGGAAGGTTGCCGATCCTGCCGCCCTGTACAGAGGCCGCCATCGTCCCCCCTCACCCGGAACCGATGGCGGACACGATAACCCCTCACGGCGAGCCTGTTTCGGGCGTAGCTTGGAAGCGGTCCGTCCACCGAGGGAGGTAGGGGGATGGCCGCCGTACCGCTCCGCAGGACCGTGGGTCAGATGCGTCAGGGAGACCACTTCCTCCTCGGCTACGACACGGACGAAGAGCGCGACACCGTTCTGGCGTCGTTCCTGCTCGACGGTCTCGCCAGCGGACAGCGGGGGCTCGTGCTGACCCCTGCCGACGTGCCGGGCCAGGTCGCTTTGTCGTTCCTGGAGGCGTACGGCTGCCGGGTCGACGAGGAACTCGCGCAGGGGCGGCTGTGCGTCGATCCGCATCTGGCGAACCCGCAGGGGCTGTGGGATCTGGACGAGGTGATCCGGCGTGAGGCGCGCCGCGCCGTCGGCGACGGCTTCCTCGGCCTGCGCGTCTGCGCGGAGAGCCTGCGCTCCCTGGCCGGCAAGGAGCTCAAGACGCTCCACGACAGCGAGTTGCTGCTCGACCCCGTGTTCTCCTCCCTGCCGGTCCTCGGCATCTGCCAGTACGACCGCAGGATCTTCACGGACACCGAACTCGCCCGGATCACCGCGCTGCACCACGGCCGGGTCGGCGCCGACGACGTCTGGCGCGACGAGATCCTCACCATCAGCCGTACGTTCTCGCCCCCCGGCCTGGCCCTGGCCGGGGAGGTCGACGACACCAACGTCACGGCCGTCGCCCGCGCCCTGCACGCCGAGACCGATCGGGCCAGGTCGCGCGCCGCGCCCCGCACCCATCTCGACCTGCGCGACCTGCGCTTCATCGACGTCGGGGCGCTGCGGCTGCTGGCGTTCACCGCGCTGGGCCTGTACACGGCGGGCGGCACCCTCGAACTGGCGGGAGTGGCCCCGCACGTGCAGCGGGTGATGCGGGTGACCGGCTGGGACCGGGTGCCCGGCCTGCACATGGAACCGGCGCGGGCGCGCGGACCGGAAGGGGCGGAGCTGTGACCTGCTCCCGTCCATCCCGCGGCTTCGCCGTCGGCGCCCGGGGTGTGCTCAGCCCGCCGAGGGGAGGGTGAACTCGTAGACCAGGGCGTCCGGTTGGGCGTCCACGACGAGGTCCGTGATCTCCAGCGGCCGTGCGTACTGGTCGTGCACGCGCCGGGTGACCCGCACCGATGGCGTGTCCGCGAGCGGGGTGATGGTGTCCCGGTGGTGGAGTGTCAGACCGGCCCTGCGCATCCAGTCGTAGGCGCGCCGCAGTTGGGCCGAGGCGGCGCCGTCGGCGCGGTCGCGGTAGCGGGCCAGCTCCTCGACCTCCGCCAGGGCCACGGCGGAGAAGGAGGTCACGGCGGTGCGGCGGCCCCGGCCGTCGGCGGCGGCCGATTCGTAGCGGTGCACCAGGGTGGGGCGGTGCGGGGCGAGTCCGAGGACCTCGGCGTGCTCCGGCGGGGGAGTCTCCCAGCTGACCCGGGCCCGGTCGAGGGCGCCGGGATCGGCGGCCCGGACGCCGACCGGGAAGCTCAGCGAGGTGGGGCTCTCCAGCGGCAGCCCCGGCAGGGTGGCGTGGCTGCCCCGCCGGTCGGTGGCGACCAGACCGTCCCGGCGCAGTACCTCCAGCGCCTGCCGGACGGTCTCCCGGCTGACGCCGAAGTGTCCGGCCAACTGCCGCTCGGCGGGCAGCCGTTCGCCGGGCGGGACGGTCCCGTCGCGCAGCTCGCCGAGCAGCTGCGTCGCGACGCGCCAGTACAGCGGTTGCCCTTCGGGGAGGGGACGGTCGTGCGGGGTGGTGCGGTCCATGCCGCGCCTCCTGTTGGTGACGTGCCGTAGCCGTGCGGACTCGATGCGCCACCAGATCTAGCATTGGTCTAAACCACGAGGGAAGACCGGCTTGCGGGTTCGGCCGAAACCGGCCTGCCCGGCATGTTTCTCACAGCGCGCCGTAGAGCGCGTCGATCAGGGCCATCTTGCGTGGGTCGTCCGCGATATGAGGCCCCATCCGGTTCATCACGTACCCCAGGGACACCCCCGCCTCCGGGTCGGCGAGGCCGCAGGAGCCGCCGAAGCCGTCGTGTCCGAAAGCGCGCGGGTTGGGTCCGTAGGAGCCGTGCGGGCCGCTCAGCCAGAGCCCGAGTGCCACCTCCGTGTCGCCCCCGAGCCCGGCGCCGAGCACCAGGTCGCGGCAGCTGCCCTGTCCCTCGCGCACCCGCTCGGCCGCCTCGGGGGACAGGATGCGGTGGCCGTCGTAGGAGCCGCCGCCCGCGAAGATGCCGTAGAGCGCGGCGACCGCTCTTGCCGTGCCGTGGCCGTTCGCGGCCGGGATCTCGGCGGCCCGCCACTCGGCCGTGTTCGCCTCCCTCGCGCCCACCACCGGATTGGCCAGCGCCGCGAGTGCCGGCGGCGTCAACTGTGCGAAGGCGGCGGCCTGTTCACTGCTGGAGGCGGCAGGAGGGCGCACCAGCTCCGCCGCCCGGCCGGCCTCCTTCTGGGGCAGCCCGATGCGGAAGTCGATCCCGAGCGGCCCGGTCACCTCCTGCTCCAGGAAGGCCCCCGGCAGCAGTCCGGAGACCCGCCGGACGACCTCCCCGACCAGAAAGCCGAACGTGAGCGCGTGATACCCGGACTGCGTCCCGGGCTCCCACCACGGCTCCGTCGCCGCGAGCCGTCGTGTCGTGCACTCCCAGTCGTAGAGCTGCTGGAGCGAGTGCGGTTCGCGCAGGCCGGACAGTCCCGCGCGGTGCGACAGCAGATGCCGTACGAGGATCTTGTCCTTGCCGGCCGCGGCGAACTCGGGCCAGTAGCGCGCCACCGGCGCGTCGAGGTCGAGCAGGCCCCGGTCGACGAGGATGTGGGCGCACAGCGCGGTCGGCCCCTTGGACGTGGACCACACATTGACCAGCGTGTCGCGCTCCCAGGGCCGGGTCCGGGCCGCGTCGGCCCAGCCGCCCCACAGATCCACCACGACCTCGCCGCCGATGTCGACGGTGACCGCGGCGCCGAGTTCCCCGCGGTCGCGGAAATTCTCCTCCAGCGCCGTCCGCACCGCCGTGAACCGCTCGTCGCAGTGACCGTGCACCACCGGCTCGCGCTGCGCCATGAAGCCCTCCGTCGTCCGTTCTGACGTCGTCCGCCCTGAGCCCGGACCGCGGCACTGCGGCCTGGGCGATGACGAACGTACCGACTGGTCGGACTGGAGGGAAGGTCACAGCAGGAAGAGCCTTCCGGCCACGTCCCGGTCGCCGTCGGCCGTGTGCCAGTAGTCGCGGCTCTCGACCGCCAGGCCGGTGTCGTCGAACCGCACGAGGACGCAGCCCGCGAGGACCGACGCGGTGCCGTCCTCGGTGTCCTCGGCCCGCACCCGGAACTCGGCCGCGGCCAGACCGTTCCGGCCGACCAGCGGTGGCGAGAACCGGACGTCCCTCACCCGCTCCCGCTCGAACGACCACCGCAGGTAGGCGGTGAGTTCCGCCCGGCCCCGGTGCGGTTCGCGGAACGGCATGGAGCGGTGGACGCAGTCCTCGGCGTACAGCTCCAGCAGCCCGTCCACGTCGTGCGCCGCCCAGGCCCGTTCCCAGACCCGGACGAAGCGCTCGGCGGCCACGGAGGTCTCCATGCGCGGCTCCTCGGGCGTGTCAGACGTACGACCGCAGCCAGGCCAGCTTGGCCGCCTCCTGGTGGGGCCCGCCGCCCTCGTGGTCGTTGAAGTCGTACACCTCGATCGTCTTGTCGTCGTGCGCCCAGGCGTTGAAGGCGGCGAAGACCGTGGAGGGCGGGCAGGTCTGGTCCTCCAGGCCCGCCGAGAACAGGGCGGCGGCGCGGCCGCGCGCGGCGAAGTGGACGCCGTCGAAATAGGACAGGGTGCGCAGGGCGTCCTCGGTGCGGCCGCGGTGCGTCTTGAGGAAGAGCCCGATCTCGCGGTAGGGGTGGCGGTCGGTCAGGGTCGCCGCACGCGGGTAGTCGCACAGGAACGGCACGTCCGGTGCGACCGCCGTGAGGTCCGGGACCAGACCGCCCACGGCGATCGTGATGCCGCCGCCCTGACTGGCGCCGAGCGCGACCGTGCGGGACGCATCCGTCAGCGGGTGCGAACGGGCCGCCTCCACCGCACGCACCGCGTCCGTGAACACCCGGCGGTAGTAGTAGTTCTCGGGCGCGTCGATGCCGCGGGTCATGAAACCGGGGTAGGCGGGCGCGCCGCCCACCGGATCCGGGGTACCGCCGCCCCCGCCCCATGCGCTGCCCTGCCCGCGCGTGTCCATCACGAAGTGGGCCCGGCCGGTCGACGCCCACAGCAGATGCTCGTGCGGCAGACCGCGCCCGCCGCCGTAGCCGATGAACTCCACGACCAGCGGCAGCGGTTCCTCGGTGCCCGCGGGCAGCGTCAGCCAGCCCTTCACCGGGTGCCCGCCGAACCCCGCGAACGTCACGTCGTACACGTCCACCGTCGTCAGGCCGGTGTCGACCGGGTCGAAACGGGCGTCCAGGTCGTGCTCTCGCGCTTCTTGAAGGGTCTTGGACCAGAACGCGTCGAAGTCCTCGGGCTCGGTGGACACACTGCGGTACTCGCGCAACTCGTCCAGCGGAAGGTCGAACAGGGCCATCTAGGACCGCCTTTGGGAGAAGCCAGTGCGGAGACGGTGCGGATGATCACACCGTACGTGCGTGGTCCAGCTACCCGCCAGACCCTGGTGAATGCCCGTGTCACCCGGCGGGCGTCACGCCCGGCGCCGGGTCCACTCCGGTTCGGTCCTGGCCCACTCCCGCTCCCATTCGAGCATTCGGTGATTGGTGGCCACGCGGTTGACGATCGCGTTCGCGAGGAGCACCACTCCCACGGCGCCGCCGGTGGCGGTCACGCCGATGGTCAGGGTGTGCTGCCAGATCGCGGTGCCGTCGGGCGGCGGCGGGACGGCCCTGCCCCGGGAGTCGAGCCAGAGGGCGACGGTGTCGCCGTGCCGGGTGCCCGCCGGGACGCGTGCGTTCGTGGTGTGCGTGCCGGTGACGGGGTCCTTCCAGCGCACGTCCACACGGTAGGAGTGCTGCCGTCCGCCCTGCACGGCGGGCAGCTGCTCGGGGGCCTTGCCGACGACCTCGGCCCGTACGCGATGCCGCTCGGCGCGCTGCGCCGCGGCGATGCCCTGCGCCTCGTCATGGGCCCACCAGGCCGCCAGCACTCCCGCCAGCGGCGCACCCACGAACATCAGGACCGCGACGGCCAGCGCCGTCCATGCCGCGATCACGTCGGAGCGGCGCCGCAGCGGATTGTGCCGCCAGCGCCAGCCGCGCACCTGGGTACGCATGTCGACCTCCTCGCCGTCACCGAAGCCGGAGGGGCCGTAACCTTTTCGGGTTCGTATTGTCCCTCCGTTCGGTGTATGTGCGCGAGTGCCCTCGGGGTCCGGGTACCCGGCGGGCCGGAGATCGCTCACCGCGAGAACGCGCCGATGCCGTGGTGTGCGCCACGCCGGCCCGACCTCTCCGGTCAGCCGAAGCGTTCGATGCGGATCCGGTCCACGGGCTGACCGGCCCCGACGAGCAGCCGCGAGGCGTGCTCGGCGAAGGCGTTGGACCCGCACACATAGGCCTCCCACCCACCAGGAGGCCGCTCGGCCAGGAGCGGCGCCACATGTGCGGCCGCCATACGTCCCACGGGCACGCCTTCAGGGGCGCTCCGCGTGAACAGGGGTGTCGTCTCCGCGCCGAACTCCCGCGCGTAGATGAGCTCCTCGGGGCTGCGCGCGGACACCAGCAGCCGCAGAGGCACGTCCAGGCCGCGCGCCCGGTGGTGCCGCACCATCGACATCAGCGGTACGACCCCGGAGCCGGCCCCGACGAGCAGCGCGGGCCGGTCGCCCGGCCAGGCGAAGAAGCCGCTCAGCGGGCCGCGCACCTCGACCCGGTCGCCGGGCCTGGCCGTCTTGTGGAACCAGCCCGAGACCTCGCCGTCCGGCACCCGGTCCAGGGTCACTTCGAGATGCCCCCGGTCGTCGGGGGCGGACGCGATCGAATAGTGCCGCTGGGCCGTGTACCCGTCCGCGGCGGTCAGCCGCAGCAGCAGGTGCTGGCCGGGCAGATGCCCCGCCCAGCCGGGCACCGCGAACCGGAAGGTGGCCGCGTGCGGGGTCTCCCGGCGGATCTCGGTGAGCGTGGCCGTGTGCCACCGCGCGGCGGCCTGGTCGCTCACGGGGACACGGCCGGGCACGGCGAAGCGCCTTGCGGGTGTGTACGTCTCAGTCACCGTGGTACCGCTGCTCCTGCCAGGGGTTGCCGCGGGCGTGGTAGCCGTTCTGCTCCCAGAAGCCGGGCTCGTCGTGGTCGAGGAGCGTGAGGCCCGCGATCCACTTGGCGCTCTTCCAGAAGTACAGATGCGGCACCAGGAGCCGGGCGGGCCCGCCGTGCTCGGCGGGCAGCGGCCGCCTGTCGTACTCCCAGGCGATCCAGGCACGTCCCCCGGTCAGGTCCGCGAGCGGCAGGCTCGCCGTGTACCCGGTGTGGGAGTGGGCCACGGCATGGGTGGCGGACTCATGGGGCCGCACCACATCGAGGAAGGCGTCCAGCGACACCCCCGCGAAGCGCACCCCGAACTTCGACCAGCCCGTCACACAGTGGATGTCGCCCTCGTACGCCGACTCCGGCAGCGCGTGCGCCTGCTCCCAGTCCCAGGTCCGCGACCGCTCCACGAGCCCGTCGACGCGGAAGGTCCAGTCGGCGGGCGCCAGTTCGGGGGTGACCTCCGCGGACAGGACGGGCCAGTCGTCGCCCGCGTCGTACTGGCCGGGCGGCAGACCCGGTTGATGGACGCGGGGGCGTCCGGTGAAGCCTCGGGTGACGTTCATGGAGATCCAGCGGGAGGGAGGCGATTGGTTACGTCTTCAACCGTACGTGCTCGCCGGCCGTGCTCATGCCCGGGGCCGCCGGCATCCGGGCAGCGCTCATGAACGCCGTATGAAGATCAGGAGCCCCGGGAATAGCCGGCCGCCGATCACCCTTGCTGACTGTTGCCGTCGTCGACAGCGAAGGAGTGTGAGAGACATGCCCAAGGCGTACGTCTTCACGCGCAACGGCGGGCCCGAGGTGGAGGCCCTGATCGAGGTGGAGCGGCCGGTTCCGGGAGCCGGCCAGGTGCTGGTCGCGGTGCGCGCCGCGGGCGTGAACCCCGTGGACTGGAAGCTGCGCAACGGATTCCGGCGCCCGGGCGACACCGGGGAGCGCGCGTTCCCCGCCTATCTGGGCAGCGAGGTGTCGGGCGTCGTCGAGGCGGTCGGCGACGGGGTCGAGGGGTTCGCCGCCGGGGACGAGGTCTTCGGGCAGCCGGTGGTCGGCGGGTACTCCGAGTACGCCTTGCTCCCGGTCGGCTTCACCGCCCACAAGCCGGCGGCCGTGTCCTTCACCGACGCCGCCACCCTGCCCGTCGCGGGGGCGACAGCGTACGACGGGATCCACCAGCTCGACCTGCCGGCCGGCGCGACCGTGCTCGTCACCGGCGCGGGCGGCGGTGTCGGCGTCGCGGCGGTGCAGATCGCCCGCACACTCGGCCTGCGCGTCGTGGGAGTCGCGAGCGAGGCCAAGAAGGACCTGATCGAGTCCCTCGGCGCCGTGCACGTGCCCTCCGGAGAGGGCTGGACCGCGCGTGTGCCGGAGGGCGTCGACGGCGTGTACGACCTCGTCGGCGGCGCCGTCGTCACCGAGGCCGCGACCCTGCTCGCCGACCGGACGAAGCTCGTCACGGCCGCGGCGTCGCCCGACGAGGTGCGGGCACTCGGCGGCGCCCGCGTGGCCCGGGTCCGCACCCCTGAGCGGCTGGCGGAGGTGGCCGACCTGGTGGCGACGGGCGGCCTGGACCCGCAGGTGACGCGGACCTTCCCCCTGGACCGGGCCGGAGAGGCGCTGCGCACTGTCGAGGACGGCCACGCCCGCGGCAAGATCGTGATCGTCCCGGAGAACGCCGCATGAGCCACGTCCTCGACCACCCCGCCCTGGCCTCCCTGACCGGCCCGCACGCGCACTTCGCCGAGCGTCGCGGCCGGGTGCTGCGCTACCCCGTCGACGTGACGCCGTGGCAGGCACTGCCCGAGGAGCCCGACGCCGACGACTGGGCCGACCTCGCGGCGCTCGCGGGACCCGGTGCCGACGTGCCGCTGCTCGGCTTCCGCGGGGAGGTCCCGCCGGACTGGGAGATCACCTTCCGGATCGAGGGCGTGCAGTACGTCGACGACGGCCTGGCCGCCGCCCCCGAGCCGGAGGCGGTCCGCCTCGGCCCCGACGACGTCCCCGAGATGCTCGACCTGGTCGAACGCACCCGGCCCGGACCCTTCCTGCCCCGCACCATCGAACTCGGCACCTACCTGGGCATCCGCCGGGGCGGCGCCCTGATCGCCATGGCGGGGGAGCGGCTGCATCCGCCGGGCTGGACCGAGATCAGCGCCGTCTGCACCGACCCCGCGTACCGCGGCGAGGGCCTGGGCACCCGGCTGATCCTTGCCGTCGCCCACGGCATCCGCGAGCGCGGCGAGACGCCGTTCCTGCACACCGGCGCCGGCAACACGAGCGCCATCCGGCTCTACGAGTCCCTCGGCTTCCGGCTGCGCCGCACCACGGCGTTCATGTCCGCCCGCGCACCCGAACACCTCACGGACGAACGGGTGGTGGCCGTTTACTGATCGGCCTCCTGCTCCTGATCGGCTTCCTGTTCCTGATCGGTTTCCTGGTCGTCGTCGCCGTAGCCCTCGGGGGGCCACGCGTTGTAGCGCACGAGATAGGCGGCGAACCGCTCCAGGTCCTCCGCCGGCCAGTGCGCCAGCCGCTCCCGGAAGGCGGTGCGGCGGCTCTCGGTGACCTGCGCGAGGATCCGGCGGCCCGTGCCGGTCAGGTGCAGGACCTGCACGCGATGGTCCTCCGGGTCCACCCGGCGCTCGATCAGGCGGGCCCGCTCGAGCGCCGCCACCTGGCGGCTGACCGTGGACTTGTCCAGGGCGTAGTGCGCCGCGAGGTCGGTCGCCCGGCAGCCACCGCTCTCCTCCAGATGCCCGAGCAGGGTGTACGAGACCAGTGACAGCTCGGGGTGCATACGGCCCGCCGAGGCACGCGCGCGCCGGGCGAAGGCCGTCATCTCGCGCTGGATCGTCTCCACCGCTTCGTCTGCTTCCACCGGACCTCCTCACTCGGCACGGAATATCACTCGACCCGGCTTGGTTGTATAGTACAACTTGAATGAGAGTTGTATAAGCCAACTACCTGTCCAGTCGTCTGGAGGTTGCGAACGATGAGGTCGCCGGCCCTTCGTCATGTGATCACGCACCTGATCACCCCGCTGCTGATGTGCATCGGCATGGGACTCGCGTACATGGGGGCGTTCGTGACACCGGCGCCCCACCACCTGCCCGTCGCCGTCGTCGGCTCCGGCCCGCAGGTGAAGGTGTTCGCGCAGACCGTCAAGGACGAGGCGGGGGACAAGCTCGACGTCCGTACCGTCGCCA
Organism: Streptomyces plumbidurans; assembly: GCF_019857225.1. Lineage (GTDB taxonomy): Bacteria > Actinomycetota > Actinomycetes > Streptomycetales > Streptomycetaceae > Streptomyces > Streptomyces plumbidurans. The sequence goes on from NZ_JAFJSY010000006.1 coordinate 87,954, forward strand.
CCCGCTCCGACGCCGTCCACCTGCTCGACTCCCGCGCCATCACCGGCGCCTACGTGCCCGGCGCGAAGACACCGGAGCTCGTCGTCGCCTCCGCCGCCTCCGACATGGACGCCACCGCGGTCGAGAAGGTCTTCACCCCCGTCGCCGCCGAGCAGGGCGCGGCCCTGAAGGTCACCGACGTGGCCGCACCCGTCGACGACGACCCCACCGGGCAGGGCCTGTTCTTCCTGCTGATCGCGCTGAGCATCGGCTCCTACGCCTCCGTCGCCGCGCTCGGCGCCGCCGGCGGCACCCTGCCGATGCGGATCCGCGCCCTGCTCGCGCTCGGCGTCTCCGCCGTCGTCAGCGGCATCGGCGCGCTGCTCGCCGGGCCCGTCTTCCACCTTGCCCACCACGACCTGGCGAACCTGTGGGGCATGGCCTGGCTGTACTCCGCCGGCATCCTCTTCGTCGGCGTGGGCCTGCACACCTTCCTCAAGCGCTGGACCACGCTCGCCATGATGGTGCTGTTCGTGATGCTCAACTTCACCAGCTCCGGCGGGTTGTTCCGGCCCGACCTGCAGAACGGCTTCTTCGGCACCCTGCACGCCTTCTGGAACGGCGCCGGCTTCGTCGAGGGCGCCCGCAGCCTGCTCTACTTCGGCGGCGACGGCCTCACCCGCAACGTATGGACGCTTGCGGCATGGCTGCTGCTCGGGCTCGCCGTCACGGGGATCGCTGCGGCCTACGAGCGGTCCAGGGCAAGGGCCGCGGGCACCGCTGCGGCACCCGTGAGCGCACCCGAGGAGACCGTCGTGGCCGACGCGACCGCGACGGCGGAGGAGGGGGCCTCGACGGCGAAGGAGGGGGCCTCGACGGCGGAGGAAGGGTCCGCGACAGCGGAGGAAGAGGTCGAGGAGACGGTCGGCGTGTGACGTCCGGTACTGTGGCCGTCCGGCCGTGGAACGCCCCGGCCCCGGAGACCGAGGAGGTGAGACCCATTTCCGCAACACGCAGGTCGGGTGCTCTCCCCACCGGTCAGGCGTGTCACCGTCCGTAGGTGACCGCGAGAGCGCCCTTCGACTCACCGAAAGGCTCTCGGCCCTCATGCCTCCATTGTCTCCTTCTCCTTCCTTCCCGTCGTCGCCGTCCACCCGTGACTCCGTCGTCGCCGCGCTGCGCGCCGCGGGCTGTGTCTTCGCCGAGGACGAGGCGGAGTTGATCCTCGACGCCGCCCGCACACCCGAGGAACTGGCCGCCCTGGTCGACCGCCGGGCCGCCGGGGTTCCGCTCGAAGTCGTCGTCGGCTGGGCGGAGTTCCGCGGACTGCGCATCACCGTAGAGCCCGGCGTCTTCGTGCCCCGCCGCCGTACCGAGTTCCTCGTCGAACAGGCCCTCGCCCAAGTCCCGGACGCCTCCGTCGTGGTGGACCTGTGCTGCGGTTCGGGCGCGGTCGGCGCGGCGCTGGCCCGAGCGCTCGGGCCCGTGGAACTGCACGCCGCCGACCTCGACCCGGCCGCCGTCCGCTGCGCCCGCCGCAACATCGACGGCCACGTCCACCAGGGCGACCTCTTCGACGCGCTGCCGGACGACCTGCGCGGCCGTATAGACATCCTCGCCGCCAACGTCCCCTACGTCCCCACGGACCAGGTCGACCTGCTCCCGGCGGAGGCCCGCGACCACGAACCCCTGTCCGCCCTCGACGGCGGGCCCGACGGCCTGGACACCCTCCGCCGAGTAGCCGCTGAGGCCCCCCAATGGCTGGCCCCAGGCGGCTGCGTCCTCGTGGAGACAAGCGAACGCCAGGCCCCGACAGCCCTCGACGCCTTCGCCACCGGCGGGTTGAGGACGCGCCTCGCGGTTTCGGAGGAGCTGTACGCCAATGTCGTGATGGGGGTCAGGGGGCTTGACCAGTAAGGGGGCGGGGTGCGGCGTGGGCGTCTGTTCTGGTGGGCCGCGGTGCAGAGCGGACTGTCTTACTCGGCCGCGGTGCCGGTGGCGCGGGGCATGGTGTCCTGACCGGTCGCAGTGCCAGGAGCGGGGTCGATCGTCTTGATCGGACGTGACCCTGGGGATGGAGCCGACCGCCCTGACTGCCGTGGCGCCGGGACGCAAAGCCGATTGCCCCGACCGACCGCTACGTCAGGTGGTCGCGCCGTTGTCCGACGGGCTCGCCGACGGGGCGGGCAGGCGCCAGTTGCGGTGGCCCGGGAACTTGTTGGGGCCGTCTCCGCGGCCGCCCTTGTCGCCGGGGCGCTTGTTGTTCCAGGTGCCGGTCAGTGCGTGGGTCGCGGTCCTGGTGCCGTTGTCGGAGCGGGTGCCGATGAGGAAGGCGGTGTCGCCCTTCTTGAGGCCGTCGGCGCCGGAGCCCTTCGTGCCGTTGTGCAGCACGGTGGTGTCCGAGTTCACGGTCCACGTCCACTGGGCGCCGTCGTCGCTCTTGACGGTGACTTGGTCGCCGTCGGTCTTCTCGACGGTGCCGCGCTGCCAGGTCCGTACGATCCACTTGCCGGTGTCCTGGTCCTTGACCGTGGCCTCGCCGTGCACGCCCATACCGCCGGCGCCGAACCACCGCCCGCCGTGCCGGTCACCCGGTCCGTGCGGGGACGGCGACGCGGATCCGGAGGCGGAAGGCGTGGCCCCCTGGCCCGAGTTGCCCGAGGTGGCGGCGTAGGCGACGGTGCCGCCGAGGGCGAGGACGACGACCGTGGAGGCCGCGATCACGGCACGCGAGCGGCGGGACGGCCGGCGCCACGACCGCGGCGCGCGGTCCGCCCCTCCGGGACCCGTCATCACTTCCATGTCCGGTGAGGTCCCGTTCCCGGCAGTGGGTTCCTGGTCCGGCTCGTGCATCACGGCTCGCTCCCATCGGCCACGGCCACGGCATCCGCATGCCATGCCTACCTGTGATTGTCGAATGAGGACGATAAAGAGCAGGTAATCAGTACCTGTGAATCCGGCTCACCGGCACGTCTTCTGCACCCGCGCGATGAGCAGCGCCACGTCGTCGGAGTTGTCGGGCTGGTGCAGCGTGCGCAGCAGCAGGTCCGCGACCTCCTCCAAGGGACGGTCGGGCCCTTCGAGCAGGGACAGCAGGGCGTCGAGGCGCTCGTCGAGCGGATGCTGCCGGGTCTCCACCAGACCGTCGGTGTACAGCACGAGACGGTCACCCGGCTCCAGATCGACCGTAGTCGTGGAGAAGGCGACCCCGCCCACGCCCAGCGGCACGCCGGTGGGCAGTTCGAGCAGCTCAGGCGGCTGCCCGGGACGCAGCCGGGCCGGCGGCAGATGGCCCGCGTTGGCGATCCGGCACTGCCGCAGCTCGGGGTCGTGGACGGCGTAGACACAGGTGGCGATGGAGTGGTCCAGGTCCTCGGTGATCCGGTCGAGGTGCTCCAGGAGGCGTGCCGGATCGAGGTCGAGCGAGGCCAGGGTGGTCGTCGCCGTGCGCAGCCGCCCCATGGTCGCCGCCGCGTTGATACCACTGCCCATCACGTCGCCCACCACCAGCGCCGTCTTGCCGCCGCCCAGCGGGATCACGTCGAACCAGTCGCCGCCGACCTCGGTGGTGCCGCCGGCCGGCTGGTAGCGGGAGGCGACCTCCAGGCCGCCGGTCACGGACGGATGGCTGGGCAGCAGGCTGCGCTGGAGGGTGAGGGCGGTGTTGCGGGCGTTCTGGTACCAGCGGGCGTTGTCGATCTGCACCGCGGCCCGGGACGCGAGTTCGCGGGCGAGCAGCAGGTCGTCCTCGCTGAACGGCAGCGGGTTGTTCGTGCGCTTGAGGTCGAGCGCGCCGAGCACCTCGCCGCGCGCGATCAGCGGCACCGCCAGATAGGAGTGGACGCCCGCGCGGGCCAGCTGCTCCGCCGCCTCGGGCGAGCGGGCGATCCGGGACAGATGCGCGGGCGCGACGTGCGGCACCATGACCGGACGGCCGGTGCGCACGCACTCGGTGACGAGCCGGTCGGGGCCGTAGCGGGCCACCTGCCCGGGCGGGTCGGCCGCCCGGAGCGCCTCCGGGGCGTCGTCCGCCTCTACGGCCAGGGCACGGATCACCGCGGACTCCGCGGGACCCAGACTGCTGCGTCTGCCCGCCACCACCGCGTCGAGCAGATCCACGGCGGCGATGTCGGCGAGCTCCGGCACGGCGACGTCGGCCAGTTCGCGGGCGGTGCGGTCCAGTTCCAGGGTGGTGCCGATCCGGGCGGAGGCGTCCGCGATGACCTGCAGCCGCCTGCGGGCGGCGTCCGCCTCCACGCCGGCCCGGTGCTGGTCGGTGATGTCCACGACCGAACCGGCCAGGCCCAGCACGGTGCCGACCGTGTCGTCCAGCCGGTACAGCGACATCGACCAGACGCGCTCGTTCTCCGGGTCGGCGTGGGTCCGCCCGACGGTCTGCTGGTCGACCAGGGGCCGCCCGGTCTCCAGCACCCGGCGCGCCGCCGTCTCGATCAGGTCGACGTCCAGATGCGGCAGCACCTCGCGGATCGACCGGCCGACGTGGTCCTTGGCCGACAGCCCGTTGATCTGCTCCAGCGCGGGGTTCACGGAGACGAACCGCAGATCGGTGTTGAGGACGGCCAGGCCGATGGGGGACTGGGCGATCATGCGGGTGGACAGGGCCACGTCCCGTTCGAGGCGCCGTACGGTCGACCGGTCGGCGCACAGTCCCAGCGCGTAGACGTCGCCGTGGTCGTCGAGCAGGCGCATGTTGCGGAACTCGACGAGGCGGGTGGTGCCGTCCTTGCGCCGGATGGGGAAGGCGCCGGCCCAGCTCTGGCCGGTGAGCATGACGTCGGCGAAGAGCTTGATGACGAGGTCGAGGTGCTGTTCGTGCACCATGATCCGGGCGGCGTACTCGCCGAGCGCCTCGTGGGCCGGGTAGCCGAACAGCTGCTCCGCCTGCGGGCTCCACAGCACGACGCGTCCCTCGGCGTCCAGCACCACCGAGGCCATGCCGAGCACGTCGAGCAGCCCGCTCGGCCGTACGGACTCCTCGCCCCCGGCCGCCGGAAACTCTGGTGCACTCATTCCACGCACCGCCTTCGCCCGTTCACGCGGCACGTCGTTCCCCCGTGCCGACTCCCCATGTTCTACCGCGCTCAATCGTCCCTGTGACGCCTCTGTCGCCCACCTCCACCATCCCTCAACACCTCCGGGGCCCTTGCCGGGAGCCGTCACGACACTACCCGGGACGCAGCGTCGCCGAGTCGAAAGCCTCCGTTACCGAGGTGGTCTGTACATGACCACCTGGCGTGGCCAGACTGAGCGCCGAAACCCGCCCCGCCCCCCACGGAGGAGCCCTTCCATGCCCCTGCGCTCGCGGCAACGTCGTCAAGCGGCCCTGACCGCGGTGCTCGCCCTCGCGACCGCCGCCGTCCTGTCCGCCGCCCCGCCGGCCTCGGCCGCCGACACCTGGAACGAGGTGGGCTCCGACCGGGCGGACCCGCTCACCGAGAGCCAGGGGCTGACCTCAGTCGAGGTGCCGGCCGGCAGCCCCAACCACTACACGGGCATCGGCACCATCCCCGCCGACGTGGCCGCCCGGGGCTGGAACCACGTGGGCGACCCCGACGCCTCCTACGACGGCCACTACGTCGAGCCGTACCAGGCCGACTCGGGGAACGCGAAGATGTACCGCGTGCAGGCGCCGGACGGGAGCTGGTCCGAGTACGTCCACACGCTCGGCCCCGACGAGGCCCTCAACAACTCGTGGGTCGCGATCTCGCCGGACGGCCAGTGGATGCTGTCGGGGGAGTACGGCACGATGAACCGCTTCCTGGTCTTCCCGACACCGGGTGTCAACGCCTCCACCTCGCCCTCGGCGAACCTTCCGCAGGTCTCCACCGTCCGGCTCGACCATGCCGTACGCGATGTGCAGGGCTGCGACTTCTCCGGCCCCACGACGCTGCTGTGCTCCTCCGACGACCCGGACGACTCGCTGTTCGGGATGACCAAGCCGCTGCTCCAGGTGGACCTGTCGGCGGCGCCGAACGGCACGTCGGACGTGTCCGGGCACGTCACCGCGCTGCGCCAGCTCCCGCTGCGCAGCGCCTGCTCCGGCACGTTCGAGGCGGAGGGCATCGACTACGACCGCCGGGACGGCACGCTGCGGGTGATCGTCGTGTCGCCGGGGTTCTGTGTGCTGACCGACAGCAAGACGTACCGCTTCACACGGGGCTGAACCGCGCGCTGGTCCGGCCCGGGCAGTGGTGCTTTTCTGGGGGAGTGGCGCGGTACGCGGACAACTCGCACCGCCGCGCCACCCCCGCGAGAGGAGCGACCATGATGGACCGTGTGCGACCGCACGAGGAGCCCGTCTCCCTCGAGATCAGTGGATGCAGCAAGGAGGACGCCCGGATCGTCTTCGACACGCTCTGCACGTGCTTCGAGTCCGACCGGGCCGCGAACGAGGTGCCGCAGCAGCTGCACGAGACGCGTCCGATGGTGTGGCTCGGCACCTTCGAGGTGACCGACGCCCACGAATGCCCGGCTCCCGCCCGGCTGTCGTCCTCCGTCGAGGTCGACGCGCAGGGTGGCTACTGGGCGATCGAGCGCCTGCGCTCCACGCTCGACCCCCTCTTCACCGTCCGCGACCTCACCTCGGCCTCGGGCGACCAGGAACGCGAACTGCACGTACGCCTCGAAAGCCGATAGCCCGGCGCCTCTGCGTGGCCCTTCTCACCCCTCCTTCATTTTGCAACTAGTTGCAGAACAAGCTCCGGGTCCTCTACAACAGTGAGCACGTCACCGCACACGGAGGGCCCGATGAGCCGCTACCCCCATCTGCTGAACCCGCTCGACCTGGGATTCACCACGCTGCCCAACCGCGTCCTCATGGGCTCCATGCACGTGGGCCTGGAGGAGGCCGAGCGGGGTTTCGAGCGCATGGCGGAGTTCTACGCCGCCCGGGCGCGCGGAGGGGTGGGCCTGATCGTCACCGGTGGCATCGCGCCCAACGACGAGGGTCGCCCGTACGAGGGCGGCGCCAAGCTCACCACCGACGCGGAGGCCGAGCAGCACCGCGAGGTCACCGACGCCGTGCACCGCGAGGGCGGCCGGATCGCGATGCAGATCCTGCACTTCGGCCGGTACGCCTACCACCAGGACCTCGTCGCGCCGAGCCCGCTGCAGGCCCCGATCAGCCCCTTCCCGCCCCGCGAGCTCACCGACGCCGACGTCGAGCGGACCATCGACGACTACGCCCGCGCCGCCCGGCTGGCCCGTCAGGCCGGCTACGACGGCGTGGAGATCATGGGCTCCGAGGGCTACCTCATCAACGAGTTCATCGTCGCGCAGACCAACCACCGCACCGACCGCTGGGGCGGCTCGTACGAGAACCGCATGCGCTTCCCGGTCGAGATCGTCCGGCGCGTCCGCGAGGCCGTCGGCGAGGACTTCATCGTCATCTACCGGCTGTCGATGCTGGACCTGGTCCCCGGCGGCTCCACGCTCGACGAGGTGATCACCCTTGCCAAGGCGGTCGAGGCCGCCGGGGCGACGATCATCAACACCGGGATCGGCTGGCACGAGGCCCGCATCCCCACCATCGCGACCTCCGTGCCGCGCGGCGCCTACAGCTGGGTCACCAAGAAGCTCATGGGCGAGGTGTCGGTCCCGCTCGTCACGACCAACCGCATCAACACCCCCGAGCTGGCAGAGGAGTTGCTCGCCACGGGCTGCGCGGACATGGTGTCCATGGCCCGCCCGATGCTCGCCGACCCCGACTTCGTCGCCAAGGCCGCGCAGGGCAGGCCCGAGGCGATCAACACCTGCATCGGCTGCAACCAGGCCTGCCTCGACCACACCTTCGCCCTCAAGATCACCTCCTGCCTGGTCAACCCGCGCGCCTGCCACGAGACCGAACTCGTGCTGTCCCCCACCCGGTTGAAGAAGCGCGTCGCCGTCGTCGGCGCCGGACCGGCCGGACTCGCCTGCGCCGTCTCGGCGGCCGAGCGCGGTCACGAGGTCACGCTCTACGACGCCGCCGGCGCGGTCGGCGGCCAGCTCAACGTCGCCAACAAGGTGCCCGGCAAGCAGGAGTTCGACGAGACCCTGCGCTACTTCCGCCACCAGCTCGACGCCCACGGCGTGGACGTACGCCTCAACACCCGTGTGGTGGCCGGTGACTTGACGGGATTCGACGAGATCGTCGTCGCCACCGGCGTCACCCCGCGCACCCCCGACATCCCCGGCCTCGACCACCCCAGCGTCGTCGGCTATCTCGACGTCCTGCGCGACGAGGTTCCGGTCGGCGACCGGGTCGCGATCCTCGGCGCGGGCGGCATCGGCTTCGACGTGGCGGAGTTCCTCACCGACGGCGGGGACAAGGCGAGCGAGGACCCGGCGACCTACTTCCGCCAGTGGGGCGTCGACATGGACTACCGCGGCCCCGGCGGTCTTGTGACCCCCGAGCGCCAGGCACCGCCGCGCAGCGTCCACCTGCTGCAGCGCAAGGAGAGCAAGGTCGGCGCGGGCCTCGGCAAGACCACCGGCTGGATCCATCGCACGGAGCTCAAGCACCGCGGCGTCACCATGGTCCCGGGCGTCCGCTACGACCGCATCGACGACGCCGGCCTGCACATCACCGTCGGCGACGAGAGCACGGTCCTCCCCGTCGACACCATCGTGCTGTGCACCGGACAGGACCCGCGCCGCGACCTGTACGAGGAGCTGGTCGCCGCCGGACGCGACGTGCATCTGATCGGCGGTGCCGACGTGGCCGCCGAACTGGACGCCAAGCGGGCCATCAAGCAGGGCACGGAACTGGCGGCGGCCCTCTAGAAGCCGTACCGCCGTCCTTAGGATGACCGCATGTCACTCCCGCACGCGATCCTGACCGCCCTGCTGGAAAAGCCGTCCTCGGGGCTGGAGCTGACCCGTCGGTTCGACAGGTCGATCGGCTACTTCTGGTCGGCGACGCACCAGCAGATCTATCGCGAGCTGGGAAAACTGGAGGCCGAGGGCCACATCAGGGCGCTGCCCTCCGAGCAGCCGGCCCGTGGGCAGAAGAAGAGCTACGAGGTCCTGCCCGCGGGCCGCGCCGAACTGGCCCGCTGGACCGCCGCGTCCCAGGACCCGAAGCCGCACCGCGACCCGCTGCTGCTGCGGCTGCGCGCGGCGGCCGTGGTGGGCACCGCGGGGCTCGAGGCCGACCTGAACCGCCATCTGGAGCTGCACAGGCGGCAGTTGGCCGACTACGAGAAGATCGAGCAGCGTGACTTCCCGCCCGGGAAGGACGCTCCGCACGACCGGATCCGGCACCTCGTGCTGCGGGCCGGGATCGACCTGGAGACGTTCTGGACGCAGTGGCTCACGCATGCCCTGGAGGAGTTCGCCGAACTGCCGGAGTCCGGGACGACGTGAAAGGAACGGCGTGACCGCTGTCGCCGTCAGAAGCGGTGCGGCTTCGCGCGCCTGCGCAGGAACCAGCCCGTCGCGATCACACCCGTGCCCACCAGGGCCGCGCCCACTCCCAGCGTGACCGGGCCGTAGTCCTTGACGGCGCCGCCGAGCCCGCCCGCCACACCGCGCGAGAGCGAGGGCGAGGGCGCGGGCTTGGACGTGGCGGAGATGGTGGGTCTGGAGGCGGGGGAGACCACGACGGACTGGGTGCCCGCGGTGCTGTTGTTGGACGAGCAGATGACGATCACCGTGTATGTGCCGGCGTTCACGCTCGACCAGGCCGCCGACTGCAGGGCGGTGGTGCCCGACAGCGACACCTGACGTCCCTGGGCGAAGTTCGTCTGGCCCCTGCTGAGCAGCGAGGCGGTGCCCCAGCTGCCGCTGCTGCTGGTCCGGGCGCACTGGGTGGTGGTCACCGAGACCGTGGACCCGCTGGTGCTCACCGAGATGCCCGAACCCTGCGCCACGGCAGGGGTGGCCGCCAGGGCGAGGGGCAGCACGGCGGCGGCCGCGGTGGTCAGGGCGGAGCGGGGAAGTGGCTGGGAGTTGCGCATTGGTCTGCCCTCCGACGGCACGGTCGGCGGCACATCCCTTGCGCCGCCGAGGGTCGGGAAACGCCCGTGCTGCCTCAGAGGCAGCCAACGTCCCCGCCGCCCCTCCCGCATGCGGACCGCGCCCGGGCAGGTGAACGATTCCTTCGTCCGGGCCATGCGGACGCGCCCTGGGCCGGGTGTGCCCTCAGTCTCCGCTCGTGTCCCCGGTGGTCACCGTCCGCTCAGCCGACCAGCCTCCCCAGGTCCCGTCGGGCAGCCTGGCCCCGATCCGCACGCGATGGGTCACGCCGGCGTCCCTGCCGACGTAGAAGGAGTACGAGGCCTTGGTGCGCGGTGCGTCCCCGCCGTACACCAGAGAGGTGGCCGCCCGGCCGTCGAGGCGGATCCGGTACTCGGTGATCACTCCGTCCGCGCGCGGCGGGATCCAGTGGAGGTCGAGGTAGTAGGCACCGCCGGCGCGGTGGCCGGTCGCGTGGAAGGCGGTGGGTGCGGTGTTGCGGCCGTCGTCGGAGCCCGGGGTGGTGAGGCGGACGGTGGAGCCGGGCGGCGAGGCATTGTCGGCGGCGTCGCGGGCCCGGACGGTGAAGGCGTAGTGGGTGCCGGGACGCAGCCCCGTGACGACGGTCGCCGTCTGTGCTCCGCCCACACTGTGGATCTTCGAGGAGCCCTGGTAGATGTCGTACGAGACCACGGCTCGGTCGTCGGTGGAGGCGGACCAGGAGAGCTCGACCTCCCTGCTGCCGATCACCCGGCCCCGGGTACGGCCCGGCCGACTCGGCGCAGTGTCGTCCGCCGCCACGTCCACCGGGGTCGTCGCGCGAGCCGCGCGGCCCGCCGGTCCGAGCCGGCCCTCGGTGTCCCGGGCGCGCACGGAGAAGGCGTACTCGGTGGAGGGCCTGAGGCGGGTGACGTCCACCATGTGCTCCGAGCCCGGCACTTCCTCGACCTTTGTGGTGCCGCGATATACCTCGTAGACGCGGACCCGGGGGTGGGCGGACACCGCGTTCCACATCACGTGCACGCTGGTCGCGCTGCCCGCCGCCGCGGTCACGCCCGTGGGCGCCGCCGGCAGCGCGCCGCTCTCGTCACCCGCGTCGTTCAGGCCGCAGGACCCGACGAGGGTGAGGGCCGCGCAGAGCGCGAGGGCGCGGTACACGAGCACGGTGGCACGACGCACGGCTCTGCCTCCCCGGGCCGCGGCAATGGTCCGGACCAATATCGCGCGGCTGACGTGGTCGCATCAAGAGGGCGGTCCGGCGGGGGTGGTGTTGGTCGCCGCCCGCGAGGGTTACGTATGCTGAAGCACCTCACGGCTGAACTCTCCATGAGGGCTGGTGAGTTATGCCGGTGGCGCGGACCGCTGTCGTCGCTGTTCCCGCGCCCGACGGGGGTGGTCGGGCAGCCTGAGTCGATACGGACTCAGGCGCCCGGCCCCCGCCGCTCGCACCCTGTTGCGTGCGTCTGGCCTCCCGTTGCGCGCGCCCGGCGCGCCACGCCGTAGGTCGCCTGAAGCCCGTACGCCGGTTCGCCCGCCTACGGTGTCCGCATCATCACCAACGGCACATAACGGGCATAACGCCTGCCTGTGTCCCTACAGGAGAGGCCCTTCATCGTGCGTGTCCAGTCGCTGACCCTGGCCGTGGCCGGCGCCGCCCTGCTCGCCCCGTCGATGGCGGCCGCCGCCGAACCCCGTGTCCCGGCGGAACCGACCGCCGTGCGCGAGGGTGACGTCCGCGCCGCCGACCTGCTGGCCAGGGCGCGTGACTGCACCCGGATCTCCCACGGCCGCTTCCGCAGCGACCACGGGAAGCGTGCGGCCGTCACGGTGTGCGGCACCCGGCACGCCGTCTTCTGGAAGGCGGACATGGACATCGACTGCGACGGACAGCCGGGCCCACGCTGCAACCGACGTACCGATCCGCTGTTCTCGGCCGCCACCGCCTACCAGCAGTCCGACGGGCGCGCGTTGAGCGCCGAGCGCCTTCCGTACGTCGTCGTGCCCGCCGCCGACTCCGTCTGGAACCCGGTCGCGTACGGCGTCCGCGGAGGAACAGTCGCCGCCGTGGTGTACCGCGACCGCGTGCAGTACGCGGTGGTGGGCGACATCGGCCCGCGCGGCCTCATCGGCGAGGCGTCCTACGCCACCGCCAAGGGCCTCGGCATCAACCCGGACCCGCGCCACGGCGGCGCATCCTCGGGCGTCACCTACATCATCTTCAAGAACTCGCAGGCCAAGCCGATCGAAAGCCACACAGCCGCCGTCGTTGCGGGACGACGGTTGGCGCGGCGGTTCGTGCAAGGGGAGTAGGCCTCCGGCTGTTTGCAACGCTACGGGCGGCGCAGCGGACCTGCCGCGGGAGTGCGGGCCCGCGGCAGTCACGGGTCGGCCGCACCGGACCGGCGTCCGTCAGAGTGCCGTCCGGTGGACTGCCGCGGGCCGCCCCCCACCCCTCCCCGCGCGTCACACCTTCCGGTAGCTGTACGCCTCGGCGGCCGCGGCTTCCACTGCTGCGAGGTCGGCGCCCGTCGATGCCGTGACCACCGCGGCCACGGCGCCCTCGACGAACGGGGCGTCCACCAGCCGGGTGTTGTCGGGGAGTTCGTCACCCTCGGCGAGCAGCGCCTTCAGGGTGAGGACGGCGCTGCCGAGGTCGGTGAGGACGGCGACCCCGGCGCCCCGGTCGACGGACGCTGCAGCGGCCGCGATCAGCTCCGAGCTCGTGCCGAGGCCACCGCCCTCGGTGCCGCCCGCCGGGGCGACGGGCACCGAAGTGCCGCCGCCCGCCAGTCCCTTGGCAAGATCGGCCACGGACGCGGCCACCTCCGCGCTGTGCGACACCAGCACGATCCCGACCTGCTTCTCGTCACTCACCGTCGGCCTCCGCGAGAGCGGCGACGAGCAGCGAGGACGAGGTGGCGCCGGGATCCTGGTGGCCGATGCTGCGCTCCCCGAGGTAGCTGGCGCGGCCCTTGCGGGCCTGCAGCGGCGTCGTCGCGAGCGCGCCCTGCTCGGCCGCGGTCCCGGCGGCGGCGAAACCACCGTCGCGGAGCGCGTCCACCGCGGGCACCAGCGCGTCGATCATGGTCTTGTCGCCCGGCGCCGCACCGCCGAGCGTCATGACCGCGTCCACCCCGGCGCGCAGCGCCTCGGCGAACTGCTCCTCGCTGACCTCCGGGGCGTCCCCGAGCGCCTTGCCCGTGCGGCGCAGCAGCGTGCCGTACAGGGGCCCCGAGGCGCCGCCGACGGTCGAGATCAGCTGCCGCCCGGCCAGTGTCAGCACCGCACCGGGCGTCTGCGGCGCCTCCTTCTCCAGCGTCGCGGTCACGGCCCGGAACCCGCGCTGCAGATTGCTGCCGTGGTCGGCGTCCCCGATGGGCGAGTCGAGGGCGGTGAGCCGTTCCGCCTCGCGGTCCACGGACGCGGCGGTCGCCGTCATCCAACGGCGGAAGAAATCGGCGTCGAGCACTGGATCTCCTTGCATGGTAGGTACGTTGACACCCGGCCTGCCGGTCTACATCCCCCAGCGCAGCCCCGGCGTCTTCACCGGCGCGTCCCACAGCCTGAGCAGCTCTTCGTCGATCTGGCACAGGGTGACCGAGGCGCCGGCCATGTCGAGCGAGGTGACGTAGTTGCCCACCAGCGTGCGCGCGACGGAGACGCCGCGCTCGGTGAGCACCCGCTGCACCTCGGCGTTGAACCCGTACAGCTCCAGCAGCGGCGTCGCGCCCATGCCGTTGACCAGGACGAGGACGGGATTGCGCGGAGGCATGTCCTCGAGGATCGCGTTCACCGCGAACTCGGCGATCTCCCCCGAGGTCATCATCGCCCGCCGCTCCCGGCCGGGCTCCCCGTGGATGCCGATGCCCAGCTCCAGCTCGCCGGAGGGCAGGTCGAAGGTGGGGCTGCCCTTGGCCGGCGTCGTACAGGCGCTCAGGGCGACACCGAAGCTGCGGGAGTTCTCGTTGACCTGCCGCCCGATCGCCTCGACCCGCTCCAGGGGCTGCCCCTCCTCGGCCGCGGCGCCCGCGATCTTCTCCACGAACAGCGTCGCGCCGGTGCCCCGGCGCCCCGCGGTGTAGAGGCTGTCGGTCACCGCCACGTCGTCGTTGACCAGCACCTTGGCGACCTGGATGCCCTCGTCCTCGGCGAGCTCGGCCGCCATGTCGAAGTTCAGCACGTCACCCGTGTAGTTCTTCACGATGAACAGCACGCCCGCCCCGCTGTCGACGGCGGCCGCGGCGCGTGCCATCTGGTCCGGCACCGGAGAGGTGAAGACCTCGCCGGGGCAGGCTCCCGAGAGCATGCCGGGGCCCACGAAGCCGCCGTGCAGCGGCTCGTGCCCCGAACCACCACCGGAGATCAGGGCGACCTTCCCGGCCACGGGAGCGTCCCGCCGTACGATCACCCGGTTCTCCAGGTCCACGGCCAGCTCGGGATGGGCGGCCGCCATGCCGCGCAGCGCGTCCGTGACCACGGACTCCGGGACGTTGATCAACATCTTCATGGCTTCCTCCTGCTGAGCGTGGCACCTGTGGGCAGTATCGACCTTGAGGCGGCAGCGGTCACGTGGGCGTCGGGGCACTTGTCGGGCTGTTCGGCAGCGGTTGACCCTCCCATTGCGATGCACGAAGTGAGACCTTTTAGGTGTGTCCGTCCTCATTGCGCCCGTGAGGAGGTGTGACCGATGCGCAGAATCAGGCGCGTGCAGGTCCTGGGGTGGCGCTGGCGGAGGAATCCACTGCGACGGCGCAGCGATGTGCTGGAGGCGTGGATCGTGCTGGCCGCCTGGGCCGTGGCGACGCTGGGAGCGGTCGTCGCCGGCATCGTCGGCGCCCAGGTCGCGCAGCGCGCGGTGCAGCACGACCGGGCGGAGCGCAGGCCGGTGAGCGCCGTCCTCGTCAAGACCGTTCCCGGCAGCGCGCGGGACGTGGCCACCGGCGTGCGGTACGACATGGTGCTCGGGAAGGTGCGGTGGACCGACGCACACGGGGTCGTCCGTACCGGCACGACGCAGGTGAAGCCCGCGGCCAGGCCCGGCAGCGCGGTACCGGCGTGGACCGACGGCCACGGCCGGCTGGTGTCCCGGCCGGTCGCCCCGGCCGAGGCGACCACGCGCGTCGTGATGACAGGCACCGGCGTCGCACTGGCCACCGGTGCGCTGGTCCTCGTCGGCGGACATCTGATGCGGATGCGGGTGGAGCGCCGGGCCACCTTGGAGTGGGGCGTCGAATGGGACCGGATCGACCGGCGCAGGGGGCATACGACGGGGTGATCCGGGTGCCGTCCGCACAGAATTCCGGCCCGGGTGCCCGTGCACCCGGGCCGGAGCCGGCCGGACGACTACTCGTACGTCACCCCTCGTGCCTCAGCGCACGCCCGAACCGCCGCTGCCGAAGGAACCGCTGCCGCCCTCGCTCCAGCGGCGCCGGCCCTTCTCCGAGCCGGTACGGGTCGGCGAGTTGCCGTGGCCGGGCAGCTCGTGCGGGGTCAGACGGTGGTCACTGCGGGGGACCTCGTCGGGTTCGCGGTTCTCCAGCACCTCACGGACCGGACCCCCCTCCGGCATCTTCGGCTGCTCGTCCGGACGCGGCGGGGCGGGCTCGCGGCGGCGGATTCGGGCGCCCATCCAGAAGGCGCCGATCAGCAGGGCCACGATCACCACTCCGGCCGCGATGAGCCCCATGGCGGAGGCGCTGCTTGCGGCTGTGTACATCCAAGCGCTGGTCATTGCACGCGGGTACCCCGGCCCTCTGCGGTGAACCCGGCCCGCCCGGATCGGCCCTTCCGAAAGCCCGCCCGGGTCGGCTCGCCCGCCCCGGTGTTTGACCGGATCGACCGAGGCAACCCGCCCGGTGTGACTACGACGACCCAGCAGGAGCTCTTCCAATTCCTGGAGGATCGCTTCGCGTGTGCGCAGGCGTGCACCGAGTGCGCCCGAACGTGCGCCCTGCGCGCGAGCATGGTGGACGCGGACGGCACCCAGGAGCAGGAATTCGTGCGACGCAAGGGCATCATGTGCGCGGAGGTGTGCGACACGACCTGCCGGGTGCTGTCCGAGCAGAACAGCCTCGACGAGTCCGCCATCCGCATCCAGGTGGAGTGGTGCCGCACGGTGTGCCTGGAGAGCGCGCACGCCTTCGACCGGCACCCGGGCGCGGAGGACGGCGCGAAGGCCACCCGCGAGTGCGCCCAGGCGTGCACGGACTTCCTCGCCACACTGAATTGACGACCGTCCCTTCGGCATTCCCAATTTCTGAAACACGTTCTACGGTGTGCGCCGTCAGGACCTGCCTGGGAAGCCTGGAGGCGCCGTGCACCTCGAATACACGCCCGAGCAGCAGCGGCTGCGCACCGAACTGCGGTCGTACTTCGCCGAGTTGGTGCCCGACAACGCCTATGCCCGGCACGCCGACCCGGCCGTTCAGAAACGCTTCTACCGCGAGACCGTCCGGCGCCTGGGAACGGACGGCTGGCTCGGCGTGGGCTGGCCGAAGGAGTACGGCGGGCGCGGGCTGAGCGCGATGGAGCAGTTCATCTTCTTCGACGAGGCCGCCCAGGCCGGCGTACCCCTGCCGCTCATGGCGCTCAACACCGTCGGGCCGACGATCATGCAGTACGGCACGGACGAGCAGAAGTCCTACTTCCTGCCCAGGGTCCTCTCCGGCGAGATCGACTTCGCGATCGGCTACAGCGAACCCGACGCGGGCACCGACCTCGCGTCGCTGAAGACGCGCGCGGTGCGCGAGGGCGACGAGTACGTCGTCAACGGCCAGAAGATCTGGACCACCAACGGCGACACGGCGGACTGGGTGTGGCTCGCGACCCGCACCGACCCGGACGCCCCGCCGCACAAGGGCATCACCATGCTGCTCGTGCCGACGACCGACCCGGGCTACTCCTGCACCCTCATCAACACCCTCGCCTCGCACGACACCACGGCCAGTTACTACGAGAACGTCCGCGTCCCCGTCACTCGCCGCGTCGGCGCCGAGAACCAGGGCTGGCGGCTGATCACCAACCAGCTCAACCATGAGCGCGTCACCCTCGCCGCGCACGGCACCATGGCCATCCGCGCCCTGCACGACGTACAGCGCTGGGCGATGGAGACCAAGCTCGCCGACGGCCGCCGCGTCGTCGACCTGCCCTGGGTGCGCCGCCGTCTCGCCCAGACCCACACCAGGCTCGACGCGATGAAGCTCCTCAACTGGCGCATGGTGAGCGCCGTCCAGGACGGCAGCCTCACCCCCCAGGACGCCTCCGCGGTCAAGGTCTACGGCTCCGAGGCCCGCCGTGACGCCTACGCCTGGCTCATGGAGATCGTCGGCACCGCCGGCGAACTCAAGGAGGGCTCCGCGGGCGCGGTCCTGCACGGCGAACTCGAACGCGGCTACCGCTCCGCCGTCATCTTCACCTTCGGCGGCGGCAACAACGAGATCCAGCGGGAGATCATCTCGTGGATCGGTCTCGGGATGCCGAGGGTACGGCGCTGACTTGCGGAGTTAGCCTGCAGGGATGGCAGGTCCACAGGCAGGTGACGCCGGGCTGTTCCGTCCAGAATCCGTCACATGGCAGATGCACGGCGACCCGATGATGTGGGTCGCCGGCATCCGCGCGCTCTACCTCCAGGCCCTGCATCCGCGCGCGGTGCGCGGCGTCATGCAGAACTCCGACTTCCGCAAGGACGCCTGGGGCCGGTTGATGCGGACCGCCGACTTCGTCGGGACCACGACCTACGGCACGACCGAGGCCGCCGAGCGGGCCGGGGCCCGGGTACGGAAGATCCACAGCATGCTGTCGGCGCACGACCCGGACACGGGGGAGCGGTACGGCGTCGACGAGCCGGAGCTGCTGCTGTGGGTGCACTGCGCGGAGATCGACTCGTATCTGAGTGTGGTGAGGCGCTCCGGCTTCCGGCTCACCGACGCGCTGGCCGACCGCTACATCGGCGAACACCGCGTCAGCGCCCGCCTGGTGGGCCTCGACCCCGACGCCGTACCGGCGAACCAGGAGGAGATGGCGGCCTACTTCGAGAAGGTGCGGCCCGAGCTCGCCGCCGGACCCGAGGCACGCGAAGTGGACGACTTCCTCCTCCGCCCGCCGACGCACCCGCTCCTCCTCCCGGCGCGTGAGGTGTTGTGGCGGCGTGTGGCGCAGCTGGCGTACGCCGCCCTGCCGCCGTACGCCCACGAGCTGTACGGCAGAAAGGCTCCGAAACCCGCCACCGTCACCCGCCAACTGCGCGCCACCGGCACCCTGCTGCGCTGCGTTCCCGCACGTGTGCGCTGGCAACTCCCGCCCAAACACATCCTGCGCGCCATGGCACGCCTGGGCCCCGGCTCCCGTCCGGCACCGTACAAACTCGGACGACAGCTCGCCATACTGGACGAGCCAGGGGGTCGAAAGGACAGTAACGGGGGCGATCGCGGCAGATGGGGGACAGCAGGCTGATCCAGGGCCGGTACCGGCTGCTCGATCTGATCGGGCGGGGCGGCATGGGCGAGGTGTGGCGTGCGCGCGACGAGTCGCTGGGCCGGCAGGTCGCCGTGAAGTGCCTCAAGCCCCTCGGCCCGCACCAGGACCAGTCCTTCACCCGGGTGCTCAGGGAACGCTTCCGCCGCGAGGCCCGGGTGGCCGCCGCCCTCCAGCACCGCGGCGTGACCGTCGTCCATGACTTCGGCGAGTCCGACGGCATCCTCTACCTGGTCATGGAGCTGCTGGAGGGCCGCAACCTCTCCCAGCTGCTGGAGGACAACAAGCAGCATCCGCTGGCCGTCGGCGACGTCGAGGACATCGCCGACCAGGTCGACGCAGCTCTCGCCTACACCCATCAGCAGGGCATCGTGCACCGCGACCTGAAGCCCGCCAACATCATGCGGCTCGACGACGGCACGGTGAAGATCTGCGACTTCGGCATCGCCCGCCTCGGCCACGACATCGGCTTCACCTCCCGGCTGACCGGAACCGGCATCGCCATGGGCACCCCGCACTACATGTCGCCCGAGCAGATCGGCGGCTCGGAGGTCGACCAGCGCAGCGACCTGTACTCGCTGGGATGCGTGCTGTACGAGATCGCCACCGGGGTACCGCCGTTCGACCTCGACGACGCCTGGGCGATCCTCGTCGGCCACCGCGACACCCCGCCCGACCCACCCCGCAACCGACGTTCGGAACTGCCCGAGTACCTCGACCGGATCATCCTGGACCTGCTCGCCAAACATCCCGGGCAACGCCCGCACGACGCAAGCGAGTTGGGCCGTCGTATCACCCTGGGCCGGACGACTCCCGCGTATGTGCCGACCGTCGTCACCCCGCAGCCGGTGCTCGACCCGCCCGGGCGCCTCCCCTCCCGCGAGGCCCGCCTGCCCTCCTGGACCCGCGGCATGACCACCGGCCACAAGGCCACCGGCGCCCACCTGCGCACCACGCCCCCGGACGCCGGCGCCGGACTCAGCGGCGAGTGGATCCCGCGCCCCATGGGCGGCCGCCCCCAGGAACCCGCCCCCGAGGAGCCGTCCGCGCCCTCCCCGGATAAGCTCGCCGCACTGGCCGGCCGGCACAACGCCGGGCTCAGCCTGGGACGGCTGGGCCGCTGGGCCGAGGCCGGAGAAGTGCACCGCGCGGTGGCCGCCGAGCGCACCCATCTGCTCGGCCCCGACCACCCCGACACCCTCGCCAGCCGCTACGAGGTCGCCTTCACCCTCAGCCGCACCGGCCGCGCCGCCGACGCCCTGCAGGAGTACAAGCAGGTGGCCGCGGCCAGGACCCGCGCGCTGGGCGCAGACCACGTCGACACGCTCGCCGCACGCCAGGAAATGGCCTATGTACTGGGGCAGTTGGGCCGCCACTTCGACGCCCACCAGGTGTACGTCTCGGTGCTCGCCGCCCGTGAACGCGACAGCGGCCCCGACCACCCCGACACCCTGCGCTGCCGCCACAACCTCGCCTTCAACCTCAGCAGGCTCGGCCGCCTGGAGGACTCGTACCGCATGGCCTGCGAGGTGGCCGCCGCGCGGGCCCGGGTGCTCGGCCCCGACCACCCGGACACCCTGGTCACCCGCTATGAAGTGGCCTACGCGCTCGGCCAGTTGGGCCGCTGGCCGGAGGCCCTGCAGACCTATCACGAGGTCGCCGAGGCGCGCGCCCAGGCCCTCGGCCCGGACCATGCGGACACCCTCGCCGCCCGCTACGAGGTCGGTATCAGCCTGGGCCGGCTCGGCCGCAGCGCGGAGGCACTGACGCTGTACCGCGAGCTGATCGAGGACCGCACCCGTGTCCAGGGCCCCACCCACCCCGAGACCCTGCGCGCCCGCCACGGCCTGGGCGTCAACCTCGGCCGCCTCGGCCGCTGGGAGGAGGCCCTCGCCGAGTCCCGCGACGTGTGCGCCATCCGCGAGCGCGTCCTCGGCCCCGACCACCCCGACACCCTTGTCAGCCGCCGCGAGGTCGCCGTCGGCCTCGGCTGGCTGGGCCGCTGGCCGGACGCCCTGACCGAGTACCGCCGGGTCGCCGCCGCCCGGGAGCGCGTGCTGGGCGCCGACCACCCCGACACCCTCGCCAGTCGCAACGACGAGGCCCACTGCCTGGAACAGCTCGGCCGCGGCGCCGAAGCCGTCGAGCTGTACCGCAGGGTGGCGGCACTGCGGCAGCAGCGGGCGGCGGGCGGACGCTGACCCGGCGGAGAGCGGCGCCGACCCCGACGCCGTACACCCCTGGCCGCCGACGATCATCGCGTGTTACGAAGAAGCATGGCTGCTCACGAGGGACCCCGGACATACGACGCCGTGATCGTCGGCGGAGGACACAACGGCCTGGTCGCCGCCGCCTACCTGGCCCGGGCCGGACGGTCCGTACTGGTCCTGGAGCGGCTGGACCACACCGGGGGCGCGGCCGTCTCCACCCGCCCGTTCGCCGGGGTCGACGCGCGTCTGTCGCGCTACTCCTACCTGGTCAGCCTGCTGCCGTCGAAGATCGTGCGCGACCTCGGCCTGGACTTCCGGATCGGTCCGCGCACCATCTCCTCGTACACACCGGCGGAACGGGCCGGGCGGCCGACCGGACTGCTCGTCGGCGGCGGCGAGGCACGCACCCGCGAGGCCTTCGCCCGGCTCACCGGCTCCGACCGCGAGTACGAGTCCTGGCAGCGTTTCTACGGCATGACCGGCCGGGTCGCCGAGCGCGTCTTCCCTACCCTGACCGAGCCGCTGCCCACGCGGGACGAGCTGCGTCGGCGCGTCGACGACGAGGAGGCCTGGCGCACCCTGTTCGAGGAGCCCATCGGCGTCGCGATCGAGGACCGCTTCGCCGACGACCTGGTGCGGGGCGTCGTCCTCACCGACGCCCTCATCGGCACCTTCGCCGACGCCCACGACCCCGCACTGCCCCAGAACCGCTGCTTCCTCTACCACGTGATCGGCGGCGGCACCGGCGCCTGGGACGTCCCCGTCGGCGGCATGGGCGCCCTGACCGACGCCCTCGCCACCGCGGCGCGCGACGCGGGCGCCGACATCGCCACCGGCCACGAGGCGGTGCGCATCGACACGGACGGCCGTACGGCCGAGATCACCTACCGGACACCCGACGGCGAGAGGGTCGCCGCCGCCCGGCACGTCCTGGTCAACGCCTCTCCGCAGGCACTCGCCGAGCTGACCGGCGACGCGCCGCCCGCCCCCGCCGAGGGCGCCCAGCTCAAGGTGAACATGCTGCTCAAGCGGCTGCCCAGGCTGCGCGACGAGTCGGTGGACCCGCGCGAGGCGTTCTCCGGCACCTTCCACATCGCGGAGGGCTACCGGCAGCTGGCCACCGCGCACGCCCAGGCCGCCGCCGGGGAGCTGCCCGCCGCGCCCCCCTCCGAGATCTACTGCCACTCCCTCACCGACCCGACGATCCTCGGGCCGGATCTCGTCGAGCAGGGCTACCAGACCCTCACGCTCTTCGGCCTGCACACACCGGCCCGGCTCTTCGACCGGGACAACGACGGCGTACGCGAGGAACTCCTCAAGTCGACCCTCGCCCAGCTCGACGCCCACCTCGCCGAACCGCTCGCCGACTGCCTGGCGACCGACGCGGACGGCCGCCCCTGCATCGAGGCGAAGACCCCGCTCGACCTGGAGCGCGACCTGCGGCTGCCCGGCGGCAACATCTTCCACCGCGAGCTGTCCTGGCCCTACGCCCAGGAGGGCACCGGCCGTTGGGGCGTGGAGACCCGGCACGCGAACGTGCTGCTGTGCGGGGCGGGCGCCGTACGGGGCGGAGGGGTGAGCGGCGTGCCGGGGCACAACGCGGCGATGGCGGTGCTGGAGGCGACGGCCGGGTGACGCACTCGGCCCGGGACTTCTACGACTCGCTCGCCGCCGATTACCACCGCATCTTCCCCGACTGGGACGCGAGCATCGCCCGCCAGGCCGCCGCGCTCGACGGACTGCTGCGCCACGAACTGGGCCCGGGTCCGCACCGGTTGCTGGACTGCGCCTGCGGCATCGGCACGCAGGCCATCGGACTCGCGCGCGCCGGGCACCGGGTCGTGGGCAGCGATCTGAGTCCCGTAGCGGTCACGCGGGCCGCCACGGAAGCCGCGGCTCGCGGCGCCCGACTGCCCACGACGGCCGCTGACATGCGCCAACTGCCCTTCCGAACAGGCGCTTTCGACGCCGTCGTGTGCGCCGACAACTCTGTCGCCCACCTGCAGACGACCGACGACCTGGCGGCGGCGCTCACCGACATGCGCCGGGTACTCCGCGACGACGGACTGCTGCTGCTCACACTCCGCGACTACGACGAGGCCCGCCGAACCCACCCCACGTCCGTGCCGCCCCAGGTGTCGCACGACTCCGACGGCCGCTCGATCACCTTCCAGCTGTGGCACTGGCACGACGACGGGGAGCACTACGACCTGGAGTACTTCCAGCTCGTACCCGCCGGGGACGGCTGGGAGGTACGCGTGCGCCGCGCCACCTCCTGGGCGCTGACCCGAAACCAGGTCTCCGCGGCCGCGACCGAGTCCGGCTTCACCGCCCTCACCTGGCACACACCGGACACCAGCGGCTTCTACCAGCCGGTGCTGACGGCTCGGGCGGCGGCCGATCCGAAGAGCTGACCCTAGTCGGCCGACGCCTCCCACCCCGCAGCCACGATCCGCGCCGAGTCCCCCTTCCGCCCATCATCGAAGAGAACCCGACCCCCCACCTCGACGCGCACCCCGTCGACGTACACCCCCCGGCCGACATACAGCTTGTCGGTCGTGTAGCGCCAGCGGAGGGTGAGGGCGGGGTGGGCGGGGAGGTCGGCGCTCACCCGGTGCCAGACGTGGCCCGACCAGCCGGTGACCGAACCACTGGGATGTCCCTGCGGCTGCTCGCCGTGGCGGGCCGTGGTGAACGGGATCGGGTGCCAGGTCGTGCCGCCGTCCGTCGTGGCCTCCAGCACGAGGACGTCCGACGCGGGCTCGGTGTCCCACCACAGGGCGTTGCTCAGCCGGGCCCGGCCGGGTGTCGTGTCGAGCGCCGGCAGGGTGAGCGTGGCGGTCGTGGCGCTCGCCATCCCCGCGAACCATGCCGTACGTCCTAGCTCCGGGCGCACCGGCACGGCGCGTGCCAGGTTGTTGCCCGCGGCGACCCGGGGAGCGGAACCGGAGCGCCAACTGCGCACCGGATGGACCGAGTTGCCGAGCACGATCAGGAAGGAGTCGGTCGTCGGGTCGAGGACCAGGGAGGTGCCGGTGAAACCGGTGTGGCCCGCGGTGCGCGGTGTGGCCATCGCGCCCATGTACCAGTGCTGGTAGAGCTCGAAGCCGAGTCCGTGGTCGTCCCCGGGGAAGGCGGTGTTGAAGTTCTTGAACAGCAGATCCACGGACTCCGGCCGGAGAATGCGGGTGCTGCCGTAGACGCCCCCGTTGAGCAGGGTGCGGCCGAGGACGGCGAGGTCCCAGGCGCTGGAGAACACCCCGGCGTGCCCGGCGACCCCGTCGAGGCTGTAGGCGTTCTCGTCGTGCACCTCGCCCCACACCAGGCCCCGGTCCAGGCCGGACCAGGGCGCCCGCTCGTCCTCCGTGGCCGCGATCTTCGGCTTCCAGGTGGCGGGCGGGTTGTAGCGGGTGCGGTTCAGGCCGAGCGGGCCGGTGATGTTCTCGTGGAGCAGGGTGTCCAGTGTGCGGCCGGTGATCTTCTCCAGGACGAGCTGGAGCGAGATCAGATTCAGGTCGGAGTAGAGGTACTTGGTGCCGGGCGGGTTGATCGGCGCCTCGTCGAAGATGAGTTGGAGTTTCGCCGCGCGCGTCGGCGCCTTGTACAACGGGATCCAGTCACGGAACCCCGAGGTGTGGGTGAGCAGCTGACGGATCGTGATGTCCTGCTTGCCCGCCGCGCCGAACTCCGGGACGTAGGAGGCGACCGTCCCCTCCAGCTGCAGCGTGCCGCGCTCCATCTGCTGCACGGCGAGCAGCGAGGTGAACAGCTTGGACACCGAGGCCAGATCGAAGACCGTGTCCCTGGCCATGGGGATCTGCCGGTCGGCCGGGAACTCCACGCCGGTGTCGGTCTTCTCGTCGTACGCCTGATAGCGCACCGCCATCCCGATGGGCTCGTGCAGGGCCACGGTCCCGCCGCGGCCGGCGAGCAGGACGGCGCCCGCGTACCACGGGTGCTTGGGGGACGGGCCGAGGAACGTCTCCGCGTCGGTGACCAGTTGACGCAGATGGGTGGCGAGCAGGCCCGCGCGTTCCGCCGAGCCGTGGCGCAGGGTGGGGTGCCCGGAGCCCGTCGCCGCCTCGGCCGCCGGGCCCGCGGGGAAGGGCGCGACGGCCAGGGCGCCGCCCAAGGCGAGGGCTCTTCGGGCCAGTTGACGTCGGGACAGGCCGGGCCGTCCCGCCGTTTCGTCCGTCATGGGCGATCCTCCACGGAGTGAAAGTATTTTTCCTCGGTCGCCTTCCGGGGTGAAACTTTCGTGTCAGGCGTGCGGTGTGTCAACGAGGCGTGCGGAAGGTGCCGGGCCGTCCAGAAAACTGACGGCGCATCAGAAAAGGTCTTCCGTCGGCCGGAGGACTGCGGCATCCTGCGCCCATGCAGACGGAGCTGAGCAAGAAACTGGGAGTCGAGCACGCCATCTTCGGCTTCACGCCGTTCCCCGCCGTCGCCGCCGCCATCAGCCGGGCCGGAGGCTTCGGAGTGCTCGGCGCGGTCCGCTACACCGCCCCCGACGACCTCAAGCGCGACCTGGACTGGATCGAGGCCCATGTCGAGGGGCGCCCCTACGGCCTGGACGTGGTGATGCCCGCCAAGAAGGTCGAAGCCCCGAAAAATCAGACGCTGACCGAGGCCGAGATCGAAGCCATGATCCCCGAGGCGCACCGGCAGTTCGTCAAGGACACCCTCGCCAAGTACGGCGTGCCCGAACTGGCCGAGGGCGACGCGACCGGCTGGCGCATCACCGGCTGGATGGAACAGGTCGCCCGCAGCCAGCTCGACGTCGCCTTCGACTACCCGATCCGGCTGCTCGCCAACGCCCTCGGCTCCCCGCCCGCCGACGTCATCGCCCGCGCCCACGAGCAGGACGTGCTCGTCGCCGCGCTCGCGGGCAGCGCACGGCACGCGCTCAAGCACAAGGACGCCGGCATCGACATCGTCGTCGCCCAGGGCTACGAAGCCGGTGGCCACACCGGCGAGATCGCCTCCATGGTGCTCACCCCGGAGGTCGTCGACGCCGTCGGCCCACTGCCCGTGCTGGCCGCAGGAGGCATCGGCAGCGGACAGCAGGCCGCCGCCGCGCTCGCCCTCGGCGCCCAGGGCGTCTGGCTCGGCTCGATCTGGCTGACCGTCACGGAGGCCGACCTCGCCTCGCCCGCGGTCACCCGGAAACTCCTCGCCGCCGGCTCCGGCGACACCGTCCGCTCCCGCGCCCTGAGCGGCAAACCGGCACGCCAGCTCCGTACCGAATGGACCGACGCCTGGGACGACCCGGCCGGACCCGGCGCCCTGCCCATGCCCCTGCAGGGCCTTCTCGTCGCCGACGCCCTCACCCGCATCCAGAAGTACGAGGTCGAGCCGCTGCTCGGCACGCCCGTCGGCCAGATCGTCGGCCGGATGAACAGCGAACGCAGCGTCCAGGCAGTCTTCGACGACCTCACGCGCGGCTTCGAGGAGGCCGTCGACCGCATGATCCGTATCGCCGGAAGGAGCGGCACGTGACGAGTACGCCCCCCGTCGGATTCTGGGCCCAGGCCGCGGCCGATCCCGACCGTCAGATCCTTGTCGCGCCCGACGGCGAGCAGTGGACCGCGGGCCGGCTGCACGCCGCCACCAACCGGATGGTGCACGGCCTGCGCGCCGCCGGACTGGAACGCGGCGACGCCTTCGCGGTGGTCCTGCCCAACGGCGTCGAGTTCTTCACCGCCTATCTGGCGGCCAGCCAGGCCGGGTTCTATCTCGTGCCGGTCAACCACCACTTCGTCGGCCCGGAGATCGGCTGGATCGTCGCCGACTCCGGCGCCAAGGTGCTGATCTCCCACGAACGGTTCGCGGACGCGGCACGGCACGCGGCCGACGAGGCCGGGCTTCCGGACACCCACCGGTACGCCGTCGGCACGGTCGAGGGATTCAGGCCGTACGCCGAACTCCTCGACGGGCAGCCGGAGTCGGCGCCCGAGCACCGCGAACTCGGCTGGGTCATGAACTACACCTCGGGCACCACGGGCCGCCCACGCGGCATCCGCCGCCCGCTGCCCGGCAAGACCCCCGAGGAGGCCTATCTCGGCGGCTTCCTCGGCATCTTCGGCATCAAGCCGTTCGACGACAACGTCCATCTCGTCTGCTCGCCGCTCTACCACACCGCGGTGCTCCAGTTCGCGGGCGCGTCCCTGCACATCGGCCACCGGCTCGTCCTGATGGACAAGTGGACCCCCGAGGAGATGCTCCGGCTCATCGACCGTGAGAAGTGCACGCACACCCACATGGTCCCCACCCAGTTCCACCGGCTGCTCGCCCTGCCGGAGGAGGTCAGGCGCTCCTACGACGTCTCGTCCATGCGGCACGCCATCCACGGCGCCGCCCCCTGCCCGGACCATGTGAAGCGGGCGATGATCGACTGGTGGGGCGAGTCGGTCGAGGAGTACTACGCGGCCAGCGAGGGCGGCGGCGCCTTCGCCACCGCCGAGGACTGGCTGAAGAAGCCCGGCACCGTCGGCAAGGCCTGGCCCATCAGCGAACTCGCGGTCTTCGACGACGACGGCAACCAGCTGCCCGCCGGTCAACTCGGCACCGTCTACATGAAGATGAACACCGGCGGCTTTGCCTACCACAAGGACGAGGCCAAGACGAGGAAGAACCGCATCGGCGACTTCTTCACCGTCGGCGACCTCGGCTACCTCGACGAGGACGGCTATCTCTTCCTGCGCGACCGCAAGATCGACATGATCATCTCGGGTGGCGTCAACATCTACCCCGCCGAGATCGAGTCGGCCCTGCTCGCCCACCCCGCCGTCGCCGACGCCGCCGTCTTCGGCATCCCGCACGACGACTGGGGCGAGGAGGTCAAGGCCGTCGTCGAGGCGGCCCCCGGCCACGAGCCCGGACCGGCCCTCGCCGCCGCGATCCTCGACCACTGCGCCGACCGACTCGCGGGCTACAAACGGCCCAAGAGCGTCGACTTCATCACCGAGATGCCCCGCGACCCCAACGGCAAGCTCTACAAGCGGCGGCTGCGTGACCCGTACTGGGAGGGCCGTGCGCGAGCCGTGTGACGGGCGTCGCCGTGCCATGCATTCGGTGACCCGCCGGGCCCGCGACCCCGCCACATGCTTGACCTGACCCGGTGCCGGACCGAGGATCATCAGTCATGACGCAGGGACAGGGCAGCACGGTGGACGGGGTGCTGCGGCGCAGCGCCCGGCGCACTCCCGCGCGCGTCGCGGTGGAGTACCGCGACCGCTCGTGGACGTACGGGGAACTCGACGAGGCCGTCTCCCGGGCGGCGAGCGTCCTGCTCGGCCTGGGCCTCGCCCCCGGTGACCGGGTCGGCGCCTACGGCCACAACTCGGACGCCTATCTGATCGGCTTCCTCGCCTGCGCCCGCGCGGGCCTGGTCCATGTGCCGGTCAACCAGAACCTGACCGGCGACGACCTCGCCTACATCGTCGGCCAGTCCGGCAGCTCGGTCGTCCTGGCCGACCCCGATCTCGCCGACCGACTCCCGGACGGCGTACGGACGTTGCCCCTGCGCGACGCCGAGGACTCCCTGCTGGCACGGCAGGCGACGGCGCCCGCCTACGACGGGCCCGAACCGCGCGCAGAGGACCTGGTACAGCTGCTGTACACCTCCGGCACCACCGCCCTGCCCAAGGGCGCGATGATGACGCACCGCGCCCTGGTCCACGAGTACTTGAGCGCGATCACCGCCCTCGACCTCAGCGCCGGCGACCGGCCCGTGCACTCCCTGCCGCTCTACCACTCGGCACAGATGCATGTGTTCCTGCTGCCGTATCTCGCCGTCGGTGCCACGAACATCGTCCTCGACGCGCCCGACGGCGACCGGATCTTCGAACTGATCGAAGCGGGCCGGGTGGACAGTCTGTTCGCGCCGCCCACGGTCTGGATCGGCCTGTCCAACCGCCCGGACTTCGCGACCCGGGACCTGTCCGGACTGCGCAAGGCCTACTACGGGGCGTCGATCATGCCGGTGCCCGTCCTGGAGCGGCTGCGCGAACGGCTGCCGAAGCTCGGCTTCTACAACTGCTTCGGGCAGAGCGAGATCGGCCCCCTGGCGACCGTCCTCGCGCCCGACGAGCACAAGGGCCGCATGGACTCCTGCGGCCGCCCCGTCCTGTTCGTCGACGCGCGCGTGGTCGACGAGGACGGCAAGGACGTCCCCGACGGCACACCGGGCGAGATCGTCTACCGTTCCCCGCAGTTGTGCGAGGGCTACTGGGACAAGCCCGAGGAGACGTCCGCCGCCTTCCGTGACGGCTGGTTCCACTCCGGCGACCTCGCCGTGCGGGACGCGCACGGCTACTACACGATCGTCGACCGGGTGAAGGACGTCATCAACTCCGGTGGCGTACTGGTCCCTTCACGCCAGGTCGAGGACGCGCTGTACACGCACGAGGGCGTCGCCGAGGTCGCCGTGATCGGCCTGCCCGACGAGCGCTGGATCGAGGCCGTCACCGCCGTCGTCGTCCCGCGCGGCGAGGTCTCCGAGCAGGACCTCATCGCCCACGTCCGTGAGAAGCTCGCCCACTTCAAGGCGCCGAAGCGAGTGGAGTTCGTGGACGAACTGCCGCGCAACGCGAGCGGGAAAATCCTCAAACGGGAGCTGCGGAACCGCTTCGCCGGGTGACGGGATACACAACAAGTCTCATTTCATACCTGGTACGGCCGCCGTTACCATGTCTCATGTATACGGCAGGAGGGCACAAACCAGGCATGCGATGCTGTTTCCCCGCCCCTCTCGCCGCCCTCGCCGGCGTCCCCGGCCCCTGTGAGGTGCTGCGTTCGGGAGCACTGCTCGCCCCCGCCCTGCTCAGGGCCGCCTCCGCCGCCCGCGCGCGTCTCCCGCACCACCAGACCGTCGCGGCCGTGCACCTGGAACTGGTCACGCTGACCGAGGACCGGGCGATCATCACGTGGTACACCGGAGTGCCGGGCACCGACGACGGCTTCGGCCACATGCTGCCGGCCGTCACGGAGGGCGAGGTCGTCTACGGCACCCACCCCGGCCGTCTCGACCGCGTCGCCGGAGAGGATCGGCTCACCGCGCACCACCATGTGGAACTCACCGGTCTCGAACCCGGGCAGACGTACTACTACCAGGCGCGATCCCGCGGCGCGGCCGCCCGGCCCACCACGCTCCACCTGGTCCGGGGCAACGCGGCGGGCACCTCACGGCACGGTCTGGGCTCGCTCGGCGGGCCGTACTCCTTCACCACGCCGCAGCCCCCGCCCGGCCGGCACCTGATGACCCTGGCGCTCTGCAACGACCTGCACCTCGGGGAGACCATCGCCGGGCTGGTGACCGGTTTCCCGCTGTTGCGCGGGATCTCGCAGGAGCCGGGGCTCGCGCCCTATCCGGAGATGATGAGCCGGGCCCTGGTCGAGGAGGCCCGCAGGCGAGGGGCCGACCTGCTGCTGGCCGCGGGCGACATCTCGGCGGGCGGCGGGGAACGGGACCTGGCCGAGGCCAGAGCGATCCTGGACGGGTTCGGCACCCACGGCGAGGAGTACTTCGTCGTACGGGGCAACCACGACCGGCCCGGGTCCGGCGACGGCCGGGGCGACGACGGCGACACCTTCCGGCGCGGCTTCGGCGGCGAGGACGAGCCCGGGTACTTCGCGCGCGAGCTGGGCGGGTTGCGGCTCATCGGCCTCGACACCTACGAGAAGCCGGGCAACGGCGCCGACTCGGGCGGTCTCCGCGCCGAGCAACTGTCCTGGTTCCGCGGCCGGTTGCGCGAGAACCGGGACCAGCCCACCCTGGTCTTCGGCCATCATCCACTGATCGTGCGGGACTCCCTCTTCCCGGTCGGCGCGGGCCAGCGCATGGGCCGCCGCCAGGCGCGCGAGATCGTCGAGGCCTACGCCGCCACCCCCGGAGTCTTCCTGCACCACGCGGGCCACACCCACCGCAACAAGCGCACCCTGCTGCCCCACGCCCCGCACGTGGCCCTGCAGGAGGTCGGCGCCGCCAAGGAGTACCCCGGCGGCTTCGCCCTCCTGCGCATCCACTCCGGCGGCTACGCCCTGAACTTCTACAAGGCCCGCACCACCGAGGCCCTGGAATGGGGCGAACGCAGCCGCCGCATGGCCGCCGGCCTGTGGCCCCACCACGCCCTGGGCCGCTCAGTGAGCGACCGCAACAGCATCGTCTTCCGAGACCTGTCCGGCCTCACCCACCCAACTCCGCCGCCCCCGGCAACAGCTGTCCCGGAACTACCCGCCTGACCTGACGCGCAGCGGGCCCACACCCACGGCCGCGGGCCGACGCCTCCGACGACAGGGCCAGGGCCGCGGCCCGCGCGCTTACGGTTATTGGCGGCGGGTTCATGGCTACGCGCTGCGGGCTCGGCTGCCGGCCACGGGCCCGCGACTATCGGGCGCGGGTTCGCAACTCCGGGCGCAGACGGATGACTTCGGTTGCGGGTTCGTGTCTACGGACCGTGGGCTCGGCTGTCAGCCGCGAGTTCACGACTGTCGGGTGCGGGCGCGCGGCCCTGGCCACGGGTTCATGGACACGGACCTTGGGCTCGACTGTCAGCCGCGGGCTCGCGACTATTGGGCGAGGACTCGCGATTCCGGCCGTAGGACTACGACTCCAAGCGTAGGTTCACGGCTGCCGGCCGCGGGCTGACGAGTCCCTGCGCAGGCTCGCAATTCCGGCCGTAGGCCGACGACCCCGGGTCGGGGACTTGCGACGGCCCGCCACGGGTTCACGGCTTTGGGCCGCAGGCCCAACGGCCCCCGGCCGCAGGCCAGCGACTCCCGGCCGCAGGCCCAACGGCCCCCGGCCGCAGGCCAGCGACTCCCGGCCGCAGGCCATCCCCTACCCTCGCAGATCCACGATCCGCCGGATCTTCCCCACCGACCGTTCCAGCGTTTCCGGTTCGACGATCTCCACCGCCACCGACACCCCGATGCCGTCCTTCACGGTGGTCGCGATCGACCGGGCCGCGGCGTCGCGTGTCTCGGGGGTTGCGTCCGTGCGGGCCTCGGCTCGGATGGTGAGGGCGTCGAGGCGGCCCTCGCGGGTGAGGCGGAGTTGGAAGTGGGGGGCTACGCCGGGGGTGCGTAGGACGATCTCCTCGATCTGGGTGGGGAAGAGATTCACGCCGCGCAGGATGACCATGTCGTCGCTGCGGCCGGTGATCTTCTCCATACGGCGGAAGACGCGAGCCGTGCCGGGCAGCAGGCGGGTCAGGTCGCGGGTCCGGTAACGGATCACCGGCATCGCCTCCTTGGTGAGCGAGGTGAAGACCAGTTCCCCCTCCTCACCGTCGGGCAGCACCTCCCCGGTGATCGGGTCGACGATCTCCGGATAGAAGTGGTCCTCCCAGATGTGCAGCCCGTCCTTGGTCTCCACGCACTCCTGGGCGACCCCCGGGCCGATCACCTCCGACAGGCCGTAGATGTCGACCGCGTCGATCGCGAACCGCTCCTCGATCTCGTGCCGCATCTGCTCCGTCCACGGCTCGGCGCCGAAGATCCCGACCCGCAGCGAGGTCGAGCGCGGGTCGACGCCCTGCCGCTCGAACTCGTCGAGGAGCGTGAGCATGTACGACGGCGTCACCATGATGATCCCGGGCTGCAGGTCCTGGATCAGCTGGACCTGACGGGACGTCATCCCTCCGGAGGCCGGGACGACCGTGCAGCCGAGCCGCTCGGCGCCGTAGTGCGCGCCGAGGCCCCCGGTGAACAGCCCGTAGCCGTACGCCACATGCACCGTGTCACCGGGCCGCCCGCCCGCCGCGCGGATCGAGCGCGCCACCATGTCGGCCCACAGGGAGAGATCGCCCTCGGTGTAGCCGACGACCGTGGGGCGCCCGGTCGTGCCGCTGGAGGCATGGATGCGGCGGATCCGGTCCCGGGGGACCGCGAACATGCCGTACGGGTAGTTCGCCCGCAGGTCGGCCTTGGTGGTGAACGGGAACCGGGCCAGGTCGGCGAGGCTGGTGCAGTCCTCGGGGCGGACGCCCGCCTTGTCGAAGGCCTCGCGGTAGAAGGGCACCTGCTCGTAGGCATGCCGCAACGACGCCCGCAGCCGCTCCAACTGCAGCTCTCGCAGCGCCTCGGCGTCGAGCCGCTCCCCGGCATCCAGCAGATCCTGCGCACCCGCCATCGGGACCTCTCCCTGGCCGACCGGGTAGGCCCGGACGACCGATCATTCGGTAGTTCTGTTCGGGATCAGTAATTCAGGCCAGGTCGGCGCAGGCAAGTGGTCCGGCCATGGTTTCCCGCATCCGCATCCGCATCCGCATCCGCCGCAACGGTCCGCGAAACGCCCGGCGCCGGAAAACCGTTGCGGTCCGCGACCGCGGCCCACGAGGATCGGCGCCATGCCGACCTTCAGTGCCCCCGACGGAACCGAACTCGCCTATCACCTGCGCGGCGAGGGCCCTTCGCTGGTCGTCCTGCCCGGCGGACCGATGCGCGCCTCCGCCTACCTCGGCGACCTGGGCGGACTCACGGCGCACCGCCGGCTGGTCCTGCTCGACCTGCGCGGCACCGGCGACTCGGCCGCACCGGCCGATCCGGCGACGTACCGCTGCGACCGGCTCGTGGACGACGTGGAGGCGCTGCGCGTCCATCTGGGCCTTGAGCGTATGGATCTGCTGGCGCACTCGGCGGGCGGCAGTCTCGCGATGCTCTACGCCGCCCGGCACCCCGAGCGGGTGTCCCGGCTGGTGCTGGTGACCGCCATCCCCTGGGCGCTGGGGATGCCGGCGACACCGGAGCACCGGCTGGCGGCAGCGCGGCTGAGGAGCGCCGAGCCGTGGTTCGACGAGCTGTTCCCCGCCTACGAGGAATGGCTCACGGGCCGGGCCGACTTCGACCCGGCCTTCGCGCCCTTCTTCTACGGCCGCTGGAACACCACGGCCGCGGGGCACGACGCCCGCGCCGAGGACGAGTTCAACGACGACGCCGCCGACGTCTACGGCTCCGACGGCGCCTACGACCCCGAGGCGACCCGCGCCGCACTCGGCGCGGTCTCCGCCCCCGTCCTCGTCCTCGCCGGCGAACTCGACGGCGGCCCCCGCCCCGAACTCGCCCGCGCCGCCGCCGACGTCTTCCCGAACGTGGAGATCACCGTCCAGCCCGGCGCCGGCCACTACCCGTGGGTGGACGACCCGCAGTGGTTCGCGGGCCGGGTGGCCGGGTTCCTCACTTCGGCTGCGGCCCGTACGCCGTCATGAAGCGGTCGCGGAACTTGTTCATGGTCCACTCCGGGGCGTTGTCCGCGGGCTTGAGCCCCTCCGTCCAGCCCCAGTTCGAGACCCGGTCCAGCACCTTCGGGTCGTGGGCGACGATGGTGACCGGCACGTCCCTGTTGGCGCTGCCGCCGGTGACCGTCGGGACGGGCTGGTGGTCGCCGAGGAAGACCAGCACGGTGTTCTTGTCGCCGTAGCGCTGCATCCACTGCGTCAGGCTGTCCAGGGAGTACTGGATGGCCTTGCGGTACTCGGTGCGCACGCGCTTCGCGCTCTTCCAGACCTGGGTGGGGTTGGTGCCCTCCTTCTTGATCTTGTAGAAGACCTTGCCGTTCCCCAGGTCCTTCCAGTCGATCATGTGGGCGATCGGGGACCAGGGGTTGTGGCTGGAGGCGAGGATGATCTCCGCCATGATCGGGTCGCGGTGCTTCTTGCCGTGCTCCAGCTTCTGGAAGGCCTCCAGGCTGAACTGGTCCGGCACCGGCGTCCAGCTGAAGTACGGGCCCTCGTAGCCGAGGTGCGTGGAGTCGTAGATGTGGTCGAGGCCGAAGTACTTGCCCTCGGGCCAGGACTTGCGCACGCCCGGGACGATGCCGACCGTGCGCCAGGCGCCCGTCTTCTGGAAGTAACTGGTGAGGGTCGCGCGGTCGCTGGTGGTCAGGGTGCGGTAGCGCTGCTGGTTCTTGACCCACAGGCCGGACAGGAACGTCGAGTGGGCGAGCCAGCTGCCCGCGCCGGTCACGGGCGACCTGAGCCAGCCGCTGCGCGCGGCGAACCCGGCCGACTTGAGCCTCGCGTCACCCTCCTTGAGCGTCGCGTCGATCTCCGGCGCCATCGACGGATCGTCGATCGCCACCCGACCGTAGCTCTCGATGAACGTGAGCATCACGTCCTTGCCGCGCAGACCGGTCAGCAGCTGGTCGGGCGGGGTCTTGGCGTACGCGTCGACGGCCATCTGCTTCTTGAAGACGTCGGCGTCGCCGAGTCCCTCGCGGACGTACTGCACACGGTTGGACAGGTACTGGGCGTAGCCCTTGGTGGCGACCGTGACCCCGCCGAACTGCACTCCCACGGTGAAGCAGATGATCCAGACGACGCCGAGGACCAGGGTGGAGCGCGCGGCGACCGAGCGGTGCCGGCCCATCAGGTTCGCGAGCCGGACCATCGCCAGAGCGGTCACCACGAGCACGACGACCGCCAGCACGATCACTCCGATGACGGCGAGGATCTCGCCGGAGTGGCCGAAGGAGTCCTTCAGCCAGTCCGCCGCGTCCGTCAGCAGCACCCAGTCGAAGACCAGGTCGAACGGACGGGCCAGCGTCTGGCGGAAGCCCATGTCGAGGCACTTCAGGATGGCCGTGAGGCCGAGGAACACTCCGAGCCCCCCGGCCGTGATCCGCCGTGCCTTCGACGGGAGCAGGAGCAGCAGCGCCGCGAGGAAGAGCCCCTCGACGGGCAGGCGGAAGAACGACCGGACGGTGATCCAGTCGAGCCGGTTGGGCACGAGCAGCACGGTGAGCACCAGCGCGCCGGCCAGGACATGCGTGCCCACCCGCACGACGCGCGCGGCGAGCGGGTAACGCCGCCGCCAGCCGAACCAGCCGGGGCGGGCCGCCGGGGTCGGCGGGGCGGACTCGTCGGTGGGGGCGGTGTCGGCGGTGGACTTGGTGTCAGTGGTGGGTGCGGTGTCGTCGGTGGACGTGGTGTCAGCGGCGGGGGCGGTGTCAGTGGCGGGTGCGGTGTCGTTGTCCGCACCCGGCTCGGGTGATTCCGCCTGTTTCGCCTCCGCCGCACTCTCCGTTGCCGTATCGTCCGATGGCGCGGTCGCATCAGGGGTCACAGCCGTATCGGGGTCGGCCCCCGCTGTGGCGTCCTGCAGCTGGCGAGGGGGCGTGAGGTGCGACACCCGTAGGTCCTTCCGTGCGAAGCCCGGTGATGGCACGGCGGACCGGGCCCGCAGGGCCGGGCCGCCAACCTCCGTACGGCCCGGCTTCACTCTCCGTTCAAAAAGCCCGGGTCAACCGCGCGCAAAGACTACGCCGGTCCATGCCCGGGGCCGAGATTCCGGGGCTCACGCGGGAGCCACGTCCGACGCCGCCGCCACCTCCCGGGCCCACCGGTAGTCCGCCTTCCCGCTGGGCGAGCGCCGTACGGACTGCGTGATCACCAGCTGGCGCGGGATCTTGTAACCGGCGAGACGGGTACGGCAGAAGGACTGGACATCCTCCAGCGAGGGGCGGGCCGCTCCCTCCCGCAGCTGTACGACCGCCGCCACATGATGGCCCCACTTCGCGTCGGGCACCCCGGCCACCAGCGCGTCGTACACGTCGGGATGGGACTTCAGCGCCTGTTCGACCTCCTCCGGGTACACCTTCTCGCCCCCGGTGTTGATGCACTGCGAGCCCCGGCCCAGAACGTTGACGACGCCCTCCTCGTCCACCGTCGCCATGTCGCCGAGCAGCACCCAGCGCTCGCCGTCCCGCTCGAAGAACGTGTCGGCGGTTTTGGCCGGGTCGTTGTAGTAGCCCAGCGGAACGTGTCCGCACTGGGCCACGCGTCCCACCTCACCCGGCGCCACCGGCACATGGGTGGCCGGATCGACCACCTGCGTACGGGGGTTGACGCGGATGCGGAAGCTCTGGCCCGCGCCGGAGTCGTTCGTCGCCGTGCCGTTGAACCCGGACTCGGACGAGCCGTAGTTGTTCAGCAGCATGATGTTCGGCAGCAGTTCCTGGAACTGGCGGCGCACCGTCTCCGACATGACCGCGCCGGACGAGGACACGCTGAACACCGATGAGCAGTCGGTGCCCTTCAGGGGCCCGTTGAGGGCGTCGATCAGCGGCCGCAGCATCGCGTCACCGACCAGGGAGATGCTGGTGACCTTCTCCTTCTCGATGGTGCGCAGCACCTCCTCGGGCACGAACTTGCGGTGGAGCACGACCCGTTGGCCGAAGTTGAAGCCGATGAAGGAGGTGAGGGTGGAGGTGCCGTGCATCAGCGGGGGAGTGGGGAAGAAGGTGATGCCGTCGCCGCCCGCCGCGACCCGCTCGGCCAGCTCCTGCGGCTTGGTCACCGGCTCACCGGTCGGCGCGCCCCCGCCCAGGCCCGAGAAGAACAGGTCCTCCTGACGCCACATCACACCCTTGGGCATCCCGGTGGTGCCGCCGGTGTAGATGATGAACTGGTCGTCTCCCGAGCGCACCGGGAAGCCGCGCTCCGGTGAACCGCCCGCCTCCGCCTCGGTGAAGGGCACTGCGGCGGACTGATCCCCGTCGCCTCCGACCCGTATCAGATGGCGCAGCTTCGGGCAGTGCGGCAGTGAGGCCGCCACCCGGTCGTCGAACTCGGCGTCGAAGACCAGGGCGACGAGATCGGCGTCGCGGTAGAGGTAGACCAACTCGTCCTCTATGTAACGGTAGTTGACGTTGACCGGGACGATCCGTGCCTTCAGGCAGCCGAACACCGTCTGCAGATACTCGATCCCGTTGTAGAGGTGCAGCCCGAGGTGCTCGCCCGGGCGGAGCCCGGCGTCGAGGAGATGGTGTCCGATGCGGTTCGCCGCCGCGTCCAGCTGCGCGTAGGTCAGACGGCGTTCCGCACCCGTGCCCGGATGGTCGATGTACACCAGGGCCTCACGGTCGGGCACCACGTCGACGACCGACTCGAACAGGTCCGCAAGGTTGTACTCCACCGCTCCTCCTGACCCCGGCAGCCATGACGAAGAAAGGCATCCGTCGGTTCGCCGGTCATCAGAGCAAAGGGCGCGGCAACTGTGAAGGGTTCGCGCGAAGAAATCTGACTGTCTGTCAGAAAACTCTTGAAGTGCCTTCCCGGGTACTGCAACCTGTTCTCGTTCCCGGAGAGGGGAGACGGCAATGGGTGGGACCGAACACCTCACCGTGCAGCGGGAAGGCGCCACACTGGTGCTCACGCTCAACCGGCCCGAAGCCAAGAACGCGCTCTCGCTGCCGATGCTCGTCGGGCTGTACGACGGCTGGATCGAGGCGGACGAGGACGACGCCGTCCGCTCGATCGTGCTGACCGGTGCCGGCGGTGCCTTCTGCGCGGGCATGGACCTCAAGGCCCTGGCCGGCCAGGGCATGGCGGGCGAGCAGTACCGCGACCGCCTCAAGGCCGATCCCGACCTGCACTGGAAGGCGATGCTGCGCCACCACCGCCCCCGCAAACCGGTGATCGCCGCCGTCGAGGGCCACTGTGTGGCGGGCGGCACGGAGATCCTCCAGGGCACCGACATCCGGGTCGCGGGCGAGTCGGCGACCTTCGGGCTCTTCGAGGTCAGGCGCGGCCTGTTCCCCATCGGCGGCTCCACGGTCCGGCTGCAGCGCCAGATCCCGCGCACCCACGCCCTGGAGATGCTCCTCACCGGCCGCCCCTACAGCGCCCGCGAGGCCGCCGGCATCGGGCTGATCGGCCACGTCGTACCCGACGGCAGCGCCCTCGCCAAGGCCCTGGAGATCGCCGAACTGGTCAACGCCTGCGGCCCGTTGGCCGTCGAGGCCGTCAAGGAGTCCGTCTACGAGAGCGCGGAGATGACCGAGACGGACGGGCTCGCCGCCGAACTCCGGCGCGGCTGGCCCATCTTCGACACCGCCGACGCCAAGGAGGGCGCCCGCGCCTTCGCGGAGAAGCGACCGCCCGTCTACAAGCGATCCTGAGCCCCAGCAGGCCCTCCCAAGGAGACCGGCATGCCCGAAGTCCTCACCGCCCCTCTCACCGTCGAGTTCCCCTTCACCCGCTCGCTCGGCCCCGTCCAGAGCGCCTTCCTCACCGGCCTGCGCGAGCGCGTCGTCCTCGGGGTGAGGACCGGCGACGGCCGCGTACTCGTCCCGCCCGTCGAGTACGACCCCGTCACCGCCGACGAGATACGCGACCTCGTCGAGGTCGCCCCCACCGGCACCGTCACCACCTGGGCCTGGAACCACGAGCCGCGCCGCGGCCAGCCCCTGGACACGCCCTTCGCCTGGGTCCTGGTCCGGCTCGACGGCGCCGACACCGCCCTGCTGCACGCCCTCGACGCCCCCGGCCCCGACGCCGTGCACACCGGCATGCGCGTCCGTGTGCGCTGGGCCGCGGAGCGCGAGGGCGCCATCACGGACATCGCCTGCTTCGAGTCGTACGACGGCGAACAGGAGCAACCGACCGGTCACAGCGGCGAGTTCGCGGACGCGATCACCAAAATCGTCACCCCCGCGCGCCTCGACTACCGCTACTCGCCGGGCCGTGCGCAGACCGCCTACCTCCGCGCGCTCGCCGACCGGCGCACGGTGGGCGAACGCTGCCCCTCCTGCCACAAGGTGTACGTCCCGCCGAGGGGCGCGTGCCCCACCTGCGGCGTCGCCACGACGGAACAGGTGGAGGTCGGCCCGGCCGGCACCGTCACCACCTTCTGCATCGTCAACATCAAGGCGAAGAACCTCGACATCGAAGTCCCCTACGTCTACGCCCACATCGCCCTCGACGGCGCCGGACTCGCGCTGCACGGCCGCATCGGCGGCATCCCCTACGACCAGGTGCGCATGGGACTGCGCGTCGAACCGGTGTGGACCGAAGGGGCCCGCCACCCCGACCACTACCGGCCCACCGGTGAACCCGACGCGGAGTACGACACCTACAAGGAGCTGCTGTGACGCGGGA
Organism: Streptomyces plumbidurans; assembly: GCF_019857225.1. Lineage (GTDB taxonomy): Bacteria > Actinomycetota > Actinomycetes > Streptomycetales > Streptomycetaceae > Streptomyces > Streptomyces plumbidurans. The sequence goes on from NZ_JAFJSY010000006.1 coordinate 127,450, forward strand.
CATCGCACTGGTCGCCTTCGCCCAGACCGACCACCGCCGCACCAGCGACGAGCTCTCCGAGGTCGAGATGCTCATGCCGGTGCTGCACGACGTGCTCGGACAGACCGGCCTGAAGACCGCCGACATCGGCTTCACCTGCTCCGGCTCCAGCGACTACCTGGCCGGTCGCGCCTTCTCCTTCACCCTCGCCCTCGACGGCGTCGGCGCCTGGCCGCCGATCTCCGAGTCGCACGTCGAGATGGACGGCGCGTGGGCCCTGTACGAGGCGTGGACGAAACTGCTCACCGGCGACGCCGACACCGCTCTCGTCTACTCCTACGGCAAGTCCTCGCCCGGCTCCGTGCGCGACGTCCTCACCCGGCAGCTCGACCCGTACTACGTCGCCCCGCTGTGGCCCGACTCCGTCGCCCTGGCCGCACTTCAGGCGCAGTCCCTCATCGACGCGGGCGAGACCGACGAGCCCGCGCTGGCCGCCGTCGCCGCCCGCAGCCGCACGGACGCCGCCGCCAACTCCCGTGCCCAGCTGAGGGGCTCGGTGCCGCACGGCGACTACCTCGTACGCCCCCTGCGCACCGGCGACTGCTCGCCCATCGGCGACGGTGCCGCCGCGGTCGTGCTCGCCGCGGGGGAGCGGGCCCGTGAGCTGTGCGAGCGGCCCGCCTGGATCCGCGGCATCGACCACCGCATCGAGGCACACAGCCTGGGCGTGCGTGACCTGACCGACTCGCCCTCCGCGCGGCTGGCCGCCGAGAAGGCCGGTGTCTTCGAACGGCCCGTCGACACCGCCGAGTTGCACGCGCCCTTCACCTCGCAGGAAATCGTGCTGCGCAAGGCGCTGCGGCTCGGCGAGGACGTACGGGTCAATCCGTCCGGCGGGGCGCTCGCCGCCAACCCGCTCATGGCCGCGGGGCTCATCCGCCTCGGTGAGGCCGCCGCCGCGATCCACCGCGGAGAGTCGGACCGGGCCCTCGGCCACGCCACCTCCGGTCCCTGTCTGCAGCAGAACCTGGTCGCCGTACTCGAAGGGGATCCGCGATGAGCAAGGAGCCCGTGGCCGTCGTAGGGGTCGGCCAGACCAAGCACGTGGCGGCGCGGCGGGACGTGTCGATCGCCGGGCTGGTCCGGGAGGCGGCCCGAGCGGCGCTCGACGACGCCGAGCTGACCTGGGCCGACGTCGACGCCGTCGTCATCGGCAAGGCGCCCGACTTCTTCGAGGGCGTGATGATGCCCGAGCTCTACCTCGCCGACGCCCTCGGCGCGGTGGGCAAGCCGATGCTGCGCGTGCACACCGCGGGCTCGGTCGGCGGCTCCACCGCGCTCGTCGCGGCGAACCTGATCGCGGGCCGGGTCCACGGCACCGTCCTGACGCTGGCCTTCGAGAAGCAGTCCGAGTCGAACGCCATGTGGGGCCTGTCCCTGCCGATCCCCTTCCAGCAGCCGCTGCTGGCGGGCGCGGGCGGGTTCTTCGCACCGCACGTGCGGGCGTACATGCGACGCACCGGCGCGCCCGACCACATCGGCTCGCTCGTCGCCTACAAGGACCGGCGCAACGCCCTGAAGAACCCTTGTGCCCATCTCCACGAGCACGACATCACGCTGGAGAAGGTGCAGGCTTCCCCGATGCTGTGGGACCCCATCCGCTACTCGGAGACCTGCCCGTCCTCCGACGGCGCCTGCGCGATGGTGCTGACCGACCGGGCGGGTGCGGCACGCGCTCCGCGGCCGCCGGCCTGGATGCTCGGCGGCGCCATGCGCAGCGAGCCGACCCTCTTCGCCGGCAAGGACTTCGTCTCGCCGCAGGCCGGCAAGGACTGCGCGGCCGACGTGTACCGGCAGGCCCAGATCGCCGACCCGCGCCGCGACATCGACGCCGTGGAGATGTACGTGCCGTTCTCCTGGTACGAGCCCATGTGGCTGGAGAACCTCGGCTTCGCCGACGAGGGCGAGGGCTGGAAACTCACCGAGTCCGGGGTGACCGAGCTCGACGGGGACCTGCCCGTCAACATGTCGGGCGGCGTCCTGTCGACCAATCCCATCGGTGCCTCGGGCATGATCCGGTTCGCGGAGGCCGTGCTCCAGGTGCGGGGGCAGGCCGGAGAACACCAGGTGGAAGGGGCCAGGCGGGTCCTCGGGCACGCCTACGGGGGCGGATCGCAGTTCTTCTCCATGTGGCTCGTGGGCAGCGAACGCCCGGGCTCGTAGAACTCCGCCGAAAAGGTCCCCCTCACGTGGCCTGTCGGCATCAGAAACCGATCGCTAGGCTGGCCGCGGACGACGAACCGGGAGGAGCACGGACGTGGCCGAGAGCACCATCCAGCAGTACCCGCTTGCAGGCTGGGAGAAGCCGGATCTGGACCTCAGCAACGCCGACTGGCATTCGAGCAGCCGTGGCCTGGGGGATGTCCAGATCGCCTTTGTCGAGGGATTCATCGCGATGCGCAACAGCGGCCGCCCCGAAAGCCCTTCCCTGATCTTCACGCCCGCGGAATGGGGCGCGTTCGTGTCGGGGGCGCGGGAGGGAGAGTTCGATCTGACCTGACCCGGTACGGGCCGGACCGCCCCGGCACGGGCGGTCCGGCCCGCACCGGGCCTGCGTAAGGGCGACGCACGCATTGACCGGCCGACGCCGCCTGCACCCCCCAGGGGCGCGGGGAACTGCGCGACCAACCCAGTCGAACCCGCACCCGCCCAACAACCGAACCCCTCCGAACCCTGGCACCCCCACCCCCACCGCCGGACGGCACGTACCATTGCGGCATGTCGTTCCTCCGCCGTCGCAGCGCGACCCCCGCCGGCCCAGACTTCGACGTACTGGCCATGGACCCGGGCGACTGGCCCGGCAACCTCGGCGCCGGCCTGCTCCCCGCCCCCGACGGCAGCTGCCAGGGCGTCTTCCTGCGCTACGACCTGTTCGGCGGCCGCGGCCCCGCGATGATCATCGGCAATCTGCCGGAGGGCTCCCCGGCCCGCGAGGTCGCCGAGGGCGAGGTCCCCTTCGAGGTGGCCCAGCTGCTGCTCGCGCTGGAGAACGAGGAGGAGGTGACCGTCGTCGGCGCGGACGACATGCCGGTCATGCAGGGCGACAACCTCCTGATCGTGCGCCGCCTCAAGCTCTCCGAGAGCCGTATCTCCTGTGTGCAGTTCGACCGCAGCGACAACGTCCTGGTGACCATCGCCGCCTGGGACCGCCCGATCACGGACGACCTGTACGCCCTGCTCAAGCCGCTGCCCGCGGAGCTGTTCCAGCAGAGCTGACGCCGGCCCTGCCGGCACGGCGCACCTGACACCTAGTCGCGAATGTCCTGCAACAACCACTCGCGCGGGACCTCATGCCCCATGCCGCGCTCGCGAGCCCGCTCGTAGACGACGGCCGCGACGGCGTGGAACTGTGCGCCCTGGATGTTGCCGCGCTCCGAGAACGTCACCTGGTGCTCGTCGTCGCGCGCGCGTTCGCGGCCCGCGAGGACGGCGTCGAGGCCGACCGTCCGGGCCGTGCGGGGCGGGCGGCGCGGCCCCCTTTCGTGGTGGTGCTGCCAGACGGGGTCGTCGGGCCGGGCGCGGTAGGACACGTACTCGTCGTCCGTCGCCCAGGCGGGTGTCGACACCGGCACGCTCGCGCTGCCCAGCCGCAGCCGGACGTCGAAGCGCTCCAGGGCCGCCGCGTCCGGGTGGCCGCCGATGCAGGTGACATGGGTGCCCGGGGACAGATGGCGGCCGAGGACGACATCCCCGACGGCATCGGTGCAGCCCGCCACGATGTCGGCGCCGTGCTGGGCGTGTTCGGGCTCGTCCACCGCCACCACGTCCAGGCCGTGCAACTCCCGCATCTCGGCGGCGAAGCGCTCACGGTGGCCGAGGGTGGGGCTGTAGACCTGGATTCGTTCGAGAGGGCGTACCGTGCGAAACGCCTCGACGTGGCTGCGGGCCATGCCGCCCGAACCCAGCAGGCCCAGCACCCGGGCGTCCTCCCGGGCCCCGAAGCGCACACCGATCGCGGAGTCCGCGCCGACCCGAAGATGCTGCAGCAGCCCGTCGTTGAGCAGCGCGAGGGGTTCCCCTGAGCGTGCGTCGAGCAGGAGCACGAGGCCGCAGAACCTGCCCGGCCGTACGCAGTACTTCTCCTGGGTCCGCAGTCCGGGCGGCCCGGTCTCCGTGAGCACGTCGGACTTCATGCGGATGGCGACATAGCCGCTGCGCGCCGAGCCGCCCTCCATGGTTCCCCACCGGTACACGCGCGTGCCGTCCACGGGGAGGTTCAGGTCGATGCGCGGCCGGCACACGCCCTCGCCGTCGGCCAGGTCCCGGTAGGACTCCTCCAGCGCCCGCACCACATCGGGCATGGTGAGGACTTCGGCGGTGACCTTGTTGTCGAGGACGAGCATGATCCTCCGCTCGGTCGGAAACCGGGGCGCCGGGGGGCGCGAGTCAGCCGCGCAACGGGATACCGGGGCCTTCGTGCTCCACCCGGGCGGTCAGATGGCGCCACATGGCGGCGACGTTGAACGCCGGTCCCAGATCGGGCAGTTCGGCGATGTCCTCGTCGGGTATCGGCTTCAGCGGAGCGCCGGTCGCCGCGACGGCGAGAGCGGTGCGGGCCAGTGAGTCCACCGCCAGCGCATGCGTGACGGCCTCCGCGACAGCCTGGGCCGGGTCGCCCGTGCCGACGGCGACGAGGCCGTGGCCGCGCAGGACGACGACGGGGCGGTCCCCGAGCGAGGCCGTCATCCGCTCGGCCAAATCGCGGCGGCGGATCAGCGCCGAGCGGGGCCAGACGGGGATGCCGTCGTGGGCCAGGCGGGCGGCCGGGATGTCGTAGGAGCCGACGAGCGGCAGCCAGGGCAGTTCCGCGACGGACGCGGCGACCACCGCCGGCGGATGGGCGTGCACGACGGCCGTGACCTCGGGGCGGGCGCGCAGCACCTCGCTGTGGATGGGGAGTTCGCTCGGCACCCGCCAGTCCGCCGGAACGTCGCCTTTGCCGTCGAGGTCGACCTGCTGGACGTCGTCGACGACGGTGAAGGCCAGCCCCCGCTCCTCGGGACCGCGTCCGCGGATCAGCAGCGTCTCGGGGCCGGTACGGGCGCTGACGTGACCCAGGATGTGCTCGACCAGGCCGGTGACGGCGAGCACCCGGCAGGCCAGGGCGATCCGTTCACGCAGAGCGTCGTGGGAGCTCTCGGGGAATCCCATGTCCGTGTCGGTCTCCTCGCGTACGATTCACCCGCAAGCCATTGGACTGTTGGTATGACTTTAAGCCATTGCGTAGGATGACGTCAACGGACCCTCTGACCATGGGACAATGCGCGCATGCCATCGCGACCGAGCCAGCCTCAAGGCGCTGAGAACGGCGGAACGACGCCTGCCAGGAAGACCGCCCCCGCGGACGGTCTGTTCAAGGCGGTCTCCTCCAGCCGTGTCTCCCAGCTGATCGTGGAGCAGATCAAGCTGCTGCTGAAGGAAGAGCGTCTGCAACCGGGCGATCGGCTCCCCAGTGAACGCGAGCTGTGCGTGCAGTTCGGCGTCAGCCGGGTGACCGTGCGCGAAGCCCTGCGCAGCCTGGAGGCCAGCGGCCTGGTCGAGATCCGGGTCGGTGCCCGTGGTGGCGCGTTCGTGACGGCGCCGTCCTCGCAGCGGGTCGGGGAGGGTCTCGCCGATCTGCTGTCCCTGTCGCCGCTGACCGCGGCCGAGGTCACCGAGGCGCGCATCGTCTTCGAGCTCGGCATCGTGCCCCTGGTCGTCGAGCGCGCCACCGACGAGGACATCGAGAGTCTGCGCGCCCTGTGCGACGAGCACGCCGAAGCGGTGAAGCAGGGCGTGTACGACATGGAGATGTCGGCCGACTTCCACACCCGTGTCGCGGCCTGCACGCACAACACCGCGATCGAGATGCTCGTCCAGTCCTTCCACGGCCCCCTGCTCATGAGCCTGCGCGAGGCCCAGAGCGTCGAGCCGCAGATGGGTCAGCAGGGCTCCAAGGAGCACCGCAAGTTCGTGGACGCCGTGGCGGCGCGTGACGTCGAGACCGCCTCGGACATCATGCGGACGCACATCCGGCGCACCGCCTCGCGCGTGAAGGGCGGCGGCGCAGGCAAGTGAGCCGGATCCGCGTGATCCACAACTGATCGAGTCCCGGGTCCGGTTGGGTCCGGGACTCTTTTGTGTCCTGCACTAAGGCATTATGGTTAGACCATCAGTCATTGGCAGTCATTCATTCAGTGATCCATCGGAGGCACCATGGGCAAGAAGGGACGCGTCTTCGTCCGCGGCCTGACCTCGGAGACATACGGGCTCGGGGAGTTCCGCCGAAGGCAGCTGGCCGTCAAGCGCGTGCGCGACGACTCGGTGGTCGTCGACGACGCGAAGGTGGCCCACTCCGGCGACAGCGAGAAGTCCCGGACGTGGTGGCGGGTCGGCCCGGGCGACGAGGAGTTCCTCACCCAGACGATCCAGGTCCACTTCGTCGAACTGCCGCCGCAGTCCAGCAACCACGGACACGGCCACCAGAACGAGGCGGCCTTCTACATCCTCGAGGGCCGCGGCTACGAGATCCACGACGACCAGCGCTACGACTGGACCAAGGACGACCTCGTCTTCGTCCACACCGACTCCGTGCACCGCCACTTCAACCCCTACGACGAGACCGCGACCGCCCTGGTGGTAAAGGCCAAGAGCACCTGGATGTTCATGGGCCTGCTGCAGCAGGGCCGCAGCGGACCGGTCGAGCGTGAGACCGAGTTCGGGCCCCGCGAGGACTGGTCGCGGATCTGGACGCCCGGCGTGCTGGACCGCAAGAAGGTCATCAGCCTCGGCGACACCACCTGGGAGAACACCCCGCTCGGCCGCGTCCGCGTGATGTCCTCGCCCGAGCGCACCGACGCCCGCATCTTCTCCATCGACGCCTTCGAACTCGACATCCCGGCCGGCAGCCGTTCGGGCAAGTACTGGAAGATGGCCGACGAGGTCTTCTACGTCCTCGACGGCGGCGGCTACGCCCTGCAGTGGGAGGTCGAGGCGGAGATCGCGGAGAAGTACTACGCCCGCATCGCCAAGGAGCCCACCCGCCACGAGATCACCAAGGGCGACACGCTGTACGTGCCGCAGAACCACGTCTGCCGGCTCTTCGCCCACGACGGCACGCCCCTGAGGGTGCTGTCGGCACAGAACCGCGTCTTCAAGCACCTCGGCTACGACACGGTGCACTTCCTGGAGGACGCGCCCGAGTACGCGTCGGCGCGAAACGCCTGACGGGGCATACGAGTTCGGCCCCACACCCTTGCGCGAGGGTGTGGGGCCGAAGCGCTGTCGGGCCGGGTCGGGCTCGCCGGGCCGGGTCAGCCTTGCTGCGCCGACGCCTCCTCTGCGGCCGCGACCAGGTCGTCGAGAGCCAGCAGCGCCGGATCACGCGCCGTCTCCAGTCGCAGCGCGAGCGCCCCATGGACCGTCTTGCGGATACGGCGCCCGTCCAGACCGTGCAGCAGCTTGCCGACCTTCCGGTGCACCGCCGAGTCCTCGGCCAGTGCGGCCAGTTCGGGCCACTGAGCCGCCAGACCGCGCAGCGAGTCGGCCACGATCAGCGGGACCACCGACTCGTCGGGCAACTCGGTGCGTACGACGAGGTCGGCCCGGGACAGGAACGCCTCGTCGACGGCCTCGGCGAAGTTGGTCGTCACGACGAGCAGTGTGCCGGGGCGCTGGGCGCGCAGTGCGTCGAGTCCGCTGAGCACGGCGTCCGTCGCCCGGTGCACGTCCACCGGATTGGTGTCGAAGGAGGCCGAGTGCCGCCGCACGGCGAGCGCCTCGACCTCGTCCACGAGCACGATCGTGTGCGGACGGCGCGCGGCCAGCTCGGGCAGGGTCTCCCTGAACAGCCGGGAGACCGACCGCTGGCTCTCGCCGAGCATCTCGCTGGGAAAGGCGTGCGGATCGACCTCGACGAGCGTGGTCGCGCCGTGCGGGGCCAGCGTGCGCGCCGCGGCCTGCGCGAGGCCCTGGGCCAACGTGGTCTTGCCGGTGCCCGGCGGCCCCGCCAGCACCACCAGGCCGTGCGGTGCCACGGCCGAGCCGGCGAGCCGCCGCCCGTGCCGGAGCACGAGGACGGCGGTCGCCAACAGCCGTTCCTTCAGCCGGTCCTCGACGATCACGGAGTCCCACGGCCCGTCATGGTGGTCGGCGGGCAGCGCATGGATCCCCGCGACGCCGTGCGGCAGTGTCTCGCTCACCGCGTGCCGCCCCCGTTCACGGCCACGTGGGGCGCGTCAGCGCCGGCCACTGGATCGTCGACGGATCGCCGGCCTGCGCGTCGCGGATGTGGTCCGGCGGCTCCTCGAACAGCACCAGCGGATCGCACAACGCCCGCATGGTCTCCAGCAGGCTGTCGAACATATGGATGCGGACCACCTTGGCGGTCTGTTCCGGGTGGGAGTTGATGTGCTGGTGCCACAGGAAGTGGTCGACGACGATGATGTCGCCCTTCTTCCACGGGTGCTTCTCGCCGCCCTCCGGCTCGGTGCCCAGATAGCTCTCGCCCGAGCCCTCGACCACGTACAGCCAGGCCTCGCCCGGGTGCCGGTGCATCGACTGGGCGCGGCCCGGGCCGATCTCGAACATCGCCATGGTGATGCCGGAGGCCTGGTAGCCGATGGCGCGGTCGAGCAGGAAGGTCGTCCGGGTGCCGCGCGGGGTGTTGCGCAGTTCCAGCTCGTCCCAGCTGGTGTGCAGCCGGCCCGAGCGGCGGGCCTCCTGGTCGCGGGCGAGCCTGCGCAGCCGGTTGGCGTACGGGTCTGCGCCGTCGCGGCCGGGGGAGAAGGCGGGACGCGGCGGCAGCTCGGAGACCGGGGTGTGCCCGGCGTCCTCGATCACGGCCATGCCCATCGTCTCCAGCAGCGGCGCGCACGAGAAGGTGAGGTAACGCGTCGTCGTGTCACCGTCGTTGCCGCTGCGGTGCCAGGCCCAGGCCGGAAGGTGCAGCGAGTCGCCGGGGCCCCAGTCGACGCGCCTGCCGTCGATCTCGGTCCAGCCCCAGCCGGCCACGACGAACACCATGGCGTCCCACGAGTGCCGGTGCAGCGTGGTCGTCGTCCCCGGGTCGATCTCGTGAGCGAGCGCGTCCATGGTGCGGGTCGGCCGGTCGCCGTCGGCACCGACGTAGACGCCCACCCGGCTGCCCCGTTCCGTGGGGTGCATCTCGACGTCTTCCAGCGCGACGATCGTGCGGTGGGTCTTGCGCCACTCCTCGATGAAGGCGGCGCGTCGTCGTTTCTGGACGTGGTAGTGGGTGACTTCGGTCGTGGTGTGCGTACTCAAGGTGTCTCCCAACAGGCCGAATAAAGCGGGGAGTTCGAGGTGCGGTTTCAGGAGGTGGCGGGCTCAGGGCGGGGCACGCTGTACTCGCGGACGGTGCGGCTGCGCACCGCGCTGACCGCGGAGACAGCCGTCGGCACCAGGCCGCCGACGGTCAGCGCCGCGATGGGGCCGACGGCGCCCGCGAACAGACCCATCACCGAGTCGCCGATCGCGGGACCACCGCGCGAGCACATCTGGTAGATGGCCGAGACCCGGCCGCGCAGTTCGTCGGGGGTCTCCACCTGTACGGCGGCATGGCGGACGGTGGTCGCGACCGCGTCCGCCGCGCCCAGGAGGAGGGCCATGACGATGGCGACGGCGAACACCCGCGCCTGCGCCAGGCCCACAACTACCACGCCGTACGCGGCCGTTCCCCACAGCACGATCCGTCCGGCACGCGCCGTGCGCACCAGCCGGAAGACCCACATCGAGCCGATCAGGGCGCCCGCCGAAGGCGCCGCGGACAGCAGGCCGTAGCCGGTGGCTCCCACATGCAGGACGTCCGCGGCGAACGCGGGCAGCAGCACCCGGTAGGCGCCGAACACCGTGGCCGTCATGTCCAGGCCCATCAACTGCCAGACCACGGGCCGGTGCGCGACATACCGCACGCCCTCCCGCAGGCTCTCCAGCAGCGAGCGCCTTCCGGTGTCGGCGACCAGCGGCGGCACGCGCAGCACGGCCAGGACGACGACGAGGGCGGCGTAGGTGACGGCGTCGAAGACGTAGACCGCGCCCGGCCCGCCGACCGCGATCAGTACGCCCGCGAACGCCGGCCCGACGAGGACGGCCAGTTCGCGCGACGGGTTGAGCAGTGCGAACGCCTCGACGAGCCGTTCGCGGGGCACCATCGCCGGGATCAGGGCCTGCCGGGCGGGCTGGTCGAAGGTGGCCGCCGCCGTCGCGAGGAGCGAGGAGACGACGACCGTCCAGACGGTGGCGGCGCCGGCCAGGGTGATCGCGGCCAGGCCCGCGGACACCAGCAGCGCGATGCCCTGCGTGGCCTGCAGCAGCCGGCGCCGGTCCAGCCGGTCGGCGTAGATCCCGCCGACCGGTGACAGGACCAGCAGCGCGACGGCCTGGGCGAGGCCCACCAGCCCCACCTGGGCGGTGGAGCCGGTGAGTTGGTACACCTGGTAGAGATTGGCGGCGACGGCGCCCCGGGTGCCGATCTGGGAGAGGACGACGCCGCTCCAGTAGAGCGTGAAGTCGCGGTTGCGCAGTACCTGGGGTATCGGCATCGCTCAGTCGACCGGGACCAGGGTCACCTTGTCCGGGGCCACGGTGAAGTGGACCTCGGTCCCCGGCGGGATCGACAGGTTGGGGTTGGAGCGGTTGCGGATCTCCAGGTCGCCCACGCCCACGATGTGGTCGACGACGTCGCCCATGAAGGCACGGTTGCGGATCGTGCCGGACCACTCGTTGGGCACGTCGCCGCGCGGCTCGCGGGACAGGTCGACGCACTCGGGCCGGATCGAGATCAGCACCGTGTCACCGATGGCCGGCGTCCGCTCCACCCCGCGCGCGACCATCCGGCCGTGCGCGGTGTCGGCCTGCACCTCGTCGCCCTTGACCGAAACGACCTTGGCCTCCATGAAGTTGGAGGTGCCGATGAACTCGGCGACGAAGCGGGTGGCCGGCTTGGTGTAGATCTCGCGGGGCTTGCCGATCTGCTCGATACGGCCCTGGTTCATCACCGCGATCCGGTTGGACATCACCAGCGCCTCGGACTGGTCGTGCGTCACATAGATCGCGGTGAGGTTCAACTCCCGCTGCAATCGCTTGAGTTCGAAGCGCATGGTCTCGCGGAGCTTGGCGTCCAGGTTGGACAGCGGCTCGTCGAGCAGCATCAGTTCGGGCCGGGTCACCAGGGCGCGGGCCAGGGCGAGGCGCTGCTGCTGGCCGCCGGAGAGCTTGGTGGCGGGCCGGGACGCGTAGGCACCGAGCTCGATCACGTCGAGGACCTGTCCGACGCGGTCCTCTATCTCCTTTCGGTCGGGGCGTTTGCCGCGGGGCAGTACGTCCAGCGGGAACGAGACGTTCTTGAAGACCGACATGTGCGGCCAGATCGCGTACGACTGGAAGACCATGCCGAGTCCGCGCCGGTTGGCACGCATGTTGATGCCCTGTTTGTGGTCGTAGAGGACCTTGCCGCCGAGCGTCACCCGCCCCTCCGTCGGGCGTTCGAGGCCCGCGACCGAGCGCAGGGTCGTGGTCTTGCCGCAGCCGGAGGGGCCGAGCAGCGTGAACAGTTCGCCGTCGTGGACCTCGAAGTCGACCCCGCCCACGGCGTACACCCGTGTGCCCGCCCCGGAACCGCGTTTCGCCTTGCGTCCCGACGTGTCGTCGTAGCTCTTCTTGAGGGATTCGACCGTCAACATCGCTGATGGTTCCTTCGGTTAGTTCGCGGAGTCGTTCTGCAGCCCGAAGCGGGCGCCCAGCCGGTAGGCGACGGAGACCAGCACGACGAGCAGGACGACCATCAGGACGCCCAGGGCGGCCAGGGTGGTGAACTGGCCGTTCTCGAACTGCTCCCAGATCAGCACCGACAGCACCTCCTTGCCGGGGCTGTACAGCAGGATCGTGCTGGACAGCTCGCGGAAGGACACGACGAGGATGTAGACCCAGCCGGCCAGGATGCCGCCGCTCATCAGCGGCAGCACCACGCGCCGGAAGGTCTGGAACCAGGAGGCGCCCGACACCGCGGCCGACTCCTCCAGCTCCGGGGACATCTGCGCCATGGCCGACGACGCGTAGCGCATGCCGTAGGGCAGATAGCGCGTGCAGTACGACACCAGCAGGATCAGCAGCGTGCCGTAGATCGGCAGCGGCATCCGCAGGTAGACGAACGACAGCGCGAGGCCCAGGACGAGCCCGGGGATGACGATGGGGGTGAACGCCAGCAGGTCCAGGGCCCGCCGGCCGGGTGCCTTGGTGCGCAGGACGACCCAGGACACGATCGACGTCAGGAGCATCACCGCGGTCGCCGCGCCGAGTCCGACGATCAGCGAGTTCTTCAGCGCGGTGAAGGCGAGCGGCATGTTGAGTACCTGGCGGTAGTTGGCCAGCGTCATCTGGCTGAGCGTCTTGTGCGTCGGGGCCGCGTAGTACTTCAGCAGCGAGGCGTAGACGAGGACCGCGACCGGCAGGACGACGGTGAGCAGGAAGTAGAGGATCACTCCCGCGCCCACGAACGGCCGGGCGCGGCCCAGTTCGACCGGGCGGGGCCGGAAGGCCTTGCCGGTGACCGTCTGGAAGTTGCGCGAGGAGCGCTGCAGCCAAGCCGAGAGCAGCACGCCCGCGGCGGCGATGACGAGCAGGCCGATGGCGTACGCCCCGGCGGCTCCGTAGTCGACGGGGTAGGCCCGCAGCACGAAGTAGATCCGGCTGGTGAAGACGTAGATGCCGTTCTGCAGGCCGAGCAGGCCGGGCACCTCGAAGCTCTCCAGGGACTGCACGAACATCAGCAGTGCCGCCGAGATCATCGCGGGCCGCAGCAGCGGCACCGTGACGCGGCGCAGCACGGTGATCCTGCTCGCCCCCGACATGGCGGCGGACTCCTCCAGCGAGGGGTCCATCGCCCGGAAGGCGGCGACCATGAGCAGGAACGCGACCGGCGCGAGATGCAGCCCCTGCACCCAGATCATGCCCCACACGCTGTAGATGTTGATCGGCGTGGAGCCGAACAGGGGCTTGAAGACAAGGGCGTTGAGCAGTCCGCTCGACGGGTCGCCGAGGAAGATCCACGAGGTGGCGTACAGAATGCCGGGCACGATCAGCGGCACCAGCGACGCGGCGAAGAACAGCGCCTTGAACGGGGTGTCCGTGCGCACCTGGATGTAGGCGAGCGAGGTGCCGAGGACCAGGGCCAGCGCGGCGGCGCCGACCGCGAACCACAGCGAGTTGAGCATCATCTCGCCGGACTGCGAGTTGCCGCCGTAGGCCCGTGAGAAGGCGCCGAAGGAGACGCCGTTGCCGTCGGCGCTCAGGAACGTGTCGTGGATCAGATAGCCCAGCGGCACGACCGCGAGATAGCCGACGATGATCACGGCGCCGCCGACCAGCAGCCCCTGCAGGGACAGCGGGCGGCGCAGCAGGCGAACGAGCCTGCCGGGACGGGTGACTTCGGGTGGCTGCGGGGCCGGCGCGGGTCCGGCGCCGTCGTCACGTGTGGTGGTGGTCGCGAGGGTCATCGGCCGTCACTTCCCCACGGACGCGACACCGCGCAGCAGCGCGTCGTACTTCTTGTCCCAGCTGCCGTCGTCCTTGCTCAGTCCCTTGACGTCGAAGGGCACCAGGGTGATGCCGGTCAGGCTCTTGTCGCCCGGGACCTTCGTCGACGGGGTCAGGCCGAGTTTGACCAGTTCCTTCTGGCCGTCGGTGAGCAGCCAGTCGTAGAACAGCCAGGCGGCGGCCGGGTGTTGGGCGTTCTTGATCATGCCGACACCGTTGGGCCGGCCGAAGGCGGGGATGGACGACTTGCCGCTCTTGGGCAGATGGGTCACGGGGGCGCCCTTCTCGGCGGCGCGGTCCGTGATGTACGTGTAGTTCATCGCCTCCATGGGCGTCTGGCCCGCGGTGAGGAACTGCATCATCGTCGTGTGGCCCTTGGCCACCTTGGCGTTGGCGGCGATCTGCTTCCACAGCTGGTCGACCTCGGCCTGCGACTTGCCGTGGTCCAGCCAGTACTTGGTGACGTTCTCGAACCAGTCGCTGTCGCTGACCTCGAGGGTCACCTTGCCCTTGTACTTGGGCAGCGCCAGGTCCTCCCAACTGTGCGGCTCCTGGCCGGGCTTGATCAGGTCGGTGTTCCAGGCGGGCTGGAAGACGTTGAACCGGCTGGCCGTCCAGTACCTGAACTTGCCCGTCGGCTCGACCTTGCCGAGGGCCGAGCCGTTGAAGGCGGCCAGGATCTTGTTGTCGGAGAGGGCGGTCATCTCCAGGAAGTTGGTCTCCACCGCATCGGCGCCGGCCTTGCCGGCCTGGGCCTCCTGCATGGCCCGCTGGAGCACGGTCTCGGAGTTGCCGCGGAAGACGTTGACATGGATGCCGTACTTCTTCTCGAAGGCGTCGGCGACCGGAGTCGCGATGTCCGCGGTCATCGACGTGTACAGGGAGAGCGTGCTGCCCTCCTTCTTGGCCAGCTCCTTTGCCTTGGCGCGCTGTTGGTCCTTGGGGAGGCCGGCGATCTGCGTGTACACGCCGCTGGCCTTGGCGTTGGACGCGGTGGTGACGGCACCGCCGCATCCGGTGGTGACGGCCGCGACCAGCAGCACGGCCACGGCGAGGGTGGTGTTACGGGTGCTCATGCGGTGCTCTCCTGGAAGAGATGCGATACGGGGATGTGCGGTCAGCCCGCCGCCGGGACGCCGCGCAGCAGCGCGTCGTAGGCGGTGTTCCATTTCTTGGTGTCGGTCTCGGCTGTCTTCGACAGGCTGTACGTCCTGGTGCCGGGCGGGATCGGGTCCGTGTAGCCGGGCACCGACTTGGCCGCGGGGATGCGCAGCGACTCGGCGATCACCTTCTGGCCGGGGCCGAGGACCCAGTCGGTCCACAGCAGGGCGGCGGCCGGGTGCCGGGCGCGGGCCATCAGGGCGACGCCGTTGGGGCGCAGGATCACCGGCGCGACGGCCGGCCGCCAGGCGACGGGCGCGCCCTTCTTCGCGGCCTTGTCGACGGTGTGGCTGTAGACCGAGAGGGCCACCGCGAACTGCCCGGCGCTGAGCAGTTCGCCCTGCACCGTGTGGCCCTTGACCACCTTCACGTTGGCGGCGATCTTCTTGAACAGGGCGTCCGCCCGGGCGTCGGACATCCCCTTCTCCTCGGTCAGATACGTGTGCATGGACGCGTACCAGTCCCAGTCGCCGACCTCGACGGAGAGCTTGCCCTTCCACTTGGGGTCGGCGAAGTCCGCGAAGTCGGTGGGCTCCTCGCCCTTCTTGACCTTGTCGGTGTTCCAGCCGACGACGAAGGCGTTGAAGCGCTCGGCCGTCCAGCCGCCGAGGTTCTTCGCGGCGTCCTTCAGGCCCGCCTCGGCGGGTCCCTCGTAGGCGTGCAGCAGATGCTGGGAGTCCAGGGCGCGCAGTTCGAGGTCGTTGGTGTCCATGACGTCGTTCTGCGGCTTGTTCGCGTCGTTCTCCTGGATCGCCCGCTGCAGCACGGTCTCGGAGTTGGCCCGGAAGGCGTGCACCTTGATGCCCGGGTACGTCTTCTGGAACGCGTCGACCAGGTCCTGGATGTCGGTGTTGGAGGTGTAGAGGTCGAGCGCGCCGCCCTCGCTCCTGGCGTCGGCGAGCAGCTTGCCGGTGCGCCTGCTGCCGGTGAGCGACTCGTAGGGGGCGTAGGGGTTCTTCGAGGGAGCGGAACCGGCCGCGCCGGCCGTGGGAGAGGCGCCGCAGCCGGTGAGGAGGAGACCCGCGGCCAGCAGACCGGCGGGTAGAGCACCTTGACGCATCGCACACTCCTTGGACGAGGCGAACGGCTCGTGGTGCGGACGGAAGAGCACAGAGTGTGGGGGACACGGCCGCGCCGACGGTGGGACGGGGAAGTCGTCGGGCGGCCGGGGAACGCTTTGCGGATCACGTCCGACCGTGTGTCGGGTCCCTGCATAAAACAGCAGGAGAGGTCTTATGGTCTAACCACCGGACCAGAGCTTTGCTCTATTGTTACGAGCCGGAGTCCGGCGGGTTGACAGGGCCGGACCGGGTGCCCCGGGACAGGCACCCGGCGGCTCAGCGGGGGTCCTGGCCGAAGACGAGCGACTTGATGGTGACCGGGACCGTGCGGGACGGCAGACGCAGCCGTCCGATGTCGACGTAGTCGAAGTCGCGCAGGCTCAACCCGTCGATGACGAGCACGTCGCCGGTGACGTCCAGCTCCTCGCGCAGCAGCCTGCCCAGCGTCATGGCGACGTCCCAGTCGAGCACGACGTACAACGGGCGTCCCGCGGCCGTGCGCTCGGCGACGGCGTCCCTGATGCCCCGGGCGAAGGGCAGCAGCCGCTCATGGCTGGGCGGTCCGCTCCACGACAGCGCGAGGGCGATGTCCGCGCCGGTCTGTGTCACGTCGAGGGCGACCAGATGGCGGCGGATCGCCGCTTCGACCGTGCCGGCGTCCACCACCTCCCCGAGCTCGTACACGGGCCGCAGGACCTGCAGATTGCGGCGCGGCAGCAGCGTGTCCGGGTCCGAGACGCAGCCCGTGTTCCCGCTGAGCTGCACGCTGTACTCCGAGGCCCCGAGCGCCGTGGCCCGGATGCACTCGCCCGCGGGCAGCAGGGGATACGGCAGTGCGCCCGAGTCCACGTGCCGGCGCAGCGCATGGCCGAGACGGCGGCCGAGGTCGCCGAAGTCCGCCTCCTCGCGCCCGTAGACGTACTCCCCGACCCCGCCCGAGAACATCACCCCGTCGACCGGACCGAGTTCGGGCAGCGGACCGGTGAGGTAGAGCGCGCGGACCTCCGGGGAGGGCGGGGCGCCGGTGACGGCCTCGACGAGCGCCCGCGCCATCGACTCCGCCACCCGCGTCAGCTCTTCGCCGGTGACGGTGTCGCCGGTCTTCCAGATGAGCCCGGCGCGCGCGGCGTGCTCGCTCCCGGCCGGGTCGAGCCGTACGATCCGGCCCGTCCCGTCGACCACCTGGAGCCGGCCGCCGACATGGACCGCCGCGGTGGCGACGACCTGTCCGCGGTCGAGGACGGCGAGCTTGGTGGTCCCGCCGCCGATGTCGACGTTGAGGATGCGCCGCCCGCTCTCGTACGACGCCTTGGCGGCCCCCGAGCCGTAGGCGGCGAGCATCGCCTCCATGTGATGGCCGGCGCTCGCGTTGACCAGCTCGCCGCCGCGTTCGGCGAGGATCCCCGCGATGGCCTCCGCGTTGCGGCGGCGCAGCGCCTCGCCGGTGAGGATCACCACCCCGGTGTCCACGTCGGCCGGTTCGACGGCCGCCTCGCGGTAGGCCGAGTCGATGATCGAGCCGAGCACGGGAGCGTCGATGTACTCGTCGTCGGCGTACGGCGTCAGCTCCACCGGCGACCGGTGCAGGGTCTCCCGCCGTACCACCAGGTAACGGCTCGTCAGATCCTCGCTGATGCGCCGCAGATGCAGCCGCGAGAAGACGACCTGGGTGCCCGAGGAGCCGATGTCCATGCCGACGCTGTGCAGCGTGACGTTGTCCTGCTGCCAGATCGGGTTGTCCTCCAGCGCCCCGTAGCCCTCGTCGTCGTGCAGATGGTCGTGGTCGGGGAGGTACGCCGAGTGAACCGTGCGCACCCCGTCGTCGTGGTCGTGTCCTTCGGTGTGCGGCACGATCGCGCTCCTTCATGGACGTCGCTCGGGTCAGACGGTGGCGGGCTGCTCCGGCAGCGGCGGGAGCGTGGCCAGCTCCGCCTCGTACACGGCGTCCATCCGCGGCTCCATGCCGTGCTTGGCGAGCGCCTCGCGGAACGTCTCGCGCACGTACGGCGACTCGTCGGCGTAGTCGATCTGGTCGCCGCCGATGCGCTTGCTGATCCATGCCTTGGGCACGCCCTGGGCGTTGCGGACGGAGACCACCTCGTGCTTGAAGGCGAGGTAACGGCTCGGCTCGCTGCCGGTGTTGAAGTGCTGGTGGAACCACATGTTGGGCGGCACGATCAGCGCGCCCGGGCCCCACTCGTAACGACGCGGCTCCTCGCCCTCCGGCCACATCAGGCTGTAGCCCTCGCCGGACAGGATGATGACGTGGGCGCCCGGGCCGTGCCGGTGTCCCTTCTTGTAAGTGGCCGTCGGGAACTGCGAGATGTGGCTGTTCATCGAGCCCTTGGCCATCGCGAACCGGATGTGCCCGCCGCCCGCGCCGCGCTCCTTCGCCTCGACCAGCGGCAGGTTGACCGCGTCGGCCACGAAGTTCGTGTCGAGCAGCAGACCCTTCTGCTCGCCCTTGGGGGAGAAATAGTCGGGCTCGCCGTCGAAGCGGTCCGGAAAGTCCCGCGGGGTGCCGAAGACGAAGTCGGGATCGCCGTAGAGGTTGATGACGGGCGGCATGTTCGTCGAGGAGACGAAGCGGGCGGCCTTGCGCCCTGAGCCGTTGAAGTGCTGGTGGTGGGCGTTGAGGGGGATGGCGAAGATCGATCCGGTCTGCCATTCGAAGCTGACCTCGGCGCCGGAGTCGTTCCAGACCTTGGTCGAGCCCTGCCCCTCCAGGACGAAAATCATCTCCTCGAACAGCTGCCGCTGCGGGGCGAGTTTGCCGCCCGCCGGGATCTCGCAGACGTAGCAGTCGTTGGAGGTGCGGGTGGCCTCGTGGTTGATGAACACGCCCCGGCCGCCGCGTCGTTCCCATGGCTTCAGCTCGACGGTGCGCAGGTCGGGAATGTAGTGCGCGGCGATGATGTCCAGGCCCTCGTCGGCCACCCAGCGCGTGTAGGGGGAGTCCTTCTCGGTGGCGAACTTCGCCGCCAGGGTGTCGTTGACGATCGCGTCCTTGGCCATGCGGGCCCTTCCCGGTCGGCTCGTTCAGCACGGCATGTGCTGACATTCACAGGGGGTGGATTGGTAGAACCATAAGGCCACCCCTGGGAGGCGTCAACGAGTCGTACCGAGTCGTCTGCGGCCTTGACCGGCCACCTCGGCCGCCCTTTCGGCGGCGGCGCGCGGCTCCAGATAGCGTCCGCCGCGCACCAGTGGCACCAGGTCTTCGTCCAGGTCGTAGCGCAGGGGCATGCCCGTCGGGATGTTCAGCCCCAGCAGCTCTTCGCGACTCAGCCGGTCGAGATGGGCGACCAGTGCCCGCAGCGAGTTGCTGTGCGCGACGACCAGCACGGTCCGGCCCGCGCGCAGATCGGGTACGACGGCGTCGTGCCAGTACGGCAGCAGCCGCGCGGTGACGTCCGCGAGCGACTCGGTGCGCGGCAGCAGTTCGCGCGGCAGGTCCGCGTAGCGCGGATCGTGCACCACGTCCGCGGTGCCGCCCTCCGGCGCAGGCGGCGGCGCCGCGTCGTAGGAACGGCGCCACCGACGGAAGCGCTCCTCGCCGAACTCCCGCAGGACCTCGCCCTTCTCGCGGCCCTGCAGGGCGCCGTAGTGCCGCTCGTTGAGCCGCCAGTGCCGGGCGACGGGGGCATGGGGGAGGCCGGCGGCCGTCATCGCCAGGGTGGCGGTGCGCGCCGCGCGGGTCAGCACGGAGGTGTGCACGGACTGCGGCAGCAGGCCCGCCGAGCGCAGCAACGTCCCGCTGTGGCGGGCCTGTTCCTCGCCCCGTGGGGTCAGGTCCACATCGATCCAGCCGGTGAACAGGTTCTTCGAGTTCCAGGCACTCTCGCCGTGGCGCAGAAGGATCAGCGTTCGCATGCCGCCGATTGTGACCCCGCGTCCCGTCTCTTGTTTCCCGTTCTCCGCATCTGGTCTAATGGACAGACCACCGGACCGGGAATGTGGCCCTGTCGGCCTGCCCGTCCGCAGTGGAATCCGCCGATCGCGAGAGGAACAGGGACCTTGCCCAAGGTGATCTTCGTCGGCAGTGACGGTCCCGAGTACACCGTCGATGCGACGGTCGGGGACTCGGTCATGACGGCCGCGGTGAGGAACGGCGTTCCGGGGATCGTCGCCGAATGCGGCGGCAACCAGTCCTGCGCCACCTGCCATGTCTGGGTGCGCGAGGAGTTCGCGCCACTGGTCGGCCCGCCGGGCGAGATGGAGGACGACCTCCTCGACCTCGCGGTGGCCGAACGGCGCGACACCAGCCGGCTGTCGTGCCAGATCCGCGTCACCCCACAGCTGGGCGGACTGACCGTGGAGATCCCGCCGGAACAGCCCTGACCGCGGCGCCCCGCCCGGCACCGATGTCCACGACCCGGCCACGGGTCAGTACCTGAAAGGGAAACGGCTGTGCTCAGGAAAGACATCAACGAACTGCTCACCCGGACCGGTCCGGGAACGCCGATGGGCGAACTGTTCCGCCAGTACTGGATCCCCGCCCTGCTGGCCGAGGAACTCCCCGACAACGACTGCCCGCCCGTACGCGTCAAGCTCCTGTCGGAGCGCATGGTCGCCTTCCGCGACAGCGAGGGACGCTACGGCCTCGTCGACGAGTTCTGCGCCCACCGCGGCGCCTCCCTCTGGTTCGGCCGCAACGAGGGCTCGGGCCTGCGCTGCCCGTACCACGGCTGGAAGTACGACGTCACCGGCCAGTGCATCGAGGTGCCCTCCGAGGCCGACAACAGCAGCTTCTGCCAGAACGTCCAGCTCACCTCCTACCCGTTGGTGCGGATCGGCGACGTGCTGTGGACCTACATGGGCGACCGGGCCACCCAGCCCCCGTTGCCCGAGTTCGAGTGGGTGCACGTCCCGCCGGAGCAGACCTACACCTCCAAGCGCTGGCAGCAGTGCAACTGGCTGCAGGCCTTCGAGGGCGGCATCGACTCCAGCCATGTCACCTTCCTGCACTCCGGCGGCCTGAAGACCGACCCGCTGTTCCGGGGCGCAAAGGGCAACGAGTACAACATGAAGGACACCAAGCCCTTCTTCGAGGTCGCCGACAGCGAGGGCGGACTCTTCGTCGGCGCCCGGCGCAACGCCGAGGACGGCACGTACTACTGGCGGATCACGCCCTATGTGATGCCGGCGTTCACCATGGTCCCGCCGCGCGGCGACCACCCCGTGCACGGCCACTTCTGGGTGCCGATCGACGACGAGAACTGCTGGACGTTCTCCTTCGACTACCACCCCGTACGCCCGCTCACCGACACCGAGCGGCAGGCGATGATCGACGGCCACGGCGTGCACAGCAGGAACATCCCCGGCACCTACCGGCCGATGGCCAACATGGACAACGACTATCTGATCGACCGGGAGGCGCAGAAGCGCGGCGAGACCTACTCCGGTGTGGCCGGCATCGCCATGCAGGACGCCTCGCTGCAGGAGAGCATGGGCCCGATCGTCGACCGCTCCAAGGAGCGCCTGGTGCCCGCCGACAGCGGGATCATCAAGGCCCGCCAGAAGCTGCGCAAGGCCGCCATCGCCCTGCGCGACGAGGGCGTGACCCCGCCCGGCGTCAACCCCGAGCACCACAAGGTGCGTTCGGCGGCGGTGGTGCTGCCGCAGGCCGAGTCCTTCCTGGACTCCTGCCGCGACGCGGTCAAGGTGACGCCCGGCGTCCCGCAGGCCTCGGTGTGACATGACGACGCCCACCCTGCAGTTGAGCGAGAGCGCCCGCGCGGCCTCGGCGAGTGAGTCCCGGTACCGGATCGACGCACCGATCCGGCCCGCCCGCTCCGCACGTGTCGTCGCCCTGGACGAGAAGGCGGCCGCCGTCGCCCGCCGCCTCGCCGCACACCCTTGGGCCCACGCCCGCTTCTACACCGGCGACGGCGACGCACGATTGCGAGAACTCGACGGAGCCGCCGCCTTGTTGGACGAGGTGCTCACCGGCACCGACGTGGTCGTCGTCCTCGCCACCGAGGACGGCGGCCGTGCGGCCGCGGCCGCCATCGGGCGGATCTGCGGGCGGCGGGGCATCACCACCGCCGGCGTGGTCCTGGGCGACGGCTTCGAGGCGGACGACGCGGTCGCCGCACTGCGTCCGTACGCCCGGGTCCTGCTGCTGTCCGCCGACGAGGCCGACGCCTTCGAACTGCTCACCGCACTCAGGGTCTAGGAGGCCCGGCACATGTCCGAGAAGGTCACCCTGCGCGGTCTGCAGCGGATGAAGGGCGAGGGCCGCAAGATCGTCGGCGTCGTCGCCTGGGACTACCAGATCGCGCGCATCGTGGACCGGGCGGGGGTGGAGCTGGTCTCCGTCGGCGACACCGTCGGCGTGAACCTGTGGGGCCACGCCAACCCCTTCGAGGTGACGATGGACGAGATGGTCGTCGTCGCCCGGGCGGTGCGGCGCGGGGTCGAACGGGCCCTGGTCAGCGTCGACTTCCCGTTCGGCCCGCTGCAGGAGGGCACGGACAGCGCCGTCCGCGCGGCGGTGCGGTTCGTCAAGGAGGCCGGGGTCGACCTGGTCAAGCTGGACGCCGCCGCCGACTTCCCCGAGGCCGTGGAGGCGATCACCCGCGCCGGGATCCCGGTCTTCGCGCAGTTCGGCATCACCCCGCAGACCGCCCTGCGCTACGGCGTCGAGTACCACGCGATCCCTTCCTCCGCCGACCAGGTGCCGGAGGAGATGAAGGACGCCATGGTCGCCGAGGCCAAGCGGCTGGAGGAGGCCGGCGCGGTCCTGCTGAACTTCACCAACTCCGGTCCGGTGGTGGGCGCCGCGGTTGCGAAGGCCGTCACGGTCCCCGTGGTCGGCGGCTTCGGCGGCGGACCCTGGCTGGACGGCCGGATGCGCATGGCGCACGCGGCCATCGGCTACGCCGCCTCGAACATCGACGAGCCGGCGACGACCTACGCCAACGTCGCCCGCACCACGCTCGACGCGATCACCACCTACGCGGCGGACGTACGGGCCGCACGCCAGGTCGCCGGCGGTGTCCCCGTCCCGCCGGCGACCTGAACCCCGCCCGGAAAAGGAGCACGCCATGCCCACGGCCGTCATCGACGGGATCTCCACACGCTACGAGGCCACCGGCACGGGACCGCCCCTGCTGATGTTCTCGCCCGGCGGCTTCGACTCCAGCCTGGAGAGCTGGCGGACGGTCGGCGTCTACCGCCGGCTGCGCCTGCTCGACCACCTCACCGAGCAGTTCACCTGCATCACCTTCGACCGCCGCGAGTCCGGCCGCTCCGGCGGTCGACTGCAGCGGATCTCCTGGGCCGACTACGTCCGTCAGGGCGTCGGCCTCCTCGACCATCTCGGCATCGCGCAGGCCCACTTGATGGGCGGCTGCGTCGGCTGCTCCACCGTGGCGTCGGTCGCGGTGGCCCATCCCGAGCGCGTACTGAGCATGGTGCTGTACTCACCGGCCGGAGGCGTCAGATACCGCATGAAGCAGCACGAGCGCTTCCAGCGCCATCTCGCCCACGTCGACGAACACGGCCCGGAGGCGGTCGTGACCCTGGCCCGCGGCACGGACGCGGGCTTCACCAAGGACCCCCGGGTCGGCCCGTGGGCCCAAGTGATCCGCAACGACGCGCAGTTCGCCGACGAATACGCCCGCACCGACCCCGCCCGCTACCGCTCCACGGTGTCCGGCATGGCCCGCCTTCTCTTCGACCGCGACACGGTGCCGGGCCCCGAGCCCGAGGACCTGCTCGGCCTCGACGTACCGGCACTGATCGTCCCCGGCCAGGACACCTCGCACGCGCCGTCGGCCGCGCGGTACTTGCAGGAGTGCCTCGCGGACAACGAGTACTGGGACGTCCCGGTCGCAGAGCAGACCGAAGAGACCGCGCCCGCAAGGGTGTTGCAGTTCCTGGCCCGGAAACCGGCGTGAGAGACGGCGCGGTCACGGCTCGCTGCCGCGGCCGCGCCCATACCGTTCAGCCCTCGCCGTTCAGCCCTGCGAGGCCACCCGCTCCAACTCGGCGATCTGCTCCAACCGCCGCGCATGCACACCCCCGTTGAACGGCGTGCTCAGCCACACCTCCACGATCTCCTCCGCCATCTCCGGCGCGAGGACCTTCGCGGCGAGGACGAGGACGTTGGAGTCGTTGTTGCCGCGGGAGATACGGGTGCTCCACACGTCGTGGCAGAGCCCGGCCCGGATCCCACGGAGCTTGTTGCAGGCGATGGTCTCACCCAGTCCGCTGCCGCCGAGGACGATGCCGCGGTCGGCGGGGCCGTCGGTGACCTGGCGGCAGACGTCCGCGCACAGGGGCGGATAGTCCACCGTCCGGTCGCTGTGACTGCCCCGGTCGTCGACGACGTGCCCGGCGGCCGTGAGCCGGGCGGTGAGCCGGTTCTTGAGGGCGAAGCCGTTGTGGTCGGCGGCGATGGCGATGCGCATCTGTGTCCCTTCGGCGGGTCGGGCGGCAGGCGGGTGAGGCAGTCGGGTGGTGCGGTGGTGAGGCGGTCGGGCGGTCGCGCGGTCGGGCGGTGAGAGGTCAGGTGGTGAGGCGGTCGGGCGGCGAGGCGGTTAGGCGGCAAGGCGGTCGGGTGGTCAGGCAGTGAGGCGGTTGGGCGGACCGGCGGCGAGGCGGTCGGGCGGTCAGGCGGTGAGGCGGTCGCGCAGTCGCGCGGTCGGGCGGTGAGAGGTCAGGTGGCGAGGCGGTCAGGCGACGAGGCGGCCAAGCAGTCAGGCGGTCAGCGTGCGTGTCGTCTCGGCGAACAACTCCTCCAGCGGCAGCGGCCGTTCGAGGATTTGCTGGTCGACCGTGTGCCGTATCAGCCGCTCCAGCACGGCCCGGTTGGGCTCGATCCCGTACGGCAACGGGTCCGCGCCGGTCAGTTCCATGACCCGCCGGTACATACGGTCGGTGGGGGAGTCGCCGTCGCCGGCCCGCAGCCCGTCCACGTACAGCCGTTTGGCGCGGGCGAACGCGTCGAAGACATCGGCCCCCAACCCCGGGCGTTCGGCCAGCAGTTCGTCCCGGATCACCACCAGGTGGTTGATCGGGTACAGCCCGCGCTCGCGCAGCGCCGTGAACCCGGCCTGCTCGGGGTCGGGGATCAGCCGGACCAGTTGGGGCGACTCGGGCCTGGGGCCGATCATCGCGGCCAGGTCGCCCGCGGCCACGGACTCCTCCAGGGAGCGCCCCGCCTCCAGCGGTACGACGTTCGACGGCGGCCGGAACGTGGCCACGTGCTCGTCCCCCGACAGCACCCAGGTCACCTTGCCGAGGTCGACGCCGTACTCCTCGGCGAGAACCGCACGCGCCCAGACGCCGGTGGTGACCGTGTAGCCGCGGCTGACGCCGACCCTTCGGCCCTCCAGGTCCTTGGGCTCGCGCACGCCGGACGACGGGTCGTGGAAGATCGCGCCGTGGTGGAAGCCGCGTACCAGGAAGGTCGGAACGGCCGTGAAGCGCGCGCCGTGCGCCTTGGCCACCAGATAGGTGGTCAGCGCCATCTCGCTGACGTCGAACTCGTTCCCGCGCACCATCCGCCGGAACGCCCCCACCAGGACCGGCACTTCCTCGAACTGGAATGCGAAGCCGTGCGGCGTCACCGCCCCTGTCTTGAGCGCCTCGTTGTTGCCCTGGGTGCGGGTCACTGTCCTGAGCCGAGGTATCACCATGCGCCGAAAGGTAGCATGGTTAGTCCATTCGTCCATAGACTGTCGGCACCCCCCGAACGTGAGGAGACGACGTCATGGCGGAACAGGTGCTGGCGGCCGTGCGGACGGCGCCCGGCCGGACCGAGCTGAGGAAGTTCCCGATGCCGGACATACCCGACGACGGGGCACTGCTGAAGGTGGAGGTCGCCGGGATCTGCGGCACGGACGTGAAGATGTACGGCAAGCCGCCCTTCACCGAACCGGTGATCATGGGTCACGAGAACGTGGGCGTCATCGCGAAGGCCGGGCGCACCTTCACCGAGCGCAAGGGCCTCGCGGAGGGCGACCGCGTCTTCGTCGAGCACTACGTCGGCTGCTTCCGCTGCGAGTGGTGCCACCGGGGCGAGTACCGCCACTGCGAAGCCACCGACTGGCGCACCAACCCCGACGCCCGCCGCTACGGCTACACCTCGTCCGACCACCCCGGCCGGCTGTGGGGCGGCTTCTCGCAGTACCTCTATCTGCCGTGGAACGCGGTGACGCACCGGGTGCCGGACGGCGTCTCGGCCGAACTCGCGGGCCTGGTCACCCCGTTGTCGAACGGCATCGAGTGGGCCCTGGTCACCGCGGGCGTCGGCTACGCCTCCACCGTCCTCATCCAGGGCCCCGGCCAGCAGGGTCTGTCCCAGGTCGTCGCCTGCAAGCAGGCGGGCGCCTCGCTCATCATCGTCACCGGCACCACCAAGGACGCCGCGCGGCTGTCCCTGGCCAGGGAGCTGGGCGCCGACCACGTCATCGACGTGGCGCAGCAGGACGCGCTCACCGCCGTCCTGGAGATCACCGGCGGCCGGGGCGTCGACGTCGTCCTGGACTGCACGGCGGGCGCCGGCACGGCCCCCGTCCTGCTCGGCATCGACGCGCTCAAGCGGCGCGAGGGCGTCATGGTCGCCCAGGGCGAGCTGGCCGCCTTCCCCGACTTCCCCATGAAGAAGCTGACGGAGAAGTCGATCGCCCTCAAGAGCGCCCGCGGCCACAGCTACCGCGCCTGCGAACTCGCCCTGGAACAGCTCGCGTCGGGCCGCTTTCCGCTGGAGAAGCTGAGCACCCACAGCTTCCCCCTCGCCGAGGCCGACCGCGCCATCCGTACCGTCGGCGGCGAGAGCGGCGAGGACGCCGTGCACGTCTCCCTGCTGCCCTGGGCGGCGGCATGAGCGTCGTCGTCCGCGATCCCCGCCGCGCCGACCGCGCGACCGTCGACGCCTTCGCCGAGTTCGGCGTCGCCACCGTCCACGAGGCCCAGTCGCGCACCGGCCTGCTCGACCCCGCGCTGCGGCCCGTCTGGCCGGGCGCGCACATCGCGGGCACCGCCGTGACCGTCAGCGTGCCGCCCGGCGACAACTGGATGCTCCATGTCGCGGTCGAGCAGTGCCGCGACGGCGACGTCCTCGTCGTCGCCCCCACCTCGCCTTCCGAGGCGGGCTACTTCGGCGACCTGATCGCCACCGCGGTCGCCGCGCGCGGTGTGCGCGGCCTGGTCATCGACGCCGGCTGCCGCGACGTCGCCGACCTCAGGGAGATGGGCTTTCCCGTGTGGTCGCGGCACATCAGCGCCTTCGGCACGGTCAAGGAGACCCTCGGCGATGTGAACACCCCGATCGTCTGCGCCGGACAGCGGATCGCGCCCGGCGATGTGATCGTCGCCGACGACGACGGCGTGGTGGTCGTGCCCCGGCTCGAAGCGACCACCGTCCTCGCGGCCTCCCGCGCCCGCGAGCAGCGGGAAGCCGCCCTGCGCAAGCGCTACGCGAGCGGTGAACTCGGCCTCGACATCAATCACATGCGCGAGCGACTGGCCCGCAAGGGCCTGACCTACGTCGACCAGGAGCCGACCGATGATCATTGACATCCACGGCCACTACACGACGGCCCCACCGCAGCACCAGGCCTTCCGCGACGCCCAGTTGGCCCGGCTGGTCGACCCCTCCCTCCCCGCCCCGCAACCGGCCGTCACCAGCGACGACGCGATCCGGGAGAGCGTCGAGAACAACCAGCTGAAGGTTCTGCGGGAGCGCGGTGCCGACCTCATGCTCTTCTCGCCGAAGGCCTCCGGCATGGAACACCACGTGCCGGACCCGGCCACCGCCCGCGCCTGGGCACGTGCGAGCAACGACCTCGTCCACCGTGTCACCGGCCTGTTCCCCCGGCACTTCGCCGCCGTGTGCCAGCTGCCCCAGACCGCGAACGGCCCGCTCGACGACGCGATCGCCGAACTGCGCCGCTGCGTCGAGCAGTTCGGCTTCGTCGGCTGCAACCTCAACCCGGACCCGTCCGGCGGCCACTGGAACGCACCACCGCTGACGGACCCGTACTGGTACCCGCTCTACGAGACGATGGCCGAGCTGGACGTCCCCGCGATGATCCACGTCTCGACGTCCTGCAACCCGAACTTCCACACCCTGGGCGCCCATTACCTCAACGCGGACACCTCCGCCTTCATGCAGTTCGTCGAGGGCGACCTCTTCGACCGCTTCCCCGCGCTGAGGTTCGTGATCCCGCACGGCGGCGGGGCGGTGCCGTACCACTGGGGCCGCTACCGCGGACTGGCCGTCCGGATGGGCCGCCCCGACCCGGCCGAACACCTCATGGACAACGTCTTCTTCGACACCTGCGTGTACCACCAGCCGGGTATCGATCTGCTGCACCGTGTGGTCGGCAGCGACAACATCCTGTTCGCATCGGAGATGCTGGGTGCGGTGCGCGGGGTCGACCCGGCGACCGGGATCGCCTGGGACGACACCAAGCAGTACGTCGACCGGGCCCCACTCACCGACGAGCAGCGCAAGAAGGTCTTCGAGACCAACGCCCGGCGCGTGTACCCGCGGCTGGACGCACGACTGACGGCGGAAGGCAGGTAGCCCACACCCATGTCCCGACTGCAACTCACCTTCGCCTGCGGCGACTACGACCGCACCCGCGCCCTGGAAGAGGGCACAATCCGACCCGACGGCATCGAGCTGACGTATCTGCGGCTGCCCGTCGAGGAGACGTTCTTCCGGATGATGCGCCACCAGGAGTTCGAGGTGGCGGAGATGTCCCTGTCCTCGTACGTCCTGTCGCTGCGCGACGATCCCTCGCCCTTCGTGGCCCTGCCCGTATACACCTCGCGGATGTTCCGCCACGGCTCGCTGTACTGCCACGCCGACTCCGGCATCAACACCCCCGAGGACCTGCGGGGCAAGCGGATCGGCACCCCCGAGTACCAGCTGACCGCCTGCGTGTGGATGCGCGGCATCCTCGCCGACCGCCACAACGTGCCCTTCGACTCCGTCAGTTACCTCACCGGCGGCCAGGAGACCCCGGGACGCATCGAGAAGGCGGGCGTCGACCTGCCGGACTCGCTGCGCATCAGCCGCATCCCCGAGGACCGCACGCTCGCGCAGATGCTCGCCGAGGGCGAGATCGACGCCCTGTGCACCCCCCGCGTGCCGAGCCCCTTCACCGCGGGGGACCCGCGCGTGCGGCGGGTGTTCCCGGACGTCGTCGCCGCGGAGAAGGAGTACTACACGGCGACCGGCATCTTCCCGGTCATGCACGTCGTGGTGATCCGCCGGGACGTCTACGACCGGCACCGCTGGGTCGCGCAGTCCCTGTACAAGGCGCTGCTGGCCGCCAAGAACGCCGCCTACGACAACCTCTACGACACCTCGGCCCTGCGGTTCATGCTGCCCTGGCTGACACCGCAGCTGGAGGAGGCCCGGGAGCTGATGGGCCGGGACTACTGGTCCTACGGGGTCGAGGGCAACCGCGAGACCCTCGCGACCTTCCTGCGCTACCACCACGAACAGGGACTGTCGGCCCGGAGGTGGGAGCCCGAGGAACTGTTCGCCCCCGAGTCGCTGGAGGCGGCGGTCATCTGACGGGGAAGCGCTTCGACCGGCGGAAGGGGCCCACTGCCCTTCCGCCGGCCGGTGTCTGCGGTGCTTCTTTGTGGTTTCTTCGGTGCTTCCTCAGGCCGAGGTCACGGCGTCGGGGCGGGCCGTCAGCAGGGTCTTGAGCGGCGTTGCGGGATCGGACGCGAGGGCGGCCGGGACGGTCCTGCCGTCCGTGAGGGCTTTGCGGACCGCCATGTAGTCGGCGGGGCTGTTGACCGCGTCCACCGCCAGAAGCTCGCCCCGGCGGTAGTAGAGGAGCGAGAACCGCTCGTCGGCCGGGTCACCCCGGAGGACGTACTCGTCGTAACCGGTCGACAGTCCCGCGATCTGCAGTTTGAGATCGCCCTGGTACGACCAGAACCAGGGCACCGTCCGCGCCGGCTCGGGCCTGCCGAGCAGCGTGGCGGCGGCGGTCGTCGCCTGCGCCACGGCGTTCTGCACCGACTCCAGCCGGACCCGGCCCAGCCCGGTCAGGGGGTGCGGCTGGACCGTGCAGTCCCCGGCGGCGGTGATGTGCGGATCGCTCGTACGGGCACAGGCGTCGACGACGATGCCGCCGTCGCACTCCAGCCCCAGCTGCGAGGCGAGTTCGGTGCGGGGCACGACGCCGACCCCGACCAGCACGAGGTCGGCGGGCAGCGCCGAGCCGTCGGTCAGCCGTACCGCGCTCACGCGGCCGTCCGTTCCCTCGAAGCCGGTGACACCGGTGGACAGCAGTACGCGGGTGCCGCGCCGCCGGTGCGCCCGCAGATAGAACTCGGAGACCACGGGCGCGACCGCGCGCGCGATCAGCCGATCGGCCGCCTCGACGACGGTGACCTGCTTGCCGAGCTCGCGGGCCACGGCGGCGGCCTCCAGGCCGATGAACCCGCCACCGACGACCACGACGCGGGAGGCGGAGCCGAGCCGGGTCCGCAACTCGGCGGCGTCGTCGCGGTCCCGCAACGAGCAGATGCCGTCGAGTCCGGCGCCGGGGACGTCGAGCCGCCGGGGTCCGGCTCCGACGGTGAGGGCGAGCCGGTCGAAGGACAGGGTGCGTCCGCCGGAGGTGCTGGCCGTCCCTGAGCCCGGGCGGCCGGAGTCTGCGAGCGTGATCTCGTCGACGCGTTCTCCGCTGACCAGGTCGATGCCCGCGTCGGCGTAGTAGGCGGGCGCACGGAAGGCGAGCGACCCGGCGTCCGCGCGCCCGGCCAGGAACTCCTTGGACAGCGGCGGCCGCTGGTACGGCGGATGGCTCTCCTCGCCCACCAGCACGATCGGCTCCGTGTCTCCCAACTGCCTCAGGGATACGGCTAGTTGGAGACCCGCCTGGCTGGCGCCGACGATGAGCGTTCCGCCCGTCATTGCGTGACCCCTTTCGATCCCCGGTTAATGTCATACCATTATACCAAGGTGAGGGGTGAAAAGAAGTGCGGGCCGGGAACGCCAAGTCCCCGGCCCGCACTCGCCCCTCGTGCCTACCGCCCGGACGGCATCACCGTCACGTCAGCCGCCCGCACCCACTCGACACGGTGGCCGTACTGGATCTCGTAGTAGAGGTCCTTGCCCCGCACCACCTTGTGCGAGTCGGTGGTGAAGGTGACCGCGTAGTAGTACTCGCCCGGCATCACGCCACCGACCACGTACTTCTGGCCCTTCGGCAGCGTGTACGGCAGCGGTGAGACGGACTGGACCGGCACACCCGCCGGATATGCCGACGCCTCCGGATAGGCGCGGCCGTACACCGGGACGCTGTCCACACCCGCCTTGGGAGTCACCACGAAGCCGGCCGCGTCCACCGCGTTCGGGTGCTTCTTCGGGTTCTTGAACCACGCCTTCTGGCCGAGGTACCAGATCGCCGTCCAGTCGCGGTAGTGACCGGCGACCGCGTACTGCTGGCCCGTGGAGACCCGTGAGGACACGTCGTTGACGTCGATCGTGGACGGGGCGGTGCCGTGCGCGCCGACGTCCTTGATCAGGGCGGAGCTCTCGTCGTGGTCGGAGTACAGCCGCACCTCACTGGAGCCGTGCGCCGCGCAGGGCTCGTCCTTGGTGACACAACCGGTGTACTCCGGCTGGTTGGACGCGTAGTTGGGCAGGATCGTCACCAGCCCGCCGCTCTTGCCCCCGGTGCGCTTGAAGGGGTGGCCCAGCAGGTCGAAGTAGTGCCGCCAGTCCCAGTACGGGCCGGGGTCGGTGTGCATCCCCGGGATGGACGAGGTCGTCGGCCCCGGCACGTTCTCATGGCCGAGGATGTGCTGCCGGTCCAGCGGGATGCGGTACTTCGCGGCCAGGTACCTCACCAGCCGCGCCGAGGAGCGGTACATCGCCTCCGTGTACCAGGCGTCCGGGGAGACGAGGAAGCCCTCGTGCTCCAGTCCGATCGAGGAGGCGTTGACGTACCAGTTGCCCGCGTGCCAGGCCACGTCCTTGTTCTTCACATGCTGGGCGATGAGCCCGTCCGTGGAGCGCAGGGTGTAATTCCACGACACGTACGTGGGGTCCTTGATCAGGTTCAGTACGCCGTCCCAGGTGCCCTCGGTGTCATGGATGACGATGTACTTGATGCTCTGCGAGGCCGGGCGGTCGCCCAGGTCGTGGTTGCCGTAGTCGTTGTCCCCGAACTCCGCGTACGGCGCGGGGATCCACTCGCAGGACACCGACTTCGGGCACTCGGTGCCCTCGTCCGAGACCGTGCGCAGACCCGTCTCCTTGATCTGTGCGGTGTCGGGGGCGAGCCCCGGCCGGGCCGCCAGGGCGACCTGCTGCCCCGCGTCCGTGGTGCGCCGCTCGCCGGTGCGGATCACGTCGTACACGTCGTTCGCGTACGCCTCCGCCGTCGCGGTGTCGTCCGCGCCGGAGAAGCGTGCCACCGCGCCGTACCAGTCCGCCGGGTCCGTGCTCAGCGGCTCACCGAGGTCCTTCTGCGCGGCGGCCAGCAGGGCGGCACCGCCCGCGACGTTCGCGGCCGGGTCCGTACGCAGCTTCTCGGCGCTCAGCCCGGTCAGCCCTGCCGCCTTCGGCAGGGTCCGGAGCCGGGCCGGGAGCTGCGAGTTCGCCGGCACCTCGGTGGTCGGGTGCAGGGCGGGCCGGGCCGAGTCCCCGCGGGCGTCCTCCGTACCCTCGCTGTGGTGCGAGGAGGCGGCGAGCGCGGCGCGGGCGTCGGTGAGATGCATCGGGCCGTACCCGCCGGTGACACTCGGCGCACCCTCGTGGGCGTCCCAGCGCGACTGCAGATAGGAGACGCCGAGCAGCACGCTCTGCGGTACGTGGTACTCGGCGGAGGCCGAGGCGAACGCCGACTGGAGCCGGTTCGCGGAGGGCTGGGCGTCGGAGGGGGCCGCGCCGAGCAGCGGCAGCAGCAGAGCCGCGCCGGCGAGAGCTCCCGCGGTTCTGCGGGCGCGTCTGTGGCCGGATGCGGACGTGGGGTCGGGGGCGGATTCTCGCAATGCAGCCTCCAGGGACGGACGAGCGTGGCGGGGCGTGCAGGGGCCGAGCGGTGGGTCTGTGGTACCCGCTGGCAGACGATCCGTCAATCATGCCCAGAGGCGAAAGATTTCCCATGTCAACACGAGGATGGAGGAGTTTCGTGGCGGCGCCGTGCGGGCCTGGGGGGCGTCAGTGGCGTACACCAATGGCCCCGCACAAAGGTTTTTGCATATACAAAAGGCCCGCGGTGCGCACCCCCCCGTGCGCATCGCGGACCTTCGTCCCCGTCAGCGAGTGCCGACCGCCGCGCGTACGGCCCTGCGGGCCAGCTGGCAGTCGTCGTGCAGCCGCCTCAGCAGCAGCCGCTGTTCCTCGCCGGACGGCGCAGCACCCGGGTGGGCCGTGCCCGGTGCCGCCGGGGCCGTGTCGTGCATCGAACGCTGCACGGCCGTCTCGTAGGTGCGGATCTCCCGGGTCAGCACCAGCATCAGGTTCACCAGGAAGGCATCGCGCGAGGCCGGGCCCGCCGACTGCGCGATCTGACTGATCTGACGACGGGCCACCGGTGCGTCCCCGAGCACCGACCACAGCGTCGCCAGGTCGTAACCCGGCAGGTACCAGCCCGCGTGCTCCCAGTCCACCAGCACTGGACCGGCCGGTGAGAGCAGGATGTTCGAGAGCAGTGCGTCGCCGTGGCAGAACTGGCCCATGCCCTGCCGGCCCGAGGTGTGCGCGATGCCGTGCACCAGTTTCTGCAGGTCGCCCATGTCGCGGTCGGTCAGCAGACCCAGTTCGTGGTAGCGGGAGATGCGGGCCGCGTAGTCGAGCGGGGCATCGAAGGTGCCGGCCGGCGGCCGCCAGGCGTTGAGCCGGCAGACCGCGCCGAGCGCCATCCTGATGTCCGCGCGCGGCGGGGCCTCGGCCGGGTGCCGCTGCAGCGCCGCCACCCGTCCCGGCATCCGCTCGATGACCAGTGTGCAGTTGTCCGGGTCCGCCGCGATCAGCCTCGGCACCCGCACGGGCGGGCGGTGCCGGACGAACGAGCGGTACGCCGCTATTTCGTGGCGGATCCGCTCGGTCCAGACGGGGGAGTGGTCCAGTAAGCATTTGGCGACGGCCGTGCTGCGCCCGGTCGTGCCGACCAGGAGCACGGAGCGGCCACTGCGGCGCAGCACCTGCACCGGAGCGAACTCCGGGCAGATCCGGTGCACCGACGCGATGGCCGTACGCAGCTGGGCGCCCTGGGGGCCGGACAAGTCGAGTCTCCCGCTGAGCGGTTGGGTGCCGAGCCCCGGCACGCGCCGCGGCCGGCCCGCGCCGAGCGCGGGGGCCGCCGGACGTGCCCCGGGGTCGAGATACGGGCCGCTGTCCGCCGGGCGGGGGCGCAGCGGCCGGGGCGGTGCGGACACGGAGGACGATGCTGCGTACATGGGCGAAACAGATCCCTTCGTGTGCCTGCGACGACAGTGCGCTACCCGGCCCGGTCCCTTGGGTGCACCCTGGGGGAATGCATCCCGTCCTGCGACAGGCGACCGGGTCGGGGTGGCGCGTTCCTACCTGACACCCGTCGGCCAGTGGCACACCATCTGGCGGACCCTGGCGAACCCTGGCGAATAGTCGCCCGGCAACTTGCAGCGGGCTACTGTCAACTCAGCCGAGAACCTGGGGGCTTGACGTGAGCGGACAACCCAACACCCGCCTGGCGGACCTGTTCGGCCTGGCCGGCTGGTCCAAGGGTGAACTCGCGAGGCTGGTCAACCGGCAGGCGGCGGCCATGGGCCACCCCCAGCTGTCGACCGACACCTCCCGGGTGCGGCGTTGGATCGACATGGGAGAGATCCCGCGCGATCCGGTGCCGCGGGTGCTGGCGGCTCTGTTCACCGAGCGTCTCGGCCGTGTCGTGACCATCGAGGACCTCGGTCTGGTCCGGCACGGGCGTACGGGGAAGCGGCAGGACGCCGGGAGCGCGGAACATCCCGACGGTGTGCCGTGGGCGCCCGAGCGGACAGCGGCGGTCCTCACCGAATTCACGGGAATGGACCTCATGCTCAACCGACGCGGCTTGGTGGGCGCGGGTGTCGCGCTCACCGCAGGATCCGCACTCAGCAGCGCCATGTACGACTGGCTGCACACCGATCCGACCCTCTCCGCCGACGCTCCCGACTACGACAATCCCCTGCACGCCGACCCCGCTGGGTACGACCGCTTCGAGGCCGCCCCCATCGGGTCGCAGGAGATCGAGGAACTGGAGCGCTCGGTCGAGGTCTTCAGGGCCTGGGACGCCGCCCGCGGCGGCGGGCTGCAGCGCAAGGCGGTCGTCGGCCAGCTCAACGAGGTGGGCGGCATGCTCGCCTACCGTCACCCCGACCATCTCCAGCGGCGCCTGTGGGGCGTCGCCGCCAACCTCGCCGTCCTCGCGGGCTGGATGTCGCACGACGTCGGCCTGGAGCCCACGGCCCAGAAGTACTTCGTCATCGCCGCCCATGCGGCCCGTGAGGGCGGCGACCGGCCACGCGCCGGGGAGGCGCTCTCCCGAGCGGCTCGCCAGATGGTGCACCTCGGCCGGCCCGACGACGCACTCGACCTGATGAAGCTCGCCCAGTCGGGTTCCGGCGAAGAGGTGCTGCCGCGCACCAGGGCGATGCTGTACACCATCGAGGCCTGGGCACAGGCCTCCATGGGCAAGGGCCAGGCGATGCGCCGCACGCTCGGCCTGGCGGAGGACCTCTTCGTCTCCGACAGCGGCGACGTGCCGCCGCCGAGCTGGATGCAGATGTTCAAGGAGGAGGACCTCTACGGCATGCAGGCCCTGGCCTACCGCACGCTGGCCGAGCACGAGCCCGGAGCGGCCGTGCACGCCCAGCACTACGCGGAGAAGGCCCTGGCCCTGCGGGTCGACGGACGGCAGCGGTCGAAGATCTTCGACTTCCTGTCCATGGCCTCGGCCTGCTTCATCGCCGACGACCCGGAACAGGCGGACCGCTACGCCCGCCTGGCCCTGATGTCGATGGGAACCAACTCCTCCCACCGCACCTGGGACCGGCTGCGCCAGATGTACCGGCTCACCGCGGAGTACTCCAGCTATCCGAAGATCCACGAATTGCGGGAGGAGATCAAACTGTCGCTGCCCAGGGCGGCGAAGGGCGGCAGCAGCGCACGGGTGTAGGGGGTGCGCTTCACAACACCCTGGCGACGAGTACGCATGCGTCGTCCTCGCGTTCGGCCGCGCCGAACTCCTCCACGACCAACCGCGCGCAGTCCTGTGCGGTCCGGGCTCCGCCGAAGCGGGGGGCCAGGTCGAGGAGACGGTTCACGGTCTGCGTCACCGTGCGCCCGGGCACCAGCCCGTCGGTGTGCAGCAGCAGCAGATCGCCCGGCTCGAGGGTCTCTTCGGCCTGCTCGTAGGAGGCGTTCGAGGTCGCACCGAGCAGCACTCCGCCCGGTGCGCCCAGCCTGCGCCCCGTCCCGCGCCGGAACAGCAGCGGGGCGGGGTGTCCGGCCTGCGCCCAGGTCAGCGTGCGGGTCTCGGGGCGGTAGCGGCAGCAGACGGCGCTGCCGAGGGCGGGTTGCACGGTGGCGTCGAGTAACTGGTTGAGCCAGGACATCAGTTGCCCGGGTTCGGTGCCGGCCATCGCCATGCCGCGTACGGCGCCCAGCAGCGTCGCCATGCCCGAGGTGACGGCGACGCCGTGCCCGGTGAGGTCGCCGACGCTCAGCAGGGTCTGTCCGTCGGGCAGTTCGAGCGCGTCGTACCAGTCGCCGCCGATCAGGTCGCTCGACGTCGACGGCAGATGGCGTGCCGCCAGATCCAGGGTCTCGGGCCCGTCGTGCGGGAGCCGCAGGGTGCCACGCCACGGCGGCAGCACGGCCTCCTGCAGCTCGACCGCGAGCCGGCGCTCGGTCTGCGCGCGGTGCTGGTGCTGCAGCGAGTCACGGGTCTCGCTCACCACCCGTTGGCTGCGGCGCAGTTCGCTGACGTCGCGCAGCACGGCCCACATCGAGGCGGTGCTGCCGTCGGCGGCGAGCACCGGTTCGCCCATCATGTGCACCGAGCGCACCTCGCCGTCCGGGCGCACGATGCGGAACTCGCCGTCGATGGGCTTGGCGTCGACGAGGCAGTCCGTGACCATCGTCGTCAGCTTCGTGCGGTCCTCGTCCATGACCACGGCGGGCAGTTCGTCGAGGCTGAGCGGGGGCGCCGCGGGGTCGCGGCCCAGGATCTGGAACAGCTCGCCGGACCAGCTCGCCTCGTCCGTCAGCAGGTTCCACTCGGCGCTGCCGACCCGGCTGAGCAGCGAGCCGCGCCGGGACGCGGGCGCGCCGGCCCGGGTCTCCGTGGCCTTGGGCGCCGGGGACGGTCCGTCCCGCAGCTGCCCCAAGTGGGCGTCGATGTCGGTGAGTTGGTGCAGCGCGAGGTCGTAGAGCGCGCGCTGCCAGCGTTCCTGGGGGTCCGAGCCGTCGCCGTGTGCGTCCCGCCGGACGGCGTCCACGTCGCCCTTGAGCCGCCGCGTCTGCGATATCAACGCGTCGACCGAGCCGCGTCCTGGCGGCTCGGCGGCTGGGCGATCCGCGGAGAGATGGGACGGCATGGCGCACTCCGAGGCGGGACGGAACGACCGGGGCTGACTGCTCTGGGGGACCGTTACGACTCTTGCACAGCGCGCGACTGCCTGTAAGAGATTTGGCAAGACACGATACGGTGGTGCTTCTGACATATGCCACAGTCCCCATGGAGGGGGCGTGCGGTACGCATGGTGTACGTGCGCCGACCGGCCAAGTCGTAGGCAGCGTACGCGATTCGGGGTGCCGTCGGGGGCATGGGCCGCACGTTCAGTCGCGCGTTCGACGGCTGTCTGTTCTACGGCGGCCCGGGGCCCCGCGGCGCTTCACGTGAGCCGCGTCCAATCCTGATCGCGACGTGATGCAGGTCACAGAAATTGGAAAGCGCTTCCCCGTAATGCGATCGGCATCAGCGGGGTCGTACAAGCATGGACATCACGCTCGAGCAGCCTGCCCGCGGCCGCCTCATCACCGCCGACGAGCAGGAGCTGCCCGCTCCGGTCACCCTGCGCTATGTCTCCACGGACCCGCTGGCCGTCCACCTCGACTTCCCGCCCGAGATCTCCCTCGACGGCGCGGCGGTCACCTGGACGTTCGGCCGCGCCCTGCTGGACGAGGGGCTGCGCGGCCCGGCCGGCGCGGGTGACGTGCACATCTGGCCGTGCGGTCCCACCCAAGCCGTCATGGAACTGCACTCGCCCTACGGCCTGGCCCTGATCCGGTTCGAAACGGCCGAACTGCGGCGGTTCCTGCTGCGCACCTATGCCGCGGTGCCGGCGGGCCAGGAGGACATCGGCGCGGCCGTTGAGCAGAGTCTGGGCTCACTGTTCGGCAGCGTCTGAACCGAAGCCCCCGAGCCGGTACGTCCGGGCCGGGGGCCCCGGATCGTTCAGTAGCGCAGGATGCCCGCGATGCCGGTCGCGTCGCCGAGCATCCCGTCGGGGACGAAGCGCACGTCCGCGCCCGTCTCCAGGCACTGCTCGACGATCTCGTCCACGATGTCCTCGCGCGCGTCGAGTTCGCCGCTGTCGGCGGGCACCAGATGGTCGCCGTGCGTGTCGCGCATGGTGACGCGGTAGTTCTCCTCGACGGCGAGCAGACGTACGCGGCCCTCGCGGGCGCTCTGCCACACCTCGTCGACACCGGCCGCGAACGCCTTGCGGCCACGGGCCGTTTCGAGCTCCCGCGCCACCTCGTCGCTGTTCTCGCGGGCCACGGAGTCGATCACGGGCCGGATCACCTGCCACACGGCGTCCGGGGTGCCGTGCGCGAGACCGCCGTGCGGCACGTGCACCGCCTCCTTGGTCACCCCGCCCACCTCGTCCATCAGCGACAGAGCGGCCGGCTCACCGGTGACGTACAGCGGCCGTGGGGAATCGCGCAGCACCATGCCCATCGCGGCGTCGGCCTCGCGCAGGAAATGGCGGGTGCCCTCGTCGCGGAAGGTGCTCGGCATGTCGCCGATCCGCTCCTGCCGCTCGGCGTCGAAGTTCTGCGGACTCCTGGTCAGCGGGAACCCGCCGGCACCGTCCTCCGCCACCCGGTCCGCACCCCCGTTCCACAGCGTTGCCCGGTCGGCGGAGACCGACAGCACCCAGAACGGCCGCTCGGCGGCCTGCGCGGAGACGAGGTTGCGGGTGAGGAAGGTGTCGGAGAGCACCACGCGCTCCGGGACGGTACGGCCGAGCGACCACACCTGGTGCTCGCCCGGAGCGGCGAAGATCACCAGACCGTCCTCGGCGTGCGCCAGATCCACCTCCGTGAGTGCCTGGTCGAGCTGACGGACCACGTCCAGACGGCGTTCCCGCGTCACTGCGGGATCGGCCTCCAGTTGCTTCTTGGCCTCGGCCACCACATTGCGCAGCCGGACCGGATCCTGGGTGTTCTCGGGCTCTCGACGATGCGTCGGCGTCAGCACGGACACGGCCGGATAGACGCGCGGGCGCCGGAGCTCGGACAGCGTGGACGGACTCAGGTCGTGCTCCATAACAGCACCATAGGTCCGTTTCGCCGATCGGGCATCAGGGGCGGCAGCAGCAGGCATACAGGGCAATTCGCAAGGTCCGGCCCGGCGTCGGCCACCGCCCGGTGCGATCACCGTGACGGTCCCCACCGCGCGACCTGCGCCGCCGTTCCGGACCTCAGTGCTCGTCCTCCTCCGGCCCGCACGAGCTGCCGGTCGGCGGCAGGTTGCCGTAGAGCAGGAACGTGTCGACCTTGCCGTGCACGCACTTGGAGGAGGCGTAACCGGTGTGCCCCTCGCCCTTGTTGTCGAGCACCACGGCCGAGTCGCCGAGCCGCTCGGCCGTCTCCACGGTCCAGCGGTACGGCGTCGCCGGGTCGCCGCGGGTACCGACGAGCAGCATCTTGGGCGTGTGGACGTCCCGTACGTCCTCGCGGATGTAGTCGGTGCCCTTGGGACGGCCGTAGCACATCAGCAGTTCGGTCAGGCGGTAGCGGCCGAAGACCAGTGACGCCTGCTCGTACTCGGTGCGCAGCTTGCCGAGTTCCTTGACGATGGTGGCGGCGGCCGGACGGTCGGGGTCGTCCGCGCAGTTGATCGCCATCAGCGCCGCAGGAAGGTTGTCGAGCGGTACGTCGTTCTCGTCGACCAGCCCGTTGCTGCGGTGCTGCCGCACGGGCAGCCCCGCGCCGCCGCTCGCGAAGCCCATGACGCCGCGGGTGTCGCCGTCCTCCACGAGTTCGGCGATCGCGCGCTCCAGCGAGGGCCACAACTGCTCGCTGTAGAGCGCCTGGCTGATGGCGCCGACGAGATCCTGTCCCGTGAAGTCCTGACCGAAGTCCGTGGGCACCGGGTCCTTGTCGAGGGAGTGGACGAGCTGCACGACCTGCTCACGGGCGTCGCGCGCGTCCTGCCCGAACGGGCACGCGATGTCCTCGGCGCACCAGTCGATGAAGTCGTCGAGCGCCGTCTGCTGTCCCTCGGCGCCCGCGACCCCCTGCTCGGACATCGGCTCGGTGAGCGTGTCCACCCCGTCGAGCACCAACCGGCCGACCTTCTTGGGGAACTGGGCCGCGTACACCGCGCCGAGCCGGGTGCCGTAGGAAAATCCGAGGTAGTTGAGCTTCTTGTCGCCCAGGGCCTTGCGGATCACGTCCAGGTCGCGTGCCGAGTTCACCGTGCCGATGTGGGGGAGCACCGGGCCCGAATGCTTCGCGCACTCGGCGGCCGCCTTCCTCAACTGCTCGAGCACGGCCTGCGGATGGTCGGCCTCGGCGCCCCCGGAGGAGGCGATCGCGTCCTCGGCGGCCCCGTCCCCGCAGCTGACCGGCGAGGACCGGCCGACCCCGCGCGGGTCGAAGGAGACCACGTCGTAGCCGTTGGTCAGGCCCATGAAGTCGTCCCCGCCGGCGGCGAGTTCACTGACGCCCGCGGCGCCGGGGCCGCCGAAGTTCAGCACGACCGAGCCGCGCTTCTTGCCCGTCGCCCGATAGCGGGCGAGCGCCAGGTCGAGCGTGCCGGCCCCGGGCCTGCCGTAGTCGAGGGGGACGGTGACCTTGCCGCACTGCAGGTCCTTGGGCATCTCCTCGCCCTTGCACGTGGACCACTTGACCTGCTGCCCGTAGAACCGCGTCAGGCCGGGGCCGGTGCCGTCCGCGGCCATGGCGGGCAGGCCCGCGCCCACCAGGGCCAGTGCGGTCGCTCCGGTGGCGGCGCAACGTCGGACGACAGCGGGCCGCGTCGACAACTTGGCCAGCATGGATGCCTCCAGGGACGCCTGCCGGGGACCGGGAGCGCGACGTCCTCGATCACGATAAGCGGGCGTCGCGGGGCCCGCCTCCGGACCAGCGGGACCGTGCCGGGTGCCCTACCCTGTGCGCCCCTCCGCGGTCGTACGACAGTTTTGCTGCTAGTTCGATAACCGTGCCGCTCGATGGGGTGAAAGACCGATAAGCCATAACCCGGATGGTTCGCCCGCGTTTTAAACCATGCGGGCAGGTGCCCGCTTCTCCGGCGCGGGGTACGTGCCCGCGACCATGTCTGGAAGGCAGGGAACCTATGAGAAGGGTTACCCGAAACGGTCTGATCGCCGTCGCCGCTGCGTCGGGCGCGATGGCGCTGACGGCGCCGGTGACGGCCTTTGCGGCCGACGGCGCCTCCGCGAACGGTGCCTCGGCCGACTCGCCCGGCGTGATCTCCGGCAACACCGTCCAGCTCCCGGTGGACGTCCCGGTGAACGTGTGCGGGAACACGGTGAACGTGGTGGGGCTGCTCAACCCGGCCGTGGGCAACAGCTGCACCAACAAGAGCACGGGCGATGAGCACGCGACGGACGGCGCCGCCCGCGGCGGCAGTTCGGCCGAGGGAAGCGGAAAGGATTCGCCGGGCGTCGTCTCCGGCAACACCGTCCAGCTGCCGGTTCACCTGCCGGTGAACATCAGCGGGAACAGCGCGAACGTGGTCGGCGTCGGCAACGCGGCCACCGGCAACGAGTCCACCAACGCCTCGGGCCACCACTGCACCGAGCCCACCCCGCAGCACTCCGCCCCGCCCAAGGCGCATCCCCGTCCGGTGACCGCCCAGCACGCAACCCCACCGCGCCCCACGGCCACCCTCGCCCACACCGGCACCGACCGCACCCTGCCCACCGCGGTGGCGGGCGCCGCGCTGGTGCTGGGCGGAGCCGCGCTCCACCGCGGGGTTCGGCGCCGGGTGATGCGCTGATCGCGCGGCTCGCGGCAGCGGTCGTCGAGGGGCCTGT
This sequence comes from Streptomyces plumbidurans, assembly GCF_019857225.1. Lineage (GTDB taxonomy): Bacteria > Actinomycetota > Actinomycetes > Streptomycetales > Streptomycetaceae > Streptomyces > Streptomyces plumbidurans. The sequence continues at coordinate 169,494 of NZ_JAFJSY010000006.1, forward strand.
CGGTCGTGATGGCCGGTGGGGTCCTTGGTGGTCGTGGACTGGGCGGGTGTCGGGTTGATGGCCGGGCGGTGTCTGCCGCGGTGGTGGGTGTCGCGCTGGTGTTTGGCGGCGCCCTCGGCCGTGGGGTTCGGCGCCGGGTGATGCGCTGATCGCGCGGCTCGCGGCAGCGGTCGTCGAGGGGCCTGTCGGTCGTGATGGCCGGTGGGGTCCTTGGTGGTCGTGGACTGGGCGGGTGTCGGGTTGATGGCCGGGCGGTGTCTGCCGCGGTGGTGGGTGTCGCGCTGGTGTTTGGCGGCGCCCTCGGCCGTGGGGTTCGGCGCCGGGTGATGCGCTGACCGCGCGGCTCGCGGCAGTGGTCGTCGAGGGGCCTGTCGGTCGTGATGGCTGGCGGGGTCCTAGGTGGTCGTGGACTGGGCGGGTGTCGGGTTGATGGCCGGGCGGTGTCTGCCGCGGTGGTGGGTGTCGCGCTGGTGTTTGGCGGCGCCCTCGGCCGTGGGGTTCGGCGCCGGGTGATGCGCTGACCGTGCGGTTCGCGGCAAGGGTCGTGGAGGGTCCTGTCGGTCGTGATGGCTGGCGGGGTCCTTGGTGGTCGTGGACTGGCCGGGTGTCGGCTTGAAGGCCGTGCGCTGTCCGTCGCGGTGGTGGGTGTCGCGCTGGTGCTGGGCGGCGCCTTCCGCCGTGGGGTTCGGCGCCGGGTGATGCGCTGATCGCGCGGCTCGCGGCAGTGGTCGTCGAGGGGCCTGTCGGTCGTGATGGCCGGCGGGGCCCTTGGTGGTCGTGGACTGGTCGGGTGTCGGGTTGATGGCCGGGCGCTGTCCGTCGCGGTGGCGGGTGCCGCGCTGGTTTTGGGCGGCGCCTTCCGCCGTGGGGTTCGGCGCCGGGTGATGCGCTGATCGCGGTGCCCGCGGCAGTGGTCACGGAGGGTCCTGCCGGTCATCAGGCCCGGCAGGACCCTCCGTGGCCATAACGCTGCCGGGCATCGGCTCAATCCCACCGTGACGCGTTCGTCAAGATCCGCAAGGATGCTGCGGGCGCGGTCGATCACCGCGCGCCGGATTCGCCGTCCCGCCATGGAATGGAGCGCACGCATGACCGCCGCCGCCCTCGAAGACCTCGTCGTGACCCAGGCTGGTCCCGACGACTGGCCGGTCATCGCCGGATGGGCCGCGGACGAAGGCTGGAACCCGGGCGTGGCCGACGGACCGGCCTTCTTCGCGCAGGACCCGGAGGGGTTCTTCCTCGGCCGGATCGACGGGGAGCCGGTGTCGGCGATCTCCGTCGTCAACTACAGCGACGGCTACGCCTTCCTGGGCTGCTATCTAGTACGGCCTGACCTGCGCGGGCGCGGACACGGCCTGACGACGTGGAAGTCCGCGCTGGCCCACGCGGGCACCCGCACCATAGGACTCGACGGGGTGGTGGCCCAGCAGGACAACTACCGCCGCTCCGGCTTCGAACTCGCCCACCGCACCGTCCGGTTCACGGGCGTCGCGTCCGTCACGGACGTACCGGCCGACGTCCACATCCTGCGGCCCGGCGACCACGCCGACGTCACCGCCTACGACGGCGCCTGCTGCCCGGCCGACCGCCCCCGCTTCCTGGCCCACTGGCTCACCGGCCCCGGGCACTACGCCGTCGTCCGCCGCGCACGCGACCGTGTCACCGGCTACGGCGTGCTCCGCCCTGCCCAGGACAGTCTCCGTATCGGCCCGCTCTTCGCCGACACCCCCGAGGACGCGCAGGCGGTGTTCGCGGCCCTCGCCGCCGAGGCAGCCGGTCGGGAGGTCGCCTTGGACGTGCCCGGGACGAATGTGGCAGGCATCGCCCTGGCGGAGCGGGCGGGGCTTCGGCCCTCCTTCGAGACGGCCCGCATGTACACGGGACCGGTCCGGCCGCACGCCCGGGAGCGCGTCTTCGGCGTCACGACGCTGGAACTCGGCTGAGGGTCTGAACTGCGGCGGACGGTAAAGGCGTTGCTCCGGTGGCCCCCGGATGCTGGAGTGAGGCCATGGACCATGAGGCTGTGCTCTCGCTCTTCGACCGTGACATGCGCGAAGGCGCGCAGCCGGACGGTCCCGACGCGCGCGTCGAGCGGATCGGCGGAGTGGTTCGCCAGGTCGCCTCGGCCCGCGGCTGGAACGGGGTCGTGTGGTCCGACCTGGACGAGACCGACGCGGACGCGGCGATCGCCGCGCAGGTCGCGTACTTCTCCGGGCTGGGCCACGAGTTCGAGTGGAAGGTGTACGGGCACGACCGGCCCGCGGACCTGGGGCAGCGGCTCGGGGCCGCCGGCTTCACGCCCGAACCGGAGGAGACGCTGATGATCGCCGAGGTCGCGGAACTCGACCTCGACGCCGAACCGCCCGAGGGCATCCGTCTGCTTCCGGTTACCGACGCGGCGGGCGTGGACCTGGTGGCGGACGTGCACCAGAAGGCCTTCGGCACCGACGGCTCCCGGATGCGCGACCAGTTGCTGGCCCGGCTCACCCGGGAGCCCGACACGGTCGTCGCCACCGTCGCGCTCGCCGGTGACGTGCCGGTGAGCGCCGCGCGCATGGAGTTCGTGCCCGGCACCCGCTTCGCGGGCCTGTGGGGCGGCGGCACCGTGGACGCCTGGCGTGGCCGCGGCATCTACCGCGCCCTGGTCGCCCACCGCGCCCGCACAGCGGCCGACCGCGGTTACCGCTACCTCCAGGTCGACGCCTCCAACCAGAGCCGCCCCATCCTCGAACGGCTCGGCTTCGAACCGCTGACTACGACGACTCCGTGGGTGTATGTGCCGTAGGGGGCGGGTCCCGGGTAGGTCCCGGGTTTGACCGGGGCGCCTGGTTCGTGGCGCCGGCCAGGATGACGGCTGTTGCCAGGCGTACGGCTGTCGCCGGGATGACGTGCTCGTACGGGCGTCGAGTGCTGGGGTGGAGGTGCCGCGTGCGGCGCGGTGTGCTGATCGTCCGCTGGTCGATGGAGGTTCCCGGGGGCGGGGCGCCGGGAACATGAGGGCCGACGCAACGATTACGCCCGTCGGTCCGGTGGCGTGCGCGTCGCCCTGAACGTCGGCCGTCGCCGGGGCGGTGAGCGTCAGCGCGGCGGCGCTGTCCGCCCGTTGCCTCTCGTCGGGTCCGCGCTAAGTCGCCGCCCGCACGGCGCCTCTCGCCGAGTCGGCGCAATGCTGCCGCCCGCCCGCTCGTTGCCTCTCGTTGGGTAGGCGCAATGCCGCCGGTTGCTCGCGCGCCGCCTGTCGTCGGGTCGGTGCAATACAGCTGTCCGCCCGCCCGCTGCCTCTCGTCGGCTCGGGGCAAAGCCGCTGCCCGCTCGCACGCTGTCTCTCGCGGGTCGGCGCAATGCTGCTGTCCGCCCGAACGCTGCCCCTCGTCCGCTCGGGGCAAGCCGCCGCCCGCCCGCACCGTGCCTCCCGTCGGGTCGGCGCAAAGCCACCGCCCGCCGGCCCCCACCCGCACGGCACAAAGCCCCCGACCGCCCGCCGGCCCCCCCCCATCCGCGCAGCGAAAAAACCACCGCCCGCCCGCCCGGCACCCCTATTCCACCCGGCGCAAAAAACCACCACCCTCCCCCTCAATCCAACCCAAACGCATCCCCCAGCACATCCATCTGCGCCGTGAGCAGGGTGTCTCCGCCATGGCCCATGCCCTCGAACTGGCCGGAGACCTCCAAACCGATGGCCCCGTGCATATGGGACCAGGCGAGAACGGCACCGGCCAGGGCGACGCCCGCCGATCCGCCGGGCGTCCGGGGGCGCGCCCACTGTGCGACGGTCGTGTCCCGTTCGGCCCAGGCCGTCATCTGCTCGACCACGGGGCGGACGGCAGCAGACGGTTCGGCCCCGTCGAAGACCGCCAGGAACGGTTCGAGGACAGCTCGCGCGCTGTCCAGCGTGTCGGCGGGAGCGGTGTAGCCCGGCACCGGCGTGCCCTCGATCAGCAGATAGCGGTGCGGCTGCGCGACCGCCCAGGCGCGGCAGGCTCCCGCGAGTGCCCGCGCCCTGGCGCGCGGTGACGTGTCCGGGGGCAGGGCGTCCGCGGCTGTCGAGACGGCTGTGGCCAGGTCCGCGTAGGCGTCGCGGATCAGGTCGGTCAGCAGCGCGTCGCGGCTGTCGAAGTAGCGGTAGAGAGCGGGCCCGGACAGGCCGACCTCCTTGGCGATCCGGACCAGCGCCACCGCCGCCGTGCCGCCCTCGGCGAGCTGACGGAGCGCGACCTCCTTGATCTCCGCGCGTGTCTGCTCGCGGTAGCGGGCTCTGGGGCTCTGTGCGGTTCCGGCCACGGACGGGCTCCTCTCTGGGCGGGTGACACACCTTAACTACGGGCCGGTCGTCCCACTCTTGCTAGCTCCTATCGGAACAGTTACAGTCTATAACGCAAGCTATAGACAATAACGAACGCGGGAGTTGACCCATGACCACTTCCACCTCCGACCCGCACGCCCAGCACACCCACCGCACCCAGCACACCGTCCTAGGCTCCGGCCCCGCGGGTACCGCCCTCGCCAGGGAGCTGGTGCGCAGGGGTCACTCCGTGCGCCTCGTCGACCGCAAGGGAGACGGCCCCGACCTGGACGGCGTCGAGCGCTTCGCCGCCGACGTCGGCACCGTCGAAGGGGCTCGCGCCGCAGTCAAGGGCGCCGAGGTGGTGTACCACTGCGTGAACGTCGCCTATCACCTGCAGGTAGAGGTGATGCCCCGCATCCAGGAGGCGGTGCTCGGCGCGGTCGAGGCCGAGGGCGCCCGCCTCGTCGTGCTCGACACCCTCTACCCGTACGGCGAGACCGGGGGAGCGGTCATGACCGAGGACTCCCCGTGGAAGACGACCAGCCGCAAGGGCCGTATGCGCGCCGAACTCGACGAGAAGTACCTTGCCGCGCACCGAGAGGGCCGCGCCCGGGTCGTCCTCGGCCGTTCCGCGGACTTCGTCGGCCCCGGCGTGCTCAACTCCACCCTCGGCGCGACCGTGTTCCCCGCCGCGCTCACCGGCGGAGAGGTCCTCGGCTTCGGCGACATCGACCTGCCGCACAGCTACACCAACATCGAGGACGTGGCCGCCGCTCTGGCCACGCTCGGCGAGCACCCCGAGGGCGACGGCCGGGTCTGGCACCTGCCGACGTCTCCGGCAGTCAGCACCCGCGCGATCCACACGATGATCGAGGAGCGGATCGGCCGGCCGCTGAACGTCGGCGTCCTGGCGGAGCCCCGCCCGGTGGGGCCCTTCGACGAGCAGTTCATGGCCGAGTACGCGGAAATGTTCTACCAGCACACTGAGCCCCAGATCATGGACTCGTCCGCGTTCGAGCAGACCTTCGGTGTGGCACCGACGCCGCTGGGGGCGACCCTCGACGCCACCCTCGCCTGGTACGGGGAGTGGCTCGCGCAGCAGCGGTGACCGAGGTCCCGTGCGCCCGGATGTCACATCCGGGGCCGCCCGATCCGTCGCAGGGGCATGACGACGAGCCAGAAGAACCAGAGCATCCTCCTCGCGGGCGCGAGCGGCGTCCTCGGCGGCCACATCACCCGCGCCCTGACCGAGGCCGGGCACAAGGTCACCGGACTCGGCCGGGGCGCGGCGAACGGCGTCCGGGCCGACCTCATGGACCGTGACGCGCTACTGAGGGCCGTGGACGGTCGGCACTTCGACACCGTCATCCACGCCGCGACCGCCCTGCGCAAGCCACCCATGCGCCACCGCGACATGTACGCCACCGACGCGCTGCGCACCGCCGGCACCACCCACCTCATCGAGGCCGCCCGCGCCACCGGCGCCCGGCGCTTCGTGGTGGAGTCGATGGTCTTCGGCTACGGCTACGGGGACTTCGGCGACCATGTGGTCACCGAGGACGACACCTTCGGCCCGCGGGGCACCACGGTGCAGCTGGAGCGGCACCTGGAGGGCATGCGCGTCAAGGAGCAACTGACCTTCGAGGCAACGGGGTTGGAGGGCATCGCCCTGCGCTTCGGCCTCTTCTACGGCCCCGGCGGCACCGATGCGCTCCTGCCCATGCTGCGCAAGCGGCAGTTGCCCCTTCCCGGCGACCACGGCCGGGTTCTGCCGTGGGTCGAGCTCACCGACGCCGCGCGCGCGACGGCGGCCGCGGTCGAACGCGGCCGCCCCGGCCGGGCGTACAACGTCGTGGACCGCACGCCGCTGGGGTTCCGGGCCCATGTCGTGTGTGTGGCCGAGGAGTTCGGCGTGCCGAAGCCGATGACCGTACCCCACTGGATGACCCGCCCGATGCCGTACGCGCACACGATGATGTCGTCGAGCATGCGTGTCTCGTCGGCGAGGGCGGAGCAGGAACTGGGCTGGACGCCGCGCTACACCTCCTCCCGGGAGGGTCTCGCGGCGCTTGCGGCCCGGAGTTGACGGCCAAATTGCCCGTGCCGTCACCGTGGCCCCAGGCACGGGGCGGCGGAGTGCGGAATGCGGCTGCTGTACGCCGATTCCGGGCAGCCGTCGTCGCGGCCGGGCAGGGTGCCGGCGCACCCCGTCCCGGCCGCGAACAAGGCCGTCAGCGACGGGCCTTCGACCGGTCCAGTGCGGCGACGCCGAGTGCGGCGAGGCCGATCTGGATGAGCCATTCGATCCAGTCGATGCCGTTGGTGTCGGCCACGTCGAAAGCGTTGGCGATCGCCGAACCGATCAGCGCGGCCACGATGCCGACGAGGATCGTCACCAGAATGCCGATGCGCTGCCGTCCCGGGACGACGAGCCGACCGAGCACACCGATGACGATGCCGATCACGATGGCGCTGATGATGCCTGAGATCTCCATCTCCGCCCCTCTTGGTCAAGTCCCCCGCACTATCCGGATGCCCGCTGGAGACGGGGACAGTCCGTTCCGTTTCAATCCCGGGTCTCCGGCTGGGGTCAACGGCGGGTCAATCTCCGGCCCTGTGCGCCCCATGACGCCTGTTCACACCTGTCCCTGCCATGTACCGTTCAACCGTTCCGCCGCACGGCAGTCGTACGGCTGAGCTTCTACGCGCGCAGACGCCTTGTTTCTACGCGTGTAGGTCCGGCCCCCCACCGCACTGCCCCCCGCACTTCCCCCACCCCACACGGAGGTACGCCGGATGCCCGGACCCACCCCATCGCGCCACAGACTCCCCACCGCTCTCGCCGCGTTCGGCCTGCTCGCCGCGGCTGCCGCCGCCCAGGCAGGCGTCACCGCGACGCCCGCCCACGCGGCCACCACGCACCGCGTCCTGTTCGACGACGGTCACGCCGAGGAGGCCGGCAACGCGGACTGGATCGTCTCGACCAGCAAGCCCGACCCGCTGGGCCAGGACTCCTCGCCGTCCTCGGAGACGGACTGGACCGGTGCGCTCTCCTCCTGGGGCGTCGCCCTGCAGAAGACGGGCGACTACAGCCTCAAGACGTCCACCGGCGCCCTCACGTACGGCGGTTCGTCCTCGACCGACCTGTCCAACTTCGACACCCTGGTGCTGCCCGAGCCCAACACCCTCTTCACCACCGCCGAGAAGACGGCGATCATGAACTTCGTGAAGAACGGCGGCGGCCTCTTCATGATCTCCGACCACACCGGCGCCGACCGCAACAACGACGGCGAGGACGCGGTCGAGATCCTCAACGACCTGATGACCAACAACAGCGTCGACTCCACCGACCCGTTCGGCTTCTCCATCGACACCCTGGACGTCAACTCCGGCTACCCGGCCGCGATCAGCGACAGCAGCAACCCGGTTCTGCACGGCTCCTTCGGGACCGTCACCAAGAGCCTGATCGCCGACGGCACGACGGCCACGCTCAAGCCCTCCGACAACTCGTCCGTCAAGGGCCTGGTGTACCGCAGCGGTTACTCCGGGAACACCGGCGCCTTCTTCGCCACCAGCACCTTCGGCAGCGGCCGCGTCGCCTTCTGGGGCGACAGCTCGCCGATCGACGACGGCACGGGCCAGTCCGGCAACACGCTCTACGACGGCTGGAACGACACCGGCGCCACCAACGCCGCGCTCGCCCTCAACGCCACCGCCTGGCTCGCCGGTGACGGCACCAGCGGAGGCGGAGGCGGGGACGGGGGCGGCGGCTCGGACACCTGCACGGCCGGCCAGCTGCTCGGCAACAACGGCTTCGAGTCGGGCAGCACCACCTGGAGCGCCTCCAGCGGTGTGATCACCAACTCCGGCGACGAATCGGCCCGTTCGGGCTCGTACTACGCCTGGCTGGACGGCTACGGGCAGGCCACCACCGACACGCTCTCCCAGTCCGTGACCATCCCCTCCGGCTGCACCACCGCCGCGCTGAGCTTCTATCTGCACATCGACACGGCGGAGACCACCACCAGCACGGCCTACGACACCCTCAAGGTCCAGGTGCTCAACGGCTCCGGGACCGTCCTGGGCACCCTGGCCACCTACTCCAACCTCAATGCCACGAGCGGCTACACCAAGCGCAGCTTCAGTCTGGCGGGCTACGCCGGCCAGACAGTGACCCTGAAGTTCACCGGCACCGAAGGCTCCACACTGCAGACGTCGTTCGTCGTCGACGACACGGCACTCGACGTCGCCTGACACCTGTGGGGCCCGGCCCGCGCCGGGCCCCACAGCGTCATTCGCCGGGCACCGTCCGCTCGGGCGTGTTCCAGCCGGACACCCGCACCCGCGGCGCCGAGCCGTGCAGATCCGCCGTGCGGTAGGTGGCGGTCAGGGTGACCGACTCACCCGGCCACAGGCTCACCTCGTTGTCCGACCACCGCACCGGCAGCACGGGCCGGTCCTTTGCGTCCACGAGGTGCACGTCCGTGAACAGCGCGGGCGTCTTCCCGCGCCCGGTGTTGCGGAGGGTCACCGTGGTGGTCGCCGTGCCACCGGACGTCGAGGTCGACGCCGTCGCCGAGACCGGTACCTGCGCCATCGAACTCAGCCCCGTCAGATCGGCGTAGCTCGTCGTCGGCGTGTAGTACCAGTCGGTGTTCGCCCAGTCGAGCGTGTCCGGCTCGGTGGACAGCCAGTAGACGTTCCGGTCGATCTCCCTGCCCGCGGCGTCCGTCAGCGTCAGCCGCACCAGATAGGTCTTCGACACACCGCTGATCGAGGCGGGCAGCGTCAGGGCGGTGGTGTGGGCGCCGTCGCCCTCGACCCTCACCCCGGTGACGACCTTGTCGTACTTGCGGGTGCCGTCGGTGGTGAACACCGTGGCCCGGGCGGTGAGTCCGGAGACGGCCGCGTGCCGGTTGTCGGTCACGACCACGGAGCGGTCGTCGTACGAGTACTGCACATGCAGTGGCTCGTTCGCCTTCTTCGCGCCGAAGTACGCGCCGCCCTGGTCGAGATAACGGTCCATCAGCTGCCAGTGCAGGGAGGTCCAGCCACTGTTGAACATCCAGTAGACGACACCGGTCGAGGGCTTCGAGGCGTCGGTGGTGTTGCGCCCGTACGCCTCGAACTGGGCGCGCACGTTCTCGTACTGCGCGAGCTGCGCCTTGCGGACGTAGTCGGTCAGGCTCGTCGGGGCGCCGTAGCGGCCGGTGAGGGCGTTGTCGTAGATCTTGAGCGTGCCGAAGGTCGACGACGGTGAGCGGTGGTACTGCTTGGCGTCGGGGTCCTTCCAGAGGGTGTCGAGTTCGGCCGGGGTCATCATGCGCCGCAGGGTGTCGAGGGTGGGGATGTCGGGGCCCGCGCTGGTCTCGGAGTTGAAGCCCGTGGCACCGCCCTCACGCTTGGCGTACCAGTAGCCGGGCGGGACCCACTCGTAGGGGCCCGTCATCTTCATGCCCGAACTGCCTGACTGGGGCGAGGAGTTGTCGGAGGCGGCGGCGACGACCGGGGTCGGCCAGTCGGCTGCCTTCAGTGCGTCGAGATAGTTCTTCTCGATGGTGGCGTCGGGCGCGAAGTCGCTGCCGATGAGGAACGAGATCACGCTCGGGTGGTCGCGCAGCCGGGCGGCCTCTGCGGCCATCGACGCCTTGGCCACCGGGTAGTCGGCGGCGGTCCACTTCTCGCCGGACTCGTCGCCGTTGACCTGGCCCTCCCACTTGTCGCAGCACTCCCAGCCCGGCAGCGTGAGGATGCCGTAGCGGTCGGCGAGGTCGAAGAACTCGTCCGGTTCCAGGTGGCCTTCGAGGCGGATGGTGTTCAGGCCGATGTCGACTGCGTACTTCAGCCGGTCCTCGACGTACGTCCGGTCCCAGCGCAGGAACTCGTCCGGCGACCAGCCGCCGCCCTTGATCAGCAACTTGCGGCCGTTGATGCGGTACTGGCGCGCCCCGTCGGAGTCGAGCGGCGCCCGGACGTCGCGGATGCCGAAGGTCTCGTGCGCGATGTCCGAGACGGTGCCGGTGACGGACGCGGTGAGCCGCAGGCCGTACAGGGGCTGCCCGCCCATCCCGGCCGGCCACCACACCTTCGGCGAGGTGAGATGGAGACCGGGCACGTCGGACGGGGTGAAGGAGACGGGCCTCGTCTCGTGCGCGGCCAGCGTCACGGTCTTCGCGAACGTCGTCGGGCCGATGCGGCCGGAGACCGTGGTCGTCACCGGTGCGCCGGTCTCGTTGCGGGCCTTCGCCTTCACCGTCAGATCCGCCGAGGCGAGCGAGGGCACGTCGAGCTTCGTCACGACGTGCGCGTCCCGCAGGGCGACGGGGCCGCCGCGGCGGACGAGGACGTCGCGGACGATGCCCATGTTCTCGTCGGGCGGCGGCCGGAGCCAGTCGATCCAGCCCATGGTGAGGTTCTTGTTCGGATCGTTGGGCTGGATGCGGAAGGCGACGGTGTTGGTGCCGGAGCGGACCAGCGAGGTCACGTCCAGCTCGTGGTGGGTGTAGGCGCCGGTGACGTCCTGCGCGGTGGCGATCCGCTTACCGTTGACATAGACGTCGGCCGCCGAGATCACACCGCTGAAGTCAAGGTAGGTGCGCTCGGAGGTGTCGGCGACCGTGAAGTCCGAGCGGTACCACCAGGGCACCTGGAAGTCGGCCTTCGGGATCTTCCGCTGGTTCGTCGAGCGGAACGGGTCGGCGTACACGCCGTCGGCCAGCAGGGCGGCGAGGACGGTGGAGCGGGGGCCCGCCTGATACCAGCCGGAGGCCGGGTAGCCGGGGGAGGAGACGTCCGCAGCCGGGTCGGAGACCTTGGCCGTCGACTGCACGGAATAGCCGGCGAGCGCGGTCGAACTGCCGGGCGCGGACGAGACCTTGGTGCGTCCGCCCGGCGGGGCGGTGGATCGGTGGCCGTCGGGCTCGGCCCAAGCGCCGGCCGTCAGCGAACCCAGGAGACCCAGGACCACGGCGGCCGTGGTGAGACGGTGTCTGATCACGGAGGTCCAGCCCCTTCGTAAAGTTAGGAAACTTTACTAATTCTCGGTCACGCTAGGGTGCCGAGGTAAAGGTGTCAATCACCCCGGCCGGGCCGGGACTTGATCAGGACTCGGCCGAGCGGCGCTCGAACACCACGTCCCGTGCGGTCCCGAGCGCGGTGGCCACGGCGCCCAGCAGCACCGCGTCCTCGCCGAGCCGACTGGGCGCGACCTTCGGCCGCAGCGGTGTGAGCGCCTTGAGGTTTTCGCGCACCGGGTCGAGCAGCAGATCCACGCTGTGGCCCACGCCGCCGCCGAGGACCACCAGATCCGGGTCGAGCACGGCCGCGGCCGCGGCCACCGTATGAGCGATGCGCTCGCCCTCCAGCCGGACCGCCCGGACCGCGGCGTCATTGCCCTGCCGGGCCGCGTCGAACACGTCCTTCGCGGTGAGCTGCCCGCCCATGCCGAACCTGCGTGCCGCCTCCACGACCGCCACCCCCGACACGGCGTCCTCCAGCCGGTCGGGCTTCTGCTGCCCCGGCCAGGGCAGGAACCCGATCTCCCCGGCCAGCCCGTGCGCGCCGGTGAACAGCCGCCCCTCGCTGACCACGCCCATGCCGAGACCAGTGCCGATCAGGATGTACGCGAACAGCCTGCTGCCCGCGCCGACGCCGTAGGTGTACTCACCCAGGGCCGCCAGATTGGCGTCGTTGTGCACCTCCAGCGGTACGCCCAGCTCCTCGCGCATCCGGTCGAAGAGCCCGGCCCGGCCCCAGCCCGGCAGGTGCATCGCGTAGCGCACCCGGCGCCGCCTCTCGTCGTAGACACCGGGCGTGCCCACCACCGCGTGCACCACCTCGTCGGGCGCCACGCCCGAGCCGTCGACCACCTGGCGGGCGGTGGACACCACCAGCTCCGCCATCGCGCCCGAACTGCGCGCGCGGTTGCGCACCTCGGAGCGGGCGACCACGGAGCCGTCCAGATCGGCCACGGCGACCCGCAGCCAGCCGCGGCCGACGTCGATGCCGAGGACATGACCGGCCGCCGGGTCCGGCGCGTACAGGACGGCGGTGCGACCGCGCTCGGGGGCCAGTGTGCCGGCCTCGCGGACCAGTCCGGCCTTCTCCAGTGCGGCGAGCGCGCTGGAGACCGTGGGCTTGGACAGCCCGGTCTCACGGGCCAGTTGGGCACGCGACGCGGCGCCGCCGCTGCGTAGTCGGTCGAGGAGCAGACGCTCGTTGGTGCTGCGCAGCCGTCTGCGGTTCCAGGGCTGTGCCTGCTGGTCTACGGCATCAATGGCTGGCATCGCACCATTCTCACGTATCCGCTGGGACCTCTTGACGCATCTAGTAAGGCTCCTTAACTTTATCGGCCAACAGCCTTGCCGGGCCAGCCATGGGCAGCCCAGCGCCCGGTGCTTCAGGAGACCCCATGTCCGGTAGTCCGCCACCCACCGGTGGCTTCGTCCGTCGCGTCGGCCTGTTCCAGGCCACCACCATCAACATGAGCCAGATGTGCGGCATCGGGCCGTTCGTCACCATCCCGCTGATGGTCGCCGCGTTCGGCGGCCCCCAGGCGGTCATCGGCTTCGTCGCGGGCGCGGTGCTCGCGCTCTGCGACGGACTGGTGTGGGCCGAGATGGGCGCGGCGATGCCCGGCTCCGGCGGCAGCTACGTCTATCTGCGCCAGGCCTTCCAGTACCGCACGGGCCGGCTCATGCCGTTCCTGTTCGTCTGGACGGCGATGCTGTTCATCCCGCTGATCATGTCGACCGGCGTGGTCGGCTTCGTCCAGTACCTCGGCTATCTCGCCCCCGACCTGGGCCAGACGTCCGGCGACCTGATCGGCCTCGGCGTCATCGTGCTGGTCGTCCTGCTGCTGTGGCGGGGCATCGAGCACATCGCCCGGCTCACCGCCGTGCTGTGGGCGATCATGATCACCTCCGTCCTGCTGGTCATCGTGGCCGCGGCGACGGACTTCAGCGCGCACCTCGCCTTCACCTACCCGGCGCACGCCTTCGACCTGACCAGCAACCACTTCTGGATCGGCTTCGCGGGCGGCCTGACCATCGGCATCTACGACTACCTCGGCTACAACACGACCGCCTACATGGGCGCCGAGATCAAGGACCCCGGACGGGTGCTGCCGCGCTCGATCGTCTTCTCCATCCTCGGCATCATGGCGATCTACCTGCTGCTGCAGATCGGCACGCTCGGCGTGATCGACTGGCATCGCATGTCCGACGCGAAGGACATCGCGTCCACCTCGGTGGCCTCGGCGGTGCTGGAGGAGACCTGGGGCAAGGGCGCCGCCGACACGGTGACCGTCCTCATCCTGATCACGGCCTTCGCCTCGGTCTTCACCGGTCTGCTGGGCGGCTCGCGCGTGCCCTACGACGCGGCCCGCGAGCGGGTCTTCTTCCGGCCCTACGCCAAGCTGCACCCCAAGCACCGCTTCCCGATGCTGGGCCTCGCGACGATGGGCGTGATCACGGCCGTGGGGTTCCTGATCGGCCGGCACACGGATCTGGCGACGCTGATCCAGCTGCTGACGACGGTGATGGTGATCGTCCAGGCGCTCGCCCAGATCATCGCCCTGACGGTGCTGCGCAAACGCCAGCCGACGCTGCGGCGGCCGTACCGCATGTGGCTCTACCCGGTGCCGAGCATCCTCGCCTTCGTCGGCTGGTGCGTGATCTACGGCTACGCGGACAAGAACTCGCCCGGCCGCCATCCCATCGAGTGGTCGCTGGCCTGGCTCGCCCTGGGCTGCGTGGCGTTCGTGCTCTGGGCGCGGTTCGAGAAGGTCTGGCCGTTCGGCGAGAAGGAGATCGCGGAGGAGTTCCTGACCCCCGCGGAGCCGGACGCGTCACCGGCGAGCACGTGAAACCGCGGCCACCCATGCCACGCCTGCGCTAGAGTCCCGTCATCCATGAAGCCTCCCCGGCCGGACAGTTGTCCGCCCGGGGAGGCTTTTCGCATGCCCGAAAGTCCCCTCCCGGGACCGGTCGAGGGCGAGTTCGCTGATGTCTCCGGCGGCCGGCCGGTCGTGCTGTCGAACCTCAAGTCCCTTCTGGAGACGGGCAGTCCGCTGCCGCAGGACCCGTGGGCCATGCCCGGTCACTGACGCCCGGGACGGTGAGGACCGAGGCCGGGGCAGGGGAGAAGGGCCGGTCCGCCCTGTGCGCGGACCGGCCCTTCCGTCGTCCTTTCCCGAACTGCTCCCTACGGCGTGCGGGTGCTCCTCGCCGCCGTGACGGCGCACATCAGCCCGAGGATCACACCCAGGGCACCGATGATGACGTTGTTCAGCACGACACCGGTGTCCGGGCTGGTGCCGACCACCCAGGGCGCGATGATCATCCAGATCCCCACCGCGCAGAACGCCCAGCTGAGGCCGTACATGCGTTCCGGGGCCCGGGTGAACCCGAGCGCCAGCAGGCCGATCGCGATGCCCACGATCAGGTTGTGGGTCACGAGCGGGGGCTGGCTCGTCGTGTAGTGGAGTATCCAGGGGGACGCCGCGCAGTACAGGCCGAGCAGGAACACCGGCCCGTCCATGAGCGCCACGTCCCGACCGCCGAGCATACGGGCGTAGCGCGCCCGCATTTCGGAAACATCAGGGTGACTCGTGATGTCACCACTGGTGTGCGAGACATCGGCCATGACTCGTCTCCTTCTTGTAGCAGGCCCGACCGCGTGCGGTGCAGTGCGGTGTGCGGTGAAGCGCCGCTAACCAGCATTGTGCTCTTATTTCGTCTTTATGTGTAGAGGCCAAAGACGTGCCGAGCCCGGGCGACAGGGGTCGGCGCCGACTGCTCTCCGCCGCCGACCCACCGGCGCCCCCGGGGAGCGCCGACGCTCCCCGGAGGCCGTCGGGGAGAGAGGGGTCCCGACCGGTGGGGTCCTTCAGTCGGCTCCCCGACTCACCGGCACTTCCTGCGCGGACGGCGCGGCGGATGCACCACGGCGCGGAAATCTCCGGTACAGACGGGCGAGCACCAGGACCCCGGCGGCCGCCGCGAGGAGACCTACGACGATCGGGACGGCGGATGCGCGTCCTTCGGCGGGGTTCTGGGCGAAACCACCCTGCTCACGCAGTTGTTCGACGACGGCCGTCCATGCCCGGGCGGGAGGCTCGGTCGTCGCGTCGGCCGGTCGCGCCCAGCGGCCGGCCGCCACGGCCCGCAGCAGTGCGGCCAGCGCCGTACTGCACTGGACGCACGCGACCACGTGCTCCTCGGCCGCGACGATCTCCCCGGACGGGTGCAGCCGGTTGCCGTCGAGCGCGATCGCCGCGAGGACGTCCGGATGGACATGACCGTTCTCGTACGGGCCTGACATCCGCCACCTTCCCCTGCCGTAGCTCGGTAGCTCGGTAGCTCGAGTGCCCTCCCTCGCGTGCCCCGTGAGCGCACTGTTTCTGCATCGAAAAGAGGTGCGAATGAGGTGGACGGGGTCTCAGACGCACTCCTGCTGGAGGCAGCGCCGCAACTGGTGCAGGCCGCGGCGGGCGTGGCTCTTGACCGTGCCGAGCGGCCAGCCGGTGAGTTCCGCGATCTGGGTCTGCGTGAGGTCCTCGTAGAAGGCCAGCCGCAGCACCCGCTGCTGGGCGGAGGGAAGTTTGGCCAGTTCGTGCAGGACGAGGACGCGGTCGAGCGCCGTGTCGGGCTGCCGTACGACGGGGTCGGACAGGATCAGCGAGGATGCGGCGGAGACCACCAGGGCCAGCCGGCGGGTGCGGGCGGACAGCGCGTCTGCGATCTTGCGCCTGGTGATGCCGACGATCCAGCCGCCCAGCGTGCCGCGCTCGGGACGAAAGCCCCCGCGCCCGCGCCACACTCCGATGAACACCTGCTGGGTGACGTCCTCCGCCTCCCTGGCGTCGCCCAGGGAGCGCCGGGCCAGCGTGTACACCAGGGCCGACCAGCGGTGGTACGCCGCCTCCAGGCAGCCCTCGTCACCTGCGGCGAGGCCCCGGGCGAGATCCTCGTCGGCGAGCGACGCCTCCACCGGAGCCGACACGGGTGACCGGGGCGCCGGTTCCGGTCCTGACACCACGGGGGTCGGGGCGACGGCACTGCGCTGCGGGCTCATGACGACGGCTCCTCACGTCGACGGCGTCGGCGCCGGGCTCCCGCGCCCGGTGACCGGTGCGCTCATCGTCCGAGCCGGGATGAAAGGTCATCAACTTGCATTGTTTCTGCGTCGTATAGTCCCTTCATGAGCCGCTCGTCCGATTCCGGAGACTCCGCGCCGGGCGTGCCCCTGACCACCGGAGCCCTCGCCCGACGACTCGGGGTGTCGCCCACCACGCTGCGTTCCTGGGACCGCCGCTACGGCATCGGGCCCGCCGTCCGCGCCGACGGACGCCACCGCCGCTGGACCCCGCAGGACGTGGCGGTGCTGGAGGCGATGTGCCGGCTGACCTCGTCGGGGGTGCCGCCCGCGGAGGCGGCCCGCGCCGCCAAGGAGTCGGCCGGTGTGTTCCCCGCACAGAGCCCTCCCGTGGAGCCGCCGGCGCGGGACCGTTCGAAGGCGTCCGGCACACTGCCGCTCGGCGATGTGCGCCAGGAGTGCCGGGGGCTGGCCCGCGCCGCCGTGCGGATGGACGCCCCGGCCGTCGAGGAGCAACTGGCCGCCGCCGTACGGCAGTACGGCGTCGCCGTCGCCTGGCAGGAGGTGATGGTGCCGACCCTGCACGCGGTGGGCCGCAAATGGGCCTCGTCCGGCGACCGTTACGTCGAGGTTGAGCATCTGCTGTCCTGGCACGTGTCCACCACCCTGCGGCGCAGCACCCCGCCCCCCCTCTGTGGCGGCCGACGCGTCGGCCACCGGGCCGGTCGTCCTGGCCTGCGTTCCGGGGGAGCAGCACACGCTGCCGATCGAGGCCCTCAACGCCGTCCTGGGCGAACTGCGCCTGCCCACGCGGATGTTCGGAGCCGCCGTACCCGCGGAGGCGCTCGGCACGGCGGTGCAGCGGCTCGGGCCGTCCGCCGTGGTGCTGTGGGCGCAGGCACGCTCCACGGCGAGCCTGCCGCTGGCCCGGCACGTGGCCGGCACCCAGTGGGGAGTGAAGGGCGCGCGCGGCCGCCCCATGGTCGTCCTGGGCGGGCCCGGCTGGTCCGGCCCGCACGCCCGCGGGATGCACCGGCCGCCGACCCTCAAGGATGCCGTCGACCTTCTGTCCGGCCCGTACGGGACGGAGGCGTACGCGACCGAGGGGCACGCGAACAAGGCGCGCCGGGAGCAGCCGTAGGAGAAGGAGGCGTCCGGCGAACGGCCCTGATGGTTCGCCCGGTGGGTGGACGCGGTGCGGTGCGGCGCATCCGAACGGCGCGCCGCACGGGAAGTACCCCACACACCGCCGCCCCGCACGCCGCCGGGCGGCCCGAGACCCGAGGGGCTCCCATGTCCGCGCCCGCCCACACTCCCGACGCTCTGGTGATCGGAGCAGGTGCCGCCGGCCTCGCCTGCGCGCACGACCTTCTCGCGGCGGGCCTCGACGTCCAGGTCGTCGAGGCATCCGACGCGGTCGGCGGACGGATGCGCTCCGACCGGGTCGGGGAGTTTGTCGTCGACCGCGGCTTCCAGGTCTTCAACACGTCGTATCCCCAGGTCCGGCGGCGCCTGCTGCTGCGCCGCCTGGGCCTGCGGGCCTTCACGCCGGGTTTCCTCGTGCACACCGAGGAGGGCAGGGTCCGCTTCAGCGATCCCACGCGGCGTCCGCGCAGTCTGCCCGACCTGCTGCCGGGGCGGCTCGCCGGGCCGCGGGATCTCGCGGCGCTGGGTCTGCTCTCGGCCCGGGACATGCTCGCCCCCGTGCGCCTGGTGAAACGGTCGCAGGACCGCACCACGCGCACCGCGCTCGCGGACGCCGGGTTCTCCGAGGGCTTCGTCGAGCGGTTCTTCCGGCCGTTCCTGTCGGGCGTGTTCCTGGAGGACGGACTGGAGACGTCCAGCCGCTTCTTCCACCTCGTCTGGCGCAGCATGCTGCGCGGCACCCTGTGCCTGCCGACCGCGGGCATCGGCGCGGTGCCCGCCGCGCTCGCGGCCCCACTGCCCACCGGGGCCGTACGCTTCGAGACCCCCGTGACCGCACTGACCGACGACGGCGCCGTCACAGCCGACGGCACCGAACTGCCCGCACGCACCGTGGTGGTGGCCACCGGCCCGGGCCCGGCCCCCGGTCTGCTGCCCGGACTCGAACTGCCCGCCTACCGGACGGTGACGACGTACTACCACGTCGCCCCGCGCTCCCCGCTGGGCGAGCCGACCCTCCTCGTCGACGAGCGCCGCCGCTTCCTCAACACCTGCGTCCTCAGCGACGTGGTCCCTCAACTCGCCCCGCGCGGCTCGGCGCTCGTCGCGACCTCGGTGCTCGGTACCGACGGCGAGCAGCGCGAGGGGGCCGTGCGCGAGGCGGTGGCGGAGGCGTACGGCACGGACACCGCCGGCTGGGACCTGCTCACCACCCGCACCGTCCCGGACGCGCTGCCCGCCATGCCGCCCCCACTGCCGCTCAGCCGAACCACCCGCATGGCACGAGGCCGCTACGTGTGCGGCGACCACCGCGCCACCGGGTCGGTACAGGGCGCCCTGGCATCAGGAGCGCGCGCCGCCCGCGAGGTGCTGCGGGACCTGCACCGCGCGCGGCCGGCGGGGAGGTGACGGGCCCGGAGGGCAAGCTCGTCACGGAAGGCCGCCACCCGTCATGGAGGGTCGTCCCCTCGTCGTCCCTGCTCGCGCAGCAGTTCGTCCAGGTCGGAGAGGCGGTCCAGGCCGCGTACCGCCTGCGTCATTCGTGGATTGCCCTCCAGGCGGGCACGGTGGCGGTGCAGGAAGGCCCAGTAGCCCGCCGTGAACGGACAGGCCCGGTCGCCGACGCGCTCGGTGGGACGGTAGGCGCACGGGCCGCACAGATCGCTCATGCGGTTCACGTAGGCGCCGCCCGAGGTGTACGGCTTGGTGGTCATGCGCCCGCCGTCGGCGTACTGGGACATGCCGACCACGTTCGGCAGCATCACCCAGTCGTAGCCGTCGACGAAGCAGCGGTGGAACCAGTCGGTCACCGCCGCCGGGTCCCAGCCCCGCTGCAGGGCGTGGCTGCCGAGCAGCATCAGCCGTGGGATGTGGTGGGTCCAGCCGGTGTCGCGCACCTGCGCCAGGACCGTGGCCAGACAGTGCGCGGTGACCGCGTCGGCGTCCAGCTCCAGGAACCACCGGGGCAGCGGCGTGCGATGGTGGAGCGCGTTGCGGTGCCGGTAGTCCTCGCCGAAGTACCAGTACAGCTGCCATACGTACTCGCGCCATCCGGCGATCTGCCGTACGAAGCCCTCGACGCTGCTGACCGGCGCCGACCCGGTGCGCCACGCATCCTCGGCACGTTCGACGCACTCCAGCGGATCCAGCAGCCCGAGGTTGAGCGAGGAGGACAGCAGGCTGTGGCTCATCACCGGGTCGGCGGTCAGCATGGCGTCCTCGTACGGCCCGAAGGCGGCCAGCCGGTGTTCCACGAACCGGCCGAGCGCGGCCAGCGCCTCCCGGCGCGAGGCGGGGAAGCGTCGCGGGCCGTCCCGCCCCAAGAACCGGATGCCCTCGTCGCGCTCCCACCGGTCGAGGTCATCGCGGACCTCCTCGTCCACGTCGTCCTCGCGCGGCCGGTAAGGAGCCGGAACCCCCAGCTTCTTCGCCCCTTTCGGCGGGGGTTCACGGTTGTCGTGGTCGTGGTTCCAGCGGCCGCCCGCGGGCTCAGCGCCGTCCATCAGCAGGTCGTGCCCGCGCCGCACCCAGCGGTAGAAGTCCTCCTGGCGCAGCCGCTGCCCGCCGTGTCCGTCCGCCCAGGCGCGGAAGTCCTCGTGCGGGACGAGGAAGCCGCGCGCGGGCAGCACCGTGAGACCGGGGAGTGACGACACCAGCCGCAGCGCGGCCCTCGACGTGGGGTGATGAACCGTCAAAGGCCCGTCGCCGACCGCCTTTTGGAGCGCCTCGCGGTACGTCTCGGCCTGCACGTACCGCACCCGGTCGCCTAGTTCGGCGGCGCGGTGCCGCATCGCGGACAGCACCAGATGGGCCTTGGCGCGGTGGAAGCGCCGACGGCGGAAGACCGAACGGGCCTCGACCATCACGACCGGTGCGCCACGATCGGGTCCGTCCTCGCCCGCGGCCAGGAAGTGCGGGCCGAGCTGGTCGCCGAACAGCCAGTGGGGGGTGGCCATGTGACGACTCCTCAGTCCCGGCCGCGGGCGTGCCTGAAGCGGGCCAGGCCGTCGGGGAGTTCGATGATCGGGGCCGGGTAGTCGCCGAGCGCGGCACGGTCCAGGCCCTGAAGCTTCCACGGCTCGTGCACCAACGGGCCGTCGATTCCCGCGAGTTCGGGCACCCAGCGGCGGACGTACGCGCCGTCGGGGTCGTAGCGCTTGCCCTGCGTGACGGGGTTGAGGACCCGGTTGGGGCGGCTGTCGGTCCCGGTGCCCGCCATCCACTGCCAGTTCATCTGGTTGTTCGCGATGTCGCCGTCGACCAGGAGCTGAAGGAAGTGGCGGGCGCCCACGCGCCAGTCGACGTAGAGCGTCTTGGTGAGAAAGCTCGCCGTCAGCAGGCGGCCCCGGTTGTGCATCCAGCCCTCGTGCCGCAGCTGACGCATCGCCGCGTCGACGACCGGGTAGCCGGTGCGGCCCTCCTTCCAGGCCTCGGCGTCCTCGTGCGCCTCGCGCCCGGAGCGCCAACGGTCGTGCTGGGTGCGGTAGTCGGACGTGGACGCGGCCGGCCGGGCCGCCAGGACCTGGCGGTTGAAGTCGCGCCAGGAGATCTGCCGTACGAAGGCCTCGGCGCCGGGGCCGCCCGCCTTCCGTGCCCGGTGCACGAGTTCGAGGGGGGAGAGCGTGCCGAAGTGCAGATGCGGCGAGAGACGGGAGGTGGCGTCGCCGGCCAGGTCGTCGTGGCGGTCGTCGTACGCGCCGATCCCGCTCCGCAGCCAGGAGGACATCCGCTTGCGGCCCTCGGCCTCACCGCCGCGCGCCAGGCCCTCGGACAGCCCGGTCAGCCCCGAGCGGGAGAGGAGCTTCTCGGAGCCGACACCGTCGGGTACGCGCACCGCGCGCGGGGCCGAGAACACGTCGCGCAGCCGGACCTGGGACCACTGCCGGAAATAGGGGGTGAAGACGGCGAAGTGGTCCGAACTCGCCGGGGTGACCTCGCCCGGCGTGACGGCCGTGGTCACCGTGTCGTGGACGTGCAGCCGCCGCCCCTGCGACTCCAGGGCCCGCCGCAGCCGCTGCTCGCGCAGGTGCGCGTAGGCGCTGACGTCGCCCGCCATGTGCACCTCGTCGGCGTCCGTCTCGGCCACCACCTTGCACACCTCGTCGACGACGTCCCCGGAGCGCACGATCAGCCGGCCGCCCCTCTCACGCAGACCGGCGTCGAGGTCGTGCAGACAGTCGGCGAGGAACGCCAGCCGGTTGGGCGCGGCGAAACCGGCGTCCGTGACGCCCCGGTCGCGTACGAACAGGGGCACCACCTCGTCGGCCCCGCCGGCAGCCCGCAGCGGGGGATGGTCGTGCAGGCGCAGATCGGCGGTGAAGAGGACGACCGAGACGTTCATGGTGCTTCTCCCGGGAGAGAGGAAGGGGCGGCCGGGGTGCGTGCGGCGCGGCGGATACGGCCGTCAGCCGCCGGCCACCTGTTTCTCGGCCCGTGCCGAGGGGGTCCGGGCCGCGGCGAGCGCGATGTTGCGGGCCATGCCGCCGAAGACCACGCCGTGGAAGGGGGAGATGCCCCACCAGTAGGCGTGGCCCGCGAGGCCGCGCGGGTGGAACAGGGCCCGCTGGTGGTAGCGGACGCGGCCGTCGTCGTCGGTCTGCGCGTACATCTCCAGCCAGGCGAGCCCCGGCAGCCGCATCTCGGCCCGCAGCCGCAGCAGCCGGCCGGGCTGGATCTCCTCCACCCGCCAGAAGTCCAGTGAGTCGCCGACCCGCAGATGCGCGGCGTCGCGGCGCCCCCGGCGCAGTCCCACGCCGCCCACCAGCCGGTCCAGCCTGCCCCGGACCGCCCAGGCGAGCGGGAAGGAGTACCAGCCGTTCTCCCCGCCGATCCCCTCGATCACCCGCCACAGGGACTCGCGCGAGGCGTCGACCGGCAGCTCCCGCTCGTCGGTGTACAGGCTGCCGCCCGCCCAGTCGGGGTCGGTGGGCAGCGGATCGCTGGGCGCGCCGGGCACCGAGGCCGACGACCAGCGGGTGGTGACCTTCGCCTCGCGGATGCGCTGCAGGGCCAGCCGTACCGCCTCGTCGAAGGGGATCGGATGCCCGTCGGAGTCGGGCACGTACCGCGCGATGTCGTGTTCGCCGCAGACCACCTCGTGGCGCAGCGACTCCGCCAGCGGCCGGGCGATCGACGCGGGGACCGGTGTGATCAGCCCGACCCAGTGACTGGACAGGCCGGGCGTCAGCACCGGCACGGGGAGGATGAGGCGACGCGGCAGGCCCGCCACCGCCGCGTAGCGCAGCATCATGTCCCGGTACGTCAGCACGTCCGGCCCGCCGATGTCGAAGCCGCGGTTGACGTCGGCCGGCATCCGGGCGCTTTCCACGAGATAGCGCAGCACGTCCCGCACGGCCACGGGCTGGATGCGGGTGTGCACCCAGCTGGGGGTGACCATCACCGGAAGACGTTCGGTGAGGTAGCGCAGCATCTCGAAGGAGGCGGAGCCCGAGCCGATGACGACGGCCGCGCGCAGCACGGTCGTGGGCACGCCCGAGTCCAGCAGGATCCGGCCCACCTCGGACCGCGACCGCAGATGCGGCGACAGCTTGCTCTCCGGCACGCCCGCCGGCGTCAGCCCCCCGAGATAGACGATCCGCCGTACGCCCGCCGCCCGCGCCGACTCCCCGAAGATCCGGGCCGCCTCGCGGTCGGTCTCCTCAAAGCTGTCGCCGGAGCCCAGCGCATGGACCAGGTAGTAGGCGACGTCGATGCCGCGCATCGCGTCGGCGACGGAGTCGGCGTCCGTGACGTCGCCCTGCACCACCTCCGCCTTCCCGGCCCACGGATGATCGCGCAGTTTGCCGGGGGAGCGGGCCAGGCAGCGCACGCGGTGGCCCGCGTCGAGCAGCTCCGGCACCAGCCTGCCGCCGACGTATCCCGTCGCGCCGGTCACCAGGCAGTGCAGGTCCGAACCGTTGTCGTCAGCGTTCATCAGCTCCGGGTCCTTCGCGTCGGCCCCCTCTGCATCACTTCCACGGCAGCCGCCGCCGTATCGGATGAGGGTGGTGTGTGACCTGCCGAGTACCCCCGCGCCGGTCGATCAGCACTTCCGCACGGTGCGAGTACCCGAAGCGATCCTGGCGCCGCGAGGACATGCCGGGGCGGATCGCGGGCAGCCGGGCTGCACGACAGTGAGCGTGCGGGGACAGAGGTAGCCATGGAGGTGTCGGCCGTTATGGGCGAGAAGGTGTTGGAGCGGTTTCCCGCGGGTTCTCCGCGCGGATCGTGGCCGGCGGAGGAGTACGCGGCTCAGTGCCGGGCCGAGGGTGAGTCCGCGACGGTCGTCATGGATCTGCAGTCCGACGCGTTCCTCGTGGTGATCCCGGCGGGCGACGACGACTGAAGGCGGCCGGCGCTCCCGGCGAGGGTGCCGTGCTCGATTCGGCGGTGTGTCACACCTTCCCGCCGAAGAAGACCTGCACCTCCCGGATCAGTCCGTCCCGGACGGTGATCGCCTCGACGTTGCGGTGCCGGTCGCCCGTCGTCAGCTCGTACAGGTAGTACACGAGGACGAGTTCCTCGTCGGCCGGTACGACGTGCAGCAGCCGCTGTTCCTTGAACCGCCCGGCGGTCGGGAAGCATCGCTCGAAGAAGGCCGACTTGTCGATACGGTCGTCCTGCGGACTGGTGAAGGTGAAGTCGTCGGCGTAGAGCGGCCAGGCCGCCTCCCTCTCCTGGGCCCGGTAGTGCCGGAACGCCGCTTCCACGATCTGTGTCGGACTCTCGCTCATTCGGGCTCCTCGGCCGGACGACGGGCCCCCGCCCCGTCACCGTAGGCCGCTCCATGTCGCACACGCATCAGATCCGGGCGAGTGCGGCGAGATGGGCCCGGCGCACCTCGGCCGTCTGCCCCTGCACCAGGAGGAACATCCCCTCGCGGGCCAGGCGCTGGGCGGTGCCGTCGAGCTGCAGGGCACGGCCACCCCCGGCCACGACCGCCGCGGTCGTGGCCGCGCGCATGACGTCGTAGGCCCGGGTCTTGAGCGCCACCCGTTCCTCGATGCGCTCGTGCGGCACGGGGTGCTCGGCCAGCTCGTACGCCCCCCGCCGCACCTCGTCGAGACGGTCGCGCAGGGCGTGGGCGGTCTCGGTCTCCCCGGCTTCGTCGAGCACGCGGAGCGCGGCCTCGGCGACCCCGAAGACGGCGGGGGAGGCGTTGGTGTTGCGGGGCCGGTCGACGACGGCGAACTCGGCCTGCGGGGTGCGCAGCACTACCGACTCGTCGGGCAGCCACAGGCCGTCCAGCTCCAGCGACACCGTACGGGCCGCGGTCAGCGCCGCCAGCCGCATCGGCGGCGAGGGGCGCAGCCCCGGCTGCTCGCGGGCCTCGGCGAAGGCGAACACCACCTCGTCCGCCTCCGTCACACCGGCCAGCAGCATCACGTCGTTGAGCCCCCAGCCCGTGTACCAGGGCACCGTCCCGTCGAAGCGCCAGCCGCCCCGCTCGGCACGCGCCCGCACCGGCACCCGGGGAAAGGCGCGCACATGCGCGTACGCGATCCCGGCCATCAGCTCACCGGTCGCCAGCGGACGCAACAGCCGCTCGCGCACCGGGAGTTCGGCCCGCGCGAGCAGTTTCACCGGCGTGTGGTGCTGGGTCTGCACGAACCAGGTCGAGCAGCAGGCCCCGGCCAGGATCTCTGCGACCTCCCGCGCCACCGCGTCGGGCGCTCCCGCTCCGCCGTACTCCTCGGGCGCCGCCACCCCCAGCAGCCCCGACCGCCGGACGGCCTCGACATGGCTCACCGGCACGCCCTCCCGGTCGACCCGCGCCGCGTCCGGAGCGAGGACGTCCTCGGCGAGGGACCGGGCGGCAAGAACGAGAGGGTGCGATGCGGGGGCCATGGAAAAGATTCTCCCGATCTCTTCGTGTGCCGTGTCGATCCGGGGGTGCGCCGTTCGTGTAGGAGGTGAGAGAACGAGACAACGGGGACAACGAGGAGGACGTCATGACGCACTACCTGCTCAGCGTGGTCACACCCGCCGACGGACAGCCGCCGACGCCGGAGCAGCTCGGCGAGATCATGCGCAACGTGGAGGCGTTCAACCAGGAGCTGCGCGATGCCGGGGCCTGGGTCTTCGCCGGCGGTCTGCACGGCCCCGACACCGCCACCATGCTGCGCCCCTCGGGAGACGACGTGCTGATCACCGACGGGCCGTACGCCGAGGGCAAGGAGTATCTCGGCGGGCTCAGCCTGATCGAGGCCCCCGATCTGGACGCGGCCCTCGAATGGGGCAGGAAGGCCGTGCGGGCCACCACCCTGCCCATCGAGGTGCGGCCCTTCATGGACCAGCCCTGATGCCGGACGCCTCCGAGGTCGAGGCCGCGTTCCGTGCCGAGTACGGACGCGCGGTCTCGGTCCTCGTCCGCTTCCTCGGCGACATCGACCTCGCGGAGGAAGCGGTGCAGGACGCCTTCATCACGGCACTGCAGAAGTGGCCGCACACGGGCGTCCCGCCGAGCCCGGCCGGCTGGATCATCACCACCGCACGCAACCGTGCGATCGACCGGCTGCGCCGGGAGGCGAAGCGCGACGAGCGGCAAGCCGAGGCCCTCCTGCTGCACACCGCCGACGCACCGCCCGAGGAGGGTCCCGTGCGCGACGAACGGCTCCGGCTGATCTTCACCTGCTGCCACCCCGCCCTCGCCCCCCAGGCCCAGGTCGCGCTGACCCTGCGCCTGCTGGGCGGGCTCACCACCCCGCAGATCGCCCGCGCGTTCCTGGTGCCCGAGCCGACCATGGCCCAGCGCATCGTGCGCGCCAAGGCCAAGATCCGCGACGCCCGGATCCCGTACCGCGTACCCCGTGACGCCGACCTCCCGGACCGGATCAAGGGCGTCCTGGCCGTCATCTACCTGATCTTCAACCAGGGCTACGACGGCACGTCCGAGCTGACCGCGGAGGCCGTACGGCTCGGGCGGCTGCTGGCCGCTCTGATGCCGGACGAACCCGAGGCCGTCGGCCTGCTCGCGCTGATGCTGCTCGTCGACGCGCGCGGGGAAGCGCGCCGGGGCAGTGGCGGCGAGTTCGTACCGCTGCCCGAACAGGACCGGGCCCGCTGGGACGGCGAGCTGATCGCCGAGGGGCAGGCGCTGGTGCGCCGCTGTCTGCGCCGTGGACGGCCCGGGCCGTATCAGATCCAGGCCGCCATCCAGGCGGTGCACAGCGACGCGGCCACCGCGGACGCCACCGACTGGGGCCAGATCCTGCGGCTGTACGACCAGCTCATGACCGTCGCGCCGAGTCCGGTCGTGGCCCTGAACCGGGCGGTCGCGGTGGCCGAGACCGAGGGCCCGCGTCAGGCCCTGGCCCTCGTCGACGCCCTGGACCTCGACGCGTACCACGTCTTCCACGCGGTCCGCGCCGACCTGCTGCGCCGCCTGGGCCGCGGCACCGAGGCGGTGCAGGCGTACGAACAGGCCATCGCGCGCAGCGACAGTGCCGCCGAACGCGGCTATCTGGACCGACGAAGGCGGGAACTGGTCCAACGGGTCCGTGGGTGAGGCCGGAATTTATTTGGGTACATGAAAGGTTGGTATATACACCCGACAGTCGGAGCCGTTCCGACCCTTCTGACCGTTCGGGCAGTTCCGACCGTTCCGCATCCCCCCGTGAGGCACCGTGAACCACCCCGCCCCCGAGCAGCCCGCCGACGTCGTGGCCCGGCTGCGCGCCACCTTCCGCACCGGTCGCACCAAGCCCGTCGAGTGGCGCACCGCGCAGCTGCACCGGCTGCGCGAGATGCTCACGGACAGCGGCCCGGAGCTGGCCGCCGCCCTCCACGCCGACCTGGGCAAGAGCACCGCCGAGGCTCAGCGCACCGAGATCGGCTTCACGATCCGCGAGATCGACCACACGCTGGACCACCTCACCGAGTGGCTGCGCCCCGAGCCCGCCCCGGTCCCGGCCCACCTCGGCGCGGACGCGCGCGCCTGGACGCAGTACGACCCGCTCGGTGTCGTCCTCGTCATCGCGCCCTGGAACTACCCCGCCCAGCTCCTGCTCACCCCGCTGGTCGGCGCGCTCGCGGCGGGCAACGCGGTGGTCGTCAAGCCCAGCGAGATGGCGCCCGCCACCTCGGCTGTGCTCGCCCGCCTGCTGCCCGCCCACCTCGACACCGACGCGGTCGCTGTCGTCGAGGGCGGCGTCCCGGAGACCACGGCCCTGCTGGCCGAGCGGTTCGACCACATCTTCTACACCGGCAACGGCACCGTCGGCCGCGTCGTCATGCGCGCCGCAGCCGAGCACCTCACCCCGGTCACCCTCGAACTCGGCGGCAAGTCCCCGGCGTTCGTCGACCGCGGCACCGACCTCGACGTCGTCGCCGACCGGCTGGTGCGCGGCAAGTTCCTCAACGCGGGCCAGACCTGTGTCGCCCCCGACTACGTCCTGACCGACCCGGAGACGGCTGCCGCCCTCGAACCGAAACTCGCCCGCGCCGTCGAGGCCGTCTACGGCACCGACCCTGCGACCGGTGACGAGTACGGCCGGATCGTCAACGAACGCCACTTCGACCGGCTCGTGGGCCTGCTCGACTCGGGCCGCGTCGTCGTCGGCGGTGACAGCGACCGTACGACGAAGTACATCGCACCGACCGTGCTGGTGGACGTCGATCCCGCGGCGCCGGTGATGCGGGAGGAGATCTTCGGCCCCGTCCTGCCCGTCGTGACCGTGCCCGACCTGGACGCGGCGATCGGCTTCATCAACGACCGGGACAAGCCGCTGGCCCTGTACGTATTCTCCGAGTCGGACGGGACGCGCGAGCGGATCGCCGCCGAGACCTCCTCGGGCGGCATCGGCAACGGCCTGCCGCTCGCCCATCTCACCGTCTCCGACCTGCCGTTCGGCGGGGTGGGGGAGAGCGGCATGGGCAACTACCACGGCCGCTACTCGATCGAGACGTTCAGCCACCGCAAGGCGGTGCTGGAGAAGCCGCTGCGCTGAGCCGGCCTCCGATGGCGTATCGGCTGTCGCTTATATAAGCGGCAGCTGATACGTTTGCCGCATGCACGCCTTCGATGTGCTCGGCGATCCCGTGCGCCGGCGGATTCTGGAGCTACTGGCCGACGGGGAGATGACCTCCGGCGCGGTCTGCGAGGTCATAGGAGAGGAGTTCGGGATCTCCCAGCCCGCGGTGTCGCAGCATCTGAAAGTGCTGCGGGAGAACGGGTTCGCGACCGTGCGCCCGCAAGGGACCCGGCGGCTGTACGCGGTCAACGCGGAGCCGCTGCGGGACATAGACGCCTGGCTCGACCGCTTCCGCCGTTTCTGGACCCCGCATCTGGACGCACTGGCCACCGAACTGGCCCGCGGCAGGCGTGCGCGCCGCCTCGGTGGCGGAGACGAAACCCCGAGGAGTACCTCATGACCGACGTGACCCACGACATCAACGACGTACGCCGACAGGTCGGCAGGCGCACCTTCAAGGCGGGTGAGGCGCGCGTGGTGACCGTGAGCAGGTCCTACGACGCGCCACTCGACGACGTGTGGGACGCCTGCACGAACGCCGAGCGCATCCCGCGCTGGCTGCTGCCGGTGTCGGGGGAGCTGCGGCTGGGCGGCCGCTATCAGCTGGAGGGCAACGCCGGTGGTGTGGTCGAGCGCTGCGATCCGCCCAAGAGCTTCTCCGCGACCTGGGAGTACGGCGGGGAGACCAGCTGGATCGAACTCCGGCTGACACCCGAGGAGGGCGGCACCCGCTTCGAGCTGGACCACATCGCCCATGTCGACGACACCAAGTGGGCGGAGTTCGGCCCGGGTGCGGTCGGGGTCGGCTGGGACCTGATGGTGCGGGGTCTGTCCCTGCACCTCGGCAGCGGTGGTGCGGTCGTCGACCCGAAGAAGTTCATGGCCTGGATGGTCTCGGACGAGGGGCGCCGCTTCGTGACGGACAGCAGTGAGGCCTGGTACGCGGCCAACGTCGCGGGCGGCGAGGACGAGGGGGTGGCGCGCGAGGCGGCGGACCGCACCACGGCCGCCTACACGGCCTCCGAGGACGCCGGCTGACACAAAACAGGGCAACAGGGCTGCACCGAGCGGTACTTGTCATTGTGGGGCGCCCGTCGTGCACGGCACGACGGGCGCCTCTGTGCACATTTCGGATCGGGAACAGTGATTGACTGGTCTACACCCTTGACTGGTACAGACCAAGGCGGTTGAGTGTGCTCCACACCCCCCACCACGGCCGTACCCCTTGCCGGGTGCGGCCGTGCTCCGTAGAGGAGTTGGTCTGTTTTGAGGCGCCGTATCGCCGCAATCCTGTCCTCGCTCGCCCTCGGTGGCGCCGTCGTGGCGCTCCAGCCGGCCCCCTCGGCCTCGGCCGCCGGCTTCGTCGTGAGCGAGTCGCAGTTCAACCAGATGTTCCCGAACAGGAATTCCTTCTACACGTACAGCGGACTGACGGACGCGCTGAGCGCCTACCCGGCCTTCGCCAACACCGGCAGTGACACAGTGAAGAAGCAGGAGGCCGCGGCCTTCCTCGCCAACGTCAGCCACGAGACCGGCGGGTTGGTCTACGTCGTGGAGCAGAACACCTCCAACTACCCGCACTACTGCGACGCGAGCCAGCCCTACGGCTGTCCGGCCGGACAGGCCGCCTACTACGGGCGCGGCCCGATCCAGCTGTCGTGGAACTTCAACTACAAGGCGGCGGGCGACGCGTTGGGCATCGACCTGCTCAACAACCCGTACCAGGTGGAGCAGAACGCGTCCGTGGCCTGGAAGACGGGCCTGTGGTACTGGGACACCCAGTCCGGACCCGGCACCATGACCCCGCACAACGCCATGGTCAACGGCGCGGGCTTCGGGCAGACCATCCGCTCCATCAACGGCTCGCTGGAGTGCGACGGCAAGAACCCCGCGCAGGTGCAGAGCCGCGTCGACGCCTACCAGCGCTTCACCCAGGTCCTGGGTGTCTCCCCGGGCGACAACCTCTACTGCTGACGCCGCTTTCTGCGTCATGGTGTCATGCACCTGTTTATTCCGACGGCCATCGGAAGGGCATCACCATGCGCACCCCCCACGTCCTGCTCGCGACGACCGCGGCGCTCGCCGCCGCGGTCGTCCCGCTTCCGGCCGACGCCACCACGGCGGTCCCGGCACCCGGCACCTACTACCTGCAGAGCGCCACGACCGGACTCGACGCGGCCGACAACGCGGGCGCCGTCGAGCAGCACAGACACAAGGGCGACGAGGACCACCAGCAGTGGCGCCTCGCCACGAGCGGCTCCTCGTACGTCCTCGAGAGCACCGACACGGCCGGCAGCTGCCTCGGCCGCTCGGGCGACCAGGCCCGCACCGTCGCCTGCGCCGGACCCGACGCGACCTGGGACATCACGCCCACCGGCGCCGATCAGTACACCCTCAAGGCCCCCGGGACCGAGCGCCACCTGACCGTGGCGGACAAGCCCTCCGGCGCCAACTACCCGGCCCAGCTGGCGATCGGCGCCTCGGGTGCCCTCGCCACCTGGTATCTCACCCCCGTCACCCCGGCGACGAACCCGATGCCCCCGCAGGACCGACGCACCCTGGACCAGGTCACGTTCCTCACCGCGCACAACGCCTACGCCAATGGCGTCGACGGCGGCTTCGCCCCACCGTTCGTCAATCTCGTCCCGAACCAGACCCGCGGCATCGACCAGCAACTCGCCGACGGCGTACGGGGATTCATGCTGGACATCCACCAGACCCCGGACGGCGCGATCCTCTGCCACGACAGCTGCACCCTGGTCAGCAGGCCGGTCGCCCTCTGGGTCGACCTCCAGCGCATGGTCGACTTCCTCAAGGCGCACCCCGACCAGTTCGTCACCGTATTCCTGGAGGACTACACCGACCCGGGCGTGCTGCGGTCCGAACTCGCCCGTGTCGACGGCCTGTCCGATCTCCTCTACCGGCCCGACGAAACCGGAGTGCGGCAGAGCGGCTGGCCGAAAATGGCCGACCTGATCGCGGCAGACCACCGCCTCCTGATCTTCACCGACCACAGCCGCTCCGCGGACGAGTCGGCGGGACTGACCCGGGACAGCTTCGGGGTCATGTACCAGCGCGAGTGGACCGTGGAGAACTACTGGTCCATGGGCCCGGGCATCGGCACGTCCGACTGGTCCTGCTACAGCCGCTGGTACGACGCGAACACCGACATCCCGCTGACGCACACGGAGGCCGGTTTCCGTCCGCTATTCGTCATGAACCACTTCCGTGACGTGGCCATAGCCGGCACGGCGTCGACGGACAACACCAAACTGGCCGACCGGGCCCGGCGGTTCTGCCAGCCGGCCGCCCGCAAGAAGCCCAACTTCCTGGCCGTGGACCACTACGACCTCGGCGACCCGGCCTCCGCCGTCGATGAACTGAACAGCTACACGTATCCGTAAAGTCCGCGCGGCGCACAGCGGTGCGTGTGCGACACTCCGCCGATGACCACCGAAACGATCACCGCGGACTCCGCGGGCACCTTCAAGCTCGCCGACCTGACCGTCAACCGCATCGGCTTCGGAGCGATGCGGCTGACGGGCTCCGCCGCCTTCCACCACGGCACCCCGAGCGACCGGCGACGCTCGATCGCCGTGCTGCACAAGGCGATCGAGCTCGGCGTCAACCACATCGACACCGCAGCCTTCTACTTCTCCCAGCTGCGCTCCGCCAACGAGATCATCAACAGCGCGCTGGCCCCGTACCCGGATGACCTGCTCATCGCCACCAAGGTCGGCCCCTACCGCGACTACCACGGTGAGTGGGGCACCTCGGCCCGCCCCGACCAACTGCGCGGGCACGTGGAGGAGAACCTGCGCCAGCTCGGCCGGGACCATCTCGACCTGGTCTATCTGCGCCGAATGCGCCAGGAGTCCGTCGCCGAGCACTTCGGCGCGCTGGCCGAACTGCGCGAGGCGGGCCTGATCCGGCACCTGGGTCTGTCCGACGTCGAACCCCGCCATCTCGCCGAGGCGCAGGCGATCGCGCCGGTGGTGTCCGTGGAGAACCGCTACGGCGTGGACGCCCGCAACCCGGCCACCGACGAAATCCTGCGCATCTGCGGGGAACAGGGCATCGCCTTCGTACCCTTCTACGCGATCGCCGGCGCGCGTGCGGCGCAGCCCGCCGCCGACACGCAGGAGGAAGAGGTGCTCGCGATCGCCCGCGCCCACGACGCGACCCCCGCCCAGATCCGCATCGCCTGGACCCTCCACCAGGGCCCGCACATCCTCGCCATCCCCGGCACCGGCAACCCCACCCACCTCGTCGAGAACGTCGCGGCAGGCGCTCTGCGGCTGACCGAGGAGGAGGTGGCACGGCTGGAGGCACTGCGCCGCGTGGGGGATTGACGCCGGTTGGCGGGCGTTGGGTGCGGAGCTTTCGCCGGTGCGGGAGGTGGAGTTGAACCGTAGGCGGGTCCAGCGCGTCGGCGTCGTGGCCTCTGAAGCGAGAGCCTCGCTGTCGGCGTTTTGCGGTTGACCGGAGGAGGCGGCCCGGCTGGCGGCACTGCGCGGCGCGGGGGACTGACGGCGGCTGGCGGGCGCGGGGCGTGGGGCGCGGGTGGTTCCGCCGGCGTGGGAGGAGGGGTGGAGCCTTAGGTGGGCCCAGCACACCGGCGTCGTGGCCTCTCGGCGTGAGCGTCGCGGCCGGCGTCCTGTGGTTGACCGTCGAGGAGGTGGCACGGCTGGAGGCATTGCGCCGTGCGGCGGACTGAGGCCGGTTGGCCGGCGTTGGGCGCGAGTCCTTCCGCCGGTGCGGGAGGAGGAGTAGAAGCCATACGTGGGCGGGTCGCACCGGCGTCGTAACCTCTCGGCGCGCGCGACGCGGCCGCACCTGGTGTGCTGGTTCAGGAGCATTCCGCACCCTCCGGGAGACGCAGATGAGTACCTACCGAGTCGCCCAGGTCGACACCGTCGGCGGACCCTTGCGGATCGTCGAGCGTGAAGTGCCGAGGCCGGGTCCGAGGCATGTGCGGATCGCCGTGGAGGCCTGCGGGATCTGCCACAGCGACGCCGCCTTCGTGAACGCCCTGCTGCCGGGTGTCCGTTTCCCTCTCGTACCCGGACACGAGAACGCCGGGCGCATCGAGGAACTCGGCGAGGGAGCGGAGGACATGGGCTGGCAGGTCGGTGACCGGGTCGCCGTCGGCTGGTTCGGCGGCAGCTGCGGCCACTGCACCCAGTGCCGGCGCGGCGACTTCATCGTGTGCGACACCCTGAAGGTGCCCGGCTGGGCCTACGACGGCGGATTCGCCGAGTCGATGATCGCGCCCGTCGACGCGCTGGCCCGCATTCCCGACGCCCTCTCGGCGACCGACGCGGGACCCATGGCCTGCGCGGGCGTCACCGTCTTCAACGGGATGCGGCGCAGCTCCGCACGGCCGGGCGACCTGGTCGCGGTGCTCGGGCTCGGCGGACTGGGCCACCTGGGCGTGCAGTACGCGGTCGCGATGGGCTACGAGACTGTCGGCATCGCCCGCGGCGCCGACAAGGCCGACTTCGCCAAGCAACTCGGCGCCCACCACTACGTCGACAGCACCGCGGACACCCCCGTGGCGGAGGCCCTGCAGTCGCTCGGCGGCGCCAGGGTCGTCATCGCCACCGCCAGCAACTCCGACGCCATCACCGCCACCTTCGACGGGCTGGCGCCCCGGGGCGAGTTGGTCGTCATCGGGGCCGACGCCCAGGCCCTCGGCATCAACCCCAACCAGCTGCTGATGAGCGCCAGGATCATCCGCGGCCACCCCTCGGGCACCGCCCAGGACGTGCAGGACACCATGGCGTTCAGCGCCCTGCACGGCATTCGTCCCATGACGGAGGTCCTGCCGCTGGATCAGGCCGACGAGGCCTACCAGAAGATGCTCTCCGGCCGCGCCCGCTTCCGAATGGTCCTCACCAACCGCTGACACACGCCTACGCGGGCGGCCGTGTCACGACCGGGCGGTCGCGCTACGACCCGGGTGGCCGCGTCATGACTGGGGCGGTCGCGCTGCGATTGGGCGCTGGGCCGCGAATGGGGTGGCCGTGTGACGACCGAGGCGTCGCGCTGCGACTGGGTGGCCGTGTCACGACCCGGGCGCCGTGTCACGGCCCGGGGGCCGCGCTACGACCGGGGTGGCCGGGCCACGACCGGGGCGACCGCGCTGCGACTGGGTGGCCGTGTCACGGCCCGGGCGCCGTGTCACGGCCCGGGGGCCGCGCTACGACCGGGGTGGCCGGGCCACGACCGGGGCGACCGCGCTGCGACTGGGTGGCCGTGTCACGGCCCGGGCGCCGTGTCACGGCCCGGGGGCCGCGCTACGACCGGGGTGGCCGGGCCACGACCGGGGCGACCGCGCTGCGACTGGGTGGCCGTGTCACGGCCCGGGCGCCGTGTCACGGCCCGGGGGCCGCGCTACGACCGGGGTGGCCGGGCCACGACCGGGGCGACCGCGCTGCGACTGGGTGGCCGTGTCACGGCCCGGGCGCCGTGTCACGGCCCGGGGGCCGCGCTACGACCGGGGTGGCCGGGCCACGACCGGGGCGACCGCGCTGCGACTGGGTGGCCGTGTCACGGCCCGGGCGCCGTGTCACGGCCCGGGGGCCGCGCTACGACCGGGGTGGCCGGGCCACGACCGGGGCGACCGCGCTGCGACTGGGTGGCTGGGCCACGGCCCGGGCGCCGTGTCACGACCCGAGGGCCGCGCTACGACCAGGGTGGCCGGGCCACGATCGGGGCGGCTGCGTCATGACCCGGCGGTCGCGTCACGACCGGGGTGGCCGGGCCACGACCGGGGCGGCCGTGCCACGCCCCGGGGGCCGCGCCCCGACCCGGGTGGTCGTGTCACAACGAGGGCGGCCGTGTCACGACCGGGGCGGTCGCGCTACGACCGGGTGTACGCGTCACGACCCGGGCGCCGCGCCACGACCCGGGTGGTCGTGCCACAACGAGGGCGGCCGTGTCACGACCCGGGGCCGGACCGCGACCGGGGTGGCCGGGCCGCAACCCGGGCGGCCGCCTCGCGACCCGGGCGCCGCGCCCCGACCAGGGTGGCCGAGCCACAACCCGGGCGGCCGCCCCACGCCCCGGGCGCCGCGCCCCGACCAGGCGACCGCGCCAAAACCAGGGCGGCCGCTCCACGACCAGGGCGGACGCTCCACGCCCCGGTCGCCCTCCTCACGCCCCGGCCGACCGCCTCACACCAACCACACGCCGTCCTTCATGAGATGCCTCTTGGCCAGCTCCCGCTGCTCGTGCCAGGCCTGCACCGCCCGCGGGCGCACCCGGTAGAAGGCGTACGACGCGCTGTCACGCCGCGGATCCCACCCCGTCTTGGCGAGAAACGCCTCGGCCGCCGCATCCGGTACCTCCGCCAGGCCAAAGGTCTCGACGTCACCGTCGATGAGCACCACGTCGCGGGTGTCCCCGAGCGCCAACCTGGCGCGGCGCCCGGCGCTCAGATTGCGTCCGGTCGGATTCGTCGTCCGGGTCGCCAGCCACGCGGACGCGTCGTGCCACACGAACCAGAGCGGAACCAGACACGGCAGGCCGTCGGCGTCCGCCGAGGCCACCCAGATGTCGATTTCCTCGTCCAGCCGGCGCAGGACGTCCTGTCTGCGCCGGCGGGGGTCGCGGGGCGGCGTATCGATCTTCACGCCGGGGACGCTAGCGGCCCGCCGCCGCCCCGCGCGTCGGTCCGGAGCCCGGCTCCGGCTCGTACGCGGGACCTAGGACGCGCGGGCCCCCGGCCGAGCGAAGCCGCGGGGCGGGCCCTGGGCAATTCGAGCGCGGATCCGACTGGCGCCCGTAAGGTTTTACGTATAACCTCTCCCGTCAATCGCTCCTCCCGGAAGGCCGAAGGTCCTGATGAGACACGTCGCCCTGGTCACCCTCGTCGTCGACGACTACGACGAGGCGATCGGCTTCTACACCGAGGCCCTCGGCTTCCGGCTCGTCGAGGACAGCCCGCGCCCCGACGGCTCCCGCTGGGTCGTCGTCGCGCCGGGCGACCAGGGCACCGCGCTGCTGCTCGCCCGGGCCAAGGGCGACGAGCAGCGCGCCCGGGTCGGCGACCAGACCGGCGGGCGTGTCGGGTTCTTCCTGCACACCGACGACTTCACCCGTGACCACGCCCGGATGCTCGCCGCCGGCGTGACCTTCCTGGAGGAGCCGCGCCACGAGCCGTACGGCTCGGTCGCCGTCTTCCGGGACCTGTACGGCAACCGCTGGGACCTGCTCCAGCCCACCGGCTGATCCCCCCTCGCGGGTTGCCCGAACCGGGACTCGAACCCGAACCGGGACCAGGCTGACCGGGTCGGCCAAAGCCCACCCCGCCCCACCGTCCACCCCGCTCGACGAAAGACCCACCCATGACCGCTACGCGCGTAGACCAAGAACTGATCCGCCGCCTCCCCAAGGCCGTCCTGCACGACCACCTCGACGGCGGCCTGCGCCCCGCCACCGTGGTGGAACTCGCCGCAGCGGTCGGCCACGCACTGCCCACCAGTGATCCGGACGAGCTGGCCGCCTGGTACGTCGAGGCCGCCAACTCCGGTGACCTGGTCCGCTACATCGCCACCTTCGAGCACACCCTCGCCGTCATGCAGACCCGCGAGGGCCTGCTGCGCACCGCCGAGGAGTACGTCCTCGACCTGGCCGCTGACGGTGTGGTGTACGGCGAGGTGCGCTACGCCCCCGAGCTGATGCTGAAGGGCGGGCTCACCCTGCCGGAGGTCGTCGAGACCGTCCAGGAGGGGCTTGCGGCGGGCATGGCGAAGGCGGCGGCCGCGGGCACGCCGGTCCGCGTCGGCACCCTGCTGTGCGGCATGCGGATGTTCGACCGCACGCGCGAGGCCGCCGACCTCGCGGTCGCCTTCCGTGACGCCGGCGTCGTCGGCTTCGACATCGCGGGCGCGGAGGAGGGCTTCCCGGCCGCCGACCACCTCGACGCCTTCGAGCATCTGCGCCGCGAGAACGTGCCGTTCACCATCCACGCCGGCGAGGCGTACGGCCTGCCCAGCATCCACCAGGCGCTGCAGGTGTGCGGCGCCCAGCGCATCGGCCACGGTGTGCGGATCACGGACGACATCGTGGACGGCAAGCTCGGGCGGCTCGCGGGCTGGGTCCGCGACCGCCGTGTCGCCCTGGAGATGTGCCCGACCTCCAACCTCCAGACGGGCGCGGCGACCTCGATCGCCGAGCACCCGATCACCGAGCTGAAGGACCTCGGTTTCCGGGTCACCCTCAACACCGACAACCGGTTGGTGTCCGGCACGACGATGACGCGTGAGATGGCGCTGCTGGTGGAGCAGGCGGGCTGGACGGCCGAGGACCTGCGCACGGTCACGGTGAACGCGGTGAAGAGCGCGTTCATCCCGTTCGACGAGCGCAGGGCCCTCATCGAGGACGTCGTTCTGCCGGGCTACGAAGCCGCGCTCTGAAGCAGCCCGCGCACATAGGCGGCCTGTCCGACGTGCTGGTGATCGTCGGACAGGACGCTGACCAGCCGTACGCCCAGGGTGACCGGCGGGTCCCAGCGCTCGTCGACCACGCGCTCCAGATCCCCGGCGGCGAGACCGCGCAGCGCGCCGAGGGTCTGCTCGTGGACGGCGTCGTAGTAACCGGTCAGCAGGGTGCCGGAGTCGACCCGCACCTTGCCGACCTTGGTGGAGCTGTGGCCGTAGCCGGTGTCGTGGGGCGGCAGATCCAGGCCGAAGCGTTTCTGCCAGTCCTGCGTGAGCCAGACCTGGTCAAGGCCGAAGGCGCCGGCGATGTGGTCGTCCTGGACGCGGGTGAGGTGCCAGACCAGCCAGCTGATGGAGTTGGCGTCGTGGGAGGGCCGGGCGTTGAGCACGTCCGGTTCGAGTCCCTCGACGGCTGAGTGGACTTCTTCCTGGATGCGGTTGAACGCGTCGATGAGGATGTCCTTGGCATGCATCCATCCACCATCGCTCACTACGGCGTCTCGTGCGTCCCTTGTTCGAGAAGCGACATCAGCGCCCGGGCCGCCGGACTGGTCGCCTGCGGCGGCGGCAGCAGGGCCACGGTCTCGTAGACCGTCTCGCCGGTGCCCTTCACGGGCACGGCGCTGAGCGACTCGCGCTTGTGCCGGAAGTGCCGGGGCACGACGGCGATGCCGAGGTTCTCGTCGACCAGGTCCAGCAGACTGTGGACGTCGTTGACCTCCAGCGCGACGGTGCGCCGTACGCCCGCCGTGGTGAAGGCCGCATCCGTCGTGCGGCGCGGTCCCCAGTCCGGATGGAAGTCCACGAACACCTCACCGCCGAGGTCGTCCGGCGTGACCGCCGCACCGCCGGTCGCCAGCTTGTGGGAGGGGTGGCACAGCACGGTCATCGGCTCGCCGGTCAGCGCGACCGAGCGCAGCTGGTCGGTGTCGGCCTGCGTGCGGTAGGCGAAGGCGAGGTCCAGGCGTCCGGCCGCGACCTCCTCCGCCAGCGCGCCCGAGCCCTCCTGCCGCAGCCGTATCTCCACGTCCGGGTGCAGCCGCCGGAAAGCGGCGAGCAGCCCCGCCACATGGACTCCCGCGATGCACTGCTCGGTGCCCAGCGACAGCGTCCCGCGCAGGACGCCCTGTACGGCGGCGACGGCCTCGTGCGCCGAGCGCACCTGCGCCAGGATCCGCTCCGCCTCGCCCAGCAGCGCCCGCCCGGCCTCCGTGAGCGTGACCCGGCGGGTCGTGCGCACGAAGAGCGGGGTCTGCAACTCGCGCTCCAGCGCCCGGATCGAGGCCGAAAGACCGGACTGGGACACCATCAGCCGTTCCGCTGCCCGGGTGAAGTGCTGGTCCTCGGCGACGGCGACGAAGTGCTGAAGATGACGAAGTTCCACGATTGAGAAGCCTAACCGCTGAGTTCCATCGCATTCTCCTGTTGGACCACTGGCCGCAGGTCGCGCCAGAGTGGGTACTGGTTTCCCAGCAGTTCCCGGAACCTCACCTCTCGTGTGCCAACACCTCTGGAGTCGCGTTGTACACCGCACACCCCGACCGTTACGCGGACATGCCCTACCGGCGCACCGGACGCAGCGGCCTGAGGCTCCCCGCGATCTCGCTCGGCCTCTGGCACAACTTCGGACCCGACCGTCCGGTCGAGACCCAGCGGGCCATCCTGCGCCGCGCCTTCGACCTCGGCGTCACCCACTTCGACCTGGCCAACAACTACGGCCCGCCGCCCGGCGCCGCCGAGTCCGCCCTCGGCGAGGCACTGAAGGCGGACTTCACCGGCTACCGCGACGAGCTGGTCATCTCCACCAAGGCCGGCTATCTGATGTGGCCCGGCCCATACGGCGAGTTCGGCTCCCGCAAGTACCTGCTGTCCTCGCTGGACCAGAGCCTGACGCGGATGGGCCTGGACTACGTGGACATCTTCTACTCGCACCGACCGGACCCGGAAACTCCCCTGGAGGAGACGATGGGCGCCCTGCACTCGGCGGTCCAGCAGGGCAAGGCGCTCTACGTCGGCGTCTCCAACTACTCGGCGGAGCAGACCCGTGAGGCCGCCCGCATCCTCGGCGAGCTGGGCACCCCGCTGCTGATCCACCAGCCGCGCTACTCGATGCTCGACCGCCGCCCGGAGACCGAGGGCCTGCTGGACGCCCTCGACGAGCTCCAGGTCGGCTCCATCGTCTTCTCCCCGCTGGAGCAGGGCCTGCTCTCCTCCCGCTATCTCGACGGCATCCCGGAGGACTCGCGGGCGGCGAGCGACAGCCCCTTCCTGAACTCGGACGCGGTCACCGAGGAGCTGGTGGGCAAGTTGCGGGCCCTCGACGAGCTGGCCAAGGGGCGCGGTCAGACCCTGGCCCAGCTGGCCCTGGCGTGGGCGCTGCGCGGCGGCCGGGTGACCTCTGCGCTGGTCGGTGCGAGCAGCCCGCAGCAGATCGAGGACAGCGTCGCGGCCACCCGCAAGCTGGACTTCGACGCCGACGAGCTGGCCCGTATCGACGAGATCGTCACCGTGTGAGCAGTCGTTCGCTGACCTCCCAGAGGCGGGCCGCCGCCTCTGGGTCGACGGCGTAGGGCAGCACGCCCGGCGTCTCGGCCCCGGCACGCCAGGCGGGCTCGTCCTCGGCCGACACGAGGGGACTGATGTCGCAGTTCTCGCAGTAGACCCCGCCCAGACCGGTCAGTTGGGCGCTGGTGGCGCACCAGACGCTGGTGGCCGCTCCCTGCGGGATCGTCTTCAGCTGCCGGGAGGGGTCGCGCACGGTCCGGCCCTCGGCGTCCACGGCCCCGGCCGCGCGGAACGCCTCGGCGGGCAGATGCTTGGCGAGACCGGTGTCGATGATGGTGCCCGGGTGCACGGAGAAGGCCCGGATTCCCTCGGTCCGGCCGCGCCGGTCCAGCTCCACGGCGAACAGCGCGTTGGCGGTCTTCGACTGGCCGTAGGCGAGGAACGGTTCGTAGGCCCGGTGCTCGAAGTGCAGGTCGTCGAAGTCGACGTCGCCGAACCGGATGCCCCGCGAGGAGACCGACACGACGCGTGCGCCAGCGGCCGCGACGAGCGCCGGCCACAGGCGCTCGACCAGATGGAAGTGACCCAGGTGGTTGGTGGCGAACTGCGTCTCGTAGCCGCGGGCGTCCCGCGTCAGCGGCGTCGCCATGATCCCGGCGCTGTTGACCAGGATGTGCAGCGGACGCTCTGAGGCGAGGAACTTTTCCGCGAAGGCGTCGATCGACGCGGGGTCCAGCAGGTCCATGTGCTCGACCTCGGCACCGGGCACGTCCTTGAGCGCGTCCCGTGCGCGCTCCAGGTCGCGCGCCGGTACGACGACCTCGGCGCCCGCGGAGCGCAGGACGCGGGCCGTCTCCAGGCCGATGCCGGAGTAGCCGCCGGTGACGACGGCGACCCTGCCGGTCAGGTCGATGCCCTTGATCACCTCCTCGGCGGTGCTCGCGGCGTCGAAGCCGGAGGGCAGGGGGTGCTGTGCGGTGGTCATGGTGGGTAACTCCTCTGTCTGAGCCGTCCACGCCACCGTAGGTTCGCGGTTCCGTACGATGAATACTTGAGAATCCGCATTACTTGCGTGATAGTTCGAGCATGTCCGCTGATCCCCTCTCCGACGCCCTGGCCGTCGCCGATGCCCGCAGCGTGTTCTCCGGCGGCTTCACGGCCGGCGGGTCCTGGGCGATCCGGCTGCGCGGACGCGACAGGCTCAAGGTCAACGCGGTGGTGCGGGGCAGCTGTCTGCTCGTCCGCGAGGACGGCGGGGAGCCGCTGAAGCTGTCCGAGGGGGACGTCGTCGTCTCCGACGGCCGGCAGGCGTACGTGATGTGCAGCGAACTCGGCCCCGAGCCGGTCAACTCGGCCGACGTCGCCGTGGACCCCGCAACCGGCATGGCGCGGCTCGGCGGGGGAGAGGCCGAGGACGTCGTGTGCGTCTCCGGGCACATCGACCTGAGCCGGGACAGCGGCGAGCTGCTGCGCCGGGCGCTGCCCGAGATGATCCATGTGCGTGCCGACGCCGCCGAGGCGCCCGCGCTGCGCTGGCTGATCGGGCAGCTGACCGAGGAGATGCAACCGCACCGCGCCGGTGGGGAGTTCGCCTCGGACCAGCTCGCCCAGCTCGTGTTCGTCCAGGTGCTGCGGGTCTGTCTCGCCGAGGCCGACGGGCTGCCCGCGGGCTGGCTGCGCGCCCTCGCGGACGCGCGGCTCGCCCCGGCCCTGCGCCTGATGCACGGCGACCCGGCGCGCCCCTGGCAGCTGGAGGAGCTGGCCCGGGCCGCCGCGATGTCCCGGACCACCTTCGCCGTACGGTTCAAGGAGGCGGCCGGGGTGCCGCCCCTGACGTACCTGCTCAACTGGCGGATGAGCCTGGCCGCCCGCGCCCTGCGCCAGGACACGGTCCCCGTCGCCTCCCTCGCCCGCTCCGTCGGCTACACCTCCGAGAGCGCCTTCAGCAACGCCTTCAAAC
The DNA here is from genome assembly GCF_019857225.1 of Streptomyces plumbidurans. Classification (GTDB taxonomy): domain Bacteria; phylum Actinomycetota; class Actinomycetes; order Streptomycetales; family Streptomycetaceae; genus Streptomyces; species Streptomyces plumbidurans. The sequence goes on from NZ_JAFJSY010000006.1 coordinate 211,902, forward strand.
GCACGGTGGGCGTCGCACCGCGGCGGTACAGGGAGGCGGCCAGGGCGTGACGGGGCCGTAGTGGTGCAGGACGACGGCGCGGGATTCAGGCCCCGGTCGGCACCCGGTCCAGGAAGCCGAGGACGTTCCTGATCCGGCCGTCCTCGTCCAGGGTGATCACGTCGAAGCCGGCCACCGGGGCCGAGCCGTCCTCGGCGACCAGCTCCCAGGAGAAGCGCGCCGTGTCGTGGTGGCCGTCCACGGCGCCGCTCGGCCGGAAGGTGAAACCCGGGAACTGCTCGTGGGCCGCCGTGATCACGGCCGCGATCTGCTCGTGCCCGGCGACATCGGCGAGCGGGTCGGTGTAGGTGCCGTCCGCGGTCCAGGCGGCGGCGACCGCCTTCGTCAGTTCCTCGGACCCGGCGGAGTTCCAGGCCTCGAAGTAACGGGCGACGGCGTTCTCGTAACGGTCGGTGTTCGCAGACATGGCGGATCGGCCTCCATCGAGGTGGTCGGTGCTGGTCAGGACCCGGATGCGCGCCTTGGCGACCCGGTACGGAAACCATGCCCCGCGGCGTCCGGCCCCGTCGATTACCCCTCGGGTAATGGCGCCACCTGCAGGATTTCGGCCAACAGCCCCTGTGAATATGCCAGGAGACTGGCCGGAAAGTCATGGTGACAGTGTTTCAGTAGTGAACATACTCAACAGTTGAAGGACTTCACGCGGAGCGAAGGCGCGATCACTCACAGCACATGAGTGTGCAGAAGTTGCACCGGGGCCGCATCGAAAGCGAGGACAGACAACAGCCGACCGAACAGCGGGGGAGAGAAGCGTGCACGACGAGTTCTTATGCCACGTAACGGCCTACGGCACCTGTGCGGGCGAGCGCATCGGAGTGCCACTGGGCACCTACCGAGCCCCCACCCTCGCCCTCGCCCTGTGGTGGCTGCGCGACCGCGCGATCTGGATCGCCGACCGTCTCGACCCGCAGCCCGAGGCGGCGCACTTCCCGCCCGGCTCGCTCGCCCCCGTCGCCGACACCGTCCCGGACGTGCCCGCCGTGCTTCGATTATGGTGCGGCGATGACGCTCAACAGGAGCTCGTCGGCGAGCAGTTGGCCGCCGGACGCCTGGTGCGGATCGCCACGCGTGACGAAACGACCGAGTACGAACTGCTGGCGGAGTCCGTCGACGCCCTCCGTATGCAGCGCACCATCCCGGCCCTCGTCCTGCCGGTCGGCTGAACCCCGGCGGCACCCGCCGCGCCGGGCGCAGATGTGGGCGAATCGGTAGAATCCTGGTCATGGCAGAGCGGCCTGTCGCGCCGACTGCGCCCGAACTCGTCATGGAGACCGAGACGGGCTCCACCGTGATGAGCCCGGGCCGCGACTACCACGTGGGACGCGACCCGTTGAGCGACATCGTCCTCGACGACGTGCGGGTCTCCTGGCACCACGCCGTCCTTCGGCCCGACTCCGATCACTGGACCCTCGAGGACGAGCACAGCACCAACGGCACCTTCGCGGACGGCCGGCGCATCACCGCCTGGGGCGTGGGCCCCGGCAGCATCATCCACTTCGGCAGCCCGTCCGACGGCCCGTGCGCCGTCCTGACCAGCCGCCCGGCACCCGTCCCCAAGCGCCCCTCGGCGGTCGCGGCGGTCTCCATGCCCGGCCTGACCGCCACCTTCCGCCGCCCCACGAGCGTACGGCCGCTGCCCGCCCGCACCGTCCGCATCGGCCGGGCCGCCGACAACGACCTCGTCGTCGACGACCTGATCGCCTCGCGCCGCCACGCCGAACTGCGCGCCCTGCCCGACGGGACGTACGAGATCGCCGACCTGGGCAGCCACAACGGCACGTTCCTCAACGGCTCGCCCGTCACCGTCGCCCCCGTGGGCCCCGGCGACATCGTCGGCATCGGCCACTCGGCGTTCTGCCTCGTCGGCGACCAGTTGCAGGAGTACGTCGACACCGGCGAGGTCTCCCTCGACGTGCAGGACCTCACCGTGGTCGTCGACCGCGGCCGCAAGACCCTGCTCGACCATGTGTCGTTCCCGGTCGGGGAGAAGTGCCTGCTCGCGGTCGTCGGCCCGAGCGGCGCCGGAAAGTCCACCCTGCTGAACGCCCTCACCGGCCAACGGCCCGCCGATCACGGCACGGTGCTCTACGACGGCCGCGACCTCTACCGCGACTACGCCGAGCTGCGCCAGCGCATCGGACTGGTCCCGCAGGACGACATCCTGCACGCCCAGCTGACCGTCCGCAGCGCCCTGTCCTACGCCGCCGAACTGCGCTTCCCGCAGGACACCGCCAGGGCCGAGCGGCGGGCCCGGGTCGACGAGGTCATCCGTGAGCTGGGCCTCGAACAGCGCGCGGGCCAGCCGGTGCACAGCCTGTCCGGCGGACAGCGCAAGCGGGTCAGCGTGGCCCTGGAACTGCTGACCAAACCGTCGCTGCTCTTCCTCGACGAACCCACCTCGGGCCTGGACCCCGGCATGGACCGCTCGGTGATGCACATGCTGCGCGGTCTCGCCGACGACGGCCGGACAGTCGTCGTGGTCACCCACAGCGTGCTGAGCCTCGACGTGTGCGACCGGCTCCTGGTGCTCGCACCCGGCGGCACGATCGCCTACTACGGCCCACCCGACGACGCCCTCGCCTTCTTCGGCTTCGAGCACTGGCCGGAGGCCTTCGAGTCCTTCGAGCGGGACCGAGACCGCGACTGGGCGGGCGACTTCCGCTACTCGCCCTTCCACCGGCACTACGTCACCGAGGCGACGGCGCAGCCCCGTGTGCCCGACTCCGGCCCGGTCGCCGTCGCACCACCGCCCCGGCCGCGCAGCCGCGGCGCCCAACTCGGCACGCTGATACGCCGGTACACCGCAGCGCTCGGCGCCGACCGCACCTTCCTCGCCATCATGATCGCGCTGCCGTTCGTGATGGGCGCGATGGCCCGCGCCCTGGCCGGCAGCAGGCTGACCCAGGCGACCGCGATGAACGCGCTGCTCATCCTGTGCGTCGGCGGAGTCCTGACCGGAGCGGCCAACGCGGTGCGCGAACTCGTCAAGGAACGCACCATCTACCGGCGCGAGCGCGCCGTGGGCCTGTCCAGATCGGCGTACCTGATGTCGAAGGTCGTCGTCCTGGGCACGATCACCGTGCTGCAGGCCGTGGTGCTCACCCTGGTGGCCCTCCTGGGCGTCGACCTCAACGCACCAGGTGGCGAAGGCGTGTTGATGTCGCCCCTTGTCGAAATCACCGTCGCCGTGGCCTTGTTGGCGTTCACCGCGATGATGCTCGGTCTGCTGGTCTCCGCGCTGGTGCGCAAGGAAGAGGTGACGATGCCGCTGCTGGTGCTGCTGGCCATCGTCCAAGTCGTTTTCTGCGGCGCCCTGTTGAAGCTGCACGGCGTGCCGGGCCTGGAACAGCTGTCGTGGCTGGTGCCCTCGCGGTGGGCGCTCGGCGCGATGGCGGGCACGGTCGGGCTGGCACGGATCGTGCCGGGCGACCTGACCAGCGACCCGCTGTTCAGGCACTCGGCCGGCATATGGCTGCTCGACATCGTCATGCTGCTGGTCCTCTCGGCGCTCTTCGGATTCCTGGTCTCACGGCTGCTGCGCCGGCGCGAACCCGCCGTGATGCGGAAGTAGGAGCGACGATGACGACCGAAGGCTTTTGGCCCACGCACGTGGTGCCCCAGCACGGCATGCCGGCCTGGGAGGAGCCCGATCCCGCCCGGAGCACGGTCCCGCTGGACCCGCTGCTGCCCGTCCAACTCGTCGAGCGACGCGGTGACTGGGCGCATGTCCTGTGCTCCAACGGCTGGTCGGCGTGGGTCGACGGCCGCCATCTGGTCGCCGTACCGCAGGACCCGCCCGCCACCGGCGGCCCCCAGGACCGCACGGCCGACCCGCGTCCCCTGCTCGCCCGCGCCGAACAGACCCTGGCGCGCTACCGGGCGGCGGTCGAGGAGCGGGCCCGCGGCGGGCTCGACGGGGAGTCCTTCCAGGGCCGTACCCGAGGACTGCGCATCGGTGTCGTCGTCGACGGCGAGAACGTGTGGCTGTACGACAGCGAGCAGGGCCGGTGGGTGTACGGCGACGGGACGCGCCTGAGCACCTGCGCCACCGACGGGCCGCCGCGCGCGGCGACTGCGGAGCCCAGCCACCCGCCCACCCAGGTCGTGACGCCCGATGGCCCATGACACCGGCCTCTTCTCGGGACGGCCCTCCGAACTGATCGGCAGACAGGTCGCGGGCTACCGCATCGAGCGCGAGATCGGCCGCGGTGGCATGGCCGTCGTCTACCGCGCCCGGGACCTGCGCCTGGAGCGGACGGTCGCCCTCAAGCTGCTCGCCCCGGAACTCGCCCGCAACGACACCTTCCGGCTGCGCTTCACCCATGAGTCCCGGGCGGCCGCCGCGATCGACCACCCGCACATCGTGCCGGTCTTCGAGGCGGGCGAGACGGACGGCATCCTCTACATCGCCATGCGCTACGTCGAGGGCAGCGACCTGCGTCATCTCCTCGACCGGCGTGGCCCGCTCGCACCCGCCGCCGTGCTGCGGATCGCCGCGCAGATCGCCTCCGCGCTCGACGCGGCCCACGAGCACGGCCTGGTCCACCGGGACGTGAAGCCGGGCAACATCCTGGTCGCCCGCGGCACCGACAGCGACCACCCCGAGCACGCCTACCTCACCGACTTCGGCCTCACCAAGAAGTCGCTCTCCCTGACCGGATTCACCTCCGTCGGCCAGTTCGTCGGCACCCTCGACTACGTCGCCCCGGAACAGATCGCCGGCCGGCCCGTCGACGGGCGCTGCGACGTCTACGGCCTCGCCTGCGTCGTCTACGAGTGCCTGACCGGCCGCCCGCCCTTCCGACGCGACGACGACATGGCCCTGCTCTGGGCCCACCAGTACGACCAGCCACCTCCACCGACAGAACTCCGCCCCGACCTACCCCCCGAGTCGGACGCGGTCCTCACCAAGGCCCTGGCCAAAAACCCCGAAGACCGCCACCCCTCCTGCCGCGCCTTCACCACAGCCCTCCGCAACACCACAACCGAAGCCCCACCCCCCGAACACCCCCCGACGGAGGTCGACCTACACCTCCCGAACACCGCCGCTCGTCCTGAGCAGCCGCCACGGTGGGCGGCGCCGGTGTTCCGCGACGGGGGCTAGTGCTAGCGCCGTGCGCTCTCATCGGCCGTCGCCGAGTGGGTCTTCGGTGACCGGAGTTGAAGCATCCCGCTGGCCTTGGCCGCCGCGCCCCCGCCGTCGCAGCGGCTGGGCCAGGAGTGCGCCGAGAGGCTGGCCGTCAGGCCTTCCGGCACGGGGGGCCTTCGGGGCGGGGGCTGCCGGGGAGCCGCCGCGAGCCGCCGCCGCGGTGGGCTGCGCTGCTGCTCCGTGGTTGGGGCTAGGACAATCCGCTCACTTTGGTCCCGCGCCGAATCGGTTATCGGTGACCAGAGTCAGAGCATCCGCCATCCCCGCCGCCAAGCCCCCGCCGTAGCGCAGGCCGCGCCCGAACGGGCCGCGAGGCTGGCCGTCGGGCCTTTCGGTACGGCTGACATCTGGGGCGGTGGTTGCCGGGGACCGTCGCGAGCCGTCGCGGGGGTGGGCGGCGCCGGTCTTCCGTGGCCGGGTACAGCTAGCGCAATCCGCTCACCTCACCCGCCGCGCCCCGCCGTCGCATCGGCCGGGCCAGGAGTGCGCCAAGGAAGCCGGTCGCCAGCCCCCAGACGACAGCTAGGCCCATGGCCGCCCACAGGTCCGGCCTCAGGAACAGTTCGCCGGACAGGTCACCCCCCAGGTTTCCGATGCCGAGCAAGGAGAGTCCGTAGTGGGCGGAGATCCGGCCCAGCAGGCAGATCATGAGGACCGTCAGGGTGAGGGCGGCGGCCATGTGTACAGCGTGCTGCCAGGCCGTGGTTCGGGAGGGGGAGCGGGCTGCCATCAGGAAGGCCGCCGCCAGCAGCAGCACCGCGTCGACCGCCACGAGCCACCACACCCGTCCGTCGTGCTCGGCGAGCGTGTGCAGGTTGAGCGTGGAAACGTCCTTCGTGCGCAGCACCTCGTCCAGGACATGGGGCATCGGCAGACCGAAGGGCCCGTGCACCCGGCCGTGCCAGGTGGCGCCGAGGCCGAGCGTGAGGGTGAGCCAGACCAGGTTCGGCATGCCCAGCAGGATCACCGCGAGGGTCTCGGCGGCGTGACCGCGCGTCGCCGCCGTGATCAGGGCGATCACGACACCGAGGACGACGAACGCGAGCAGCAGCACGACCATGGCGTACGCGGCCGGACGTACCGACTCCTGGAAGCGCAGCAGCCGCCCCGGCAACGGCGCCCCCCGCGACACCAGCAGTGCCAGCACCAGCACACCCGCCAGCCACAGCACACCGAAGACCAGCGTCAGCGGTACGTCGGTCGTGAACCCCACCTTCGGCGTCACACCGAACACGTCACCGAGGTCGCCGAGAGTCCCGTTGCCCAGGGACACCGCGAAGGTCTGGCGGGCGCCGAAGGCCATCCCGAGCAGCGCGAGCAGCCACAGCACCGCGATCCTGGCCGCCCACCCCGCCAGTTCCGGACCGCCGGCGACCGCCCGGTGCCGCAGCGGACGCAGGAAACCGGCGCCGAGGACGAGCGCCCCGACCAGCGTGACCGACAGCGGCATCACAGTCAGCCCGGCCGCCGACTCGGCCAGCGCGCCGGCGTTCCCGGAGAGGTCGACCGTGCCGCCGACGGCCGTGACGACCGTGGCCACGACGACCCGGGGGAACGCACCGTCGGGAAGATCCCCCGCTCCCGCCGCCAGCAGTCCCACGGCGGCCACCACGGACATGGCGATCAGGGCGGCCAGTACCACCACCAGCGCCTGCACCCAGCCATGGCGGGCGACGACCGGGGCGGGGGCGGTTCGCAGGCTCACCCTCGTCACGCTAAGCAGCGCCCGCGCGCCCCGCCTGCCGGGAGAGCCGTCCGCGTCGGCACCTCGGCTTGCGGACGGCACGGGCTCGGACCACACAATGGGATCACTAGGCGACAAAATGACCTGAATCGGGGCAGGTCGCAGTGAACTCCTTCGGGGAGCAGAGCTCTTGAGCGTCGAACCGCCGTCCTCCGGCCGCCCCACGGGACCGCCCTCCGGTCCGCTCTCGGGCCCCTCCCAACCACCCTCGGGCCCGCCCTCGCCACCACCGGGCGGCAGCGGAGGCACACCGTCACAGCCACCCCGCACACCCTGGTGGAAGTCCGCGCCGCGCCTCGCCGTACTCGCCGCCGCGATCGTCGCCGCCGTGGTCCTGGCCGTCGTCCTCTCCCGCTCCGGCGACGGCTCCGGCAGCGGCGGCGAGCTCTTCGCGCAGTCCGCGGACAAGACCGGCCCCGATCCGTTCACGGAGTCGACGGCCAAGGACAGCTCCGCCCCGCCCGCCACCCTCTCCGCCTCCCCGGCCACCGGCTCGGCCTCCGCGAACGTGGTGCGGCGCGTCGACGGCGCGGCGGCCGGTCTGTACGGCGGCACCCGCAACGTCTCCAGCTGCGACGTGGAGAAGCAGATCAAGGCGCTGGGGGCGGACCCGGCGAAGAACCGTGCGTTCGCCTCGGTCGAGGGCATCGCCCCTTCCCGGGGCCCCGCCTATCTGCGCTCCCTCACACCCGTGCAGTTGCGCCTGGACACCCGGGTCACCAACCACGGCTACCGCAACGGCGCCGCCACCACCTACCAGGCGGTTCTGCAGACGGGCACCGCCGTCCTCGTCGACGGCCGCGGGGTCCCGCGCGTCCGCTGCGCCTGCGGCAACCCGCTGACCCCGCCCATGGCGCTGACGAGCACGCCGAAGCTCAGGGGCGACAGCTGGCCGTCGTACCGCTCCTCGAACATGATCACGGTCACTCCCGCACCGCGGACGATCGACGTGTTCGTCCTCTACGACGTCGATCACGGCGGCTGGATCGCCCGGCACCGAGGGGACACCGGCCACCACGACCGCAGGACACATCCGCCCGCGAAACCCTCTCCTTCGGTGAGCGCGTCCACGGCCACGCCACCGTCGACGCCGTCGTCCTCGTCCGCCTGCGCCTCCTCGCCCGGCGCCGACGACGGCTCGACCCCCTGTCCACAGACGTCGACCGCTCCGTCCACCGCAGTTCCGAGCACGGAGCCGCCGTCCAGTGAACCCGTCACGAGCCCGCCCGACACGGTCCCGCCCGAATCGCCCGAGTCGTCCGCCGCATCCCCGGCGCTCTGAGTCGAAGCGGACACATCGCCCCGGATGGGGGACTGCGGAACGCGGCTCGGGGTACGAGCATGGTGCAGCAGCGTCCGGCGCAGCCGGCTTCCGAGAGAGTCATGCATGATCGAGCACGCGGGCGGGGCAGTGATACCGACTGGTTTCGACGTGCCCGTCGAACCGCTGAGGCGGGCGGCACATTACACCGGGGAACCGGGATGCATCGCGGAGGCCCGCGCCTTGGCCGCCGCCTTCGTGGACCAGCTCAGGACCGAGTGGTGCGCCGAGATCGAGGACCGCGCGCTCGAGGAGGTGCTGCTGGTGACCAGCGAGCTGGTCACCAACGCGGACCGGCACAGCAACGGCCCGTACATCCTGGAACTCGAAGGCACCGACACCACGGTCTCCGTGTGCGTCTACGACAGCAGCGCCGCCCTGCCGCGCCGCTTCCCGAAGGACCCCGAGCGCATCGGCCGGCACGGCCTGGAGATAGTCCACGCGCTGGCGAGGAAGGTCACCGTGGAGCGGGTGCCGGTCGGCAAACGGGTCTGTGCCGTGCTGGAGCTGGCCGGGGAGTGACCGCCGAAGGCGCCTGCGCCCTCGGCCCCCGGCGGCCACTCCGGTACGTGCCTGTCCTCAGGCGCAGCCCAGCTCGCCCAGCATCCCCTCGCGCAGTCGCGTGATGATCCGCTTGATCAGGCGGGACACATGCATCTGGGAGCAGCCGAGCCGCTCCCCGATCTCCGCCTGCGTGGCCTCCTCCACGAACCGCATGTGGATGATCTGCCGGTCGCGCTCGCCCAGCTCCGCCATCAGCGGGGCGAGCGAATGGAAGTCCTCGACGAGCCGCAGCCCGTCCTCCTCCACGCCGATGAAGTCGGCGAGCACCGACTCGCCGTTCTCCGGTCCGTCACCGGTGAGCGCGGCGTCCAGGGACGAGGAGTTGTAGCCGTTGGAGGCGATCTGCCCCTCGATCACCTCGTTCTCGGAGATGTTCATCAGGGTGGCGAGCTCGGCGACGGTGGGCTCCCGGTCCAGCCGGCTGGACAGCTCATCGCGCGCCTTGGCCAGCTCGACCCGCAGCTCCTGCAGCCGGCGTGGCACATGCACCGCCCAGGTGGTGTCACGGAAGAAACGCTTGATCTCGCCCACGATGTAGGGCAGAGCGAACGAGGTGAACTCGACCTCGCGGGACAGGTCGAACCGGTCGATCGCCTTGATCAGGCCGATCGTCCCGGTCTGGACGATGTCCTCCATGTCGTCGCCGCGCCCCCGGAACCGCCCGGCGGCGAACCGCACCAGCGAGATGTTCATCTCGATCAGCGTGTTGCGCGCGTACTGGTATTCGTGCGTGCCTTCCTCGAGCTGGGAAAGGCGGTGGAAGAACTGACGGGACAGCTCCCGCGCGTCACGCGGCGCCACCGCTCGGGGCTCCGCGATCCCCGGCAGTGCTCCCTCAGCCGTGCTGGTCCTGCCGGTCTCCTCGACGACCTTGGTCTCCGACCGTTCCACGGCGGTGTCCATTACCTCTCCCACGAAGTCACGGATCGACAGTTGTCTGCCCGGGCGAATACCCCGACTCCGCCGGTGCATGCCCAGCACGTGATTCCACCCAGGGCGGAACGCCGATCCCTTCCCATCGCGGCGACAAAATCTAGGCTGAGAGGGTGAGCAGCCAAGCGTCGAACGAAGCCCGAGTCATCGAGCTGCGCCCCTCGCAGGGTGCGCGCCCCGCCCCCGCGCCGCCGCCCAAGGAACCCCTGTGGCGGGACCTGGTCGGTGACGTGCTGCGGCGCGAACGCCTCGCCCAGGAGCGCACCCTGAAGGACGTGGCCGACGAGGCCCGGATCTCGATGCCCTACCTCTCCGAGGTGGAACGGGGCCGCAAGGAGGCCTCGTCGGAGGTCCTCGCCGCCGCCGCCCATGCCCTCGGACTCGGCCTCGGCGACCTGCTGTCGCTGGCGCAGGGCGAACTCACCCGGGTCACCAGCCGCCAGGTCCACCACGGCCGGACCGCGCCCGCCACCCCGTACAACGGCCTCTGCCTGGCCGCCTGACGGCGCGCCTCGTCCGAGCTCCGAGCTCCAAGCTCCGAGTTCCGCGTCCCGCCGCCCCCGGCCGGCGTCTCAGACCGTCACGAGACGCCGGCTCAGCACCTCGTCGGCCAGGCCGTACGCCACGGCCTCCTCGGCGGTGAACACCTTGTCGCGGTCCATGTCCGCGCGCAGCGTCGCGACGTCGTGGTGGGTGTGCCGTGCCAGCACCTCCTCGACCTGCGAGCGGATCCGCACCATCTCCTTGGCCTGCAGGGTGAGATCGGAGACGGTGCCCTGGCGGCCGCCGCTGGCCGGCTGCCCGAGCAGCACACGCGCGTGCTCCAGCACGAGCCGCCGCCCCGGATCGCCGCCCGCCAGCAGCACGGCCGCCGTCGAGGCGGCCTGGCCCACGCAGAACGTGGAGATCGGCGCCTGCACGAACGTCATCGTGTCGTAGATCGCCATCAGTGAAGTGAACGAGCCGCCGGGGGAGTTGATGTAGATCGAGATCTCCTGCTCGGGTGCCGCGGACTCCAGATGGAGGAGTTGGGCGATGACGACGTTGGCCACGCCGTCGTCGATCTCGGTGCCGAGGAAGATGATCCGCTCGGACAGCAGCCTGCTGAAGACGTCCGAGGAGCGCTCGCCGTGCGCGGTCCGCTCGACGACGTACGGAATCGTGTAGTTCCCCATGTCACAGCCCCATCCGTCGCTTCGAGGTGGTCGGGCGGACATCCGCGAGGGACTCCACGACCCGGTCGACCATGCCGTACTCCTTGGCCTGCTCGGCCGTGAACCAGCGGTCGCGGTCGCCGTCGCGCGAGATGGTCTCCGGGCTCTGGCCGGTGTGCTCGGCGGTGAGCCGCTCGATGGTCCGCTTGGTCTGCTCCAGGTTGTCCGCCTGGATCTCGATGTCCGCGGTGGTGCCCCCGATCCCCGCGGACGGCTGGTGCATCATGATCCGCGCGTTCGGCAGCGCGTACCGCTTGCCCGCCGTGCCCACGCTGAGCAGGAACTGGCCCATGCTGGCGGCGAAGCCCATGGCGAGGGTGGAGACGTCGTTCGGGATCAGCTGCATCGTGTCGTAGATCGCGAGGCCCGCGTGCACCGAACCGCCGGGGCTGTTGATGTACAGGCTGATGTCGGTGCGCGGGTCCTCCGCGGAGAGCAGGAGCAGCTGCGCGCAGACCCGGTTCGCGGAGACCTCGTCGACCTGGGTGCCCAGGAGCACGATGCGCTGACCGAGCAGCTGGGCCGCGAGATGGTCGTCGAACCGGCTGGGCGGGGTGTCGCCCTCCTCCGCGCGGGGCGAGAAGGCGGTGAGTGGAGTCATGGTCTCTCCTGTCGAGCGTCGAGCGGTGTTGCCGTCGACTCCACTGTTGACCTCGGGCGATGCCGAAATCCGCTTTCTCTGCCGGGAGCAGATTCGCCGAGGGCAGAGCCCGCGCTCAGCCCTTCTCGCGCAGCTGCCGGAAGAACGCCCGTACGTCCCCTACCAGCAGGTCGGGCGCCTCCATCGCCGGGAAGTGCCCGCCGCGTTCGAACTCCGTCCACCGCACGAGGTTCTCGGTGCGCTCCGCCTTGTGCCGCAGGGCGATCTGGGGTTCGGCGGGGAACAGCGCGAGCGCGGTGGGAGCGGTCGACGGCTCGGTCTGCAGGGCGACGCGGCCGGTGGCATGGGCGCGCTCGTAGTAGATGCGGCCCGCGGAACCGGCGGTGCCGGTCAGCCAGTACAGCATCACGTTGGTCAGCATCCGGTCCCGGTCGACGGCCTCCTCCGGCAGCAGCGACGAGTCCGTCCACTCCTGGAACTTCTCGACGATCCAGGCGAGTTGACCGACGGGCGAGTCCGTCAGCGCGTACGCCACGGTCTGCGGCCGGGTGGCCTGCAGGGCGGCGTAACCGGTGCTCTCGCGCGACCACTCGCTCCAGCGGCGCCAGGACAGCAGCGCCCGCTCCTGCTCCTCCGTGCCGAGCTCGTCCAGTTCGTCCTGCGTGGGTTCGGTCGCCTGCTGGGCCCCCGGCAGCAGGTTGAGGTGAACGCCGATCACCCGGTCGGGATGCGCGCGCCCCAGCTCGCGGGAGATCGCGGCGCCCCAGTCGCCGCCCTGCGCCCCGAACCGTGCGTACCCGAGCCGCCGCATCAGCTCGGCCCACGCGTCTGCGACCCGGCCCGCTTCCCAGCCGGTGTCCGCCGGGGGCCCGGAGAGCCCGAACCCGGGGATGCTCGGTACGACGACGTGGAAGGCGTCGGCCGCCTCGCCGCCGTGCGCGACGGGGTCGGTGAGCGGGCCGACCACGTCCAGGAACTCGACGATCGAGCCGGGCCAGCCGTGGGTGATGATCAGCGGGGTCGCGTCCGGTTCGGGGGAGCGGACGTGGGCGAAGTGCACGGTGGAGCCGTCGATGGTGGTGGTGAACTGCGGCCAGCAGTTGAGCTGTGCCTCGGCGGCGCGCCAGTCGTAGGTGTGGCGCCAGTGGTGGACCAGCTCACGCAGATAGGCCGCCGGCACGCCGTAGGCCCAGCCGGTGCCGGGCAGCTCGTCCGGCCAGCGGGTCCGGTCGAGGCGGTCGTGCAGGTCGTCGAGGTCGCGCTGAGGGATGTCGAGGCGGAAGGGGCGGACCGCGTCCGGGGCCGTGCCCGTGTCCGTGCGGGATGACGTCATGTGCGGAGCCTAGAGGGGTACGGCGGCAGGGCCGTCTGGATTAATCGGCCGCCCCACCGATGAGTTCCGTGCCGAGGATCGGTCGACAGAGGTGAACGAGTTCCCACCCCAGGAGGTACCTCATGACCACCGACGGATTCACCACGTGTCTCTGGTTCGACGGCCAGGCCGAGGAGGCCGCGCACTACTACGTCTCGGTCTTCAAGAACGCCGGCGTCGGCCGCGTCGGCCGCAACGTCGAGGGGGGAGCGGGCCCGGCCGGTTCCGTGTTGGCCGTGGAGTTCACGGCCAACGGCCAGAAGTTCGTCGCGCTGAACGGCGGACCGCAGTTCAAGTTCAACGAGGCGGTCTCGTTCCAGATCTTCTGCAAGGACCAGGAGGAGATCGACTACTACTGGACCAGGCTCACCGAGGGCGGCGGCGAGCCCGGCCCGTGCGGCTGGCTCAAGGACAGGTACGGGCTGTCCTGGCAGGTCGTACCGGACAAGCTCATCGACATGATCAGCGACGCGGACCAGGAGAAGGCCGCGCGCACCACCAAGGCGTTCATGGCGATGGGCAAGTTCGACATCGCCGCTCTGGAGCGGGCCTACGCGGGCGAGTGACTGCCTGCGGCCCACATCCCGGGTCGCGGCCGGTCCGCCTTCCGCAGGGGAGAGGACGGACCGGCCGCGGCGCCTCGTCCGCTACGAGGAGGAGGCCGCCGCCAGCGCCGCCACCTCGGCACCGCTCAGCGCCCTGCCGTAGACCCGGAAGTCGTCCACCGCTCCCTTGAGGTACGGGTCGGCGTACTGCGACCTGCCGACGTACCCGGCACGGATGTGATTGCCGAAGTGCCGCGGCTCCACGGTGACGTTGGCGTTCCGGCCCGCCTCGGTGCCGTCGACGTACAGGACGGCGCTTCCGCCGCCGTACGTCACGGCCACATGCACCCAGCGGTCGGTGGGCAACGGCTCGGTGTCGATGCGCTGTTCGCCGCCCGCGCCGCCGGCGGTGATCGCGTAGCGCAGTGTGCCGTCGCCGCTGAGGGGGGTCAGGAACAGATTGGCGGTGACGCCGGTGCCGACGTCGAAGATCCGGCTCCAGGTCGCCGGCTTCCCGTCCAGCCGCACCCATGCGGCGAGGGAGTACGCGGACGCCCCGGCCAACAGGTCCTCGGCGAGGGCGACATGGCCGTCCGTGCCGTCCAGGGCGACCGCCCCGCCGATCCGCCCCGACGCCCACCACGAGGCTCCGCCTGCCAGTTGGGCCGCCTTGCCGTTGCCGGTCGCGTCCCCCGCAGTGGTGCCCGACGTCTCGTCGAAGCGGTGCCAGGCGGCGAACTCCGGCGGAGGGGGCGGGGGTTCGCCGGTGAGCCAGTACACCGAGTAGTGCTGGTGGTGGACCCGGGCGATCGGCAGCAAGGTCACGTCCTCGCCGTCGGCGCGCGCGGTGAAGCGCAGAGTGCTGCCGGACTGCTGCCGCACGGAGGCGGTGTCGAGCCGGGGCAGCCAGGGGTTCGTCCGGTCGCCGTACGTCCCGGCGAGCACCACCGGGCCGTGCAGCACCGCCTGCACGTCGGGGTCGTCAGGGGTCGCCTCGACGACCGTGCGCATCGGCAGGGACACCTCGACCCGGTCGCCGGTGCGCCAGTCGCGGTGCAGGGTGAGCAGGCTGCCGGGGGCCGGACGGTCGGGCAGCGTACGGCCGTTGAGGGTGGCGCGGGCGCCGGAGGTCCAGGACGGGATGCGGATGCGCAGCCGGTGGGTGGCACGCCCGGCGGTCACCGTCAGCGTGGTCGAGGAGCGGTCCGGGAAGCCGGTGGTCTGCCGCCAGGTGATGCCCTGCTCGCGCCAGACGACCTGGGACGGCACGAACAGGTTGACCAGCAGGTCGCGGTCGTCGTGCGTGTAGATCGTGTCGGCGAACTTGGCCTGCGTCTCCATGCCCGTGCCGTGGTCGCAGGAGAAGTTGTCGTAGTCGGTGGAGTAGACGTTCGGGTCGGTGCCCATGAAGGACGGCTGGCGCTTGAACGAGCCGGGTGCCAGACCGGTGTAGTAGATGTTGAAGCCGTGCGCGGAGTCCGGGTCCTGCTCGCCCAGCATCTGGTTGAACAGGGTGCGCTCGTAGTGGTCGAGCAGGTCGGTGCGCTCCGGAGCGTGGAAGTGCAGCAGCCGGGTCAGCTTCAGCATGTTGTAGCTGTTGCAGTTCTCGCAGGTGTTGTCCGACAACTGGCCCGCGACGACGTCCGGTTCGTGGAACGCCTCGCCGTTGCTGTTGCCGCCTATGACGTACGAGTGGTGGTCGGTGACGATCTGCCAGAAGTTGGCGGCGATGGTGCGGTAGCGCTCGGGCAGACCCTCCTCCCACAGCCTGAGGGCGCCCACCATCTTGGGTATCTGGGTGTTGGCGTGCAGTCCGGCGAGCCGGTCCTCGCCCCGGGCCAGCGGGTCGAAGACCCGGGCGTGCGTGAAGCGTTCGGCGACGTCGAGCCACCTGCCGTCACCGGTGAGGGCGTGCAGATCGGCGAGCACGTCGTTCATCCCGCCGAACTCGGTCTCCAGCACCCGCTGCATCTGCTCGTACGACAGCTTCGAGGTGCGCAGGTCGACCCACCGCGCCTGCTGGAGCACCACGTTCAGGGCCTGGTCGTTCCCGGCCAGACGGTACTGCTCGACCAGTCCGGCCATGATCTTGTGGATCGTGTAGTACGGCGCCCACACGCCGGTCCCGGCCTCCAGCCGGTCGAAGAAGCTCTCCGGGAAGGCGGACAGATAGCCCTTGTTGAAGCCGGCGGCCGGTGAGGCGGCCTGGCACTTGGCGAGTTCGGCTACGAGGGTGCGGCCCCTGTCGCGCAGGGCCCGCTCGCCGGTGTTGGCGTAAGCGAGGGCGAGGCCGGAGAGGAGATGGCCGGTGGAGTGGCCGCGCAGCTCGACGTCCGGCGCCTCCCAGCCGCCGCAGGGCTGGGCGCTGCTGGGCAGGCCGACGTTGGTGCGGAAGGTGTGCAGCAGCCGGTCGAGGTCGACGAAGCGCAGATAGGCGGAGTTGCGTCGCTGGTTGTCGCGGAAGGGGCTGTCGAGCAGGGTCACCGCGGTGAGCGGGAACGGCCGCACCTGCGGTGTCGCGGCCGGGGCGGCGCCGGGGGTCGCGGCGTGTGCCTGGCCTCCGCCCGCGAGGGCCAGGGCCGCCGAGGCGGTTCCGGTGGCGGCGATGAAATGGCGTCTGCCGAGGGGTGGGGTCATGACCGATGTCCTTCGCATGTCGAGGAGCCGGGGCGGTGGTGTCCCTCCACCGCTCCGCTCTTGTTCGAGATACCGAATGTTGTGCGACATGCTGTGCGCAGGACACGCTATGCGCCCGTTGCGTGATGTCAACAGCGCCTGGTGAGACGGAAGTGGCAATGCCCACGTCGGCGCGGGCTCGTGCGAAGCGAGGATGCCGCGTACATCGCACAGGCCCGCGCCGCGCGTGAGCGTGGGCGGTCAGACCCGGTCGGCGGCGATCAGCAGATACTGGAAGCTGCCGTTCTTGTACGCGGTCAGGAACGTGTCCTCGATGCCCGTGACCAGATGGTCGGCCTGCTTGCGCAACTCCCAGTAGGGGATGGCCTCGGAGGTCAGGTCCTCGACATGGACCGGGACGAGGCGGTTGCGGGCCATCGCGCGGAAGTACTCCGAGCGCGGGTGGATGTCGCAGATGTAGTGGGCATTGATCAGCGACACCTCGCGGGACGCCTGTCCGTAGGTGTCGTTGTAGCAGCCGGTGATCACCACATAGCGTCCGCCGCGGCGCAGCAGCCGGGCGTGCTCGGCGAACAGCAGGTCCAGCTCGACGTACATGGACGACTCGTTGTTCCATGACGCCGCGTACGCGCCGGTCTCGAAACCGGTGTCGAGCATGTTGCGGTGGTGGTAGCGCACATGGCCGTCGATGCCTCGCTTGCGCGCCTGCTCGTTGGCGAACGCGGCCTGCTTGGCGGAGATCGTCACGCCGTCGGCGTGGCAGCCGTGGCGCAGATGGGCCACGACGCTGCCGCCGCCGCGTCCGCAGCCCGCGTCGAAGACACGGTCGGTGGGGGAGAGCGGGCCGAGCCGGCCGGCCAGGAGTTCGGCCTGGGCGTGTTCCAGACGGTGCAGTTCGGCGGTGATCCGCTTCTGCCGCCGTACGGGATCGGGCTCGTCGAGCACGCTGTGGTCCGCGTCACCGATGCCGTAGTGATGGTGGTAGAGATCGTCGATCTTGCCGAGTTCGAGATTGACCGGGTTCTCCTCGGCGTTCCAGTACTCCGCGACGCGGTTCTGGTACGTGGACTGGGTCGGCACCGGTGCCGAAGTGGTGTCGGCGTCGGGGGCGATCGTCAACTATGACTCCTTGTGCTGTGCCTGACGAAGCGTCAGTAGTGCTGGATCTACCAGTAGTTGGGCAGGGAGTAGCGGTGGGTGTTGGTCGCGTGCCACTCGTGGTTGCCGGCGACCCAGTCGGACAGGCCCTGGGCGTAGCGCTCCACGAGGGGCGAGGTGGCGGACAGCAGGGCGGACTCGTCCTCGAAGGCGGTCATGATCCCGTTGTGGATCTCGACCGCCTTGAGGTAGGCGGCCTTCAGGCCGCACCGCTCGTTGGCGGCGACGACCTGCGGCAGATTGAGATGGGTGGGGTCGCTCGCCAGCTCCTTGGTGAAGGAGTACAGGTCGTTGACGATGGTGGTGGCGTTGCAGGCGAGCGCGGTGATGCGCTGGATCTCCGGGCGGGCGTAGACCGCCTCGGGCAGCTCGTAGCCGTCCACGGCGTCGACGATCGACAGACACGGGCGGAAGTTGTTGAACTGCCGCATCACCAAGTACTCCCAGACCTGCGGCACATGGCGGGTCTCCGCCCACGCCGCCTCGGCGAGATAACCGAGGTGCAGCCGGGCGATGTCGTGCACGAACCGGTCCGTCTGGCTGGGGGTGGCGAAGGCGGCGTAGTCCTTGAGCGCCCAGTGGTACGAGCGCAGCGGACCGTCGGCCTGCACACCGCGCGCCCACTGCTCCTGCAGTACGGGGGTGCCGTGGTACGGGTCGATCGCCGACTGGGCCAGGATCAGCCGGCCGCCCAGACCGCGGCGGGCGCCGCCCCTGCCCTCGTCCTCCTCGCAGTAGCAGCTGTCGACGAGGTTCTCGGCCAGCAGCAGCTTGCCCGCGGCGGTCAGCCGCTCCAGGTCGGCCGCCGCCGGATGCTGCAGGACCACGGCCCGGCCGAACTGGAAGCCGGAGAAGTCCCCCGACCAGGCCTTCGGGAACAGATCGAGACCGTGGGCCCAGGCTTCCAGGCGGCGGTCGACCTCCTCGACCCTGGCCGGGTCGGCGGGGGCGACGGCCCGGTGTCTGAGGCCGGGGATCGCCCCGGTGCGGCGGGCGCGCACGGTGCGGGCGAGGTTCGGTGGCCCCGGCAGCGGGGCCGGGGAAGCGGGCGCACTCATCGCGTACTCCACCCTCAGTCGGCCGTACGGCCGAGCTGGACGTTCTCCAGAATCCCGGCCGCGTCCGGCACGAGGATGGCCAGTGAGTAGTAGGCGGTCACCAGGTAGCGGACGATCGCGGCCGTGTCGATGCCCATGAACCGCACGTTCAGGCTCGGCTGGTACTCCTCGGGGATGCCCGTCTGGTGCAGGCCGATCACCCCCTGATCGGACTCGCCGACGCGCAGCGCGATGATGCTGCTGGTGTGCTGGGGGCTGATGGGGATCTTGTTGCAGGGGAAGATCGGGACCCCACGCCAGGCGGGGATCTCATGCCCCTCGACGGTCGCCGTACCCGGCACCAGGCCGCGCCGGTTGCACTGCCGGAAGAACGCGGCGATCGCCTTGGGATGAGCCAGGAACACCTTGGTCTTGCGTCGCATGGCGAGCAGTTCGTCCATGTCGTCCGGCGTCGGCGGGCCGGTGAAGGTGCTGACCCGCTGGCCGTAGTCCACGTTGTGCAGAAGACCGAACTCCCGGTTGTTGACCAGCTCCCACTCCTGGCGTTCGCGGATCTCCTCGACGGTCAGCCGCAGTTGCTGCTCGGTCTGGTTCATCGGGTCGTTGTAGAGATCGGCGACCCGGGTGTGCACCCGCAGCACGGTCTGTGTGAGCGACAACTCGTACTCGCGCGGGGCGAGTTCGTAGTTCACGAAGCCGCCGCCGATGGTCGGCTCGCCGACATGGCCGGCCTGCACGGGCACGTCGGCCTCGCCCTTGCGGTTCATCGGCAGCTTCTGCCGCTCCGCGAACGCCGCCAGGTGCGCGGCGAGGGACGGCACCCGGTCGGTGAACTCCGTGACCACGTCCCAGGGCAGCACCAGCAGCACCCCGGACGTCTCCGCCCGCACCGAGGTCAGCCACAGCGGATCCGGCTGCCCGATGGCCTCGTCGCCCAACTGGTCGCCGTCGGTGACCACCCCGACGATCTCCTCCTCGCCGTACTTGCCGGCGGCGAAGCGGGTGAACCTGCCGTGCACGACGAGAAAGGCCTCCGTGACCCGCTGCCCGGCCTCGTACAACACCTGCCCGGCCCGCACATGGCGGACCCGGAACCGGGTGGCGATCTCCTTGAGCACATCGGTGTCGGAGTAGCCGCGCAGCACCGGCAGTTCGGTGAGCGTCTGCGGGATCACCTTGATGTCGTCGGCGCCGTTCTGCTCGAACTGCACCCGCCCCCGGCCGATACGCAGCTGAAGACGCCGGTTGACCCGGTAGGTGCCGCCCTTGACGTCCACCCAGGGCAACGCCCGCAGCAGCCAGCGCGAGCTGATCGCCTGCATCTGCGGTTCGGACTTGGTCGTGGTGGTGAGCTGGCGCGCCGCCAGCGTGCTCAGACTGGTCGGCTGTGCCTGGCCGTCGGATGCGGGCAGGGGCTCGTCGGTGGCGGGTCCGGAGGCGCTTTCGGGCGCGGACACATTCCCTCCCTGGGGGTGGCTGACAGATACGCACCGCGTGTACAAGGCAAACAGCCGCGGCGAGGCGCCGGTACGGCGTGAAGGGGGCGACTTGACGATGCGGAGGCGCAAACTCCGCGGCCGAGGCAGTGCGCCGCCGGCGAAGTGATCGCACGCCGGTAACGGCACCCGAGTGCTCCCCGCGCCGGCCCGCTCAGGACAGGTCGTTCACCAGCACCGCCGCGCCGTCGAAGCGCCCTGCCTCGAGGTCCCGCAGCGCCTCGTCGGCCCGCGAGAGCGGATACGTGTGCGTGGTGGCCCGCACGTCATGCCGGGCCGCCAGCGCCAGGAACTCCCGTGCGTCCGCGCGGGTGTTGGAGGTGACGCTGCGCACCTGCTTCTCGTAGAAGAGCTCGCTCTCGTAGTGCAGCGGGGGAGTGTCGCTGAGGTGGATGCCGGCGATGGACAGCGTCCCGCCCCGGTCCAGGGCGCGCAGCGCGACCGGCACCAGGTCCCCGACCGGCGCGAACAGGATCGCGCTGTCCAGCGGCTCCGGCGGCATCGCGTACGCGTCCTGCGCGGAGGCAGCCCCCAGTTCGAGCGCCAGTCGCCGCGCCGCCGCCCCACGTGTGAGGACATGCACCCTAGCGCCCTCGGCCAGCGCCAGTTGCGCACACAGATGGGCGCTGCCCCCGAACCCGTACAGACCGAGCCGTCCGCCCGGCGGCAGCGCCGCCCGCCGCAGCGCGCGGTAGCCGATGATCCCGGCGCACAGCAGGGGCGCGAGCGCCACCTCGTCCAGGGAGGGCGGCAGCCGGTGGGCGAAGTCCGCGGGCACCGTCGTGTACTCCGCGTAACCGCCGTCCGCGTCCCAGCCGGTGTACCGGGAGGCCGGACAGAGGTTCTCGGCCCCGCGCGAGCAGTACCCGCAGGTGCCGTCCGTGTGCCGCAGCCACGCCACGCCCACCCGGTCACCGACGGCGAAGCCCTCCGCCCGCGCGCCGAGCCCGGCCACGACGCCCACCACCTCGTGCCCCGGCGTCACCCCGGCCAGGTGCACCGGCAGGTCCCCCTCAGTGACATGCAGATCGGTGCGGCACACCCCGCAGGCGCGCACATGCACCAGCAGCTCGTCGTCCGCCGGCACCGGAACCGCCTTCTCGACGAAGCGCAGGCCCCCCGTTCCGACCGGCCCGGGCCGCACCACCGACCATGCCCGCATGGTCCCTTCCGCCATCGCGCACCCCGTCCCGTCGCCGTCCGTCTCCCGCGCCCCCCGTACGCCGAAGCCCCTCTTTCCAGTGTGAAACGGACCCCCGCGTTCGGCGCGCGCTTCGACGGCGGGATGACTAGCGTGAGGAAACGGACCATCCACCTATTCGGGAGAGGGCCGAGTCATGGCCGTGCAACCTGAGGGAACTCCCTGCTGGGCCGATGCGATGTTCAGTGACGTCGAGGGAGCGAAGAGCTTCTACGGCGACGTCCTCGGCTGGACCTTCGGCGAGTCGTCGTCGGAGTACGGCAACTACACCCAGGCGTACGCGGACGGCAAGGCCGTCGCCGCCGTCGTACCGCCGATGCCCGGCCAGGAGGGGCACTCCCAGTGGTGCCTCTACTTCGCGTCGCCGGACGCGGCGGCGACCGTCGGCAGGATTCGTGAAAAGGGCGGCGAGGTGCTGATGGAGCCGATGCGGATCGGCGATTTCGGCATCATGTGCCTGGCCCGCGACCCCAGCGGTGTGGTCTTCGGCGTGTGGCAGGGGGGCCGTCACGAGGGGTTCGAGGCGTCGCCGCAGCAGACCGGCGCCTACTGCTGGGCCGAGGTCTTCACCCGCGCACCCGAGAAGTCCGACACCTTCTTCACCTCGGTCTTCTCGTACAAGGCGAAGCAACTGCAGGACGACGCGGTCGACTTCCGTATGTTCGAGCTCGGCGGCAACACCGTTCTCGGCAGGATGAAGATGACCGACGACTTTCCGCCCGAGGTGCCGCCGTACATCAACGTCTACTTCACCGTCGACAACTGCGACGACGCCGTCGCCCGCGCGACCAAGCTCGGCGGTGTGCTGCGGTTCGGGCCGATGGACAGCCCGTTCGGCCGGTTCGCCGCGATCAGCGACCCGCAGGGCGCGAACTTCTCGGTGATCGACCTCACGACGACCGCCGGAGAGATGCCGCAGACCACCGACGCCTCCTGAACCCGGGCCGGGCGGCCCGCACGGCCATGGCATGATCGGGCGCATGCGTGAACGTGTTGTGGCCGCGTGCGACGGGGCTTCGAAGGGAAACCCCGGGCCGGCGGCCTGGGCCTGGGTCATCGCGGACGGCTCGGAGAACCCGGCCCGCTGGGAGGCGGGACCGCTCGGCAAGGCGACCAACAACGTCGCCGAACTCACCGCCCTGGAACGGCTGTTGACGGCGACCGACCCGGACGTACCGCTCGAGGTCCGGATGGACTCCCAGTACGCCATGAAGGCGGTCACCACCTGGCTGCCCGGCTGGAAGCGCAACGGCTGGAAGACGTCCGCCGGAAAACCGGTCGCCAACCAGGAACTGGTCGTGCGCATCGACGCGCTGCTCGACGGCCGCTCGGTCGACTTCCGCTACGTCCCCGCCCACCAGGTCGACGGCGACCCGCTGAACGACTTCGCCGACCGCGCGGCCAGCCAGGCGGCGAAGGTCCAGGAGCCCGCGGGCAGCGCCCTCGGATCTGCCGAGCCGCCGCCCTCCCCGGACACCCCGAAGGCGGGCTCCGCGACCTCGGGCGGCGCCAAGTCGGGCGGCGCGCGCCGCAAGTCCGCGGGGGCACGGCAGGGCGGGGCCCCGTCGTCCCGCACCATCAAGGCGAAGTTCCCGGGCCGCTGCCTGTGCGGCCGGTCCTACGGCGCGGGCGAGCCCATCGCGAAGAACGCACAGGGCTGGGGACACCCGGAGTGCCGGACGGCGGAGGCGGCGGGTTAGCACCGCGCACACCGTACGTCCCCGCCCATCACCGTCACGCCGTGCCCGTGGAAAGGAATTGGGTGAATGGCTATTCACTGAGTAAGGTGAATAGGAATTCACCCCTTCTTCACATGCACGCGGGAGCGTCGATGGATCAGCCGGGCCCGATACCCCGCACCGCCGCGGCGGTGCCCCTGCGCGACCGGCTCACGATTCCGGTGCTGGCGTTCGGCGGCATCCTCATGGCCGTCATGCAGACCGTCGTCGTGCCGCTGCTGCCGGATCTGCCGCGGCTGACGGGCGCCTCCCCGGGCGCGGTCTCCTGGACGGTCACGGCGACTCTGCTGTCGGGCGCCGTGCTCACCCCGGTCCTCGGCAGGGCCGGCGACATGTACGGCAAGCGCAGGGTGCTGACGTCGGCGCTCGTCCTGATGACCATCGGCTCGGTGATGTGCGCCCTGTCGTCCGACATCACCGTGCTCATCACGGCACGCGCGCTGCAGGGCGCCGCCGCCTCCGTGGTGCCACTGTCGATCAGCATCCTGCGCGACGAACTGCCCCCGGAGCGCCGGGGTTCCGCGGTGGCCCTGATGAGCTCCACCGTCGGCATCGGCGCCGCCCTCGGCCTGCCGCTGGCCGCGCTGGTCGTGCAGTACTACGACTGGCACACCATGTTCTGGCTGACCAGCGCCCTCGGCGTGCTGGGCGTGTCGGCGGTGTGGTGGGCGGTCAAGGAGTCGCCCGTGCGCGAGCCCGGACGCTTCGACGTGCTCGGCGCGCTGGGGCTGGCCGCCGGTCTCGTGTGCCTGCTCCTCGGGGTGTCGCAGGGCGGCCAGTGGGGCTGGGGCAGCGCGCGGATCCTCGGCCTGTTCGCCGCCACCGTCGTGATCCTGGCCCTGTGGTGGTGGCAGCAGCTGCGCACCGCGAAGCCGCTGGTCGACCTGCGGCTGGTGTCGCGGCCGCGGGTGGGCCTGTCCCATGTGGCGGCCATGCTCACCGGCTTCGCGTTCTACGCCAACTCGCTGGTGACGGCCCAGCTGGTGCAGGCGCCGAAGGCCACCGGCTACGGCCTCGGACTGTCGATCGTGGAGACCGGTCTGTGCCTGCTGCCCGGCGGCATCACCATGCTGCTGTTCTCGCCCCTGTCGGCCCGGATCTCCGCGGCGCGCGGGCCGCGGATCACGCTCGCCCTCGGGGCCGCGGTCATCGCCTGCGGCTACGCCGTGCGCATCGCCGACAGCCGCGACCTGTGGATGATCATCGTCGGCGCGACGGTGGTGTCGACCGGCACCACGCTCGCCTACTCGGCCCTGCCGACCCTGATCCTGCGTGCCGTCCCGGCCGAGCAGACCGCCTCCGCCAACGGCGTCAACGTACTGATGCGCACCATCGGTCAGGCCACCTCCAGCGCCGCCGTGGCCGCCGTCCTCGTGCACCACACCAGCCTGGTCGGTGGTGCCCCCGTGGCCACCCTGCACGGCTATCTGCTCGCCTTCGGAATGGCCGGCGCGGTCGCCCTGGTGGCCTGCGCCGCCTCCCTGAGCATCCCCGGCGACCCCACCACGGGCGCGACACGCCGGGCCCGCGGCGCCTCCCGGGACAGCCGGGACGAAGCAATGGAGGGAGCATGAGTGCCGTGAGCACTCCTCCCACCGCGTCGAGTTCCACCGCGCCTGGTTCCAGCGCGTCGAGCTCCACCACCTCGCCCTCCACCGCGTCCGCACCCGTCCGCCGTGACGCCGAGGCGACCAAGGCGGCGATCCTCAGGGCCGCCCGCCATCTGCTGGCCCGGCACGCGCACGCCGACATCACGCTCAAGGCGGTGGCCGAACGCGCCGGTGTCAGCGCGCCGTTGATCCTGAAGTACTTCGGGAACAAGGACACCCTCTTCGCCCGCGTCATGTCCTTCGAGGCCGACGCCGACGCCCTGCTGGACGCCCCGCTGGACGCACTCGGCCGGCACATGGTGCGGCATGTACTGGTCAGCCAGACGCGGCAGGGTGCCGACCCGCTTTTGCGTATCGTGTTCGCGCCGCTGCACGGCGAACAGGGCGACATCCTGCGCGCCAACTTCCGCACCCAGGTCACCGAACGCCTCACCGCGCGCCTGGACGGCCCCGACGCGGGCCTGCGCGCGGAACTGGCCGTCGCCGGACTGCTCGGCCTCGGCGTGATGTTCGGCATCGCACGCACCGCCCATGTGCGCGGTGCCGCGCTGGAGGAGATCGTGGACCGGTACGCGCCCACGGTGCAGGCGCAGCTCACCCCCGGCGACGCCGGATGACAGACTGACGCCATGGAAGAGCGCACTTTCGGTAGGTCGGAGCAGCACGCGTCCGTGATCGGGCTCGGCACATGGCAGCTGGGCGCGGACTGGGGAGACGTGGACGACAAGCAGGCCCTGTCGGTCCTGGAGACGGCGGCCGAGGCGGGGGTCACCTTCTTCGACACCGCGGACGTGTACGGCGACGGGCGCAGCGAGCAGACCATCGCCGCGTTCCTCGCGGGACGGCCCGACCTGCATGTGCTGGTCGCCACCAAGATGGGCCGCCGGGTCGAGCAGATCCCGGAGAACTACGTCCTCGACAACTTCCGCGCCTGGAACGACCGTTCGCGGCGCAACCTCGGCGTCGACCGCATCGACCTCGTACAGCTGCACTGCCCGCCCACGCCCGTCTACTCCACCGACGAGGTGTTCGACGCCCTCGACACCCTGGTCGAGGAGGAGCGCATCGCGGCCTACGGAGTCAGCGTGGAGACCTGCGCGGAGGCCCTCACCGCGATCGCCCGGCCGAACGTGGCGAGCGTGCAGACCATCTTCAACCCGTTCCGGATGAAGCCGCTGCGCGAGGTCCTGCCCGCCGCGCGGGAGGCCGGAGTCGGCATCATCGCCCGCGTCCCGCTCGCCTCGGGCCTGCTCTCGGGCAAGTACACCAAGGACACCGTCTTCCCCGCCAACGACCACCGCACCTACAACCGGCACGGCGAGTCCTTCGACGTGGGGGAGACCTTCTCGGGCGTGGACTACACGACGGGCGTCGAGGCGGCCGCCGAGTTCGCCGCCCTCGCGCCCGAGGGATACACCCCGGCCCAGCTCGCCCTGCGCTGGATCGTCGAACAGCCCGGCGTGACCAGCGTGATCCCCGGAGCCCGCTCGCCCGAGCAGGCCCGCGCCAACGCGGCCGCCGCCCGGCTCCCGCGGCTGGACGACGGCACGCACGCCGCGATCCGCGACCTCTACGACCGCCGCGTCAAGGACCAGGTCGAGGGCCGCTGGTAACGCCGCCGGCCGCGCGGACCCGGTCCGCTCACGGCTCCAGGAGCAGCTGCCACTCCTGCTCCTGGTCGCCGGAGACCGAACCCTGGTCCTGCGCCGAGAAGGCCTGCGTGAGCGTGTCGCGTGCCGCCGCCACCGCCTCCGGCGAACCCTGCACGGTCAGCGTCACCGCGCCGGACAGGTGCCCGGCGCCGCGAGCGGGCCCGGACGGCCGGTGCTCCGGATCGTGCGCGAACCGCGCCGTGTGGACGGTGACGTCGTCGGCGGCGGGAAGGTCGTCCTGCGGCCTGCCGAAAGCGGGCTCCAGGACCTGCACCACCGCACGCGCGTCGGCGGCCGTGCCGCCGCTGACGGTGACCGTGAGCTCGGTGGCGGACACGGGCGGCTGGTTGCTCGAGTCGTCGTCATTCACCATGCGCTCCGTGTAACCGCCTCCTCATCGCCCAAACTGCCACTGATTCGCATGCGGACCGGTCGATCGGGCGCGGACGGGGAACACGGACCGCAAGGACATCGGGGACGACGCAAACCGGGAGGTTGCCGTGCCGGCCACGGACAAGGACGCGGGACTGAGCGAGTGGGGACGGCACGAGACCGAGGAAGAGCGCGCCGACCGGAAGTGGGGCGAGCTGATCCAGGAGGTCAGGGTCGCCCAGACAGGGGTGCAGATCCTGTTCGGCTTCCTGCTCACCGTGGTCTTTCAGCAGAAGTACAACTCGCTGGAGGACACCGACAAGACCATCTACATCGTGACGGTCGTCCTGGGCGCCGCCGCGACCGGAGCGCTCATCGGACCCGTCTCCCTGCACCGCCTGGTGTCCGGGCGGCGGGTCAAGGCCCAGGCCGTCGAATGGGCCTCCCGGTTGACCTTCGTCGGCCTGGCGCTGCTGTTCGCCACTATGGCCTGCGCACTCCTGCTGGTCCTGCGGGTCGCGACCCACAACGAGGCCGTGCCCTGGATCGTCGCGGGAGTCGTCCTGTGGTACGCGCTGTGCTGGTACGTCATCCCGCTGTGGACCCGGCACCGCGGTACCGAGAAGTGACGCCGAGCGCGTCGAGCTGCCGGTCGTGCGCGCGCGACAGCACCAGCACCGAGACCGTCGCTCCGATCAGCGCGCAGAACATGTCCCACTGCGTGTCCCAGACATCGCCCTGCGTGGCCAGGAACGCGTCCGCGGAGTGCCCGCCGACCACCGCGGCCAGCCACTCCAGCATCTCGAAGACGGCACTGAAGGCGAGGCACGCGCACACGGTCAGGGGGGCGAGCCAGCGACTGCCGCGCAACGGCGAGGTGCGGACGAGCAACTCCCGTACCAGCACCGCCGGGACGAAGCCCTGCATCAGATGGCCGAAGCGGTCGTAGGGGTTGCGGTCGAGATCGAAGGTGTCGCGCACCCAGTCGCCCACGGGCACCTGTGCGTAGGTGTAGTGACCGCCCACCGCCAGGACGAGCGCATGCACGGCCAGCAGAGCGCACAGCAGATTCGTCAGCGGGAACCGCCGCCACGTGAACAGCACCAGCGGCAGCCCGACCAACACCCACACCGTCTCCAGCAGCCAGGTGGTGCGCTCGCGCGGCGCCCACGCCGACACCGCGAGCCCCACAACCACGACGACGGCGAGCGCGGCGGGCAGCCGTCGTCGCGGGACGGCGGGGTGGACTGCAGCAGTCATGGGGACTCCTTCTCGTGGAGCCCCCATGCTGATCGCCCCGGTGGGCGGCGGCATGAGTACGCCTACTCAGCCCGGCCGGGTCGGCGGGCTCAGCCCCGGGTTCCGCGCAGCGCGGTCAGACAGCCGGCGATCGCCTGCTGGAGCTCCTCCAGGCGCTGCACCATGTCGTCCTCGACGAAGTCCTCCACATCGTCGAAGGTCAGCTCCTCGAACGCCTTGGTCGCCCGCTGAATGCTGCTGTAGAACTTGCTGCGCCGCTCCTGGACACGCAGTTCGGGGTCGGCCTCCACGGCCTCGGCGACCAGGGACTTCATGGTGTCGTAGGCCTCGGTGGCCCACTCGCCCGCGTTCTCCTCCTCGTCGAGCTCGTCGAGCAGGGACAGATGCCGTTCGGCTTCCTGGCGCAGGTCGACCGGCGCGTCGATGGTCTGCCCCGCGGGCGTCTTCACCTGGCCCGACTCGGCGATCTGGCGCACGTAGCCCATCCGGTCCGCCGACCGGCTCTCGGTCGCGACCGCCTTCTTCAGGCGGTCGCTCCGTACCACGTCGCGCGCCAACTCCGCCTGCAGGTCCGGGTCTTCACGGACGCGGTCGAGGAGCGCCTGGCGCGCCGCGCGGGCGGTGGAGGGGTCGGCGAGGATCGCGGCGCGCAGGGCCGTGGGGTTCTCGGCGACCTCCAGCGCCTTCGTCGGGCGGATGCCCTCGGCCTCGGCGGCCTCGGAGATGGCCGTGCCGCGCTCCGAGGTGGCGCTGTTGCGCGAGACGTAGTAGCTCAGCCACACGTCCGCGTCGGGCAGCTCCACCTCCTGGCCGGGGGCGAGGGCCTCGAAGTGCGGGACCATGCCGTCGTCGGCCGCCCGGTCCCAGGCCTTGTAGTAGCGCATGACGCGGTCCGGGGAGCAGCCCGCCAGCTCCGCGAATTCCTTCGCGGACACCTTCGGCGTCTCCTGCGCGCCCTGGCCACCGGGCCGAACGCTGCGCGCCACCATCAGGCCGAAGGCCCATCCTCCGGTCCGCGCGTAGACCCCGAACTCGCGTGCGTCCCGCGCGACGAGGTCGGACAGCGGGGCGGGGGACGGCTCGGACGGGACGATCGCTACGGTCACGGACGACTCTCCTGTGCGGGGCTGGTCGGGCTGCGAAAGTGCAGACGGGCAGCCTATCCGGACCCCGCCCGGCCGAGGATGCCGCTCCCGGTCAGCCGAAGGCGTCCCGCAGCGCGGGCAGCAATGTCTTCTCCGCCCAGTCCAGATACGCCATCTGCGACCCGCCGCCGATCTGCACGAGCGCGATCTCGCCGAACCCCGCTTCCGCATAGGGGCGTACGGCCTCCACGAAGTCGTCGGGGTCGTCGCCGCAGGGGATCGACGCGGCGACGTCCTCGGGCGTGACGAACTGGGTCGTCTGCTCGAACGAATCGGGGTGCGGCAGCTCGGAGTTGACCTTCCAGCCGTTGCCGAACCAGCGGAACTGCTCGTGCGCGCGCCGCACGGCCGCGTCCCGGTCGGGGTCGTGGCAGACGGGCAGCTGGCCCACCCGGGGCTTGCCCGCGCCGCCGTGCCGGTCGAAGGAGTCCAGCAGCTGCGCCTTGGGCTCCGTGGCGATGACGAGGTCCGCGAGGCGGCCCGCCAGCGCGCAGGAGCGCTCGCCCGAGACGGCGATGCCGATGGGCGGCGGCTCGTCCGGGAGGTCCCACAGCCGCGCCGACTCCACGTCGAAGTGCGTACCACGGCGGGTCACATGGCCGCCCTCGAACAAGTCCCGGATGATCTCCACCGCCTCTTCGAGCATCTCGTGACGTACGTCGACCGAGGGCCAACCGCCGCCCACCACATGCTCGTTGAGGTTCTCTCCGGAGCCGAGGCCGAGCCGGAAGCGGCCCTCGGAGAGCAACTGCATCGTCGCGGCCTTCTGTGCGACGACCGCCGGATGGTAGCGGGCGGTCGGGCAGGTCACGTACGTCATCAGCGGAATGCGCGAGGTCGCCTGGGCCGCGGCGCCCAGCACGCTCCACGCGTACGGCGAGTGCCCCTGCGAGCGCAGCCACGGAAAGTAGTGGTCCGAGGTCACCGAGAAGTCGTATCCGGCCTGCTCGGCGCGCACCACATGGTCGACCAGCTCACGCGGTCCGGCCTGCTCGGTCATCATCGTGTATCCGATTTGCACCATAGGGGGCGAGTCCCCGGTACGGGCGGCGGAAAACGGCGTGGACCGAGCGTGGATCCACCGTGGATCGACCGGGGATCACCGGGGGAGGATGCCTGCATGGATGCTCGTCCGCTGCCCTCCAGCGACCCCGCGGCCCAGGGCGTCGACGCCACCGGCGTCCACGCCTTCCTCGACGCCCTCGAAGCCGCCCCCGACATCGAGCCGCACAGCCTGATGATCCTGCGGCACGGCCGTCTGGTGGTCTCGGGCTGGTGGGAGCCGTACACCCCCGCACGCCCCCACCTGCTGTACTCCCTCAGCAAGAGCTTCACGGCGACGGCCGCCGCGCTGGCCGCGGCGGAGGGGCTGCTGCGCTTCGACGACCCCGTGCTCTCCTACTTCCCGGAGTTCGAGGCCGACATCACCGACCCGCGCAGCCGCGCGATGCTGGTACGGCACGTGGCGTCGATGGCGAGTGGACACGAGGCCGAGACGCTCGACCGAGCGCTCACCGCCGACCGCGCGGAGCTGGTGCGCGGCTTCCTGCTGGTCCCGCCGGAGCGGGACCCGGGGACCGTCTTCGCCTACAACCAGCCCACGACCTACAGCCTCGCTGCGATCGTCCAGCGCGTCACGGGCCGGCCGCTGACCTCGTATCTCCGCCCGCGCCTGTTCGACCCGCTCGGCATCGGGGAGGCGGCCTGGCTGCGCGACCGGTCCGGACGCGAACTGGGCTTCAGCGGGCTGCACGCCGCCACCGACGCCGTCGCCCGGCTGGGGCAGCTCTATCTGCAGGACGGCGTGTGGGAGGGCGAGCGGCTGCTGCCCGAGGGATGGGTGGCCGAGGCCACGCGCCCGCACATCGACAACGGCGACGGCACGCCGCAGGGCGCCCTCTCGGACTGGCAGCAGGGCTACGGCTTCCAGTTCTGGATGTCCCGGTACGGCTTCCGCGGCGATGGTGCGTTCGGCCAGTTCTGTCTGGTGCTGCCCGAGCACGACGCCGTGATCGCCACGACCGCGGCGACGGAGCGGATGCAGGAGATGCTGAACCTGGTCTGGGAGCATTTGCTGCCCGCGTTCGGGCCGCGACCGCTGCCCGGCCGGCAGGACGAGGACACGGCGCTGCGCGAGCGCATGGCCGCACTCACCCTCCCGCCGGCGCCCGGCAAGGCCGCACCGCCGCAGGGGGCCGGTGACTGGTCGGGTGCCGCGTTCACCCCGTACGGAGATGGCTGCGCGGACCAGCCCAAGCTGACCGGGGTCGTGGTGAGTGAGGGTGCGGACGGCTGGGGACTGCGGCTCACCGAGGACGGTCACGACCTGAACTTGCCGGTGGGGGACGGCGGTTGGACCGTGACCGAGGAGCCGCTGCCCGCCGCGGTCAGCGGCGGCTGGGCCGACGCGGACACCCTCGCCGTGGACATCCTGTTCCTGGAGACACCGCACCGGATGACCGTGACCTGCTCGCTGCCCGACCGGACGTTCACGGCGAAGTGGCACACGAGGCCCCTGCACAGCCCTCCGTTGAGGGCGATGCGCGCACCCCGGGCCTCAGTGTGACGACGGCCGGAACGTCCGCAGGAACGTCTGCAGGGCCTGCCGGTTCACGGAGTCGTTCCAGTCGTCGGCAGGCGTCGTCCAGCGCAGCGAGAAGCCACGGCCGCCGCCCAGCAAAAATCCGCGTCCGAACGTGCGCACCCGGGTGCCGTCGACATCGCTGAACCACTGCATGTCGGCGGCCTTGTGGCCCTGGTACGTCGTCGCCTCGATCTCGCCGATCCGCCGGAAGCCGTCCTCCTCGCGCAGCGTGGGCTCCACGTCGTCGCGCCATACGGCGACCGGGTCCGGGCCGACGACGGTGCTGTAGGTGATCGCGAGGGCACGGGGATCGTGGTGCGCGCCGAAGGTCACGCGGTACGAACGGTTGGCGGCCCGCGTGGTGTCCACCCGCTTCCAGCCCTCGGGCAGAGCGACGGAGAAGCCCTCGGGCGCCGTGTAGCGGGCGAAGCCCTGCGGGAGGGCATTGCCCGAGGGAGAGGGCTTCGCCGACGGTGAGGACGTCCGTGACGTGGTGGGCGAGGGGGATGACGACGGTGTGGAGTTGCCGCCGTCGGGGCGGCCGGCCGGTGGCGTGGCGGCCGCGGTCGGCCGGGGCCCGGCGTCGTTCGACGACGTCCCGGTGCCGGGCAGACGGCCGGTGGCGGCGAGCGCAGCGACCACCACGGTGACGACCGCCAGGGCCGTCCCGGCGGCCATCGTGCGCCGGGACCAGTTCGGGGCGGAATGCCAGGCGGCGGTGTAGACGCCACGCAGCCGGGGCCCGGGCACGCTGCCCATTGCTGCGGCGGGGTCCTCCGTGAGGGCCCGGGTGAGTGCCTCCCTGACCACCTGCCGGGTCAGCCGCTCCCTGGAGTTCTTGCGCAGCAGACCCTGCACGGTCTGGGTGAGCGGACCCGCCCGCACCGGCGTGCGCAGCGGCAGCCGGTCCACGCCCTTCAGGGTCGCCTCGGGCCGGTCACGGTCCCTGAAGGGCGGGCGGCCCTCGACCATCGTGTAAAGGATCGTGCCGAGCGCCCACAGGTCGGCCGCCGGCCCGATGCGCTCGTCCCGGGCCTGCTCGGGGGAGGCGTACGACGGCGCGGTGAGCCGCGGGGCCAGGGTCGCGCCGGCCAGCCCGAAGCCGGTGACCACGACCGCGCCGCGGTCCCGCACGAAGACCTGCCCCGGGCTGAGCTCGCCGTGGGTGATGCCCTCACCGTGCGCCGCCTCCAGCACATCGAGCAGTTGGAGGCCGATACGGGCCGCCCGCACGTAGTTGAACGTGCCCTGCTGGGCGATGAGTTCACTCAGTGGCGTACCGTCGATCCACTCGGTGACGATCCACAGGGTGCCGTCCTGCTCCACGGCGTCCACGACCGTGGCGACCGCGCCGGGGCACATCAGCCGCATGGTCTCGGACATCCGGATGATGCGCGCGCTCGCGGGGGGCGAGGCCTCGCCGTCCGGGTCGTGGGGAAGGTCGATCTGGGTGATAAGGAAGGGGCGTTGGCCGTTGATGTCCCTGCCGTACCAGCAGACCCGGTTCGCCTCGCGATGGACGACATCGACGAGTTGGTACCTCCCGGCGACCGACTCGTGCGTGAAGACATGCGCCTGGACCATGGTCATCCCTCGTAGAACCCGTGGGTCTCGCCTTTCACAGGAAGTACGGGGAGTACGGCGGCAAGTGTTCAAAGGATCCGCAAATCCACGGTGAGCGCGGGTATTTGTGCATGCGCCGTCGGGTGAATTCGCGGAAGTCCCCTTTACCTGACCGGATTCGAAGAAAACGTTTTCCAGGGACGTTCCGAGGAGTCGGTGCAGAAGTCGTGCAGGAACTGATGCAGTAGTCGGGCAGGAGTCAGCGCAGTCCGAAGCGTTCCGCCCAGCCCATGACGTCCCCGGTCGTGGCATTGCCCCCGCACACGACCAGGCCCAGCCGCGCCCCCTCGCCGACCCGGTCGAGGACCTGGCGGGCGGCGGGAAGCAGACAGCCGGCCGCGGGTTCGGCCCATACCTTGGCGTGCTCGGCGAGGTCGAGCGTGCCCTGCACCGCGTCCCGGTCCGGCACCACGAGCACCTCGTGGACCAGCGCGGACACATGGTCGTACGTCAGTTGCGACGCCGAGGGCGCGCTGAGGGTGGTCACGACGGAGGAGAGATCGACGGCGACCGGCCCGCCCGCCGCCAGCGCCTGCGACATGGCCTGCGCGCCCTCGGTCTCCACGCCCCAGATGCGCAGGTCGGGCCGCCGCGCCCGCATCGCCGTGGCCACACCGGCGATCAGTCCGCCGCCGCCGATGCTGACGAGGACATCGGTGAGTTCGCCCGCGTCGGCGGCGAACTCCACGCCGACGGTGCCCTGTCCGGCGATGACCAGCGGGTCGTCGAAGGGGTGGACCAGCGTGAGTCCCTCGTCCTGCAACCGGTCCACGAGCGCGAACGCCCCGGCCATGTCGTCGGTCAGCCGCACCGACGCGCCGGCGGCCCTGGCGATCTCGACCGACCGCGCGGGTGCCGTACGCGGCATGACCACCGTGGCCTTCACATCGAGCGCGGCGGCCATGACCGCGAGAGCGATGCCGTGATTGCCGCCGCTGACGGCCACGACACCGGCGGCCCGCTCGCCGTCGGTCAGCGACAGCAGCTTGGCGGTCGCCCCCCGCGCCTTGAACGAGCCGGTGCGCTGGAGCAGTTCGAGTTTGACGGTGACCGGGGCACCCAGCAGC
Organism: Streptomyces plumbidurans; assembly: GCF_019857225.1. Taxonomy (GTDB): domain Bacteria; phylum Actinomycetota; class Actinomycetes; order Streptomycetales; family Streptomycetaceae; genus Streptomyces; species Streptomyces plumbidurans. The sequence continues at coordinate 246,007 of NZ_JAFJSY010000006.1, forward strand.
GCGGTCAGTCCGGGGCTCGGCAGCGTCGGCGTCCGTACGACATGCGAGGCGATGAGGTCGGCCGCGGCCTCGACGTCAGAGATCCCGATCACGACACTCAACCTTCCGGGTTCTGGCTTCTGGCTTCTGGGTTCCGGCTTGCAGCGCGGGCGCTGATCCGCACCGCCTCGCACCCTTGCGTGTGCGGGGGGCGAGGTCAAATCGATGGCGGGGGAGGGGGAGGAACGGCCTCCGGCCGCCGTCACGTCTCCGGTGGCCGTCGCGCCTCCCGCAGCGCGTCACACCTCTGCGTCACGCCTCCCGCCCCCACGCCCCGCTCTCGTGTCACGCCTCCCGCCCCCAGGCCCCGCTCTCGTGTCACGCCTCCTGCACCGGCGTTCCGACGCTGCGTCACGCCTCCTGCCCCCACGCCCCGCCCCCGTGTCACACTTCCCGCCTCCCCCACGCGCCTCCCGTCGTCGTGTCACACTTCCCGTCTCCCCCACGCGCCTCCCGTCGTCGCGTCACACTTCCCGCCCCCGCGTCACACCTCCCGCCGCACCAAGTACTCCAGCAGCGCCCGCAGTTCGTCCACCGCTCGCGCCTCAAGGGCCGTGTCCGCGAGAGCGGCCTCCACCGCGGCGACGTGGCGGCGCGCCTCGGCCATGGCGGCCGTTCTGCCGCCCGCCGCCTCGATCAGTGCGGCGGCCTCCGCGGGGTCCCCGCCGGCGTCCAGCAGTGCGGCGAGCCGCCGGGACCGGGAGTCGCCGGAGTCGAGCGCGGCCAGCACCGGGAACGTCTTCTTGCGTTCGCGAAGGTCGCCGTGGACGGGCTTTCCGGTCACGGCGGGATCGCCCCAGATGCCCAGGACGTCGTCGACGACCTGGAAGGCGATCCCGAGGTGGCGTCCGGCGCGGTCGAGGGCGTCGACCGCCGGGGGCTCCGCGCCGCCGAGCAGGGCGCCGAGTGAGGCGGCGCAGCCGAGCAGCGCCCCCGTCTTGTGCTCGGCCATCGCCCGGTACTCTTCCGGCCGCACCCGCTGCGGCCCGGTCCACGGGCGGGTGGCGAACAGCAGGTCATCGGCCTGGCCGTGCACCAGGTCGCCGAGCGCCACCGACAGCACCCGCACGGCCCGCGGCCCGCCCGGTGCTACGGCCAGGGTCTCGACGGCCAGCGCGAACAGCGCGTCACCGGCGAGCACGGCGGGCCCGGTGCCGTAGGCCTTCCAGACGGTGGGACGGCGGCGCCGGGCCGCGTCGCCGTCCATGATGTCGTCGTGCAGCAGGGAGAAGGTGTGCACCAGTTCCACCGCCACCGCCGCGGGCACCCCGGCCGCCGCGGGCGCGCCCGCCGCCTCGGCCCCGAGCACGGCCAGGGCCTGCCGTACGCCCTTGCCGCCGGACGCGGCGGCAGGCGCGCCGCCCACCTCGCACCAGCCGAAGGAGTAGGCGGCCATCTCGCCCACCCACGGATGCATCCGGGCCACGGCCTCCGCCAGCGCGGGTCGCACCGACTCGCGGCAGCGGGACAGGATTTGATGAACATCGGCGCGCGCACGCAGCGCCGAGGGCAGCGCCGCCGTCACCGTGCCACCTCCGCGACCGGGGCGAACTCCTCCTGCGCACGGGCCACCATCTCGCGTGCGTGCTTCAGCCCGATGCGCTCCAACTCGTCGGCCAGGTCCGTGAGTTCGGCGGCCGTGTCGGCGCCGTCGCGTCCCAGCCGGGCCAGCGACTTGACCAGTCCGAGCCGGGCCAGCGCCGTTCCGCGCGGCTCGCTCATCGCCCGGAACTCCTCGAGCGCCTCCTCGTACAGGTCCCGGGCCTCGGCCCAACGGCTGGCGCGGTAGAGGACGTTGCCGCGCATCTTGTGGTTGTAGGCGAGCGCGCTGGACAGCTTCATCGCCCGGCACGTCGTCTCCGCCTCGGACAGCAGCCCGAGCGCCCGCTCCACGTCCCCGTCCCGTACCGACACGATGTCGGCGAGACCGCGCAGCGCCCAGGCGTGACCGCGCCGGTCGTCGGCGCGGGCGGCTATCTCGGCCGCCTCCTCGAACAGGGCGAACGCGGTGTCGTACGCGCCGGTGTTGCGGTGGATCTGCGCGATGCCCTCCAGTGCCCACACCGTGTGCCGCGCCTCGCCGCGCCGTCGTGCCTCGGCGAGCAACTGCTCGTGCAGTCTGCGAACGGCCTCGTAGTCGCCCTGGATGCGCCCGGTCTCGGCGAGTCCCGCGAGCGAGTATCCGCGTACGACGACATCGCCGCCGCGTTCGCCGAACTCGGCCGCGAGCCCCAGCAGTCGCCGGGCCAGCGGGAAGGCCCCCCGCTGCCGGGCCAGCGTGCCGCCGCTCCACAGCGCCCATGCCATGGCCGCCGTGTCCCCGGCCTCGCGGGCCGCGCGGTAGCTCGCCTTCCATGCCCGGTCGGCATCCGTGACCTGCCCGAGCCGACGGTGCGCCTCGGCGACCGCGAGCCCGGAACGAGCCGCCTCCCCGTGCTGCCCGGACCGCTCGGCCGCTCTCAACTCCCTTGTGCCGACGGCCAGTACGTCGGTCAGCGAGGAGTTCACGGAGAGTGTGGTGAGCGCGCCCTGGTACTCCGGGGCGAATGCCTTGCCGTACATGGATCCCTTTCGGTCCGTGCGAGGGCCAGCTATACACTGTGCGTATACGCGATATGTATACGTGATGCGTATACTTCCTGTGTATACATGGCGTGTATAGCGCGCCGGAAATGGGCCCCGGCCCAAAGGGCCAGGGCATCAGTTGTTGTGGATCAAGACGTCGTGGCCGCCGGGGAGGTTGCTTCTGAGGCGCAGATCACTTCGCGGGGCTCAGTGCTGCTGAGCCTTCTGGGGTGTCGCCTCGCTCGGGCGCACCACCACATACCCCTCGCCCTGCAGCATCAGCTGAACGGCTTCGCCGGAACCGCCGCGCAGCATCGAGCCGATCGACTGCGAACGGTGCAGCGAGGTCTGCAGTCCGGCCGTCCAGCCGACCACCGCGTCCGTGTCGACATACACCGGGTACTGCGCCGAGACCGGGATGACCAGCGGATTGCCCTCGCATACGAGGCCCAGTCGGCCCTGCCCGGTGAAGACGCTGTTGAACAGGCCGCCGCCGGCGATGCCCGCGCCCTTCACCGTCGAGATGCGGTACGTCAGGGAGGCGTCGAAGCACAGGACGTTGCGGCCGTTGACCGTGAACTCGTCACCGGGGTCCACGTCGACGATGAAGCAGTTCTGCGCCTCGTGCGCGAACCAGGCCTCGCCCTGCCCGCGCACCGCCATGAGCGGCAGCCCCTCCCCGGTCACCGCCCGCTTGAGCATGCCGCCCACGCCCTGGCCCTTGCGCTCGAACTGGAGGTTGCCGCGGTAGGCGATCATCGCGCCCTGGCGGGCGAGCATCTCGCCGTTCACCGCGTACTTGATGCATTTGGCGTTCTCGACGGCCATGCCCGCTTCGGTGGCCGGCTGGACCATGTGGTCGCTGGAAAAGAGGGAACCCTTCATGCGGGCATCCTGTCCCGGAAGTTTCCGTTCTGCCAAGATCGCGGGTGGGTCGGTCGGATTGGTGGAGCCCATAAACCCTTCAGGCGCCGAACAGCTGCGTCCAGTACGTGCCTGCCGGGCCGCCGCCCGCGAGGCCGATCCCGATGTGGGTGAAGTCGGGCTTGAGGATGTTGGCGCGGTGGCCCGGGCTGTTCATCCAGCCGTCGACGACCTCGGCGGGGGAGCGCTGGCCGCACGCGATGTTCTCGCCGATGGTGCGCCGGTGCGAACCCGCCGCCGCGGCCCGGTCCCAGGGCTGGCTCCCGTCCGGCGAGGTGTGCGAGTAGAACACGCGCGTCACCATGTCGGCGCTGTGCGCCTGTGCCGCAGTGGTGAGCAGGGCGTCGGTGGTCAGCGGAGGCAGACCGGCCCTGGCCCGCTCCCGGTTGGTGAGCTCGGTGACCTCGGCCGCCGTCCGCGCCAGGTCACCCGGCGTGAACGGCCTGGCCCACAGCGCGGTCCAGTACATGTCGCCGGAGCGGCTGTCGCTGACGTACCCCAGGCCCGCATGCGTGTAGGCCGGGTCGCACAGCGTGCGGCGCGCCTTCTCGTCGCCCAGGCAGTACTCGACGAAGTCGGCAGCCGTGCGCGGGCCGGAGACCAGGTGCTCGCCGACGGTGAGGTACGCGTATCCGGTGGCCGTCAGGCGCTGGTAGACGGAGACGCCGTCCGCGCCCTCGACCCCGAGTTGTCCGGCGGCGGCCATGGCGGAGGCGTGCGCACGGGCCGCCGACGCGAGGCGTCCGTCCAGGAAGACCGGCGGTGAACCGGCCCTGGCGCGGGCGGGGTTGACGAGAGCGAGGAAGCCGTCGGGGTCGGCCTGCGGTGGGTCGGCGGCATGGAGGTCGACGAGCGTCGGCGTGCGAACGACCGGTCGGCTCGCGGGCGCCGGCGGAGCCTGCGATGGGAGTGATGGTGCGGGGGCGTGGGCCGGTGCCGGCCCTGGCAGGTGTGCGGGCGGCGCCGGTGTGGCACCGGCCGCGTCGTCCTCGACGACGTCCACGCCGAAGTCCCGCGCGAGACCCGCGAGTCCGTCGGCGTACCCCTGCCCGACGGCCCGCAGCTTCCAGCCGGCGCCGCGCCGGTAGATCTCCGCGAGGAGCAGCACCGTCTCCTGTCGCGGGCGCGGCGGCGCGAACCGGGCGAGCGCTCGGCCGCCCTGAGCCGAGACATGGAGCGTGGGGGCGGGGAGGGCACCCGGGGGAGTGGCGGGATCGGCCGGGCTGACGACCACCGTCACCTTGGTGGCACCGGGGCGCAGCCTCGGCGGGTCGACGGTGAGGGTGTCGCCGTCCAGCCGGGCGCCCGGAGCGGACGGCTGGTTGTAGAAGACGAAGTCGGCGTCGTCCAGGACCTTGCCACCGTCGTCGGTGATCAGCGCGGACACGTCGAAGGGGCCGGGCACCCGGACGGTCAGGGCGCCGCCCGGAAGGGGCATGTTGCCTCCGGGGACCAACTCGTTCATCGCGCCGCCCTGGTGTCGTCGTCCCGTCGCGGTGGGCACGACCGCAGTGCTGCCTCGGTGAGCCCGCCCGGTCAACGTCCGCCGGGGCGGCACGGTTCCCGCGCTCCAGGCACCCTCCGAGAGGAGAGCCCTGGCGGATGCGATATGGGTCACATTCACACGAGGCAACTTTCTTCCGTCCCCTCACATCTCCACGGACAACGAACCGTTGGTGATCCGGCGATCACCGAATGATGGTTGTTTGCGAAGTATTGCCCTGTATCGACACGAAACCTGGTTTTTAGTCTTTACATGGACATGACTTGTCCGAAAGGGTTTCGTCCCGGGGCCCGACCAGCCCCCATGGCGCTCAACGGCGCCATGCGTCAGGGCGGTTGGCGTGTCCGGCCGCCTTGCGAGAAAGGAACCCCCACCAGTGCGCAGACCGCACATACGCAACGTGGCGGTCGCCGTCGCGGTGACGACGGCCGCCACGAGCCTTGCGGGCACCGCCTTCGCGACTCCCGCCACGGGGACGGAACACACCGCCGCCGAAGCCTCCACCACTGAAGCCGCCGCCGCGCCCGTGGTGTCCGCCGCGCGTGCCGCCGCGCTCGCCCACTCCTCGGCGACCGGTGTCTCCAAGGGCGACGAACTGCGGGCCGAGGACGTCATGATCGACCCCGAGGGCGCCCGGCACGTCCGCTTCACCCGGACTCATCAGGGCATGCCGGTGCTCGGCGGCGACCTCGTCGTCCACCTGACCGAGAAGCTGACGTACGCGGGTGTCACCCGCGCCGCGGGTCACACCGTCAGGCCGACCGCCGCCACCTCCGCGAAGCTCTCCGCGGCTCAGGCCGAGCAGAAGGCGGCGAAGGCCGCCAAGGGCGAGGCCGGCACCGCCGAACTCGTCGTGGACGCCCGGGACGGCGGGTCCGCCCTCGCCTATCGGGTACGGGTAGGCGGCAGCAGCGTGACCGAGGGCAGTGGCTCCAGCACCGTCGTCATCGACGCCGTCACCGGCAAGGTGCGCAGCAACACGCCCGACAGCGACGCGTTCCTCTCGCCGGAACTGGTCGACACCCTGCGCAAGCGCGGCGAGAAGCTCGAACCCGCCACGGTGTCCGGTGCGCAGTCCGCCCGAACCCTGGCGTCGGCATCGTCGCCGGCCGCCGCCCACTACCCGTCGACCGCCCACGGCACCGGCAAGTCCCTCTTCGTCGGGAAGATACCGCTGACCACCACCCGGACGGCGCGCACCAGTTACCTCCTCAAGGACCCCACCCGCTGGGGCACCGAGACCCGGGACGCCAAGGGGAAGGAACTGGAGACCTTCGCCCGCGGCAAGAAGATCACCACCAGCAATGACGTCTTCGGCAACGGCGCCACCTCCAGCAGGAACAGCGCCGCCGCCGACGCCCAGTACGGCATCACCAAGACCCTGGACTTCTACAAGAAGACCTTCGGCCGCAAGGGCATCAAGAACAACAGCAAGGGCGCCCACGCCCTGGTCCACTTCGGCAAGAAGGTGGCCAACGCGTTCTGGGACTCCGACTGCGACTGCATGCTCTACGGCGACGGTGACGGCGACATGTTCAAGCGGCCGCTCGTTGTTCTCGACGTCACCGGCCACGAACTCACCCACGGCGTCGTGGACGCCACCGCCAAGCTGGAGCCCACCCGCATCGACGCGCAGGGCAACCAGTACGGAGAGCCGGGCGCCCTCAACGAATCCCTCGCGGACATCTTCGGCTCCAACGTCGAATACTTCACCAACAACGCGAAGGACAAGCCGGACTACCTCATCGGCGAGAAGCTCGGCCTGGACCAGAAGTTCCTGCGCCGTCTCGACCACCCGTCCCTCGACAAGCTCGAGGGCACGATCGACTACTGGTCGCCGCAGGTCTACGACGCCGAGGTGCACTCCGGCTCCGGTGTCTCCTCGCACGCGTACTACCTGCTCGCCGAGGGCAGCGGCCACAAGACGATCGGCGGGGTGAAGTACGACTCGCCGACCTACGACGGCTCGACGGTCAAGGGCATCGGCCGCACCAAGGCGACCGCCATCTTCTACCGCGCCCTCACCCGCTACATGGTCTCCACGACCGACTTCCACGACGCTCGCATTGCGACGCTGAAGGCGGCCAAGGACCTCTACGGGCAGAGCAGCACCGCGTACAAGACGGTGGACAAGGCCTGGGCCGCGGTCAACGTCACCGCGGCCAACACCCCGGCCGAGCATCGCTGATCACGTTCGCCGCCACCTCCTGCGACACGGCGGACCCCGTGTCGCAGGAGGGCACCCGGACGCCACAGGGACCGCACAGAGAACCTTCAGGCGATTCCTGTCTCTTTTATTGACAGCGTAAATTAATGGCCCTAGGTTCCCGGCCATGCGCCCGACCCCGCCCGCCGAGACGTTCCCGGCTCATACGCCGGCCGCCTCGCAGATCTTCAGCACGGTGCTGTCCCAGGGCCCCCTCACCAGGCTCGAGGCCGCCCGCCGGGCCGGGTTGTCCGCCGCCGCCGTCACCAAGGCCGTCCGCCCGCTGCTGGCCGCCGGCTATCTCGTCGAGACCGCCGACGACGAGGCGCGCCCCGCTCTCGGACGGCCCGCGAGCCTGGTGCGCGTGGACGGCGGCCGCGCCCACTTCATCGGCCTCAAGGCCACCGGCAGTGAACTCATCGGCGTCCTGACCGACTTGTGCTGCCGGATCCGCGTCGCCCGGCGCGTCGCACTGACGGACCGCCAGGACACCACCGTGCTGGCGGCGATGGGGGAGCTGGTACGCCAACTGCGCGCCGAGGCGGCCGACTTCGGCACACCGGTGCTTGGTCTCGGCGTGGCCCTCTCCGGTGACGTCGACCGCACCGAAGGCGTCGTGCGGTACTCGCCCTTCCTCGACTGGCGGGACGTCCCCCTCGCCGAACTCGCTGCCAAGGTCATGGAGTTGCCGGTCACGGTCGACAACGACGTACGCGCCCTGACCGTCGCCGAGCAGTGGTTCGGGGCGGGCGCCGGTCTCTCCGACTTCGCCGTGGTGACCGTCGGAGCCGGCATCGGCTGCGGGCTCGTGGTGCACGGGCGCGTCGTCGCAGGCGCCCACGGCGTCGCCGGCGAGATCGGTCATGTCACCGTCGACCCGACCGGACCGCCCTGCCACTGCGGCAACCGCGGCTGCGTGGAGGCCATCGCGGGGGACGCCGCGATCCTCCGCCGCATCCGCGAGACGACCGGCGTCGAAGTGGCCGACACCGCCGAGGCCTTGGCACTGGCCCATCGAGGCGTCGCCGGGGCCCGTGAGGCGTATGCCAGGGCGGGCGAGGCGATCGGTCGCGGCATCGCGACCGTGGCCAACCTGTTCGGCCCGCAACGCGTGATCATCTCCGGCGAAGGGCTCGCCGGATACGACCTGTTCGCCGAGCAGATCCGCGACACCTTCACCCGTGCCGCCTTCGGCTCCGCCGCCCACTGCGACGTACGGACCCGCCCGCTCCCCTTCGAGGAGTGGGCACGCGGGGCCGCGGCCACCGCGATCCAGTCCTTCATCACCCCCGACGACCCGCCCCCGAGCCGCTGAACCAACTCCCCCTGGAGGCACGACCCATGCGGTCCTCCCCGTACTCCGCCATGCCCGTACGCACCCTGAGAGCCGCCGTGGTCCTGGCGCTCGCCGCCGGTGCCGTCACCGTCGCTCCCGTGGCCCATGCGAGGCCCGCGGCGCCCACCGTGTCCGTAGCTGCTGATGCGCCCGCGGCCAAGCCCTATATGGGCTGGTCGAGTTGGAGCATGCAGTCGTCCAAGTACCCCGGCCTCAACCCGGACGGCGACTACAGCTATCTCACCGAGGCCAACGTCACCCGGCAGACGGACGCCCTGGCCGCCAAGCTGAAGAAGTACGGCTACGAGTACGTCAACATCGACGCCGGCTGGTGGCGCGACAACGCCTGGAAGCCCGAGTACGACCAGTACGCCCGCCAGAAGGCCGACCCGAAGCGCTTCCCGCACGGCATGAAGGCCGTCGCCGACCACATCCACGCCAAGGGCCTCAAGGCCGGGATCTACCTTCCCGCCGGTCTGGAGAAGGAGGCGTTCGACGATGGCAGGGCGCCGATCCGGAACACCGACGGCTGCACCACCGCCGACATCGTCTACAGCGACCTGCGCACCACCAACGGCTGGGACAGCTCCTACAAACTGGACTTCTCCCGCCCCTGCACCCAGAAGTACATAGACTCCCAGGCCCAGTTGATAGCCGACTGGGGCTACGACTTCCTCAAGCTCGACGGCGTCGGCCCCGGTTCCGGAAAGAGCGGCGACCAGTACGACAACGTCGCCGACGTGGCCGCCTGGCACCAGGCCATCACCGCCACCGGCCGCCCGATCCATTTGGAACTGTCCTGGTCCCTGGACATCGGGCACGCCGCCGACTGGCAGAAGTACTCCCAGGGCTGGCGCATCGACACCGACGTCGAGTGCTACTGCAACACCCTTGCCAGTTGGGAGAACTCCGTCGACGACCGCTGGGACGACGTCCCCGCCTGGACCCGCCACGCAGGCCCCGGCGGCTGGAACGACCTGGACTCCCTCGACGTCGGCAACGGCGAGATGGACGGCCTGACCAAGGCAGAACGGCAGAGCTACGCCACCCTCTGGGCCATCGCCAAGTCACCGCTCTACACCGGCGACGACCTCACCCGCCTCGACTCCTACGGCCTGTCCCTCCTGACCAACAAGGAGGTCATCGCCGTCGACCAGGGCGACACCCCGCCCGCACACCCCATCACCCCGTCCGACCCGCAGCAGGTGTGGGCGGCGAAGAACCCCGACGGCAGCTACACCGTCGCCCTGTTCAACCTCGCCGACCGCCCCGCGTCCGTCTCCGCACCCTGGGCCACGCTCGGCTTCACCGGCAGGGCCGGCGTCCGCGACCTGTGGAACCACGAGAACCTCGGCAGCTTCAAGGACCGGATCACCGAGGCCCTGCCCGCCCACGGCTCACGCCTGTTCACCGTCACCCCGCACGGCAGCGCCCTCGACCTCACCGCCCACGAGGCGGAGGCGTCCTCCAACACGCTCGCCGGCAACGCCTCCGTCGCCGACTGCTCCGCCTGCTCCGGGGCGAAGAAGGTCGGCAATCTCTACCTCGGCGGCAAGCTCACCTTCAACGACATCGTCGTCCCCAAGTCCGGCACCTACCAGGTGAGGATCGCCTACGTCAGCGGCGACGCCCGCTCGGCGGTCGTCTCCGCGAACGGCGGCGCAGGGGCGAGCCACAAGTTCCCCTCGACCGGCGACTGGGGGACCGTAGGAGCGGTTACCGTGCCGCTGACCCTCAAGGCCGGCTCCAACACGATCACCTTCGACAGCGGCAACGGCTACGCACCTGACATCGACCGGATCGACGTACCGAAGTCCTCCTGACCCCTTCGTACTTCGTAGGAGCCGCCATGCACACCGATCCGTCCCACCTGCCCAGACGCGACCTGCTCGCCCTCGCCGCGACCACCGGCGTGGCGCTGGCCGGACTCCCCGCCTTCACCGCCCACGCGACACCGGAGCGACCCGATGACACCAACTCGCCCTCGCACATGAGCAGTTCACGGGACACGCTCTGGTGGCAGGCGCCCGCCGACGACGACTCCATGATCGAACAGGGCCTGCCCGTCGGCAACGGCCGCCTCGGCGCCCTCGCGAGCAACGATCCCGGCCGCGAGCTGCTCCTCGTCACCGACGCCACCCTGTGGACCGGCAACCTCAACGACACGCTCGACGCGGACGGCCAATTCCCCTACGACCGCGACAACTTCGGCTCCTTCACCCTGCTCGGGAAGCTGACCGTCGACCTGCCCGACCACGACCTCGGCGCCGTCTCCGGCTACCGCCGCACCCTCGACCTCGCGCGCGGCGTGGTCACCACGTCGTACGTCCGCTCGGGGGTGACGTATCAGCGGCAGATCTTCGCCAGCCGCCCCGACGACGTGATCGTCCTGCACTTCACCCAGAGCGGCGGCGGCCGCTACACCGGCACCGTCACGCTGGAGGGCACGCACGGGGAGGGCACGCACGGGGAGGGCACGGCGGTCGCCTTCGGGGCCGCGTTCGCCAACGGCCTGAAGTACGGGGCCGCCGTCACCGCCCACGGCACCGGCGGCCGGGTCACGGTCGGCGGCTCACGGATCGACTTCGCCGGCTGCAAGGACCTCACCGTGGTGCTGAGCGGCGGCACCGACTACGCGCCGGACGCCGCCAAGGGCTTCCGCGACCCCTCCCTCGACCCCGAGCAGCTGGCCCGTACGAAGGTCCGCGACGCCGCAGCCCACTCGGCGGACACCCTGCTGAGAACCCATGTCGCCGACCACAGCGCCCTGTTCGGGCAGTTCGACCTCGCGCTCGGCACGTCCTCCGACGGCCAGCGGTCCCTGGACACCTGGGAGCGGATCAAGGCACGCACGGAGACCGGCGACCCGGACCCCGAACTCGAGGCCGCCTACGTGCAGTTCGGCCGCTATCTGATGATCTCGGGATCGCGCGGCAGCCTGCCGCTCGGCCTGCAGGGGCTCTGGCTCGACGGCAACGACCCGGCCTGGATGGGCGACTACCACACCGACATCAACATCCAGATGAACTACTGGATGGCCGACCGCGCGGGACTGTCCTCCTGCTTCGACGCACTCACCGACTACTGCCTCGCTCAGCTCCCCTCCTGGACCGACCTCACCCGCCGCCTGTTCAACGACTCCCGCAACCGCTACCGCAACTCCAGCGGAAAGAACGCCGGCTGGACCATCGCCATCTCCACCAACCCCTACGGCGGAGGCGGCTGGTGGTGGCATCCCGCGGGCAACGCCTGGCTGTGCAACAGCCTGTGGGAGCACTACGAGTACACGCGGTCACGGGCCCATCTGGAGAAGATCTACCCCCTCCTCAAGGGCGCCTGCGAGTTCTGGGAGGCGCGGCTGCTGACCACCACCCTGCCGGGCAGCTCGCGCGAGGTCCTGATCGCCGACAGCGACTGGTCGCCCGAACAGGGCCCGCTCGACGCCAAGGGCATCACCTACGCCCAGGAACTCGTGTGGGCGCTGTTCGGCAACTTCTGCACTGCGGCGACCGAGCTGCGGTGCGACAATAGTGCCGCGGCGAGGATTTCTGGCCTCCGCAAGCGGCTGTACCTTCCGCAGGTGAGCCCGAAGACCGGCTGGCTGGAGGAGTGGATGAGCCCCGACAACCTCGGTGAGACCACCCACCGTCACCTGTCGCCGCTCGTAGGACTGTTCCCCGGAGACCGCATCCGCCCGGACGGCTCCACCCCCGACGACATCGTGGCCGGCGCCACCGCCCTGCTCACCGCGCGCGGCATGAACAGTTTCGGATGGGCCAACGCCTGGCGCAGTCTGTGCTGGGCCCGTCTCAAGGACGCCGACAAGGCCTACCAGCTGTTCGTGAACAACCTCCGCCCCTCGACCGACGGCAGCAACGGCACCGCACCCAACCTCTTCGACATCTACGAACTGGGACCGGGCGACGGCGCCTTCCAGATCGACGCCAACTTCGGCACACCCGCCGCCGTCGTCGAGATGCTCCTGTACTCACGCCCCGGCCATCTGGAACTGCTGCCGGCCCTCCCCGACGCCTGGGCGAAGTCCGGATCGGTGCGGGGCGCCGGGGCGCGCGGCGGCTTCGTCGTCGATCTGAGCTGGCGGGACGGAAAACCGACCGAAGTGCGCATCCGCAGCGTCGGCGGCCGCACCACCACCGTCGCCCACGGCGGCACCTCCAGATCCGTGACCCTCCGGCCCGGCGCCTCGGTCACGCTGAGGGACTTCGCCCGGTGAGGGCCCGCCTCGCCCGGGCCTGCCGACTCGGGGCGCTCCTGCTGCTGGCGGGCACCGTCCAGGCCACACCGGTGCACGCGTCCGCCGAACAGCCCGCGTTCACCGTGGCGGGAGCCCCCGCCGACCGCCGCGACGTCGTCACCTGGGGCGCGAGCGCCGACCGTATGAGCAACGCGGTCGCCGACCGCGGCTACCGGCTGATCGTCCACACCAGCGTGGCCGGACGCGCGCTGCGGATCCGGCTCTCCAACGCCTTCGGCGACCGTCCGGTGACCTTCGACAACGTCTACGCCGGCGTCCAGAAGACGGGCGCCGAACTGGTCCACGGCAGTAACCGCCCGCTCACCTTCGATGGCGCCCGCTCCGTCACCGTCCCCGCGGGCGGCGCCGTCCTGACCGACCCCCTGCCGGGCAGGATCCCCGCCGCGACCAACCTCGTCGTCAGCATCCACTCACCGGACGCGGCGGGCCCCGCCACCGGCCACTGGATGGCCATGCAGACCTCCTACGCAACCCAGGGCGACCACACCGCCGAGGAGGGCGCCGACCCCTGGACGGAGGTGATCGGCTCCTGGTTCTACCTGGACGCCGTCACCGTGCGCCCCCTCGCCGGCACCGGGGCCGTGGTCGCCCTCGGGGACTCCATCACCGACGGCTGGGACTCCTCCAGCGACCTCAACCGCCGCTGGCCCGACTACCTGGCCCGCCGGCTGCACGCCGCCGACGCCGAAGTCCAGGGCGTGGCGAACGAAGGGATCTCCGGCAACAAGATCCTGGCGGACGGCGGCGGGCAGAGCGTCCTGAAGCGACTGCAGCGCGATGTGCTGTCCCAGTCGGGCGTGCGCACCGTCTTCTTCTTCGAGGGCGTCAACGACATCAAGGCCCACTCCGGGGTCACCGCCCAGGACCTCATCGCCGGCTACCGCCAGGTGGCGGAGCGCGTCCACGCGGCCGGCAAGTGCGTCGTCGGCGCCACCGTCGGCCCGTACAAGGGCTGGTCGGAATGGGACGCGGCCGGTGAGAAGGTACGTCAGGAGGTCAACGCCTATATCCGCGACAGCGCTGACTTCGACGCCGTCACCGACCTCGACCGCATCCTCCGCAGCCCCTACGACCCCGAGCGCATGCTGCCCGCCCTCGACAGCGGCGACCATCTGCACCCCAACGACAAGGGCATGCAGGCCATGGCCGACGCCGTCGACCTGAAGAGCCTCGACTGCGACAGCCACGGCCGGGCCGGCCGAGGTCAGCCCGAGGCCGACGGCTCCGGTGCGATCAGCCCCTGACGGTAGGCGATCGCCACCGCCTCCGTACGGCTGGAGGCGCCCAGCTTGGCCAGGATGTTGGAGACATGCACGCTGGCCGTCTTGCCGCTGATGAACAGCTCCTCGCCGATCTGCCGGTTGCTGCGGCCGCGCGCGAGCAGCCGCAGCACGTCCTGCTCGCGGGCCGTCAGCGGCGAGGGGCGCGCCCCCCGCGAGGGGGCGTCGGCGAGACGGCCGCGCCGTACGAGATCGTCGATCCGCTCCAGCAGGGGAGCCGCACCGAGCCGCTCCGCCACCGCTCTCGCCTCGTGCGCCTGGACGGCCGCCTCCTCGCGCCGCTCGGCGGTCAACAGGGCCTCGGCGAACCGCACCTGGCTGCGCAGATGCTCGTACACGTCCCCGAAGCCGAACGCGTTCATCGACTTCTCCCAGGCCTCCGCGTCCGGCCCGGAGACCACGCGCAGCCACTCCGCCTCGGCACGCGCCAGCCAGGCCATTCCCTCCGGACCCTGCGGGCCGCCGTGCTCGCCGTGCCGGGCCGTCTGCCGGGCCAGTTCGACCAGTTCGTCCGCTGTGTCCTTCCAGCGGTGCGCCTCACCGCCGGCCGCGCGCAGCTCCACCGCCGCGTCGGCGACCGCCGCCAGGGCCAGCGCCGCCAACCGGACCGTCACGTCGGGGCGATTGCCCGAGTCGTCGGTCAGCGCCGCGACCGTGGCACGCGTGCGCTCCACCGCCGCTTCCGGCTCGCCCCGCAGCACCGCGGCCTCGGTCAGCGCGAGGCCCGCGACCAGGGTGGCCATCCAGTCGAAAGGCCCCTCCAGCAGGGCCTGGGCCCGCTCGACGGCACGCAGGTCGCCGCGGGCCAGCGCCACATACAGCGCGGGCCCCATGGTGTAACCGCCCGCCGCCGGCAGGACGGCCGCGTCCGCCGCCGCGGCCCGGGTGCACTCGTCCCAGCGGCCCAGTGTGTACAGCACCAGCAGATGCAGATAGCGCATCTCCAGCGGATACGGCGACGACAGCAGCCCGGCGCGGCGGGCCCGGTCCAGGCCCTCCGTCACCCACGGCAGACAGCCCTCCAGATTGCCCGCCTCGAAACAGCCGACCGCCAGATTGAACAGGGCGCGCATCTCCACCGGGGTGTTGCCCGCCTGCCGCGCCAGCTCGCGGGCCTCCTCCAGCCGCTCCTGGTTCTCGGGGCTGCGCCGTCCGTCGCCCTCGAGGATGGCCAGCGAGACCAGCAGATCCGCCCGCGCGTCGGTGACCCGCAGCTGCTCCGCGACCTGCAGGGCCTGGCGGGCGACCCGCAGGGCCGTTTCGTTCTCCCCTATGTGGCGGGCCGCGATGACATGCGTGGCCGCCGCCCACACCCAGGTCCGGCTCGGCGGCTCGGCGGGGATCATCGCGAGCGCCTCACTGCTGTAGGCGAACGCGGCCGTCAGGCTGTCGACGCTCATCAGATTGCCCGCCAGCGTGTAGCGCACCCGGGCGGCGAGCTCGTGGTCGGTGTCCTGGCCGGTGCTGGCGAGCGCGGCCCGGGTCAGTGACACCGCCCGGTGCGACTCACCGGCGTGCGCGGCCGCGGCCGAGGCACGCAGCGTGAGCGTCACCCGGTCGACGCCGTCGCCCGAGGGACGCGCCGCGGGATCCACCGACTCCCACAGGTCGAGCGCGGTCTCCAGGTGGCGCAGCTCCTCGGCGGGCGCGCCCACCCGCTCGGCATGTCCGGCCGCCTCCAGGGAGGCGGCGAGTGCGTCGGGCAGGTCATGGCTCTCGCGGTAGTGGTGGGCGCGCTCGGCCGCGCTCTCGGCCGGATGGCCACGGCCCGCGAGCAGCCGCGCGAACGTGCCGTGCAGCCGTGACCGTTCCCCCGGCAGGAGATCGGCGTACACCGCCTCGCGGGCCAGGGCGTGCCGGAAGGCGTAGGTGTCGTTGCCGCTGGGGACCAGGAGCTGGCGGCCGATCGCCTCCCGCAGCGCCGCCTCCAGTTCGTCCTCGGGCAGTCCCACCGCGTCCCGCAGCAGGTCGTGCTCCACGCGCCGCCCGGCGACGGCGGCCGTGCGCAGCACCTGCTGGGCGGTGTCGGACAGCTGCTCGATCCGGATGAGGAGGACGTCGGCCAGCCCGCTGGGCACACCGCCCGCCTCCGTGTCGGTGGCCGCGAGCAGCTCCTCCGCGTAGAAGGCGTTGCCCTCGGCGCGCTCGACGATGCCGCGCACCGTGGCGTCCGGCAGGGGGCGGTCCTGCAGTGCCCGCACCAGGCGGGTCACCTCGGCGTCGGCCATGGGCCGCAGCTCCACCCGCTCGACCGCGGGCAGCCGCACCAGCTCGGCGAGCAGGGGACGCAGCGGATGCCGGCGGTGCAGGTCGTCCGCGCGGTACGAGGCGAAGACCGCCAGCCGGTGCGTGGGGGCGCCGCCGGCGGACCGCTGCAGGATCCCGCGGCTGAGCAGGAAGCGCAGCAGGTCCCGGGAGGACTGGTCGGCCCAGTGCAGGTCCTCCAGGACCAGCAGCAGCGGAGCGATCTCCGAGAGGTCGGCCAGCAGTGCCGCCATGCTCTCGAAGAGCTGGAGCCGGCCGCCCAAGTCCCGCCCGGCGTCCGTGGCCGCGCCGCGCAGCCGGCCGACCACCGGATGCGACGCGAGGACCTCGGCGAACCGTTCGTCGCCGCCCAGCACGCCCAGCACCTCGGTGAACGGCAGATACGGCAGGCCGACGTCACCGAGGTCGACGCAGTGACCCGTGAGGACGGTCATCCCGTCGCGGACGGCCCGCCCGGCGAGCTCGTCCAGCACCCGGGTCTTGCCCACGCCCGCGTCCCCGGCCAGCAGCACGGCCCGAGCCTCCCCGGCGCGGGCGCGCTCCAGCACCCCGGAGAGCCGGGCGACTTCCTCGTCCCGGCCGATGAGCGGCGTGGTGAATACGGTCTGCGGCACGCATCCATCCTGGCACGCGGCACTGACACGGCCCCGGGGATTGTTCAGCGGGCGTGAGCGTCAGCGCCCTTCGCTGCGTTCGCGTCCGGTGCTCAGGACCGCAGCGTCTTCGTCCAGTCGGCCGGCACCCGCCCCGCGGGGCCCGGCGCCGGCTGGTCCGCCGGGTGGCTCTCCGGCGGCGCGAGAGCGGGACCGGACTCGTACAGCTGCGAGCTGTCGAAGTCCCAGAACCAGCTCTCGCCCGGCTCGAAGCTCTGGATCACCCGGTGGCCGGTGGCCTTCCAGTGGGCGGTGGCATGCTTGCCGGGGGAGTCGTCGCAGCAGCCGACGTGACCGCACTGGGCGCACCGCCGCAGATGGAACCACCAGCCGCCCGCCTCGTCGCACTCGGTGCATCCGGTGCCGCTCGGCGGGACGCTCGCGTCGATTCCGTTGGCGCTGGTCATACGGGCTCCTCGGAGGGTTCGTCGGCCGAGGCGGTCAGCGGCAGCAGGACCTGGAAGCGGGTGTCGCCGGGTTCGGACTCGACCTGGAGGGTGCCGTGGTGCTTGTTGACGACGATCCGCCAGGAGATGTCGAGGCCGAGCCCCGTGCCCTCGCCCACCGGCTTGGTGGTGAAGAACGGGTCGAAGATACGGCCGCGGATCTCCTTCGGCACGCCGGGGCCGGTGTCGCGGAACTCGACGAGCAGCATGTCGTGCTCCATGCCCGTCCGCACGGTCAACGTGCCTTCTCCACCGGCGCTGTTGATGGCCGAGACCGCGTTGTCGATGAGGTTGGTCCACACCTGGTTGAGCTCGGCCGGGTAGGCGGGGATCTTCGGCAGCGTACGGTCGTAGTCCTTGACGACGTCGATCCGCGGGCCGATCTTGCCGCCAAGCATCAGCAGGGTGCTGTCGAGCAGTTCATGGACGTCGGCGTCCTGGAAGGGGGCACGGTCGAGCTGCGAGTACTGCTTGGCGGCGTCGACGAGATGCGAGATGCGGGTGGTCGAGTCGTTGATCTCGTCCATCAACAGCTCTGTCTCGACGGTGTAGTTGAGCCAGCCGATCGCGTTCGGCAGGATCTCCTCGTCCACGGCGGCCGCGATCTGGTCCAGCCAGTCGACGTCGAGACCGGCCTGCACGAAGGTGGGCGCGATCCGCCAGCCCTCCTGGATGTCGTGGTCGTCCAGCCAGTCGGTGACCGTGTCCTCCCGGTCCGACGCCTCCAGCGGGCTCAACGTGGGTGCCTTGGCGACGCGTTCGGCCGTGCGCTCCTGGATGTCGATGAGGTTGGCCATGACCTCGGGGCTGTACGAGCCCTGCGCGATGATCGCCAGCTTGTGGCGCATCTTGCCCACCCGCTCGCGCAGCGTGGCGGTGGCCCGCACGGCCGCGGCGGCCGGGTTGTTGAGCTCGTGGGTGAGCCCGGCGGACAACGAGCCCAGCGCCAGCAGCCGTTCACGCTGGCCGATGGCGCGCTGCGTGTTCTTCGAGCCGAAGAACAGCCCCTCCAGCAGATGCACCGCCATCGGGAACCACTCCTGCATGATGGCCGCGAAGGTGTCCGCGGGCAGCACGAAGAACCTGGTCGGCTCCGTGACGCGCATGGAGTTGTTGTAGACCTGGCGGACCCGGTCCCCGATGTAGGCCTGCATGGCGCCCGAGTACACCCCGGGCTGTGAGGTGCGGGTGACCTCCACGTCGTCGCCGCCGACCCGCCGCGACAGCACGACGGTGCCTTCGACCATCACGTAGAAGCAGGTGGCGGGATCGCCCTCGGTGTACACCGGGCCCGCCTCGAACCGCTCCACCCGCCCCTCGCTGCACAGCCGCCCGAGCTGCTCCGGGGTGAGCTTCTCGAACAGGAACAGCGAACCGATCTCCTGCGGGCTGCAGGGCATCAACTGCCCGCTCACGACTGCTCCAGATACCGGTGGACGAGCATCACGGCCATGGCTCCCTCTCCGACGGCGGACGCGACGCGCTTGGCGGAGTCGGCGCGTGCGTCGCCCGCCACGAACACGCCGGGAATATTGGTCTCCAGGTGGTACGGCGGCCGGTCCAGCTCCCAGTCCGCGGGCGGCCGCCCGTCCGCGGTCAGGTCGGGCCCGGCCAGGATGAACCCGTGGTCGTCCCGCAGCACCGTGCCGTCCAGCCAGCCGGTCAGCGGGGCGGCGCCGATGAACACGAACATCCACTGCGCGTCGACGAGTTCGGTCTCGCCGGTGTCCACGTCCCGCAGCAGCAGCTGCTCCAGACGGCCGGAGCCGTGCGCCGCCTCGACGACGGTACGCGCGCGTACCGTGATGTTCGGCGACTCGTTGATCTGCTGGATGAGGTAGTACGACATAGACGCGGACAGGTCGGCGCCGCGCACCAGCAGGGTGACCGACTTGGCGCCCCGGGCGAGATACATGGCCGCCTGACCGGCGGAGTTGGCGCCGCCGACGATGTACACGTCCTGCCCCTGGCAGGAGGCCGCCTCGGTGAGCGCCGAGCCGTAGAAGACCCCGCACCCGGTCAGGTCGTTGCAGCCGGGCGCCTCCAACTGCCGGTAGGAGACGCCGGTCGCGAGGATCACGCTGTGCGCGGCGACCGCCGAGCCGTCGGAGAACCGCACCGTCCGCGCGGCTCCGTTGACCTCGAGACCGGTCACCTCGCGCGTGGTGAGGATCTCGGCGCCGAACTTGCCGGCCTGCCGTCGCGCCCGCTCGGTGAGCTGCGCCCCGGACACGCCGTCGGGGAAGCCGAGGTAGTTCTCGATCCGTGAGCTCTGGCCCGCCTGCCCTCCGGTCGCCGACCGCTCCACGAGCACGGTCCGCAGCCCCTCTGAGGCGCCGTACACCGCGGCACCGAGCCCCGCGGGCCCGCCGCCGATGACGACGAGGTCGTAGAAGTCGGCCGCGGGCGTCGTCGCCAGGCCCACCCGCGCGGCCAGCTCCGGAGCCTCCGGCTGCACCAGCGGCGCCCCGTCCGGGGTGATCACCAGCGGCAGCCGCTGCCCGTCCTGCCCGGCCGCCGCCAGCAGCCGCTGCCCCTCGGGTTCCTCGGCCGAGTACCAGCGGTAGGGCACCTGATTGCGCGCCAAAAACTCCCGTACGTCCGACGAGCGCGCCGACCAGCGGTGCCCGACCACCTTGGTGCTGGTCACCGGGCGGAAGTCGCTGCGGCGCCACGCCTCGAGCAGGTCGTCCAGGACCGGGTAGAGCTTCTCCTCCGGTGGGTCCCAGGGCTTGAGCAGATAGTGGTCGAGGTCGACGACGTTGATCGCGTCGATCGCCGCGTTGGTGTCGGCGTACGCCGTCAGCAGGACCCGCCGGGCGCCCGGATGGACGTCGAGGGCCTGCTCCAGGAACTCGATGCCGTTCATCTGAGGCATGCGGTAGTCGGCCAGGATCACGGCCACGAGATCACCGCGCAGCTTCAGCTCCCGCAGTGCTTCCAGCGCCGACTCGCCGGACTCCGCGCGGACGATCCGGTACGACTCGCCGTAGCGGCGCCGCAGGTCGCGGGCGACGGCCCGGGACACCCCGGGATCGTCGTCCACCGTCATGATGACAGTCCGCGCTGCGTCGGACGCCTGTGCCATACGTCTCCCACCCCGTGTGGTCGGACCGACGGCTCGACGAGCGCTGTCGCTCAGGCGGTCGCCGCGCCGGCTCCCGCCCATCGTATGTTCGATCGTCCCGCTTCGCTCCGCCATAAGGCTTGCGTTCGCTGTGGGCAGGGCAGCCGGGCCCCGCGGGGGAGGAGGTCAGCGGCGTCGCGAGGAGAGCACGCAGAACTCGTTGCCCTCGGGGTCGGCCAGCGTCACCCAGGGGACGTCGTCGCCCTGTCCGACGTCCACGTGCCGGGCGCCGAGGGCGAGCAGCCGGGCCACCTCCGCGTCCCGGTCGTCCGGGCGGAAGTCCATGTGCAGCCGGTTCTTGACCGTCTTGCCCTCCGGGACCTGGGCGAAGATGAGCCCGGGCAGCGTGTCCTTGTCGGGGCGGATCTCGAACTCGCCGGGGTCGTCGTTGACCACGACCCAGCCGAGCGCCTCGGTCCACCAGCGGCCCAGCGCGACGGGATCGGCGGCGTCGACGTTGAGTTGCTCCCATTCCAAGGCCATGGGACAAGCGTAGTGAAGACTGACGTCCAGCGAAGCGACCATGACGACGGAGGCAGCCACATGACGCGCCCGATCACCGCGGGGGTCGACGGAACCGAGGAGAGCTTCGCCGCTCTGGACTGGGCGGCGAGGGAGGCGGTGCGCCGGGGCCTGCCGCTGCGCGTGGTGCAGGCCTGGAGCTTCCAGCCGTACGAGGCGATCGACGCCGCTGACCCCGACACCCAGGCCGGATGGGTGCGCGACGCGCTCGACGAGGCCGTACGCGGTGTCACCGGACGGCACACCGGTCTCGACGTCGCCGCCGACGTGGTATCGGGGGACACCGTCGAGACGCTGCTCGACGCGGCCGCGAACGCGGAGATGTTGGTGCTCGGATCGCGCGGCCACGGCCCGGTCGTCGGCTTCCTGCTCGGCTCCGTCGGCCAGCAGGTGATCGTCGGGACGAAGCGGCCGGTGGTGCTCGTCCGCGCCGGGGACCAGCCGACGGCGGAGGCGGCCGGCCGTGAGATCGTCGTCGGCCAGCAGGGCGAACCTGAGGACAGCGTCGACGCGCTGCGGTTCGCGTTCGAGACGGCGGCCCGGCGCGGCGCCACCGTGCGTGTGGTGCGGGCCTGGTCCCTGCCGCCGGTGTTCGCCTACAGCCCGGGTTCGATGGAGCTGCTCGACGAGGCGGGCGGCCTGGAGCCGTTCGAGAAGAAGGCGCTCGGCGCCGCCCTGCAGCCGATGCGGGAGCTGTTTCCGGACGTTCCGGTGATCGAGCACGTGGAGATCGGCAGCGCGGGTCAGGTGCTGCTGTCGGTCGCCGGGCGGGCCCAGTTGATGGTCGTCGGCCGGCGCGCCCACCGCACGGCCGTGGGCGCACGCATCGGATCGGTCGCGCACGGGGTGCTGCACCACGCGCCCTGCCCGGTGGCCGTGGTCCCGAACACCGACTGAGTCACTCGCCCGACATGGGCTGCAGCGTCTCGCGGGCCTTCGGCAGGATGTTTTTGATGTAGTCGTCGACCGCGGTGTCCAGGCCGATGTCGTGCTGTGCGCGCTCGGACAGGTACCAGCGGTGCTCCAGCAGCTCGTGGTAGATCTCCGCGGAGTCCATCGTGCCGCGCAGTTCGACGGGTACGGCGCGCACGGTGGGGCGGAAGACGTCCCGCACCCACCGGTGCGCCAGCACCTCGGGGCGAGCGGCAAGCGGGTCCCCTGGCGCGTAGTCGTCCTGGGTGGCCATCCAGCTCTCCAGGTCGTTCAGCAGCCGCCGGGCCTGGTTCTCCTCGGCGTCCAGGCCGGTCAGGCGCAGCAGTTGGCGCTGGTGGTGACCGGCGTCGACGACCTTGGGCACGAAGGTGACGGTGTCGCCGTTCGAGGAGTGCGCGATCTGCATCTCGGCCACGTCGAAGCCGAGGTCGTTCAGACGGCGGATCCGGCGCTCTATGTAGTGGTACTTGCCCGCCGGATACACGGAGGTCCGGGTCAGCTCCTCCCACAGATCGCCGTAGCGGGCGCAGATCTCCGTGCCGAACTCGATCGGATCCACGGACGGGTGCAGCGCTCCCGAGGCCTCCAGGTCCAGCAGCTCGCCGCTGATGTTCACCCGGGCCAGATCGAGGTCGTATTCCCGCTGACCGGAGCTGAGCGCGGGATGCAGGTCGCCGGTCTCGGCGTCCACCAGGTAGGCGGCGTAGGCGCCCGCGTCGCGCCGGAAGAGCGTGTTGGACAGCGAGCAGTCGCCCCATGCGAACCCCGCCAGGTGCAGACGCACAAGGAGCACGGCCAGGGCGTCCATCAGGCGGTGCATGGTGGCCGGGCGCATGGTCGTCTCGAACATCGAGCGGTACGGCTGCGAGCCGCGCAGATGCCGGGTGATCAGCACCGGCTCCAGCGGCTCCCCCTCGGCGTCGGAGCGCCCGGTGACCACGGCGAGCGGGTCGACCGCCGGGATGCCGAGCCGGTCGAGGTCGCGCAGCAGCCCGTACTCGCGCTGGGCGGGCCGTTCGGCGAGCTCCTTGACGGCGATGACCTCGTCGCCGGCGCGGGCGTAGCGCACGACGTGCCGGGATATGCCGCGCGGCAGCGGGACCAGGTACTCGTCCGGCCACTGTTCCAGGGGCAGCTGCCACGGCAGCGCCAGCAGGAGCGCGGGATGCTCCGGGTTCGTCGCGCTGATCTGCAGTGCCATGGCTCGCGTGTCCTCGCCCTCGCGGTGATCGTCACCTCACCCTAAAGGGCACGCTCCTTGGCCAGAAGTGCTGCCTCACGCAACGGACCGCGGTGTGCGGGACCGTGTCCGGGCAGCATCACGTCGCCGTCCAGTGCGGCCAGAACGTCCAGCGAGGCGATGGCGCGGGCCCGTTCGTGGTGGAACATGTCGGGCAGCAGCTGCGGCCCCTTGATCCTCGAAGTGGGGTGGCCGCTGGCCAGGGCGTCGCCCGAGATCAGCACCCCGGCCTCCGGCAGGTGGAAGGCCGCGTGGCCGTCGGTGTGACCGGGCGTGTGCACCGGAACGGGCCGGCCGGGCAGGTCCAGCGCGCCCGCCGCTGGGAAAGGTTCCGGCGCGGCGACCGGCACATGGGCCGTGCCGCCGGAGCGCAGGGCGTGCACCGACCAGGGCAGCACCCCGGGCCGCCAGCTGTTCCTGACGACCTGTCCGACGGTCACCTGGTGCAGGAAGTCCCGGCGCGCGTGTGGGACTTCGGCCTCGTGCAGGTAGACCGGCGTGCCGTAGGTGCAGCGCAGGAACTCGGCGGAGCCCAGGTGGTCGTTGTGGGCGTGCGTGATCAGTACCGCGGCGACCGCCTCCGGTGAGCCGCCCACCAACTCCAGGGAGGCGAGCAGCAGTTCACGGTCTCCGGGGTAGCCCGTGTCGACAAGAGTGATCTCGTTGCCCTCGGTGAGGATCACCCAGTTGGTGTTGCTGCCGTGCACCAGGTGGATGCTGTCGGCGACTTGCCGTACGTCTGCCCGCATGTTTGCCCCGCGTGGTGAGGTCCTGCCCGACGGCACCAGCAAAGCAGACCGGCGGGCCACCGGAACCGGCGGGTCCGCGCCAATCGGCACCCGCACAGGGGAAGGGCTGCCTCCGGCACCGTCCGCCGGAGGCAGCCCCCTGCGCGCAGCCGAAGCGGCCGCCTCTCCGCCTCACTGCACGCCGTGCGGGCGGAACTGGATGCTGATGCGCGGTCCCGCGGCGCGAGTGGTCTTCGGTACGCAGTGCTCCCAGGTCCGCTGGCAGGAGCCGCCCATCACGATGAGATCGCCGTGCCCCAGCGGGCGCCGCACGCTCTCGCCGCCCCGCACCGGACGCAGCAGCAGATCGCGGGGCGCGCCCACGGAGACGATGGCCACCATCGTGTCCTCGCGGGCGCCCCGCCCGATCCGGTCGCCGTGCCAGGCGACGCTGTCCCGCCCGTCGCGGTAGTAGCAGAGCCCGGCCGTGGTGAACGGCTCGCCCAGTTCGTCGGCGTAGTGCGCGGACAGGGCGCCGCGGGCCTCGTCCAGGACGGGGTGCGGAAGGGTGTCGTCCGCGCCGTAGAAGCAGAGCAGCCGGGGTACGTCGACGACCTGGTCGTACATCTTCCGGCGCTCCGCACGCCACGGGACCTCGGCGGCGAGGCGTTCGAACAGGGCGTCCGCGCCGCCGAGCCATCCGGGCAGCACGTCGATCCAGGCGCCGAGCCCGAGCCACGTGCGCCGGATCCCGCCGAGGGAGCCGAGCCGCAGCTGGTCGGTCTGGTCGAAGAGCGAGCCCTGGAGGTGCGTGGTCATGGGACCAGCGTACTCCTCGATTCGAAAATTTGTTCCCCTCGGCTTTTTCGGTCCTGCGGCTCTCGCGGTCCTGCGGCTCTCGCGGTCCTGCGGCTCTCGCGGTTCTCCGGCCCTCTCGGTCCTCCGGCTCTGTCGATTCCGAAGCCCTTTCGATACATTGCTGTATCGGATACATTCCCGTATCGAACGGAGGTACGGGCATGGTGACGGAGGAGAAGGCCGAGCGGCGCGTCACGCGGCGCAGGGTCCGGACGCGGGCCAACCTGCTCGACGCCGCCTTCGCCGTGTTCGCCGCCAAGGGCTTCGGACGGGTCTCGATCGAGGAGGTCTGCGAGGCCGCCGGGTACAGCAGGGGCGCGTTCTACTCCAACTTCGACAGCCTGGACGAGTTGTTCTTCGCCCTCTACCGCGAGCGCGCCGACCTCATCGCGGACCAGGTGTCCGGCGCCCTCGCCCAGGACGTGCCCGACCTCGACGTGCCCGCCGCCGTCGACCGGGTCACCGAGGTGCTGCTCCTCGACCTGGACTGGCTCCTGGTGAAGACGGACTTTTTGGTCCACGCCGCCCGCGCCCCGCAGGTCGCCGGGACACTGCTGGAGCACCGGGCGCGGCTGCGCCGTGCGATCGCCGAACGGCTCGCCCGCGCACAGGGTTTCGGCGAACTGCCCGCCGTGCTCGGCGACGCCGACGGCGCGGCCCACGCCGTGGTCGCCGCCTACGACGGCGTCACCACCCAGCTTCTGCTGGACAAGAACGTCGAGGCCGCGCGCGCCTGGCTCACACAATTGCTCACCGCGCTGCTGACGGACGGCAGCAGCCCTCAGTCTGACCCCCATTGAGAGAAGGATCGGTCGCCATGGATGCGGACGTCATCGTCGTCGGAGCGGGCCTCGCGGGTCTGGTCGCCGCGCACGAGCTGACCAGTCGGGGCCGGCGGGTCGCGCTGGTCGACCAGGAGAACGCCGCCAACCTCGGCGGCCAGGCGTTCTGGTCCTTCGGCGGCCTCTTCCTCGTCGACACCCCGGAGCAGCGGCGCCTGGGCATCAAGGACTCCTTCGAGCTGGCCTGGAGTGACTGGCAGGGCAGCGCCCAGTTCGACCGCGCGGACGACGAGGACTCCTGGGCGGTGCGCTGGGCGCGCGCCTATGTCGAATGGGCGGCGGGGGAGAAGCGGTCCTGGCTGGAGGGGCACGGCATCAAGGTGCTGCCCACGGTCGGCTGGGCCGAGCGGGGCGACCTCAGGGCGGACGGACACGGCAACTCCGTGCCCCGCTTCCACATCAGCTGGGGCACCGGCACCGGCGTCGTCGAACCCTTCGTCAACTACGCCAAACAGGCCGCGCGCGACGGCCTGTTGACCTTCCACCACCGCCACCGGGTCGACGAGCTCGTCATCGAGGAGGGCACGGCACGCGGCGTACGCGGCACGGTCCTCGCCGAGGACCACTCCGCCCGTGGCGTGGCCTCCAACCGCGACCGCATCGGCGACTTCCAACTCACCGCGAAGGCCGTCGTCGTCACCACCGGCGGCATCGGCGCCGACCACGACATCGTCCGCCGCTACTGGCCCGAGCGCCTCGGCACCCCGCCCGCCGAGATGGTCACCGGCGTGCCCGCGTACGTCGACGGCCGCATGCTCGACATCAGCGCCGAGGCGGGCGTACGTCTGGTCAACCGCGACCGCATGTGGCACTACACCGAGGGCCTGCGCAACTGGGATCCGATCTGGCCAGGACACGGCATCCGCATCCTGCCCGGCCCGTCGTCGATGTGGCTCGACGCCCTCGGCCGCCGCCTTCCCGACCCCTGCCTCCCGGGCTACGACACCCTCAGCACGCTCAAGTACCTGCGCGCCACCGAGGACATCGCCGAGCACAGCCACTCCTGGTTCATCCTCACCCGGAAGATCATCGAGAAGGAGTTCGCGCTGTCGGGCTCCGAGCAGAACCCCGACATCACCGCCAAGGACAAGGCGGCGGTGCTGAAGAACCGCTTCGGCAAGGGCGCCCCCGGCCCGGTGGACGCCTTCCTGCGCAAGGGCGCCGACTTCGTGACGGCCCCGACGCTGGAGCAACTGGTCACGAAAATGAACGAGTTGACGGACAAGCCGCTGCTGGACGCCGCCGAAGTGCGCCGCCAGATCGAGGCCCGCGACCTGCAGATGGCCAACCCGTACAGCAAGGACTCCCAGATCCAGGGCATCCGCAACGCCCGCCGCTACATCGGCGACCGCCTCGGCCGCGTCGCCACCCCGCACCGCATCCTCGACCCGGCGGCGGGACCGCTGATCGGCGTCAAGCTGAACATCCTCACCCGCAAGACCCTCGGCGGCATCCAGACCGACCTCGACTCGCGCGCCCTGAACGCCGACGGCGAGCCGATCGAGGGCCTCTACGCGGCCGGTGAGGTCGCGGGCTTCGGCGGCGGAGGCGTCCATGGCTACAACGCCCTGGAGGGCACCTTCCTCGGCGGCTGCCTCTTCTCGGGCCGTGCGGCCGGCCGGGCGGCGGCACGGCAGACCGCCTGACCAGGACGGAAGCGCACCAGGGGCGGCCGGTGACAGCGACCGGCCGCCTCTTCGGCGCCGGCATGTGAACGACGGGGCGCAGAAGGGGGGTTGACCGTCGGTGGACCGCGCTGGTTGAGTGGATGAGCCACTCAGCCACGTCGCACATGCACACCACCCGTGTCGGTACGTATTCAGGAGGCATCCGTGGAGGCCCTGCCCCGCGAGACGATCGTGGACGTCCTCGAATCCAGGCTGCGCGAGGACATCCTGGCCGGACGCCATCCGGCGGGCAGCTATCTGCCTCCGGAACGCCAACTGGCCGACGGATACGGCGTCACCCGCACCACCCTCAAGCACGCCTTCGGCCGCCTCGTCCAGGCCGGCCTGCTGGAGACCCGGCACGGAGTCGGCACCAGGGTGCGCGACTACGCCCGGCTCGGCGGCGCCGACCTCCTGCCGATGCTCGTGCGCCACGACGCCAAGTGGGTCCGGGAGATCTTCGAAGTACGGCGCGCCGTGGGCGCGTTGATCGCCGAGCGGGCCGCGGCACGGGCCACCTCGAAGCAGCACGCCGAACTGCACCGGCTCCTCGACGCCGTACGGGAGGCCGAGGGCGCGGACGCCGTGCAGCTGGCCGACGTCGAGGTGCACCGCGCCCTGGCCCGGGCGACCGGCAACCGGGTCTACGTCCTGCTGACCAACACGCTCTTCAACGCGTATCTGCCCGTACGCGCAGCCCTGAGCGGGCCGTTCACCGATCCTGCGACGGCCCATCGGCGGCTCGCCCCCGTGGTCGAGGCGGTGGTGTCCGGCGACGGCCGGAAGGCGCACGCGGCCGCGGACGCCTATCTGCGCGACACCGAGAAGATCATGTTGGAGGGTCTGGCGTGAGGGGCACGACGTTCACGGAGACGATGCTCGGCACGGTCCGGTTCGACGCCGGGGACCCGGTCCGCCGCATCCGTCTGGACCTGCGGGCCGAGTGCGAGGAGATCCTGCGTCCGCACCGCACCACCCGCGCCCGCGTCCACGGCCGCCTCCGTATCGCCGGACTGGCCGACGACCCTGACGCCACAGGGGAGTTGGAGATTTCCCCGCTCGCCCGGCGCCGCATCCGCTACCGGCTGACGTTCACCGCCGACGGCCGCTCCTTCACCCTGGACGGCTGGAAGTCGGTGAGCCCGCGTCACCCGGTGAGGTCGATGACCGTCCTGCCGTTCACGCTCTACGAGGACGGCGTGCGGGCCGGACAGGGCACCCTCCGCTTCCCCGTCACGACCGGGCTGGC
This sequence comes from Streptomyces plumbidurans, assembly GCF_019857225.1. GTDB lineage: Bacteria > Actinomycetota > Actinomycetes > Streptomycetales > Streptomycetaceae > Streptomyces > Streptomyces plumbidurans. The sequence continues at coordinate 274,667 of NZ_JAFJSY010000006.1, forward strand.
CCCTTTCCTGCTGAGCTTCCGCTTCCCTCGGCGCGAGGACGCCGCCCGGTACGCCGTGCCGCGCTGGGACGGCAGCCCCGGCCGTACCGAGGTCTGGTACACCACCCTGACCGACCCCGCGACCGGCACCGGCATCTGGCTGCACCACGAACTGGTCGCGCCCGCCGACGGATCCGAGCCCCACGCGCACGGCTGGGCGGCGACCTTCCCGCCCGAGGGAAAGGTGCGCCACGTCCGCTTCGGACCCGCCCCCTGGCACAGCCCCACCCACGGCTTCACGGCCGAGGGCGTCGACGCGGGCCCGGGACAACTGACCGGAAGCGCAGGCGACTTCCACTGGAACCTCACCGAACAGCCCCTGGCCGATCCTCTGTTCACCTTTCCCCGCTGGTCCTGGCGGCGCCCCCTGCTCCCCGCGACGCACATGCTCCCCGCGGCACGGGCCGCCTACGACGGAACGTTCAGCGACGGTGAGCGCACGCTGACCCTGCGCGCCGCCCCCGGAGCCTCCGCCCGCATCAACGGCCGTGGCAACGCCCGCCGTTGGGCCTGGCTGCACGCGGACCTGGGCGGCTCGGACGTCCTCGAAGTGGTGGCGGCGGTGTCGACGCGGCCCGTGCTGCGGCGGCTGCCCCCGCTCGTCTTCCTGCGCCTGCACCGCAACGGGCGCACCTGGCCGCGCCGGCCCGAGCGCACCGCGGTCGGCGTGTTCGGTGCCGGACGCTTCCGCGCCCGCATCGGCCTGCCCACGTGGACCGTGACCGGCCGTACGCTGCTGCGCCGCATCCGCGTCGAAGTCACCCAGCCCGAGGAACGCACCCTCGCCCTGGACTACCGCGACCCGGACGGCGCCGCCGCCGTCTGCCGCAACAGTGAGAGTGCCGACGCGACCGTCCTGTTGGAGCGCTGGTGGGGTCGCTGGCGCGGCGAGGCGTCATGGACTCTGCGGGCCAGCGCACATGCCGAGGTGGGGGACCGATGAGCGCGCGTGGACTGGTGGCCGCGCTGCTGGCCGACACGGGGGACGAGGAGTGGGTGGCGCGTGTGCCCGCGCGGCTGGGCACGTTCCTGTCGGCACTGCCCGGGCCCGTACGTGCCGGAGTGCGTGCCGCCGCCACCGCCGTCGACGCATACGCCCTCCTGCACAGCGGGCGCCGCCTCGCCGCCCTTACCCCGGAGGAGCGCGAGAGCGTGCTCGCGTCGCTCGCCGCACGCCCCGGGCTCGTACCGGCGCTCGACCTCCTCAAGGTCCCCGTGCTGCTCGCCGCCGCCACCGAGCGGACGCCGCTTGCGCGGGCGGCGGCGGTTCCGGAGGACCCGCCCCTGGACTGCACCCCCGCCGAGGAGTGGCCCGACCGCGCCACCGCCGACGCCGTCGTGGTGGGCTCCGGCGCCGGAGGTGCCATGGCTGCGCGGACGCTGGCGCGCGCCGGGCTGTCCGTCGTGGTGCTGGAGGAGGGCGAGCACCACACCACGGCGTCCTTCGGTCGCCGCCTGCCGCTGGACCGCTTCACCGATCTGTACCGGGACGGCGGCGCGACGGCCGCGCTGGGCAATCCGCCCCTGCTGCTGCCCGTCGGACGAGCCGTGGGCGGCACCACCGTCGTCAACTCCGGTACCTGCTACCGCACTCCGGACCATGTCCTGGACCGCTGGAGCCGGCGCCACGGCTTCCGTGTCGCCGACGATCTGCCCGCGCACCTCGACGAGGTCGAACGCACCCTGCGCGTCGCCACCCAGCCGCTCGACGTCCTCGGCGCCAACGGCCTGCTCGCCCTGGCCGGCGCCGAACGGCTCGGCTGGCGGGCGGGGCCGCTGCGCCGCAACGCGCCGGGCTGCAAGGGCTCCTGCCAGTGCGTCGTGGGCTGCCCCACCGGCGCCAAGCAGAGCGTGCAGCTGTCCGTGCTGCCCGAGGCGTGCGCCACCGGAGCGCGGATCGTCACCGGCGCACCGGTCCTGCGGATCCTGCTCGACCACGACCGTCCGGGCCCGCCCCGGGCGTCCGGCGTCCGGGTGCGCCGGGCCGACGGCAGCGAGCTGGAGATCCTCAGCCCCCTCGTCGTCACGGCAGCGGGAGCGCTGCAGACCCCGCAGCTGCTGCGCCGCTCGGGCCTCGGCGGCCACCCCCGGCTCGGCCGCAACCTCAGCGTCCATCCGGCGACCAGCGTCGCGGGCCGCTTCCCCGAACCGGTCACCTCCTGGAAGGGCGTCCTGCAGAGCGCCGGCATCGAGGAGCTGCACGAGCACGGCATCCTGATCGAGGCGACCGCGAGCCCGCCCGGCATGAGCAGCTTCGTGCTGCCCGGCGTCGGCCGCTCCCTGCGACGCGAACTGGAGGGAGCCGACCGGCTGGCCGTCCTCGGCGCCATGATCGCCGACCGTCCCTCGGGCCGCGTCCTGGGCCGCGACCGCACCCTGGTCCGCTACCGCCTGGACCCGCGCGACGGCGAGCGGCTGATGACGGCCGTACGCGCCATGGGCCGTCTCCTGTTCGCGGCAGGGGCGGAGGAAGTCCTCACCGGCATCCCCCGAGCACCGCGCGCCCGCACCCTCGGCGAACTCGACGCCCTGCTCGCAGGCATCACCGCGCGCGATCTGCATCTGTCGGCCTTCCACCCGACCGGCACCGTCGCCGCGGGCGGTGATCCGCGCCGGGCGCCCGCCGATGCCGAGGGCCGGCTGCGCGGCGTCGACGGCGTGCTCGTCGCCGACGCCTCGGTACTGCCGGGCTGCCCGGAGGTGAACCCCCAACTCAGCATCATGGCAGCCGCATTGGCCGTCACCGGGCGCTACGTCGAGCGCTCCTCCAGCAGCCGGAGCAGCACGGCGGCGTGACTCGTGTCCGGTTCCTTGGCGGCGGTCAGCAGTGTCACCGCCCCCTTGGCGGCCAACTCCCGTACGTGATCCAGGAGTTCGGCCGCCTCGGGGGCGTCCAGCTCCGACTCGTAACGGCCGGCGAACTCCTCGTAGGACCCCTCGCCCGCGTGGTACCAGCGGCGCAGCTCGGTGGACGGTGTCATGGCCTTGGGCCACTCGTCCACCTGCGCGGACTCCTTGGACACCCCGCGCGGCCACAGCCGGTCGACCAGGACGCGGACTCCGTCGTCCGGCTCGGGTGATTCGTAGACACGACGCACGCGAACACTCATGCCCGGTCCTTCCTGGATGAGGGGATACGTCCCTGTAGTGGCAGTTGATGCCGAGCGTAGACCGTCCGTCCCCGATTCTCCGTTCACCTGGTGGTTGTACTGTTCAGGAAAGTCGAACAGCGCCCGAAACCTGACGAGTTCCTCACATGAGTCGGTCACAGTCGATCCGTGATCATGATTAGACCCCGTTTCGCGCTGCTCGCCGCGTGCCTGCTCCTGACGGGCTGCGGCAGCGGAGCCGTGGCGTCGACGGGCCATGCGCCCGGCGCCCCGGCCGATCCGGGTACCCCCACCACCAGTGCGGCCGTCGCGTCGAGTCCGGCGGTCACGCCCTCACCCGAGATGTCCGCCCAGGGCGCCCCGCTGAACCTGCCGGGGCTGGGACCGAAGACCCGCGCCCAAGTCCCCGCCGACGCCCGCCAGGCGGTCGTCGTGACCGGGCGTGGCAAGAACTCCCCACGATCCACCGTCGTCCTGTACCGGCGCACGGCGGAGGGCTGGCACGCCGACGCCACCTGGCCCGCGCACAACGCGCTCAAGGGCTGGTCCGACCACCACATGGGCAACGACCTGCGCTCGCCCATCGGCGTCTACGGCCTCACCGACGCCGGCGGGCTGCTCGCCGACCCCGGCACCCGGCTGCCGTACCACCACTCCCACGGGTTCGTCTCGCCCGGCACGGGGTTCGAGGGCGAGCCGCTCGCCGGCTCCTTCGACTACGTGGTGGCGATCAACTACAACCGCAAGCCGGGTACCACCCCGCTCGACTGGACCCGCCCCCTCGGGGCCAAGCGCGGCGGCGGCATATGGTTCCACGTCGACCACGGCGGCCCCACCCACGGCTGCGTCAGCATCTCCGAGCGGCACATGAAGGACCTGCTGCGTGCGCTCGACCCCGCCCTCCATCCCATCGCCGTCATGGGGGACGCCAAGTCCCTCGCACGCTGACCATCTAGGATCCGCCGCGTGTGCGCACATGTACTGGTCGCCGAGGACGACGAGATGCAGGCCGAACTCATACGCCGTTCCCTGCTGGCAGAGGGCCACACGGCCACCGTGGTCCACGACGGCGCGGCCGCGCTGGACGCCGCCCGCAGGCTACGGCCCGACCTGGTCGTCCTCGACCTCATGCTGCCCGTCGTCGACGGCTTCGGGGTGTGCCGGGTGCTGCGCGGCGGCGACCGGTCCGGGGCCGACATCCCCGTGGTGATGCTCACCGCACGCTCCGAGGAGGACGACGTCCTGCTCGGGCTGGAACTGGGCGCCGACGACTACATGACCAAGCCGTACAGCCCGCGCGAGCTGATGGCCCGCATCCGCACCGTGCTGCGGCGCAGCGGCCGGGCCGTCGACCTGCGGGAGGATCCCGTCGTACGGGCGGCAGGGCTCACCGTCGACCCGGAGCGGCACGAGGTGCGCTGCGACGGCGAACCCGTGGAGTGCACACCGGCCGAGTTCCAGATCCTGCTGGCCATGGTCGCCGAGCCGGAACGCGTCTTCTCCCGGCGGCAGTTGCTGCAGTGCACCCACGGCTTCGACCGGGCGTCCACCGAGCGCGCCATAGACGTCCACATCATGAACCTGCGCCGGAAGATCGAAGCCCACCCGCGGCACCCGGTGCGGCTGCTGACCGTGTTCGGGGTCGGCTACAAGCTCAGCGGCGGCCGTCCGTGAAACGCCGCATCCCGCTGCGCAAGCGGCTGCTGGTACGGCTGCTGATCACCTCGGCACTCATCGCGGTCTGCTCGGTGGCGGCGACGGCCTGGCTGGCGGTGGAGACCACCACCCGCGCCCTGCGCGAGGAACAGGGACAGGACCTCGCCGACGACATGAAGATCCTGGCCGAGCTCAGCGGCTACGCCGCCACCCACCCCCAGTGGAACGGCGTCCAGCCCGTCGTACGGCACCTGGCCGCGCGGACCGGCCGGCGCATCGCGCTGACCACCACCGACCGCACCCTGATCGCGGATTCCGCCCGCAAGGGCACCGCCCTGCCGCTCGGCGCGGCCGCGACCGTCGACCCCCTGCACAGCGACACCTACAGCGAGACCGGCGCACAGCTCAGCGGGATCGACCCCCGAGCGGTGGGCCCGTACAAACTCACCGCACACGAACGCCGCACGCTGCAGACCATCGCCGAGAAACAGCGGTCCTGCTACGCCCGCTTCAGCATCGACACCCGGATCGAGATGACGCCGAGCGGCCGCCCCGCCATCCTCGACCCGGACGGCACCGCCGCGTCCGACTACATGCCCGAGGAGTGCGGATACGGACAGCTCGGCGTGCCCACCCGCACCGAGAGCAAGGCTTTGCGGGCGCTGACCGAGGGTGCCCGCGGCTGCCTCAAGAACCACGGCCTCGGCTCCGACGAGCCGCTCTACCTCATGCTCAACCCCAACGCGGCGGCTCCGTCGAGCAGATACGTCATCGCCAAGTACGCCAAGATGGGCGACTCCTCGGCGATGAAAACCGTACGCAGCTGCACGGACGACGCGCTGCGTGCCCAACTCGACCCCTACGTCGCGCCCGTGGCCGAGCTCTACCTCGGGGACGACGAGACCACGCCGCCCCGCTTCGACATGTCCCCGGCCAACAAGGCCAAGATCGTCGGCGCCGCCGGGCTGGTGCTCGCCATCACCGTCGTCGTCACGGCCGTCGTCGCCACCCGCCTCGTACGGCCCCTGCGCGCGCTGACCGAAGCGGCCCAGCAGCCGCCGGACATGCATGTGCGGGTGCCGGTGACCACGCGGGACGAGACCGGCATCCTGGCCGAGGCGTTCAACGACCTCACCGAGCGCCGCGAACGCCTGGAGTCCCAGCGCAGGGCCATGGTCAGCGACATCGCGCACGAACTGCGCAGCCCGCTGACCAACATCCGCGGCTGGCTGGAGGTCACCCGGGACGGCGTCGTCGACCCGGATCCCGCGCTGCTGGCCTCCCTGCACGAGGAGGCGCTGGTGCTCCAGCGCGTCATCGACGACCTCCAGGATCTCGCCGCCGCCGACGCCGGCACCCTGCGGCTGCACCGCGAACCGGTGCGCGCCGACGAGCTGCTGGACCAGGTCGCCGCCGCCCACCGCGTCGCCGCCGACGCGGCCGGGGTCACCGTACGCACCGAGGGCGACGGCGCGGCCTGGCTCGACGCCGACCCGGTGCGCATGCGGCAGGCGCTCGGCAACCTGGTCTCCAACGCCCTGCGGCACACACCCGCCGAAGGCACCGTCACCCTGGCGGTACGCCGCGACGGCGACGAGGTCGTCTTCACCGTGGCGGACACCGGCAGCGGTATCGCGCCGGAGGATCTGCCGCATGTCTTCGAACGGTTCTGGCGGGCCGAGAAGTCGCGCAGCCGGCGAACCGGCGGCAGCGGTCTCGGCCTGCCGATCGTCCGTCATCTGACCGCAGCGCACGGCGGAACGGTCGTCGCAACCTGCGAACCCGGCTCGGGCGCCGTGTTCACCCTGCGCATACCGAGCGCCCCGGCACCCGAGGGCTGAGTTCGTTCAGCCCCGAGTCCGTGGTGTCAGTGGCGTGCGTCGGCGGTGTCGGTCGTACGCATCGCCGTCGTCAGGTGCGTGCGTCGGCGCGTTGCCGCTGCCGCAGCGCCCGCCGTTCGGTCTCGCTCGTGCCGCCCCAGACACCCATGCACTCCGTGGTGTCCAGCGCCCAGCGCAGACACCGCTCCCGGACGGGGCAGCGCCGGCACACCGCCTTGGCCTGCTCGGTCTGCATCAGCGCCGGGCCCGACGTGCCGATGGGGAAGAACAGGTCGGGGTCCTCGCTGCGGCACGCGGCCCGGTCTCGCCAGTCGTCCATCAATGTCACCTGCGATCGAAGTCGTACGTGCCCTCGCCGATGGCTTACTCGATTGCGGGTCACCTGTCGATGCGTGTGTGAAACAACGGAGTCCTGGAGAACGCCACGGGCCCTTCCGGTCACTGCTCCCGCATACCCCACGGGGAGCCGTACGCGGTGAGCAGTTCGAGGAAGGGACGCGCCGGGAACGCCTCGGGACCGAGCACGCCGGAACCGGACCAGGCGCCGGTGGCGACCAGTTCGAGGGCGACGACCGGGTTGACGGCCGTCTGCCACACCACCGCCTGGCTGCCGTACTCCGCCATGGACCACTGGTTGTCCACCACGTGGTAGAGGTACACCTCGCGCGGCGCACCGTCCTTGGTGCCCCGCACCCAGGTGCCCGCACAGGTCTTGCCGTGCATGCGCTCGCCCAGCGTCGCCGGATCGGGCAGACACGCGGCGACGACGTCCCGGGGCGAGACCGCCACGGCGCCCGCCGCGCTCGGCACGGTCACCGGGTCGGTGCGGTCGAGCCCTACCAGATGCAGCGTCCGCAGCGTCTCGATGAACTCCTGTCCCAGGCCGTACTTGAAGGTGACCCGGCGCGCCTTCACCCAGCGCGGCACGAGCAGCACCTCCTCGTGCTCGACGTTCACGCACTCCACTGGGCCGATGCCCTCCGGGAAGTCGAACACCTCCGGCTCGCTGAACGGCTCCGTGGTGAACCAGCCGCGGTCGGACTCGTAGACGACCGGAGGGTTCAGGCACTCCTCGATCGTGGTCCAGATGCTGAAGGACGGGGCGAAGTCGTAGCCGTCCACGGTGAGGTTCGCGCCGTCGCGGACGCCGATCTCCTCGATCTCGTCGAAGAGTTCGTCGGCGGCGAACCGCGCGAAGACGTCCGAGAGACCGGGCTCCACACCCATGCCCACCAGAGCCAGCGCGCCCGCCTTCTCCCACTCCTCGGCCTGCGCGAACTGGTCGTCGCCCAGCTTGACCCCGCACTTCTCGTACGGCTGCTCGCCGTGCGGGTGCGACAGGGACATCGCCATGTCGAGATAGGTCGCACCGGCGCTGCGTGCCGCGCGGAACAGGGGCATCACGAAGCGCGGGTCGGTGGCGTTGAGGAGCACGTCGCACCCGTGCCGACGCAGCAGCTCCGCCACCGCGGCCTCGTCACCCGCATCGACACGCTCGGCACTGAAGCGGGGGTCGTCGAGGGCGGCTACGGCCGCCTCGGCGCGCGCCGGGTCGTAGTCGGCGACCACCATCGCCGCGAAGAACGGCCGCCGGGCGGCGATCCGGGTGATGGCGGTGCCGACACCGCCGGCGCCCACGAGCAGTACACGCATGACAGATCTCCCTGTCCTGAGGATCGACGTCCTGAAAAATCTACGTTCTGTGGATCGACGTTCTGTTGATCGATGACGAGGGGCCCCGCTGGAGATACAACGCGGCAGGTCGATTAAGGTCAATGGCGTTGGCATAAGGCGAGAGCCGGGGGACGGGAGGCGGTGTCGTGCCCAAGCCGGTGGTGCCCGAGGAGAAGCGGCGCAGGCGCCGGCCCACCAAGAGCGGCACGGTGCTGTCCGAGGCGCTGATCGTGGAGACCGCGCTGCGCATGCTGCGCGAACACGGCAGCGCGGGCCTGACCGCACGCCGTCTCGGCCTCGCCCTGGACGCCGATCCGAGCACCCTCTACCGCTACTTCCGCGGCATGGACGACCTCACCCTCGCCATCGGCGACGCGCTCATCGGCCAGGCCCTCGACGGCTGGGCCCCGACGGGGGACTGGCGGGCAGACCTGCGCGCCGTCGGCCTGCGCATCCACGCCGCCTACCTCGCCCACCCGCAGGCGGCCGTACTCACCACGAGCCGGGTCAGCGGCCGCGCCAACGAACTGGCCGCCGACGAGGCCGTCCTGGAGGTGCTGCGCTCCGCCGGGTTCCCGACGGCGGACACGGTCCGCATCTACCACGCCTTCATCGACCAGACCCTGGCCTTCGCCGCCCTGGACGCCGCCCCCCTGACCCTGCCGAGCGCGGCACTACGCGCCGACGAGGCCATCTGGCGCTCCACCTACGCCCGCCTACCCCCCACCACCCACCCCCGCATCGCCGAAGCAGCCCCCCTCCTGGCAGCCCACATGGTCCGCAGCGCCTACCCCACAGCCCTGGACATGCTCCTGGACAGCGCAGCAGCACAACTGGATGCGCTGCGGTGACCTGCGGGTTCTGGGGATTATGCCGATCGTCGGTGGGCTCGCCCGCGCCGGACGCTGTCTTCGCCGGGCCGGGCGGCCCGCAGCCGCAAAACTCACCCTCCCCGCAACGCTCCCTCCGCCGCACTGATCACAACCTCCGCCACCACAGCCAGTGCCGGGGAGTCGAGTTTCCACTGTTGCCAGTACAGGGGAACGTCCACAGCGTGCTCGGGGGCGAAGCGGATCAGGTGGCCGGTGCGCAGGAGGGGTTCGGCCTGTACTTCGGGGACCAGGCCCCAGCCCAGGCCGGCGGCCACGGACTGGACGAAGCCTTCCGAGGTGGGCACGTAGTGTCGCTCCGGGCTTGCGCCGGTGCGGTCGTGGCGCAGGCGGCGGACGAAGCTGTCCTGCAGGTCGTCGCTGCGGTCGAAGCCGACCGTGGGGGCGGTGGCGAGGACTTCGCGCAACGGTCCGTCGAGGTGCTCGCGGGCGAAGTCGGGGTTGGCGACAGGGACGTAGCGCATCCTGCCCAGGGCGCGTACGGAACAGCCCGTCACGGGCTCGGGCGACGACGTGACGGCGGCCATCACCACGCCCTCGCGCAGCAGTGATGCCGTGCGGGTCTCGTCCTCCCGGCGCAGTTCGAAGCAGAGCCGTGGCTCATGGCGTACCTGGGTGAGCGCCGGGAGGAACCAGGTGGCCAGCGAGTCCGCGTTCACCGCGATCGAGACCCGGGTCGCCTCCCCGGCGCCGCTCATGCCGAGCTCGGTGCGCGCGTCGCGCTCCAGGCGCGCGAGTTGCCGGGCGAAGCGCACGACGATCTGGCCCGACTCGGTCGGCCTGACCGGCTTGGTGCGCAGCAGCAGCACCCGCCCGGTGCGCTGCTCCAGCGCCTTCACCCGCTGGCTGACCGCCGACGGCGTCACATGCAGCGCCGCGGCCGCCGCGTCGAACGTCCCCTCGTCCACCACCGCGAGGAGTGTGCGCACCTGGTCGAGGGGAAGCTCCGTCAACTCTGTCTTCACGAGAGCTAAGGATACGTAAGAATCTTTAGCTGTACGTCAGGACTCCGCGTCCTTAGCGTCAATGGCATGACGAACGCCCTGACCACCGCCGCCGCCGGATTCGGCACCGGCCTCTCGCTCATCGTCGCCATCGGAGCCCAGAACGCCTTCGTGCTGCGCCAGGGCATCCGCCGCGACGCCGTCCTCGCGGTGGTCGGCATCTGCGCCCTGTCCGACGCGGTGCTGATAGCGCTCGGGGTCGGCGGGGTCGGCGCGGTGGTGGTCGCCTGGCCCGGGGCGCTGACCGTGGTCGGCTGGGTCGGCGGCGCCTTCCTGCTCTGCTACGGCGTTCTCGCGGCCCGCCGAGTGCTGCGACCCGGCGGCGACGGCCTGCGCACCGAGGGCGACACGACGGGCTCGCGCAGACGGGCCGTGCTCACCTGTCTGGCGCTGACCTGGCTCAACCCCCACGTCTACCTCGACACCGTCTTCCTGCTCGGCTCGATCGCCGCCGACCGCGGCGCGCTGCGCTGGACGTTCGGCCTCGGCGCGGCCCTCGCCAGCCTGTGCTGGTTCGTGGCGCTCGGCTTCGGCGGCCGCGCGCTCGGCCGCCTCCTGGCCCGGCCGTCCGCCTGGCGCGTGCTGGACGCTCTGGTGGCCGCGACGATGATCACGCTCGGCACTCTGCTGGTCGTCAGGGCGTGATCGCGGGGACGTGCCGGCCGGGGCCGGGCGTCCAGCATCCGGTCACGCGTGTCCCGAACTGCCGGGCGGTGCTGCGATAGTGGAGCTTGAACCGATAGATGTAGCAAGCAACCAGGACGGTCGTGGACACCAGCGAGAGCAGTACGGAACCCAGGACACCGGACCCCGTCGAGGTCGAGGCGCCCCGGCGTGGCTGGCGCCGCTGGGCGATGGACACCCGCCCGCTGAGCATCCCCGCCTACCGCCGGCTGTGGTCCTCGACCATTGTCACCGCCGTCGGCAGCCAGCTCACCGCGGTCGCCGTGCCCAAGCAGATCTACGACATCACCGGCTCCTCGGCGTGGGTCGGTGCCGCGAGCCTGGCCGGTCTGGTCCCGCTGATCGTCTTCGCGCTGTGGGGCGGCGCTATCGCCGACAGCATGGACCGCCGCAAGCTGCTGCTGATCACCAACACCGGGATCGCCCTGACCTCGCTGCTGTTCTGGCTGCAGGCGTTCACCGGCCTGGAGTCGGTGGCCGCGCTGATGCTTCTGCTCGCGATGCAGCAGGCGTTCTGGGGCCTCAACGCCCCGGCCCGTACCGCCTCGATCGCCCGCCTGGTGCCCGAGGCCCAGCTGCCCGCCGCCAACGCCCTGGGCTCGACCGTCATGCAGACCGGCCAGGTCGTCGGACCGCTGCTGGCCGGCGTGCTGATACCCGTCATCGGCCTGCCCGAGCTGTATCTGATCGACGCCCTCGCGCTGTGCGTGACGGTGTGGGCCGTCTACAAGCTGCCCGCGCTGCCGCCACTGGCCGGTACCGCGGCGCGGGCCGGGGTCCGCGCCATCGTCGAGGGCTTCCGCTACATCTCCATGCACAAGGTGCTGCTGCTGTCCTTCCTCGCCGACATCGTTGCGATGGTCTTCGGCATGCCCCGCGCCCTGTTCCCGCAGCTCGCCTCCGAGACCTACCGCCCCTGGGGCGAAGGGCTCGCGCTCGGCCTGCTGTTCGCGGCGATCCCCATCGGCGCCGTGCTGGGCGGCCTGTTCTCCGGCACCTTCTCCCGGGCCCGCCGGCACGGCTGGATGGTGATCGGCGCGGTCGTCGCCTGGGGCGTCGCGATCACTGGCTTCGGGCTCAGCGGCAACCTGTGGATCGCGACCGCCTTCCTGGCCCTGGCCGGTGTCGCCGACATGGTCTCGATGGTCTTCCGCGGGGCGATCCTGCTGTCCGCGGCCACCGACGAGATGCGCGGCCGCATGCAGGGCGTGTTCACGGTCGTCGTCGCGGGCGGGCCGCGCCTGGCCGACGTGCTGCACGGCACCGCGGGCTCGGTGTTCGGACCGCGCACGGCGGTCGCCGGCGGCGGCGTCCTCGTGGTCGTCGTGATGCTGGCGCTGGCCGCGGCGGTCCCGGCACTGCGGCGCTACCGCATCTGACTGCCGGCGGTCCGACTCCGCGCACGCGATCGGCCTCCGTGCACGCGGTCTGACTCCGTGCACGCGATCGGCCTCCGTGCACGCGATCGGCCTCCGCGCACGCGATCCGACTCCGTGCACGCGTTCCGCCTCTCCGCACGCGATCGGCCTCTGCGCACGCGGTCCGACTCCGTGCACGCGATCGGCCTCTGCGCACGCGGTCCGACTCCGTGCACGCGATCGGCGTCCGTGCACGCGGTCCGACTCCGTGCACGCGATCGGCGTCCGTGCACGCGGTCCGACTCCGTGCACGCGATCGGCCTCCGCGCACGCGGTCTGACTCCGCGCACGCGATCCGACTCGCCCGCAGGCGTCGCACGCGTCCCTACAGAGTGCTGCGCCCCCGGCTCGCGTGTTCCATGAGCTTGCCGCGGGTGGTCTCCAGGCGGTGCGCGAGGATCTCGGCGACGCTGCGCACCAGCGACAGACCCAGCTGGGTGTCCTCCTCGCACAGCCGCAGCACGGCCGCGGCGTCGAACTCGTAGGCCCGTACGGGGCTGAAGGCCTCCGCGCCGAAGTCCCACTCGTGCGGCGGGAACAGCCAGGACCAGCCCAGCAGATCGCCCGCGCCGAGGCTGGCGACGGTCACCCGCTGCAGCGAGTTGACCTGCTGGCTGAGGGAGACGGCGCCCGAGCGGATGACCCAGAAGCGGTCGGCCCTGCCTCCCGCCTCGAAGATCCTGGTGTCCTCGGGGAAGGAGACCTCGTGCGCGAGCGTCATCAGGCTCTGGCGCTGGGGCGGGGGGAGGGCGGTCAGCAGTTTGATCGCTTTGGTCATGACGCGGGGCTCCTCGCCGACGATCGGTTGCGGTGCTTTCCCTACGCCCATTTCAGCCGCTGTCCAGGCCCCGGGCACCTCGGCGGACGGCAGTTCCCGCGGAAAACGTCCGTGAAACTCCGGAACACGCGGCCAGGTGCCCGATGGGCATGAAAAAGCCCTGGCTGGACGGGGGAGACCAGCCAGGGCCGTTGGCGGTGGCGTCGGAGGACGTTACGGTCGACTCCGTCACCACGTATGGATGAACGCTAAACCATCAACCTGACTTTTGGGTAACCGGAAGCCGGTTACGTGACCTGTTTCACTTTGCGGCCCCTTGATCGGACGCCGTCACCCTGATCGTGGCGAGCTTCGGATCGGTCGGATCGGGCAGGTTCATGCCCGCGTCCAGGCCGGTGCGCAGATACCGCAGCACCGGGGTGGTGAGCCGTTCGCCCGGCAGGACGGCCGGGATCCCGGGTGGATACGGCGTGATCATCTCCGCCGCGACCCGACCGGAGGCCTCCTCGACAGGCACGTCCTCGGTGGGGCCGAAGAAGGCGTCCCGGGGGAGCAGGGCCTGTTTCATGCGCAGCTCGGTCGGCGACGGTACGTCGACCCGCGGGCCGGACGCGAGCTCAGGCGCGGCCTGAGCCAGATCCTTGAGTGCGTCGAGCAGTTCACCGGCCGTGCTGCTGTCGTCGGCGTGCGTGATCTGCGCGCCGATGCGGCGGTGGTCGACGATGTGGGCGTCCACGGCCCGGTTGTCCCGCAGCCAGTCCGCGGCCCGGAACCCCGTGATGCCGAGCCCGGCGATGTCAATGATGACCGGCAGCGGGTCGAAGTCGTCGGCCAGGCCCTGGCCGACGAAGTCGTCACGGTCGTAGACATGCATCCCGTCGATCTCCTCGATCGAGGCCCGGACCCCGGCCGCGAGGTCCAGTGCGGCGCCCATGAGTTCCCGCCCGTGCAGGGCCATCTGGCGACGCCAGCCGTCCATCCCGGCGTGGATCAGCACAGACGGGCTGGTGGTGCCCAGCAGGTCCGCCCGCGTCTTCAGCATATCGGCCGGCACGAGATCCCCGCGCCGGTGGAAGACGGAACCCTGCTCCAGTCCACTGCCCATCTTGTGGATGCTCGTCACGCAGACGTCGGCGCCCGCGTCCATCGCCCAGCTCGGCAGATCGGGGTGGAACGGCAGATGGGCACCCCAGGCCTCGTCCACCACCAGGGGGCGCGAGCGCCGGTGGCAGACCTCGGCGATCGCCTCCAGTGCCGCGCAGGCGCCGTACGGCGTCGGGCTGGTGACCAGCGCGCCCTTCGCGTCGGGATGGGCGTCGAAGGCCGCCTCGAAGGCCTCGGGGGAGGGAGGGTGGGCGATATGGCGTTGCGCGTCCCAGCGCGGCTCGACCCAGACCGGCTCGATACCGGCCAGGATCAACCCCGACACGACCGACTTGTGGGCGTCCCGCCCGATCAGCAGCTTCTCGTGCGGCCCCGCGACGGACAGCATGGCCGCCTTGACGGACAGCGAGCTGCCGCACGTGGTGAAGAACGTGTCCTCGGCGTGCACCGCGTCGGCCATCAGCTCCTCGGCACGGTCCAGCACCCGGCCCCGGGTGAGCCGGTCGTCCAGTCCGCCCGACGCCAGCACGTCCCCGAGGAAGACCGCGTCACCGAGCACCTCGCGCACGGCCGGGTCGGCGCCGCGTGCCTGTTTGTGGCCCGGCGGCGTGAACGCTAGCCGCTCGCGGCGGTGGTACTCGACGAGGGCCTCCAATACGGGCGCACGGTTGTGATCTGTCACCATGCGCACCCGGGTTCCCGCCCGGGGGAGAGCCAATCGGCGACCCGGCCGGACGTCAGTCCTGTGCGGCGGATGCGCCCGGTGTCACGATCTCGTCCAGCACCCTGAGGACCGCTTCGTAGGCGACGGTGCGCACGGCGGCCTCGCGAGCCGCCTCCGGGTCGGTCGCGCGCAGGCCCTCGCCGCGTGCCCGCCATGTCTGCTCCTCCTGCCGGGCACAGTCGCGTGCGCGCTGGATGCGCCGAAGCAGCTCGTCCGAGTCCACGACATCCGTCATGAGGTTCGCCTACCCGCGTTGTGCGACGTGATGGGCGCCAGTTTGCGTATGCGGTGGGAGGTTTGGCAGAGCCGGTGCAGGTGAGCCGAACAATGAAGCCCGCGGTGCTCGCGCGGCGTTCGTCACAACGACCGCGAACGAGCGGGGGATTCGCGTGTCCGTGAGGTCGACGCCCGGACACGAAGGCCGCGGGCGGGACCGGATCCGGCTTCGCTTGCCCCGCATGAGGAAGCCGGCTCACCAGCGAAGACAGGGAGCCAGGCGATGTGCGAGGAGCACGGAACCGAATCCACCCTCGGGCGACCGGGCGCGCGGCGGACCGTCCCGTCGGTGGCGTGCAATCCTGCCGACGCGCGAAGGGCGGTCGAGCGAGCGGTCAGCGAACGCTGCCGGACCACCCGCACCCGTTGCGATCCGGACGCTCTCGACGACGCCATGCTCGTTGTCTCCGAGCTGACGACCAACGCGATCCTGCACGGCGGCGGCGTCACCGACCTCCGCGTCGACGTCCTCGGCAGCGGCGTGCGTGTCTCGGTGTGCGACCGCAGCGACCGGCTGCCCGTGGCCAGGGATGCCCTGGACCTGAGGCGACGTCAGCGGATGGGCGGACACGGCTGGCCCATCGTGTGCCGGCTGGCCCGCGACGTCCGCGTGACCGGGCTGCCCTCGGGCGGCAAGTGCATCACCGCCGTGATCGCTCTGCACTGACTGTTCCATGCCATTTCGGCATATGTGTTTGGCACCGCGGGGTGAGGGCATACGGAGGTTCGTGCTTCGGACCGGAGGCGCGCCAGCGGGAGCGGTACTGCTGCCCTGGGCCTTTGTCGGTCCTGGCGTCCTCCCTCCCGCGGTAAGTCCCTGACCCCCCTCGTTCAGGAGCGATTCCGCATGCTCATCGACACGTCGGCAAGCACCCCCGGCACGCAGGCCCGCACGGCGACCCACAAGGGGCGGCGGCACGACGACGCACCGGACACGGCCCAGCTCTTCGCCCGTCTCGCCACACTGGAGAACGGTCCCGAGCGGGACGCGGTGCGAGACGAACTCACCAGGGCCTGGCTGCCCATGGCCCACCGGATCGCCGGCCGCTTCCGCGACCGCGGCGAGTCCCTGGAAGACCTGCGGCAGGTCGCCGCACTCGGCCTGGTCAAGGCGATAGACCGGTTCGACCCCGAGCGGGGAGCCTTCGAGAGCTACGCCGTGCCCACCGTCACCGGCGAGATCAAGCGGCACTTCCGCGACCGGATGTGGGCCCTGAGGGTGCCCCGCCGGGTGCAGGAACTGCGCAACAAAGTACGGGTGGCCCGCCGCGAGCTCATCCAGACCCCGGGCGCCCCCGAGCCCACCCCCGCCGACCTGGCCGCCCACACCGGGCTCACCGTGGACGAGGTGAACGCCGGCCTGGAGGCGCTCGAAAGCTACAGCACCCTCTCGCTGGACGCCGAACTCTCCCGCGAGGACGACGGCTACAGCCTCGCGGACACGCTCGGCGCGTCGGACGTCTCGTACGACACCGTGATCGACCGCGAGTCCGCCAAGGAAGGCCTGCGGCACCTGCCCGAACGCGAACGGGCGATTCTCTACATGCGCTACTTCGAGGACATGACGCAGAGCCGGATCGCCGACCGGCTCGGCATCTCCCAGATGCATGTCTCCCGGCTCATCAGCCGCAGCTGCGCCCGAGTGCGCGCCGAGGCACTGGGACAGCGCAGCCGGCGCGCACGGACCACCGAGGCGTGAGCCACCCCGACCGAAACAGGAGGACCGGACGATGCTGATGCCTCATCCCGCCGTCCTGCGCAGACTCGTCGAGGAGTACGAGTCGGCACGGGCCGAGGACGCCGAGACGGGAGCGGGCCGGGCGAGCCCGCGGGCACAGGACCTCGCCTACACGCTGTGCGTGTCGACCGGCACGCGCGATGTGCGGCAGGCGCTGGAGATCGCACACGGAATGCTGGCGGCCACGTCCGAGGCGCCGGCGGAGGCGAGGCACCTCGGAGTTCCGTGACCGGGCAGGGCGGCGGCGCGGCGGACCCCGGCACGTGGGTGCCGGGGTCCGCCGCGCCGCCGCCCTGATCACGAAGAAACACACGGGCGGACACGTCACGCGGTGGACCGCCGTTTGCGGGGCACGAGTATGCGCAGGACATGACGGCACTCCGGAGTGCTCGGCTGACGGCCGGACGCATCCGGACAGGGGGAGGACGCACATGAACGCGAGTGCCATGGCGCGGACCAGCGGGCTCGAAGCGAAGAGGGCCGCACGCGGCTCGGTGACGGAGGGCGCCGCCCGGGCGGGGCTCACCGCACGTGGCGCCATCTACCTGGTGGTCGGCGTCCTCGCCCTGCAGATCGCCTTCGGCGATACCGGCAAGCAGGCCGACCAGGGCGGTGCCATCGACACCCTCGCCCGCCAGCCGCTCGGCGCCGTGCTGCTGTGGGCCCTGGGCCTCGGGATCGCCGGCATGGCGGTGTGGCGGCTGTCCGAGGCCGTCTTCGGCTCGGTCGGGTCCGACGGCCGTACGGCCCGCAAGCGGCTGTTCGCGGCCGCCCGCTGCGTCTTCTACGTGGTGGTCGCCTACTCCGTGCTGACGTTCGCGGCCGCCCCGCACGGTGGCGGCACCGGATCCAGCGACCAGCGGTCCCGCGACATCACGGCACGGGCCCTGGGCCTGCCCGCCGGCCAGTGGCTCGTGGGCACGGCCGGAGCCGGCATCGTCGTGGCCGGCGTATGGATCGCCGTAGGCGCGATACGCCGCTCCTATCGCGACGAACTCAAGCTCGGCCAGATGTCCCGGTGGTCCCGGCGGCTGGTGGACGTCACCGGGGTGGGCGGCGGAGTGGCACGCGGGCTGGTGTTCACCGCAGCGGGGGCCTTCGCCGTGCGTGCCGCCGTCGACTACGAGCCGAACCGGGCCAAGGGCATGGACGACACCCTGCGCTCGTTCGCGCACACCCCGCTCGGCCCGGCGCTGCTGGCCTGCGTGGCGGCCGGACTCGTCCTGTTCGGGCTGTTCTCGTTCTCCATGGCGCGCTGGCGCCGGGTCTGATGTGTCCGGCCATCGCGCCCGATCCGCACGGGGACCGTGTCTGACTTACGCAGGATTGGGCACACGGTCCGGATGAACGAATCCGAGTTTCCACCGGACCGGCCCGTCGACCTCTACCTAGGTCTCCTGCGCGCCCGGATGGACACGGAGGACTACCGCCAGCTGCTCGGCGTGGTCGAGCCGGTCCTGCGCGCGCTGGAGGAACAGCGGCTGCCCGCCGTGGACTTTTCGCTGGAGGGCGACCAGGGGGACGGACTGTCCCAGGAGGTCCGCGACGAAGCCGCCCTGGTCATCGCCGCCGCGGTCACCGGCCGACTGGACAACGAGGTCGTCGAGATCGACCTCGGGGACAATGGTCCGGTCCGGGTGATCACCGACGCGGACACCGCCTCCGACCCCGACCGGCTGGGCGAGATCGCCGACTACATCCGGGCCCGGCACCACCAGGACGAGGAGCTGCGTGGCATCGCCGAGGCCAGCGGACTGCCGACCGACTTCTGAACCCGGCAGGCGCACACCGGGCGGGGACGGCCACCGCATGAGCGTTGGTAACCGATTGGGCGTCGGTCACCGCTTGGGCGCCGCCACCGGCACCTTCAGCGGCCGGGCCAGACCCACCACCGCCTCGTCCAGGCGCTGCAGATGCCTGAGCACCCGGTCGGTGATACGGCCGTAGCGCGAACTGCCGGGCGCCTCGGTCTCCAGGAGGGCGGCGATGCTCGCCCCCGTCTCGATCTCGACGGCGGCGTTCTCGTCCGCGACCCGCGCGGCGATGGACCCGATGTTGCGCAGGATGCGCCGGCCCGCCCGCCGCAGCCGGGGATCCGCGGCGATCGATGGATGCGTCGGCAGCAGCTCGGCCATCGCGGCCAGCGAACGTGCGTGGTACGCGGCCGTCTCCAGAAGCGCGACCAGATAGCGCGCGGTGTCGCGCCGCGCCCGCATCGGCGTGACCGGGTGGGTCAGCGGCTGGGTGGCCGCACGCAGGTCCGCCAGCGCCTGGTCCAGGTCGCGCGCCTTGTCGAGCAGTTCGGCCGGGTCACCGCCGCTGAGCTGGTCCACGGCGGCCTCGGTGACATCGGCGAGCCGGTCAAGCACGGTGACCAGCAGGTCGTTCGTACGGCGGTCCGTGTGCACCGGCAGCACGAACGCCGCCGCGATGATCCCGCAGGCCGCGCCCAGCGCCGTCTCCTCCACCCGCAGCACCAGCACCGACAGGCTGTAGGTGTGCAGCAGCGTGTAGAGCACGCCGAGCGCGGCGGTGACGAAGAAGGACATCAGCGTGTACGACAGCGGTGCCGTGTAGAACATCGCGAACACGCACAGCAGAACCAGCGCGAACGCCGTCCAGGTGTGGTGCCCGACCAGGGCCGCGAGCAGCAGCCCGGCCACGACGCCGAGCACGGTGCCCAGCAGTCGCCGGTAGCCCTTGACGAGGATCTCACCGGTCGAGGCGGTGTTGATGAACACGATCCAGCAGGTCAGCACCGCCCAGTACCAGCGCTGACTGGACAGGAACTCGCCGCCGACGATGGCCAGTGACGACCCCACGGCGACCTGCACGGCCGCGCGCGTGGTGGGCCGCTCCAGCCTCTCCTTCGGCTCCCCGGCGGTCGCCTCGCTCGCGTCGATCGCCGCATCCTCGGCGTCCAGCTCCTCACGTGAGCGGGCCGTCGAGGGGGTGTCGTCGGCGTCGTCCGGCGCCGCGCCGAGCGCGATCCGCAGCCCGAGCACCGCGCGGGCGGCCTCGCCGATGCCGCGGAAGACGTCCTGGACGGCGGAGGAGGCCTTCGGCAGGTTCTCCTCGTCGCGATAGCCCAGGAGCCGGTTGCGCAGCTGCGCGAGGCCGGCGCCGGTGCTCTGCGCGAGGGGCCGCAGCACCAGCAGCCGCAGCGCCTCCAGATCCCGGCGCAACGTGGCGGTCGCCTCGTCGCCCACGGGCAGCCGGCCCGCGGGCGGCACGGGCGCGCCCGGCAGATGCAGGGTCAGCGTGTCCGCCCGCTCGGCGCTGCGCGCGTTCAGCAGCAGCAGTCCGAGACGCTCGGCGGCGATCTCCGCGTCCGCGACACGGCGCTGCACGAGCCGGGCCGTGGCCGCATCGGCGGTGCCCTCCTCGAGCCGGCCCTGGATCATCATGGCCGTGTCGTGCAGACGCGCGGTCCCGTCGCGTACGTCCGCGAGCGCCTTGTCCATGTCGTCCGGCCCGGCGTCGAGCAGGGCGAGCTGTGCGGTCACCAGTTGCGCGAGGCGGGCCCGGAAGGCTTCCCGCAGGCGCTCCAGGATCCCCGCGGGCGTCTCGGGCACGAGCGCGAAGCGCACCGCCGCACTGCACGCCACGGCGACGGCGACGACTCCCCACAGCGTCGGCAGCGTCGAGACGGTGGCGCCGACGAACAGGGACATGAAGTAGACCTGGAAGCCGACCAGCCCCAGCGCGGTGCCCCGGTCGCCGAACCGCCGGACGTAGACGGCGCAGAAGATGAGGACGACGAAGAAGAGGTCACCGCCGACGACGCGTGAGTGCAGGACCGCGGCGAGTGACACGGAGGCCAGCGCCACCGGCAGGCCCAGGGCCAGCGTGACGGCCTGCTGGTTGCGCTGCTTCTCCCGGATGGCGAAGGTGCAGACCATGGCCGCGATGGCGCCGGCGACCAGCAGCCGTACACCGGCCCCGAACACGGAGAGCACGGCGAGCGTGAGGGCGATGGAGCCCACGGTGCGCAGGCCCGCGGCCAGCCGCAGCAGTCCGGGATCGGACGCCGCGACGAGATCGCGCAGCCGCGCCCGGACCGACCCACCCGCTGCCCTCACGCCGCCGTACTCTCTCCCGCGTCACATCATGATCCGGCTTTCAGCATCGCATGACGCGACCGGGGCGTGCGCACCGGCTCACGCCTCCTCGTGCTCCGCTCCCGCGACATGGCCCCGCACCTGTTCCGGCGTCATATAGGCGTCCGTGAACTCGAAGTCCTTCAGCCGCGCGGCCTTGCGGGCCTGGAATCCGGTACGGACGAAGTCGTCGCCGGCGACCGCGTTGAGCAGCCAGTTGGTCATCACCCGCGTCTTGGCGACGTTGGTGCGCAGGGCCGACCAGTGGTAGCCGCGCGCGACTGCCTGCGCGGGCACACCGCGCAGCTCGATCCCGAGCGGCTTGGAGACGGCGTCCTTGCCGCCGAGGTCGACGACCAGTCCGAGGTCCTTGTGGACGTACGGGGTCAGTGGGTGGTTGCGCAGGGTCGCCACGACGTTGTCGGCGACGTGCGTGCCCTGCCGCATCGCGTGCTGGGCCGTGGGCGGGCAGATGGCGCCCTCGTCCCCCTTGGCCTCGTCCGGCACGGCCGCGGCATCACCCAGGGCGAAGACACCGTCCTGGCCGGGCAGGGTCATCTCGGCGTTCACCGCGAGCCGGCCCCGCACGGTCTCCGCGCCGAGCGTGGCGATCAGCGGGCTCGCCACGACACCTGCGGTCCAGATCAGGGTGCGGGTGGGCACCACGCGGCCGTCGGTGAAGGTGACCTCCTCGGGGCCCGCCTTCGCGATGGAGACGCCCAGGGAGACGTCGATGCCGCGGCGCCCCAGGATCTCCTGCGCGCTGCGGCCGAGCTTGTCGCCCAGCTCCGGCATCAGCTTCGGGGCGATGTCGATGAGATGCCACTTGATCAGCCCCGGGTCGATACGGGGATAACGCTTGACCGCCGCGTGCGTCAGCTTCTGCAGACAGGCGGCCGTCTCGGTGCCGGCGTAGCCGCCGCCCACCACCACGAACTGCAGGCGCGAGGCGCGCTCCGCCGGGTCGTCGCTGGCGTCGGCCAGGTCGAGCTGGGAGATGACGTGGTCGCGGATGTAGGCGGCCTCGGCAAGGGTCTTCATGCCGTACGCGTGCTCGGTGAGCCCCGGGATGTCGAAGGTGCGGGTGATGCTGCCGGGGGCCAGCACGATGTAGTCGTAGTGCTCGTTGATGATCTGGTCCGTGATGGTGCGGATCACGCACACCTTGGACTTCAGGTCGACGCCGATGGCTCCGCCCGGAATGATCCGGGTGCGGTACCTCTTGCTCCGGCGCAGCGATACGGCGATCGACTGGGGCGTCAGCACGCCGGAGGCGACCTGGGGCAGCAGCGGCAGGTAGAGCTGATAGGAGAACGGCGTCACCAGGGTGACGTCCGCCTCGTCGGGCGCGAGTTTCCGCTCCAGCCGGCGAACGCACCCCACTCCGGCGAAACCTGCGCCAACCACCAGGATCCTGGGTCGTGTCACGGTGTTCATCCCTCTCTGCGGCTCCAGGCGGTCTGCAACCGACGCCCTTCGCATGCCCTGGATCGCTGCTTGCACCACATCGATCCCACCGTGCCTTCAGCCGTTCCGCCAGCTGGGTGCGGCAGGCAGACGAACGCGTCGAGCACCACCATGCCCTTCCCGGTACCGATACGCACCGGGAAAGGGAAACAAATTGATCGATCCGGCCGATCTTCTAGGCGAGGTCCGCCGCGATGTGGCACAGGAGCAGACAGATGTCGTCGTCCCGTTCGGAGTCGCTGAGGAGGGGGTCGAGGATCCGGTCCGCCGTGCCGTCGAGGTCCGCCTCCAACTCGCCCGCCGGGGGGCGTTCGAGGGCGTGCGCGAGGCGGGCGATGCCCGGGTCTATGCCCTGCGCGCGCCGCTCGACCAGACCGTCCGTGTACAGGGCCAGTGTCGAGCCGGGCGGCAGACTCACCGTGTGGTCCTGGATCTCCTGGACGAGGGGGATGCCGAGCATCGCGCCGGGCTTCTCGTCCAGCGCGTGCACCCGCCCGTCGGGAGTGCGCAGCACCGGCGGCGGGTGGCCGGCGGCGGCCCAGGTGAGCGTGGGCTCGGCGGGGTGGAAGCGGGCGATGACCGCGGTGGCGTACAGGTCGGGCTGCAGATGGTGCAGGAAGGTGTGCAGCCGGGTCAGCAGGGTGCCGGGGCTGCCGCCGTCCACGGCGTACGCGCGCAGGGCCGTGCGCAGTTGACTCATCATCACCGCCGCGTGCAGCCCGTGGCCGGTGACGTCCCCGATGACCGTGATCAGGCTGCCGTCGGGCTGACGGAACGCGTCGTACCAGTCGCCGCCGATGTTCAGCCCGTGGGTGGCCGGCAGATAGCGGGCGGCCAGCCGCAGACCCGGCGTCGCCGGCAGTTCCGTGAGCAGGGCCCGCTGGAGCGTCTCGGCGATGTCGCGGTGGTGCTCGAAACGCCGGGCGTTGTCGATGGCGACGCTGGCCCGCCGTGCGAGTTCGATCAGCATGACGGCGTCGTCGGGGTCCCAGCCGTCGCCGGGCGGTGCCAGGGTCAGCACCCCGAGCGGTGCCCGCCGCGTCGGCAACGGGATGCACAGCAGGGGCAGTTCGGGATCGAGCGCCGACGGCGGCTGGTCGTCGACCCCGGGCAGCCCGCCGGGGCCGGGCCCCGCGTACTGCGGGCGCCCGGTGCGGGCCGCGACGACCGCGGCGGCCGGGTGGGGCGTCGGGGGCTGCCGGTCACCGTCGCCGTCGAACAGCCAGACGTCGACACTGCGGGCGTACTCGGGCACGAGCAGCTCGGGCAGCCGGCGCACGATCTCCTCGTGGTTGAGCGACGAGGTCAGTACGGCGCTGGTGTTCGCCAGACAGGTCAGCCGCCGCCGCGCGTTCTCCGCCTCCGTGCGCGCCCGGCGCTCGGCGGCGAACGCCTCCCGCTGCGCGCGCCCGGCCGCGTCCAACTCCGCGTGCAGCGCCACCACGCCCTGATTCGTCTGAAGCAACTCCTCCCGATGGAAGGCGACCAGCTCCTCCTGTGCGGCGAGCTGTTCCAGCACCAGGGCCGTGTCCTTGTCGGCACCGAGGAGTGATTGAGCCAGTTCTGTCGTCTCGTCCGGGGGCTCGGAGGGGTCCACGGGGGCTGTGGCCTCGGGACGGGCGGCGGTGGTGTGCCGCGGGGATGGGGCGGTGGACTGCTGCGGGTCGTGGGCGAGTTGCTCCTGGGCGGCGAGCTGCTCCAGTACCAGGGCCTTGTCCTCGTCGGCTCCGAGCAGAGACTGAGCCAACTCGGCCGCCTGGTCCGACGGTTCCGAGGCTTCCACTGGGGCTGTGGCCTCGGGACGGGCGGCGGTGGTGTGCCGCGTGGATGGGGCGGTGGACTGCTGCGGGCCGTGGGCGAGTTGCTCCTGGGCGGCGAGCTGCTCCAGTACCAGGGCCTTGTCCTCGTCGGCTCCGAGCAGAGACTGAGCCAACTCGGCCGCCTGGTCCGACGGTTCCGAGGCTTCCACTGGGGCTGTGGCCTCGGGACGGGCGGCGGTGGTGTGCCGCGTGGATGGGGCGGTGGACTGCTGCGGGTCGTGGGCGAGTTGCTCCTGGGCGGCGAGCCGTTCCAGTACCAGGGCCGTGTCCTCGTCGGCTCCGAGTAGTGATTGAGCCAGTTCTGCCCCCTCGTCCGGCGATTCAGCAGAGTCCACGGGCGCCGTCGCCTCGCGACAGGCGACGGTGGCGCGCCACGGGGGCTGCGCGGCGGACTGCTCCGGGTCGCAGGCGACCAGCGACACGTGCAGAGCACCCGGCTCCGCCCGGCCCGCGCCGACGTCCAGCGTGAGCAGCCAGGAGCCGACCTTGGTCAGGCACTGGCGCAGCTGGGTGCCGAGCGCGGAGGTCAGACGGGTGCGGTCCAGGGCGGGGACGCCGTACGCGGCCGCCAGACGGGCGGTGGCGATACGGGCCCGGGCCGCGCCGGTGACGTCGCTGATCTGCCAGGTGCGTTTCATCCACGGTCCCGTGGGGTCGGGGCCAGTACGGCCACTGCGGTGTCGTCCCGGACCGGCCGGGCGGCGCTGCCCGCGTCGCGCAGCGTCACCGCCGCGACGACGGCCGGGTCGGCCGACAGCAGTTCGGTCCCGGCGGGCGGCGTCCAGCGGCTGGGCAGGCCGTCGCTGTGCAGGACCAGCGTTCGGTCGGCCGTCCACGGCAGCCGGTCCTCGCGCAGGGTCCCGGGACGGTGGACGCCGACGATGCCGGGGCGGGAGAGCAGGTGACGCCAGGCGTCCCCCTCCCGCAACCGGGCGCCTATGTTGCCGATACCGGCGAAGCGGAGCAGCCCGGCGCCGCTGTCGACCTGGGCGACGGCGACGGCGGCTCCGCGGGTGCCCCTCAGAGCGGTGTCGAGATGCCGCAGGCACTCGGCGGGGGTCAGCTGGGCGCAGCCGTGCAGTGCCTCCACCGCCGCGGTCGAGGCGCGCGCCGCCTGCGGACCGTGGCCCAGCCCGTCGGCCATCATCAACGTGGCCCGGTCTCCCGCCCGTACCCACGTCCAGGCGTCGCCCGAGGTCTCCGCGCGGCCGAACGGCACATTGACCCCGCCGGCCCGCAGCTCATGCGTCACGGACGGCCCGGCACCCCGCGCGGCGGCACCGATCCGGGCCACGGCCACCGTGCCCCGCCCCGGCGCGCTGTGCACGGTGAAGTCGTCCGCGACGCGCCGGCAGGTGCCCAGGCCCGCGCCCAGCGAGCGCGCCGTGGAGAAGCCGTCGCTGAGGGCGGCCGGGACGTCACCGATGCCCGGACCGTGGTCGATCGCCGCTATCTGCACCAGCCGCACCGGCTCGCGGGCGTCGGCCGGAAAGGGGGCGTGCACCAGCTCGACCAGGAGCTGCCCTCCCTGAGCGTGCTTCACCAGGTTCGTGGCCAGTTCGGTCGCCACCAGCGAGACGGCCGCCGTGCGGTCGGCGTCGAGACCTGCCTCGGCGGCGGCGTGCTCCGCGGCCACCCGGGCGTCGCGCACCCGCGTCGAGTCGTGCACGGGAACGTCCCATACGAGGGGCATCAGAACTCCTCGCGCAGCCTCGGGGGAGCGGACGCCCAGGAGACGACCGTCACCGTGGTGCCCACGCCCACGGTGCTCTCCAGGGAGAACTCGTGCACCAGACGCCGGGCGCCGCCGAGCCCCATGCCCAGGCCGCCGCCCGAGGTGTACCCGTCCTTGAGCGCCAGTTCCAGGTCCGCGATGCCGGGGCCGTCGTCGGAGAAGGCCAGCCGCAGCCCGACCGCGCGGCCGCGGGTCACCTGGGCCGAGTCCATGCGGCCGCCACCGCCGTGCACCAGGGTGTTGCGGGCGAGTTCGCTCGCGGCGGTGACCAGTTTCGTCTGCTCCACCAGACCGAAGCCGAGCCGGGCCGCGGCCTGCCGCACATGCTGCCGCACCCACACCAGATCCAAGTCCGAGCCGATCGGCAGGCAGGCTTCCACGCCTGCGGACGTGGGCATCACGGATGCTCCGCGGACGACCGGCGGAAACGGGAGCCCGATCCCGTGCGGGCGAGCAGGTCCATGGCCGCCTCGGCGTTCAGGGCGGTACGCAGCCCGGGCAGCGTCAGCCCCAGCTCCACCAGCGTGATCGCGACCGCGGGCCGCATGCCGGCCACCACCGTGCGGGCGGCGAGCAGCGAGGACTGCGCCGCGATCTCCGCGAGGACACGTCCCAGGTAGGAGTCGACGACCTCCATGCCGGAGATGTCGATCACCACACCGGTCACGCCACTGGTCGCGATCGTCGCGCCGATGTCCTCCTGGAGCTGCTGAGCCACGCTGTCGTACAGATCGCCCTGCAGCGTGACCAGCAGGACGTCGCCCAGCCGGAGCACCGGCACATGGGCGGAGGCGCCGGGGACGGAGACAGGGCGGCCGTAGGAATCGCTCACCGAAGTCTCGCACCGTCCGCCGCCGGACCGACGATGCCGGCGCCCAGCTCGTGCAGGGCGTAGGCCAGCGCGTCGGCGAGGCTGGCTCGGGTGACCACCGTGCCGAGGTCCAGGCCGAGATGGACGATGGTCTGCGCGATCGCGGGCCGGATGCCGGAGACGACGCACTCGGCGCCCATCAGCCGGGCGGCCGCGACGGTCTTCATCAGGTGCTGCGCGACGAGTGAGTCGACCGTCGGTACGCCGGTGATGTCGAGGATCGCGAACCGGGCGTGCTGCTCCACGATGGCTTCCAGCAGGGTCTCCATCACGACCTGGCTGCGCGCGCTGTCGAGCGTTCCGATCAGCGGCACGGCCACGATGCCGTCCCACAACTTGATGACGGGGGTGGCCACTTCGAGCAGCTGGAGCTGCTGCCGTTCGATCAGGGCCTGTCCCTCCGACAGCGCGGTGTCCAGGACGACCAGCCGCAGCGTGCCCATCAGCACGGTCAGAGCCGTCGTGCAGTCGCGCACCCGCTCGGCCGGTGCGTCCTTGAGGTCGGAGATCAGCAGGTTCAGCGCGGGCGGGCGCAGCCCTTCGACCTCGGCCGACACCTGCGCCGTGGTGAATCCGGCGCGGGAGCGGGCCGCGCCCATCCGCGCCAACTGCTCGCGCACCACGGTGAATCCGGCGGCGTCCGTGTCGTGCATCCGCTCGGCGTCCGCGACTTCGGCCAGCGCGTCGACGACATGCCGGGCCGCCTCGGCTGCCTCGTCCCTGGACACGGTGAACACGGTGCGGAACATGGACTCGTCGGCCCAGCGCTGGGCGATCTGCTCCCGGCGGCGGCGCAGGAACGCGCCCACCTCATCCGCGGGCGATCCCTGTGTTCCGGCGGCTTCCTGCTCCGGCACGTATGCACTCCTGCTCTTGTCGGCTGTCGTCGGTGGACCGGGATCACTCCTGAGCCTGGAGGATGCGGACAAGAGCCTCCTCGGCGCTCTCCGAGACCGGCACCGTGATGCTCACACCCGTGAGATCGAGAACCCGTCGTACGGCCGGTGCGGGGGAGATGATGTGGACACTCCCGGGCAGGTCGCGGGCCTCCTGGTAGATGTGCAGGATGATCCTCAGCCCCGAGGAGTCCATGAACGGCACTTCCGAGAGATCGAGCAGGAAATGCCGCCGGCCGTGATGCAGCTGGTTGGCCAGATGATGTTCGAACTCCGTTGCGGTGTCGACATCCAGATAGCCCTGCACCGTGAGGAGCGCCACGTCCTGCGCGGGCAGACTGACCTCGACGGACAGGGGGGTGTGGGCAACGGACACGTCTACCTCCAACGACTACGGGTACTGCAGCGGTCCTGCGCGGTTACCCCTGATCACGATCTACATGCACGGGCATGTGGAAACCGTGTGCGGGGCCCCCGGAGCTAAGTCGTACCGATTGCAAACGACCGGGCCGGGTAGCTGCTGCTGTAGGACAGGAATCGGCCACGCCGTCAGGGGCGGAACCGTTCGAGTGAGGTATGGAGGGCTCTGGGTGGTGATGGAGCAGTGAACCAGCCCGGTGGGGTACGGCCCTCGGTGCAGGTGACGACCGCCGGCGCGGCACGCGCCTACACACGGTCGGTCGTACGCGAGCAGTGGGAGTCGGGCTTCCGCACGGCACGTGAGGCGGACATCATCGATCTGCTCCTGGTCGTGTCCGAACTCGTCACCAACGCGATCCGGCACGGTGACGGACTGGCGGGATTCGACGTCACCCCCGCGCTCGGCGGAGTCCGGATCACCGTCGAGGATCACAGCGACGTGGTGCCGGAATCGGCCTACGGCTCCGGCGCGCTGCCCGCGGTGCACCGGGGCAGTGGCTACGGCTGGCCGCTGATCATCCGGCTGGCGCGGGACATCACCATCGAACGGCGCCCCAGGGGCGGCAAGACGATCAGCATGCTGGTTCCCCTGCGTGCCGCGGACCGGCACTCCCCGGGGGCCGAGCAGCCGGCGTAGCACCCCGCATCCCGCCGGCGAAGGGCGAATCTCACCAGGGAAGGACGAACCTCACCAGGGCAGGAAGAGGTGAATGTCCTTCCCGCTGTCGTTCGTGGCGACGCTGATCTGGTCGCACAGGGCATGCAGGAGATGCCAGCCGACCCCGCCGCCCCCGCCGTCGGGATGGAAGGGGCGGGGCGCCGGAGGGACGGTGCTCGTGTCGTGCATGACCACATGGACACCGTCGAAGGTCCTGCGCATCCTCAGCTCGAACGGACCCGGCGCGTACTGGATCGCGTTCGCCGCCAGCTCCGTGACGACCAGCAGCACGTCGTCCCAGTGCTCCGGTGTCGCAGGGGGTGTCACCTCCGCAAGGTCTTCCAGGAAACGCTCCGCGTCGAGGCGGGCGTCCGTCACGTTGTGCAGCTCGCCGGGGAACCGAGTGCTCCGCTCGGGTATCTCTCCGGGAGTCGGCGTCTTGTTCCAACGCGGTTCGGTCGCCATCTCACCTTTCCCGCCCCGTCTCTTCGGCGCCGCCTTTCCGGCACTCGTATCTCTGGAGTGTCCACGTTCCCAAGCAGCCGGAGGTCAAGCATCTCTGAACCGTCACATCTGTATCGATCACGGCCGTATCGATCACAGAGGGTCACGCGCACTCAGCGGAACACGTTGTCCGCCTCGTCCCAGCTCGAGAGCTCGTCAGGCACCGTCTGCCGCGGCGCGCGCGTACGGGCCTGGTACATCGCGTCGATCTCGAAGGCGTAGTGCTTGACGATCGCGTCCCGGCGCAGCTTCATGGACGGCGTCAGCAGGCCGTTGCTCATGTCGAACGGCTCCGCGAGCACCCGGAAGACCCGGATCGACTCCGTGCGCGAGACCGCGCTGTTGGCGGCGGCCACCGCCCGTCCGATCTCCTCCCGCAGCGCGTTCTCCTCCCGGGCCTCCCGGCCCGGGCTGCCCGCCTGCAGCGCCAGAGTCCCCCGCCAGTACGCCAGGAACTGCGGGTCCAGGGTGATCAGGGCCCCGACGCAGGGGCGGTTGTCGCCCACGACGACCGCCTGATGGATCATCGGATGCATGCGCAGCCGCTGCTCCAGGGCGGCCGGGGCGACGCTCTTGCCGCCGCTGGTGACGATGATGTCCTTCTTGCGGCCGGTGATCGTCAGATAGCCCTCGGAGTCCAGCCGCCCCAGATCACCCGTGGCCAGCCAGGCGCCCCGCAGCGCGGCACGCGTCGCCTGCTCGTTGTTGACGTAACCCTGGAACACCGACGGGCCGCGCAC
Organism: Streptomyces plumbidurans; assembly: GCF_019857225.1. Classification (GTDB taxonomy): domain Bacteria; phylum Actinomycetota; class Actinomycetes; order Streptomycetales; family Streptomycetaceae; genus Streptomyces; species Streptomyces plumbidurans. Next base: position 304,814 of record NZ_JAFJSY010000006.1, read on the forward strand.
CAGGATCTCGCCGTCGTCGGCCACCATGATGTCCGTGCCCGGCAGGGCCTGCCCCACCGTGCCCGACATCTCCCGGCCCAGCGGCTGTGCCGTGACGCCGCCGCCGGACTCGGTCAGGCCGTACCCGTCGTTGACGTAGATGCCGATCCCCTCGAAGAACAGGGACAGTTCACGGCTGAGGGTCGAGCCCCCGGACGACGCCCGGCACACCCGGCCGCCGAGCGCCGCACGCAGCTTGCGGTACACCGTCCGCTCGAACAGGGCGTGCTGCAGCCGCAGATCGAAGCCGGGACCCGAGCCGCCGCCCAGCCGCTGCCGCTCACAGGCCGCGGCGAAGTCCCGCGCGGTGTCGGCGGCCCGCTCGAACAGGGCGCCGCGGCCCGACTCCTGGGCGGCGCGCAGGAAGTTCTTGTAGATCCGCTCGAAGAGGGAGGGGACGGCACAGATGTAGGTGGGACGGAAGGACTTCAGCGAGGCGGCCAGCGCTTCCTCGCTGAGATCGGGTTCGTGGCCCATCAGCATTCCGCCGCGGATGCACAGGCCCTGCACCATCAGGCCGTAGACGTGCGAGAACGGCAGGAAGGCGAGGACCGTGGCCTGCGTCTCGCCCGGCGGGATCACCGTGTGGCCCCAGCCCGCGAGGAGGGTGTCGCAGGGGCTCGCCAGATTGCGGTGGCTCAGCGCGCAGCCCAGGGGATGGCCCGTGGTGCCGGAGGTGTAGCTGACGGCGGCGGTGGAGTCCGGCAGCACGATGCGGCGCATCGACTCGACCGTGGCGAGCGGGATGTACGTGCCGCGCTGCACCAGGTCCTCCAGCGCGCCCGCGTCCAGCTGCCAGACGTGGCGCAGCTGCGGCAGTACCCCGCACACGGAGCCGACTGTCATCACCGCCTGCTCGTCCTCCACCACCACGGCCACACAGCCGGCGTCCCGCAGGATCCACTCCACCTGGTCGCGCGAGGACGTCGGGTAGATGGGGACGATCTCGGCGCCCACGGCCCACAGGGCGTAGGAGAGCACCGTCCACTCGTACCGGGTCCGCGCCATGACCGCCACGCGGTGACCCGGTGAAATACCGCAGGCGATCAGGCCCTTCGCCAGATCGACGACCTGGTCGCGCACCTCCACGGCGGTCACCTCCTCCCACGTGGTGGAGGAGGGGTCGGTCCGGCGAGCGAGCAGTGGAAGGGTGGGGTTGAGGGCAGCCGTCTCGAAGATGCTGTCGGCCAGCCCGCCGGTCAGGGACGAGACGCTGGGGGGAGCGAGGGCGAAGTCGCGCATGCGCTGCTCCTGGGCTGTACGGAGGGTGACCACGCCGACGAGTTCCGTTGTCGACGGTGCTCGAATCTAGCCCAGGTCAGGGCGGATGGTGACCGGAACTTGTGAAGTTGCACACCCGTGATGATCTCGGCGTGTAGAGAGGCCGCGAACTTCCGTGCGCGCAGGGGTTCTCGGTGTCAGTTCTGGGTGTGCCGCGCGCACGCCGTGACGACCTCGCGAAGGCTTCCGGACTGCTCCAGGAGCCCGCGCTGGATGCGCGCGCCGGTGCCGTCGTCGAGCAGTTGGGCACAGCCCACCCGGGCCCGCTCCAGATCGTCGCTGTCCGTGAGCGCCTGCCCGGTGTGCTCCAGCAACGCGGCCACCACTCGCTCGGCGGGCGCCCGGCGCATGGTCGCCGGGTGCAGCAGCTCCCCGTCGAGGCCGGAGCGCGCGGCCCGCCAGGCGGCCATCCGCAGCAGGTTCACGCTGTGGTCCACCGGCTCGCGCCCGGCCCGCCACTCGCGGGCCGCGGTCTCCACGAGCCCGCGGGCCAGCAGGGCGACGAGCACGGCCGTGGAGGCGTGCAGACAGACGTCGGCCACCCGGATCTCCACCGTCGGATAGCGCTGGGAGAGCCGGGCGTCGAAGTAGATCATGCCCTCGTCGAGGATCACGCCGCTCGCGACCATGTCCGCCACCCGCCGGTGATAGCGCTCGGCGGAGCCGAACATCTCGGCGGGCCCGGCCGACGGCCAGCGCTGCCAGACCTGGCTGCGGTAGCTGTCGTAGCACGAGTCCTTGCCCTGCCAGAAAGGGGAGTTGACGCTGAGCGCGGTGAGGACCGACAGCCAGGGCCGGATGCGGTCGAGGACCGCGACGCCCTCCTCGTCGGAGTCGACGGCTACATGGACGTGGCAGCCGCACACCAGCTGCTCCTGGGCGGCGATGCCGAACTGCTCCGCCATCCACTCGTAGCGGCGGCCCCTGCCCAGGGACGGGCTCACCGGCAGCGGGGAGCTGGCCAGGGCGGCCACCGTGCACCCGATCTCCCCGGCGTGCCGGCCGGCCTCCTTGCGGCAGCGGACGATCTCCGTGCTCAGGTCCGCCATGTCGGCCTGGGGGTGCGTGGCGAACTCCAGCATCTGGCCGTAGAGCTCCTTCTCGAACACCTCCTGGTCCGGGTCGTCCTGCTCCGCCCGCGCCAGCACCGCGGCGGACAGCGCCTTGGGCTCACCGGACTCCGGGTCCACCAGGAGGAGTTCCTCTTCCACTCCGACGGTCCGCACTGAGGCCGCCTCTCTGTGACATCGCCAGGGGTTACGACATCACCGAGTACCCCGCATTCGTCACCGCAAGGGGGTGAGCCAGATAGTCGCGAGCGGCGGCAGGGTGAGGGTGATCCGTTCCTCCTCGGTCTTGAGGTCGTCGGGGTTGGTGACGTCGCCGCCGCCGTAGCGCGCCGCGTCCGTGTTGAGGACCTCCCGCCAGGCCGGGACGTGGTCGGGCGCCCAGAGGCGGTAGTCGTGGCGGACGACGGGGGAGAAGTTGGAGACCGAGAGCAGCGGGGTGCCGTCGGCGGCGTACCGCAGGAACGCGAACACGTTGTCCTCGGCTGCGTCCCCCAACGCCCACTGGAAACCGCCCGGTTCGGTGTCCCGCTGCCACAGCGCCGGGGTCTCGCGGTAGATGCCGTTGAGATCGCGGACCAGGTCGCGCACCCCTCGGTGATCGGCCTCGGCGCCGTAGCCGGGGTCGAGCAGCCACCAGTCCGGGCCGTGCTCCTGGGACCACTCGGAACCCTGCGCGAACTCCTGCCCCATGAACAGGAGTTGCTTGCCCGGGTGGGCCCACATGAAGCCCAGATAGGCGCGGTGGTCGGCCCGGCGCTGCCACCAGTCGCCGGGCATCTTCGACACCAGCGCCTGCTGGCCGTGGACCACCTCGTCGTGCGAGATGGGCAGGACGTAGTTCTCGCTGTAGGCGTACACCATCGAGAAGGTCATCTCGTTGTGGTGGTACTTGCGGTGCACGGGCTCGTGCTGCATATAGCCGAGCGAGTCGTGCATCCAGCCCATGTTCCACTTCAGCCCGAAGCCCAGCCCGCCGCAGTCGGTGGGGCGCGTCACGCCGCCCCACGCCGTCGACTCCTCGGCGATGGTCACCACACCGGGCGCCCGGCGGTACACGGTGGCGTTCATCTCCTGCAGGAACGCCATCGCGTCCAGGTCCTCACGCCCGCCGTGCACGTTCGGTGTCCACTGGCCCGAGTCGCGCGAGTAGTCCAGGTAGAGCATGGAGGCCACGGCGTCCACCCGCAGGCCGTC
>NZ_JAFJSY010000060.1 GCF_019857225.1 Streptomyces plumbidurans
GCGATACTGGGATTGAACCAGTGACCTCTTCCGTGTCAGGGAAGCGCTCTCCCGCTGAGCTAATCGCGCGGGTGGAAGCCCTGGGGCTTCAGTGGACGATACTGGGATTGAACCAGTGACCTCTTCCGTGTCAGGGAAGCGCTCTCCCGCTGAGCTACTCGCGCGGGTGGAAGCCCTGGGGCTTCAGTGGACGATACTGGGTTTGAACCAGTGACCTCTTCCGTGTCAGGGAAGCGCTCTCCCGCTGAGCTAATCGTCCTTGGAGGTGGAGACGGGATTTGAACCCGTGTAGACGGCTTTGCAGGCCGTTGCCTCGCCTCTCGGCCACTCCACCAGGAGTGCAGGGGGTCGGGAAGATCCCCTCGATCCTTCGAGCGGACGACGAGGCTCGAACTCGCGACCTCAACCTTGGCAAGGTTGCGCTCTACCAACTGAGCTACGTCCGCCTGTCGTTTCGGTCCGCTCGCGCGTCCCGGCGACGAGGTGAACTCTAGCGGATTCCCGAGCCAGTACAAAAACGCGTTTGCGCAGCGTGCTGCGGTGCACCTGCTCAGTGATGCGGCCGGGGCAGCCGAGGGGACATGGCCGGGTCGCCTTCACGACACCCGTCCTAGACTCGACTGCGTGCTCGACCTGCCTCCTCTGGCCCGTTTCGGCGACCGCGTCGCCACCGGCCTCATCGACATCACCGGAGATCCGGCGGCCCTCGACTCCACCGGCTTCTGGGCCGTCGTGGCCGATTTCGAGGGCCGGTTGACGTGTGCCCGCTTCCGGGACGTACGCGACGAGCGGGTGCCCGCGCCGGTGCCGGGCCGGTGGCGGGGACCGGCGGCCGGTGACTGGACGTCCTCGCTCGACCGCGCCGCGTACACGGCGGGCGTACGGCGCATCCGCGAACTCATCGCGGCCGGCGAGGTCTACCAGGCGAACCTGTGCCGCGTGCTCTCCGCTCCGATCGCGCCCGACGCCGACGTGGACGCGCTGACCGCGCTGCTGGCGCGCGGCAACCCGGCGCCGTACGCAGGAACGATCCGGCTGCCCGGGCACGGCGTCGAGATCGCCACCGCCTCGCCCGAACTCTTCCTGCGCCGCACCGGGCGTGTCGTCGAGTCCGGACCGATCAAGGGCACCGGACGCACCGAGGCGGACCTGCTGGAGAAGGACTTCGCCGAGAACGTGATGATCGTGGACCTGGTCCGCAACGACATCGGGCGCGTCTGCGCCACCGGCAGCGTCACCGTCCCCGACCTGTGCGCCGTGGAGAAGCACCCGGGCCTGGTGCATCTCGTCTCCACGGTGCGCGGCGAACTGCGCGAGGGCGCCGGCTGGCCCGACCTGCTGGACGCCGCCTTCCCGCCCGGCTCGGTCACCGGTGCGCCCAAGTCGAGCGCCCTGCGGATCATCGACGCGCTGGAGAGCGCACCGCGCGGCCCGTACTGCGGCGGCATCGGCTGGGTCGACGCCGACCGGGGGACGGCCGAGCTCGCCGTCGGCATCCGCACCTTCTGGATCGACCGGGCGGAGGGTGCGCTGCGCTTCGGCACCGGCGCAGGCATCACATGGGGCTCCGACCCCGAGGCGGAGTGGCGCGAGACCGAACTGAAGGCGTCCCGACTGCTCGCGGTAGCGTCGGGGACGTACGAGGTGCGCGGCGAAGGACCGGCGACGCGCGGTGCCGACCCGGCGGACGTGGCACCTCATGGCGGCTCCGCCGCGGGCCGGACACCCGGCCGATCCGAAACACCCGGCGCGGACTTGTGAGGTAGGAACCAGTGAAGATCTGGCTCGACGGCGGGCTACAGGACACCGAGTCCGCCCGCGTCTCCGTCTTCGACCACGGACTGACCGTGGGCGACGGCATCTTCGAGACGGTGAAGGCGGTGCAGGGCAGACCGTTCGCGCTCACCCGGCACCTCGACCGGCTGACCCGCTCCGCGCGTGGCCTCGGTCTGCCCGACCCCGACCTCGACGAGGTGCGCCGCGCCTGCGCCGCCGTCCTCGAGGCCAACCCGATGCCGTACGGACGGCTGCGCATCACGTACACCGGCGGTCACGGCCCGCTCGGCTCCGACCGCGGCGAGCACGGCCCGACCCTCGTGGTCGCCCTCGGCGAGGCCACCCGGCGCCCCGACTCCACGGCCGTGATCACCGTCCCGTGGACCCGTAACGAACGCGGCGCCCTGACCGGCCTGAAGACCACCTCGTACGCCGAGAACGTCGTCGCGCTCGCCCGGGCCCACCAACACGGCGCGTCCGAGGCCCTGTTCGCGAACACGGTCGGGCAGCTGTGCGAGGGCACCGGCTCCAATGTCTTCGTCGTCCTCGACGGCGAGATCCACACGCCGCCGGTGGCCTCCGGCTGCCTCGCGGGCATCACGCGCGCGCTGGTCGTCGAGTGGAACGGAGCGAAGGAGACCGATCTGCCGCTGGACGTCCTGGAACGCGCGGACGAGGTCTTCCTCACCTCCTCCCTGCGCGACATCCAGGCCGTGCACCGGGTCGACGGGCGCGAACTGCCGGGCACGCCCGGCCCGGTGACCGCCAAGGCCGTGCGGGCCTTCGACGAGCGGTCCGCGGCCGACCTGGACCCGTGAGCGGCGGAAAACAGGCTGACACGGTGGGGTGCGGCGGGTAGAACTCCCCTGATGACCACGACTCTGCGGCCGACCGAGCCGCTCCAGCGCGCGGCGGACGGGACCCGTTCGCGGCGCTACCAGGTGTGCGTGAACAGCCGTCCCGTCGGCACCCTCCGTCTCGGCACCGCGCCCCAGTTCGCGGACTCCGTGGCCCGCATCCTCGATCTGCGCATCGAGGAGCCGGACCGCCACCGGGGCCGGGGCACGGTGGCCGCGCTCGCCGCGGAGGAGGTGGCGCGCGGCTGGGGATGCCGGCAGATCGAGGCACTGGTTCCCGGCGACGCCGAGACAGCGCTGCGGCTCGCCGGGGCGCTCGGCTACGTCCACCGCAACCGCGGCATGGAGAAGCAGCTCGGCGCCACCCCGCCCGCCCTGCCGCCCGGCAGCACGGGCCGTCCCATGAGCGAGCCCGAGTTCGAGGAATGGCTCGCGGCCGAGAAGGAGGCGTACGCGCGCGTGTGGATCGAGCGGGGCGTCCCCGAGGCCGATGCGCACGAGATGTCCCGGCGGGGCCACGCGACGCTCCTGCCGCAGGGTCTCGCCACCGAGGGCATGCTTTTCAGCGTGCTCGAACACGAGGGAACCCGGGTGGGCACCCTCTGGGTCGCCCTGCCCGAGAACAGGGCCTACGTCTACGACGTCCAGGCCGACGCCGCCCACCGCGGCCACGGACGCGGCCGCACGCTCATGCTCCTGGCGGAGGCCCAGGCCATCGAGGCAGGCCGGAGCGTCCTCGGGCTCAATGTGTTCGCGGGCAACATCCCGGCGGAACGGCTCTACGAGTCACTCGGCTACGAGACGACGCGGTACGTCCTGTACAAGAACCTGCTCTGAGACGACCTGCGCTGAGCCGCGCGGGCTGCTCGGAGGCAGAAGCACCCGCTCCGGGCTCATGCCGCCTCGGAAAGCAGCCGGTCCGCGATCTCCTCGATCCGCTCGCGCAGCCCCTCCTGGCTCTTGCTGCCGTCGAGGCGCTCCCCGCCGATGACGTACGTCGGCGTCCCGGTCACGCCGATCGCCTTGCCCTCGGCCTGGTCGGCGTCAACGATCAGGATGTGCCGGCCGTCGATCAGCGCGGTGTCGAACTCCTCGGCGTCGAGGCCTAGTTCACCGGCCACCGCGACCAGGAAGGGTTCGCCCTTGCTGTCCAGCTCCTCGACCCGCTCCAGCACGGCCTCGACGTACGGCCAGCCCCTGCCCTGCTCGAAGGCCTCCTCGGCGGCCTGCGCCGCGGCGAAGGCGTGCTGGTGCTTCTCCGCCGGGAAGTGCCGCAGCCGCAGCTCCAGCCGGTCGCCGTAGCGGTCGCGCAGTGCGCGCAGGTCCCGCAGGGCGCTGCGGCAGTCGGGGCACTGGAGCTCGCACCAGACCTCGAGAACGGGCACGGCGGGCGCTGCGGGGGAGGAGTCGCTCATGGTCACAGTGTCCCAGTCCGGGCCTGGCCGACCCAAGCCGGGCGGCGACGGCGGCCCGCGCCCTGAGCATGACCCCGATCCGCACCGCGAGCGACCCCGATCTGCACCCGAGGACGAGGGCGATCTGCACCCGGGGCGAGGCCGATCTGCACCCGGGGGTGGGCCCGCGACCGGCACCTGCGGAGGATCCGACCCGGAGATGTCCCTGATGTCCGCCCGGGCCATGGCCTCGCGGGGGCGGAGCGGTGCAGGATGGAAGGGACGAACTGTCCCTGCCCGACCCAGCCTGCCTGGAGGACCGGATGATTGCCGAGACCGTCTGTTCCGCCGTCGCCGCGGCGGGCCTGGGCATCGCTGCGGTCACGGCGTACCGCAAGCGTTTCCTCTCCGCCGCCCGACTGGCCGCCTATTCGCTCGTGCCCCTGGGCCTGGTGATGACCGGCACGGTCCAGTGGCTGGCGGACACCGCCTTCAGTCCGACGGCCTGGGCGGGCTTCGGCGTGCTCGGCGTCGCCTGGCTGCTGTTCTCCACCACACGCGCGGTGGAGCGCCGCAGCGGCGGCACCCGCAAGGAGCGCAGGCAGGCCAGGGCCGCCGAGCGGCGCGAAGCGGTTGCCCCGGCCGCCTCGGCCCCCTCCCTCGGCCAGGGGAGCCGCGCGGCGAGCAAACCCGCGAGCGCGCCCCGCTCCGACTCGTCGGAGGACTTCAGCGACATCGAGGCGATCCTGAAGAAGCACGGCATATGACCGCCGTCGGGTGAGGTCCCGGACGACTGAAACGACACAGTGGATCAACGCTGCGCCGCGAAGTGATCACGACCAGTACCGGTCTGCGCGTAATCCGGAGAACTGGCGCTCAATCCGTGCGTGTTGATCGCGCGGGACGTGCAGTCTGCGTCATCATCGCCGCGAGATGCTGGACACGACACAGAGCGATGCCGCGCCGCCGAAGGATGAGCCGCGTGGATGCCTTTTCGCCCTTTCCCAGCCACCGCTGATGATCTTCCTAGCGGTGATCGGGTGTCTGCTCCTCATGGCTGCGCTGCACGACCTGCTGTTGCTGTGAGCCGTACCCGTGGTCCTCGGCGTCACCCGCCGGGGACCACGTCGACATCCCAGTGCGTCGGCCGGGCGTGACGTCAGCCCGCCGCCTCCTTGCGCCGTGCCCGGTACGCCGCCACATGCAGACGGTTTCCGCAGGTGCGGCTGTCGCAGTAGCGCCGCGAGCGGTTGCGGGAGAGATCGACGAAGGCACGCCGGCAGTCGGGAGCCTCGCAGCGGCGCAGCCGCTCCTGCTCACCGGCCACCACGAAGAACGCCAGCGCCATCCCGCAGTCGGCCGCGAGGTGGTCGGTGACGGAGGCACCGGGCGCGAAGTAGTGCACATGCCAGTCGTAGCCGTCGTGGTCCGTGAGGCGCGGGGTGGTGCCCGCGGCGGCGACCAGGTCGTTGATCTGCCCGGCCGCGCTACGGGCGTCCGGCGCAGCGAAGACCGAGGCGAACCGCCCGCGGATCTTCCGCACGGCCGACAGGTCGAACTCCGAGAGCGTCCCGACGTCGCTGATCTCGTGGTTGCGTACGAACTCCTCGAGAGCCGCGAGGTCCGGCAGTCCGTCCGGTGCCGCGTTGTCCTCCGGCGCGGTGTTCACCAGATCCACCACCGTGTCGAGCGCGCACCGGGTGTCGTGGGTGATGAGCACGTTCAGCTCCCTGGCCTCGGGTCGGGCGGGCGCCCGCCTCATGCTGGCCGATGGTAGTGGCTCGGCGCCCGGCTGCGGGCGGTCGTGCCGCCCCGGCGGCAGCAGCGGACCCCGCCGGGGCGATCACCCGGCCTCGTGTCGCACACACCGGCGCCGCCCCGCGACGAAGCCGCGGTGGCGGCGCTGATGCGTACCGTATGCAGTTGTTCTGGCCCGAGCCGTCACCCCGAGTCGACGGCGCCGGGCGGCTTCGAGGTGCCTCGCCCTAGCTCTCCGCCAGGATGTGCGACAGCTCCTGATCCAGATCGAAGTGCCGGTGTTCCGTGCCGGGAGGCACGGCGGCGTCTGTTCGCTTCAGGAAGGACTCCAGCGCCCGCGCCGGGGCTTCGAGCAGTGCCTCGCCCTCAGGAGAGCTCAGGGCGATGCAGACGACCCCCTGACCGTGACTGCGTGACGGCCAGACGCGGACGTCGCCGGTGCCGGTCGGCCGGTGGAGGCCTTCCGCGAGGAGGTCGCGGGCGAACACCCACTCGACGGTCTCCTCGGCTCCGGTGTGGAAGGTGGCGTGCACGGCGTAGGGGTCGGCCGTGTCGTACCGCAGGCCTGCGGGGACAGGCAGGGAGGACTCGCTCGACACAACGAGGCGCAGGTGCAGCTCGCAGCTGACCGTGGTGTTCATAAGCGCCAGGGCCTTTCGCTCAGTGTGCGCTCGGGGATTCGCACGTCGGCGAAATCGACATGCCACCTACGGTGCCGTTGTAAACCCCTCTGAGTGTTTTGCGTGTCTTTACGTAACTCTTCCGGCCGAGAGCATCTTCGTGCGGTACGGCCATTCCGGTGACTGGTTCCCGTTGCGCAAAGCAAGGTAAAGTTTGGCCGTATGAATACGGGGAGTAGCGGAACCGAGAGCGGGGCGGGCGAGATCGCCGTGGCACCGGACAAGTCGACGCCGGACGCGGCGGACACGGGTGGGGCGGACAAGGCGAACGAGCACGATGCGCACGGCGAGCAGGGGCTCGGCTCCAGGGCGCCCGCGTTCATCAAGAGCAGTCGCGCACTGCATCTGAGCTGGCAGGTCGGCGTCTTCGTCGTCGGGCTCGCGGTCGTGGCCGCCGGCATCGTCATGCTGCCGCTGCCCGGGCCCGGCTGGGTCGTGATCTTCGGCGGCATGGCCATCTGGGCCACCGAGTTCGTCTGGGCCCAGCTGGTGCTGCGCTGGACGAAGCGCAAGGTCACCGAGGCGACCCGGAAGGCCCTCGACCCCAAGGTGCGCCGCCGCAACATCACACTCACGGTGATCGGCCTCGTGATCGTGGGCGCCTTGGTCGGCGTCTACCTCTGGAAGTTCGGTGTCGTGATGCCGTGGAACATCAAGGACCAGTGATCGGTATCGGGCGGGTTCCGCAGCCGTTCGGCGTGGGTCCGCGCTGGTCCGCGTTGGTCACAGGCACCCCCTGACATGGGGTAATCTTCTTCCTGCGCCCGGGCGATTAGCTCAGTGGGAGAGCGCTTCGTTCACACCGAAGAGGTCACTGGTTCGAACCCAGTATCGCCCACCCGGACCGACGGCCCGTCTGCGAGAGCAGGCGGGCCGTCGTCGTGTGCGCACCCCGTCATCGGCGGACTTCCAGGACTACGTTTTTTATGGGAGGAGTTCCGGACGCGGGCTTCCGGCGTAAATGCGCCGGGCATTTTCCAAAAGGCCGTCAATTCCCTTTGGAAGTACGACAAGAGAAACATTCCGCTAGCTCATCCTCCCCAGGGCCTCCCGCACCCGCCTGACATCCCGGATCCGCTGCTCGTACGTCGCACCGAGCACCAGCAGCAGGCATCCGGCGAAGGCGGGCGGCACCCAGCCGGGGAGCGCGTCGGCCATCCGGACCAGGGGCGGGGCGAGTTCGCGCAGCGCGTCGAGGACGAGCACCGAGCCACCGAGCACGAGGGGTGCCCGCAGGCGGTGGCGGGCGCCCAGCAGGGTGAGCAGCAGGGCCGCCGCGCCCAGCAGCAGCGGGCGCGTCCAGTGCGCGTCGTTCCAGGCGGCGGCGAGGCTCGGCAGCAGGGTGGCGGCAAGGCCCGGACCGTACGCCGTCCAGGACGAGGCCTCGGGGTCGCGGTGCCTGCGCCAGGCGCCGACGCACAGCGCCGGGACCGTGGCCGGGAGCGTGTACGCCTCTACGACACCGACGTCCCAGGCCGCCAGCCGCACCCAACTGGCCAGCAGGAACAGGGCGGCGGCCGCGTATCCGACGGACCGCCGGTCGGGGCGTACGGCCGTGCCCGCCGCGACCACCGTGCACAGGGCCAGCACCAGGGCGAGCATCGGCGCATCGGTGAGCGCGAGGCCGACGGCGAGCAGTCCGGCGGCGGCTCCCGTGATCTCGACCGGCACGCGCGCGTGGGCCGCCGCCGGGCGAGCGGCGAGCAGGGCCGCGGTCGCCGGAACCAGGAGCACCAGCAGCGCCGTGTGCTGCACCTGCCAGCCCGCGGCCGCACCCGTCGCGCACGCGAGCGCGGCGCCGTACACCAGCGCGGCAGGTGCGGTGACCGGCGCGAGGTGCGGCCGTAGCGAGGCGGCCGCGAGCGCCGCCGTCTGAGCGGACAGCACCGCGAGCGTGGCCGTCTGGGACGGCAGCGAGAGGAAGGTGAGCGGGACCGAGCCGCCCAGGGCGAGCGCGGTGGTCGTCGTGGGCAGGAAGCGCACGGACGCCGCCGCGAGGGCCGTGGCGACGGCCGCTCCCTGCAGCAACAAGCCTGCTGCATAGGGGAGTTGAAAGGCGGCGGGCAAGGCCATGAGGGTGGCCCAGGTCAGGTATGCCGCGCCGGTAGCGGCACCCGGCCGTCGGGTCTCGGCTCGCGCCAGGAGTGCGAGTACGGCCGCGACGGTCACCGGAGCCAGGAGCAGCTGCCAGGAGTGCGGTGCCCACGGCACGTGGACGCTCACCGCCGCACGCGTGTCGGACGGTGCGCCGGACCACGGCTGGACAGCCCAGCCGAGCGGACCCAGCAGCGAGACCAGGACCAGCGGCAGCGCACAGGCGACGGCGGCCGTCTGCACGGCGCCGGCCGCCAGGACGACGCCGCGCCGCACGGGCTCGGGGAGCCGCATCCGCACCACCGTCGACAGGGCGACACCGCAGGCCAGATAGGTCGGCACGGTCCACTCCCCGGGCAGCGACGCCCGCAGCACGCCACCGGCCGCCGCGACCAGGAGCAGACCGCCCGCCACGGCGTTGCCCGTCGCCACGGCCCGGCCCGGCAACCGCGCGGC
>NZ_JAFJSY010000061.1 GCF_019857225.1 Streptomyces plumbidurans
CGGCGGGCGCGTCGTCGGCGCGGGTGCCGACACGGTGGGCGCCGCCGCCGCGGCCGGTGTCGGCGCCGTCGAGGAGGCGATCCTGCGGGCCGACCTCGTCGTCGACGGCATCGTGGGCATTGGCGGCAAGGGCGGACTGCGGCCCGACGCCGCGCAGTTGGCGGCCTGTGCCGCCGAGTCCCGCGCCGCCGTCGTCGCCGTCGACCTGCCCAGCGGGGTCGACGCCGACACCGGGGAGGTGCACGGGGACGCCGTACGGGCCGACCTGACCGTCACCTTCGGGACGCACAAGCCGGGGCTGCTGATCGATCCCGCGCGCGAGTACGCAGGGTCCGTGCGGCTCGTCGACATCGGGCTCGGCGGTGAACTGCCCGACGAGGCCGCGCTGGAGGCGCTGCAGCACGCGGACGTGGCCCGGCTGCTGCCGGTGCCGGGCGCCGAGAGCGACAAGTACCGGCGGGGGGTCGTGGGGATCGCCGCCGGGTCCGCCCGCTATCCGGGTGCCGCGGTGCTCTGCGTGTCCGGGGCGCTGCGGGGCGGGGCGGGAGCCGTGCGGTACGTGGGGCCCGCCGGGGACGCGGTGATCTCCCGGTTCCCCGAGACGCTGGTGTCGGACCGGGGGCCGAAACACGCCGGGCGGGTGCAGGCCTGGGTCGTGGGGCCCGGCGCCGGGGACGACGCGTCCACCGTGGCCGAGGTGCTCGCCTGCGACGTACCCGTTCTGGTCGACGCGGACGGGCTGCGCCTCGCCGACCGCGAGGCGGTACGCGCGCGTACCGCGCCGACGCTGATGACCCCTCATGCCGGGGAGGCCGCCGCGCTGCTGGGCGTCGCGCGGGAGACGGTCGAGGGGGCGCGGCTGACCTGGGTGCGCGAACTCGCCTCCCGGTACGGGGCGACGGTGCTTCTGAAGGGGTCCACCACGCTGATCGCCGACGCGCGCGGCGGTGCCGTACGGGTCAACGCCACCGGCACGCCCTGGCTGGCCACGGCCGGCAGCGGGGACGTGCTGTCGGGCCTGGCCGGGTCGTTGCTGGCGTCCGGTCTGTCCGCGCTGGACGCGGGCAGCGCGGCCGCCTATCTGCACGGGCTGGCGGGGCGTTACGCGGCCGACGGCGCACCGGCGGGGGCGCACGACGTGGCGGCGGCGATCCCGGCGGCGTGGCGGGACGTACGGGACACGAGGGGCTGACGGGACACACGCCCCTCGGGGCTGGTGCCTCAGGGGTGTCGGACCCCTCTGAGACACTGGGTGCGCCATGACTGAGACAGCGACTGCCCCGACCGCGCCCCTGCGCGCCCGCGCCGAGATCGACCTGGGCGCCCTGCGCGCCAATGTGCGGGCCCTGCGCGCCCTGGCGCCGGACGCTGCCCTCATGGCCGTGGTCAAGTCCGACGCGTACGGCCACGGGGCCGTGCCCTGCGCCCGCGCGGCCGTGCAGGCGGGGGCCGCCTGGCTGGGGACCGCCACGCCCGAGGAGGCCCTCGCGCTGCGGGCCGCCGGGCTGCCCGGGCGCGTCATGTGCTGGCTGTGGACGCCGGGCGGGCCCTGGCAGGAGGCCATCGAGGCCGACATCGACGTGTCGGTGAGCGGGATGTGGGCCCTGGACGAGGTCACGGACGCGGCCCGCCGCGCAGGGCGGCACGCGCGCGTGCAGCTCAAGGCCGACACGGGCCTCGGGCGCAACGGCTGCCAGCCGGGCGAGGACTGGGCCGAGCTGGTCGGGGCGGCGCTGCGCGCCGAGGCCGACGGCCTCATCCGGATCACCGGCCTGTGGTCGCACTTCGCCTGCGCCGACGAACCGGGCCACCCCTCCATCGCCCTCCAGCTCACCCGCTTCCGGGAGATGCTCGCGTACGCCGAGGGCCGGGGCGTGCGGCCGGAGGTGCGGCACATCGCCAACTCGCCCGCCACGCTCACCCTTCCCGAGGCCCACTTCGACCTCGTACGGACCGGGATCGCGCTCTACGGGATCTCGCCGAGCCCCGAGATCGGCGCCCCGGCCGACTTCGGGCTGCGCCCGGCGATGACCCTGTCCGCGGCCGTCGCGCTGGTGAAGCACGTCCCGGGGGGTCACGGCGTCAGTTACGGGCATCACTACGTCACCCCCGGCGAGACGACCCTCGGACTCGTGCCCGTCGGGTACGCCGACGGCATCCCGCGGCACGCCTCCGGCACCGGCCCGGTGCTGGTCGGCGGGAAGTGGCGGACCGTCGCGGGACGGGTCGCGATGGACCAGTTCGTCGTCGACCTCGGCGGGGACGAGCCCGCGGCCGGTACGGAGGCGGTGCTCTTCGGGCCCGGCGACCGCGGCGAGCCCACCGCCGAGGACTGGGCGCAGGCGGCGGGCACCATCGCCTACGAGATCGTCACACGCATCGGAACACGCGTTCCCCGCGTCTACGTGAACGAGGAACAAAGCGGGTAACCGGCCTGAGGGCGCGCCGGTCCGGCAGCGACGCGCCGGTCCGGCAGAAGTGCAGCATCTGCAAGTCGAGCAACACCCCCGGTGAGAGCGGCAGATCGGCGAAGAGGAGCGGTACGTGAGCGAGAGCAGTGCGGAGGCCGTCGCAGCCGTCGCCTCCGCCACGGGGGCGGCGGGCAACTGGCGCAGGGCCACCGGCCTCGCCGGTGCCGCGATAGGCGTGGTGGCCGCGGGCGCGGCGGCCGGCGTGGCCATCGAGCGGCTGACCGTCGGCCGCGGCATGCGCAAGAAGGCCCGGCTGGCCCTCGACTCGGCGGGACCGTACGGATCGCTGCGTGGCGTGCCCGGCACGGCCACGGCCGAGGACGGCACGGAGCTGTACTACGAGGTCGACGACGTCGACCCCGAGGCCGTGCCCGCGCTCGGACCGCGCCGCCGGCGGCTGTTCGGGCGCAAGGCGCCCGCTCCCGTCACCGTCGTCTTCAGCCACGGCTACTGCCTCAGCCAGGACTCCTGGCACTTCCAGCGCGCGGCCCTGCGGGGCGTCGTACGGACCGTGCACTGGGACCAGCGCAGCCACGGGCGTTCCGGGCGGGGCGTGCAGCAGGTGCGGGACGGCGTGCCGGTCAGCATCGACCAGCTGGGGCGGGACCTGAAGGCCGTCATCGACGCCGCGGTGCCGACGGGCCCGATCGTGCTCGTCGGGCACTCCATGGGCGGGATGACGGTGATGGCGCTGGCCGACCAGTATCCGGAGCTGGTCCGGGACCGGGTCGTCGCGGTCGCCCTCGTCGGTACGTCGTCCGGGCGGCTCGGCGAGGTCAACTTCGGGCTGCCCGTCGCCGGCGTCAACGCGGTGCGCCGCGTCCTGCCCGGAGTGCTGAAGGCGCTGGGACAGCAGGCGGCGCTGGTGGAGAAGGGGCGCCGGGCCACCGCCGACCTGTTCGCCGGGGTGATCAAGCGGTACTCGTTCGCCTCCCGGGACGTCGACCCGGCGGTGGCGCGGTTCGCGGAGCGGATGATCGAGGGCACGCCGATCGACGTGGTCGCCGAGTTCTACCCGGCGTTCACCGACCACGACAAGACCGGGGCCCTGGAGCACTTCGCGCAGCTGCCCGTCCTCGTGCTGGCCGGGATCGGCGATCTCGTCACGCCCAGTGAGCACAGCGAGGCCATCGCCGACCTGCTGCCGGACGCGGAGCTGGTGCTGGTGCCGGACGCCGGGCACCTGGTCATGCTGGAACACCCGGAAGTGGTCACCGACCGGCTGGCGGACCTGCTCACCCGTGCGGGTGCCGTGCCCGCAGGGGCTACCGTGGGTGGCTATGGAAGCACCAGCAGCAGCGCACAACCCGGTTGAGACCGAGCTGACCGTCACCTCCCCCGAGCAGATGCGGGACCTCGGCCGCCGCCTCGCCAAACTGCTGGGCGCCGGCGATCTCGTGATGCTCAACGGCGAGCTCGGCGCGGGCAAGACGACGCTCACGCGCGGGCTCGGCGAGGGGCTCGGCGTCCGGGGCGCGGTGACCTCGCCGACCTTCGTGATCGCCCGGGTGCATCCGTCGCTGGGTGACGGCCCGCCGCTCGTGCACGTCGACGCGTACCGCCTGTCCGGCGGGCTCGACGAGATGGAGGACCTCGACCTCGACGTCTCGCTGTCCGACTCGGTGATCGTCGTGGAGTGGGGCGAGGGGAAGGTCGAGGAGCTGACCGAGGACCGGCTGAACGTCGTCATCCACCGGGCCGTGGGGGACACCACCGACGAGGTGCGCCAGGTGACGGTGACCGGTCTCGGGGAGCGCTGGGCGGCGGTGGACCTGAGCGTGCTCACCGCCTGAGGACCGGTGCGGGTCCGGGGAGACCCGTGCGGACGGGCGAGCCCGTGAACGTTCCGACAAGACGTCGGCAAGCTGTTGCGTTCGACGTGTCGTGCGTGGTCACATGGTACCCAGCTCGTAGTTAGGTCTACCTAACTACGCCCGCCCCCGGTCCCCAGGAGGCGTCCATGCCGGCCACCGAGAGCAACGAGCAGCAGCACCAGCCCTACGCCGTCGCAGCCGGTGTGTCCATGCGCGAACTGCTGGCGTCGTGCGCCGCGGCGCACGCGATCTCCACCCCGCCACGCCTGCCCGACCCCGGCCTGTGCGGCACGTCGGCCGAGCGGCACCAAGAAGCCGCCTGAGACAGGCCCTACGGGATGACGGCGACCTGCGCGCCGATCGTCGCGAACTCCCACATCGCGTTGCCGTCCTCGCGGGACTCGCGGATGCCGCCCGTGCGCACGCCCGGGTCGGTCTCACCGGCCGAGTGGCCGACCTCCGCACTGAAGCCGATGGCCACGCCGTCGACGCTGGCGAAGCGCACCACATGCTCGATGGGTACGCCGTCGGTGCCGATCACGGAGTTGGAGCGGGACGTGACCCGGTAGACGCCGGGGGCCGGGTCGACGGTGCCGGGTGTGGCCCGGAAGCTGCGCGTGACCTCGTTGCGCGTGCCCACCAGCCAGACGCGGTCGCTGCCCACCGAGTACACGACGCGTTCCCCGACCCCGGAACCGGCGGGCGGGACGTTGGGGTCCACTTTGCCGCCGGGCGTTTTGGAGGCGACGGCGGCCGGGGAGGCGCTCGTGTGCGCCCCGGCGAGATCCGCCGGGACGGTCCCGTGGGCCTGGTAACCGAGGAAGCCGACCGCCGCGAGGGCGGCCGCGGTGAGCCCGAACACGAATCCGGAGCTGCTGCTTGGCACCGTCGCCCACCTGACCCATCACGTCGTACGTCCTATTTGCGGCGACCGTAGCAGCCTTCACCCGCCCGACCGGGGCGGCGATACCGCAGGCGCAGGAGCCGTAGGCTGTTTGCGTGCTCTTGCTCGCTCTGGATACCGCAACCCCAGCCGTCACCGTCGCCCTGCACGACGGCTCGGACGTCATCGCCTCCGCCTCACAGGTGGACGCACGCCGGCACGGAGAGCTGCTGCTGCCGGCCGTCGACCGGGTGCTCGCCGAGGCCGGGATCGGGCTCGACGCCGTCACCGCCGTCGTCGTGGGCATCGGGCCCGGCCCCTACACCGGGCTGCGCGTCGGGCTGATGACCGCGGACACCTTCGGCCTCGCGCTCGGTGTCCCCGTGCACGGCGTGTGCACGCTCGACGGCCTGGCGTACGCGTCCGACATCGCCGAAGGCCCGTTCGTCGTCGCGACCGATGCCCGGCGCAAGGAGGTCTACTGGGCGCGCTACGCCGACTCGCGCACGCGTCTGACGGACCCCGCCGTCGACCGGCCCGCCGACATCGCGGACCAGGTGGCCGGGCTGCCGGCCGTCGGCGCGGGCGCGCTGCTGTACCCGGACACCTTCCCCGAGGCGCGCGAGCCCGAGCACGTCTCGGCCGCCGCGCTCGCGGGCCTGGCCGCCGAGCGGCTGGCCGCGGGCGAGGAACTGCCCGCGCCCCGGCCGCTGTACCTGCGCCGACCGGACGCCCAGGTCCCCAAGAACTACAAGGTGGTCACCCCCAAGTGACCGCACCCGTGACCGCTCGACTGCGCGAGATGCGCTGGTGGGACATCGATCCCGTGCTCGAACTGGAGAAGGACCTCTTCCCCGAGGACGCCTGGTCCCGGGGGATGTTCTGGTCCGAGCTGGCCCATGCGCGCGGACCCGGGGCGACGCGTCGCTACGTCGTCGCCGAGAACGCCGAGAACGCCGAGAACGCCGGAAGCACCGAGAACGCCGGCGGCCGCATGGTCGGTTACGCCGGCCTCGCCGCCTCGGGGGACCTCGCCGACATCCAGACCATCGCCGTCGCCCGCGACCACTGGGGCACGGGCCTCGGAGCGACGCTGCTGACCGAGCTGCTGAAGGCCGCGACCGACTTCGAGTGCGCCGAAGTGATGCTGGAGTGCCGGATCGACAACATCCGCGCCCAGAAGCTCTACGAGCGCTTCGGCTTCGAGGCGATCGGGTTCCGGCGCGGCTACTACCAGCCCGGCAACGTGGACGCCCTGGTCATGCGACTGACCGACCCTGCCAACTCCGTACAAGGAACCGAGATCAATGGCTGACGAACCGCTCGTCCTCGGCATCGAGACCTCCTGCGACGAGACCGGCGTCGGCATCGTGCGCGGCACCACCCTGCTCGCCGACGCCATCGCGTCCAGCGTCGACGAGCACGCCCGCTTCGGCGGCGTCGTCCCGGAGGTCGCCTCGCGCGCCCATCTGGAGGCGATGGTGCCGACGATCGACCGCGCGCTGAAGGAGGCGGGGGTGAGCGCGCGCGATCTGGACGGCATCGCGGTCACCGCCGGTCCCGGCCTCGCCGGCGCCCTGCTGGTCGGCGTCTCGGCGGCGAAGGCGTACGCCTACGCGCTCGGCAAGCCGCTGTACGGCGTCAACCACCTGGCCTCCCACATCTGCGTGGACCAGCTGGAGCACGGCGCGCTGCCGGAGCCGACGATGGCGCTACTGGTGTCCGGCGGGCACAGCTCCCTGCTGATGTCGACCGACATCACCTCGGACGTACGGCCGCTGGGCGCGACCATCGACGACGCGGCCGGCGAGGCCTTCGACAAGATCGCGCGCGTGCTGGACCTCGGCTTCCCCGGCGGCCCGGTCATCGACCGGTACGCGCGCGAGGGCGACCCGCGGGCGATCGCGTTCCCGCGCGGTCTGACCGGGCCGCGGGACGCGCCGTACGACTTCTCCTTCTCCGGTCTGAAGACGGCCGTGGCCCGCTGGATCGAGGCCAAGCGGGCGGCGGGGGAGGAGGTGCCGGTGCGTGATGTCGCGGCGTCCTTCCAGGAGGCGGTCGTGGACGTGCTGACCCGCAAGGCCGTACGGGCCTGCAAGGACGAGGGCGTCGGGCATCTGATGATCGGCGGCGGAGTGGCCGCCAACTCGCGGCTGCGGGCGCTGGCGCAGCAGCGGTGCGAGGCGGCCGGTATCCAACTGCGCGTACCGCGGCCGAAGTTGTGCACCGACAACGGCGCGATGGTGGCGGCGCTCGGCGCGGAGATGGTCGCGCGCAACCGGGCGGCGTCGAGCTGGGACCTGTCGGCGGACTCCTCGCTCCCGGTGACGGACACCCATGTGCCCGGGCACGGCCACGACCATGTGCACGAGGTCAGCAAGGAGAACCTCTACTCGTGAGCGTCGCCCTGATGTGGGAGGCGCGGGCGGCCGCGGGCCGCGGCGAGGAGCTGCTGGCCTGGGCGCGGGCGCAGCGGCTCGCCGCCGAGCCGCTGCGCCGGGAGTTCCTCCGCGCCCCGCAGGACCGCGTCCTCGTCATCACCTGGTGGGACGCGCCCTACGACGCCGAGCTGCCCGAACTTCCCGAGCCGGACGGCGAGTTGGTCACTCGGGCAGTGCACCGCTGGCGGTTCGAGTCGCTGGGGACGGACTGACGGCTGTGCAGCGCAGCGCCGACGGGTCCTCGGGGTCGGCGGCCAGCCACAGGTGCCGGCCGTTCATCCGCTCCCAGCCGGCGCCCGCCACCGCCTTGCCGAGCCAGTCGAGGCCCACCGCCAGGGACACCACGACGATGGCGGTGTCCCTGATGACGAACACGCACAGAGCGGGCAGCAGCACCAGACCGAGCATGCGGGGAGTGAAGGCGGAGCGGCGACGACCCCGGTCGTCGTCCGGCAGCAGCGCCGCCGCCTCGAACTGCCGTAGCAGACCGACCCACTTGAGCCCGGACGCCCGTAGCAGCGTCGACAGCACGAGGAAGCCGAGCGCCGAGGCGACCAGCACTCCGAGGTCTCCGCTCGGCACCGGGGGGCTCTGGCCGGCGCCGACCGCCGCCGCCCAGCCGCCGGCGACGCCGGTGAGTATCAGCGCCGCCGCCCACAACTCGTGATGCGTGTGCCGGATCATCGTTCCCCCGATCCTTGGGGCCGGGGTCACCCGGCCCCCGACACCTCCGTCTCGCACCGCAGCCGACGGTCGGCGCCGAGCACCCTGACCGGACCGGTCAGCCGCAGGCGTGCCGTGTGCCGTACGTCCGCGCTGGATGCCGCCAACCGTAGTTCCAGAGCGCCCGGTTCGACCACCCTCGTACCGGTGCGGTCGGTGAAGGCGGACAGGTCGGCGTGGAAGCGGAAGGTGACCCGGGCCGCCTCGCCCGGCTCCAGCTCCAGCCGCCGGTAGCCGATCAGGCGGACGTCCGGGCGGGTCACCGAGGCCACCGGGTCGTGCAGATAGAGCTGGACGACCTCGGCGCCCGCACGGTCACCGGTGTTGCGGACCGTGACGGACAGGTCGCAGGAGCCGTCGGTGCCGATCTCGGTCTCGACCGGCCGCGCCTCCCACGCGAACGTCGTGTACGAGCGCCCGTGCCCGAAGGCGTACAGCGGTGTCGGGTCGAGATTGCTGACGTCGCCCGCGAGACCCAGCGGCGGCTGGAGATACGTCCACGGCTGGCCCCCCGGCAGCCGCGGCACGCTCACCGGCAGCCGGCCCGAGGGGTTCACCCGGCCCGACAGCACCCCCGCCACCGCGGGACCGCCCTCCTCGCCGGGGAAGAACGCCTGCACGACCGCGGCCAGCCGGCCGTGCCAGCGGCCCAGGGCGTAGGGGCGCCCGGTGAGCAGCACCAGGACGACGGGGACACCGGTGGCGACCAGGGCGTCCAGCAGATCGCCCTGCACGCCCGGGAGCCTGAGGTCCGTCACGTCGCAGCCCTCGCCGGAGGTGCCCCGCCCGAACAGGCCCGCCCGATCGCCCAGTACGGCCACGCACACATCCGCCTCGGCGGTGCGGGCCACCGCCTCCTCGAAGCCCGCCGGATCGGGGTCGGACACCCCGCAGCCCTCGGTGAACGTCACCTTGGCGTCCGGGAGTTCGGTGCGCAGGGCCTCCAGCACGGTCGGGATGTCGATGCCCATCGGCACCTCTGGGTGCCGGGGCAGGACATGGGAGGGGAAGGAGTAGCAGCCGAGCATCGCCAGCGCGTCCGCAGCCCGCGGACCGACCACCGCGACACGGGTGTCGGGGGCGAGCGGCAGCACGCCGTCCGGGTTGTCCAGGAGCACCACCGACTCCTCGGCCAGCCGCCGGGCGAGCGCGCGGTTGGCGGCCGAGTCCAGGTCGATCCGTTCGGCCGGTTCCGGGTCCCAGTCCTCGTCCAGCAGCCCCAGTTCGCACTTCTGCAGCAGCACCCGGCGGGCCGCTCGGTCGATCAGCGACTCGGGCACGGTGCCCGCCCGCACCGCTTCGAGCAGCGGTTCGCCGTAGCAGTTCAGGGTCGGCAGCTCCACGTCGATGCCGGCCGCCAGCGCCGCGTGCGCGGCCTCGGCGGGGGAGCCGGCCACCCGGTGCAACGCCTGGAGGAAGGCGACGCCGTAGTAGTCGGAGACGACCGTGCCGGTGAACCCCCACTGCTCGCGCAGCAGTTCGGTGAGCAGCGCGGGGTCCGCGGAGGCGGGGATGCCGTCGGTGTCGTTGTAGGCGGCCATCACCGAGCGGGCGCCGCCCTCGCGCAGCGCCAGCTCGAAGGGCGGCAGGGTGATGTCCGCGAACTCGCGCACCCCCGCCCGCACGGGGGCGAGATTGCGGGCCCCCGCCGAGGAGGCGTACCCGGCGAAGTGCTTGAGGGTGGCCACGATCCCGGCGGACTCCAGGCCCCGCACATAGGCCGCGCCGATGGTGCCGACCAGATACGGGTCCTCGCCGATGGTCTCCTCGACCCGGCCCCAGCGCGGATCGCGTACGACGTCCAGGACGGGGGCGAGCCCCTGGTGGACGCCCGCCGAGCGCAGATCGTCCCCAATGCGGCGGGCCATGTCCTCGACGAGGCCGGGGTCGAAGCTGGCGCCCCAGGCCAGCGGCACCGGATACGCCGTGGCACCCCAGGCGGTGAAGCCGGCCAGGCACTCCTCGTGGGCCACGGCCGGGATGCCGAAGCGGCCCGCGGCGACGATGAGGCGCTGGGCGCGGGCCAGCCCCTGCGCGCCCAGCGCCGGGTCGACGGGCGCGGTGCCGTAGGAACGGGTGAGCTGGCCGAGGCCGCGCGTGATCAGTTCGTCCCAGTCATGGTCGGCGGCCATCTCGGACTGCAGGGGCGCGACTCCGTCGCCGTCCGTGGCGGCGCCCACCCAGACGCCGTAGAGCTGGGCGGTCTTCTCCTCCAGGGTCATCCGGGAGAGGAGGTCGTCGACGCGGGTGGCGGCGGGCAGGGCGAGGTCACGCCAGGGCGCGATGGTCATGAAACTCCTGCTCTTGTCGAGTCGGGGCAAGGCCTATCCCGAATGTTTCGATAATAACCTCGAATGTTCCGGGAACCTAGGGCGGGCCGAGGGGTTCGTCAAGAGGTCGCGCAGGGATACGATCGCCGCCATGACACCTCCGGAGCCCGTTGAAACGCGGCCGACAACCCCGGCGACAGGCCGCTCGGCGCAGGCCGCGACGCTCGCCGAGATCGCGCGCGAGGCCGGCGTGTCCGCGCCGACTGTTTCGAAGGTCCTCAACGGCCGCGCGGACGTGGCCCCGGCCACCCGCCGCCGGGTCGAGGAGCTGCTGCGCGCGTACGGCTACCGGCGCCGGCGGGCGGAGGCCAGCAGATCGCCCCTGCTCGACCTGGTCTTCCACGAGCTGGAGAGCGCCTGGGCGATGGAGGTCATCCGGGGCGTGGAGAACGTGGCCCGGGACACCGGCCTGAGCGTGGTGCTCAGCGAGAGCGCCGGGCGGCTGACCCCCGGCCGCACCTGGGCCGACCAGGTCGCCGCCCGCCGCCCGCACGGCGTGATCCTCGTCCTGTCCGGCCTCGACGAGTCCCAGCGCGCCCTGCTGACCAGCCGCTCCATCCCCTTCGTGGTGATGGACCCGGCCGGCGACCCCGGTGTCGACGTCCCCTCCATCGGCGCGACCAACTGGCAGGGCGGGCTCGCCGCCACCCGGCATCTGGTCGACCTCGGCCACACCCGCATCGGCGCCATCACGGGTCCGGCCCACATGATCTGCAGCCGGGCCCGCATCGACGGCTACCGGGCCGCCCTGGAGACCGCGGGCCTGCCGGTCGACCCGTCCCTCGTGGTGACCGGCGACTTCCACCACGAGGCCGGCTACCGGCAGGGCCTGGAGCTGCTGCGCCGTCCGGACCGGCCGACCGCCGTCTTCGCCCTCAACGACCTGCAGGCGCTCGGTCTGTACGAGGCCGCGCGGGAGCTGGGGCTGCGCATCCCGGAGGATCTGAGCGTGGTCGGCTTCGACGATCTGCCCGTCGCCCGCTGGGTCGGCCCGCCGCTGACGACCGTGCGGCAGCCGCTGATGGAGATGGCCGAGGCGGCCGCCAAACTGGTGCTCGACCTGGGGCGGGAGGACCAGCCGCCGGTGGCGACACGGGTGGAGCTGGCCACGAGTCTGGTGGTGCGGGCCAGCACCGGGGCGCCCCCGCACCCCTCCGAAGTAAATCGTTAACCTCATCGAAACTTTCGAATGTGCGGCGCGACCGCAACTCCGGGCTGAACGTGAGAATTTCCGAAGAAAACCGTCTCACGTCCCCCTCGCTAACAATCCCCTAATAATTCGGACTTACGTTCCTGCCCGTGACGGGACACGACGAGAACGGCGACGCGGGCAGACCGAGGGGCCGGCGGTCGACCCTGCTGAAGGCCGCCGGCTTCACGATGGCGGGCCTGCTGGTGCTGGGCGCGGGCACCGCGGGCTGGGCGTACTGGCACCTCAACCACAACATCAAGAGCGTCGACATCGACAGCGCGCTCGGCGACAACCGCCCGCCGAAGCCGACGCCGACCCCCACCACCTCCGCCCCGGCCTCCCCGCTGCCGACCGGAGCCCTGAACATCCTGGTCCTGGGCTCGGACTCGCGCAGCGGCAAGGAGAACAAGGAGCTCGGCGGGGGCTCCAGCTCCGGCGCCCGCTCGGACACCGCGATGGTGGTGCACATCGACGCGGGCCGCACGAAGGCCACCGTCGTGAGCATCCCGCGCGACACCCTGGTCACGCGCCCCTCCTGCCCGCTGAAGTCCGGCGGCTCGACGGCGCCGGCGTACGGCGCGATGTTCAACAGCGCGTACTCCGTGGGCGGAGCGGTGTGCGCGGTCAAGACGGTCGAGTCGGTCACCGACGTCCGTATGGACCACTACATCGAGATCGACTTCTCGGGCTTCGCGCGGCTGGTGGACGCGCTCGGCGGGGTCACCGTGACCCTGGACCAGGACATCGACGACGACGACAGCCATCTGCACATCAAGGCCGGCACCCACCGGCTCGGCGGCGCGCAGGCCCTGGCGCTGGCCCGCACCCGGCACGGCATAGGCGACGGCAGCGACCTGGGCCGGATAGGGCTGCAGCAGAAGCTGGTGAAGGCCCTGCTCGAACAGATCTCCTCGGCCGGCCTGTTCAGCGACCCCGCGCGGCTCTACTCGGTCGCCGAGGCGGTGACCAGCAGTCTGACCACCGACACCGGCCTGGACTCGCTGGCCGAACTGGTGGAGCTCGGGCGCAGCCTGAAGGGTCTGTCCTCCGACGACATGAGGACGGTGATGATGCCCGTGGTCCCGGCCCCCTCGGACCCCAACCGGGTGGTGGCGAAGGAACCGGCGGCTCGGGATCTGTGGGAGTCGCTGCGCTGAGCCGGCGGGCGTGTCGCTGTGCTGAGCCGGCGTAGGTCCCGAAGAAGGCCCGAAGAAGGCCCGGAGAGCCCCGAAGAAGTTCCGAAGAAATCCGGCGCGCCTGTCGATCCGGCCGGGCTCCGTTCGACGCACCGTTGAGAGGCCGAAAGGAACCGGTCCCCGACGAACGAGGAGTCACCATGCCGCGCTACCTGTCGATCGTCCGCATCGACGAGACCACCGCGCCCCCGGAGGGCCCGAGCCCCCTGCTGATGGAGCGCATGGGCGAGCTGATCGAGGAGATCACCAAGGCCGGGGTGATGCTCGACACCGCCGGGCTGACCCCGCACAGCCAGGGCAAGCGGGTCCGCTGGGAGGGCGGCGAGCTGTCCGTCACCGACGGGCCGTTCACCGAGTCCAAGGAGGTCATCGGCGGCTACTGCATCACCCAGTGCAAGGACATGGACGAGGCGGTGGAGTGGACCAAGCGGTTCGTGAAGGTGCACGAGGAGTTCTGGACCGTGACGTGCGAGGTCCGGGAGATCGCGGAGGGCTGAGCGCCTTTCCTTGGCTGCGGGGCGGGAGCGGTGTCGAATGGGGGGCTGTGAGCACACAGCCCTCCGCCGGCGCCGACCCCCGCCACGCCATCGAGACGGTCTTCCGCATCGAGTCGCCCCGGATCATCGCGGGCCTGACCCGCCTCGTCCGTGATGTGGGCATCGCCGAGGAACTCGCTCAGGACGCGCTGGTCGCCGCCCTGGAGCAGTGGCCGCACGACGGTGTGCCGGACAACCCGGGCGCCTGGCTCATGGCCACCGCACGGCACCGCGCCGTCGACCTGATCCGGCGCCGCGAGAACTACGCCCGCAAGCTGGCGGAGATCGGCCGCAGCCTGGAGACCACGGCCCCGCCGGAGGAGATCGCCGACCCCGACGACATCGACGACGACCTGCTCCGGCTGGTCTTCACCGCCTGTCACCCGGTGCTCTCCGCCGAGGCCCGGATCGCCCTCACCCTGCGGCTGCTCGGCGGTCTGACGACGGCCGAGATCGCCCGCGCGTTCCTGGTCCCCGAGCCGACGGTCGCCCAGCGCATCGTCCGCGCGAAGAAGACCCTTGCCGCCAGGAACGTAGCCTTCGAGGTGCCCTACGGCCCCGAACGCGAGGCCCGCCTCGGCTCCGTGCTCGACGTCATCTACCTCATCTTCAACGAGGGGTACGCCGCCACGGCCGGCGACGACTGGCTGCGCCCGGCCCTGTGCGAGGACGCGCTCCGGCTGGCCCGGCTGCTCGCCGGGCTGATGCCCAAGGAGCCCGAAGTGCACGCGCTGGCCTCGCTGCTGGAGTTCCAGGCGTCCCGCACGGCCGCCCGCACCGGCCCGGACGGCGAGCCCGTACTCCTCAAGGACCAGAACCGCCGCCGCTGGAACCGCATGCTCATCGCCCGCGGCATCACCGCCCTCCACCACGCCGAGGCCACCGCGACCGGCGCCCCCGGCCCGTACGCCCTCCAGGCCGCCATCGCCGCCTGCCACGCGCACGCGTACACCTACGAGGACACCGACTGGGCAACCATCGCCACGCTCTACGGTTTGCTCGCCGCCCGCGCACCCTCCCCGGTCGTCGAACTCAACCGCGCGGTCGCCGTCTCCATGGCCCAGGGACCGGCCGAGGCCCTCGCCATCGTCGACACCCTCGCCACCGAACCCGCCCTGCGCACCTACCACTTGCTCCCCAGCGTCCGCGGCGACCTGCTCGCCCGCCTCGGCCGCACGGCGGAGGCGCACGAGGAGTTCGTACGGGCGGCGGGGCTGGCCCGCAACGACCGCGAACGGGACTTGCTGCTGCGCCGGGCCACTCAGACGGCCTGACGACCCGCGAACGGGACCGGTTGCTGCGCCGGGCCGCTCAGGCGGGGTGACCGACCGAGCATCGTCGGCGCCCGCTTCTGATCGTCGACGGTCTCGCCGCCCAACCCGCCTTGTGCACCTACCACTTGCTCCCCAGCGTCCGCGGCGATCTGCCGGCCCGCAACGACCCGGCGAACGGAACCCGCTGCCGCGCCGGGCCGCTCAGGCGGGGTGACCGACCGGGCACCGTCGGCGCCCGCCTCTGATCGTCGACGGTCTCGCCGCCCAACCCGCCTTGCGCACCTACCACTTGCTCCCCAGCGTCCGCGGCGATCTGCCGGTCCGCAACGACCCGGCGAACGGAACCCGCTGCTGCGCCGGGCCGCTCAGGCGGGGTGACCGACCGAGCACCGTCGGCGCCCGCCTCTGATCGTCGACGGTCTCGCCGCCCAACCCGCCTTGTGCACCTACCACTTGCTCCCCAGCGTCCGCGGCGATCTGCCGGCCCGCAACGCCCCGGGAACGGATCCCGTTGCTGCGCCCGGCCGCTCAGGCGGGGTGACCGACCGAGCACCGCCGGCGCCCGCCTCTGATCGTCGACGGTCTCGCCGCCCAACCCGCCCGGCGCACCCACCACTTGCTCCCCAGCGTCCGCGGCGATCTGCCGGCCCGCAACGCCCCGGGAACGGAACCCGTTGCTGCGCCCGGCCGCTCAGACGGGGTGACCGACCAGCATCGTCGGCGCTCCCGCCACCCGAGTCATGAACACCGTCGCGGAGTTGGGCCCCTGCGGCTTCACCTTCCGGCGCAGTTCCTCCGGTTCGACGGCCGACCCGCGCTTCTTCACGGTGAGCGTCCCCACCGACCGCTCCCGCAGCAGCGCCTTCAACTTCTTGACGTTGAAGGGGAGTTGGTCGGTGATCTCGTACGCCGTCGCATACGGGGTCACGCGGTGCTCGTCCGCGGTGACGTAGGCGATGGTGGGGTCGATCAGGCCGCCGTCCAGCTCCTCGGCCACCTCGGCGACCAGGTGGGCGCGGATGACGGCGCCGTCGGGCTCGTACAGGTACCGTCCGACGGACCGGGCCCCGGGATCGGGCAGACCCCGTCCGAGCAGGGTGCGCGGCCCGGGCAGCAGGGTGGCCCGTACGGCGCCCGGCCGCGTCCCGAACCACAGCACCGCTTCCTTCACGTCCCCGCCGTCCGAGATCCACTCGGCCTCGGCCTCGCCGGGCACCGCCTCGTGCGGGATCCCGGGCGCCACCTTCAGCGCCGCGTGCGGCGCGGAGCGGGCCGCCTCGACGGCCCACGACAGGGGCGGTGAATACGCCTCGGGGTCGAAGATCCGCCCACGCCCGCCCCGCCGCGCCGGGTCCACGAACACGGCGTCGTACCCGCCCGTGTCCACCTCGGTGACGTCCGCCTCCCGCACCTCGATCAGCCCGCCCAGGCCCAGCGCCTCGGAGTTGGCCCGGGCCGCCCCCGCCGTCACCGGGTCCCGGTCCACGGCGAGCACGCGGATGCCCGCCCGCGCCAGCGCGATCGCGTCCCCGCCGATCCCGCAGCACAGGTCGGCGACGGAGGTCACCCCCAGCTCCGTCAGCCGCCGCGCGCGATACGTCGCCACGCTCGCCCGCGTCGACTGCTCCACCCCGTTCGGCGTGAAGAACATCCGCCCCGCGTCCTCGGCGCCGAACTTGGCCGCCGCCCGCTGCCGCAGCCGTGCCTGGCCGATCGCCGCCGACACCAGTTCGGCGGGGTGCTCGCGGCGCAGCCGGGTGGCGACGGCCAGCTCGTCGGCGGGGGACGTGCCGCGCACCTCGTCGAGGAGGGCGCGGCCTTCGGGGGTCAGGAGGGGGGCGAGGTCGTTCACCGGGTCATTGTGGGCCAGTCGGTGGATGGTGCGCCGCGAGCCGCGGTGTCGGACCGGGATCGGGGCCCCGGCCTGCCAGGATCCGGCCCCATGCGAGCAGTCGTACAAAATGACAAAAATCGCACCCAGGGTGCGATGTGGGTCCGCAGCGGGATCGCCGCCCTCGCCGTCGCGGCCGTCGCCTCGGGCTGCGCCTCGCCCGACGGCCCGGGGGTGCGCCCGGCCGCCGGCCCGCAGCATCTTCAGGCACCCCCCGCCCGCGCCCTGGACTCGTACGCGGCCAAGCTGCGCGCGGCCCACGCCGCCCGGGCCGCCGCGGCCCGGCGCTGGAAGCTGGCGGCGGTCCCGCTCACGGCCCCGCCGCCGCCTGCGAAGAAGCCGGTGATCAAGGCCCGCAAGGGCTTCGAGGTGGACGACCAGGAGGAACTGAACCTGCCTCCGGTCTTCACGACGGTCCCCACCAAGGACAAGATCGTCTTCCTGACCATCGACGACGGCTCCGAGAAGGACCCGGAGTTCCTGCGGATGATGAGCGACCTGAAGGTCCCGTACACCGCCTTCCTCACCGACAAGGAGATCAGGGACGACTACGGGTACTTCCGGAAGATGCAGTCCGAGGGGCACACCCTCAACAACCACACCCTCACCCATCCCTATCTGCCCGGCCTGTCCTACCGGGAGCAGAAGCACGAGATCTGCGGCATGCAGGCCGTCATGAAGAAGCAGTTCGGCAGGGCGCCCACCGTCCTGCGCCCGCCGTTCGGCAACTACAACCGCGACACCCTCGTCGCCGCCAAGTCCTGCGGCATCAAGTACGCGCCGATCTGGGACGAGGAGGTCTACGTCGACCACTGGGAGTACCGCGAGGACGACCAGGACCTGCACCCCGGCGACATCGTGCTCACCCACTTCCGCGGCCGCGACGAGTGGAAGGGCACGATGGCCGACGACATGCGCCGCTTCCTG
Organism: Streptomyces plumbidurans; assembly: GCF_019857225.1. Lineage (GTDB taxonomy): Bacteria > Actinomycetota > Actinomycetes > Streptomycetales > Streptomycetaceae > Streptomyces > Streptomyces plumbidurans. The sequence continues at coordinate 17,679 of NZ_JAFJSY010000061.1, forward strand.
AACAAGGTCACGGCCAAGGGCTACGCGGTGGCCCGCCTGGAGGACTACCTGTGAGGCCGAGGGCGCTCGCGGCCGGCGGGCTGGCACTCGCCCTGCTCACCGGCTGCGCCCAGTCCGTCGACCCCATCCAGCGGCTGAGCGCGAAGGCGGCCCAGCGGGTGGCGCCGCACGGACCCGCCGCGGCCGAGCGGCCGTACCGCCGCTGGGGGCTCGCGACCCCGCTGCCGCCCGCCCCGAAGCCGTCCCGCGCCTCACCGGCGCGCACCACCGCCCGGGGCCTGCCCCCGGTCGTCTCCCGCGTCCGCACCCGCGACAAGGTGGTCTTCCTGACCTACGACGACGGGGCCGGGCGCAATCCGCGGTTCGCCGCCATGGTCCGCGAACTCGGCCTGCCGGTCAGCGTGTTCGCTCACCACCGCACCCTCGGCCACCCCGCCCTGCGCGGCCTGCCCTACGCGGGCCAGCGCGCCGAGATCTGCGGCCGCCACAACAGGTCCGGCGCCCGCCCGCGCCTCTTCCGCCCGCCCTACGGCACCTACGACCGCACCACCCTGCGAGCCGCCGCCGACTGCGGCATCTCGGCGCTCGTCCTGTGGCGCGCGTTGATGACGGGCAGCGGCGAACTGACGTACCGGAAGGGCGGAGCCAGGCTGCGGCCCGGCGACATCGTGGCCGTCGACCCGGACGAGGGCACCGGGCCGGGCCTGCCGCAGCGGACCGCGCGGCTGCTGCGCCGGGTGCAGGAGGCGGGGCTGACGGTGGGCCGCCTGGAGGACTACGTCTGATCCATGCCGCGGGCCCCGCCGCCGGCCCCGCCGTACGGACGCGATTAGCAGTCCGCTTGACCGAGTGCTAATCGCGGTCATAGTCTCGGGTCTGGCACTCCCCACTGGAGAGTGCCAACAACGCGACGGGCAGGTCCGGCACCCGCGACGACGGATCGACCTGGTCGCCACCTCAGACAGTTAACCCCGTGAGATCTCCGAAGGGGGAGGTCGGATCGTGACGACCGCCAGCTCCAAGGTTGCCATCAAGCCGCTCGAGGACCGCATCGTGGTCCAGCCGCTGGACGCCGAGCAGACCACGGCCTCTGGCCTGGTCATTCCGGACACCGCCAAGGAGAAGCCCCAGGAGGGCGTCGTCCTGGCCGTGGGCCCGGGCCGGTTCGAGAACGGCGAGCGTCTTCCGCTCGACGTCAACACCGGCGACATCGTGCTGTACAGCAAGTACGGCGGCACCGAGGTGAAGTACAACGGTGAGGAGTACCTCGTCCTCTCGGCTCGCGACGTGCTCGCGATCGTCGAGAAGTAGTTCACCCGCTTCCTTAAAGAAGCACACATTGCTTTGAGCTGCGCCCCTGGCCCCCGCGACCATCAATCAACCGGGCGCCCGGGGCGCAGCTTTCTTTCATCCAAGATTTCGAGAGGGCTCACGCTGTCATGGCGAAGATCCTGAAGTTCGACGAGGACGCCCGTCGCGCCCTCGAGCGCGGCGTCAACAAGCTTGCCGACACGGTCAAGGTGACGATCGGCCCCAAGGGCCGCAACGTCGTGATCGACAAGAAGTTCGGCGCGCCCACCATCACCAACGACGGCGTCACCATCGCCCGTGAGGTCGAGGTCGAGGACCCGTACGAGAACCTCGGCGCCCAGCTGGTGAAGGAGGTGGCGACCAAGACCAACGACATCGCGGGTGACGGCACCACCACCGCCACCGTGCTCGCCCAGGCGCTGGTGCGCGAGGGCCTGCGCAACGTCGCCGCGGGTGCCTCCCCGGCGCTGCTGAAGAAGGGCATCGACGCGGCCGTGGCCGCCGTCTCCGAGGAACTCCTCGCGAGCGCCCGGCCGATCGACGAGAAGTCCGACATCGCCGCCGTGGCCGCGCTGTCCGCCCAGGACCAGCAGGTCGGCGAGCTCATCGCCGAGGCGATGGACAAGGTCGGCAAGGACGGTGTCATCACCGTCGAGGAGTCCAACACCTTCGGTCTTGAGCTGGACTTCACCGAGGGCATGGCCTTCGACAAGGGCTACCTGTCGCCGTACTTCGTCACGGACCAGGAGCGCATGGAGGCCGTCCTCGAGGACCCCTACATCCTCATCAACCAGGGCAAGATCGGCTCCATCGCCGACCTGCTGCCGCTGCTGGAGAAGGTCATCCAGGCCGGCTCCTCCAAGCCGCTGCTGATCATCGCCGAGGACGTCGAGGGCGAGGCCCTCTCCACCCTGGTCGTCAACAAGATCCGCGGCACCTTCAACGCCGTCGCGGTGAAGGCCCCCGGCTTCGGCGACCGCCGCAAGGCGATGCTGCAGGACATGGCGACCCTCACCGGCGCCACGGTCATCTCCGAGGAGGTCGGCCTCAAGCTCGACCAGGTCGGCCTGGACGTGCTGGGCTCCGCCCGCCGCATCACGGTCACCAAGGACGACACGACCATCGTGGACGGCGCGGGCAACTCCGCCGACGTCCAGGGCCGTATCGCCCAGATCAAGGCCGAGATCGAGAACACCGACTCCGACTGGGACCGCGAGAAGCTCCAGGAGCGCCTCGCGAAGCTGGCCGGCGGCGTGTGCGTGATCAAGGTCGGTGCCGCCACCGAGGTGGAGCTGAAGGAGAAGAAGCACCGTCTGGAGGACGCCATCTCCGCGACCCGCGCCGCGGTCGAGGAGGGCATCGTCTCCGGTGGTGGCTCCGCTCTGGTGCACGCCGTGAAGGTGCTCGCGGACAACCTCGGCAAGACCGGCGACGAGGCCACGGGTGTCGCGGTCGTCCGCCGCGCCGCCGTCGAGCCGCTGCGCTGGATCGCCGAGAACGCCGGCCTGGAGGGCTACGTCATCACCTCCAAGGTCGCCGAGCTGGACAAGGGCCAGGGCTTCAACGCCGCCACCGGTGAGTACGGCGACCTGGTCAAGGCCGGCGTCATCGACCCGGTCAAGGTCACCCGCTCCGCCCTGGAGAACGCCGCCTCCATCGCCTCCCTCCTGCTCACGACCGAGACCCTGGTCGTCGAGAAGAAGGAAGAGGAGGAGCCGGCCGCCGCGGGCGCCGGTCACGGCCACGCCCACTGAGGCATCCGCCTGAGCGCAAAGCCGCGGAAGCCCCCGTTCCCTTCCCGGGAGCGGGGGCTTTCCCGTGTCCGGCCGCGGCCGCCCGAGCGTCTACTGCGGCCCGTACTTGCGGCCCGTCCTGGACGTGATCCCACCCAGCAGCCCCCGAGGCGTCACCTTCACGATTCCCATCAGCGCCTTGTAACGCGGGTCCGGAATCGACAGCGACTTGCCCCGCGCCAGATCGTGCAGCGCCGCCGCCACCAGCTTGTCCGCGTCCAGCCACATCCAGCGGGGAACGTTGTCCGTGCCCATCCCGGCCCGCTGATGGAACTCCGTCCGTACGAAGCCGGGGCACAGCACCATCAGCCGCACGCCGCTGCCCGCCAGATCGCGCGCCGCGCCCTGGGTGAACTGCACGACCCACGCCTTGGAGGCGCCGTAGGTGCCGCGCGGCACGAACGCGGCCGTGGACGCGACGTTGACGATCCCGCCGCGGCCCCGCTCGCGCATCGCCTCCGTAGCCGCCGCGGTGAGCCGGAGCACCGCCTCGCAGTGGACCTTGAGCATGGTCAGCTCGTCGGCCATCGGTACGTCGAGGAAGCGGCCCTTGTTGCCGAAGCCGGCGTTGTTGATCAGCAGGTCGACGGGGTTCTTCCGCTCGGCGAGACGGCTCTCCACGGTGGCGATGCCCTCGTCCGTGGCGAGGTCGGCCGTGAGGACCTCCGCCTCGATGGCGTGCCGGTCGTGCAGTTCGGTCGCCTGCTCCCGCAGCCTCTTGGTGTCGCGGGCGACGAGCACCAGATTGTGCCCGTCACCGGCCAGCCGACGTGCGAACGCGGCGCCGATGCCCGCGGTCGATCCCGTAATCAGAGCCGTTGTCATGGCCCAAGGGTAGTTACCCGGACCGCCGCCCTCCGCCGCCCGGCACGGCGTTCGACCCCGTGATTCTGACGGTACGTCAGCCTCCGTGTCGGGCCACGTACTTGCGTGCGGCCGCCATGGCCTCCGGGTGCAGGGCGGGCCCGGCGGCGAGCAGCCGCGGCAGCAGCTCGCGCTCCGTGGTGACCGCGCGGAACTGCAGCGCGGCCGTCACACCGTGGTCCGGCCGGTGCACGATCTCGACCGGATCGCCGGCCTGGATCTCACCCGCCTCGATCACCCGGAGATAGGCTCCTGTCACGCCCTTCCGGGTGAATCTCCGCACCCAGCCCCGCTCGCCCAGGTGGCCCTGGAACGTACGGCACGGGATCCGCCCCGACGTCACCTCCAGGACGACCCGCGAGCCGATCCGCCAGCGCTCGCCGATCAGCGCCTCGGACACCTCAAGGCCGTCCGTCGTGAGGTTCTCGCCGAAGAAGCCGTTGGGCAGCTGCCGGTCCAGCTCGCGCGCCCAGTCGTCGAGGTCCTCGCGCGCGTACGCGTACACGGCCTGTTCGTCACCGCCGTGATGGCGCGTGTCGCACACCGCGTCGCCGGCGACCCCGCTCGCCCCGACACCCTTGGGGCCCGGCGCCGTGATCCGCACCGGCCCGTCGACCGGCCGCTTGCCTATGCCGGTCAGGCCCTGCGGCTGGTCCGTGTACGGCACGGGTTCGGGGCGGCCGACGTTCACAGACAGAAGCTTCATGAGCGGCACGGTAGGCGTCGCGGCACCAAAGCGTCGACGCATTTTCGGGCGCCGTATCAAAGGACCCCTTATCCTTGACCTGTGATCGAAGCCCGTCATCTGCGTGTCCTGCGTGCCGTCGCCCTCACCGGCTCCTTCTCGGCGGCGGGGCGTGAACTCGGCTGCACCCAGCCCGCCGTGAGCCAGCAGATGAAGGCCCTGGAGTCGTCGGTGGGCACCCCGCTGCTGGTGCGCAGCGGCCGCGAGATGCGGCTGACGCAGGCCGGCGAGGCGCTCGTCCGGCACGCGGGCGGCATCCTCGCCGGGCTCACCGCCGCCGAGGAAGAGGTCGCCGCCATCGCGGGGCTGCGCGCGGGGCGCGTACGGCTCGTCTCCTTCCCCAGCGGCAGCTCCACTCTGGTCCCCACCGCGCTCGCCGCCCTGCGCGCCGCGCACCCCGGCACCCGCGTCTCGCTGGAGGAGGCCGAACCGCCCGCCTCCGTCGAGATGCTGCGCGAGGGCGACTGCGACGTGGCGCTGGCCTTCCGCTACGAGGGTGCGGCGGGCGCCACGGAGTGGGACGACCTCGTCGTACGGCCGCTGCTGAGCGACGGCCTCGTCGCGCTCGTACCCGAGCGGCACCGGCTCGCGGCGGCCGGATCGGTCGCCATCGAGGATCTCGCGCGCGAGCCGTGGATCGCCGGATGCCCGCGCTGCCGCGGGCAGTTGGTCGAGGTGTGCGAGAGCGCCGGTTTCACCCCGCGCATCGACTTCGCCACCGACGACTACCCGGCGGTCGTCGGCCTGGTCGGCGCCGGCCTCGGCGTCGCGGTGCTGCCCCAACTCGCCGTCGAGTCCGTACGACCACGGCACGCACGCGTACTGACACTCCGCCCGGCCGTGCACCGCCAGATCGTGGCCCTGACCCTGCCCGACCTGGCCCAGGTACCGGCCATCGCGGCCACCCTGGAACAACTGGGCCGCGCGGCGTCCCGTCAGCAAAAATGATGGGCACGTCGGACGCATCGACTTCGCCACCGACGCCTGTCCGGCGCTCGTCGGCTCGGTGGGCGCCGGCCTCGGTGTCGCGGTGCTGCCCCGGCTCGCCGTCGAGCCGGTACGGCCGCGGCACGCGCGCGTGCTGACGTTGCGGTCGGCCGCGGGGCAACCCATCAGCAAGAACGATGGACGCGTCGGGCGCGTGCTTCGCCCCGATGACCATCCGGCGGCCGTCGGCTGACCGGCGCCGACCTCGGTGTCGCGATGCTGCCCCGGCTCGCCGTCGAGCCGGTACGGCCGCGGCACGCGCGCGTGCTGACGTTGCGCCCGCCGGGTGGTGGCCGTCAGCAAAAATGATGGGCACGTTCGGCGCGCCCATCACGTAGAGGAAGAAACGTTCCTTCAGTTGTTCGAGGCGACGTCGCCGGCGGCGCTCGCCACCACGAGCCGGTTCCGTGCGCGTCCCATCAGTTCTTCGCGCTCGTCCTCGGTCAGGCCACCCCACACGCCGTACGGCTCTCGCACCGCCAGCGCGTGCGCCGCGCACTGCGCGCGCACGGGGCACCTCATGCAGACCTCTTTGGCCGAGTTCTCGCGAGCACTCCGGGCCGCACCGCGCTCACCCTCAGGGTGAAAGAAGAGCGAGCTGTCCACCCCGCGGCAGGCGGCCAGGAGCTGCCAGTCCCACAGGTCCGCGTTCGGTCCGGGAAGGCGGGAGAAATCTGCCATTGCGTGACCCCTTGCAGCCGTTCTGAGCGGATACGGTGCCAACGACCGTACATCTACGATCTAAGGAGATGAAAATATGACTCATTGCGAATCTAGTCTCAGACACCAGTAGATGGGAAGAAAAGAGGTCTAAATGGGGCATGGGTTGTGATGAAACATTGAGGGTCCGCCCCGCATGTCTCCACCGTGTCCGCACCCTCACGTAGAGTGCCGAAGATGGCACACGGCCCCGTAACTCTTTCGGGTGACCGTCGTTGAGAGAGCGGAGGCGGTTGAAACAACAAGTGCTCGGGCAGGCGTCCGAGACGGTCGACCGCACAGGTGACGATTTCGTACCAGCCTGGAGGCTCAAGGTGACGTGCATCAGCGGAGGGCGGCCATGACTTCCGTCCTCGTCTGCGACGACTCCCCGCTTGCCCGAGAGGCGCTCCGCCGCGCGGTCGCGACCGTGCCCGGCGTCGAGCGCGTGACGACCGCGGCCAACGGCGAGGAAGTCCTCCGCCGCTGGGGCGCCGACCGCTCGGACCTCATTCTGATGGACGTACGCATGCCCGGTCTCGGCGGCGTCGAGACCGTCCGCCGGCTGCTGTCCGCCGACCCCGGCGCCCGCATCATCATGCTCACCGTCGCCGAGGACCTGGACGGCGTCGCCCTCGCGGTCGCCGCGGGTGCCCGCGGCTATCTGCACAAGGACGCCTCGCGCGCGGAGTTGCGCGCGACGGTCACCCAGGCGCTCGCCGACCCGACCTGGCGGCTGGCCCCGCGCCGGCTGCGCTCCGCCGAGATGGGCGCCGCGCCCACGCTCACCGCGCGTGAGATCCAGGTGCTCGAAGGCATGAGCCACGGCCGCTCCAACGCCGAGATCGGCCGCGAGCTGTTCCTCTCCGAGGACACCGTCAAGACGCACGCGCGGCGGCTGTTCAAGAAGCTCGGCGCCTCGGACCGGGCACACGCGGTGGCGCTCGGTTTCCGCTGGGGCCTGGTCCGTTAGGGCCTTGGGTGGGTCACAGCGGGGGTCGTGAAAGTCCCCGCCTACCGCACGGTGGGCGGGGGTGGCAACACGGCCCGCCGGACGCCCGCTGCTCGTTTCGCCGCGGATGCCGCATCCTTGAGGTGTGGAGTCTCCCGGGGACGAGTCGGTCGAGCGGAAGAGGAGGGCGCAAGGGATGAGTTCCGGCGCACCTGCTCATAACGCTTCGGTGCACAACATCGGACGGGGTGCCACGGACCGCGCGGCCGCAAGGCACCATGGACCGATGCGCGAGGACGAGGCGGCCGGTGCCGCAGGGGCGATCGGAGCGCTCGTCCATCGCGCCGTCGACGGCGACGAGCAGGCGACGCACGACCTGCTCGCCCACGTCCACCCCCTGGCGCTGCGCTACTGCCGCACCCGTCTGTCCCGTCTGCCGGGCGACGCCCGGCACTTCGTGGAGGACCTCGCGCAGGAGGTCTGCGTAGCCGTCCTGCTCGCGTTGCCGCGCTACAAGGACACCGGGCGCCCCTTCGAGGCGTTCGTCTTCGCCATCGCCGCGCACAAGGTCGCGGACCTGCAGCGAGCGGCGATGCGCCACCCGGGGTCGACGGCCGTGCCCTCGGACGAGATGCCCGAGCGGCCCGACGACTCCCTCGGCCCCGAGGAGCGCGCACTGCTCAGCAGCGACGCCGAATGGGCCAAGAAACTCCTGGCCAACCTCCCCGAGAACCAGCGGGAACTGCTGCTGCTGCGCATCGCGGTGGGCCTCACCGCCGAGGAGACGGGCCAGATGTTGGGAATGTCACCCGGGGCGGTGCGCGTCGCACAGCACCGGGCGCTGAGCCGGCTCAGGGCGCTCGCGGAACAGTGACCGCTGTGCCGCGGCGCCTTGTTTGAACAGGCGCCTCGGCAATTCCGTACGAACATACGAAGCCCGGCCCTCCACGGAACTGTGGAATTTGAGAGGCGCGCTTCCCGTTAGCATGGACATCCGCACCGATCAAGGCCATTTGGGGAAGGTGTCATGACTGCGAACGTCGACGGAGTGCCCGGAAAATTCGCGACACTCGGGCTGACCTACGACGACGTGCTGCTGCTGCCGGGCGCATCCGAGGTGCTGCCCAACGCGGTCGACACCTCGTCCCGCATCTCCCGCAATGTCCGGGTCAACATCCCGCTGCTCTCCGCGGCGATGGACAAGGTGACCGAGTCCCGGATGGCGATCGCGATGGCCCGCCTCGGCGGCGTCGGCGTGCTGCACCGCAACCTCTCCGTCGAGGACCAGGTCAACCAGGTCGACCTGGTCAAGCGCTCCGAGTCCGGCATGGTCACCGACCCGATCACGGTGCACCCGGAGGCGACGCTCGCGGAGGCGGACGCCCTGTGCGCCAAGTTCCGCATCAGCGGCGTCCCCGTGACCGACCCGGTGGGCAAGCTGCTCGGCATCGTCACCAACCGCGACATGGCCTTCGAGACCGACCGCAGCCGCCAGGTGCGCGACGTCATGACGCCGATGCCGCTGGTCACCGGCAAGGTCGGCATCTCCGGCGTCGACGCCATCCAGCTGCTGCGCAAGCACAAGATCGAGAAGCTTCCGCTGGTCGACGACGCGGGCATCCTCAAGGGCCTGATCACCGTCAAGGACTTCGTCAAGGCGGAGAAGTACCCCAACGCCGCCAAGGACGCCGAGGGCCGGCTGCTCGTCGGCGCCGCGGTCGGCGCGAGCCCCGAGGCCCTGGAGCGCGCCCAGGCGCTCGCCGCCGCCGGCGTGGACTTCCTGGTCGTCGACACCTCGCACGGCCACAACAGCAACGCCCTGAGCTGGATGTCGAAGATCAAGTCGGGCGTGTCCGTCGACGTGATTGGCGGCAACGTCGCCACGCGGGACGGCGCCCAGGCGCTGATCGACGCCGGTGTCGACGGCATCAAGGTGGGTGTGGGCCCGGGCTCGATCTGCACCACGCGCGTGGTGGCCGGTATCGGCGTCCCGCAGGTCACCGCCATCTACGAGGCCTCCCTGGCCGCGCGCTCCGCGGGCATCCCGCTGATCGGCGACGGCGGTCTGCAGTACTCCGGCGACATCGGCAAGGCGCTGGCCGCCGGCGCCGACACGGTCATGCTGGGCAGCCTGCTCGCCGGCTGCGAGGAGTCGCCCGGCGAGCTGCTCTTCATCAACGGCAAGCAGTTCAAGTCGTACCGCGGCATGGGCTCGCTCGGCGCCATGCAGTCCCGTGGCCAGGCGAAGTCGTATTCCAAGGACCGCTACTTCCAGGCCGAGGTCGCCACCGACGACAAGCTCGTGCCCGAGGGCGTCGAGGGCCAGGTGCCCTACCGCGGCCCGCTGGCCAACGTCCTGCACCAGCTCGTCGGCGGACTGCGCCAGACCATGGGGTACGTGGGCGCGGCCACCATCGAGGAGATGGAGTCCAAGGGCCGCTTCGTGCGCATCACCTCCGCGGGCCTGAAGGAGAGCCACCCGCACGACATCCAGATGACGGTCGAGGCGCCGAACTACAGCAGGCAGTAGGCGCCAGGTCCTCGAGGGCGGCCCCGGGAGCATCCGGGGCCGCCCTTGTCGTACCCGTCGGCGATACTGGAGGACGCTGCAACGCATCAGGGAAAGGCCACAGACGTGACTGAGATCGAGATCGGGCGCGGCAAGCGCGGCCGCCGGGCGTACGCCTTCGACGACATCGCCGTCGTCCCCAGCCGCCGTACGCGAGACCCGAAGGAGGTCTCGATCGCCTGGCAGATCGACGCCTACCGCTTCGAGCTGCCGTTCCTGGCCGCCCCCATGGACTCGGTCGTCTCGCCGGCCACCGCGATCCGCATCGGCGAGCTCGGCGGCCTCGGCGTGCTCAACCTCGAAGGTCTGTGGACGAGGTACGAGGACCCGCAGCCGCTGCTCGACGAGATCGCCCAGCTGCCCGCCGAGTCCGCGAACCGGCGGCTGCAGGAGATCTACACGGCTCCCATCAAGGAGGAGCTGATCGGCCGGCGCATCAAGGAGGTCCGCGACTCCGGCGTGGTCACGGCGGCCGCGCTCTCCCCGCAGCGCACGGCGCAGTTCTCCAAGGCGGTCGTGGACGCGGGCGTGGACATCTTCGTCATCCGCGGCACGACGGTCTCCGCGGAGCACGTCTCGGGCTCGCACGAGCCGCTGAACCTCAAGCAGTTCATCTACGAGCTCGACGTCCCGGTCATCGTCGGCGGCTGCGCCACGTACACGGCGGCCCTCCACCTGATGCGCACGGGCGCCGCGGGCGTGCTCGTCGGCTTCGGCGGCGGCGCCGCGCACACCACGCGCAACGTCCTGGGCATCCAGGTCCCGATGGCGACGGCGGTCGCGGACGTGGCCGCGGCCCGCCGGGACTACATGGACGAGTCCGGCGGCCGCTATGTGCACGTGATCGCCGACGGCGGTGTGGGCTGGTCCGGCGACCTGCCGAAGGCGATCGCCTGCGGCGCGGACGCCGTGATGATGGGCTCGCCGCTGGCCCGCGCGACGGACGCGCCCGGGCGCGGCCACCACTGGGGCATGGAGGCCGTCAACGAGGAGCTGCCGCGCGGCAAGAAGGTCGACCTGGGCACGGTCGGCACGATCGAGGAGGTCCTCACCGGCCCCTCGCACATCCCCGACGGCTCCATGAACTTCTTCGGCGCCCTGCGCCGCGCGATGGCCACGACCGGCTACAGCGAGCTGAAGGAGTTCCAGCGGGTCGAGGTGACGGTGGCGGACTCACAGCACAAGCGGTAGGGCGTACGGCGTGAAGGGGGCCGGTCACCTGGTGGGGTGACCGGCCCCCTTCGTGTGTCTGGGGCGTGCGCGGGGCGCGTGGGGCGGCATGGGGGCGTGCAGTTGCGTTCACGGCGAATATCGGCTGGTCAGCCGGTGCGCGGGCGATAACGTCCGTGTCGGCGCCCCAGGTTGCTGGAGCGCCCCCTTCCAAGGACTTGTTCCGGACCCCGCTCCTCGGGGCCCGGCCCGATTCCGACGGACCGTCCACCGGGCATTGGGCGGCCTCGTGGAAGGGGGCGCCCATGGGACGTCACCGCAAGCCCACTCGCTGGGACGGGATCCGTCTTCGGATGGTGAAGTGCCGGAGGAGGTGGATCTTGCGGATTTTCGGATGGTGAGCGGCCGCCCCCACACAGCCTAGGGGCGGACACTCCGTGCACCATCCTGGAGCCTGCCGCAGTGCCATCTGCGGTGGGCTCCACTTTCTTTGTGGGCCGGTGAGCGGCCGCCCCCAAACAACCTAGGGGCGGACACTCCGTGCACCATCCTGGAGCCTGCCGCAGTGCCATCTGCGGTGGGCTCCACTTTCTTTGTGGGCCGGTGAGCGGCCGCCCCCAAACAACCTAGGGGCGGACACTCCGTGCACCATCCTGGAGCCTGCCGCAGTGCCACCTGCGGTGGGCTCCACTTTCATTGTGGGGCCGGTGAGCGGCCGCCCCTATAGACAGTAGGGGCGGACACCCGTGAACCGACCGGGAACTCATCGCAGTGCCCTCTGCGGTGGGTTTCACCCTTTGTGTGGGTTGGTGAGCGGCCGCCCCCAAACAACCTAGGGGCGGACACTCCGTGCACCATCCTGGAGCCTGCCGCAGTCCCACCTGCGGTGGGCTCCACCTGTGTCTGTAAGGTACCCGCGGCCCGTTACGCATGCCACCGGCGTCCGGGGCTTGTCCGTTCGCGCGCCCCCCTTCACAACCGATGCGCCGCCCCCGTGGGCGTGGCGCCGCGGGTGTCCAGCAGGAGCTGGGCCTTCACCGACAGGCCCTGCAGGTCGTACGTGCGGTGCTGCTGGAGCAGGATCGTGAGGTCGGCGTCGGCCGCGGCCTCGTAGAGGGAGTCGGCGCGGGGGACCGGGCGGTCGAGGACGTTCCAGGACGGGACGTGCGGGTCGTGGTAGCTGACGGAGGCACCGAGTTCCATCAGGCGGACGGCGATCTCCCGTGCTGGCGTGCCCTGTTGGTCGGCGAGGTCGGGCTTGTACGTGACGCCGAGGAGAAGGACACGGGCCGCCCGCGCCGACTTGCCGTGCTCGTTGAGCAGGGTGGCCGCGCGCCGGACGACGTAGCCGGGCATCTGGCTGTTGACCTGCTGTGCCAGCTCGACCATGCGCAGGGTGCGCCCGCCGTGCCCGGTCAGGTCCTGGGGGACGCCGTGGCCGCCGACGCCGGGTCCGGGGCGGAAGGCCTCGAAGCCGAACGGCTTGGTCTCGGCGCACCGGATGACGTCCCACAGGTCGACGCCCAGATCGTGGCAGAGGACGGCCATCTCGTTGACGAGCGCGATGTTGACGTGCCGGAAGTTGGTCTCCAGCAGTTGCACGGTCTCCGCCTCGCGCAGTCCACGCGCGCGTACCACCTTGTCCGTCAGGCGCCCGTAGAACGCCGCCGCCGACTCGGTGCAGGCGGAGGTGAGACCGCCGATCACCTTGGGGGTGTTGGCCGGGGTGAAGACGCGGTTGCCCGGATCGACCCGGCTGGGGGAGTACGCCAGGTGGAAATCGCGTCCCGCGCGCAGACCGGAGCCCTCTTCGAGCAGGGGGCGCAGGAACTCCTCCGTGGTGCCCGCGGGGACGGACGACTCCAGGATGACCGTGGTGTGCGGGCGCAGATGTGCGCCCAGGGTCCGGGCGGCGGCCGCCACCTGGGAGAGGTCGAGGCCGCCGTCCGCGCCGCGGTGGGTCGGCGCGCAGATGACCGCGGTGCGGACCCGGCCGAGCTCGGCGGGCGTGGTGGCGTGCCGGAAGCCCCCCGAGAGCATCCGGCGCAGTTCGGCGGGGCTGAGATCACCGGGTTCGGGACCGGTCCGGTAGCCGAGCGTGGAGATGCCGGCAGCGACGGCTGCCTGGGCCAGGGGCAGGCCGAACGGGCCGAGTCCGATGACGGCGAGATCTGCGGGCATGTCGTGGGCCGTCCTTCCCAGTAGCCGAAGCGGGACAGGTGCGCAAGCCCTGTGGACAGGACAGGTGAAGCGCAATGTCACACTAGGAGTAAATATGACCGTTCTGCGGTATTGGGCGGCCGTGTTTTCCGCCGGTCCTGGGAATGTTGTCCACAGGCTGGGGGCGAGTGGTGGCTGAAGCTGGGCAACCCGGTCAGAATTTGGGCATGGGGGATGGGAGACGGGCTTCGCCCGACGGGTGCGGCCGGCGCTATCTATAGCGGGAGGCAGCGGTGAGGACAGCGACACTGGGGCCGGCGCAGCGCGCCGAGGCACTGGCGGGAATGGCCGAGCGCGAGCTGGACGTGCTGGTCGTGGGCGGTGGAGTGGTCGGCGCGGGCACCGCCCTCGACGCCGTGACGCGCGGGTTGTCCACCGGCCTGGTCGAAGCACGGGACTGGGCCTCGGGCACCTCCAGCAGGTCCAGCAAACTGGTCCACGGCGGACTGCGCTATCTGGAGATGCTCGACTTCGCGCTCGTCAGGGAGGCGCTGAAGGAGCGCGGCCTGCTCCTGGAGCGGCTCGCCCCGCACCTGGTGAAGCCGGTGCCGTTCCTGTACCCGCTGCAGCACCAGGGCTGGGAGCGGCTGTACGCCGGATCGGGCGTCGCGCTCTACGACGCCATGTCGATGGCGCGCGGACACGGCCGCGGCCTGCCGATGCACCGTCACCTGACCCGCCGCCACGCCCTGCGCGTGGCACCGGCGTTGAGGAAGGACGCCCTGGTCGGGGCGCTGCAGTACTACGACGCCCAGATGGACGACGCCCGCTATGTGGCCACACTGGTGCGCACGGCCGCGTCCTACGGTGCGAAGGCCGCCAACCGCGCCCGCGTGGCCGGCTTCCTGCGCGAGGGCGAGCGAGTCGTCGGCGCACGCGTGCAGGACGTCGAGGCGGGCGGGGAGTACGAGATCCACGCGAAGCAGATCGTCAACGCGACGGGTGTGTGGACCGACGACACCCAGGCCATGGTGGGCGAGCGCGGGCAGTTCCACGTCCGCGCCTCCAAGGGCATCCATCTGGTCGTGCCGAAGGACCGCATCAACTCCTCGTCCGGGCTGATTTTGCGCACGGAGAAGTCCGTGCTGTTCGTCATCCCCTGGGGGCGGCACTGGATCGTCGGCACCACCGACACCGACTGGGACCTCGACAAGGCGCATCCCGCCGCCTCCAGCGCGGACATCGACTATCTGCTGGAGCATGTGAACTCCGTGCTCGCGGTGCCGCTGACCCGGGACGACGTACAGGGCGTGTACGCAGGGCTCCGCCCGCTGCTGGCCGGCGAGTCGGACGCCACCAGCAAGCTGTCGCGCGAGCACACCGTGGCGCATCCTGCGCCCGGTCTGGTGGTCGTCGCGGGCGGCAAGTACACGACGTACCGGGTGATGGCCAAGGACGCGGTGGACGAGGCGGTGCACGGGCTCGACATGCGGGTCGCCGAGTGCGTCACGGAGGACGTGCCGCTGCTGGGCGCGGAGGGCTATCGCGCGCTGTGGAACGCGCGAGCACGGATCGCGGCACGCACCGGCCTGCACGTGGTGCGCGTCGAACATCTGCTGAATCGCTACGGCGCGATGGCGGAGGAGGTGCTCGACCTGGTGGCGGCCGACCAGTCCCTCGGCGAGCCGCTGCAGGCCGCCGACGACTATCTGCGCGCCGAGGTGGTGTACGCCGCCTCGCACGAGGGCGCCCGGCACCTGGACGACGTGCTGACCCGGCGCACCCGCATCTCCATCGAGACCTTCGACCGCGGCACGCGCAGCGCCCGGGAGGCGGCCGAGCTGATGGCGCCGGTGCTCGGCTGGGACAAGGACCAGATCGAGCGCGAGGTCGAGCACTACGAGAAGCGGGTGGAGGCCGAGCGGGAGTCGCAGCGGCAGCCCGACGACCTGACGGCGGACGCGGCGCGGCTGGGGGCGCCGGACATCGTGCCGCTGTAGGGGCTGCAGGGGCTCCATGGGACCTCGGTGAGCGGAATCCGGGGCTGGGGACGCCGGTCGGTGCTGACGGCACATCACTCGAACGAGTGTCGTGAACCGGGATCTTCGTTCGGGACCGGGTCGTTCTACAGGATGCGAGGGCAGAACTCGGCGTCGAGCAGCCGTGGTTCGAGGCTGGGATCTGCGATCGCGTCCGTGTTCACCCGGAAGGTGAGGACACGCCGGCCGTCCATGGTGGCTGCGGTGCGCACGTAGCTGCCGGTGATGCGCCCGTTGTGTCCCCACACCGTGACGCCGCACGGCAGCCTCACGGGAAACAGGCCCATGCCGTACGAGCCGTGTGCGGTGCGGGTGTCGAGCATCTCGCGCAGCCAGCGCGGGGGCAGCAGTTCGCCGTCGAGCAGGGCCGCGTAGAAGCGGTCCAGGTCGGCGAGCGTGGTCACCAGCTCACCCGCGGCGCCGGCCACCCGCGGGTCGAGCCGGGTGACGTCGGTCCCGTTCGCCGTGTAGGCGCGGCCGTGCGGGGAGGGCAGAGCGGTGCGGGAGCCAGGGAAGGAGGTGCCCGTCAGACCCAGTGGAGCGATGATGCGGTCTTCGGCCTCGGTGGCGTAGGAGTGCCCGGTGACCTGTCGGACGACCAGGCCGAGCAGGACGTAGTTGGTGTTCGAGTAGGAGTAGCGGCCGCGCAGGGCCGGGGGGTGGGTGAGTGCGATGTGTACGGCCTGAAGGGGGGTGAGAGGGACGGCGCCCTTGGTGTCCGCGGTGAAGTCGTACAGACCGCTGGTGTGGGTGAGCAGGGAGCGCAGAGTCAGTGCACGGCCGTCGTTGCCCGCCCCGCGCACCAGGCCGGGCAGGTGCTGCTCGACGGTGTCGGACAGGGACAGCCGTTGCTGCGCGGCGAGTTGAAGGATCACCGTGGCGACGAACGTCTTGGTGATGCTGCCGGCACGGAAGTGGTCGGCGCGGGCGATGCCACGGCCCGCCCGGGCGTAGTGGCTGCCGTACCGCCCGCTCGCCAGGAGCGCCGCGGCGGGGGCTCCCCCCTGGGTGACCAGCAGCGGGAGGATCGCGTCCGTCGCCGGTGCCGTACCCGGACGGGGTGCCGGGGAGGCGCTCGGGGCCAGGGCGAGCAGCGCGAGGGACACAGGTACGGCGAGTAGTGTCCGAAGCGGTGCCATCGCGGGCCTCCCTTGTCACGGCCCATCATGCCGGGCGGCGAATTGCCCGGTTCAGGGGGGCCTCGGGGGCGCAAATACCCCGTACGGCACCAGGCGCACCCTGGGCGTCGGGCACTTGTCGAGTGAGAGACAATGGAGGCTCTGTCAGGGCGGGTTGTATGAGGGGACGCATGTCGGAGGCGGAGCGGGCGGGGACATCCCGTCAGGACACTCGTCAGGACAACCGGGAGCGTCTACTCGCCGGGCGGTACCGGCTGGGGAAGGTGCTCGGCCGCGGCGGCATGGGCACGGTGTGGCGGGCCGAGGACGAAACCCTGGGCCGGACGGTCGCGGTCAAGGAACTGCGGTTCCCGTCGAACATCGACGAGGACGAGAAGCGGCGGCTGATCACACGGACGCTGCGCGAGGCCAAGGCGATCGCGCGGATCCGCAACAACAGCGCGGTGACGGTCTTCGACGTGGTCGAGGAGGACGACCGGCCGTGGATCGTGATGGAGCTCGTCGAGGGCAAGTCGCTCGCCGAGGTCATCCGGGAGGACGGTCTGCTGGAGCCGAAGCGGGCCGCCGAGGTCGGCCTCGCGATCCTCGACGTGCTGCGCTCGGCGCATCGCGAGGGCATCCTGCACCGTGATGTGAAGCCCTCCAACGTCCTGCTGGAGTCGGAGACCGACCGGGTCGTGCTGACCGACTTCGGTATCGCCCAGGTCGAGGGCGACCCGTCCATCACCTCGACCGGCATGCTCGTCGGCGCCCCCTCCTACATCTCGCCCGAGCGGGCCCGCGGGCACAAGCCCGGCCCGGCGGCCGACCTGTGGTCGCTCGGCGGACTGCTGTACGCGGCGGTCGAGGGCGCCCCGCCCTACGACAAGGGCTCCGCCATAGCGACGCTGACCGCGGTGATGACCGAGCCGCTGGAGGAGCCGAAGAACGCGGGCCCGCTCAAGGACGTCATCTACGGCCTGCTGACCAAGGATCCGGCCAACCGGCTGGACGACGCGGGTGCGCGGGCCATGCTCAACGCGGTGATCCACGCGCCCGAGCCGAAGGCGGCCGAACCGGAGCCGCCGCTCGACGCGACCAGGGTCGTGCCGCTGCCGGGGCAGCCCGAAGGACCAGGGGGCAGGCGGAGCCCCGGCGGTTCGGGTGGCTCGGGCGGTTCGGGTGGCAAGCGGGGCGAGGAAGCGGCGGAGAAGCTGCGCGGGGCGCTGCGTTCCATGCGCAAGGCTGCCGCGGCGGCGGGAGCGGCGGCCGGTACGGCGGCTGCGACGCGCGCCAAGTCCCTTGGTGGTGGGGCGGGTTCGGGAGCCGACGGCACCAAGTCCGCCCGGACGAGCGGGACGCCTGGTACGACCGGGGCGGCTGGTCCGGCCGGGGTGCCGGGTGCGGTTGGAGCTGCCGGAGCCGAGGCTCCCTCGGCCCCGGCGTCCCCCTCCAGGACGCCGTCGGTGCCGGCGCAGTCCGGCAAGGGAGCTGGCAAGGGCGCGGGCAAGGGCGCTTCGGGTGCCGCAGCCTCGACCGGGGCCTCGGCCTCGGCCGCTTCCGGCACGGCGGGAGGGGCGGGCTCGGCGGGTCCGGAGCGCGGGGCGTCGGGGGCCAACGCGCAGTCCGGCGGGCGGAGTTCGGGGTGGCCGGTCGTGCCGCCGCCGGATCTGCCGCCGCGGCCGGTGCCCAGGGCGCCGCTCACCGACGTGGTGCCGAAGCGGACGCTGGTGATCATCGCGGTGGTGGTCGTGCTCGCCGTGCTCGGAACCGTGCTGGCACTGACGCTCGGCGGTGACGACGACAAGGGCTCCGACGGCGCGAAGAGCGGCGGCGGGAAGGTCGCCGCGAGCGCGTCCGCCAGTGCCGACACCAAGGAGGACACGGGCGGCGGGACCCGTAAGGGCGGGGACGCCTCGCAGTCCGACGAGGCATCGACGTCGAACAACACGCCCAGCAACGGGCCGACGGCGACCGGCGGGAGCGGGGCGGGCGACTCGTCCGGCGGCGGCAGCGCCGTGGCGTCGACGCACAAGGGGAGCCAGGGCTACTCGATCGGGCTGCCCAAGGGGTGGAAGTACCAGTCGACGGGCGCCGCGGGGGACCGGTTCACCGGACCCGACGGGCAGAAGCTGCTGATCGCCTGGACGTCCACGCCCAAGAGCGACCCGGTGGCGGACTGGAAGAACCAGGAGCGCTACATGGTGCGCTCGCAGTACCAGAAGATCCGCATAGAGAAGGTGGGCTTCCGCGGCTGGAACGCGGCCGACTGGGAATTCACCTACAGCGACGGCGGGACGAAGTACCGGACGATAGACCGGGGATTCGTTGTCAACGGGCATCTTGGATATGCGCTGATGTACACGGCGAAAGCCGCGAATTGGGACAGCGATCTGCGTAGGGACACCTGGAAAACGCTCGCGAGGACGTTCGAACCCAAGTCGTGATGTGACTGGTCCCGGGTTTCGGCCGTGAGATCCGGCATCCCGCTTTGCGGGTTGCCTCCGGCACGTATCGTGAGTGCTTGCGGACCGTACGCATCCGGGTATGTGTTCGGAACGGAGCACAGGGCGAGCGGAATTGACCAGCCGGGCGGCCGGGGGAGGCAACGTGGACGACTATGCGGGCCGGGTGCTTGCCGACCGCTACCGCCTGCCGCTGCCGCCCGCCGACGAGTACGAACTGACCGACACCCGGGCCTTCGACACCTACAGCGGGCAGGAAGTCCTGGTCAGGCAGGTGCCGTTGCCCGAAGTCGTCGAGGCCGAGGTGCTCGACGCGGAGGGGCTGCCCGACGGTTTCACGGCGCGTGACCGGGGAGCCAGGTCCGGCACGCGCGCCGGGGCGCGAAGGCCCACCGATCCCGCCGTACTGCGCGCGGTGGAGGCCGCGCAGGCCGCGGCGCGCATCCCCGACCACCCACGGCTCGACCAGGTCTTCGACGTGTTCGCCGAGGGCGGTTCGCTGTGGATCGTGAGCGAACTGGTGGAGGCACGGCCGCTGGCGGCGCTGCTCGCCGAGAAGCCGCTGACGCCGTACCGCGCCGCCGAGGTGGCCTCCGACGTCCTCATGGCCCTGCGCGTGCTGCACGCCCACGGCTGGGTGCACCGGAACATCACGGCCCGCACGGTGCTCGTCTGCGACGACGGACGGGTGATGCTGACCGGCCTCGCGGTCGGCGCGGCGGAGGAGGCGCTGTGCGGTTACGACCCGGTGCCGGCTCCGGAGAGTGATGACGAGTACGGCCGGGACGGTGGGGGCGGTTTAGGAGCTGCAGGCGGGTCGCTCGACGGCGCGGGGTTGCCCGAGGGCCCTGGGCTGCCCGGTGCGCGGTCTGCTCAGAGCGCGCAGGGTTCGCAGAGTCCTCAGGGTGTTCACGGGGCTCACGTTGCTAAGAGCGGTCTTCTTGACGTCGACGTCGATCCCGAGGCCGCTCGGCGGGCCGCCATCGGGGCTCGGGCCGCCGGAGGACTGCTGCCTGCCGGGACGGACGCGGCCCACGGCTCTGGGGCGTCAAGTGCCCGTGCGCCCAAGGCACTTGAGAGCGGCGGGGACATCCGGGCCGCGCGGGCGGGGGCGATCGCCGCGTACCGGGCGGGCGCGCGGGCCGCCGCCAGGGTGCAGGAGGCGCAGCAGAACGGGCGGGCGGCACTGCCCGGAGCGCTTCCCGGCGCCCGTTCCGCACCCGAGGACGGTTCCGGGGCGCAGCCCAACGGCGGGGCGCAGACGCAGACTTCGGGCGACGGTACGCAGCACGCCTCCACGACGCCCGGTCAGATAGCCGACCCGTACGGCGTGAATGCCACCCCTTGGCACGGCGCCGCACCTCGGACCGGGGCCGGCGGGCCCCCGTCGACCGGCGCCAACGGAGCGTCCGGCCTCGCGGGAGGTCAGGGCGACCAGGGCGGTGAGGGCAGTCAGGCCGGTCAGGGCAGTCAGGGCGGGCGCACGGCGCTGCCTCCTGGCGGCACGGGCAACGGCGGCGGTGGCTACGGCGCCCCCTCGGCGCCCGGCGCCCCGGCCCCCGGCCTGAACACGGCGCCCCCCGCGGGAGTTCCGGCGCCCTCCCCCGGCAACCACACTCACGGCGGCCCCGCCCTGCCCGGGCCCGGCCCCGGTTCCGCCCCCGCACCCCTCCCGCCGGGCGCGACACCGCCCAGTCGCTGGGACGACCTCGTCGCCGGAACCCCCGGGACACCCGGAATTCCAGTCACCCCCGGCACCCCCGGCGTTCCCGGCGCCCCCACCCGCGGCCCCGCCACGCCGCTCGCCGCCGAGCGGGCGCGGCAGGCGCGGATGGCCGTCGTGGGGCCCGTGACGGAGCGGTGGGCGCCGGAGCAGGCCGGACCGGTGCACGAGAACTGGCAGTTGGCGCCGCCGATCGGACCTGCGACCGACCTGTGGGCGCTCGGCGCCCTGCTCTTCAGGGCCGTACAGGGACATGCGCCCTACCCGGAGGAGTCGACGGCCGAGCTGGTGCAGATGGTGTGTGCCGAGCCACCCGCCTTCGCCGAGGAGTGCGGGCCGCTGCGGCCGGTCGTGGAGTCCCTGCTGCGTCAGGACCCCACCGAGCGGCTGGACTTCGAGGAGCTGCGCGGCTGGCTGCGTTCGCTCGTGCGGTCCGCGCCCGAGCCCGATGCCGGTGCGCATGTCATAGCGGCACCGCCGGCCGACACCAGCCGGCTGCCGGTGGTGCGGCGGCGCGGCGAGCTGGTGCGCAGGCGGCGCGCCGGACTCCCCGCGACCAGCCCGCACGGACGGCACAAGCGGGCCAAGAAGGAGGCGAAGTCACCGCACAGACTCGGCCGCACCCTGCTGTTGCTGGTGCTGCTCCTGCTGGCCGCCGCGATCGCCTACGCCGTGCTCTTCATGCCGAAGTCCGGTGAGGACGGGGCGGCGGGCAGCGACCGTACCGGCAGCGCGGGCCAGGCGGGGCCGGTCCCCACGCAGTCGCACCGGGACGCGAGCAGCGCGCCGCGCCCCGACCAGACCTCGCCGAAGTCCGAGGACAGCCCGAGTTCCTCCAAGTCGGCCGGGGCGACGCAGAGTCAGACCACCGGGCCCGACGTCGCCGCCGGCTTCACCCTGCGCAAGGACCCGGAGGGCTTCGAGATCGCCGTGGCCAAGGGCTGGTCGCGTGCGGGCAAGAACGCGTGGAACCAAGTGGTCTACTCGCACGGCGACTTCGAGCTCGTCGTCGTGAAGGGACGCGACGGCGCGGTCACCTACGGCAGCGATCCGATGGCGTACCAGCGGGACACGGAGCACGAGTTGCAGCCGTACCGCAGCTCCAGCTGGGCCACGGCGACCGGGCTGCGCACCGTCACCGTGGGCACCCGAACCATGGCCGAGGGGCAGTTCACCTGGACCGACGACGGCGGACACGACCTGTATGTGCGCAACTTGGCGATGCTCATCGACGGGCGGTACCACATCGTGCAGGTGCGCGGGCCGGAGTCGCAGCGCGACGAGGTGACGAAACTGTACGAGCAGGCGTCCAAGACGTATCAAGTGACCGGCTGAAGCCATTTGTGACGGCTCGGTGAACGGCACAGATGGTTGCGCCATACGCAAAGAAGCGACAACCGTCACAGTGCGGTCTCCATGGCACCCCGCCGGTTCCCTGTTCGCGGGCTGGTCCTTAGTCTGACCCTGTCAAGAGCATTGCGGGGCAACGTGAATCAGATGCAGGGCCAGCTTGTCGCGGGCCGCTACCGGCTCGCCGACTCGATCGGCAGCGGCGGCATGGGCCGCGTGTGGCGGGCGCACGACGAGGTGCTGCACCGGGCCGTCGCGATCAAGGAGTTGACCGCCGCGCTCTATGTGTCCGAGAGCGACCAGGAGCGGTTGCTGGCGCGCACTCGGGCGGAGGCGCGCGCCGCCGCGCGCATCAACCACTCCGCGGTCGTCACCGTCCACGACGTGCTGGAGCACGACGGCCGTCCGTGGATCGTGATGGAGTTGGTCGAGGGGTTCTCCCTGGCCGACGCGGTCAAGGAGCGCGGGCGGGTCGAGACGGCCGAGGCCGCGCGCATCGGACTGTGGGTGCTGCGGGCGCTGCGCGCCGCGCACGCCGCCGGTGTACTGCACCGCGATGTGAAGCCCGGCAACGTGCTCATCGGCCATGACGGGCGCGTGCTGCTCACCGACTTCGGCATCGCCCAGATCGAGGGCGACACGACCATCACCCGCACCGGCGAGGTGGTCGGCTCGGTCGACTATCTCGCCCCCGAGCGCGTGCGCGGCCACGACCCGGGCCCCGCCTCCGACCTGTGGGCGCTCGGCGCCACGCTCTACACCGCGGTGGAGGGCAGGTCGCCGTTCCGCCGCACCTCGCCCCTGTCGACGATGCAGGCGGTCGTCGAGGAGAACGCGGCCGAGCCGCAGTACGCGGGACCGCTCGGGCCCGTCATGGCCGCGCTGCTGCACAAGGATCCCGCGGCACGGCCGAGCGCGGTCGACGCCGAGCAGATGCTCGCCGAGGTGGCGGAGGGGCGGCGGGCGAACGCCGCGCAGGCGTATGTGCCCACGCAGCATGTGGCCGCCCCGTACGAGACGACCGCCCACACCGGGTTGCAGCAGGGCTCCTCGACGCCGTATCCACCGGTGACGGCGCCCACGCCGGTCGGACCGGCCGGGCTGCCCACAGGGCCCACGGGCCCCACGGGCCCCATGCCCGTGCCCAAGCGCCGCAGGCTGCGCACCGTCGCGCTCACGCTCGTCCTGGCCGCGATCGTCGGCGCGGGCGCCGTGGTGGCGTGGCAGCAGTACGACAAGGGGCGACAGGGCGGCGACTCCTCCGCCTCACAGAGCCCGGGGCCGACGAGCACACCGACCAAAGGTTCCGACGGCACTGTTCCCGCCAACTGGGAGCGGCGCAACGACCCCGTGGGCTTCAGCATCTCCCTGCCCAAGGGGTGGAAGCGGTCCGTCTCCATCGACCAGGACGGCCTCAGGCAGGTCGACTACTCGCCCGACCACGGCAAGCATCTCGTGCGGGTCGCTGTCGACACCGCACCTGACTTCAGCACCTCGTACGAACACATGAGCGACCTGGAGCAACGGATCTCAGCGCGGCTTCAGGACTACAAGCGGTTGAGCCTCAAGGAGGAGCTTTTCCGCGACCTGCCGGGCTCCCGTTGGCAGTACACGTGGAACGCCCTGGCAAAGGACGGGCCGCACTACTTCCCGGGCCCCTACCGTGCGATCGACGTCGGATACGTGAACAGCGCCGGCACCGAGTACGCCATCTACGAGGCCTCGCCGAACGACGACTGGGCTGCCACCAGAAAGCAGTTCGACGTGATCCTGCGGGGCTTCCAGGAGGGCTGACCCGAGTCGGGTTGCCGTGCGGGGGGCTCAGGCGGCGTAGTCGGTGCAGTCACGGACTATCTTGCTCCCTTCGATAACGGCCACCTGTGCGCCGATGTAGTCGAGACGATCGCCCGAGGGCGACGCGTAAGTGCTGAAGCTGTTGGTGGCCCCGAGTCCGTCGTACTCGGAATGCCAGGGCCACTCCGTTACCCATCCGGTGGTGTCGTCTATGGAAACGAGGCGAATGGCCACGTGGTGACCATCGGCAGCGTTGTCCTTTACCCAACCGCTGATGTCCACATGGTGGCTCGACCAGTTGGTGAACGTGAGACTGCCGGAGGCGCCGGTCACCGAGCACGCGGCAGCGCCACTCGCCGCGCTGGCATCGGTCAAGGTGGTCGTGGCGAATATCGCCGCCGCCGCGAAGCTTGTGACGCAAAGGCGCTTCAATGTGTTTCCCATAAGAGAAAAGTAAGGTTTTCATGATCCATGCAACAGCATGATTTTCGGCCGAACCGTTTAGTTTCTACATGGTGTATATATCTCGATTATTCATCCTGCTTTGCATCTACTTGAAACCGGTCGTGGCCGAAAATGATCGCCGAGAGTCCACCTTCGGTACTCCCGAGGCGGCCGGATACTTGGCCGGTCGGTGCTCCGGAGGGCGTCCGTCCGGTGGTGCATGATGGGGCGCATGGGGACCGAGGGGGAGAACGTCCGTGTCATTGCGGGCCGTTACCGGCTCGAGGCGCGGGTCGGCCGCGGCGGTATGGGTGTGGTCTGGCGGGCGACCGACCAACTGCTCGGCCGGCAGGTGGCGGTCAAGGAGATACCCCTCGACCTCGACGAGACGCTCTCCCCGCAGGAGGCCGAACGGCAGCGCGACCGCACGCTGCGCGAGGCCCGTGCCGTGGCCCAGTTGCGCCACCCGCACATCATCGTCGTCCACGACGTGGTGGAGCACGACGAACGCCCCTATCTGGTCATGGAGTTGATCGACGGCGGCTCCCTAGCCGAACGGGTCGCCACCCGGGGACCGGTGGACGCCGCCGAGGCCACCCGGATCGGCATCGACCTGCTGAGCGCGCTGCGCACGGCGCACGCGGCCGGAGTCCTGCACCGCGACATCAAACCCGCCAACGTCCTGCTGGAGTCCGGCTCGAACCGGGTCGTGCTCACCGACTTCGGCATCGCCCAGGTCGCGGGCGCCACCACGCTCACCGAGACCGGCTCCTTCGTCGGCTCGCCCGAGTACACCGCGCCCGAGCGGATGTCCGGGGCCCGGACCGGCCCGGAGTCCGACCTGTGGTCGGTGGGCGCGCTGTTGTGCACCGTGCTGAGCGGTGAATCGCCCTTTCGGCGCGACTCGTTGGGCGGCATCCTGCACGCGGTCGTCTTCGACGAGATACGGCCGCCCCCGCAGGCCGAGCCCCTGCTGCCCGTCGTGCGGGGCCTGCTGGAGCGCGACCCGGACCGGCGGCTGGACGCGGACCAGGCGGAGCGGATGCTGCGCGCGTACCGCAGCACGGGCCGTATGCCGGAGCCCGTGCGCACCCCGACCCAGCTGGACGTGCCCCGTCCGCCCGCACCCGCTCCGGCACCCTCGCCCGCACCGCCGCCCGGCGCCGAGCCCCGGCGCTCCACCCGCGGCATGCTGGTGGCCGCACTGCTGGTGGCCGCGATGGCCGGCGCGGGCATCTCGGCGGCGGCGCTGCTGATGCACGGGGGCGGCGACGGCGGCGGCACACCGTCGAGTTCGGGACCCGGTACGTCGGTGAGCGCGTCCCCCTCACCCAGCGCCTCCGACCGCTCGCCCGGCAGCTCCCCGAGCGCTGCAAGTGCAACCCCGTCTCCCGGCTCCGTAGGCGCGACCCCGTCCCCCGGCGCCACCGATCCCCGGCTCCCCTCCGCCCCGTCCGGCTACCGCGTCGCCGACGACCCGGCCGGGTTCTCCCTCGCCGTCCCCGAGGGCTTCGACCGCAGGCCCCAGGGGGTGCGGATCTTCTACGAGTCGCCGGGCCAGACCTTCCGCCTGGGCATCAAGGCCGCCGATCCCGAGGCCGGCGGCCCGCTCGCGGTGATGCGGAGGTCGGCCGCCAAAGGCCCCGACACGAACCCCGGCTACCGCGACGGCCGGGTCACCTCGACCACGCGGCACGGCCACCCCGCCGCCCTGTGGGAGTTCACCTGGAACGGCTTCACCGCCGCGGAGGGCCCCCGGCACACCTACGACCTGTGCTGGGAGGAGGGCGGGCGGATGTACGACGTGTGGGTGTCGGCGCCCGTGGGGAAGGTGCGGGAGGCCAAGGAGTACTTCGACGTCGCGATCGACACCTTCGTACGGGCATAAAAGGGAGATAAGTGGCAGTCTGCGTCACGGGTCTGTGACCGGAAAGCATTCCCGGTGGATACGGGAGCGCCCGACGCGATATGGATGGATCCATGAGCAACAACGGGGGCACCGGTCGCGAGGCCGACGAGACGACGAGTTTTGTTCTGCAACCGCCGAACCGCGCCGACGCGCACCCGGCGCCCACGCAGGTCGTCCCGTCGCAGACGCAGCCCGCGCAGGAGCCGGGCGCCGGACGGCTCATCGCCGGACGGTACCGGCTGCTCGCCAAGCTCGGGCACGGCGGCATGGGCACCGTGTGGCGGGCCAAGGACGAGACCGTCGATCGCGAAGTCGCCGTCAAGGAGCCGCGCGTCCCGGACCACCTTCCCGATCGCGAACGCGCCAACGCCTTCGAGCGGATGCGCCGCGAGGCACGTGCCGCGGCCCGTCTCGACCACCCGGCCGTGGTCAACGTCCATGACGTGGCGGTCGTCGACGGCCAGCCGTGGATCGTCATGGAGCTGGTGCACGGCCGTTCGCTCGGCAGCGCCCTGCAGGAGGGCACGCTGGACGCGCGCGAGGCCGCCAGGATCGGCCTTGAGGTGCTCGGTGCGCTGGAGGCCGCGCACGCGGCAGGCATCCTGCACCGTGACGTCAAGCCGGACAATGTGCTCCTCGGCCGCCATGACCGCGTCGTCCTCACCGACTTCGGCATCGCCCAGATCGAGGGCGAGACCAATCTGACGGACACGGGCGGCTTCGTCGGTTCGCCCGAGTACATCGCCCCGGAGCGGGTGCTGGGCCAGCGCCCCGGCCCGGCCTCCGACCTGTGGTCCCTGGGCGTGGTCCTCTACGCCGCCACCGAGGGCGTCTCGCCGTTCCGCCGCAGCAACACGCCGGCCACGCTCCAGTCGGTCCTCAACGCCACGCCCGCACCGCCCGCTTCGGCGTCGGGACCGCTGGCCCAGCTGATCACGGGGCTGCTGGACAAGGACCCGCTCAGGCGCCCGACCGCCGCCCAGACCCGTGCGCTGCTGTTTCAGGCCGCGAACCCGCCGGCCCCCGTGGCCACCGCGCCGACGCAGCAGGTGCAGATCGTCACCCGGGGGATCCGGCTCGGGCGCAAGACGCTGCTCGGCATCGGCGCGGGTGTCGTCGCCGCGGCGGTGGCGGCGTACCTGGTCCTCGCGGATCCGTTCGCGGGGCCGCTCCCGGACGGCTGGAAGAAGCAGGCCAGCCCTCGGCTGGGTGTGACGCTCGGGGTGCCCGCGGCGTACGTGGCGAACCATCCGGGCAAGGACGACACCGACAAGAACTGGGTGACGTACATCGACCCGAGCGGCGCCATCTGGGTCGGCGTGAACCTCTCCAGGAAGTCCGACGACTCCCTCAACGACATCAAGAACTCCGCGGCCTCCCAGATGTACGCCGACAACGAGCGTTTCAAGAGCGACGGCGACTACGACCTCGACATGCCCGAGCGGCCCACAACGAAGACGAACGGCAACCTCACCTACAAGGGCAAGCCCGCGGCCGAGAACACCGTCGTCTACACAACCGACGACAGCCAGAACCCGCGCCCCCGCGAGTTGCAGATCTGGTACTACCGGACCAAGGCCGGCGACATGTACAAGGTGACCGTCAGCTACCCGGGCAAGGGCGACTTCACGGCCCGCGGGCGCGACGTGGCGAAGACGGCGCTCGCCAACATCGACATCACCAAGCCCTGAGGCATCACCAAGCGCTGACCGCGTCGCCGCGTCGCCGCGTCGACAACTCGCCGTTGTGCACGGTACTGATGAGGCATGAGCGAAGGCGGCGAACGTGTGCGCGACGGCCGGCTGGTCGGTGGGCGCTACCGGCTGACCGGGCGCATCGGCTCCGGCGGCATGGGCACGGTCTGGCAGGCGTACGACGAACTCGTGCAGCGCGACGTCGCCGTCAAGCAGCCCCGGCTGCCGGGTGATCCGGAGGACGAGCACCACCGGCGGGCGGCCCACCGCCTCTACCGCGAGGCCCGCGCCGCCGCCCGCGTCGACCATCCGGCCGCCGTCTCCATCCATGACGTCGTGGAGGAGGACGGACTGCCCTGGATCGTGATGGAGTTGATCCGCGGCGAGTCCCTGCACGAGCTGTTGCGGCGCGGGCCGGTCGACGCCGTCGAGGCCGCCCGTATCAGTCTCGCCGTGCTCGGCGCCCTGCGCGCCGCGCACTCCGTCGGGATCGTCCACCGGGACGTCAAACCCGCCAACGTCCTGCTCGGCGCCCACGGCCGCGTCGTCCTCACCGACTTCGGCATCGCCCACGTCCAGGGCGAGGAATCCCTCACCATGAGCGGGGAGTTCGTCGGCTCGCTGGAGTTCGTCGCGCCCGAGCGCATGTCCGGCCGCGGCGCCGGCCCCGCCTCCGACCTGTGGTCGCTCGGCGTCCTGCTGTACGCGACCGTGGAGGGCGCGTCCCCGTTCCGGCGTACGACGCTGGAGTCCACGCTCGCAGCGGTCATCGCCTCCGATCCGCCCGAGCCCAAACAGGCCGGACCACTCGGTCCGTTGATCGCGCGCCTGCTGGCGAAGGACCCCGAACAGCGGCCCGGCGCCGAGGAGACCGCGGCGGTCCTGGAAGCGGTCGCCGAGGGGTGGCCGGTGCCCACGGTCGACGCGGGGTCGGCGCAGGCCCAGGACACCACGGGGTTACGGGAGTTCGCGGACGACGTGGGGACCGTACGACTGAAGTCGCAGCCGGACCCTGCCGGCACCGATGGAGGCGAGCCCATACCCGAACCGCCCGCCGACCCCACCACCAAACCCACCCCGGAACTTGCCCCCACCCCCGCCCCGAAGCGCCACCCGCTCCTCCGCCCCTTGTCGCGCCGCCCCGTCCTCCTCGCCGCACTCGGTGGGCTCGTCGTCGGCGGTTCCTGGCTGGGCGCGTCCTACGCCACAAGGCCCGGCGGCGACGACACCACCGAGCACACCGCCACGCTCAGCGAGGCACCGGCACGTGCCGAGAGCCCGACCCCCGGTGCCGACGAGTGGACGGGGCGCCGCGAGAAGGCGTTGCGGGCCGTGCTCTTTGTGCCGGGCCGGTACCGGGTCTCCGCCAGGGAGGGCAGCGCCGGGCACCCGCCCCGGCTCGTGGAGTACGACGAGGCCGACAGCGACGTCCGTCTCCGGCTCACGGAGTGGGACAAGGCGCCCCGCGCCCCGATGGCCGAGGCGCACAAGGCCCACGCCACCTGGAACGGCTACAACGGCGACGCGCGCACCCAGTACACCCGCACCACCTTCCACGGCAACGAAGCCGTCCTCGCCGACACCGCCTACAGCACGGACGACGCCCCGACGCGGGTCATGCAGCTGCTGATCCGCACCGCCGGCGGCCGCCTGTACGAACTGCGCGTCGACATGCCCAAGGGCACCCCGGACGAGAAGAAGGGCACGGCGCTCTTCAAGGGCGCACGTGACCGTCTTGTCATCGAAAAGGGCTGAACCGGATCCGGGCACCCCCGCACAAGCGCTGATCAGCGGGTTCGTTGCCAGTGAGCACTGGCATCGTGTGAGCAGTCGGTGAAGCCGCGTTACCGACGGGTACCCAAAGGCTGCGCACCGGCATACCCTCCCCCTCATGACGGACGCGCAAGCCCCGGCCAAGACCGGCACGAATCCCCTCGCCCCCGCTCCGCAGGGCGCCCGTACGGCTGCCGACGTGGTGACGCCCGAGCTGGTGGCCCAGCTGACCAAGGGCGTGGCCGGCTCCGGCCGTACCGCCAACCACACACCGTTCACCGGCGACAAGCTGGCCGACCTGCCCGAGTCCACGCCCGAGGACGTGGCCAAGGCCTTCGCGGCGGCCCGCGCCGCCCAGGCCGTGTGGGCGCGGACGCCGGTGCGGCAGCGCGCGGCCGTTCTGCTCCGCTTCCACGATCTGGTGCTGGCGCGCCAGGCCGAGGTCCTCGACCTCATCCAGCTGGAGACCGGAAAGGCCCGGCTGCACGCCCACGAGGAGGTCCAGGCCGTCGCCGTGGCCTCCCGTCACTACGGCCGCCGGGCCCCCGCCTACCTGAAGCCGAAGCGGCACACGGGCGCCATCCCGACGCTGACCAAGGTCACCGAGCTGCGCCACCCGCGCGGCGTCGTCGGCCAGATCGCCCCCTGGAACTACCCCCTGGAGCTGTCGGTCGGCGACGCGCTCCCGGCCTTCGTGGCGGGCAACGCGGTGGTGATGAAGCCCGACACGGAGACCTGCCTGACCGCCCTGTGGGCCCGTGACCTGCTGATCGAGGCCGGTCTGCCCGCCGACGTCTTCCAGGTCGTCCTCGGTGACGGCCCGGTCGTCGGGCCCGAGATCGTCAAGCACGCCGACTACGTCTCCTTCACCGGCTCCACCCGCACCGGCCGCGAGGTCGCCCAGGGCGCCGCCGCCCGCCTGGTCGGCGTCTCCCTCGAACTCGGCGGCAAGAACGCCATGCTGGTCCTGGAGGACGCCGACATCGAGAAGGCGGCCGCGGGCGCCATCCGCGCCTGCTTCTCCTCCGCGGGCCAACTCTGCATCTCCATCGAGCGGTTGTACGTCCACGAGTCGATCGCCGACGCCTTCCTGGAGCGCTTCGCCGCCCGCACGAAGGCCATGCGGCTCGGCAAGTCGCTGGCCTACGGCGCCGACATGGGCTCGCTGGTGGGAGAGCGGCAGCTGGAGACGGTCACCCGTCATGTCGAGGAGGCCGTCGCCAAGGGCGCGAAGGTCGTCGCCGGCGGCGTCGCCCGCCCGGACATCGGCCCCTACTTCTTCGAGCCGACCATCCTCGACGGCGTGACCGAGCCGATGTCGGTGTGCACGGAGGAGACCTTCGGCCCGGTCGTCTCGATCTACCGCTTCAAGACCGACGACGAGGCGATCGAGCACGCCAACTCCACGCCGTACGGCCTGAATTCGTCGGTCTGGACGAAGGACGGGAGCCGCGGCCGCGCGGTCGGCGCCCGGCTGCGCACGGGAACCGTGAACGTCAACGAGGGCTACGCCCCCGCCTACGGCAGCGTCCAGTCGCCCATGGGCGGCATGAAGGACTCCGGCCTCGGCCGCCGCCACGGCTCCGAGGGCATCCTCAAGTACACGGAGGCCCAGACGGTCGCCACGCAGCGCCTGCTGCCGATGGCGCCGTCGCTGGGAATGGACGACGAGAAGTACGCCCAGTTCATGAGCCGGAGCCTCAGGCTCATGAAGGCGTTCCGGTTCCGCTAGAGGAGAGTGCGCGTGAGCTTCGACGCTTACGACTACGACGTCATCGTTGTCGGATCCGGCTTCGGCGGTTCCGTCACCGCCCTGCGCCTCACCGAGAAGGGCTACCGCGTAGGGGTCCTCGAGGCGGGCCGCCGCTTCACCCGTGAGTCGCTGCCCAAGAACTCCTGGGACCTCAAGAACTACCTCTGGGCGCCGAAGCTCGGCATGTTCGGCATCCAGCGCATCCATCTGCTCGGCAACGTCATGGTCCTGGCCGGCGCCGGAGTGGGCGGCGGGTCCCTCAACTACGCCAACACCCTCTACGTACCGCCGAAACCGTTCTTCGACGACCCGCAGTGGCGTGACATCACCGACTGGCAGGAGGAGTTGAAGCCGTACTACGACCAGGCGCAGCGCATGCTCGGCGTACGGCTCAACCCGACGATGACCCCGTCCGACGTGCATCTGAAGGCGGCCGCCGAGCGGATGGGCGTGGGGGACACCTTCCACATGGCGCCGGTCGGCGTCTTCTTCGGGGACGGCAAGGACGCCGAGGGCAGGGCGCGGGCCGCGGCGGGCGAGCAGGTCGCCGACCCCTACTTCGGCGGCGCGGGCCCCTCCCGCAAGGCCTGCATCGAGTGCGGCGAGTGCATGACGGGCTGCCGGCACGGCGCGAAGAACACCCTCAACGAGAACTACTTGTATCTCGCCGAGAAGGCGGGCGCCGTCGTGCATCCGATGACCACGGTCGTCTCGGTCACGGACGACTCGCAGGGCGGGTACGCGGTCGCGACGCTCCCCACGGACAACAGGAAGAAGGCGGCGGGCCGCACCTTCAAGGCCCGGCGGGTGGTGCTGGCCGCCGGTACCTACGGCACCCAGACGCTGCTGCACCGGATGAAGACGGGCGGTCAACTGCCGTACGTCTCCGACAAGTTGGGCGAGCTGACCCGCACCAACTCCGAGGCGCTGGTCGGCGCGCAGACGAACAACCGCCGCTACCGCAAGGTGACGGGCGAGCCGAAGGTCGACTTCACCCGCGGCGTCGCCATCACCTCGTCCATCCACCCGGACGAGAACACCCATATCGAGCCGGTCCGCTACGGCAAGGGCTCCAACTCGATGGGCGGCCTGTCCATCCTCCAAGTGCCCTACGCCGAGGGCTCGTCCAGGGTGCTGGCCTGGCTGCGCAACGCCGCCCGCCACCCCGTGCTCGTCCTGCGCTCGCTGTCCAACCACCGCTGGTCGGAGCGGTCCATCATCGGTCTGGTGATGCAGTCCCTGGACAACTCCCTGACGACGTTCCTCAAACCGGACGGCGTGGGCAAGGGGCTGCTCACCGCACGCCAGGGCCACGGCGCCCCCAACCCCAAGCAGATCAGGGCCGCTTCGGAGAGCGCCTCGGTCATCGCCGCCGACATCAACGGCTTCGCGGGCTCCAACATCGGCGAGCTGATGGGCACCCCCCTCACCGCCCACTTCCTCGGCGGCTGCCCGATCGGCTCCTCGCGCGAGACCGGCGTGATCGACCCGTACCACCGCCTCTACGGCCACCCCGGCATCTCGGTCGTCGACGGCGCCGCGGTCTCGGCCAACCTGGGCGTGAACCCCTCGCTCACCATCACCGCCCAGGCCGAGCGCGCGATGTCGTACTGGCCCAACAAGGGCGAGGAGGACCCGCGTCCGGCCCAGGGAGCGGCGTACGAGCGCCTCAAGCCGGTGGAGCCGATGAACCCCGCGGTCCCGGCGGACGCCTTCGGCGCACTGAAACTGCCGTTCCTGGGGATGCCGACGGTGCCGCCGAAGAAGTGACCGTCCGCGGAAGCGACTTCCGGTGGACATGAGAGAAGGACCCGCACCCCCTCCGAGTGCGGGTCCTTCTCATGCGCCGGAGCAGGCTCCGGGGTTGCGCGTTACGCCGTCGGCGTCCCGCCCTTGCGGCGGCGCACCACGAAGACCGCGCCGGCGCCCAGCGCGACGGCGAGGCCGCCGGTGAGGCCGATCATCGGCAACGCGGAGCTGGAGCCGGTCTCGGCGAGGCTGCCGGTGGCGTCGACGTCGTTCACGTTCTTGATCGGCTTCATGCCACCGGTCTGCGGCTTGGCGTCGCCCGGCTTCCCGGGGTCGGAGCCGGCGCCCAGGATGTCGAAGAAGTAGACCCAGCCGTTCGGGTCGTCGGCGAGCCAGCAGCCCTGCTCGTCCGCGTACTCGGCGAGACCGCCGGTCAGGCCGAGCGAGTCCGGCACCTTACCGCTGACGCTGAGGCGCAGCTTGTAGGAGACCGACTGGCCCGCGCCGAGCGAGAACGCGGTGAAGGTGCCGCCCTCGCCCGCCGTGTCCGCGATGGTCTGCCAGGACTTGGTGGCCTTGTCGAAGACCTGGACCTTGATCTGGCCCGAGTAGTCCTTCGCGTCGTCCCAGCCGATCGCGGCGACGCCGATCAGCGGCTTGATGTCCGTGATCTTCTGGTCACCGTGGTTGGTCACGTTGAAGGAGAACGCGGTCCAGCCGCTGCCCGCGACGATCGTGTCGGGCAGGCCCGACAGACCGCTCTTGAGGCTCTCGCTGAGCTCGGCGGTGCTGTCGCCGTTCTCGTCGACGCACAGCTCGCCGCCCTCGGGGACGCTCGCGCTGGGGCTCGGCGACACGGACGCGGACGCGCTCGGGCTGCTGCTCCCGCTCGGGGAGGGGGAGTTGGTGGCGCCGGCGGCGGGGCCGGTGGTGTCGTTGCCCGCCGGAGCGGTGGTGGCCTGGGACGGCGAGGTCGCGCCGCCCGCGGGGGTGGTGCTGACCTGGGCGGCCGGGGTGCTCTCGGTCGCGGAGGGAGAGGTGTTGGAATCGGTGGTGGCACTGCTCGTCGAGGCGGCAGGGTCCCCGTCGGCGAACGCGGCCGGGGCGGAGAGCAGGGCGAGGGGCGCTATCACAGCCGTCGCGGCCGCAGTGGCCATGGCACGACGCAGCTTCATGAAAACCTCATGGGAGTCCAGTGGGAGGGCTCCGCGTGTGGGGCGCGGGTGTGGGCCCTGATTCGCCAGGTTGGATCAGTGAGGCCGGTGAATGGTTGTGCCCGTATTGACAGCATCCTTATGTGGCCCGGGTCACAACCGGTGCAGATGCAGGGAGGGATGCGGGCACTGGACGTGGAGTCTCGGGGCAAGCGAAGGGCCCCGCGGCGCTCGGTGCTCGAACCGCGGGGCCCTTCTTTCGTCAGCACCGACGTCAGGGCAGCGCCGGTGCCTGGGAGCGGCGCCGGGGGGTTGCGCCGCTGGTCCCGTGCGCCCTGGTCGCCGCCCCGGCGCAGGTGGGGCGCACGGGTGGTCTCGACCTCTGGCGATACGGAAGTGCAAGCAATGCAGTTGTCTGCGACGGGACTTGGGGCTGTGTACGCATCGTGCTGGATGGGCGGGGCCTACGCAACCGTTTCACCCAGGGTTGTGCATTTTTGCATTTTCCGCCGGTCGGCCCCGGGCGTCCCCGGAGCCGACCGTTCTCTTGGGTGACCGGGCTGCTGTCCCCTGCTGTCCGGCCACATCCCTGGAACGAGGTCCCACGACATACGGCACGACCCGTACGTCTCATCGCTCCAGCAAGCCACGCGTGGTTCTTTCGGGCCCGCCCCTGGCTGGCACGGACACCTCCACCAACGAAGCGTCCGCGCGACGGTCACGCGCCGTACGGGTGAGAGGGGCCCCGAACTCAGATGCGACCGCGGCACAGTTCGAGCAGCGTCATGGCAAGGGCCGTACCGGGCTTGCCGAGGGCCTCGCTGTAGTGGCCGAGGATCTCCATCTCGCGGGAGAGGTTCACCCGCCGCCCGCCGGAGGTGATGCGGGCCTCCTGGATGACGGCCGAGACGGCCATCCGTTCCTGGATCAGCCCGATGATCCGGTCGTCGAGCGCGTCGATGCGCTCACGGGCGCCGGTGATCACGTCGGCGGCCTCGGGGGTGCGGGCGCCGGTCACGTCGGTGGCGGTCATGGGGGCTCCTCGTGGTGTGGGTGACTCGTGGTGTGGGTGAGGTGCCCCGGCCCCGGCAGGATCCGGAGAAACGCCAGGCGCCCCGGACCTTGTCGGCCCGGGGCGCCTGGGAAGTCGCTTGTCAGTTGCTCAAGCAGCACGACCATGGCAGCCGGCGGGCCGGTTGCCATAGGTAAAGCGGAAGGTCGGGTGCGTGAGCATGGGAGCAGTATGCCGCGCCGCCCGGGAGCCTCCAACCCGGTTCGCATCCTGAGACGGGAAAGGGCCGATCCGGGCCCCGTTAGAATCGGTGGTACCGACCCCGCCCGACCACCAGAAGGCACCCCGTGTCACAAGCATCCGCCCCCGACACCGTCCTGGTCGTCGACTTCGGCGCGCAGTACGCCCAGCTCATCGCCCGTCGAGTCCGCGAGGCCCGGGTCTACAGCGAGATCGTGCCCAGCACCATGCCGGTCGACGAGATGCTCGCCAAGAACCCGGCGGCGATCATCCTCTCCGGCGGCCCCTCGTCCGTGTACGAGGAGGGCGCCCCGGGCCTCGACCGCGCGATCTTCGAGGCCGGCGTCCCCGTCTTCGGCATGTGCTACGGCTTCCAGTTGATGGCGCGCTCCCTCGGCGGCACGGTCGACAACACCGGCGCCCGCGAGTACGGCCGTACGGATCTGCACGTCTCGAAGGCGTCCTCCACCCTCTTCGAGGGCACCCCGGCCGAGCAGCTCGTGTGGATGTCGCACGGCGACGCCTGCTCCGCCGCCCCCGAGGGCTTCACCGTCACCGCCTCCACCGAGGTCGTCCCGGTCGCCGCCTTCGAGAACGACGAGAAGAAGCTCTACGGCGTCCAGTACCACCCGGAGGTCATGCACTCCACGCACGGCCAGCAGGTGCTCGAGCACTTCCTGTACCGGGGTGCGGGCCTGAGCCCCGACTGGACCACGGGCAGTGTCATCGACGAGCAGGTCGCGGCCATCCGCGAGCAGGTCGGCGACAAGCGCGCCATCTGCGGGCTGTCCGGCGGCGTCGACTCCGCCGTGGCCGCCGCCCTCGTCCAGAAGGCCATCGGCTCCCAGCTGACCTGCGTGTACGTCGACCACGGCCTGATGCGCAAGGGCGAGACCGAGCAGGTCGAGAAGGACTTCGTGGCCGCCACCGGCGTCCAGCTGAAGGTCGTCGACGCGGAGGAGCGCTTCCTGACCGCCCTCAAGGGCGTGTCGGACCCCGAGGAGAAGCGGAAGATCATCGGCCGCGAGTTCATCCGCGTCTTCGAGCAGGCGCAGGCCGAGATCATCGCGGACGCGGGCCCGGCGGTGGAGTTCCTGGTGCAGGGCACGCTCTACCCGGACGTCGTCGAGTCCGGCGGCGGCACCGGCACGGCCAACATCAAGTCCCACCACAACGTGGGCGGCCTGCCCGAGGACCTCGAGTTCCAGCTGATCGAGCCGCTGCGCAAGCTTTTCAAGGACGAGGTCCGCATGGTCGGCCAGGAGCTCGGCCTGCCGGAGGAGATCGTCCAGCGCCAGCCCTTCCCCGGCCCCGGCCTCGGCATCCGTATCGTCGGCGAGGTCACCAAGGAGCGCCTGGACCTGCTGCGCGAGGCCGACGCGATCGCCCGCGAGGAACTGACCGCGGCCGGGCTCGACCGGGACATCTGGCAGTGCCCGGTGGTGCTGCTCGCGGACGTCCGCAGCGTCGGCGTCCAGGGCGACGGGCGCACCTACGGCCACCCGATCGTGCTGCGCCCGGTCTCCAGCGAGGACGCCATGACGGCCGACTGGTCGCGGCTGCCGTACGACGTCCTCGCGAAGATCTCCACCCGG
Source organism: Streptomyces plumbidurans (assembly GCF_019857225.1). Taxonomy (GTDB): domain Bacteria; phylum Actinomycetota; class Actinomycetes; order Streptomycetales; family Streptomycetaceae; genus Streptomyces; species Streptomyces plumbidurans. The sequence continues at coordinate 54,741 of NZ_JAFJSY010000061.1, forward strand.
ATCACCAACGAGGTCCGTGACGTCAACCGCGTCGTCCTCGACGTCACCTCCAAGCCGCCGGGCACCATCGAGTGGGAGTAGGGGGCTTCAGGTCCGCTTGAGCGTGCGCACCGGCTCGGCGGGCCGCCACACCTGGGTGACCAGGTAGGTCTCGTCCTCGACGTAGGTCCGTACGACCTCCGTCAGCTCGGTGCGGAAGAGGTGGAACGGCTCCGGCGGTTCCACCTCTTCGACGTAGGCGCTCTTCGCCTCCAGGTCCTCGACCTCGAACGCCCGTCCGCCGACCCGGATGTCGCCGGGGCCCGGGTCCTTGCCCGGACCCGGATTCGCCTGCAGCGCGAAGCGCGGGTCGCGGCGCAGGTCGAGGGCCTTGAGCGAGTCCGGCATCATGCCGAGCCACAGCTCGCCGTGGAGAAAACGGACCTCGAGGCCGCTGGTGCGCGGGGAGCCGTCCTTGCGGAGGGTCGCGAGGATGTGGTGGGTGAAGGATCCGAAGCGTTCTTCGGCGAGCTTCGCCAGTTCGGGTTCCGCGGCTGTGAAGGCCGCCCAGTTCCATGCCATACGCAGAGTCTCGCGAGGAAACCGGACATCTTCTGTCGTGTTTCGGCTGCGTGCGTCATCTTTACAGAACAGCTCTGTTCTCCTTCGGCGACCGACGGTAACTTCCGCCCCGTACAGCAATCCAGTCCTGGAGGACATATGCACGGCACCCCCGGGGCCGGGCCCACTCCGCCCCCCGCCCTGCCGACCGACCGGCTGCAGTTCGCCATGCCGCCGATGCACGACTCGGTCGACGACGAGCGACGCCACCGCAAGGAACGGCTCGCGGGCGCGCTGCGGATCTTCGGGCGGCTCGGCTTCGAGGACGGGGTCTCGGGGCACATCAGCGCGCGCGACCCCGAGTACAGCGACTGCTTCTGGGTCAACCCGTTCGGGATGTCCTTCAAGCACGTCACCGTCAGCGACCTGGTGCTCGTCAACGCCGACGGGCAGGTCATCGAGGGCCGCTACCACGTCAACCAGGCCGCCTTCATCGTGCATGTCCAGGTCCACGCGGCCCGCCCCGACGTCGTGGCCGTCGCCCACTGCCACTCGGTGCACGGCCGGGCCATGTCCGCACTGGGCGATCTGCTCGACCCGATCACCCAGGAGAGCTGCGCCTTCTACGAGGACCACGCCCTCTACGACGCCTACACCGGCGTCGCCGTCGATGCCGAGGAGGGCCGCCGCATCGCCGCCGCGCTCGGCTCCCGCAAGGCGCTCGTGCTGCGCAACCACGGCCTGCTGACGGTCGGCAATTCGGTGGACGCGGCGGCCTGGTGGTTCGTGTCCATGGAGCGCTCCGCACAGGTGCAGCTGACCGCGAAGGCCGCCGGACGCCCCCTGCTCATCGACCACAAACTGGCGGTGGCCACCCGCGAACAGCTCGGCGGCGACCTGGTCGCATGGATCAACTACCAGCCCATGTGGCAGGACATCAGCCGCAGCGAACCCGATCTGCTGAGTTGACAGGGGCGTTGCCCGCCAGCGGTGGCGGGCCTGGAAATTTCGTACGGCGGAGCGTCAGAAACCTCGCAGCACCGCCGCCTTGGTCATCGCGAACTCCTCGTCCGTGAGCACCCCGTCGCGGTGCAGTTCGCCCAACTCCCGCAGCCGGCGCAGCAGTACGTCGTGATGGTCGGCCGGTGGCGGCACCGCGGCGGACGGCTGCCACCGGTCCGTGAACTCACCGCCACCCCGGGTCGACGGATGCGGCAGCCGCGCCGTGATCGCGGTGGCGACGAGCGCGGTGAGCAGATCGCGGCGTGCGCTGCCCCACAGATCCAGGGCGTACGGGTCCTTCTCCGGCGGCAGCTTGGAGAACGCCGTCTCACGCGTCACGAAGCGCAGGAAACCGTCCTCGTAACCGGAGTTGGGCAGCCACTCGACCTGCACCAGATCACCGATCGCGATGATCCGCGGCCCGGTCGCGCGCTTGACCCGGTCGGAGGTGTCGGCCCAGTCGATGCGCACCTGGTTGCCGTCGAAGGAGACGGTGCCGTCCGAGGAGCGCACGGAGACCGGAACGGGCGGCCCGGGCAGCAGATACGCCTTCGTCGGCTCCTTGGGGATCTGGTCCAGCATCAGCGCCCGGCGGATCTCCTCGGCGACGTACTCGGCGACCCCGGCCCGGTCCACGTCCACCACCAGCCGGTACGGATCGGCCGGCTCCGGCAGCCGCCCGCCGGTCGCCTGGAGCAGCGGGTCGGCCCCCTCGCGCAGCCGCATCCGCAGCCGCCCGCGTTTGCGTTCGGGCTCGAAGACCACGCCGGCGACGGCTTCGAGGGGCACCGCGACCTCCCCGTACGTCTGCCGGAACAGGGGCACGGAGCGGTGGAGACCGGGCGTGATCCTGACCGTGGTGCCGTCGAAGGCCCAGGCCCCGTCCCGCTGGATGATCTCGGCCATAAGGAAATTCTCGCAGCCGGGTCAACACAGCGGTTCCCGCTTCACCCGCGTCGAGCGGCCCTGCCGGACGCGGAGGGAGTGGCGTAGGGCACAATTCGCTGTCATCACAAGGGAGTTGCCGAACGCGGCCGACGGATTCGAGGCGCTCGGCGGCAGAGCAGCGGGGAAGGCGGGCGTCGGGCGTGGCGGTGCAGGAGGCGAGAGGGGGCGCGGACGTGCCGGGAGGTGTCCATGGGGGCGGCTGCACCTGCGGGGACTGCCCGCACGGGGCGCGCGAGGGACACCGGCGTGCGGTCGCCGAGTTCCTGCTGATGCGCGACGGGTTCGCGGCCGGAGAAGGGCTGCCCGCCGCGGTGGCCCACTCGGCCTCAGCCTCCCGCCAGTGGGTCTCCGAGGAGCTGCGTCAGTCCGCGGAACTCGTCGCCGAACGCGGCCGCGCCGAGGGCGAGGCCTGGCTGGCCCGGCTGTGGCGGGGCACGGTGATCGCGGTGTGGGCGCCGGTGGTCGTCCTGCTCCTGGTGCAGTCGCTGACCGCGATCGGCGCGGGCTGGTCCACCGCCCGCACGGCGGGCCTGCTCGCGGCCCTGGTCACGGGCGGGGCGCTGACCGCGGCGTCCTGGTTCCACCGCACCCGGGGCGGCGTACTGGCGCCCGTCATCGGCGAGGACAACCGGCTGTCCACCTCCCGCGCGGTGGCTGCGGCCTGGGTGCTCCTCGTCGCCTACTCCGTGCTCGTCCTCGTCGGCCGCCTGGCCGCCGCGTCCGGCCACGCGGAACGCGACGCACTGATCTCCGGCCTCGAACTCGCCCGCGGCGCCGGGATCGTGACCGTCCTCGCCGTGGTGAGCGGGGTCGCGGTGCTGGTGCGGCGCGTCGTCGGCCTGCGGGTCCTCGGCCAGAAGCTGCAGAAGGTACGCGCCGACCGGCCGCGCGCCGCCGACCTGCTGACCGACGACGCCGGCCGCGGCACCTTCGCCGACATCCAGTACGTCGTGATCAGCGCCGTCGCCGTCGTGTTCGCCGCGGTACGGCTGGCCCGCCGCCCCGACCAGCTGCCCGACCTTCCCTGGGGCCTCGCGGTGGTCGTGCTGGTGTCCGCCGCGACCTACCTGGCCGGCAAGTACGCGGAGGGCGGCCGCCCGGTCATCCTCTCCGTGGTGCGCGCCCGGGAGGCCGGCGACCTCGACGCCCCCGTGCGCACCGGCGACGACATCGAGATCCGCGGCGCGGGCTTCGTCCCCCCGGGCGCACAGGGCGCCGACCGGCTGACCCGGACGGTGGTCCGCATCGGCACGGTCAACGTCCATGTGCCCCTGGTCCCGGTCACCGGAGGCTTCAGCAACCCCACGGACGCCGTACTGACCGTCCCCGTACCTGTCGATGTGGAACCAGGGAGAGTCGAGGTGCAAGTGGTCACTGCGGCGGGGGTAGAGACCAACAAGTACGCGATCGATGTGACGGACTGACCTCACCGAGGCGACACGGGGCACCTCGGCGGAAATCGGCACGAACGGATTGAGCGCACCCTCCCTCACGTACGTATCGTCATGTGAGGGGTCCCCTGCACCGCGGGCGAGAGGCGACAGCGATGACTCACGGCATGCGCACGGACACGCACACCCCCTATCTCGACGGCGACCGGAGCTGGCGCGACAACGCCACGCGTTTCGCCCTCCTTCCTCTACGTATCTTCCTGGGCGTCACCTTCATCTATGCCGGCCTGGACAAACTCACCGACAGCGCGTTCCTGAAGGACTCGGGCTCCGGGTCCGTCGGCGACCTGATGCGCTCCGTCCGTGACTCCTCCGCCATCCCGGCGATGGTCGACATGGCGCTGAAGAACCCGGTCGGCTTCGGCTACGCCATCGCCTTCGGTGAACTCGCCGTCGGCATCGGCACCCTGATCGGGCTGCTCGCCCGGATCGCGGCGCTCGGCGGCGCCCTGATCTCCCTGAGCCTGTGGCTGACCGTGAGCTGGGCCTCCGACCCCTACTACTACGGCAACGACCTCGCCTACCTGATGGCCTGGCTCCCCCTCGTCCTCGCGGGCGCCTCCGTCTTCTCCCTGGACGCCGCACTCCGCGCACGGCGCAGGCAGCGGGCGGGAGGTTACCGGTAGCCCCTGGTCGGCGGGGCTATCGGTGGCGTAGGTCCCCGGTGACTCGGGGGCTATCGGTGGCGTAGCCCCCGGGGTCCTCGGGGACTACCGATGGCGTAGCCCCCGGGGTCCTCGGGGACTACCGATGGCGTAGCCCCCGGGTGGCCCGGGAACTACCGATGGCGGAGTTCCCGGGTGGCCTGCGGCTCCC
>NZ_JAFJSY010000062.1 GCF_019857225.1 Streptomyces plumbidurans
TGGCCCGGGAACTACCGATGGCGGAGTTCCCGGGTGGCCTGCGGCTCCCTCGCCGCCGGTCCTACCGCCGCTGGTCGCATCGCCGCCGGTCCCACCGCCACTGGTCGCATCGCCGCCGGTCGCACCCCCGTCGGCTTCCTCGCCGCCGGTCTCACCGCCGCTGGTCGCGTGGCCGCCGGTCCTACCGCCGTCGGCCCCACCGCCGCCAGCCCCACCCCCGCTGGTCGCACCGCCGCCAGTCTCATCGCGGCGCGTCCACCGGCGGCTGCGGCATGTCCGGACGCTCGCCGACACCACGTCTGCGGCGCACAGCCCGGCTGACGACCCCGACAGCTCCGGCCAGGCACAGCCCGCCCGTCACGAGGGGGATCACCGCGAACCACGGCGTCTCCCACAGCCCGCCCGCGTCCCCGGCGAAGACGACACCCGCCAGTGCGAGGAAGAGACCGGCCACCAGCTTCCCGGGCCTGAACTCATGACGCAGCACGGCTCACCTCCGCCTGTCCGACGCCGACCTGGAGATCGAGGTCGAGCGTGCCGGTGTTCTTGCCGCCCTTGACCGGCGGCAGGGTCACCTCCTTGTGCTTGCCTGGCGCCACGTCCACGTCCCTCTGCTCGTCTCCCGGCAGCTGGATGTCGCCCACCCCCACGTCGATGTTGAGCTTCACGGTCGCGTCCTTCGGCACGATCACCTTCAGCCGGCCCGCGCCGACCTCGGCGTCCGCGCTCACCGTCTGTCCCTTCGCCACACGCAGCCGGCTCAGGTCCAGGGTGCCGACGCCACTGCCGAGTTCGTACTTCGGCTGTATGTCCGCGACCGCGGCCGGCTGCCAGGTCGTGCGTATCCAGTGGGTGTTGATGTCCTTGGGCAGCGCGGCCGACGCGGCGAGCAGGGCCGCCGTGACGATGGCCATGAAGACCGAGCCCGCGCCCGTACGCCCCAGGAACGCGCTGAACGCGATGCCCAGGCCGAAGACGATGAGCGCCGCGGCGAATCCGGCCTGCAGGCTGGTGCCCAGCGCATGGTCCTCCCAGGTCTGGCCGGTGGTGAGGCCGCCCGCGAGCAGGGCGAGCAGGAAGACCCAGCCGCCGATCCAGCGGGGGCCGCGCGGTCGCGGCGCCACCGGGGGGCGCGCGGACCGTTGGCCGGCGCGGTCGGTCCAGGAGCGGCCGAGGCTGATGTTGATCGCGGCGGCGAGGTCCCGGTCGCGGGAGTCCCCGGGGCCCCACAGATAGCCCGTACCGCCGTCGTGCGTCCCGTCCTTGACGATGGGGTCGCGCCACCAGGAGGAGAAGGCGGCGGGGGCCGGGGGTGCCTGCGCCTCCGGCGGGGCGTCGGCGGCGGCCTGGGCGGCCAGCGGGTCGGGGTCGGGGGCTCCGCGCTGCCGCGACCAGTACCCCGCGCCCGCGAGAAGCAGCGAGACGACCACGGCGAAGGCCAGCACCCCGCCGTTCTTCAGCATGGTGAGGAACACCCCGCAGCCGACCAGCGCGAACAGCACGGCGGTCAGCGCCTGTCCGTCGACGCGGCCGGTGAGCAGCTTGCGGACCTCGTTCTCCTCCTCGTCGTCGTAGGGCACGAGGAGCCAGGCGAAGCCGTAGAAGATCAGGCCGATGCCGCCGGTCGCGGAGAGCACCACGAGCGTGATCCGGAAGATCACCGGGTCCATGTCGCACTGCCGCCCGAGCCCGGCGCACACGCCGGCGAGCGTCTTGTACCGCCGGTCGCGACGGAACCTGCCGGGGCCCTTGCCGACCTCGATGGGCTCGGCGGCCCCCGGGCTCCCCTCTTCTCCCGCGCCCGCGTTCGCGCCCGCGCTCGCACCGGACCCCGGCCCGGCGGGCGGTACGTCCGCGGCGGGCGCGGCATCCTGCGGCCCGGCACCCGCGACGGGGTGCGGGCCGGAGCCGGGTCCCGGACCCGTCGCGGCGCGCTCGTGATCTGTCATGCGTCCATGGTGACGGCCCGACGGCCCCGACGGGAGTCGGTACGACCCTGGCCGGACCCTGATATCGCCCCTGAGCCGGGGCTGGGGGGATGTTCGAAGGGATGGGTGTCTGAAGATCAGGGGAGTATCCGGGGTCGACCCTGATGCTCGTGTCCTTGGGCCGTGTGAGTATCGATGGCATGCCGGAAGCCGCTGCAGCGCCACTTGTCGAACCGCGGCCGCCGCGCAAGCTCTACCGCAGCAGCGACGGACGCTGGCTCGGGGGCGTCGCGCGGGGGCTCGCCGGGCATCTCGGGCTGCCTGTCATCTGGGTGCGGCTGGTGTTCGTCGGCCTGTTCATGGCGGACGGCCTCGGCGCGCTGCTGTACGCCGCCTTCTGGTTCTTCGTGCCGCTCGGCGTGGGCGGCGTCGGCGGCCAGAAGCCCCCCTCGCTGGTCAGCACCGAGACCTCGCCGGACGGCCGCCGCAGACTGGTCGCCCGCAAACCCGACCGGGGCCAGATCGTGGCCCTGCTGCTCATGGTCGCCGTGGCCATGGTCTTCGTCGGCAACGTGAATCTCAGCGGCGGCGCCAAGGCCTACCTCTGGCCCACCGTCCTCGTCGGCGCCGGCGTAGCCCTGGTCTGGCGACAGGCGGACAACGCCCGCCGGGCCCGCTGGGTCGAGGTCGGCAGCCGGCGGCGCACGCTCAGTCTGCTGCGCGCGGCCGGAGGCGTCCTCCTCGTCACCGCCGGCGTCTCCGGCATCTTCGTGCTGCAGGGCTCCGCCGCCCACCTCGGCTCCGTCCTGCAGGCGGCCCTCGCGGTCCTTGTCGGGATAACGCTCCTCGCGGGGCCGTACCTCGTCCGTATGACCCAGGACCTCTCCGAGGAGCGCCTGATGCGCATCCGCGCGCAGGAGCGCGCCGAGGTCGCCGCCCATGTCCACGACTCCGTCCTGCACACCCTGACCCTGATCCAGCGCAACGCGGAGAACGCGAGCGAGGTGCGCCGCCTCGCCCGCGCCCAGGAGCGCGATCTGCGCACCTGGCTCTACAAACCGGAGGGCACCGGCAAGGACGAGGCCGACGAACCCACCACGCTCGCCGACGCGGTGCGGCGCAACGCCGCGGAGGTGGAGGACAAGCACGGCGTCCCGATCGAGGTCGTCATCGTCGGCGACTGCCCGCTCGACGAGAGAATCGGCGCACAGATGCAGGCCGCGCGCGAGGCGATGGTGAACGCCGCCAAGTACGGTGGCGAGGGCGGCGCGGTGCAGGTCTACGCCGAAGCAGAGGGGAAGACGGTCTTCGTGTCGGTCCGGGACCGCGGCCCCGGCTTCGACCTCGACTCGATACCCGCCGACCGCATGGGCGTCAGAGAATCGATCATCGGCCGCATGGAGCGTCACGGCGGCACGGCGCGGCTGCGCGCGGTGCCCGACGGCGGCACGGAGGTCGAGCTGGAGATGGAGAGGGCGGAGAAGACGTGATGAGCGACCCGACCGAGGCGAACGAGCCTGCCGAGCCGACCGGCGCAAGCACGGGCGAGCGCCATGTGCGCGTGGTCCTCGTCGACGACCACCGCATGTTCCGTACGGGCGTGCAGGCCGAGATCGGCCGGACCGACGAGACCGGTGTGCAGGTCGTCGGCGAGGCCGCCGACGTCGACCAGGCGGTCACGGTCATCACCGCGACCCGCCCCGAGGTGGTCCTCCTCGACGTCCACCTCCCGGGCGGCGGCGGGGTCGAAGTCCTGCGCCGCTGCGCTGCGTTGATGGCGGATGCCGAGGAGCCCGTGCGGTTCCTCGCCCTGTCCGTGTCGGACGCGGCGGAGGACGTGATCGGTGTGATCCGGGGCGGCGCCCGCGGCTATGTCACCAAGACGATCACCGGCACGGACCTGGTCAACTCCATCTTCCGCGTCCAGGAGGGCGACGCCGTCTTCTCCCCGCGGCTGGCCGGCTTCGTCCTGGACGCCTTCGCCTCCACCGACGCCCCGCCGGTCGACGAGGACCTGGACCGCCTCACCCAGCGCGAGCGCGAGGTGCTGCGGCTCATCGCCCGCGGATACGCGTACAAGGAGATCGCCAAGCAGCTCTTCATCTCCGTGAAGACGGTCGAGTCCCATGTCTCGGCGGTCCTGCGGAAGTTGCAGCTGTCGAACCGCCACGAGCTGACCCGGTGGGCGACGGCGCGCCGCCTGGTCTGAAGGCCGGACCACCGGAGTCCGCCACCCGGGTCACGCCACCCGCGTAGCCCCCGCGAACGGCATCTCGTCGATCGGTGCGATCCGCACCGGTGCCGAGGGGTTCGGGGCGTGGATCATTTGGCCGTTGCCGATGTAGAGGCCGACGTGGCTGATGCCGGAGTAGAAGAACACCAGGTCGCCCGGGGCGAGTTCGGAGCGGGAGACGCGGCGTCCGGCGTCGATCTGGGCGTAGGTGGTGCGGGGCAGTGAGATGCCCGCGGAGCGGTACGCGGCCTGGATCAGGCCCGAGCAGTCGAAGGCGTTGGGGCCGGTCGCACCCCACACATAGGGGCTGCCGAGCTTGCTGTACGCGTACGAGACGGCGGCAGCGGCGCGGGAGTTGGGTGCGTCCGTGGTGGCGGAACCGGGGGATGCCAGGCCGTCCCGGCCGCTCGTGCCGGACCGTGAGGCGCGAGCCGCACCGCCCCCGGCGCCGATCCGCGCGCGTTCCTCGGCCGGCAGCCCGGACAGCAGCCGCCGCGCCGCGTCCAGCTTCCCGGTGATCGTCTTCTTCTCCCGCTTCAGTTCCGCCTGCCGCGCCTTGAGCGAGGCCAGCTCGACGCGCGCGGCACCGCGCAACTGCTCGATCTCCCGCAGTTGCTTGCGTACGCCCGCGACGGCCTCCGCCTGCCGGTTGCCCGCCCGGTCGGCGAACTCGGCGCCCTCCAGATAGCGGTCGGGGTCGTCCGAGAGGGCGAGTTGCAGCGCGGGGTCCATGCCTCCGTCGCGGTACTGCGCGGCGGCCATCGAACCCAGCGCGTCCCGCGCCGAGTTGAGCCGGTCCGTCCTGCGCGCCGCCTCGTCCCGCAGCGTCGACAGCCGGTGCTCGGCGGCGTCGGCCTTCTCCTTCGCCCCGTTGTACTTCTCGGTGGCGACCTCCGCCTGCTGGTACAGCTTGTCGACCTTCGCCTTGACCTGCTGCGCCGTCAGGCCGGGGTCCGCGTTGCCGGTCCCCTCGAAGCCCGTCGCGGTGGCCGCGCCCGCCAGGGCGATGGTGAAGGCGGTGCGGGCCGTGCTCCCGCCGAGCGAACGCCGGCTGGGCTTGCGGTGCGCTGCCACGTGGACTGCACGTCCTTTCGTACGGCCGTCCCGCCCGTGTCCTGACCCGTCCGGTGGCGGCCCGCACAGGGGAGCGGGCCGCCACCGGACCTTCTCGGCGGTGGTGTCCGACTGCCGCCCCTGGCCCGGGCGGCGGTGGGGAGCCGGTCACCTGGTGCAGGACGCTAAACCTGTCCGTGTCGGCACGGTCACACGATGTGCGGAAGTGCCACGGGCGGATCGCCGGGTGACCGTATCCGACCGTGATCCACGGCCCGCGCCGTCGACTTCACGCAGAGCGCTGACCGATGTGCCGGTTCGGCGCCACCGGTTCCGGACGGGCTGCTATGGAGCGCATATATGCACCATCCGTGAACGAAGGACAGGGCGGTGTCGGACGCCGTGCACCCCTCTGTCTAAGCTCCGGGCCCATGGACGTACTCATCCATCTCTTCGTCGCCCTGCACATCATCGGCATCGCCGCGCTGCTCGGCGGTTTCCTCACCCAGATGAAGGCGATGGGGCAGGGCACGGCCCGCTTCGTCCCCGGCATGCTGCACGGGGCACTGACGATGCTGGTCACCGGCGCGGTCCTGGTCGGCCTCAACCAGGCCGACGACCATCACGTCGACACCGTCAAGATCGGCATCAAGCTGGCCCTGCTGGTCGTGATCCTCGGTCTTGTCTATGTGAAGCGGGACGACGAGAAGGTGGACAGGAACCTGTTCGGGCTGGTGGGCCTGCTCACCACGGTGAACATCTTCATCGCGGTGCTGTGGACCTGATCCCCGCGCGCATGTCCGCGACCGCCCCTACGGCGACGGCCACCCACGCGGCCACCGCGATCCACAGCAGCACCTGCCCGGGCCCCTTGAGCCACGGAACGTCGAGGGCGGCGGCGACGGACAGCACGGCAGTCGCCGTCATCCCCAGCGGAAACACGGTCGCCCACCGCCGCGCGTCGTAGCGCAGCCGCGGACGGGCCACCTCGGCCACGAGCAGGACGGCGTACCAGGCCAGGTCGAGCACGAGCAACGCTGCCGTGACGGCGCGCAGCACGCCGCGGTCGTCGTCGTTCCACAGATACAGACGCGCGCTGTCGGCGGCGACGAGCTTCGATCCGGCAAGCGCCGAGATGGCGAGCGCGCCGCCCGCCACCCAGTGGTCCCCGTTCCCCTCCAGCACCTGGCGCACCTCGAAGCGGGACAGGGCGAAGCCGTAGAGGACCAGGCCCAGCCAGAACAGCACGAGTGCGGCGTGGGCGAGCCACTGTGTCGTTTCGGCCGCGGCGAGCGTGGCGCCGAGCACCGCGAGCCCCTGCGTGGCCACGCAGCACAGGAAGACCGACCCCGGCATACGACGCCGCCAGTGCCGTACGGCCGTGACGAGCAGCCCGGGCCACAGCACGGCCGCGAGTGCCAGCAGAACCGCGGCCAGGGTCTGCCACCCCAGGGCGGAGAACCGGGTCCCGAGCACGGCGGTCGCGGCGACGGCGGCGACCGACGCCGGGGTCCCGGCGTCCGCCCGCCACCTCTCGCGCTCCCGCACCAGACGGACGAAGAAGTCCGCCGCCAGCCCCACCCAGACCAGGGAGGCCGGCACCAGGATGATGCGCGACAGCACCTCGTGCGCGGTCAGATGCAGCCCGATCGACACGATGCCGGTCGCCATCACGGCGGCCGCGGCCGACGGGGGACGCTGCGCCCACCAGACGCGGAAGGAACTCGGGGCGGACATGGGGCCGATGCTAAGGAGCGAGAGGGGTGCTGCGGCAGGGGCACGCGCGCGTGCGTGCGCAAATGCCCCCGCGTGCGTCAGGCCGGCCGCACCACACTGTGGATGATCGACGAACCCGCGTAGTAGACGGACTCCTCGCGGACGTAGGCGCCGGGCTTGGGGGCGTGGATCATCATGCCGTTGCCGATGTAGATGCCGACGTGACTGATGTCGTCGTAGAAGAAGATCAGATCGCCCGGGCGGGCGTCGGCGAGGGAGACCGTGGTGCCGGCGTTGACCTGGTCGTAGGTGGTGCGGGGGAGGCTGACACCGGCGGCCTTCCAGGCGGCCTGGGTGAGGCCGGAGCAGTCGTAGGAGCCGGGGCCTGTGGCGCCCCAGACGTACGGCTTGCCGACCTGCGCGCGGGCGAAGGCGAGCACCTTCGCGGCCTTGGCGTCGTACGAGGAGCCGGTGGAGGCGGAGCTGCCCGAGTTTGAGGAGGAGCCGCTCTTGGCCCCTGCCTCCTCCTTCGGCTTCTGCTCGGCCGCCGCCTGCTGCTTGGCGAGCTCGGCGGCCTTGCGGGCGGCCTCCTGCTCCTTCTTCTTCTGGATCGCCGCGAGCCGCGCCTTCTGCTCGGCGTTCAGCTTCGACAGCAGCTCACGTGCGTCGGAGAGCTTCTTCTGGACGGTGGACTTGGCCGTCTGCAGGTCGCTCTGCGTCTCGGTGAGCGTGTGGAGGTTCCTGGAGGCCTCCTGGCGCTTCTTCATCGTCGCGGACTGCTCGGTGAAGTAGTCGTCGACCGCGCTCTTCTGACGGGAGGTCATCCGGCCCATCAGCTGCGTCTGGTCGAAGTAGTCCTGGGGTGAGTCCGCGAGCAGGAACGTCGCCGTGTCGGGGGCGGCGGCGCCGGTGCGGTACTGGGCCGCGGCGAAGGTGCCGAGCCGCTCCCGCTCCTCGTTGAGCTTCTGGGTGCGCTTGGCGACGTCGTCGAGGAGGGTGTCCACCTGCTTGCGCTGCTTGGTGGTCTTCTCCTTGGCCGCGTTGTACTTCTCGGTGGCCGACTCCGCCTGGCGGTAGAGGTCGTCGACCTTCTTCTCGACTTCCTCGAGGCTCGGCCTGCCGTCGGCCGCGGGGGCGGCCTGGGCCGACTGGGACAGCAGGGCCACGGAGGTGAGGGCGGCCGTGGCGAGCGCGGGGGTGCGTATGCCTGCCACACGCGTACCCGTGGGACGCGACTTGCGGTGCGACGCCAAAGGAGGCGACTCCTTCCATGTTCCGCCTACCGGGTTAGCTGTCGGGTTCGGGCGGGTGGTTCGGAAGGGTTGCCCTACGGCCGTGTCCCGCAGGGGGATGTGGGCCGATTCACCCCAGGTCGGTGTGGGTCCCCGGCTCCGGAAGCGCGGGCGCTCCGGACTCGGCGGAGGCCGCGCGGCCCGGCGGGGTTCGCCGGTGGGGGTCGTACGGCCTGCCCGGCACGGTAGCCAACTCGTGTGGCCCCTGTGAAGGTTGATGTTCGATATGCCCGATACATTTTCGTGACCTTCGGTCAGGGTGCCCTCCTTGATCACCTGGTGTGGCAGGGCGGTCACGGATGGCGATTCCATGGATGTTCTCGGGGTGGCGGCGGGGTGTCAGTGGAGCGCCCTAGACTCGGAAGGCGATGAGCAGCCTCTTTGACGACAGCTTCCTGGCGGACCTCAAGGCACCCCGTGGCCATGACGAGGAGCCCCCGCCGCCGCCCGAGGACGATCACGTACCGGAGCCGGTTCCGGACGATCTGTTCGGTGGGAAGTTCGACGTGCCCCCGGACCGGGACACCCACTACCGCGACGGTGCCCCGCGCCCGGTGATCGACCCGGCCGCCCTGCTGGACGGGCTGAACGAGAACCAGCGCGCGGCCGTCGTCCACTCCGGCAGCCCCCTGCTCATCGTGGCCGGCGCCGGCTCCGGCAAGACCCGCGTCCTCACGCACCGCATCGCGCACCTGCTCGCCGAGCGGAGCGTCCACCCGGGCCAGATCCTCGCGATCACCTTCACCAACAAGGCCGCGGGAGAGATGAAGGAGCGCGTCGAGCAGCTCGTCGGCCCGCGCGCCAACGCGATGTGGGTGATGACCTTCCACAGCGCGTGCGTACGCATCCTGCGCCGCGAGTCCAAGAAGCTCGGCTTCACGTCGTCGTTCTCGATCTACGACGCCGCCGACTCCAAGCGCCTGATGGCCCTGGTCTGCCGTGACCTGGACCTCGACCCCAAGCGCTACCCGCCGAAGTCCTTCAGCGCCAAGATCAGCAACCTGAAGAACGAGCTGATCGACGAGGAGGACTTCGCCGCGCAGGCCACCGACGGCTTCGAGAAGACCCTCGCCCAGGCCTACGCCATGTACCAGTCGCGGCTGCGCGAGGCGAACGCCCTCGACTTCGACGACCTGATCATGACGACGGTCAATCTGCTGCGCGCCTTCCCGGACGTCGCCGAGCACTACCGCCGCCGCTTCCGGCACGTCCTGGTCGACGAGTACCAGGACACCAACCACGCCCAGTACGCACTCGTACGAGAACTGGTCGGCACCGCGCAGCACGACGAGGACGTACCGCCCAGCGAGCACGACCTCCCGCCCGCCGAGCTGTGCGTCGTCGGTGACGCGGACCAGTCGATCTACGCCTTCCGCGGCGCGACGATCCGCAACATCCTCCAGTTCGAGGAGGACTACCCGGACGCGACGACGATCCTGCTGGAGCAGAACTACCGCTCCACGCAGACCATCCTCACCGCCGCCAACGCGGTCATCGAGCGCAACGAGTCCCGCCGCCCCAAGAACCTGTGGACCAACGCGGGCGCGGGCGCGCGCATCACCGGCTATGTCGCCGACACCGAGCACGACGAGGCCCAGTTCGTCGCCGACGAGATAGACCGCCTCACGGACGCGGGCGACGCCAAGGCCGGCGACGTCGCGGTCTTCTACCGCACCAACGCACAGTCCCGTGTCTTCGAAGAGGTCTTCATCCGCGTCGGCCTGCCCTACAAGGTCGTCGGCGGCGTCCGCTTCTACGAGCGCAAGGAGGTCCGGGACGTCCTGGCCTACCTGCGCGTGCTGGCCAACCCCGAGGACTCGGTCCCGCTGCGCCGGATCCTGAACGTCCCCAAGCGCGGCATCGGCGAGCGCGCCGAGGCGATGATCGACGCCCTCGCCCAGCGGGAGAAGATCAGCTTCCCGCAGGCGCTGCGCCGCGTCGACGAGGCGTACGGCATGGCCGCGCGCTCCGCCAACGCCGTAAGGAAGTTCAACACGCTGATGGAGGACCTCCGTACGATCGTCGAGTCCGGCGCAGGACCGGCGACGGTCCTGGAGGCGATCCTCGAACGGACCGGTTATCTTGCCGAGTTGCAGGCCTCCACCGACCCGCAGGACGAGACCCGCATCGAGAACCTCCAGGAACTCGCCGCTGTGGCTCTGGAGTTCGAGCAGGAGTCCGGCGAGGGCGAGGAGCCCGCGGGGCTCGCCGACTTCCTGGAGCGGGTCGCGCTGGTCGCCGACTCCGACCAGATCCCGGACGAGGAGGAGGACGGCTCCGGCGTCATCACCCTGATGACCCTGCACACCGCCAAGGGCCTGGAGTTCCCGGTCGTCTTCCTGACCGGCATGGAGGACGGCGTCTTCCCGCACATGCGCGCCCTCGGCCAGACCAAGGAGCTGGAGGAGGAGCGGCGGCTCGCCTACGTCGGCATCACGCGCGCGCGTGAACGGCTGTATCTGACGCGGTCGTCGCTGCGCAGCGCCTGGGGCCAGCCCTCGTACAACCCGCCCTCCCGCTTCCTGGAGGAGATCCCCGCCCAGCACGTCGACTGGAAGCGCAAGGGCGCCACGGCACCCGTCCCGTCCGGCCCGGCGTCCGGTGTGGCCGCCTCGCTGTCGTCCTCCCGCTCGCGCTCCTCGGCGTCGGGCGCGTCCGGGTTCGCCACCAGCCGCGCCTCCGACAAGCCGGTGGTCTCGCTGGCCGTCGGCGACCGGGTCACCCACGACCAGTTCGGGCTCGGCACGGTCGTCGCGGTGAAGGGCACGGGCGGCAACGCGGAGGCGACGATCGACTTCGGCGACGACAAGCCGAAGCGGCTGCTGCTGCGGTACGCGCCGGTGGAGAAGCTGTAGGCCCTTGTCCTCGTACGTGAGCCCCCGCTCAACGGCGGGGGCCCGCAAGGAAGTTCGGACCGTCTACGTCGGGTCGAGCCCGTGGCTGCGCAGCCACGGCAGGGGATCGATCGCCGAGCCGCCGCCCGGCCTGACCTCGAAGTGCAGATGCGGGCCGGTGGAATTGCCCGAGTTCCCGGAGAACGCGATCGGCGTGCCGGCCTTCACCGCCGTGCCGGAGGCGACCTGGTACCGGGAGAGGTGGCAGTACCACGTCTCCGTGCCGTCCTTGGCGGTCACGATCATCATGTTCCCGTACGCGCTGTTCCACTGCGTACGGGCGACACCGTCGGTCGCGGCCATCACCGTCGTGCCGTACGAGACCGGGAAGTCGATGCCGGTGTGCACCGACATCCAGTTGACGCCCGCCTGACCGAAGTAGGCGCTGAGCCCCTTCTGGGTGACCGGAAGCACGAACTTGGGGCGCAGCCGCTCCTTGCGCGCCGCCTCCTCCGCCGCCTTCTTCTTCTCGGCCGCCTGCTGGGCCTTGAGGTCGATGCGCTCCTGCGTACGGCTGGCCCGGTCGGCGAAGTCGTCGGCGCCCGCGGACAGGCTCTGCAGCTGGGAGTCCAGCTTGTTGTTGGCCGCGGACGGCTTCACGGCGTGCGCGTCGGACGCGGTCGTCGAGGAGTCCTTGTCGTCGCTGAAGGTGCCCACGGACGCGGCGGCGATACCGGCCACGCCCATCACACAGGCCGAGGGCACGGCGATGGTCAGCAGCGCGGACCGCCGGGCGGGCGCACGGCGACGGGAACGGGAGGCGGCACGGGCGGCGGTGCGCGACGCCGACGGCACGACCTCTTCCTGGTCCTCCAACAGCGGCGCCACGGAGGGGAGTTCACCCGTGGAGGCCAACTCGCCCTCGCCCGGGGCGTGTTGCTCGTACGGGTCCTCGGAGCGTTCGGCGTACGCGTCGTCACCGTGCTCCGCGTACGGCTCCGGCTCGATCTGCTCGAAGACGGCGGTCCCGTGCTGATCGAACGGTTCGCCACCTTGCAACTCGGCGCCCTGGAACTCGGCCCCCTGGAACTCGCCATTCTCGAACTGGCCGCTGTGCTGCCCGCCGTCGGAGTTCCACTGCGTGGCGTCGTAGGCCCCGGTGTCGAAGGTCTGCGTGCCCCATTCCCACTGCTGGGTGGGGTCGGCGGGCGCGCCGGCCTGATCGGGCTGGAGCCAGGCGCTCGCGTCCCACTGACCGGAGTGGTCGGGGCCGGTGGCCTGGTGCGGGATGAGGGGGAGCGGCTGCTGGCCGGACCAGGCGGTCGTGTCGTACGCACCGGTGCCGTACGCGCCGTTGTCGTAGACCCCGGTGCCGTAGCCGGGGTGGTGCGGGGTCGCGTATGCGTCGTAGCCCGCCGTCCGGTGCTGTCCCGTGTCCCACTGCGACGCGTCGTACGAGGCGGTGCCCTCGCCCGGGAGACTGCCGAAGAGAGGGTCGGCGTCGAAGGTCGCGGTGGGGTGGGCGCCGGTCGCAAAACCGTTGGCGTCGTAGCTGCCGTACGTGGTGAAGTCGCCGTACTGGGCTTCCTGCGTGCCGTACGGCGCGAAGGGCGCCGAGGCGTCGTGGGAAGCCGGAGCCGGGGTGGTCATGGTCCCCGACGGGTGACGGTCGTTCACCAACTTCTCTTTCGCCTCGACAACAGGGGCTGCCAGAGCAGTGCGGCGACTGTACCCGGCAGTACGCGGGCGCGACAATCTTCAACTGGTTTCGGGCGCGCAGGAAACGGGCATTCGGCCGTGTTTCGGGGGACCGCAGGCGTGAGCTTGGTCTGGTGTTCGAGCTATGTTCGATCCCGAAGTGGCTGTGGGGCGGCTGTCACACCACTGTCACGCCACTGTCAGGCCGCCGGAGCGGACGTCGGCTGCGGCTTCGGTGGTGTCGGCGTCGAGGGCCTGGCGTATCCCGGTCGCGACGGCGGGGTGCACGGGCAGGGCCAGATGCCCGATCCCGCTCACCCGTACGTTCTGCACCATCAGGTCCGGGTGATCGACACAGGCGGTCTCCAGCGGGTCCATCAGATGGTCGAGGTCGCTCCAGAAGCTCACGAAGTGCGTACGGCAGCCCGGCGCGGGCCGGGTCAGCTCGTCGAGCAGCTCCGAGCCGGGGCGCATCTGGCGCACGATCGGGTGGGCGTTCGCCAGCGGCACCACCCGGGTGCCGGAGTGCGGGGTGCCGAGGGTGACCAGGGTGCCGACACGGATGTCACCACCGAGCCGCTGCACGTAGTACCGCGCGATCAGCCCGCCGAGGCTGTGCCCGACGATGTCGACGCGCGCGCTGCCCGTGCGCTCGCAGATCTCCTCTATGTGCCGGCCGAGCAGCTCGGCCGCGGTGCGGATGTCGCAGGTCAGCGGCGAGTAGTTGAGCGACTCCACCTGCTGCCTGCCGTGCTGGGCCAGGCTGCGGCGCAGCAGCACGAACACCGAACGGTTGTCTATGAAGCCGTGCAGGAGCACGACCGGGCGTTTCGTCTCCGTCGGCAGCTGCGCGGCCCCGTCCGGTGGAGGCAGCGGGGCCGACGGCCCTCGGCGTTCCTGGAACACGCCGGAGGGATAGAGCAGGAGGTGGCCCGCGAGGATCGCCAGATCGAGAGCGGTCGCCCTGAGCAGGGCCACGGAGAGTCCCGCCAGCCTGCCGGGAAGCAGCCGCTGACAGAGGGGAAGAAAGGGCAGTGCTGCCCTGGTGACCTTCATGGCCGACCTCCTGTCGGCACGCAGGAGGACGCCTCTGGCCCCCGTGTGCCCTCGTGGAAGCCGCGAGGAAGGCGGTCGACGGTCCCTTCGTGCCGTCGCCTACGCGCCGCACCGCTGCGGTACGTGGTCTGCGGTGCCGTGGTGCGGCGACCTCGTTGCGGCTCCTGTTGCGCCGGTTCCCGCCGGAACGGTGCGCGGTATACGTGTCCCATCGTGTGATTTCCCCCTCGGTCCACACCGCGAAACTGCCGGTTGCGCGATGACCGAGATAACGTTCGTTCACTTCCCCTGTCGGTGCGGATACGGCTGTACTGGTGGGTGGGGATGGATGCAGTCGCTTCATGGAGGCAGTGATGGGTGTGGCAGCCGGTCCGATCCGCGTGGTGGTGGCCAAGCCGGGGCTCGACGGCCACGACCGGGGCGCCAAGGTGATCGCGCGGGCGCTGCGCGACGCCGGTATGGAGGTCATCTACACCGGCCTCCACCAGACCCCCGAGCAGATCGTCGACACCGCGATCCAGGAGGACGCCGACGCGATCGGGCTGTCCATCCTCTCCGGCGCCCACAACACCCTGTTCGCCGCCGTGATCGACCTGCTCAAGGAGCGGGAGGCGGAGGACATCCTGGTCTTCGGCGGCGGGATCATCCCCGAGGCGGACATCCCACCGCTGAAGGAGAAGGGCGTCGCGGAGATCTTCACCCCGGGCGCGACGACCCAGTCGATCGTGGACTGGGTACGGGCTCACGCCGGGCAGCCTGCGGGGGCGTAGGGCGTTCGCGTGCGCTCGGCGGTACGCGGGGTCTGCTTGGCGTTGAGCGTGGGGCTCTCGGCAGTGCCTGCGGTGCGGGTGGGGTGACCGGGACGCGGGTGGCGCGGGCTTTACGCCTGCTCCAGTTCCTCCGCCATCGTCCTGCGCAACCGCAGGGTCGTGACCAGGCGCTGGAACGCCTCCGCCCAGTAGCCCCCGGCGCCGGGAGAGGCGTCCTCCGATTCGTCGGGTATCGCCAGCAGGCCGTCGAGCCGGCCGGCTTCCGAGGGGTCGAGGCAGCGCTCGGCCAGGCCCATCACTCCGCTGAAGCTCCACGGGTAGCTTCCCGCGTCCCGCGCGATGTCCAAGGCGTCGACCACGGCCCTGCCGAGCGGCTCCGACCACGGCACCGTGCACACCCCGAGCAGCTGGAACGCCTCGGACAGACCATGCGCCGCGATGAACCCGGCGACCCAGTCGGCCCGTTCGCCGGCGTCCAGGGTGGCGAGCAGCTTGGCGCGCTCCGACAGCGACACGGCGCCCGGTCCGCCCGCCTCCGGTGCCGACGGCGTACCGAGCAGGGCTCGGGACCACTCGGGATCCCGCTGCCGCACCGCGGCCCGGCACCACGCCGCGTGCAGGTCGCTGCGCCAGTCGTCCGCCACCGGCAGCGCCACGATCTCCCGGGGCGTACGCCCACCGAGCCGCGCGGACCAGGTCCCGAGCGGTGTCGCTTCCACCAACTGACCGAGCCACCACGACCGTTCACCCCGTCCCGCCGGAGGTTTGGCCACGACACCGTCGCGCTCCATGCTCGCGTCGCACTCGGGCGGCGCTTCCACCGCGATCGTGGGGGACTGGTGGGTGTGGTCGACGGCGACGCACGCCGTGGCCCTGACCGCCATCCGCGCCGCGAGCGCCGACCCCGGCAGGGCGGAGAGCAACTCGGCCGCCGTCGCCCGCACATTGCGACTGCGGTCGGACAGTGCCTGCTCCAGGAAGGGTTCGTCCTGCGGGCCGAGTCCCGTGCGCAGTGAGTCGAGGAACATCAGCCGGTCCTCGGCCCGTTCCGTCGACCAGGTCGTCGTCAGCAGTTCCCGCGCGGCGGCGGGTTCGCGGGCGCGCAGGGCGGACAGCAGCGCGACCCGCTCGGCGAACAGGCCCTCGTCCCACAGCCGCCGGGTCCGCTCGGTGTCCTCGGGGTGCGGCAGGGCGGTGCCTCCGCCCGGCGTCGCGCGCAGGGCGAACCGCCAGTCCGGGTTCAGCCGGGCGAGCCACATGGCGCGCGGTCCGGCGAACCTCAGCGCCGCGGGCCGCAGGTCCGTGCGCCCCCGGGCCGCGTCCAGGAGCGCGGGCAGGGCCTGAGGGGGCGCCGCGAAACCGCGCGCGTTCGCC
>NZ_JAFJSY010000063.1 GCF_019857225.1 Streptomyces plumbidurans
GTCGACTTGTTGAACACCAGGTTCCCGTGCCGGTCGCCGCGGGCGGCCCGCACGAGCGCGAAGTCGGTGCGGATGCCCCGCTCCAGCACGTACTCGGCCCCGTCGAACTCCCGGACCTCCTTGGGCGGTGAGGCCAGCGCCACGTCGCCGTTGCCGTCGTAGCGCCAGGGCAGTCCGCCGTCGGCGACCTGGGTGCCCACCCCGGCCGGGGTGAAGAAGGCCGGGATCCCCGCACCGCCGGCCCGCAGCCGTTCGGCGAGCGTGCCCTGCGGGATCAGCTCCACCTCCAGCTCACCGGCCAGGTACTGCCGGGCGAACTCCTTGTTCGCCCCGATGTAGGAGCCGGTCACCCGCGCGATCCGGCCCGCCGCCAGCAGCACCGCGAGCCCCGTCTCCATCGCCCCGCAATTGTTGGAGACCACCGACAGACCCCCCACACCTCGCTCGAACAGGGCCCCGATCAAAACATTCGGCACCCCGCTCAGGCCGAACCCGCCCACCGCCAACGACGCGCCCTCCGGCACGTCCGCCACCGCCTCAGCGGCCGTGGCGACCACCTTGTCCATCCGTGAAGCCCCATCCCGTCCGAGCGCCCGGTCAGCAATTAATCAGGGCACTGAGCATTTCGGTGAAGTTTCCTTCACGCTGTCACTGTCGATGCGAGGCGTCAAGACCCTGATGAAGTCCATGGTCAGTGGTCGATGCGGCGGTACAGACAGCCCACACGCCGTCCGGGTATCGTCAGTGCACCAACGAATTCGACCTCGGGAGCGCACATGGCCGCGGTGGACCTCACCACCCACCCCGGGCACCTGGCCCGGCGGCTGCAGCAGGCCCACTACCTGCTGTGGAACGCGATGGTCTCGGAGGAGATCACCTCGCCGCAGTTCGCGGTCCTCAACGCGCTCGTCGCCGAGCCGGGCCTGGACCAGCGGACGGCGGGGGAGCGGGTGGGGCTCGACCGGTCCACGATCGCCGAGGTGATCAGCCGGCTCGGCAGGCGCGGGCTGGTGGACAAGGTGCGCGACCCGCAGGACGGCCGTCGTTTTCTGCTGCGCCCGACCGAGGAAGGGTTGCGCACCCATCGCAAGCTGACCGTGCGTACGGCACGGATGAACCAGGTGTTCCTGGCGCCGCTGTCCGCCGCCGAGCAGACAATGTTCTTCGATCTGATCCGCCGGGTCGCCGACGCGGCCGAGGGGCTCCGCAACCCTGCGGAACCCCTCGTGGCTCAGGGGTGAGCGGGCGGCACAGGTCATGAGGCCTGTGCCAGCACCACCCACACCTGGCCCTTGGCGAAGTTGACCGGCTTGCCGTCCTTCGTCGTGAACGACGTACCGTCCATGGCCGTCCCGCGCTTCCAGTTGACGTCGTAGACCCGTCCGTCGCGCAGGACGTCCGCCCTGCCCGACCCCACCGTCTCGGTGTACGGCGTGTAATTGCCGAGGAAGTCGTGGAAGGCGGACTTGTGCACCTTCACGTACTGCACGACGACCGTCGCCGGTGCCACCCGCTTCCCGTCGGTCGTCACGGTGGGCGTTCCGTCCATCGCGACCAGGTAGCGGTGCAGGCCGGGGGACCAGGTGAAGGTGAAGCCGGCGGCCGGGTAGCGGACCGTGCGCGCCTTCGCTGCCTTGCCGCCGGTGGGGGCGGCGCCGTAGCGGAAGCCGGTGGTGAGCGCGGCCGGGCCGGGTGCCGACGGCATCAGGCGGGCGGGGCGCAGGAAGAGGTTGTGCGGGGCGGCCTTGCCGGTGCCGCGGAAGTAGGCCTTGGACGCCCTGCCCGGCGGCTCGGCCTGCAGGGGGGCCTGGTCGATGAGCGGCAGCAGTTTGTGCTGCGCGCCGGAGAAGGCGAGCGTCGGCTCGTCGAACTGGCGCAGCAGCTCCAGATCCGACTCGCGGGCGCTGCGTACCGGCCCGACGACCTTCGGCAGCGTGGTGGCGTACACCGCCATCAGACGGCTCAGCCCGCCCTCGACCTGTTCCGCGTAGACGATGTCCGCAGAGTCGAGCCCGGTCTGGGGGCGGGCTCCGGGCGCGTTGTCGATCTTGACGGCGAGTACGGAACCGGCGGCGTCGACGCTGTGGTGCGGGGCGGGCGTGTGCTGCCCCTGCCCCCGACTGCGCTTGTCGTCGGACTGGCTGTGCTGCGCCGTGCAGCCCGCCGCCAGCGCGGCCGTCATCGTGGCGGCCAGCAGCGCCACCGTCGTCGAGGCGCGTCGTGGGCGCGCCGTCCGTCTCATGCTCACGTGGCCACCACATCCCGTGTAGATGATTGTGCGTTTATACGTTCATTGATGGCCATACCCGCTCGGTTCTGATTGTGCGCGTTGAATACGCCCTTTGGCCCTGACCTGCTTCGGCCGGCACCGGCCCGGGTACCCGGGCGGAACCGCCAAGCGGACGCATCGGAGCGACGGAGGGAGCGTCACGAGATGAAGGCTGTGACCTGGCAGGGGAAGCGGGACGTGCGCGTCGAGGAGGTACCGGATCCGAAGATCCAGGAACCCACCGACGCCGTCATCCGCATCACGTCGACGGGGCTGTGCGGCTCCGATCTTCATCTGTACGAAGTGCTCACACCGTTCATGACACCCGGCGACATCCTCGGGCACGAGCCGATGGGCATCGTCGAGGAGGTCGGGCCCGCGGTGCCGGACCTCGCGGTCGGCGACCGGGTCGTCGTGCCGTTCCAGATCGCCTGCGGCAACTGCTGGATGTGCCTGACGGGACTGCCGACGCAGTGCGAGACCACCCAGGTCTCCGGCGAGGGCATGGGCGCCGCCCTCTTCGGCTACACCCGGCTGTACGGCGCGGTGCCGGGTGCGCAGGCCGAGTACCTGCGGGTGCCGCAGGCCCAGTTCGGGCCGATCAAGGTGCCGGAGGGCCCGGCCGACGACCGCTTCGTCTATCTCTCCGACGTGCTGCCCACCGCCTGGCAGGCGGTCGAGTACGCGGGCATTCCTAAGGGCGGCAGCGTCGCTGTGCTCGGCCTCGGGCCGATCGGGGACATGGCCTGCCGGGTCGCCCAGGTGCGCGGTGCGGGGCAGGTGTTCGGGGTGGACCTGGTGAGCGAGCGGCTGCGCCGGGCCCGGGCGCGGGGCGTGGACACGTACGACCTGCGGAGCTTCGACAACGACAAAGAGCTCGTCGCCGCGATCCGCGACAAGACCGACGGCCGCGGACCCGACGCGGTGATCGACGCGGTGGGCACCGAGGCCCACGGCAGCGCGGCCGCCCGGCTGGCCCAGCAGGCCTCGGCGATGCTGCCGCGCAAGATCGGCGCACCGCTGGCCGAACGCTTCAGCATCGACCGGCTCGCCGCCCTGTACACCGCGATCGAGCTGGTGCGCCGCGGCGGCACCATCTCGCTCAGCGGTGTCTACGGCGGCATGGCCGACCCGATCCCGCTGTTCACCCTGTTCGACAAGCAGGTCCAGGTCCGGATGGGCCAGGCCAACGTCCGCCGCTGGAGCGACGAGATCATCCCGTACCTCACGGACGACGACCCGCTCGGCGTCGACGACTTCGCCACCCACCGGGTGCCGCTGGCGGACGCGCCGCGTGCGTACGAGATGTTCCAGCAGAAGAAGGACGGTGCCGTGAAGGTGTTGATGCAGCCCTGAGCCGGTCGGGGCGCGCGGGTCAGTCGGGTGAGCCGAGGATCTGGTCCAGGTCGTAGCGGACAGGCTCGTCCAGCTGCGCGTAGGTGCAGCTCTGGGGCGTGCGGTCCGGGCGCCAGCGGCGGAAACGGGCCGTGTGCCGAAAGCGGGCGCCGTTCTCCATGTGGTCGTAGGCCACCTCGACCACCCGCTCGGGCCGCAGGGGCACCCAGGACAGGTCCTTCTTGCCCGACCAGCGGCTGGGCGCACCGGGCAGCCGGGCCGTCTCGTGCGCCGCCTCGTCGGCCCAGGCCGCCCACGGGTGATCCGACGCGTCCTCCATCCTCAGGGGCTCCAGCTCCTCGACCAGCTCCGCGCGCCGCTTCATCGCGAAGGCGGCCGACACGCCCACGTGCTGCAGGCGGCCCTGGTCGTCGTACAGGCCGAGCAGCAGCGAGCCCACGATCGGGCCGCTCTTGTGGAAGCGGTAGCCCGCGACCACGACGTCCGCCGTGCGCTCGTGCTTGATCTTGAACATGGCGCGCTGGTCCGGCAGATAGCGCAGGGTGAGCGGCTTGGCGACGACGCCGTCCAGGCCCGCGCCCTCGTACTGCTCGAACCAGCCCTGCGCCTCCTCGACGTCGGTGGTCGCCGGCGCCAGGTGGACGGGTGCGGTGACGCCCTCCAGTGCGCGGCTCAGCAGCGCCCGCCGGTCGGTCAGCTCCACGTCCAGCAGGGACTCGTCGGCGAGGGTCAGCAGATCGAAGGCCACGAAGGACGCCGGAGTCTTCTCGGCGAGCATCCGCACCCGGGAGTCGGCGGGGTGGATGCGCTCGCTGAGCGCGTCGAAGTCGAGCCGCCCTTCGCGGGCGATCACGATCTCCCCGTCCAGCACGCAGCGCATGGGCACCCGCTCCTTCAGCGCCGCCACCAGCTCGGGAAAGTACCTGGTCAGAGGCTTTCCGGTACGGCTGCCCAGCTCGATCTCGGCCCCGTCGCGGAACACGATCGCCCGGAACCCGTCCCACTTCGCCTCGTACTGCATGCCCGGGGGGATCCTCGCCACCGACTTGGCGAGCATCGGTTTCACGGGCGGCATCACCGGCAGATCCATGGGTCCGATTCTGCTCGCATACGTCACTTGTCGCCCAGTATGCGAGGTTCGCGGGGTGCGCCTACCGTGGCCGCATGGGTGCAGCGGTGGAACTGGAGTCGGGCGGCCGCACGGTCCGGCTGTCCAGCCCGGACAAGATCTTCTTCCCCGAGCGCGGCTACACCAAGCTGGACCTCGCCCGCTACTACATCGCGGTCGGCCCCGGCATCCTGCGCGCCCTGCGCGACCGGCCCACCACCCTGGAGCGCTACCCGGAGGGGGTGACCGGCGAGTCCTTCTTCCAGAAGCGGGCGCCCAAGAACATGCCCGACTGGATCCCGACCGCCCACATCACCTTCCCCAGCGGCCGCAGCGCCGACGAGATGTGCCCCACCGAACAGGCCGCCGTCCTGTGGGCCGCCCAGTTCGGCACACTCACCTTCCACCCCTGGCCGGTGCGCCGCGACGACGTCGACAGCCCCGACGAACTGCGCATCGACCTCGACCCGCAGCCCGGCACCGACTTCGACGACGCCGTCCGCGCCGCCCATGAACTGCGCGCCGTCCTCGACGAGTTCGGCGGACTGCGCGGCTTCCCCAAGACCTCCGGCGGTCGCGGCCTGCACGTCTTCGTGCCGATCGAACCGCGCTGGACCTTCACCCAGGTCCGGCGGGCCGCCATCGCGGTGGGCCGGGAGCTGGAGCGCCGGATGCCCGACCACGTGACGATCAAGTGGTGGAAGGAGGAGCGGGGCGAGCGCATCTTCGTCGACTACAACCAGACGGCGCGCGACCGCACCATCGCCTCCGCCTATTCCGTACGCCCCCGCCCGCACGCCCCCGTCTCCGCGCCGCTGCGCTGGGACGAGGTGGGCGTCGCCCATCCCCAGGACTTCGACATCGTGACCATGCCCGCGCGCATCGCCGAACTCGGCGACGTGCACGCGGACATGGACGACACGCGCTACTCGTTGGAAACCCTGCTCGAACTCGCCCGGAAGGACGAGCACGACCACGGACTGGGGGATCTGCCCTACCCGCCCGAGTATCCGAAGATGCCGGGGGAGCCCAAGCGGGTGCAGCCGAGCCGGGCGAAGAAGGGGGCGCCCCCGGCGGAGGCGCCCCCGGGGGACGCTACAACTCCTTGATCCGGACGTCCCGGAAGGACACCACGTCCGTCGTGCTGTGCACCTGCAGTCCGACATAGCCGGAGGCGAACCGCCGTCCGTCGGTGCCCGGGTCGTCCGAGCGCGGCGGCTCGAAGACCTGACCGCCGGTGTTGTCGAACTCGTTGATCAGCACGCCGTTGCGGTAGACCGAGAAGTGCTGACCGACCACGCGGATCTCGTAGTCGTTCCAGGTGCCCTTCTGCGTGACACCGGCACCCGCGAGCCCGACACGGTCGAAGCCGTAGATCGAGCCCGTCTTGTACATGTCGCCGGTGGGCGAGTCGAACACCTGGATCTCGTGCCCGAACTTGATGGCGGCCCACTCCGGCCGCGGCTCCTCGGGGTTGTCGTGGACCCACGGGAAGCGCACGAACACACCGGAGTTGGCGTTGCCCGTGCCCGGAGCGTCGTCTCGCCACTGCAGCTTGAGCGAGAAGTCGCCGTACTTGCGCTGCGGGAACCACAGCATGCCCAGGCCGTCCTTGGTGGTGCCGCTGGTGATCGAGCCGTCCGCGTTGAGCGCGAACGAACCGCCGCCCACCTGCTCCCACTTGGCGAGGGACTCGGCGGTGCCGTCGAAGATCGTCCGGTAGCCCTGGGTCTGACCTGGTTCACCGATCCCGGACTGGCGGGCGGCCTTCTGGATCGCCTTGACCTCGCGCCGGTCGACGCTTCCCTCCTTGAGCAGCTTGTCGAGGACCGTCCTCACGTGCTTGAGGAAGAGCGCGTGGGACGTCCACTCCTTCTCGTCCTCGATCAACTCGTTGATACGGCACCGGTTGTTGGTGACCCGGTTCGGCACACCCGTGTCGACCGTGCCTACGATGACAGTCAACCGCTCGTCGTACTCCGGGCAGTTGGGCGCGGGCACCCCGCCGCCGGCCACCACCGTGAAGCTCACGGTGCGCGGCTGGGAGGTGTTGCCCGCCTTGTCGCTCGCCCGGTACGCCACGGTGTGGCTGCCGGCGCGGTCGACGGTCACGGCGGCGGTGTAGGCGAGGTACGGGCCGCCGTCGAGGGAGTACTCGATCCGGTCGACGCCCGAACCGCCCTCGTCGACCGCGCTCACGGTGACCCTGGCATTGCCGACGTACGCCCCGTCCGAGTTGCGCGTGCCGTCGACGCTGACGCCCGTCACCGGCGCGGTGGTGTCCTGCGCGGGCGGCGAGACGACCGTGAACTGCACGCTCTTGTCCGCCGCCGCGTTGCCCGCCTTGTCGGTGGCCCGGTAGTGCACGGTGTGCGTGCCGAGCTGATGCACCATCACAGGCGCGGTGTACGGCTGCCAGGCGCCGGAGTCGACCGCGTACTCCACCGTGTTGACCCCGGAGCCGGTGTCGGAGGCGGAGACGGTGACCGTGGCCATGTCGAGGTAGTTCCCCTCGGCGTCCTTGTCCCCGCTGACCGTCGCCGAGGTGTCCGGCGGCGTCGTGTCGTTTGTCGGCGGTGCCACGACCGTGAACGAGACGCTCTTCTCGGCGGCGGTGTTGCCCGCCTTGTCGGTGGCCCGGTAGCGGACCGTGTGGTCGCCGACCTGGTCGACCACGACCGGGGCGGTGTACGGCTGCCAGGCGCCGTCGTCCCCGATCGCGTACTCGACACGGTCGACACCAGAGCCGCCCGCGTCTGTCGCCGTGATCGCCACGCTCGCCGAACCGACGTACTGGCCCTGCGAGTTCTGCGTGCCGTTCACGGCCGCCGAGGTCTCCGGCGCCGTGGTGTCCTCGCCGCCGCCCTCGGCCACCGTCAGGATGCCCTGCATCTGCCCGTGGCCGGGGATCGTGCAGTGGTAGAAGTAGCGGCCCGGGGTGAGCGTGACCTCGGCGGTGTGGCGGCCGCCCTGGTCGTCGTCGGGGTTGGCGAGGATGTTGAGCTCGACGTCGCTGTTGAACTCCGGGTCCGAGGTCACGAACGTCAGCGTGTGCGGCATGCCCATCGTGTTGCCGGTCGCCGCGCTGTTCTCGAAGACGACCGTCGCCCGGCCCGCGACCGCGGTGGTGGGCACGGACGCGTACTTGGTGATGTCGTCACCCGCGGTCCAGGTGAGGGTCTGCTCGGCGGCCGCCCCTCCGGCCCGTTCGGGCTGGGCGCCGGCCGTCGACTGCAGACCCAGCGTCATCAGTACGGCGGCCAGCAGGGCCGTCAGGAGTCTTCGGTGCCGCAGTCGGCGCATCACTGCCCTCCCCTCGCCAGTTGGTCGGCGGCCGGGGTCGGCCCGCCGCCGGTGTAAGTGACCCGCCACAGCGCCGACTTGGCGTCCGAGGTGAAGAAGCCGCGGCCGTAGTCGAGGACGTACAGCGCACCGTCCGGGCCGAACTTCCAGTCCATGAGGTTCTTGATGCCGTCGTTGCCGATCGGCACGATCTTCTTCAGCGACTCCGAGTGCACCGGCAGCCCGCCGTCCCCTTGCGTTTTCGGGTCGGTGAGCACCGCGTTGCGCGGCTGGTCGGCGTCGTAGAAGTCACCGACGAACCACTTGCCGTCCCAGTACGAGGGCCACTTGGTGTCGCTGGTGTTCGCCGCGTCGTAGCGGTAGACCGGCCCGTTCATCGCGGCCTGGCCGCCGCCCTTGAGCCAGGGCAGCAGATACGTGGCCTCCTCCTGCTTGTACGAGGGGATGCCGTTCGCGTCGCGCGGGTAGTCCGGGGCGCCGCCCTGCGGCGAGTACCAGATGTTGTTGCCGGTCACCGGCGGCAGGTTGACCAGGCCGTCGTTGTTGGGCGACTCGTTCTTCGGGTGGTCGCAGTCGTACCAGCCCAGCGGCTTGCTCGGGTCCGGCAGATTGCGGTCGCGGTAGGGCTGCTTGTTGCCCATGCAGTACGGCCAGCCGCGGTTGCTCGCCTTGGTGATGACCGCGAACGTGTCGTACTTGGCCGGACCCCAGGTCGTCGACGGGGCGCCGGCGTCCGGGCCGACCCAGCCGGCGTAGAGGGTGTCCGTCTTCTTGTCGACGAAGATCCGCGCGGGGTTCCTGACCCCCATCACATAGATCTCGCCGCGCGTCTTGCCGCCGCCCTCGGCGGTCTCCTTGCCGGTGAAGAGATTGCCCTCCGGGAGCGTGTACGTCCCGTCCGGCTCCGGGTGGATGCGCAGGATCTTGCCGTTGAGGTTGTGGGTGTTGCCGGCGGTGCGGCGCGCGTCGGCGAAGGAGACGCCCTTGTAGTTCGGCTGCGGGTTGTTGCCGGAGTAACCGTCGCTGAAACCACTGGAGTTGTTGTCGCCGGTCGCGATGTACAGGTTGCCCTTGGAGTCCCAGGCCATTCCGCCGCCCGCGTGGCAGCAACTGTGCACCTGCACCGGCCACTTGAGCAGCACCTTCTCGCTGCTCAGGTCCAGCTTGTTGGTGGCGAGGTCGAGCGTGAAGCGGGAGACGCGCCGCTCGGCCATCTGGGTGTCGCGGTTGAGCTGCGAGTGCGGTGTGTAGTGCAGATACACCCAGCCGTTCTGCTCGAAGCCCGGGTCCAGCTCGATGCCGAGCAGGCCCTCCTCGACCTTGACCAGCTCGTCGCCGCCGCCCTTGTTGCCGAATATCGTCAACTCGCCCGCCAGCGTGACCTTCTTGGTCCTCGGGTCGTAGACATGGATCTGGCCCTTGCCCTTGCCGACGTCGGGGTTGTTCCAGTCGGTGATCACGGGCTGGGAGGCGTCGGCGCCGCCGCGGCCGATGTAGAGCACTCGTCCGTCGGGAGCGGTGACCAGGCCGTGCGGTTCGCCGATCTGGTCGTTCTGCCCCGGCTGGTTGGGCTGCGTGAGGCGCTCCGCCTTGTAGTTGGCGTCGATCGTCGCCTTGCAGTCCGCCTGCACCAGCCGCGTCGTCCACAGCAGGGCGCCGCGCAGATGGTCGCGGAAGTCCGTCTCGTCGTACGAGGAGACCGTGCCGCCCATGCCGGTGTAGAAGGAGCGCCCGCCGTCGTAGTCACGGCACCAACTCACCGGGTGATCCCAGCCGTTGGCGCTCGCCCCCGGCTTGTACGTCGACTCGCGCACCCGTGCCACGGTGTGCACGTCGCCCGAGGGGTTCTTGACCCAGTTGAACCACTGGTCGGGCCGCTTCCACTCCAGCGGCAGGTCCTTGGTCGCCGGATGCTGCCGGTCGCCGACCTCGACCACCGCGCGCTGCACGGCGGTCGGGCTGGAGGCTGCGGGCCGGGCGCCGACCAGACCGGTGAACCAGTCCGAGTACGGCTCGGCGCGCGCCGCGTCATGGATGCCGACGAAACCGCCGCCCGCCTCCATATAGGCCTCGAGCCCCGCCTCCTGCTCGGGATCGAGGACGTCGCCCCCGCCCGTCAGGAACACGATCGCGTTGTAACGCCCCAGCTTCTTCTCATTGGTGAACACCGAGGCGTTGTCCGAGGCCTCGACCTTGAAGTGCTGGTTGGCGGGCCCCGACAGGCCGATCCGTTCGATCGCCTCGATACCGGCGTTCACGACCGGCGACTCGTCCCCGGCCGCGGCGGAACCGTAGAAGATCAGCACCCGTACATTCGCGCCGCCCGGTGGCGACTTGACGGACATCGTTGTCGAAGACGGTTCGGGGGCCGGGCCGGCGTGCGCGACCGGGCCCGACAGCAGTCCGGCACCCAGCACCCCCGCCGACACGGTCGCCGCCCAGGTCCGTCTTCTCGCGCTTCTTGTGCTCAACCCTCGTAAGTGCATGGGCACCTCCTCGGTCACAGCAACAACGCCAAGGAAGCTAGACCCCTTTGCGCGACTCGCCAATACCTATGACCGCGATGGAACGAACTTTGTCCTGAGTGTGGATAAACGCTTGTGGGGCCTGTACCGTCTCACAGGTTCACCACAGCTTCGTCTCGCAAATTCCGTACCAGGGTGGGGAGTTCTGCATGGACAGACGTGGGTTCAACCGGCGGAGCATGCTCCTGGGCGGTGCGGCGGTGGCGACATCGTTGTCCCTGACCCCGGAGTCCGCGAGCGCCTCGGCCCCGGCGAGGACCGCCCCGGCAGGCGGCGAGGTCAGACACATCAAGCTCTACGCCGAGAAGCTCGCCGACGGGCAGATGGGCTACGGCTTCGAGAAGGGCCGGGCGACGATCCCCGGGCCGCTGATCGAACTCAACGAGGGCGACACCCTGCACATCGAGTTCGAGAACACCATGGACGTCACCGCGAGTCTGCACGTGCATGGTCTGGACTACGAAGTCTCCAGCGACGGAACGCAGTTGAACCACAGCGCCGTCGAGCCCGGCGGCACCCGCACCTACACCTGGCGCACCCACAAGCCCGCCCGGCGCTCCGACGGCACCTGGCGGGCGGGCAGCGCGGGCTACTGGCACTACCACGACCACGCGGTCGGCACCGAGCACGGCACGGGCGGCATCCGCAACGGCCTGTACGGCCCGGTGGTCGTCCGCCGCAAGGGCGACATCCTCCCCGACGCGACGCACACCATCGTCTTCAACGACATGACGATCAACAACCGGCCGCCGCACACGGGACCCGACTTCGAGGCCACCGTGGGCGACCGCGTCGAGATCGTGATGATCACGCACGGCGAGTACTACCACACCTTCCACCTGCACGGTCATCGCTGGGCGGACAACCGCACGGGCATGCTCACCGGCCCGGACGACCCCAGCCAGGTGATCGACACCAAGATCGTGGGCCCGGCGGACTCCTTCGGCTTCCAGGTGATCGCGGGCGAGGGCGTCGGGGCGGGCGCGTGGATGTACCACTGCCATGTCCAGAGCCACTCCGACATGGGGATGGCCGGGCTGTTCCTGGTGAAGAAGACGGACGGCACGATTCCGGGGTACGAACCGCATCACCACTGACCACGGGCCCTGTGAGCGCTCTCACCTCCCCGCCCGCCTGGCGTTATCCTGATCGGCATCCCGCCGATGAGGAGCCCCGAAGTGACCGACACAGCGCCGCGCCCCACCCTGGAGGCCGTGGCCGCCCGCGCGGGAGTGTCCCGGGCCACCGCCTCCCGGGTGGTCAACGGCGGGGACGGGGTGCGCGAGCCCCTGGTGGCCCGGGTCCGGCGCGCGGTGGAGGAACTGGGATACGTGCCGAACCAGGCCGCCCGGAGCCTGGTGACCAAACGGCACGACGCCGTCGCCGTGGTCATCGCCGAACCCGAGACCCGCGTCTTCGCCGACCCCTTCTTCGCGCTCCAACTGCGCGGCATCAGCAAGGAGTTGACGGCCCACGACAACCAGCTCGTGCTGCTGCTCGTCGAGGGCCGCGACGACCACGCCCGGGTGGGCCGCTATCTCGCCGGCGGCCATGTCGACGGCGCGCTCGTCTTCTCCCTGCACCTCGACGACCCGCTCCCCGGACTCATCCAGCACGCCGGTGTACCGACCGTGTTCGGCGGCCGGCCCGACTGGAGCGGCGGCCGCAGCGAGGCGCTCTACGTCGACTGCGACAACCGCGAAGGGGCCCGCGAGGCCGTACGCCATCTCACCGGCCTCGGCCGCACCCGCATCGCGCACATCACCGGCCCGCTCGACCAGACCTCCGCGGCGGACCGGCTCGACGGTTTCCGCGACATGATGGCCGACGCCGATCCACAGCTGGTCGTGGAGAGCGACTTCACCCCGGCGGGCGGCGAACGCGCGATGCGCGAACTCCTCGAACGCCGTCCCGACCTGGATGCCGTGTTCGCCGCCAACGACCTCACCGCCGCGGGCGCCCTGCGCGTGCTGCGCGAGAGCGGACGGCGGGTGCCCGAGGACGTCGCCGTGATCGGCTTCGACGACGTGCTGCCGGTCGCCGAGCAGACCGAGCCGCCGCTGACGACGGTCCGCCAGGACATCGAGGAGATGGGCCGGTTGATGGCCCGGCTGCTGCTGCGCCGGCTCGGCCACAGGGCAGTGGCCGAGGACGCCGAGGGCGCGCCGTCCAGCGTGGTCCTGCCGACGACGCTGGTACGCCGCGCCTCCGCGTGAGCCGCGTCCCCGTGCTGCCGGGAGGCCCGGCGGCCCCGTGCCGCTACGACTGCTGGGACGCGCTCCTGATGACGGCGAAGCGGGCGCCGTAGGGGTCGGTGAGCTTGGCGACGCGGCCGACGCCCTCGATGTCGGTGCCGGGAACCCGGACCCGCCCGCCGAGCCGCTGCGCCTCGGCGACCGCGGCGTCCGTGTCGGCGACCTCGAAGTACGGCAGCCAGTACGCGCTGTCCTCCCCGGGGGCGTCGGCCAGGTCGACGATGCCGCCGAACATGGCGTCCTCCCCGGCACCCGCGGGGTTGACGCAGGTGTACGTGCCGCCGGGGAAGGACACCGCGGAGGTCTCCAGGCCCAGGGTCTCGTGGTAGAACCACGCGGCCGCCGGCACGTCCGGGGTGTACAGCTCGACCCAGCACAGGGCGCCGGTCTCGTTGGCCTTGTCGACGCCCTTGGTCCGGCCCGGCTGCCAGATGCCGAACGGCACGCCCGCCTTGTCGCCGAGGACCGCCATGTGGCCCTCGCCCATCACGTCCATGGGCCGCATGAGAACGCTGCCGTGCGCCTGCTCCGCGGCCTTCGCCGTGGCCTCGGCGTCCGCACTCTGGAAGTACACCGTCCAGGAGGGCGGGCCCTGCTCGGGGGTGGTCTGCATGGCGCCGGCCACGGTCTTCCCGTCCAGCTGGAAGAAGCCGTAGCCGCCGGCGTCCGGCCCCGCCGACTGGAACTGCCAGCCGAAGAGTCCGCCGTAGAAGGTGGTGGCGCCCTCGATGTCGGAGGTGCCGACATCGATCCAGTTCGGTGTGCCGTTGACGAAACGGGTGGTGAGCATCATGCCCTCCTCGTAAGGGTCCCGTCCTGTGCACTGCCGAGTCTTGCACCGCCCACTGACAACCGCTGCCGGAGCGCGGGGCGCGGGGGCGCGGGGCCTGGCGGGGGCGGGGCCCGGCGGGGCGGTGGTCACCGCGGGGGCACGGGCGCGGCCCGTACCGTTTTGACGCCCTTCCGCGCGCTTGCGCGCACTCCTTCCGTTCTCCTTGCGCGCGCCGCCGTGCATCGGCAGGGGCGGGCGCGCCACCATCGGGTGGCCGGGGGCCCCTGTACGGCGGCGTTGATCGTGCGTTGATCGAACGTTTTTCGCCGCGCGGCAGGCTCGGCATCATGCACAACGACACGATCACCCCGGCCGACCTCGCCTGGCAGGCCCAGGCGCTGTGCGCGCAGACCGGGGCCGATTTCTTCTTCCCCGAGCCGGGCAGCTCGGTGCGCGAGGCCAAGCGCATCTGCGGCATGTGCGAGCTGCGCCCCGTCTGCCTCGACTTCGCCCTGCGCAACGACGAGCGCTTCGGAGTCTGGGGCGGCCTGTCGGAGAAGGAACGACTGGAACTCAGGCGCCGCCAGAACAGGTGAGCGGACCGGGCCCGGCTGCGGTTAGGATCCGGGAGCGCACCCGGGCGTAGCGCAGAGGCAGGCGCGCTCGCCTTGCCCAGGCGAAGAACATCGGTTCGAATCCGATCCCCGGGCTGCGTTCGGGGGCCCTGTAGAGCAGAGGCAGACTCGCCGCCTTCTCAGGGCGGATACGCCGGTTCGAATCCGGCCGGGGCCCCACTGCAGGGGGCGGTAGCGCAGAGGCAGGCGCACCTTCATGGCATGAAGGACACGCCGGTTCGAATCCGGCCCACCCCACGGCGCGGCACGAACGGGGGCGGGGACACATGAGCGACGCGATCGGCGAGGAGGAGCTGGCCGCCTTCCACCGCACGGTGGGCAGGCTGCGCGAGCTGCCCGTCGACGACCCCGTGCGGCTGCGCGCGGAGCAGGTCGCGGCGTCGTTCGCCCGGGACGGCCGGCTGCGCAGGCGCAAGGCGCGTGGCAGCGAGCTGTCCGCGGCCGACGCCGACGTGATGGCCGCGACCGCGACCGGTGCACGCGACCGGCGCGAGGACGCACCGCTCACCGTTCCTGGCAGCGCAGGCGTCTTCTCCCGACCGCGCAGTTGCTACATCTGCAAGTCGCCCTATCGACAGGTCGACCGCTTCTACCACCGGCTCTGTCCGGACTGCGCCGCCGACAACTCGGCCCGGCGCGCCCTGCACACCGATCTGAGCGGGCGCCGCGCGCTCCTCACGGGCGGCCGCGTGAAGATCGGCTTCCAGCTCGCGCTGATGATGCTGCGGGACGGCGCCCAGCTGCTCGTCACCTCACGCTTCCCGCACGACACCATGCGCCGCTTCCGGGCCGAACCGGGCAGCGAGAAGTGGCTCGACCGGATCACCGTGCTCGCCGTCGACCTCCGCGACCCGCGCCAGGTCCTCGGTCTGTGCGAGGAGTTGAGGCGGGAGGGTGAGCCCCTCGACATCCTCGTCAACAACGCCGCGCAGACCGTGCGGCGCCCGCCCGAGTCCTACGCCCTGCTCGCCGCCGGTGAGTACGACGCCCTGCCCGAGGGCGCCCGGCAGGCACCCGGCTTCACGCCGATGCGGATGCTGGAGAGCGGCGCCGCGTCGCTGCCGGCGGGGCTGCGCGAGGCCGACGAGGCGGGGCTGCTGCCCGACCCGTCCCCGGAGAACTCCTGGTCGGCCCGGCTCGGTGCGCTCGACCCGGCCGAGGTCCTGGAGACCCAGCTCGTCAACGCCCTCGCCCCCGCGCTGCTGTGCGACCGGCTGCTTCCCCTGCTGCTGGCCTCGCCGCACCCGCGCCGCTACGTCGTCAACGTCACCGCCGTCGAGGGCCGGTTCGCCGTCCGCAACAAGATGCCGGGCCACCCACACACCAACATGGCCAAGGCCGCCCTGAACATGCTCACCCGCACCAGCGCCGCCGAACTCGCCGGACAGGGCGTCCACATGTGCGCCGTCGACACCGGCTGGATCACCGACGAGAACCCGGCACCCAAAAAGGAACGCATGGCCGGGGCCGGCTTCCGCACCCCGCTGGACGTCGTCGACGGTGCGGCGCGTGTCTACGACCCGATCGTGCGGGGGGAGGCCGGAGACCCGGTGTCCGGGGTGTTTCTCAAGGACTATCGGGAGGCGGAGTGGTGACCGGGGGCAGTGGGCGGGGCGGGCGGGGTTGCGCCGGGGTGTCGGGCGTGGCCGGAGTCCCCATGTCCGGGGTGTTTCTCAAGGACTACCGGGAGGCGCAGTGGTGACCGGGGACCACGAGCGGACCGAACGGAACTTCGCCGGTGTGCCGGGCGTGGTGCCGCGTCCGGTTGCCGAACTTGCCCCTCTGCTGGACTGGTTGCGGGCCGGGCGCCCTGCGGGGGAGCGGCTGGACTTCGCCGCCGGTACGGCGCTGCCCGACGGCCGGCTCGACCTGTGAAGCAGCAGCTGAGCGCGCATGTCCCCGCCCCTCGGTCCCGGCCGACGTGGCGGCCGTACGAAGCGTGCACCGGACCCCACCGGCCGGCCCTGTCGCGGCGCCCTGACCGGGGCCGGTGATCAGCGCCGCAGCGTCATGAACACCTCGGTCCAGAACCGCTGCTGCTGCTTCGACGCGCCCACCAGATACGTCGCCCGCAGTTTCGCCGGGAGCAGGGCGACCAGGCGGC
Source organism: Streptomyces plumbidurans (assembly GCF_019857225.1). Classification (GTDB taxonomy): domain Bacteria; phylum Actinomycetota; class Actinomycetes; order Streptomycetales; family Streptomycetaceae; genus Streptomyces; species Streptomyces plumbidurans. The sequence goes on from NZ_JAFJSY010000063.1 coordinate 16,328, forward strand.
TCACCGCCGCGCGGTGCTTTTTGAGCTGGGACAGCTCCGCGTTGGCGAGGACCTGGTGGACCACGTCGCTGTCGTTGCCGCCCTCCGAGGAGTGCCCGGCGGCGCGGCGCAGCCGCTCCTCCCAGGCGTCGACGTCGCGTGCCAGCTCGCGCAGGCCGGTCACCGGGCGGCCCTTGAGGCGGTCCAGCAACGCGGTCAGCGGCACGGGCGCGTACTCGCCGTCGCCGAGGTAGACCGTGCCCATCTCCAGCGGCAGCCCGCGCCGGTGCAGCTTGATCAGCCGCTCCAGGGTGCGCTTGGTGATCCAGGCACGTCCGTCGTCGTCGATGTCGTGCTTCCACCACTCCAGCACCGTCTCGGCGTCCGAGCCGTAGCGCGCGAGCAGCCACTCGTTGGCCGGTATGTCCTCCGGCTCCACCTGCAGCGAGGCCGTGAAGCGGGTCGCCTGCGCGATGTTGTTCCGCGCCACCAGCATCTTGCGGCCCAGGTGGTAGGGCGGATTCTGCACCGCGATCTGCGCCCGCAGATGCTCGATCCGCCGCCCGGCCAGCGACCACTCCTGAGTGATCTCCATCAGCTTGGCGAACGCGGCCTTGTCCTTGGGCCGGTTGTACTCGTCCCACACGATCGCCTTGGGCTCCGGGCCCGTGAACTTCGCCGCCAGCAGATTGTCCAGCGTGCCGTCGGCCGACGGGATGGGCGCGCACAGGTCCTCGACGTTCGTCACCGGCAGCGAGAAGTACAACGGCTCTCGGCCCAGACCCTCGCGCAGCGTCTGACGCACCAGCTCCGTCTTGCCGCACCCGGGCGGCCCCTGCAGCAGCACCGTCCAGCGGTTTTGCAGGGCGGCACGCACCACCTGCCGTACCGGATCGGGGATCCTCGGCGGATTGGGCACGCCGAGCGAGGCGGCGATGCGGTCCAGGATCTCGGCCGTACGGTTCTGTCCCGGCCTGCCGTCCGCACCCGGCTCGGCGAGCCGCAACCGCTCGCCGTCGACCAGGGGGAGGCCCCAGCGCAGCGGGAAGCCCTCCTTGGCGTTCGCCAGGACGTGGTCGAGCGTGCGCGGTGACAGCAGCTCGCGCAGCGCGGGCGACAGCGACGCCCACAGGGAGAACACCGGACGCAGGTCCCACGGGCGGTACTTGGCCGCCAGATGCCGCCGCCAGGCCGTGTCGTTCGCGGTGATCCGCAGCGTCACCATGCGGTCCAGGAGCGCGAGGTCGCTGCGCCGGGCCGAGGTCTCGGACAGCGACTCGTTGTCCGTGAGGAACACGCCGATGCAGCCCAGGGCGCGCAGATCGTGCTCGCCGAGCGTCCAGTTGCAGGCGATCTGCATCAGCTGCGACTGGATCGTCTCGCCCGCCTGGAGCGAGTCGTCGACGAGCAGCACGAACGGGCGGCCGGGCTTGAGTTGGCTCACCACCAGCTGGCGCAGCACCAGTTCACCGGTGTGGGGGTCGCGCACCGGGGCGTTGACGAGCAGGTCGTCCGGGGTGAGGTTGGCGGCGGGGACGTACACCAGCGTCGCGTCCGGGTATGCGCGGGCGACGTGGGAGAAGAACGTCGCCGTCTTGCCGATGCCGTGCTCGCCGAAGATCTGGCCCGTCTGCCCCATGTCGATCATCGCGTCGATGAAGGCCTCAAGACGGGAGATCTCAAAGGGTCCGCGCGCGCCCTCGGCGGGTCCGCGCGAGTCTCCCGTACGGCTCGACCGCCCCTGCTTCGGGGGCGTGTGCTGCGTGGTCATGGGTCCTTCACCTCGATCCTGTCGTGACGCGATGGCAGTCCATCGCCGGGGTGTGCGTCTCGGGCCACTCGCTGCCGCCCTCGGTGATCAGCCAGATCCATTTGTCCGGCTCGGCGGGCGTGATCGGTGGTGCGCAGCCGTCGGTGAGCACCACCACGGCGTCCGGGGTGACGTCGAAGCGCCGGCCGTTCACCTCCGTGCGCCCCTCCACGTAGTCCGCGACCGCCTGGAAGCTCGTGCCGCCTCCGCCGTAGACCCGCTCGCCCGGCCTGAACGGCATCACCTGGGCGTCGAAGGACAGCCAGTGCGCCTCGACCCGGTCGATCCGGCCCACGAGCCGTGTCAGCCAGCTGACGACGTGGTCCGGCATGGAGCCCGAGGTGTCGTAGGCGACGACGAGGACCTTGTCGCGGACCGGGCCGCGCCGGGAGAGCATCGGGTCCTGACCGAGCGCGGCGAGCAGTGCACCCCGCTTCTTCGGGTACACCAGCCGCTCGCCCTCGCGCAGTTTCGAGCCGAGCACGTCCACCAGCCAGCGCTGCCACCAGTCGACGGTGCGTGTGCGGGTGGTCTCGCCGCGCAGGGTGCCCGCGCCGAGGGTGCCCCAGATCTTCGCGGCACGAGCGTTGCCGTCCTCGGTGCGGCCCATCAGGTCCACCAACTCGCCCTCAGCGCCCGCGTGTCCGCGCCGGGCCGCCAGAAGGGAGTTGAGCAGAACGGAGGAGGCCACCGCGTCGACGGTCTCCTGGTCGGCGGGGACGGACTCGTCCAGCAGGTGCACGCACAGGCGCCGTTCCGGAACGGGCGGCCGGTGCATCCGCTTCAGCTCGCCGTACACCCGCATGTCCGTCTCGGTGAACGTCTCGTACGGCACCGGCTCCAGGCCGTGCGCCGTCAGGTCCGCCACGTAGAGCCCGTACACCTGCCGAGGATCGACGCCTGTCGGACGGCCGTCCAGCAGCGGCAGGCCCTCGCGTGCGAGCCGGACGATCGCCACGTGGTTGATGGACACCTCGGCGGCCAGCTCGAAGACCGGGTCCTCGCGCAGGTCGGGGTCGGCGAACAGGTGCCGGTGCACCAGATGCCGCGCCTCGTGGAACAGCACGAACTTCACGCCGTCCAGGCCCAGTCGGACGAAGAAGTCCGGGTTGTAGAGCAGCAGGCAGGTGCCGTCGCCGGAGGCCACCACGGCCGCCGTGTCCACCGCGGTCGTGGGGATCTGGTGGTGGCACTTCGCGTACAGCCACGACGCCACCGCGGACTCGGTCAGGCCGAAGTCCAGCAGCGCGGCCTCCTTCAGGCGCCGCGCCTCCTCGACGACGGCCGTGTCCGCCGGGCGGTAGCGCTCCAGTGCCCTGCGGTCGGCCAGGTCGACCACCGGGACATGCCGTCCCCGCTCCCCGTACGCCATCCCGTGCCCCCCGTACCGGCTTTCCCCGTTGCTCATTGGTACCAGCGCCCACTGACAACGGGCCAACGCATTACGCTCCGGTCCCAAGGGCGGGGTCGTAGCGCAGAGGCAGGCGCACCGGTCTCCAAAACCGGAGCACGCTGGTTCGAATCCAGCCGCCCCGCCCCCCTGCGGACCTGCCCGGTCAGGCGATGGCGCCCGCGGTCGCCACGAGTTCGGGCGCGGTGCCGTGGAAGGTGTCGATCAGCTGGGCCAGCACCGCCCAGGCCTCCTCGCGGTCGCCCAAGTGGTCGCGCACGAGCGGCCGTAGCGCGTCCTCGGCGTCACGCACGCGTGCCGGGAACAGCACATGGCCCATTGAGAGCACGTCGAGGACGTCCGAGGCGGGGCCGTGCGCCGTCGCGTACTCGGCCGGGCCGTCCAGCACGCCCGCGCGGCGCACCCGGTGGGTGAACTTGCGGTGCACGCCGAACTGCGCCCGCAGTTGCGGCGGGCAGTCCGGGCGCACCGCGAGGGCCCAGCGCGCGTACCCGGGCAGCGGGCGCTCCCGGTCCGCCTCTGCGACCGTCCGCCAGTCGGCGCGCCCCAGCACCATCGAGACCGCCCGTCGTGCGGGTGCCATCGCGGTGGCCTGCCGCAGTGCCCCGACGAGCCCGTGCCTGGCGTAGGAGTCGGGCACCGGGGGTTCGTCGCTGCCGCGCAGGACGCGGTCCACCCGGACCGGTGCCGTGCGGCCGGGGCCGAACGGCACGCCGCGCAGGATGGCGCGGCGCATGGCGTCGTCCGCGTGGGAGTGCCGCCACACCACCGCGTTGAGGTCCGGATCGTCCTGCTCCAGCACCCACAGGAGCACGGAGGAGGGCACCGCCCGCCACGTCCATGCGGAGACGAGGCGGGCCCTTTCGTCGGCGGCGTCCACGCGCGCGTGCGCAGCGCCGATCCGGCGCCGTACCCGCTCCGCCTGTCCGGCGTCGATCAGGTTCAGCAGAAAACCGACCGCGCGTGCGGACGTGCCGTTGTCACCCATGCCCCGCATGATGACGCGGGCGGGCCGGGATCCGCACCGCTAATTCCATGAGCCGTCAGGCGCCTGCCCGCGCCGCCATCCGGGCCTTGCGCGCGGCCAGTTTCTCGTCGAACTTCGATGCCTCGGCGTCGAGGCCGCCCATGAACAGGCCGAGTTCGTCCTGGGCCTTGAGGCCTTCGGGGCCGAGGCCGTCGATCTCCAGGACCTTCAGGTAGCGTAGGACGGGCTGGATGACGTCGTCGTGGTGGATGCGGAGGTTGTAGACCTCGCCGATCGCCATCTGGGCCGCGGCCCGCTCGAAGCCGGGGATGCTGTGGCCGGGCATGCGGAAGTTGACGACGACGTCGCGCACGGCCTGCATGGTGAGGTCGGGGGCGAGTTCGAAGGCGGCCCCCAGCAGGTTGCGGTAGAAGACCATGTGCAGGTTCTCGTCGGTCGCGATGCGCGCCAGCATGCGGTCGCAGACCGGGTCGCCCGACTGGTGGCCGGTGTTGCGGTGCGAGATGCGGGTCGCGAGTTCCTGGAAGGCGACGTAGGCGACCGAGTGCAGCATCGAGTGGCGGTTGTCCGACTCGAAGCCCTCGCTCATGTGCGCCATCCGGAACTGCTCCAGCTTGTCCGGGTCCACCGCGCGCGAGGCGAGCAGGTAGTCGCGCATCACGATGCCGTGCCGGCCCTCCTCGGCGGTCCAGCGGTGCACCCAGGTGCCCCAGGCGCCGTCGCGGCCGAAGAGGGAGGCGATCTCGTGGTGGTAGCTGGGCAGGTTGTCCTCGGTCAAAAGGTTGACCACCAGGGCGGTGCGGCCGATCTCGGTGACCTTGGACTGCTCCTTGCTCCAGGCCTCGCCGTCCTCGAAGAGGCCGGGGAAGTTGCGGGCGTCCGACCACGGCACGTACTCGTGCGGCATCCAGTCCTTGGCGACCTTCAGATGCCGGTTGAGTTCCTTTTCGACCACTTCCTCCAGGGCGTACAGCAGCCGGGCGTCGGTCCAGACGGCGGGACTACCGAGGTGCGGGGAAGTGATCGTCACGGAAACTCCAGGGGGACGCGCAACAGGAACGGACAGGTCCGGCGAGCGGGGCCGGGAACCTACGGAATCGTAGGCTACGAAACCGTAGGTTACGTGACCGTAGGTTAAGGGGGGTGTAAAGAGCCCTGATCAGGTGCCGTGCCCCAGGCGTGCGAGGGCATGTCAAGAAGCGTCAGGATGCGCAGGTCCCGGGGCTGAAGGAGTGAAACGATCGCCCGTCAGGCGTACAGCTCCCGGAGCCGGACCGAGAGGCATGTCACACATCCCTCGAGCTTCTCGAACTCGCTGATGTCCACCAGGACCGGCTCGAAGCCGAGATCGGCGAGCAGGTCCGCCGACTTCGGCGCGCTCGCCGCCATCAGCAGCTTGCCGCCGCCGAGCAGCACCACGTGCGCGCCGGACTCCTCGGGCACCGACAGGAAACGCGGGAACAGCGAGGGCCGGTCCACCTTCGGGATGTGCCCGACGACCGTCCCGTCGGGCAGCGCGGTGACGGCCGACTTCAGATGCAGCACCTTGCTCACCGGCACGGCCACGATCCGCGCCCCCAGCGGTTCGAAGATGGCCCGCAGCTGCTGGACGCCGGCCGCGTTGGTGCGCCCGCCCCGGCCGACGTAGACGGTGTCGTCGATCTTCAGCACGTCGCCGCCGTCCAGGGTGCCCGGCTCCCAGATCCAGTTCACCGAGCAGCCAAGGCGCGCCACGGCCTCCTCGACGCCGACCGTCTCCTCGCGGCGGGAGGTGGCGCCGGGCCGGGTGATCAGCGCGACGTTCCTGTACATGACGACCGTGTCCTCGACGAAGACCGAGTCGGGGCAGTCGTCCTCCGGGGCCACCTCGACGGTCTCCCAGCCGTGCGCCTGCAGGGCCTCGACGTACGCCTCCCACTGCTCCAGCGCAAGACCGGTATCGACCTTCTCCCGCTCGATGTGCGTCACCAGGCCTTCGGCGAGGCGGGGACCGGGGCGGCGGACGAGAGCCTTCTTGCTGGGCACGACAGGGACTCCGTAACGGCGGGACTGTGGACCGGGCCCCGTGATACAGGGCCCGGTCCGCCATCATGCAGGGCGGATGTGCGCGGGCAAAACCCCTCGTTGCCAGGCTGTGCCCCTCCTGCAATGCCCTATCCGACCTCCTCCGGCGTGGTCTCCCGCAGTTCGCCGTCCAGCAGGAGCCAGCGGGTGATGCCGATCGACTCCAGGAACGGCAGATCGTGGCTGGCCACGATCAGCGCCCCTTCGTACGACTCCAGGGCCGACGTCAGCTGCCGGACGCTCGCCATGTCGAGGTTGTTGGTCGGCTCGTCGAGCATGAGCAGCTGCGGGGCGGGCTCGGCCAGCATCAGCGCCGCCAGGGCCGCCCGGAAGCGTTCACCGCCGGACAGCGTGCCCGCCTTCTGGTCGGCGCGGGCGCCCCGGAACAGGAAGCGGGCCAGTCGCGCCCGTACCCGGTTGTTGGTGGCGCCCGGCGCGAACCGGGCCACGTTCTCCGCCACGGACAGCTCGTCGTCGAGCACGTCGAGCCGCTGCGGCAGGAAACGGAGCGGCACGTGCGCGTGCACCTCGCCCGACACCGGCTCCAGCTCACCGGCGACAGTCCGCAGCAGCGTCGTCTTGCCCGCGCCGTTGCGCCCGATCAGCGCGACCCGCTCAGGACCGCGCAGGTCGAGCCCGCCGGCCACCCGCGCGCCGTACGCCAGCTCCAGGTCCATCAGCGTGAGCACGCCACGGCCCGCCGGAACGGCCGTGAACGGCAGGTCGACGCGGATCTCGTCGTCGTCCCGCACGGCGTCCACCGCGTCGTCGAGCCGCTCCTTCGCCTCGGTGAGCCGCTCCTCGTGCATGATGCGGTGCTTGCCCGCGGACTCCTGTGCCGCGCGCTTGCGCGCCCCCATGACGATCTTCGGCTCGCGTTTCTGGTCCCACATCTTCTGTCCGTACCGCTTGCGGCGGGCCAGCTTGACCTGGGCGTCGGCCAGTTCGCGCTTCTGCTTGCGGTAGTCGGCCTCGGCGGCGCGGACCATCCGCTCCGCCGCCTCCTGTTCGGTCGCGAGGGCCTCCTCGTAGGCGGAGAAGTTGCCCCCGTACCAGGTGACCTCCCCGGAGTGCAGATCCGCGATCTGGTCGACGAGATCCAGGAGTTCGCGGTCGTGGCTGACCACGACCAGCACGCCCGGATAGGCGGACACGGCCGCGTACAGCCGTCTGCGTGCGTACAGGTCGAGGTTGTTGGTCGGCTCGTCCAGGAGCAGCACGTCGGGGCGGTGCAGCAGCAGTGCGGCCAGTCGCAGCAGCACCGACTCGCCGCCCGAGACCTCGCCGATGGTGCGGTCCAACTCGATGTGGCCGAGCCCGAGTTCGCCGAGTGTGGCGAGGGCTCGTTCCTCCACGTCCCAGTCGTCGCCGACCGTCTCGAAGTGCTCCTCGCTCACGTCGCCCGCCTCGATGGCGTGCAGCGCGGCCCGCTGTGCCGCGATACCGAGCGCCTCGTCGACCCTCAGCCGGGTGTCGAGGGTGACGTTCTGCGGGAGACGGCCGACCTCGCCCGTGATCCGCACCGTGCCGTCGGCCGGGGTGAGTGCGCCCGCGATCAGCTTCAACAGGGTCGATTTTCCCGATCCGTTGGCGCCGACGAGCCCGGTCCTGCCGGGGCCGAAGGCGACGTCGAGACCCTCGAAGACGGGGGTGCCGTCGGGCCAGCTGAAGGACAGGGACGTACAGGTGATGGAACTAGACATACAGGACCTCGCGGTTGCGTGATGCGGTCAGGGGCAAACGCGTATCGAGACACCGCGGACCCGCGGGCGGAAAGGAGAGTCCTGGGAGGAGGAGGGGCCTTGATCACGAAAATCGGCCATGAAAAAGGGCCTGCTCCGCCAGGGACGGCTCGACTGCCGAGGTCGCACGCTGCGCCCACACCTCAGGGGGTGTGACGCGGTGTCTCAGGACCTCAGAGGAGCAACGTCCTTCTCCGATCGACGGCAACAGAACCGCTGTACACCGTACGAGGGGCTCTGGCGGCTGTCAACGCATTAACGAACTAGCGTGATCACCGACGACGCCGCACCAAGGAGACCTCGTGCCCCACGGTTCGCTCTCGATCCCGGCCCGGCTCTGCCTCCTCGCCTGGGACCCCACCGGCGGCCAGGCCGCGGACGCCACGCATCTGGTGCGCGCCGGTGCCCTCGCCGAACTGGCCCGGCGCGGTCTGCTCACCGACGAGGACGGCATCGCCACACCCGTCGACATGGACTCCCTCGCCGGTGACGCCGCTCTGGACGGGCTCATGGAACTGGTCCGCGAGTCCCGGCCGCACCGCTGGCGGGCGTGGGTGAGCCTGCACGCGCGCGTGACGGCCGACGCCGTACGGGAGCAGCTGACCGCAGAGGGATGGCTGCGGGCCGAGAAGAAGCGGGTCCTCGGCGTCTTCCCGAGCGTGGAGCACGTACTGGAGCGCGCCGGCGCGGTGGAGACGCTGCGGGAGGAGGCGCGGCAGGTCCTGGAGGGGGTGGGCGAGGTCTCCGGGCCGCAGGCCGCCACCGTGGCCCTCGCGACCGCCGCCGGAGTGCGCGGCCTGGTCCGGGACGGCCACCGTGAGCAGCACAGGGAGCGACTCGGGGAGCTCGTCGGGCGCAGCGGGGCGAGCTGGGTCCTGGGCGAGCTGGTCGCCGCCCTCGGAGCGGAGGTCCGCGCAGCGGGCGCCCACCGGCCGGGGGTTTGACGGCGGCTGCCGAGGGCTCCGACGGACACGTACGACGGGCGGGTGCTCCGGTGGAGATGTGTTGCGTCGGGTGCTCGGCGCAGGTGCAGGGCGGCCGTGGCGGTCGTGGCCCCGACGTACGACGTACAGGTCGGATTTCTGCCAGCCGCCTCCCCGCGGCCGCGGTTGAGTGAACCGCATGACGACGAACGAGACGCTACGCGCGCGTGCCCTCGCCTTCCGGTCCCTGCACGTTCCCGGTCGCCCGCTCGTCCTGCCGAACGCCTGGGACGTCACGAGTGCCCGCATCGTCGAGGACGCGGGTGCCGCCGCCGTCGCGACCACCAGCGCGGGCCTGGCCTGGGCTCTCGGCGCCGCCGACGGCGACCGGCTGGACCGGGCCCCGGCCCTCGGTGCCGTCGCACGCATCGCCGCGGCGGTGGACGTGCCCGTCAGCGCGGACATCGAGAGCGGCTACGCCCCGGACCCGGCGGGCGTCGCCACCACCATCCGCGCGGTGATCGAGGCCGGCGCCGTCGGCGTGAACATCGAGGACGCGCTGTACGAGGCCGGGACGGGACCGTTGCGTCCCGTCAAGGATCAGGCCGAGCGGATCACCGCCGCCCGGGAGGCCGCCGACGCGCTCGGGGTGCCGCTGTTCGTGAACGTCCGGATCGACACGTTCCTCAGGGGCGCCGGGGGAGTGGACCTCACCCTGGAGCGGGCCGCCGCGTTCGTCGCCGCAGGCGCCGACGGGATCTTCGTGCCCGGAGCCGTCGACCCGGGGGTTGTGGGGGTCCTCGCCGACGGGATCGAGAAGCCGCTGAACGTGATGGCGGGGCCGGGAGCACCGCCGGTCGCCGTGCTGGCCGCGCTCGGTGTCGCCCGGGTGAGCGTCGGCTCGGGCATCGCGCAGGCCGCGCACGCACTGGTCCGGCGCGCCGCAGGGGAGCTGCTGGGCGCGGGGACGTACGACTCGCTGGCGGGCGGGCTCGACTACGGCGAGCTCAACTCGCTCATGGGCGGGGGCCGTCAGGCGGATGCCGGGCGGGGGCCGTTGGGCGGGGGCCTTTGAGGCGGTTGCCGGGCGGGGGCCGTCAGGCCGCGTCGCGCATCAGTTCCGCGAGGTCGTGGTCCAGGTCCAGCTGCAGATGCTCCAGGCCCACGGGCACCAGGGCGTTCGTGGCGGCGAGGAAGTGGCGGATCTCCTCCGAGCGGACGTGCACGATGGCGGTGCCCTCGGGTGCGTGGAACTCCAGTACGGTCCGGTCGTAGCCGTAGGGCCGTACGCGGACGTCGCCGTCGCCCACGGGCTCCTCCTGGCCGGCCATGAGGAGTTCGCGCGAGAAGGTCCAGCAGACCTCGACGCCCTCCAGGGTGGCCGGTGCGGGGAAGGCCATTCGCACTGCGAACGGATCGCAGCGGTCGTAGTGCAGTGTGGCCGGAATGCTCTGCATGCGTGGCGCGGCGGCCACGAGGCGGGCCTCCACGGGCTGTTCGATGACGGTGGACAACGCCTTGCTCCCTTGTGACGTCTGGACGGACTTGCGCGCGGACAGGGCCGGGTACTGCTAGAGACGCCGGAACAAGCCAATCCGTGCACCCCGGATTCGAGTGACCTCCGTCACCGCGTTCATTCACAGGAGCGACGAGGACTGCTTCCCGTGCCCCGATGGTGGGTGGGACGTGGACCGGCGGGGCGCGTCGGCCGTGGCCCGACGGGGCACATGGGCCTTGGCTCGACGGGGCACATGGGTCGTGGCTCGACCGGGAGTTGGGACGGCGACGGACGGTCTGGACGGTGCCCGGACGGTGGGCTAGTTTCGCCCGCCATGAGGCGCATGGGGAGCACGCGACGCAGGAGACGTACGTTCCGCACGGTGGCGGCGGGGGCGGTGTGTTCGGTGGCGCTGGCAGCCCCGACCGCCGTACCCGCACAGGCCGCACCCGCACAGGGGCACGGACAGGGACAGGGACAAGGGCAGGGGCAGGGCCACGGGGTGCACAAGGCGCCGCACTGGGAACTCAAGGACACCGGTGCGGCCGGCGTCCGCTTCCGCGGTCTGTCGGCCGTCAGCCGCGACACCGCCTGGGTGGCCGGAACCGGGGGCACCGTCCTGCGCACCACCGACGGCGGCACGAGCTGGGCGAACGTCTCGCCTCCGGGCGCCGACGCGCTGGAGTTCCGGGACATCGAGGCCTTCGACGCGCGGCGGGCCGTCGTGCTGGCCATCGGCGAGGGCGAGGCGTCCCGCGTCTACCGCACCGACGACGGGGGCGCGACCTGGACCGAGTCCTTCCGCAACACCGACGCCAAGGCCTTCTACGACTGCCTGACCTTCTTCGACCACCGCCACGGCCTCGCGATGAGCGACCCGGTGGACGGCAGGTTCCGCATCCTGTCCACCAGCGACGGCGGCCGCTCCTGGAAGGTGCTCCCCAGCGCCGGCATGCCCGCCGCCCAGGAGGGCGAGGCGGGCTTCGCGGCGAGCGGTCAGTGCCTGGTCGCCTCCGGCCCCTCGGACGTCTGGCTGGCCACCGGAGGCGCCGCACGCGCGCGCGTGCTGCACTCCCGCGACCGCGGCCGCACCTGGACGGCCACCGACACGCCGATCCCCGCGGGCGACCCGGCCAAGGGCGTCTTCGCGCTCGCCTTCCGCGACCGCACCCACGGCCTCGCGGTCGGCGGCGACTACCGCCCCGACCAGTCCTCGCCGCGGGCCGCCGCACGCACCACCGACGGAGGCCGCACCTGGCAGCCCGCCGCCGAGCCGCCGCCCGCCTACCGCTCCGGTGCCGCCTGGCTCCCGCACAGCCGCACCACCGCCCTCGCGGTCGGCCCCACCGGCACCGACCTGACCACGGACGGCGGCCGCACCTGGCGGACGGTCGACACGGGCTCGTACGACACCGTGGACTGCACCGCCGACCTCGGCTGCTGGGCCGCGGGAGAGCAGGGGCGGGTGGCACGACTGGAAAAGTGAGGCACACGGGCCGAATGCGGGTACCCGATCGCGGACATCGCCAGTCGCGACTGCGAAGGGAGCGAGCGATCATGCCCGCAGGCTCGAGCTCCAAGAGGGAGCGCCAGTACGAGCACATCAAGAAGAGCGCCCAGGACCGGGGCGAGAACACCGGACGCGCCGAGGAGATCGCGGCTCGGACGGTCAACAAGGAACGCGCCCGGTCCGGCGAGTCGAAGACCGCCAGCCGCACCTCGACCAAGGACATGTCGTCCGGTGAGCGGGGCGGCAAGCGCTCCGGCCGGGGCTCCGGCGGCCCGACCCGCGACCAGCTCTACAACGAGGCCAAGCAGCGCGGCATCGAGGGGCGCTCGTCGATGAACAAGGGGCAGCTGGAGCGCGCGCTGAACGCGAAGAAGGGCTGAGCCGCGGGGGCCAGCGGTTTCAGCGGGGGCTCAGCGGGGCTGCTGCCGGTGGCGCTCCAGCTCCGGAGCCGTCTTCGTGGCGAGGAACTCCGTGACGCGGTACGTGCACACGCCGGCGACGTTGAAGGGGTCGCCCGCGACGATCTCCTCGATGCGCGCCCGGTCCTCCGCGACGGCGAGGATCACCCCGCCGTCGCGGGGCTCCTTGCGCCCCGACGCCAGGAACACGCCCTTGCCGTACTGCTCGTCCAGCCACGCCCCGTGCTCCGGCAGCAGGGCGTCCACGGCGTCGAGCGGGGCGGTGTAGGTCAGCTCCAGTACGAACATGATCGCGAGCCTACGCCGCCCTCGTCGTGCCCGTACGCTCGTCCCCATCATGACGACCGTAAGCATCCCCGCGGGCTGGCCCGCGACCGAGGAAGAGGCCCGCGCCGTCCAGGACGAACTGCGCGGGCGCGTGGTGCTCGACGAGAGCGGACCGCCGCCCGGCGCCGGGCATGTGACCGGCGTCGACGTGGCCTACGACGACGAGCGGGACGTCGTCGTGGCCGCGGCCGTGGTGCTGGACGCGGCGAGTCTGGACGTCGTCGCCGAGGCCACGGCCGTCGGCCGGATCTCCTTCCCGTACGTGCCGGGTCTGCTCGCCTTCCGCGAGATCCCCACGGTCCTCGCCGCCCTCGACGCGCTGCCGTGCCCACCCGGACTCGTGGTGTGCGACGGCTACGGCCTCGCCCATCCGCGCCGCTTCGGCCTCGCGAGCCATCTCGGCGTCCTGACCGGCCTGCCCACCATCGGCGTCGCCAAGAACCCCTTCACCTTCGCCCACGACGACCCGGGCGCCGCGCGCGGCAGCACCTCACCGCTGCTCGCGGGCACCGAGGAGGTCGGGCGCGCCCTGCGCACCCGGGACGCCGTCAAGCCGGTCTACGTGTCCGTCGGCCACCGCGTCAGCCTGGACAACGCCTGCGCCCACACCCTGACGCTCACCCCCGCCTACCGGCTGCCGGAGACGACCCGCCGGGCGGACGCGCTGTGCCGCCGGGCGCTTCAGGACGCGACGATCCGCCACTGACCCACTTCGCGGTACTCCGAGTCGTAGACCGCGGCCTCGTCCCCGGGCCGCAGCGGGTAATGGCGCAGATTGCCGCCCCAGTACCGCAGAATCCGGCCGAGCTCACCCGCCGGGTCCTTCGTCAACGCCGCGTCGTCCATGGTGACTTCGAGAAAAAATCTCATACCCTCAAGTCTTCCATTGCACCGCCCGTTGGCACTTTGCGGCGCACCTCATCCGGAAAACGGGGCCGGAGCACGGGAAAAGTCTCAACCCGCGAGTGCGGGACGTAGGTGAGGTCACGGCGCGATGTGAGTACGCCTACTGAGTACGCGTACGGATGTGGGCGCGCCGCCCCGGCCGACAGGCTGTCCCGCATGACGACACACCGAGCCCCAAAGCCCCTCGCCGACCCCAACCGCCCCGTCGAACGCGCCGTGACAGCCACGCTGATCCTCGCCGTGCTGGCGGGGGTCGGCTGGATAGCCGGGATGATCTACACCGTGGCCGGTTGGTCGCTGTAGGTATCGCAGGACACCACCAGCCGGGGCCCGACCCTCCCCGGGCTCAGCGCCTGGCGACCACCCGGAACCCGATGCCGGCCCCGCTCAGCCGCTCGATGAGCGCGTCGCCCATCGCGACCGCCGTCGTCACCTGCCCAGCCGTCGCCGGCAGGTCGTCGAACGCCAGCGACAGCGCCGACTCGCCGAACATCACGGCTGTTTCGCCGTAGCCGGGGTCGCCGCCCGTGACCTCCGTGAAGACTCGGCGGCCGCCGCCCTCGCCGACGAAGCGGATCCTGAACCAGCTCTTTGCGCGCTTCTCGGCGTCCGGTCCCTCGCCGGGCTTGAGGCGGTCGGACAACCAGCGTCGGGCGGGCGGTAGTTGGGCGGCCGTGAAGAGGCCGCCGACAGCTGCGACGCCGGCCATGGCGACGGGCAGGCGGCGTACGGCGGCGTAGTGGCGGTAGCGGAAGTCGGGGCCGTAGCGCTCCAGGGTCTTCGCCGAGCGGTGCACGATCTGCGGGTCGATGGTCGGCAGCGGCAGCGCCCACGCGCCGATCTCCTTCGCGAACCGCGGCACCCCGGTGGGCGCCGTGGCGCGTCGCCCCACCAGGCGCGGCTCGTGCCGTCTGCGGTCCCGCTCGGCGGCCAGCATCGGGCGCACCCGGGCGAACTGGTTGAGCGCCGAGGCGAACGTGCCGCCGGAGAAGACGGCGTCCACCGTCACGTACCCGTCCACGGTCAGCGGCACCCCCTCGGGCAGCTGCCGGACCGTGAAGTACGCGCCCAGGTCGTGCGGGATCGAGTCGAAGCCGCAGGCGTGCACCAGCCGGGCGCCGGTCTCCCGCGCGCTTGCGTCGTGCCGTACGTACGTCAGGTCCACGAACTCGGGCTCGCCGCACAGGTCGAGATAGTCCGCGCCGCTGTCCGCGCAGGCGGCGACGAGTTCCTGGCCGTAGGTGACGTACGGCCCCACGGTCGTCGCCACCACGCGCGCGTGCCCGGCGAGTTCGCGCACGTCGGCCGGATCGGACACGTCCGCCCGCAGCACGCCGACCTTCTCGCCGCCCGGCAGCCGCTCGCGCAGCTGCTCCAGCTTCCGCTCGCTGCGTCCCGCGATCGCCCAGCGCAGCCCGTCGGGCGCGTGGGCCGCCAGGTACTCGGCGGTGAGCGTCCCGACGAAGCCCGTCGCACCGTAGAGCACGATGTCGTACGGACGGTCGGTCCTGTTCGGCCTGCTCATGACACTCCTCGTCCACACACCACGCGCCGTTGTCGGTGGCCGAGGCTAGCGTGAGATGCGCTGAGTTCGATGACGAGCCCGGAGGCGGGACTGTGGCCGTGAGCCGAAATGCCCTGAAGAAATGGCAGAAGGTGCGCGCGTTCGCGCTCGGGCTGCCGGGTGCCGTCGAGGAGTTCCCCTGGGGCGAGTCCGTCGCGAAGGTCAACGCGAAGGTGTTCGTCTTCCTCGGGGTCGACGACGGCAGCCATCCGCTGGGCGTGACGGTGAAGCTCAAGGACGAGGCGGCCCACGCGCACGCCCTGACCTTTCCCGGAGCCGAACCCGCCGGATACGGCCTGGGCAGGGCCGGCTGGGTGCGCATCCCGCTCCCGGAGCGGGGCGCCCCGGCGGCGGACCTGCTGTGCGACTGGGTGGAGGAGAGCTACCGCGCGATAGCCCCGAAGCGGCTGACGGCGCAGCTCGACGGGCAGTGAAACCGGTCATTGTCTAAGCGCTTGCTCGCTCAGGGCTTGTGCTCAGTGGAACGTGTTCTTAGCATCACTGGTGTTACATCAGTTGTGTCAAAGCGCTGGGGGCTGGATGACAACGGCGAAGACGCCGCCCGGGCAGGGCCCGCTGACCGGCGTGCGCGTGGTCGAGCTCGCCGGGATCGGGCCGGGCCCGTTCGCGGCCATGCTCCTGGCCGACCTCGGCGCCGACGTGGTGCGCGTCGACCGCCCCGGCGGCACCGGACTCGCGATCGACACCGCGTACGACATCACCAACCGCAACAAGCGCTCGGTGGTCGTCGACCTGAAGTCGGCGGACGGTCCCGCGCGCGTCCTGGACCTCGTCGAGCGCGCCCACGTCCTCGTCGAGGGCTACCGCCCCGGCGTCGCCGAGCGCCTCGGCGTCGGCCCCGAGGCCTGCCACGCGCGCAACCCCGCACTGGTCTACGGCCGGATGACCGGCTGGGGCCAGGACGGGCCGCTCGCCCAGCGCGCCGGCCACGACATCGCCTACATCGCGCTCACCGGCACCCTCGGCATGATCGGCGACCCGGACCACCCGCCCGCCGTCCCCGCCAACCTGCTGGGCGACTACGCGGGCGGCTCCCTCTACCTGGTCGTCGGCGTCCTCGCCGCCCTCCACCACGCGCGCGCCACCGGCACCGGCCAGGTCGTGGACGCCGCGATCGTCGACGGCACCGCCCACCTCTCCGCGATGATCCACGGCATGCTCGCGGCCGGCAGCTGGCACGACCGACGCGGCGCCAACCTCCTGGACGGCGGCTGCCCGTACTACGGCACGTACGAGACGTCCGACGGCAAGTACATGGCGGTCGGCTCCCTGGAGCCGCAGTTCTACGAGGAGTTCGTCACCCTCCTGGGTCTGCCCGAGCACTCCGGCGCGCGCAGGGACTGGGCCCGCTGGGGCGAACTGCGCGAGGCCGTCGCCGCCCGCTTCGCCACCCGTACCCGCGAGGAGTGGACGGCCCTCTTCGAGGGCTCCGACGCGTGCGTGGCGCCGGTCCTGTCGCTGCGCGAGGCCCCGCACCACCCGCACCTCGCGGCCCGCCGCACCTTCACCGACCAGGGCGGCATCACCCAGCCGGCCCCGGCCCCCCGTTTCTCCGCGACCCCCACCGCGGTGCGCACCGGTCCCGCCCAACCGGGCGCCGACACCGCGGACGTGGCGCACGACTGGGACGTACCCGACCTCCTGAAGGACCAGGACCTCACGAAGGGCCTCGAATGAAGCGGCAGATCTTCGCCCCCGAGCACGACGCGTTCCGCGAGACGGCCCGCGCCTTCCTGGCCAGGGAGGTGCTGCCGTACTACGAGCAGTGGGAGAAGGACGGCATCGTCTCCCGCGAGGCCTGGCGGGCGGCCGGCAAGCAGGGCCTGCTCGGGCTCGCCGTGCCGGAGGAGTACGGGGGCGGCGGCACCTCCGACTTCCGCTACAGCGCCGTACTGGCCGAGGAGTTCACGCGCGCGGGCACCCCCGGCCTGGCCCTGGGCCTGCACAACGACATCATCGGCCCGTATCTGACCTCGCTCGCCACCGACGAGCAGAAGCGGCGCTGGCTGCCCGGCTTCTGCGACGGCTCGATCATCACCGCCATCGCCATGACCGAGCCCGGCGCCGGGTCCGACCTGCAGGGCATCCGCACCCACGCCGAGGACCACGGCGACCACTGGCTGCTCAACGGCGCCAAGACGTTCATCTCCAACGGCATCCTCGCCGACCTGGTGATCGTGGTCGCCAAGACCACCCCGGAGGGCGGTGCGCGCGGCCTGTCGCTGCTGGTCGTCGAGCGTGGCGCGGAGGGCTTCGAACGCGGCCGCAACCTCGACAAGATCGGCCAGAAGGCGCAGGACACGGCCGAGTTGTTCTTCAACGACGTCCGCGTGCCCAAGGAGAACCTCCTCGGCACGCTCGACGGCGCCTTCGTCCATCTGATGACCAACCTTGCCCAGGAGCGCCTGAGCATCGCGGTCGCGGCGATCGCCGCCGCCGAGCACCTGCTGGAGATCACCACCGACTACGTCAAGGGGCGCGAGGCCTTCGGCCGGCCGCTCGCCACCAAGCAGCACATCCGCTTCGAGATAGCGGAGATGGCCACCGAGTGCGCCGTCACCCGCACCTTCCTCGACCGCTGCATCGAGGACCACTCGAACGGCACGCTCGACGCCGTCCACGCCTCCATGGCCAAGTGGTGGGCGACCGAGCTGCAGAAGCGGGTCGCCGACCGCTGCCTCCAACTGCACGGCGGCTACGGCTACATGACCGAGTACCCGGTCGCGCGGGCCTTCACCGACGGCCGCATCCAGACCATCTACGGCGGCACGACCGAGATCATGAAGGAGATCATCGGCCGTTCGCTGCTCGGCTAACCCTCGTTGAAAGGCTTTCCAGTGAGCACCGAAGCGTATGTGTACGACGCGATCCGCACCCCGCGCGGCCGCGGCAAGGCCAACGGCGCCCTGCACGGCACCAAGCCCGTCGACCTGGTCGTGGGCCTCATCCACGAACTCCGCGACCGCTTCCCGGGCCTGGACCCGGCCGCGATCGACGACGTCGTGCTCGGCGTCGTCGGCCCGGTCGGCGACCAGGGCTCCGACATCGCCCGTATCGCGGCGATTGCCGCGGGCCTGCCGGACACGGTCGCGGGCGTACAGGAGAACCGCTTCTGTGCCTCGGGCCTGGAAGCCGTCAACATGGCCGCCGCCAAGGTCCGTTCGGGCTTCGAGGACCTCGTCCTCGCGGGCGGCGTCGAGTCCATGTCCCGGGTGCCGATGGCGTCCGACGGCGGCGCCTGGTTCAACGACCCGATGACCAACCTCGCCACCAACTTCGTGCCCCAGGGCATCGGCGCCGACCTGATCGCCACCATCGAGGGCTTCTCCCGCCGGGACGTCGACGAGTACGCGGCCCTGTCGCAGGAGCGCGCGGCCACCGCCTGGAAGGAGAACCGCTTCGAGCGCTCGCTCGTCCCGGTCAAGGACCGTAGCGGCCTGACCGTCCTCGACCACGACGAGCACATGCGCCCGGGCACCACCGCCGACTCCCTCGGCAAGCTCAAGCCGTCCTTCGCGGACATCGGCGACCTCGGCGGCTTCGACGCGGTGGCGCTGCAGAAGTACCACTGGGTGGAGAAGATCGACCACGTCCACCACGCGGGCAACTCCTCCGGCATCGTGGACGGTTCCGCGCTGGTCGCCATCGGCTCCAAGGAGATCGGCGAGCGCTACGGCCTCACCCCGCGCGCGCGGATCGTCTCCGCGGCGGTCTCCGGCTCGGAGCCCACGATCATGCTCACCGGACCCGCGCCCGCCACCCGCAAGGCACTCGCCAAGGCCGGACTGACCATCGACGACATCGACCTCGTCGAGATCAACGAGGCCTTCGCGGCGGTCGTCCTGCGCTTCGTCAAGGACATGGGCCTGTCCCTGGACAAGGTCAACGTCAACGGCGGCGCGATCGCGCTGGGCCACCCGCTCGGCGCCACCGGCGCCATGATCCTCGGCACGCTCGTCGACGAACTGGAGCGCCAGGACAAGCGCTACGGCCTCGCGACCCTCTGCGTCGGCGGCGGCATGGGCATCGCCACCATCGTCGAACGCGTCTGAAGACCCCAGCGGCCACACGAGACTTCAACGGAGAACCCCTGATGACCGAGAGCACCACCATCCGCTGGGAACAGGACGACACCGGCGTCGTCACCCTCGTCCTCGACGACCCCGACCAGTCCGCGAACACCATGAACCAGGCGTTCCGCGACTCCCTCACCGTCGTCGCCGACCGCCTGGAGGCCGAGAAGGACTCCATCCGCGGCATCATCCTCACCTCCGCCAAGAAGACCTTCTTCGCCGGCGGCGACCTGCGCGACCTCATCCGGGTCACCCCCGAGACCGCGCAGGACCTCTTCGACGGCGGCATGGCGATCAAGCGCAACCTGCGCCGCATCGAGACCCTCGGCAAGCCGGTCGTCGCCGCGCTCAACGGCGCTGCCCTGGGCGGCGGTTACGAACTCGCGCTCGCCTGCCACCACCGGATCGCCCTCGACGCGCCCGGCTCCAAGATCGGCTGCCCCGAGGTCACCCTGGGCCTGCTGCCCGGAGGCGGCGGAGTGGTCCGCACGGTCCGACTGCTGGGCATCGCCGACGCCCTGCTGAAGGTGCTGCTCCAGGGCACCCAGTACAACCCGCGGCGCGCCCTCGACAACGGCCTGGTCGACGAGGTCGCCGCCACCCGCGACGAGATGCTCGCCAAGGCCCGCGCCTTCATCGACGCCAACCCCGAGTCGCAGCAGCCCTGGGACAAGCCCGGCTACCGCATCCCGGGCGGTACCCCGGCCAACCCCAGGTTCGCGGCCAACCTGCCCGCCTTCCCGGCCAACCTGCGCAAGCAGACGAACGGCGCGCCCTACCCGGCGCCGCGCAACATCCTCGCCGCGGCCGTCGAGGGCTCCCAGGTCGACTTCGAGACCGCGCAGGTCATCGAGGCCCGCTACTTCGTCGAGCTGGCCGCGGGCCAGACCTCGAAGAACATGATCCAGGCGTTCTTCTTCGACCTCCAGGCCGTCAACTCCGGCGCCAACCGGCCGACCGGCATCGAGCCCCGCAAGGTCCGCAAGGTCGCCGTCCTCGGCGCCGGGATGATGGGCGCGGGCATCGCCTACTCCTGCGCCCGCGCGGGCATCGACGTCGTCCTCAAGGACGTATCCCTGGAGGCGGCCCTCAAGGGCAAGGGCTACTCCGAGAAGCTGTGCGCCAAGGCCGTCTCCCGCGGCCGTACGACCCAGGAGAAGGCCGACGCGCTGCTCGCCCGCATCACGCCCGCGGCGGACCCGCAGGACGTGGCCGGCTGCGACGCCGTGATCGAGGCCGTCTTCGAGAACCCCGAGCTCAAGCACAAGGTGTTCCAGGAGATCCAGCACGTCGTCGAGCCGGACGCGCTGTTGTGCTCCAACACCTCGACCCTGCCGATCACCGCCCTCGCCGAAGGCGTGGAGCGCCAGGCCGACTTCATCGGTCTGCACTTCTTCTCGCCCGTCGACAAGATGCTGCTGGTGGAGATCATCAAGGGCGAGCGGACGGGCGACGAGGCCCTCGCCCGCGCCTTCGACCTGGTCCGCCAGATCAACAAGACGCCGATCGTCGTCAACGACTCCCGCGGCTTCTTCACCTCCCGCGTCATCGGCCACTTCATCAACGAGGGCGTCGCCATGGTCGGTGAGGGCATCGAGCCCGCGTCGGTCGAGCAGGCGGCGGCGCAGGCGGGCTACCCGGCGAAGGTCCTCTCTCTCATGGACGAGCTGACGCTCACCCTCCCGCGCAAGATCCGCAACGAGTCCAAGCGGGCCGTGGAGGAGGCCGGCGGCACCTGGCCCTCCCACCCCGCCGAGGCCGTCATCGACCGCATGGTCGACGAGTTCGACCGCCCCGGCCGCAGCGGGGGAGCGGGCTTCTACGACTACGACGAGAGCGGCAAGCGAGCGGGCCTGTGGCCGGGCCTGCGCGAGCACTTCACCAAGCCGGGCCACGAGATCCCGTTCAAGGACATGCAGGAACGCATGCTCTTCTCCGAGGCGCTCGACACGGTCAAGCTCATCGAGGAGGGCGTGCTGACGTCCGTCGCCGACGCCAACATCGGCTCCATCCTCGGCATCGGCTTCCCCGGCTGGACGGGCGGCATCCTGCAGTACATCAACGGCTACGAGGGCGGGCTGCCCGGATTCGTGGCACGCGCGCGTGAGCTGGCCGACCGGTACGGGGAGCGGTTCACGCCGCCCGCGCTGCTGGTGGAGAAGGCGGAGAAGGGGGAGCGCTTCACGGACGCCGCCTGAGCGACCCGCGAGGGCGGGGTGCCACGTGTCGTTGAGCGGTACGCGTGCGATACCGTCCCGCCCTCGCCGTCCCGGATACCGGCGGCTGCGAGGCCGTCCGCGCCGGGCAGGCCGTCCGACGTACCCAGAAGCCGTCCGAGGCAGACGCTCAACGTGTCAGGCGGATCGGCCTTCCTGTGAACCGGAGTCAGAAGGCGACGCGGCGCCGGTGTCCGCGCCGGTGTCCGCGAGCCACTGGTGCACCTCCTCCTTGAGCGAGCGCTGGAAGGTCGTCAGCAGCGCCTGCACCACCAGCGGCTGCATGTGCGCGGACAGCGACTTCACGTCCTCCTCGTCCCGTTCGAGGACCTCGCCGCGAAACAGCTGCGACAGCTCGTGCGCCGCCGCGCGCGAGTGCTCGATCAGCACCTTGCGCGAGGCGAGGATGACCGCCTCGGACAGCGGTACGTCGAGAAGCTGCACGGCGAGCCTGAGCAGCCCCGAGTCGACCCGGAGGGCGTCCCCGTCGGGCCGCACCACGCCCATCGCGGCGAGCCGCTCCACGTCGTCCTCGCCCAGCGGCCGCCCCGCCCGGCGGCCCAGCTCCTCGGCCGTCAGCGTCTCCACCGTGTCCGGGGCCCAGGAGGCCACGACCGCCCGGTGGATCGCCAGGTCGTGATGGCTCAGGTCCGCGGGCAGCTGCTCCATGTAGCGCTCGATCGCCGCCAGCGTCATGCCCTGGTGCTGCAGCTCCTCGATGAGCGCCAGCCGGGCCAGATGCTGCTGCCCGTAGTGGCCCACGCGCCGGGGACCGAGCACCGGGGGCGGGAGCAGCCCCTTGGTGCCGTAGAACCGGACCGTGCGCACCGTCATGCCGGCCCGCGCGGCCAGTTCGTCGATCGTGAGCGTCGGCTCCCCGGTGTCGCGGTCGGTGTCCGTCGTCATGTGCAGCAGTATCGCTGTCTCACCAGAACTGTGAAACCCGGACGACGGGGCTGCGAGCGTCCGGTCGGTTGCATGTGAGAAGTGCCGCTGTGTGATCTATGCCATCGCATGCGCCCGGGGGAGCAAGGGAAGGTAGCGCGTTGGTCTGCGTTTCCCCACCGAGTGCGCGGGCCCCGTACGTCCGGAGAACCCGAGCGCGACCCGCTCGGGCGCACCAGAGAGTGGTACCCCCGTGAGCAAGGACGCCGTGACCACGGCACAGGTCGCCCCCCACAGCGACGCCGCCCCGACGCCCGCGGACGCGGGCGATGCCGGATACAGCAAGGGCCTCAAGCACCGCCACGTCAACATGATCGCCATCGGCGGCGCGATCGGCACCGGACTCTTCCTGGGCGCCGGCGGCCGCCTGAACAGCGCGGGCCCGGCCCTCGCGGTCGCCTATCTCGTCTGCGGGATCTTCGCCTTCTTCGTCGTACGGGCGCTCGGCGAGCTGGTCCTGTACCGCCCGTCCTCCGGTTCCTTCGTGTCGTACGCGCGTGAGTTCCTGGGCGAGAAGGGGGCGTACGTCGCTGGCTGGATGTACTTCCTGAACTGGTCGACCACCGGTATCGCCGACATCACCGCGATCGCGCTCTACACCCACTACTGGAGCATGTTCACCAGCATTCCCCAGTGGGTGCTGGCCCTGATCGCGCTCGCCGTGGTCCTGGCCGTGAACCTGATCTCGGTGAAGATCTTCGGTGAGATGGAGTTCTGGTTCGCGATCGTCAAGGTCGCCACCCTGGTGGGCTTCATGCTGATCGGCATCTGGCTGCTGGCGACCTCGCACGAGGTGGGCGGCCACACCCCGGGCATGAGCGTGATCTCCGACCACGGCGGGGTCCTCCCGCACGGCGTGATGCCGGTCGTCCTGGTCATGCAGGGCGTGATCTTCGCCTACGCCGCCCTGGAACTCGTCGGCGTCGCCGCGGGCGAGACCGCGGAGCCGGAGAAGGTCGTCCCGCGCGCGGTGAACTCCATCATGTGGCGGGTCGGCCTGTTCTACGTGGGCTCGGTCGTCCTCCTCGCCCTGCTGCTGCCCGGTTCGGCGTACTCGGCCGACGAGAGCCCGTTCGTCACGGTCCTGTCGAAGATCGGCGTCTCCGGCGCCGGCGACGTGATGAATTTGGTCGTCCTCACGGCCGCCATGTCCTCGCTCAACTCCGGCCTGTACTCCACGGGCCGCATCCTGCGCTCGATGGCGACGGCCGGCTCGGCGCCGAAGTTCACCGCCCGCATGAACCGCAGCCAGGTCCCCTACGGCGGCATCCTGCTCACCTGCGCGGTGTGCGTGCTCGGCGTCGGCCTCAACTACCTCATGCCGAGCCAGGCCTTCGAGATCGTCCTGAACGTCGCCTCGCTGGGCATCGTGTCGACCTGGGTGATCATCATGATCTGCCACCTGGTCTTCGTCCGCCGCGCCAAGGCGGGCCTGCTCACCCGCCCGTCCTTCCGCCTCCCCGGCAGCCCGGTCACCGAGACCGTCACCATCGCCTTCCTCGTCGCCGTGCTCGGCCTGATGTGGAAGGACCCCGACGTCGGCCGCAAGACCCTCCTCCTCATCCCGGTCGTCGCGGCCATGCTGGTCGCAGGCTGGTTCGGCGTACGCCGCCGGGTCGTCCAGACGGCTGAGCAGGAGCTGACCCGGCTGGGCAAGTAGGCCGCGCCCGAACAGGGAGGCCCGTTGTCAGTGGCGGGACGTACGGTGGCGTCATGTCGGAGATCATCTACATCCGGGGTGACGCCACCGCGCCGTCGGTGAAGGGCGTCAAGGTAATCGCCCATGTCTGCAACGACCTAGGGGGTTGGGGAAAGGGCTTCGTCCTCGCGCTGTCGCGCCGCTGGCCGGAGCCGGAAGCGGCGTACCGCGCCTGGCACCGCGACCGCGCGTCGAACGACTTCGGGCTGGGCGCCGCACAGTTCGTCCAGGTCGAGCCGTACGTGTGGGTGGCCAACATGATCGGCCAGCGCGGTATGCGAACCGGCAGCAAGGGCGTCCCGGTGCGCTACGAGGCGATCGACGCCGCCCTCGGCAAGGTCGCCGACAAGGCCCTGGAGCTGAACGCGTCCGTCCACATGCCCCGGATAGGGTGCGGTCTGGCCGGCGGCAAGTGGTCGCGGGTCGAGCCGCTGATCACGGAGCGACTGGTGAGGCGCGGCGTCCAGGTCACCGTCTACGACCACGGGGAGGGCGGAAAATGAGCCGCGACATCGACGTACTCGTGCTGGGCGGCGCAGGCGTGGACACCATCGTGTACGTGCCGCAGTTGCCGCTTCCGTATGCCGACAGCTACATGATCGAGCGGGGGATCCGCACCCGCGCGGGCCAGACCGGTGACTTCGTGGCCCTGGGGCTGGACGCCCTCGGCCTGCGGGTGCACCACCTCGACATGCTCGGCGACGACCCGGAGGGCGACCTGGTGCGCGCCCTGCACAGGGAGGCGGGCATCGAGTTCACGGCGGTTCCGCACCCCGCGG
This sequence comes from Streptomyces plumbidurans, assembly GCF_019857225.1. GTDB lineage: Bacteria > Actinomycetota > Actinomycetes > Streptomycetales > Streptomycetaceae > Streptomyces > Streptomyces plumbidurans. The sequence continues at coordinate 41,202 of NZ_JAFJSY010000063.1, forward strand.
GGACCAAGCGCGCCGTCAATCTCGTCGGCCCCGACGGCAGACGGCTGTCCCTGTACGACGTGAGCCGTACGCAGGGCGAGGACCGCTTCCCCGAGGACACGGTGCGCGCACTCGCCGGGGCGAGCCGCCACGCCCACGTGACCATCACCCAGCCCTGCGCCGACTCCCTGCCCCTGCTGCGCGAGTCGGGCGCGACGCTCTCCACCGACCTGCACGACTGGGACGGCGAGAACCCCTACCACGAGCCCTTCGCCCACGCCGCGGACGTCGTCTTCCTCTCCGCCACCGCCCTCGACGACCCGGAACGCACCATGCGCCGCATCGCCGACCGCGGCCGCGCCGAGGTGGTCGTCGCCACGGCAGGCGCGAAGGGTGCCTACCTCCTCGCCGACGACGAACTCACCCACATACCCCCGGCCACACCCCCCGGCCCGGTCCTCGACTCCAACGGGGCGGGCGACGCCTTCGCAGCCGCCTTCCTCTACGGCTGGCTCAACCGCGAAACCCCCCGCCGCAGCGCCCTCTACGGCACCGTCGCAGGCGCCCACGCCTGCACAGTCCCGTCCACGAACACGACACCACTCACCCGCGAAACCCTCTTGGCGAACGTGACGGCAACCCCCTGAGGGGCGCGGGGAACTGCGCGACCAACCACATCCGTCCCGCAGCCCCCACACAACCGAACCCGGCACCCTCTAATGGGCACCGTCAACAGCGGCCGCGATCTTCTTCCACGACCGAGGCTGCACAACGGCCGACTTGGCGAGAGCCACCCCTGCGGGCTTGCTCGGCTGGAACAGCCACGTGTCGAACAGCGCCCCCAGCGACTTCCCGGACACCTTCTCCGCGTACGCCTGGAAATCGGCGATGGACGCGTTCCCGTACGCGTGCTCCTGCGGCCACCCCTTGAGGATGGCGAAGAACGCATCGTCGCCGACGGTCTTCCGCAGCTCCTGGATGGCCAGCGCCCCGCGGTCGTAGACGGCGTCGTCGAACTGATGGTCCGGCCCGGGGTCACCCGGCTTCACGGTCCAGAACGCGTCGTCCGCCGGATGCGAGGCGTACACGTAGTCGGCGAGTTCCTGCGTCGTGCCCTCGCCCTCGTGCTCGGACCACAGCCACTGCGCGTACGTGGCGAAGCCCTCGTTGAGCCAGATGTTCTTCCAGCCCTTCAGCGACACGCTGTCGCCGTACCACTGGTGCGCCAACTCGTGCACCACGACAGAGGCGTTGGAGCCCTTCGCGAACTGCTTCGGGCTGTAGTAGACCCGGGTCTGCGTCTCCAGCGCGTACCCGGTGGTCGTGTTCGGGACATAACCGCCCGCCGAACTGAACGGATACGGCCCGAAGTAGCCGCTCAGCCAGTCGACCAGCTCCCCGGTGCGCTCCACGCTCGCCCGCGCGGCCCCGTCGTTGTCCCCGAGGTCCTTGCTGTAGGCGTTGACGACCGGGACCCCGCCCTCGGAGGTGCTGGTCGTGATGTCGAACTTCCCCATCGCCAGCGTGGTGAGGTACGTCGCCTGCGGCTTGTTCTGGCGCCAGCTGTAGCGGGTCCAGCCGAGCTGTGAACTCGTCGACTGCAGCGTGCCGTTGGAGATGGCCTGGGTGCCGTCCGGTACGGCCACCGAGACGTCGTAGGTCGCCTTGTCCAGCGGGTGGTCGTTGCTCGGGTACCACCACCAGGCCGCCTCGGGCTCGTCGGCGGCGACCGCCCCGTCCGGCGTGCGGTGCCAGGTGTTGAAGCCGTACGCGCTCTTCGTCGAGGGCACGCCGCTGTAGCGCACGACCACGGTGATCGGGGTGCCCTTGTCGAGCGGCGTCCTCGGCGTGACCACCAGCTCGTGCTGGCCTGAGGTGGTGAAGGACGCCTTGGCGCCGTTGACCCGCACCTCGCTGACATCCAGCAGGAAGTCGAGGTCGAAACTGGACAGGTCCTGCGTCGTCCTCGCCAGGATCGTCGCCGTACCGGACAACTCGTCCGTCGCGGGCTGGTACTTCAGGCGCAGGTCGTAGTGGGAGACGTCGTATCCGCCGTTGCCGTAGGCCGGGTAGTAGGGGTCGCCGATGCCCGGAGCGCCGGGGGAGTGGCTTGCGGCGGACGCCGGGATCGCCAGCATCAGGGAGGCCGCAGCGAGTGCGCCCGGCGCGATGATTCTGCGGTGCACGAAAGCTCCAAGTGGTAGGGGCACGAGGTCTGTTCGCAGCCTATTGAGTCCCTGTGGCCCCGGGCATGTCCATAACACCCCCTGTCACACGATCGCCATTCGGCCGACATGGGCCCCTCCGCACCCTCCGCGCCCTCGGGCCCCGCCGCACCCGCCGGCCCCTCCGCACCAGGAACCGATCCGGCCACGCACGCCCCGCACGGCCGCCCAGGACGTCCTACGGCCCTCTTCTGCACGGCAGTTGCCCGATGTACCGTCCCGCGCATGCCGATACGCATGCGCTTCACGACCTGGAGACCGCTCGCGACGGCGGCCGTCGCCGCCCTCATGGCAGCCCTCCTCACCCCGGCGACGGCCCACGCGGCCACCTCGTCGCCGCGGGAGAGCCGACCCGTCTACTCGTACGCGAACGCCATCCGCGAGGCCGTATGGGTGGACACCGGACTCGACGGCGACCGCGACGGACGGCACGACCGCGTCGCCGTCGACATCGTGCGCCCCCGCGAACCCGCACAGCAGGACCGCAAGGTCCCCGTCATCATGGACGCCAGCCCGTACTACTCCTGCTGCGGCCGCGGCAACGAGAGCCAGCTCAAGACGTACGACGCGCAGGGCAACGTCGTCCAGATGCCGCTCTTCTACGACAACTACTTCGTGCCCCGCGGCTACGCCGTCGTCGGCGTCGACCTCGCCGGCACCAACCGCTCCGACGGCTGTGTGGACGTGGGCGGCCGCTCCGACATCCAGTCCGCGAAGGCCGTCGTCGACTGGCTCAACGGCCGGGCGAAGGCGTACACGACCCGCACCGGCGCCACGACCGCCAAGGCGAGCTGGACCAACGGCAGGACCGGCATGATCGGCAAGAGCTGGGACGGCACGATCGCCAACGGCGTCGCCGCGACCGGCGTCAGGGGCCTGAAGACCGTCGTCCCGATCAGCGCCATCTCCTCCTGGTACGACTACTACTTCGCCCAGGGCGCCCCGCTCTACGACTCGGGCCCCGACTGGCTCTCGGACTACGTCGACAGCCCCGACGCGCAGGCCAGGTGCGCCGCGGTGCAGCAGCGGATCGTCGACGGCGCCCCGCGCACCGGCGACTGGACCCCCTTCTGGACCGAGCGCGACTACGTCAAGGACGCGAGCAAGGTACGCGCGAGCGTCTTCCTCACCCACGGCATGCAGGACCTCAACGTCCGCACCAAGCACTTCGGCCAGTGGTGGGACGCCCTCGCCAAGAACGGCGTCGAGCGCAAGATCTGGCTCTCCCAGACCGGCCACGTCGACCCCTTCGACTTCCGCCGCGGCGCCTGGGTCGACACGCTGCACCGCTGGTTCGACCACGAACTCCTCGGCTACGACAACGGAATCGACCGCGAACCGATGGCCGACATCGAACGCCACCCCGACCAGTGGGTCACCGCCACGGTCTGGCCCCCGCGCGGCACCGCGGCCACGACGCTGCGCCCCGACCGGGGCACCCAGGCGGGCGTCGGCACCCTCGGCCTCACCAAGGGCCACGGCAGCGAGACCTTCACCGACAACCCGCAGTTGAGCGAGACCGACTGGGCCGCCAAGATCGCCACGTCCACCCCCGAGAAGGCGGGCTTCCTCACCGGTCCCCTCACCCACGACCTGCGCGTGTCCGGCTCCTCCGAGGTGACGGTCACCGCGACCCCGACCACGAGGACGGCCCACCTCTCCGCCGTCCTGGTCGACCTCGGCCCCGACACCATCCGCGACTACGCGGACGCCGGCGAGGGCATCACGACCGGCACCGACCGCAGCTGCTACGGCGCCAGCACCGCGGGCGACAGCGCCTGCTACCGGAACACCGCGGCGAAGAAGACGACCGTCGACTACACGGTCTTCAGCCGAGGTTGGGCCGACCTCGGCAACTACGCCTCCCTCCACAAGGGCGTCCCACTCACCCCGGGCAAGGCCTACACCATCACCCTGAACCTCGCGGCCACCGACCACATCGTCCCGGCCGGCCACCGCCTGGCCCTGATCGTCGCAGGCACCGACAAGGACCTCATCGACCCCCCGGCCGACAAACCAACCCTCACCCTGAACCTCTCCCACACCCAGGCCCAAGTCCCCATCGTGGGCGGCACAAAGGCCTTCACCCGAGCAACCTCCCACACCACGACCGCCCCCAAGGCAGTACCGCTGAAGGGCGTTCACGACACAAACACCGCCCACCGAATCCCCGCCGGCTTTTAGGGGCGCGGGGAACTGCGCGCCCAGCCCCAACACACCCGCAGCCGCCGAACAACCCGTCCCCGCACCCCGGTGGAGCGCGGGGATGGTGGGAATACTCACAGCATGTCTGCCGAGTACGCGTCCTTCGGCCTGGCACCGGCGATGCGTGCCGGTGGAGTCCTCGCCAACGGTGACTACCAGGTCCACCGGGATTTCGTGGACTTCGTCGTCGACGGACGGCCGTTGCTGTTCCAGCTCTCCGACCTCGACGCCGTCTCCCCGCTCGCCTCCGACGTACCGCCCGCGATCTTCACCGAGCAGGTCCGCAGCCTGCTGCTGGAGGCGCGGGCGCCGCTTCCCGACGGGCGCTACGTCATCTACGGCTGCCCGGACTGCGCGGACCTGGCCTGCGGCGCGGTCACTGCGGTCATCGAGCGGGACGGCGAGGACTACATCTGGCGGGACTTCGCCTGGCAGACCGGCGAACACGCCGATCTGGAGCTCAACGGCTACCACGGCATAGGGCCGTTCCGCTTCCGGGGTGCCGCGTACCGCGAGGCGCTGGACGCCCTTCTCGACGGCGCCGGCACGAGCCCGCGCCGCCGGGTGCTGCTGATCGGCGCCCGCGTCGCCCTGCTCGCCAAGCTGGCCGCGGCCCTGTGCAGCATCGGCATCGGCGCCGACATCGCCCACGACGCGCACGGCGTCCCCGCCGACGAACTGCGCGGCTACGGCGCCGTCGCCTTCGGCCGCGCGATCACCCAGGAGCAGCGTGCCGCCGTGCGCCGCGGCTTCGAGCAGGCCGGCGTCGAGGTGGCGTACGTCGAGGGCCTCGCACCGATCGTCCCCCTGCTCGTCGCCCAGATCGAACACGCCCTGGACCGCAGCCCGGTGCAGCTGCGTCGGCTGACCCGGCTGGTGGCGGCCGACGGCGAGGCCGGCATCGAGGTCACCTCGCCCTGCCGGGTGCGTCTGACCGCGTACCGCCTGGACCGCCTCTACCGCACCCACACCCACGAGGTCTTCGACGGCGTCCTCGAAACGGGTCGTCATCGCATCGCCCTGGACGCCAAGGCCGTCAAGGGGGAGTCCTTCGTGGTGGCCCGGACGGCGGGGAGCGTGCTGGTGGAGGCGATGGCGCGCTGAGGGAGAGGGCCCCCTCCGCGGTGAAACGCCGAGGCGGGCGGCCCGCGCCGGCCGTTAGGATCGGCGGCCTGATGACTGCCACACTCGTCGCCAAGAACCTCGCCGCCGGGCACGGCGATCGCTCCCTGTTCGCCGGGCTCGACCTCGTCGTCGCACCCGGCGACGTGATCGGGCTGGTCGGTGCCAACGGCGCGGGCAAGTCCACCCTGTTGCGGATGCTCGCGGGTCTGCTCGCACCGGAGGAGGGCGAGCTCAGGCTCTCCCCGCCGACGGCGACCGTCGGCCACCTCCCGCAGGAACCGGAGCGTCGCCCCGGCGAGACCGTCCGCGCCTTCCTGGCCCGCCGCACCGGCGTCGCCGAGGCGCAGCGCGTGATGGACGAGGCGACCCAGGCCCTGGTCGACGGAGCGCCCGGCGCCGACGACGCCTACGCGGCGAGCCTGGAGCGCTGGCTCGACCTCGGCGGCGCCGACCTGGAGGAACGGGCCGAGGAGGTCGCCGACTCCCTCGGTCTCGCGATCGACCTGGACCAGCCGATGACGTCCCTGTCCGGCGGCCAGGCGGCCCGCGCGGGCCTCGCCTCCCTCCTGCTGTCCCGCTATGACGTCTTCCTCCTCGACGAGCCGACCAACGACCTCGACCTGGACGGCCTGGAACGCCTCGAACGCTTCGTCTCGGGCCTGCGCGCCGGCACCGTCGTCGTCAGCCACGACCGCGAGTTCCTCACCCGCACGGTCACCAAGGTCCTCGAACTCGACCTCGCCCAGGGCCGGATCAGCCTCTACGGCGGCGGCTACGAGGCCTATCTGGAGGAGCGGGAGGTCGCTCGCCGGCACGCCCGCGACGACTTCGAGGAGTACGCGGACAAGAAAACGGCCTTGCAGGAGCGGGCGCAGACGCAGCGCTCCTGGATGGACAAGGGCGTGAAGAACGCCCGGCGCAAGGCGGGCAACGACAACGACAAGATCGGCCGCAAGTTCCGCAGCGAGGCCAGCGAGAAGCAGGCCGCCAAGGCCCGCCAGACCCAGCGCATGATCGAGCGCCTGGAGGTCGTCGAGGAGCCCCGCAAGGAGTGGGAGCTGCGCATGGAGATCGCCTCGGCGCCGCGCTCGGGCGCCGTGGTGGCCACCCTGCGGGACGCGGAGATCCGGCGCGGCGGCTTCACCTTCGGGCCGGTCTCCCTGCAGATCGACTGGGCGGACCGGGTGGCGGTGACCGGGGCCAACGGCTCCGGCAAGTCGACCCTGCTCGGCGCCCTGCTGGGCCGCATCCCGCTCGACGCGGGCGCCGCCTCTCTCGGCTCCGGCGTCCTGGTCGGCGAGGTCGACCAGGCCCGTCAGTTGTTCCACGGCCCGGAGGCCCTGCTCGACGCCTTCTGCGCGGCCGCACCGGACATCGAGCCGGTCGACGTACGCACTCTGCTGGCCAAGTTCGGCCTGAAGCGCGAGCACGTGCTGCGCCCGGCGGCGACCCTCTCCCCGGGCGAGCGCACGCGCGCGGCCCTGGCGCTGTTGCAGGGCCGGGGCGTCAATCTGCTGGTGCTGGACGAGCCGACCAACCACCTCGACCTGCCGGCCATCGAACAGCTGGAGTCCGCCCTCGACGCCTACCGGGGCACGCTCCTGCTGGTCACCCACGACCGCCGCATGCTGGACGCGATCGAGGTGACCCGCCGCCTGGAGGTGGCGGACGGGAAGGTGACGGAGCGCTAGAAACGCTCCGGGGGAGGGGCAACGCCGGACACGCCCCGCGGGAGGGGCGGATCCCGCCCCTCCCCGTCAGCTCACCGCTTGCCGTTCTTCGGGTCCACCAGCCCCGCCCGGCGCAGGGCGTCGGCCATCGCGCTGTTGGCCGGAGGCGGAGCCTGACGCGAGCCCCCGCCCTGACGCGGACCGCCGCCCTGGCGCTGGCGCTGCTGGGGCGGACGACCGCCGCGCTGCCGGCGTTCACCGCCGTCGCCGCCGCCCTGGCGACCCTGTGCGGCCGCCTCGTCGTCGAGGCGCAGGGTCAGCGAGATCCGCTTGCGCGGGATGTCGACGTCGAGGACCTTCACCTTGACGATGTCGCCCGGCTTGACGACGTCCCGCGGGTCCTTGACGAACGTCTTCGACATCGCGGAGACATGCACCAGACCGTCCTGGTGGACACCGACGTCGACGAAGGCACCGAAGGCGGCCACGTTCGTGACCACGCCCTCCAGCACCATCCCGGACGACAGGTCGGCGATCTTCTCCACGCCCTCCTTGAAGGTGGCCGTCTTGAACGCCGGACGCGGGTCGCGCCCCGGCTTCTCCAGCTCCTTGAGGATGTCGGTCACCGTCGGCAGACCGAACGTCTCGTCCACGAACTGGTCCGGCTGCAGCGAGCGCAGCACCGCCGTGTTGCCGATGAGGGACGCCACTTCCTGCCCGGACGTCTTCACCATGCGGCGCACGACCGGGTAGGCCTCCGGGTGCACGCTGGAGGCGTCCAGCGGGTCGTCGCCGCCGCGGATGCGCAGGAAGCCCGCGCACTGCTCGTACGCCTTCGGGCCGAGCCGGGCCACGCCCTTCAGCGCGGTGCGCGAGGTGAAGGGGCCGTTGGCGTCGCGGTGCGCCACGATGTTCTCCGCGAGGCCCGAGGTGATGCCGGAGACGCGGGCCAGCAGCGGGGCCGACGCCGTGTTGACGTCCACACCCACGCCGTTCACACAGTCCTCCACGACCGCGTCCAGCGAGCGCGACAGCTTCACCTCGGACAGGTCGTGCTGGTACTGGCCGACGCCGATGGACTTGGGGTCGATCTTCACCAGTTCGGCGAGCGGGTCCTGCAGCCGGCGCGCGATGGAGACGGCGCCGCGCAGCGACACGTCCATGTCGGGCAGCTCCTGCGAGGCGAACGCGGAGGCCGAGTACACGGACGCTCCCGCCTCGGACACCATCACCTTGGTGAGCTGCAACTCCGGGTGCTTGGCGATGAGTTCACCGGCGAGCTTGTCGGTCTCGCGGGACGCCGTGCCGTTACCGATCGCGATCAGCTCGACCGCGTGCTCCTTGGAGAGCCGGGCCAGCTTGGCGATCGCCTCGTCCCACCTGTTGGCCGGGACGTGCGGATGGATGACGTCGGTGGCCACCACCTTGCCGGTGGCGTCGATGACGGCGACCTTCACGCCCGTACGGAAACCGGGGTCCAGGCCCAGCGTCGCGCGCGTGCCGGCCGGGGCGGCGAGCAGCAGGTCGCGCAGGTTGGCCGCGAACACCTGGACGGCCTCGTCCTCCGCGGCCGTGCGCAGCCTCAGGCGCAGGTCGATGCCGAGGTGCACCAGAATGCGGGTGCGCCAGGCCCAACGGACCGTGTCCTGCAGCCACTTGTCCCCGGGGCGCCCCTGGTTGGAGATCCCGAACTTGGAGGCGACGATGCTCTCGTACGAGGACGGGCCGTCGGTGGGCTCCTCCGGCTCCAGGCTGAGGTCGAGGACGTCCTCCTTCTCGCCGCGCAGCATCGCGAGAATGCGGTGCGAGGGCAGATCGGTGAACGGCTCCGCGAAGTCGAAGTAGTCGGCGAACTTGGCGCCCGCCTCCTCCTTGCCGTCCTTGACCTTGGCGGCCAGCCGCCCGCGCACCCACATGCGCTCGCGCAGCTCGCCGATCAGGTCGGCGTCCTCCGAGAACCGCTCGGTCAGGATCGCGCGGGCGCCGTCGAGCGCGGCCTGCGGGTCGGGTACGCCCTTGTCGGCGTCGACGAACGCGGCCGCGGCCGCGAGCGGTTCGACGCCCGGGTCGCCGAGCAGTCCCTCGGCCAGCGGTTCGAGACCGGCCTCGCGCGCGATCTGCGCCTTGGTGCGCCGCTTGGGCTTGAACGGCAGATAGATGTCCTCGAGCCGGGCCTTGGTCTCGGCGCCGCGGATCTGCGCCTCCAGCTCGTCGGTGAGCTTGCCCTGCTCGCGCACCGAGTCGAGGATCGCGGCGCGCCGCTCCTCCAGCTCCCGCAGATAACGCAGCCGCTCCTCGAGCGTGCGCAGCTGCGCATCGTCGAGCATCTCGGTGGCTTCCTTGCGGTAACGGGCGATGAAGGGCACCGTCGAACCGCCGTCGAGCAGCTCCACGGCAGCCTTGACCTGCCGCTCCCGTACGCCGAGTTCCTCGGCGATCCTGCCTTCGATGGTCCCGACTGCGCTGGACCCGGCTGTCGTCACGATCCCGTACCGCCTTCTCACTGAGGTTGCGCCGCAATTGTGGCAGGTGGCACCGACAGTCGGGGATCAGGGCGGGCACCCGGCGGGCCGGGGCGCCGGAATCAGGCGCCGCGGCCGCGCGTGGAGGACGAGGCTCCGCCGAAGAGGCGGGCGAGAGCCCGGAAGGGCAGCGTCACGACGGTGGCGATGGCGCCACCGATCTGGCGCAGGACATCGGCTATGGCTCGGAACACGGAATTCCCCTTTCCTCTGCCGGCCACGGCGGCCGGCAGAGGTGCGGGTACCCGCATTCGATCAGTCCTTGCCCACCAGATCCGCGGGAAAGGCCCCGGCGCCTACCGCGGCCCTCGCGAAGGCCCTGCCCAGCTCGGTGAGCCGCTCGACGCCCGGTGCGCCCAGGTGCTCGTAGGGCGCCCGGTCGAGCCGGTCCGTGTCCGCCTCGATCCGCGCCCGCAGCGCGACGCCCTGCTCGGTCAACTCGCCGTTGTCGTCCAGCAGTCCGCGCCCGCGCAGCCGCCCGCAGGCCGCGTCCCACTCCTCCCGGCTCCACCCGCGCGTGGCGAACACCCACTTCGGCGTCATGCCCTTGCCGGTCGCGGTGTGGGTCACCACGGCCTCCAGGCCGTCGAGTTCCGCGGCCATCAGCAGCGCCACATGTCCGTCGCCCCGGTGCTCGCGCAGCAGGGTGGCGGCGTGGAAGAGCGCCATGTGCGGCTGCTCGGGGACGGGCAGGTCGGCGTGTGCGGAGTACAGCGGCCGGGCCGGGCGCGTACAGGCCTCGGTGGCCCGCAGTGCCAGCCGCGCGGCCTCGGCCATCTCCGGGGACGCCAGGATCTCCTCGCCCAGCAGCCGGCGCAGGGTGGCGTCGACGGCACGCGCGCGTGCGTCCAGGATCTGCCCCGGTGTGGCGCTCTGCCACACCCCGGGCACATGTCGGGCCACGAGCTCGTACTTGTAGTTGTAGAAGGCCGCCGCCACCGTGCCCGGTCCGACCGGCCCCAGGGCGGCCCCGCGTACGGCGAAGTTGCGCGCCTTGGGGTGCGTGATGCCGAGGGCGCTCAGCTCCTCGCCCAGGTCGGGCGAGAAGTAGTGCGTCGCGTGCAGGGAGTTGAGCACGTTGTGGCAGCGGCGGCCGGCGCGGGACTCGAGGACGGCAGTAGTCATGCAGCGCAGGTTACCGACTGGTTGGTATGTACGCCAGAGTGGGGCTCGGTATGGCAGGAAAGGTGGGGTGCTCGTCATTGCGGACATCGGACGCGGCCCCAAGAATCGAAGACATGCGTACCGTCCTGGTCGTCCTCTTCGACGATGTGCAGAGCCTCGACGTCACGGGCCCGGTCGAGGTGTTCAACGGCGCCGAGCAACACTGCCCGGGGACGTACCGCATCCGCACGGTCAGCCGCGACGGCCGGGCCGTGCGCACCTCCAGCGGCCTCACCCTGGTCCCGGACCACTCCTTCGCCGACGCGCCGCCCGCGCACACCCTGCTGGTCCCGGGCGGCGCCGGCACCCGGCAGCCCGACCCGCGCCTGCTGGCCTGGCTGCGCGAGAACGCCCCGCGCGCGGCGCGTCTGGTCTCGGTGTGCACCGGCGCGCTGCTGCTCGCCGAGGCGGGTCTGCTGGAGGGCCGCCGGGTGACCAGTCACTGGTCGGTGTGCGACAAGCTGGCCCGCGAGCACCCGTTGGTGGAGGTCGACCCCGACCCCATCTTCATCCGGGACGGCGACCTCGCCACCTCGGCCGGCGTCACCTCCGGCATCGACCTCGCGCTCGCGCTCGTCGAGGAGGACACGGGCCGCGAGACCGCCCTGTCCATCGCCCGCCATCTGGTGGTCTTCCTGCGCCGCCCGGGAAACCAGGCCCAGTTCAGCGCCCAGCTCGCCGCGCAGACGGCACAGCGGGAGCCGCTGCGCGAGGTCCAGCACTGGATCACGGAGCACCCGGGCGAGGACCTGTCGGTGGAGGCGCTGGCCGCCCGCGCCCGGCTCTCGCCCCGCCACTTCGCCCGGGCCTTCCAGGGCGAGACCGGCATGACACCGGGCCGCTACGTCGACCGCGTCCGCCTGGAACACGCCCGCCGCCTGCTGGAGGAGTCCGCGGACGGGATCGAGGAGATCTCCCGCAGCTGCGGCTACGGCACCCCGGAGGCGATGCGCCGCGCCTTCGTACGGACGCTCGGCGCGGCGCCCGCCGAATACCGGCGCCGTTTCCGCCCGGCACCCGCCCACTGACCACCCGAGACCACCCGCCCAACCGCCGAACCATCCGAACCATCCGAACCATCCGAACCATCCGAACCATCCGAACCGGCCGAGCCAAGGGGGAACCCATGCAGTTCGCGATCGTCCT
>NZ_JAFJSY010000064.1 GCF_019857225.1 Streptomyces plumbidurans
GGCCGAGCCAAGGGGGAACCCATGCAGTTCGCGATCGTCCTCTACGACCGCTTCACCGCCCTCGACGCCGTGGGACCGTACGAGACCCTCGGCCGTCTGCCGGGCTCCGAGGTCGTCTTCGTCGCCGAGCGGACCGGTCCCGTCCGCACCGACAGCGGAAACCTCGCGATGGTCGCCGACAAGACGCTGGCCGAGGTGCCGCACCCCGATGTCGTGGTCGTCCCGGGCGGCCCCGGCCAGACCCCGCAGATGGAGAACGAGGCGCTCCTCGACTGGATCCGCACCGCCGACACCACCAGCACCTGGACGACCTCGGTGTGCACCGGCTCCCTGCTGCTCGCCGCGGCGGGCCTGCTCGAAGGCCGCCGCGCGACCTCGCACTGGCTGGCCCTGGACGAACTGAAGCGGTACGGCGCCGAGCCCACGGGGGAGCGGGTGGTGACCGACGGCAAGTACGTCACCGCCGCCGGCGTCTCCTCCGGCATCGACATGGGGCTCGCGCTGCTCGGACGGATGTCGGGAGACGTCGTGGCCCAGGCCGTACAGCTGGGCATCGAGTACGACCCGCAGCCGCCCTACGACGCCGGGTCCCCGGACAAGGCGCCCGCGGACGTCGTCGAGCTGATGCGCTCGAGGAGCCGGTTCATCCTGGGAACGGAACCGACCACGTGAACCGCGGCTGACGGCGCTCCAGGAAGGCGGCGACCCCCTCCGCGGTGTCGCCGCTGCCGCGTGCCTGCTCGCTCCAGTGGGTGTCCCGGTCGGTGCGGCCGTTCGCGAACTCCTTCGCCGCGGCCTGGGTGAGCTGTGAGCGGGAGGCCAGGATCGCGGTGAACTCCGCGACCCGCTTGGCCAGTTGGCCCTCCGGCAGCACCTCGTCCACCAGACCGGTGCGCAGCGCCCGTGCCGAGTCGATCAACTCGCCCGAGAACAGCAGGTACTTCGCGGCCGCCGGGCCCACCAGCGACACCAGCCGCCGCGTGGAGGACGCCGGATACACGATCCCGAGCTTCGCGGGCGTCACCCCGAACAGCGCGCCCTCCTCGGCGAACCGCAGATCGCAGGCCGCCGCGAGCTGCGAACCGCCGCCCACACAGTGCCCGCGCACCGCGGCCAGCGTCGGCTTCGGGAAGGCGGCCAGGGCCTCCTCGGCGCGCACCGCGAGCCCCTGCGCCCGCTCGGGCGAGTCCCGCAGCGTGGAGATGTCGGCCCCCGCGCAGAACGTGCCGCCCTCGCCGGTCAGCACCAGCGCCCGTACGTCCGGGTCGGCCGCCAGCGAGTCGAGCAGCGGCGGCAGCGCGGCCCACATCGCGGCCGTCATGGCGTTGCGCTTGGCCGGGTGGTGGATGACGACGGTGGCGACCGAGTCGGCGACACCGTGCAGCAGCTGGGGCTCCATGAGCCGGATGCTAACCGCCCCGCCCTACAACCCGAAAAGTTCGCGAAGTCGGCATCGGGTGGAACAGGAGCGGTCCACCAACCGACCGTGTCGTACGCCAACGGTCGGAAACGCTCGATATTTGCTGACTTCTGTTCAGTCATCCGGAGGGGAGCCGGTCGGAACCAACACTCGTGACGTGGTGACAATCGAGCGCGAGGGTGGCGACCGGACGATGGACGACCACGGGCGTGGGCCCGGCCCACGCCCAGAAGACGGCGCCGAGGGGCCCCGCGACCCGGGGCCGGCGGACCCGCTCCCGTACGAAGGCGTCTGGCGGTTCACCGCACCCGCCGTGGACGCCTCCGTCCCGCAGGCGCGGCACGCCGTGCGCGACCTGCTGTACCGCCAGGGGGTGCCCGTCTCCGAGGATCTCGTCCACGGTCTGCTGCTGATCGTCTCCGAGCTGGCCACCAACGCCGTCAAGCACGCGGCCCTGCTGTCGCCGATGCTCGCGGTGGAGGTCGCCGTGGGTGCCGAGTGGGTGCGGGTGTCCGTCGAGGACAACCACCCCTACCGCCCGACCGCCCTGGAGGCCGACCACGGCCGGACCGGTGGCCGGGGGCTGCTGCTGGTCAGCGAGGTCGCCCGGGAGGCGGGCGGCGTGTGCGACGTCGAACACACGTCGAGCGGCGGCAAGGTGATCTGGGCCGCCCTGCCGCTCAAACCCGTGCGGGTGTCCTGACCCTGGCGACCCCGGCGACCGCCGCGAGCGCCGTGGGCGTCACCAACCGGCCGACGGGCCGGTCAGCTCCCTGACCGCGGGACGTGCCGCGTCCAGCACGGTCATGAACCAGGACGAGAAGGTGTCCTTCGCGTGCCGCTCCGCCAGCTCCTCGGGGCTCACGAAGACGGTCTCGCCGACCTCCTCCGGGTCCGGCCGCAGCGGGGCCTGCACCAGGCCGACGAACAGGTGGTTGTACTCCTGCTCGACCAGGCCCGAGTCGGGGTCCGGGTGGTTGTAGCGGACGGTGCCCGCCTCGGCGAGCAGCGAGGGGGACACACCCAGTTCCTCGTACGTCCGCCGGGCCGCCGCCGCGAAGGGGGCCTCGCCGGGGTAGGGGTGGCCGCAGCAGGTGTTGGACCACACACCGGGGGAGTGGTACTTGCCCAGCGCCCGCTGCTGCAGCAGCAGCCTGCCGCGCTCGTCGAAGAGGAAGACGGAGAAGGCGCGGTGCAGTTGCCCCGGCGGCTGGTGGGCGGCGAGCTTCTCCGCGGTGCCGATCGTGACGCCGTTCTCGTCGACCAGTTCCAGCAGAATCGCGTCAGCGGTGCCGTTCGACGGACTGTGCGTCGCGGTGGCAGGTGTGATCGGCATACCCATCCTTCGCATCGGTCTTCGCGCCCCAAGTCTGCCGTACGAAAGCGGCACTCCCGGCACTTGACGGCACGCCCGCATGTCCCGCGTGCACCGCGGGGCGCGGCCTTCGCCGGCCGGACGCCGGAAGAGGGGTCCGGTGGTTGATCGTGCCCGGAGCGATCGGCTGAGAACCGTCCGGGCGGTGCTGTGAGGGTCAGGACGCGCCTCCGCGCCGGACGGCTGCATTCCGCCCCGGGGGCGCACCACCCGGCTCAATTCTGCACCGCCGCCCCACAGGCCCCGCCCCCGACTGGTTCCCATCGCCGTACCGACTGAGGCACACCGCTCGCTTCCGCATGGCAGCTGGGTCGTCGCGCCTCGACGAGTGCTCCCCGGCCGGTCGCCGCCGTGCGGCTCGCGCCTCGCGGCCAACCTTCCGTGGCGCAGCCGGGTCGGCGGCCCCGAAGTGCGGTGCTCGCCTGTCGCCGTCGTACGGGCTGCGCCCCGGAGCTCGGCTCCCGTGGCCCAACTGGACTGACGGGCGTCGACGAGAGGTGCCCGGCGGTTGTCGCCGTGCGGCTCGCGCCTCGCGGCAAACCTTCCGTGGCCCAGCCGGGTCGGCGGCCCCGACGGACGGTGCCCGGCACTGTCGCCGTCGTACCGGACGCGGCCCGCAGCTCGGCTCCCGTGGCGCAACTGGAGCGGCGGGCGTTGACGAGAGGCGCCCGGCGGTCGCCGCCGCCCGGCCGCGCCCCTTGCCCGTAGCCCTCGCCCCGCGGCTAACGCCCGTGGTGCAACCGCCACCCCGCCCAAGCCGACTCCACCATCTCGCCCACCCCGCGCCGAGCAGTCCAGCCCAGCTCCTTCGCGGCCCTCTCGGCGGAGGCGACCGCCCGCGGCGCGTCCCCCGGGCGGCGGGCCTCGACGAGCGGCGCACGCCTCTCTCCGCTGATCTCGCCGATGACCGTGATCATCTCGCGGACGGAGACGCCCTCGCCGCGGCCGATGTTCACCGTCAGGTCGCCGTCGTGGGCCCCGGCGGCCAGTCTGTGGGCCGCGGACAGGTGTGCCTCGGCCAGGTCGGCGACGTGGATGTAGTCGCGGATGCAGGTGCCGTCCGGTGTCGGGTAGTCGTCGCCGAAGATGCGCGGCGCCTCGTCGCGGGTGAGCCGGTCGAAGACCATGGGGACGATGTTGAAGACGCCCGTGTCGGCCAGCTCCGGCGCGGCCGCGCCCGCCACGTTGAAGTAGCGCAGGCACACCGTCGAGATGCCGTGCGCCCGGCCCGCCGCCCGCACCAGCCACTCACCGGTGAGCTTGGTCTCGCCGTACGGGTTCACCGGCGCGCAGGGGGTGTCCTCGGTGATCAGGTCCACGTCCGGGTTGCCGTAGACGGCCGCCGACGAGGAGAACAGGAACCGCTCGATCCCGGCCTCGGCGACCGCGTCCAGGAGGGTGGCGAGGCCGCCGACGTTCTCCCGGTAGTAGCGCGTGGGCTGCGCCACGGACTCGGCGACCTGCTTGCGCGCCGCGAGATGGACGACACCGGTCACCGCGTACCGCGCGAACACCCGCTTCAGCAGGCCGCCGTCGAGCGACGAGCCCTCGACGAGCGGTACGCCGGACGGCAGCCGCGCGGGGTCCCCGGCCGAGAGGTCGTCCAGCGCGACGACGTCCTCCCCGGCGCCGGTCATGGCCCGCGCCACATGGGCCCCTATGTATCCGGCTCCGCCTGTGATCAGCCATGTCATGGTCGCCCACCCTATGTCGGCCCCACCCCGCGATCCCCAATGTCCGTGATGCCTGGTCTGCGCCCCGCGGTTTGTGGGCGGGACCCCAAATCCCCGATGATGATCGCGGCAAAGACCGGTGGAGACTGCGTTGATCGGCTCGTTAACGGGCGGTGAACGCCGCTCTCCGAGCATCCGATAGCCTCTGCCGACATGCCGCCCGCCTGGTGCAGCCAGGGGCGCCCGTACCCAGCACATGACCGGCGCCAGCGCGTCGGCACCCAGGGAGTGAGTTCGGTTGTCGACCGCCATCCTCACCGGTCAGCCGGTCCCCGGATCGTCGATCGAGGGCGATCTGCGGTCCCTCGGCTTCGACGTCCGGCTCGCGGCCGACGCCGCGGACGCCGAGACGCTCCTCGCCCAGGTCCCCGGTGACCAGCGGGTCGCGGTGGTGGACGCCCGCTTCGTGGGCCACCTGCACGCCCTGCGCCTCGGCCTCACCGACCCCCGCTTCCCGGTCGCCGCGGTCCCCGGCGCCGTCACCGCCCAGGCGGCCGGCCGCCAGGCCCTGACCCGCGCCATGGCCCGCGAGAACTCCGCGGGCGGCGGCGCGGCCGTCGTCGTGGACAACCTCGCGGACCGCATCGTCGCGGCCCTCGACGCCGACGGCGCCGACGTCCACCGCCCCGAGCTGGGCAGCCTGGTCGCCGAGGTACCGGCCGACCCGCAGGCCCGCAACGAAGCGCGGCAGGCCGTCGCCGGCGTCGACGACGAGGCCATACGCCTGAAGTCCGCCGTGAAGTCCCGCGACGGCTTCTTCACCACGTTCTTCATCAGCCCGTATTCCCGCTACATCGCCCGCTGGTGCGCCCGCCGGGGCCTGACCCCGAACCAGGTCACCACCGCCTCCCTGCTGACCGCGCTGATCGCGGCGGGCTGCGCGGCCACCGGCACCCGCCCCGGCTACGTCGCCGCGGGCATCCTGCTGATCTGCTCCTTCGTCCTGGACTGCACCGACGGACAGCTCGCCCGCTACTCCCTGCAGTACTCCACGCTCGGCGCCTGGCTGGACGCCACCTTCGACCGGGCCAAGGAGTACGCCTACTACGCGGGCCTCGCCCTCGGAGCGGCCCGCGGCGGCGACGACGTATGGGCCCTGGCGCTCGGCGCGATGGTCCTGCAGACGTGCCGGCACGTCGTGGACTTCTCCTTCAACGAGGCCAACCACGACGCCACCGCCAACACCAGCCCCACCGCCGCCCTTTCGGACAAGCTGGACAGCGTCGGCTGGACGGTGTGGATCCGGCGCATGATCGTGCTGCCGATCGGCGAGCGCTGGGCGATGATCGCGGTCCTCACGGCGGTCACCACCCCGCGCATCACCTTCTACGTCCTCCTCATCGGCTGCGCCTTCGCGGCGACGTACACCACGGCGGGCCGGGTGCTCAGGTCGCTGACCCGCAAGGCCCGGCGCACCGACCGGGCCGCGCAGGCGCTGGCGGACCTCGCGGACGGCGGCCCGCTCGCCGGGGCGGTGGCGCGGTTCGCTCCGCGCGTCCCGGCTCCCGTCGCCGCCGCGGCCGCCGGGCTCCTCGTGGTGATCCCCGCCGCGGTCTGGGGCGCGGCATGGCCCACCGTGCTGGGTGCCGTCGCCTACGTCCTGCTCTCCGGTGCCGCCGTCGCCCGCCCCCTCAAGGGCGCCCTGGACTGGCTCGTCCCGCCCTTCTTCCGCGCCGCCGAATACGGCACCGTCCTGATCCTCGCGGCCAAATCCGGGGTGAACGGCGTCCTGCCCGCAGCTTTCGGCCTGGTGGCGGCCGTCGCCTACCATCACTACGACACGGTGTACCGCATCCGCGGCAGCGCCGGAGCGCCCCCGGCCTGGCTGGTGCGCGCCATCGGGGGACACGAGGGGCGGACGCTGCTCGTCACCGTCCTCGCCGCGGTGCTCACCGCCTCGCAGTTCAAGGTCGCGCTCACGGTCCTCGCCGTGGTCGTCGCCCTGCTGGTGCTCGTCGAGAGCATCCGCTTCTGGGTGTCCGCAGGGGCGCCCGCAGTACACGACGAAGGAGAAACCGCATGATCGGCCTCGTGCTGGCGGCCGGCGCCGGACGCCGTCTGCGCCCCTACACCGACAGCCTGCCCAAGGCGCTGGTGCCGGTGGGGCCCGCGGGCATAGAGGACTCGATCACGGTGCTCGACCTGACCCTCGGCAACTTCGCCGAGATCGGCCTGAGCGAGGTCGCGGTCATCGTCGGCTACCGCAAGGAGGCCGTGTACGAGCGCCGGGCGGCCCTGGAGGCGAAGTACGGCCTGAAGATCACGCTCATCGACAACGACAAGGCCGAGGAGTGGAACAACGCCTACTCCCTGTGGTGCGGCCGTGATGCCCTCAGCGACGGCGTGATCCTCGCCAACGGCGACACCGTCCACCCGGTCTCTGTCGAGAAGACCCTGCTCGCCGCGCGCGGCGAGGGCAAGAGGATCATCCTCGCCCTGGACACGGTGAAGGACCTCGCCGACGAGGAGATGAAGGTCGTCGTCGACCCCGAGAAGGGAATGACGAGGATCACCAAGCTGATGGACCCCGCCGAGGCCACCGGCGAGTACATCGGCGTCACCCTGATCGAGGGCGACGCCGCCCCCGAACTGGCCGACGCGCTCAGGACCGTCTGGGAGAGCGACCCGCAGCAGTTCTACGAGCACGGCTACCAGGAGCTCGTCAACCGCGGCTTCCGGATCGACACGGCGCCGATCGGCGACGTCAAGTGGGTCGAGATCGACAACCACGACGATCTCGCCCGCGGACGGGAGATCGCGTGCCAGTACTGACCCGGCTCATCCCCTCGCCGCT
This sequence comes from Streptomyces plumbidurans, assembly GCF_019857225.1. Classification (GTDB taxonomy): domain Bacteria; phylum Actinomycetota; class Actinomycetes; order Streptomycetales; family Streptomycetaceae; genus Streptomyces; species Streptomyces plumbidurans. The sequence goes on from NZ_JAFJSY010000064.1 coordinate 7,323, forward strand.
CGTCGTGGACATCCGCCCGGGTGCCCTCGACGACCTGGCGGGCGTGCTCGCCGACGAGCGCATCTCGACCTCCGGCCGGCTCGCCGTCGCCGTGAGCAACGGCTCCGGCGCCCGGCTGCGCGAGCGCATCGCGCCGTCCCTGCCCGGCGCCACCTGGTACGAGGTCGGCGGCGGCACCCTCGACGACGCCGTACGGCTGGCGAGCGACATAAAGGCCGGCCACTACGACGCCGTCGTGGGCCTGGGCGGCGGCAAGATCATCGACTGCGCGAAGTTCGCCGCGGCCCGCGTAGGCCTGCCCCTGGTCGCCGTACCGACGAACCTCGCGCACGACGGCCTGTGCTCGCCGGTCGCCACCCTCGACAACGACGCGGGCCGCGGCTCCTACGGTGTGCCGAACCCGATCGCGGCCGTCATCGACCTCGACGTCATCCGCGAGGCGCCCGCCCGCTTCGTACGGGCCGGCATCGGCGACGCGATCTCCAACATCAACTCGATCGCGGACTGGGAGCTGTCCAACCGCGTCACCGGGGAGAAGATCGACGGCCTCGCCTCCGCCATGGCCCGCCAGGCGGGCGAGGCGGTGCTGCGCCACCCCGGCGGCATCGGGGACAACAACTTCCTCCAGGTGCTCGCCGAGGCGCTGGTGCTCACCGGGATCGCGATGTCCATCTCCGGTGACTCCCGCCCCGCCTCGGGCTCCTGCCACGAGATCAACCACGCCTTCGACCTGCTCTACCCCAAGCGCGCCGCCAGCCACGGCGAGCAGTGCGGCCTCGGTGCCGCCTTCGCCATGTACCTGCGCGGTGCGCACGAGGAGTCGGCGTACACCGCCGAGGTGCTCCGCAGGCACGGGCTTCCGGTGCTCCCGGAGGAGATCGGCTTCACCGTGGACGAGTTCGTCCGCGTCGTGGAGTTCGCCCCGGAGACCCGGCCCGGCCGCTACACCATCCTCGAACACCTCGACCTGACAACCGACCAGATCAAGGACACATACGCCGACTATGTCAAGGCCATCGGTAGCTGAACTCCGTCCGGTCGTCCACCCCGCAGGGGTCAAGGACCGGCGCAGCGGTGAGCACTGGATGGGACGCCTCTACATGCGCGAGGTGTCCCTGCGGATCGACCGCTACCTGGTGAACACCAGGGTCACGCCCAACCAGCTCACGTACCTGATGACCGTCTTCGGCGTGCTCGCGGCCCCGGCGCTGCTCGTGCCCGGGGTCTGGGGCGCCGTGCTCGGTGTCGTCTGCGTCCAGATGTATCTGCTGCTGGACTGCGTCGACGGCGAGATCGCGCGCTGGAAGAAGCAGTACTCCATGAACGGCGTCTACCTCGACCGGGTCGGCGCCTACCTCACCGACGCCGCCGTGCTCGTCGGCTTCGGGCTGCGTGCCGCGGACCTGTTCGGCAGCGGCCGTATCGACTGGCTGTGGGCCTTCCTCGGCACGCTCGCCGCGCTCGGCGCGATCCTGATCAAGGCCGAGACCGACCTGGTCGGCGTCGCCCGCCACCAGGCCGGGTTGCCCCCGGTCAAGGAGGCGGCGGCCGAGATGCGCTCCTCCGGCATGGCGCTGGCCCGCCGGGCCGCCGCCGCGTTCAAGTTCCACCGGCTGATCCTCGGCATCGAGGCGTCCCTGGTGATCCTGGTCCTGGCCTTCGCCGACCAGGCGCGCGGGGACCTGTTCTTCTCCCGGCTCGGTGTCGCGGTGATGGCCGGCATCGCACTGCTGCAGACCCTGCTGCACCTCGTGTCCATCCTGGCCTCCAGCAGGCTGAAGTGAGCGCCATGAAGGTCGGCGCGGTGATCATCACGATGGGCAACCGCCCCGAGGAGCTGCGCGCCCTGCTCGACTCGGTGGCCAAGCAGGACGGCGACCGCGTCGAGGTCGTGGTGGTCGGCAACGGCTCGCCCGTGCCCGACGTCCCCGACGGCGTCCGTACGATCGAGCTGCCCGAGAACCTCGGCATCCCCGGCGGCCGCAACGTCGGTATCGAGGCCTTCGGCCCGAGCGGCCGTGATGTCGACATATTGCTGTTCCTCGACGACGACGGCCTCCTCGCCGGCCACGACACCGCCGAACTGTGCCGGAAGGCCTTCGCGGCCGACCCCGAGCTCGGCATCATCAGCTTCCGCATCGCCGACCCCGAGACCGGGATCACCCAGCGCCGGCACGTCCCGCGGCTGCGCGCCGCCGACCCGATGCGCTCCTCGCGGGTCACCACCTTCCTGGGCGGCGCCAACGCCGTCCGCACCAAGGTCTTCGCCGAGGTCGGCGGGCTGCCGGACGAGTTCTTCTACGCCCATGAGGAGACGGACCTGGCCTGGCGGGCCCTCGACGCCGGCTGGATGATCGACTACCGCTCCGACATGGTGCTGTACCACCCCACGACCGCGCCCTCGCGCCATGCCGTCTACCACCGCATGGTCGCCCGCAACCGGGTCTGGCTGGCCCGCCGCAACCTCCCCGCGCTCCTCGTCCCGGTCTACCTCGGCGTCTGGATGCTCCTCACCCTCGTACGCCGCCCCTCGCGGCCCGCGCTGCGGGCATGGTTCGGCGGCTTCAGGGAAGGCTGGACCACTGCGTGCGGACCGCGCCGGCCCATGAAATGGCGTACGGTGTGGCGGCTGACCCGACTGGGCCGGCCCCCTGTGATCTGACAAGCTCTTTCACATGTACGAGCGACGCGGACCCGTCCCGGGTCCCGAGCTTCTGCCCGCACGGGCTGCGCATCCCGAGGACGAAAGTTTCCATCAGTGAGTGAGTCAACCCACGACGGCACGGTCGCCCTGAGTCCGGCCGTGTCTCCCGACGAGGGCCTTACGGCGGGTCAGCTCGCCGACAAGTACGGCCTGACCGTGAGCGGCGCCCGCCCCTCCCTCGTCGAGTACGTCCGCCAGCTCTGGGACCGGCGTCACTTCATCCTCGCCTTCTCGCGGGCGAAGCTGACCGCCCAGTACAGCCAGGCCAAGCTCGGCCAGGTCTGGCAGGTGGCGACGCCGCTGCTGAACGCGGCCGTGTACTTCTTCATCTTCGGCGTCATCCTGAAGGCGAGCCGGGGCATGTCGCGGGATGTGTACATCCCGTTCCTGGTCACGGGCGTCTTCGTGTTCACCTTCACCCAGAGCTCGGTGATGGCGGGCGTACGCGCGATCTCCGGCAACCTCGGCCTGGTCCGCGCACTGCACTTCCCGCGCGCCTCCCTGCCGATCTCCTTCGCGCTGCAGCAGCTCCAGCAGCTGCTGTTCTCGATGATCGTGCTGTTCGCGGTGGCGGTCGGCTTCGGCAGCGTCCCGGACCTGTCCTGGCTGCTGATCGTCCCGGTGCTCGCGCTGCAGTTCCTCTTCAACAGCGGACTCGCGCTGATCATGGCCAGGGCGGGCGCCAAGACCCCCGACCTGGCGCAGCTGATGCCGTTCATCATGCGTACGTGGATGTACGCGTCCGGCGTGATGTTCTCCATCCCGATCATGCTGGCCGACAAGCCGCAGTGGACGGCGACCGTCCTGCAGTGGAACCCGGCCGCCATCTACATGGACCTGATGCGCTTCTCGCTCATCGACGGCTACGGCGCCGAGAACCTCCCCGACCATGTCTGGGCGGCCGCGGCCGGCTGGGCCGTTCTTGTCGCCCTGGGCGGCTTCCTGTACTTCTGGAAGGCGGAGGAAAGGTACGGCCGTGGCTGAACAGCGCATCGACCAGCACAACGGTGGGCGCGTCCCCACCGTCATCGCCGACGAGCTGCACATCGTCTACCGCGTCCACGGGGCCAAGAGCGGCAAGGGCAGCGCCACCGCCGCCCTCAGCCGCATCGTCAAGCGCGGCGAGGAGCGCGGGGTGCGCAAGGTGCACGCCGTCAAGGGCGTCTCCTTCGTCGCCTACCGCGGTGAGGCCATCGGCCTCATCGGCTCCAACGGCTCCGGCAAGTCGACCCTGCTGCGCGCCATCGCCGGCCTGCTCCCGGCGGAGAAGGGCCGTGTCTACACCAACGGCCAGCCCTCGCTGCTGGGCGTCAACGCGGCCCTGATGAACGACCTGACGGGCGAGCGCAACGTCATCCTGGGCGGGCTCGCCATGGGAATGTCCCGCGAGCAGATCAGGGAGCGCTACCAGTCGATCGTCGACTTCTCGGGCATCAACGAGAAGGGCGACTTCATCACCCTGCCGATGCGCACCTACTCCTCCGGCATGGCGGCCCGGCTGCGCTTCTCCATCGCCGCGGCCAAGGACCACGACGTCCTGATGATCGACGAGGCGCTGGCGACCGGCGACCGCAAGTTCCAGAAGCGCTCCGAGGAGCGGATCCGCGAACTGCGCAAGGAGGCCGGCACGGTGTTCCTGGTCAGCCACAACAACAAGTCCATCCGCGACACCTGCGACCGCGTCCTGTGGCTGGAACGCGGCGAGCTGCGCATGGACGGGCCCACCGACGAGGTCCTCAAGGAGTACGAGAAGTTCACGGGCAAGTAGTCCACTCACCTGTGGGCCGACAGGCCCACCACGCTTCGCGGGGCCCCGCCGGAACTGTTCCGGCGGGGCCCCGCGTCTGCAAAGGAAACGTCAACTCGGTCCCGCCCAAGGAATCTTGACGCCAATCGGTGTGTTGTTGTGATGTGCAGGACACCCCAGCGAAGCTCGCTGCGTTGTACAACGTAAGCTGTACCGGTCCCGAAAGGCGGCAAGTGGGGCGATAATGCGCGACACCCTGACGCGGGTCGACCACGCCGAGGGCCGGGCGGCGTGTCCGAAATAGTATGCATTGGGTCGGCAGTGTAGAACGGGAGATGTGACGGCAATGGCTACGGAAACTCCCCAGCTCGGCGGAGTGTGTGCCGTCCCCGCCCCGGGCGGCCACCGGTGACGGGAACCCGCGCGTCGCACGCCGGTGATCCGGAGCGCGGCACGCTCGACAAGGCCGCGGGCGAGAACTTCCCCGTGGCGCCTTTCTTCCTGCCCCGGGCCTGGCGCGCCGACCTCATGGCGGTGTACGGCTTCGCCCGCCTCGTCGACGACATCGGCGACGGCGACCTGGCCCCCGGCGGCGCCGACGCCCGGCTGCTCGGCGTACCGCCCGAGGACGCCGAGGACCGGCTGCTGCTCCTGGACGCCTTCGAGCAGGACCTCGACCGGGTCTTCGACTCGACCCCGCACCACCCGCTGCTGCGCCGCCTCCAGCCGACCGTCCGACGCCACGGCCTGAGCGCTGAGCCCTTTCGCGGCCTGATCGCCGCCAACCGCCAGGACCAGCTCGTCACCCGCTACGAGACCTACGACGACCTGCTCGCCTACTGCGAACTGTCGGCCAATCCGGTCGGCCGGCTGGTCCTGTCCGTCACCGGCACCTCGACCCCCGAGCGCATCCGCCTGTCCGACGCGGTCTGCACGGCCCTGCAGATCGTCGAGCATCTGCAGGACGTCGCCGAGGACCTCGGCCGTGACCGTGTCTACCTGCCCGCCGAGGACATGAAGCAGTTTCATGTGCAAGAGGCGGATCTGGCCACATCCACCGCGGGCGCATCGGTGCGCGCACTGGTCGCGTACGAAGCACAACGCGCCCGCGATCTCCTGAATGAAGGCGCCCCTCTCGTGGGTAGCGTCCACGGCAGACTGAAGCTGCTGCTGGCGGGGTTCGTGGCCGGGGGGAGGGCGGCGATCCATGCGATCGCCGCCGCTGAATACGACGTACTTCACGGCCCGCCCAAGCCCGGCAAGGGCCGGCTGCTGCGCGAGGTGGGCGTGACTCTGCGAGGAGAGGGGTGATCCGGACCGTGGAGTCTCCACCACACGCGTCCGCGCCGGTACTCGCCGCCTACAGCTACTGCGAGGCAGTGACCGGGCAGCAGGCCCGCAACTTCGCGTACGGCATCAGACTGCTGCCGACGCCCAAGCGGCGGGCGATGTCGGCGCTGTACGCGTTCTCCAGGCGCGTCGACGACATCGGTGACGGCGAGCTGGCGGACGACGTCAAGGCGGCGAGACTCGACGAGACCCGGGCGCTGCTGACCCGGGTGCGCGAGGGCGCGGTCGCCGAGGACGACACCGACCCCGTCGCGGTCGCACTCGCCCACGCCGCCGACGCCTTCCCCATCCCGCTCGGCGGCCTGGACGAGCTGATCGACGGCGTGCTGATGGACGTACGCGGCGAGACCTACGAGACCTGGGACGACCTCAAGGTCTACTGCCGCTGTGTCGCGGGCGCCATCGGGCGGCTCTCCCTCGGCGTGTTCGGCACCGAGCGGGGCGCGCGCGGCGCCGAGCGGGCGCCGGAGTACGCGGACACCCTGGGACTGGCGCTCCAACTCACCAACATCCTCAGGGACGTCCGGGAGGACGCCGAGGGCGGACGCACCTATCTGCCCTCCGACGACCTCGCGAAGTTCGGGTGCTCGGCCGGGTTCAGCGGGCCGAGGCCACCGGAGGGCTCCGACTTCACGGGTCTCGTGCACTTCGAGGTGCGTCGGGCCCGTGCCCTTTTCGCCGAGGGCTACCGGCTGCTCCCCATGCTCGACCGGCGCAGCGGAGCCTGCGTCGCCGCCATGGCCGGCATCTACCGCCGGCTGCTCGACCGCATCGAGCGGGATCCGGAGGCCGTGCTGCGCGGCCGGGTCTCGCTGCCCGGGCGCGAGAAGGCGTATGTCGCCGTACGCGGACTGTCCGGTCTGGACGCCCGGCATGTGACCAGGACCGTCAGGAGGCGCGCCTGATGGACAAGACGGGCCAAGGTGATTCCACCGGAGAAAAGCGGCACGCAACCCTCCGGGCAGGGACGGCGTCCCTGACTGCGACGGCCGACCGTGCACCGTTCGATCAGCACGGACGTCGCGCAGGGGAGGGTGCACGATGACCGACGACTCGCGCTCCGACGAGCCGCTCGCGGGCATGCCGCGGCGTCCCGCACGGAGCGCCGTCGTGATCGGCGGCGGGCTCGCCGGCATCACCGCCGCGCTCGCGCTCGCCGACGCGGGCATCCGCGTCACCCTGCTCGAGGGCAGGCCGAGACTGGGCGGCCTGGCCTTCTCCTTCCAGCGCGGCGAACTGACCGTCGACAACGGACAGCACGTCTACCTGCGCTGCTGCACCGCCTACCGCTGGTTCCTCGACCGGATCGAGGGGACGGCGCTGGCACCGCTGCAGGATCGTCTCGACGTGCCCGTACTCGACCTCGACAAGCCCGAGGGGCGGCGGCTGGGCAGGCTGCGGCGCGACCCGCTGCCCGTACCCCTGCATCTGGGGCGCAGTCTTGCGACCTATCCGCATCTCTCGCTCGCCGAGCGGGCCAAGGTGGGGCGTGCCGCGCTCGCGCTCAAGGGGCTCGACCTCGCCGATCCGACCCTGGACACCCAGGACTTCGGCAGCTGGCTGGCCGCGCACGGCCAGTCGGCGCGTGCCGTCGAGGCCCTGTGGGACCTGGTCGGGGTCGCCACCCTCAACGCGGTCGCGGGCGACGCCTCGCTGGGGCTCGCCGCGATGGTGTTCAAGACCGGTCTGCTGTCCGACCCGGGCGCGGCCGACATCGGCTGGGCCCATGTCCCGCTGGGTGAACTGCACGACCGGCTCGCCCGCAAGGCGCTCGACTCCGCGGGCGTGCGCACCGAAGTCCGTACACGCGTCACCTCCATCTCTACTGACGAGAACGGGCGTTGGAGCGTTCAGGTTCCCGGCGAGACGCTTCGGGCGGACGCGGTCGTGCTCGCCGTACCCCAGCGCGAGGCCCACGACCTGCTGCCCGCCGGCGCGCTCGACAACGTTGACCAGCTGCTCGGCATCGGCACCGCGCCGATCCTCAACGTCCATGTCGTCTACGACCGGAAGGTGCTCGGCAGGCCGTTCTTCGCGGCCCTCGGCACCCCGATCCAGTGGGTCTTCGACCGCACCGCGGCGTCCGGCCTGCGCGAGGGCCAGTACCTCGCGCTGTCGCAGTCGGCCGCGCAGGACGAGATCGACGCACCGGTCGCCGTCCTGCGCGAGCGTTACCTGCCCGAGCTGGAACGACTGCTTCCGGCAACCCGCGGTGCCGAAGTGAAGGACTTCTTCGTCACCAGGGAGCGCACGGCGACGTTCGCTCCCACCCCCGGCGTGGGACGGCTGCGGCCCGGCGCCCGCACCAAGGCCCCCGGCCTCTATCTGGCCGGAGCGTGGACCGCCACAGGGTGGCCCGCGACCATGGAGAGTGCGGTCCGCAGTGGTGTGAGTGCGGCCGACGCCGCGTTGAGCGCCCTGGGCCGGCCCCGCCCGAGCGACCTCTTCGAGTTCGAGGAGGCGGCGTGATGCTCGAGCAGCACGCGGCAGGCCCCCACACCTCCGGTACCGCAGAAAGAGGAGAGACTGTGCCCACTGTGCCCCCGGCCGAGACGGCCGCCCGGAGGACCGCGGTGGACGTGACCGCGCTCCTGGAGCGCGGCCGGACCCTTGCCACACCGGTACTGAAGGCGGCCGTGGACCGCCTGGCCCCTCCCATGGACACCGTTTCCGCCTACCACTTCGGCTGGATCGACGCTGAGGGCAACCCGGCCGACGGCGACGGCGGCAAGGCCGTGCGTCCCGCGCTCGCGGTGCTCTCCGCCGAGGTCACCGGTGCCGCCCCCGAGGTCGGCATCCCCGGCGCGGTCGCCGTCGAACTGGTCCACAACTTCTCGCTGCTGCACGACGACCTGATGGACGGCGACGAGCAGCGCCGCCACCGCGACACCGTCTGGAAGGTGCACGGCCCCGCCCAGGCGATCCTGGTCGGCGACGCCCTGTTCGCCCTCGCCAACGAGGTCCTGCTGGAGCTCGGCACGGTCGAGGCCGGCCGTGCCACCCGCCGGCTGACCGCGGCGACCCGCGCCCTGATCGACGGCCAGGCCCAGGACATCTCCTACGAGCACCGCGACCGCGTCAGCGTCGAGGAGTGCCTGGAGATGGAGGGCAACAAGACCGGCGCCCTGCTGGCCTGCGCCTCCTCGATCGGCGCGGTGCTCGGCGGCGCGGACGACCGCACCGCCGACACGATGGAGAAGTACGGCTACCACCTCGGTCTCGCCTTCCAGGCCGTCGACGACCTGCTCGGCATCTGGGGCGACCCACTCTCCACCGGCAAGCAGACCTGGAGCGATCTGCGCCAGCGCAAGAAGTCCCTGCCGGTCGTGGCCGCGCTCGCGGCGGGCGGCGCCGCCTCCGAGCGGCTCGGCGAACTCCTCGCCGCCGACGCCAAGAGCAACGACTTCGAGAACTTCTCCGAGGACGAGTTCGCGGCCCGCGCCGCCCTCATCGAGGAGGCGGGCGGCCGCGAATGGACGGCCGGGGAAGCGCGCCGTCAGCACACCATCGCCATCGAGGCCCTCGACGCCATCGACATGCCCGACCCTGTCCGGGCCCGGTTCGCGGCGCTCGCCGACTTCGTCGTCGTACGGAAGAGATGATCAGTATCGGTCGAACACTCCTCGCGTAGTCGCCGGCCGGTGCCGGACAAGATGTATAAGGCACCGGTCGACGGCGGACCCACAGCAGCACGACTCGCACGACTGCAAGAAGGGGAAGCCATGACAGCGACGACCGACGGAAGCGCCGGAGCTCTGCAGCCCCGGCCTGCCTCGGCCAGCGACACCGACAGCACGATCCCCGTGGCGGCCGGGGTGCACGACGCCGCCGTACGCGCGACCCGCCGCGCCACCGACTTCCTGCTGTCCCGGCAGGACGCCGAGGGCTGGTGGAAGGGCGACCTCGAGACCAATGTGACCATGGACGCCGAGGACCTGCTGCTGCGTCAGTTCCTGGGCATCCTGGACGAGTCCACCGCGCACGCCGCCGCGCTGTTCGTGCGCGGCGAGCAGCGTGAGGACGGCACCTGGGCCTCCTTCTACGGCGGACCGGGCGAACTGTCCACCACCATCGAGGGGTACGTCGCGCTGCGCCTGGCCGGCGACGAGCCGGACGCCCCGCACATGGCGAAGGCCTCGGCGTGGATCCGCGAGCAGGGCGGCATCGCCGCCTCCCGTGTCTTCACCCGGATCTGGCTCGCGCTGTTCGGCTGGTGGAAGTGGGAGGACCTGCCCGAACTCCCGCCGGAGCTCATCTACTTCCCGAAGTGGATGCCGCTGAACATCTACGACTTCGGGTGCTGGGCCCGGCAGACGATCGTGCCGCTGACGATCGTCTCGGCCAAGCGGCCGGTGCGGCCCGCGCCCTTCCCGCTCGACGAGCTGCACCGGGACCCGAGCAATCCGAACCCGCCCAAGCCCTTCGCCCCGGCGGCGAGTTGGGACGGCGCCTTCCAGCGCCTCGACCGGGCGCTGCACCAGGCGCGCAAGGTCATCCCGCGCAGGCTGCGCCGGGCGGCGATGAACTCCGCCGCCCGCTGGATCATCGAGCGGCAGGAGAACGACGGCTGCTGGGGCGGCATCCAGCCGCCGGCCGTGTACTCGGTCATCGCCCTGTATCTGCTCGGCTACGACCTCGAACACCCGGTGATGCGCGAGGGCTTGGCCTCGCTCGACCGCTTCGCGGTGTGGCGCGACGACGGGGCCAGGATGATCGAGGCCTGCCAGTCGCCGGTGTGGGACACCTGTCTCGCCACCATCGCGCTCGCCGACGCCGGTCTGCCCGCGGACCATCCGCAGCTCGTCAAGGCGGCGGACTGGATGCTCGGCGAGGAGATCGTGCGCCCCGGGGACTGGGCCGTGAAGCGGCCCCAACTGCCGCCCGGCGGCTGGGCGTTCGAGTTCCACAACGACAACTACCCCGACATCGACGACACCGCCGAGGTGTCCCTCGCGCTGCGCCGGGTCAGCCACCACGACCCGGAGCGGGTGGAGAAGGCGATCGGCCGGGCGGTGCGCTGGAACCTCGGCATGCAGTCGAAGAACGGCGCCTGGGGCGCCTTCGACGTCGACAACACCAGCCCCTTCCCCAACCGGCTGCCGTTCTGCGACTTCGGCGAGGTCATCGACCCGCCGTCCGCGGACGTCACCGCGCACGTCGTGGAGATGCTGGCCGTCGAGGGCCTCTCGCACGACCCGCGCACCCGGCGCGGCATCGAGTGGCTGCTGGCCGAACAGGAGCCGGACGGCTCGTGGTTCGGGCGCTGGGGCGTCAACTACGTCTACGGCACCGGCTCCGTCGTACCCGCGCTGACCGCCGCCGGGATCCCCGGCTCGCACCCCGCGATCCGGCGGGCCGTGGCCTGGCTGGAGAAGGTCCAGAACGACGACGGCGGCTGGGGCGAGGACCTGCGCTCCTACAAGTACGTCAAGGAGTGGAGCGGCCGGGGTGCCTCGACCGCCTCGCAGACCGCGTGGGCGCTGATGGCGCTGCTCGCGGCGGGGGAGCGGGACTCCAAGGCCGTCGAGCGCGGCATCGAGTGGCTCGCGGCCACCCAGCGCGAGGACGGCTCCTGGGACGAGCCCTACTTCACCGGGACCGGCTTCCCCTGGGACTTCTCGATCAACTACCACCTCTACCGGCAGGTCTTCCCGCTGACCGCACTGGGCCGGTATGTGCACGGAGAGCCGTTCGCCGTGAAATCCGTCGGCAAGGGGAGCTGATGAGCACACAGCCCGCCCCGGCCCCGCTGCTGATCGCCTGCGCGCTGGGCATCGAGCGCCTCGCCCTGCGCACGGGCGACCGCAGTGGGTCCGGCGGGCCGGTCACCGTTCTGCGGACCGGCATGGGGCCGAGGGCGGCCGAGCGTGCCGTCACCCGCATGCTCGCCGATCCGGCCCTCGGCGGGGCCGCGGTGCTGGCCACGGGCTTCTGCGCCGGGCTCGCACCCGGAATGCACCCCGGCGATCTGGTGGTCGCCGAGGAGACCCGCGATCCGGACGGAACCGTTCGGTGCACCGGGACCGACCTACTCGTCAAGGAACTGGCGCGCACCGTGCCCGGACGTACCGTCCACAGGGGCCCGGTCGCCGGTTCCGATCACGTCGTCCGCGGTCACGAACGGGCGGATCTGCTCGCGACCGGCGCAATCGCGGTCGACATGGAATCCGCGGCGACGCTCCTGAGCGCCGTTCGCATCGCTGAGCGCCCGGTTGCGGCCGTCCGAGTGGTCGTGGACGCTCCTGAACATGAACTCGTCCGGATCGGAACAGTGCGCGGTGGAATATCGGCTTTCCGCGTTCTTCGTTCCGTTCTTCCGGCTTTTTTCGATTGGCACCGTTCTTTGCTGCTCCCCAGGAGGTGAGCCAGATGGCCATGCCGCTGCGCCAGTCCATCAAGGTCGCTACGTATTTGGCTGAACAGAAGCTCCGCAAGCGGGACAAGTTCCCGTTGATCGTGGAGCTTGAACCTCTCTTCGCATGCAACCTGAAGTGCGAGGGCTGCGGCAAGATCCAGCACCCGGCGGGTGTGCTCAAGCAGCGCATGCCGGTCGCCCAGGCTGTCGGGGCGGTGCTGGAGTCCGGTGCCCCGATGGTGTCCATCGCGGGCGGCGAGCCCCTGATGCACCCTCAGATCGATGAGATCGTGCGGCAGTTGGTGGCGAAGAGGAAGTATGTCTTCCTCTGCACCAACGCCATGCTGCTGCGCAAGAAGATGGACAAGTTCAAGCCCTCGCCCTACTTCGCCTTCGCCGTGCACATCGACGGACTGCGCGAGCGGCACGACGAGTCGGTGGCGAAGGAGGGTGTGTTCGACGAGGCCGTGGAGGCCATCAAGGAGGCCAAGCGGCGCGGCTTCCGGGTGACCACCAACTCGACCTTCTTCAACACGGACACCCCGCAGACCATCATCGAGGTGCTCAACTTCCTCAACGACGACCTCAAGGTCGACGAGATGATGATCTCGCCCGCCTACGCCTACGAGAAGGCGCCCGACCAGGAGCACTTCCTGGGCGTGGAGCAGACCCGCGAGCTGTTCAAGAAGGCCTTCTCGGGCGGCAACCGCAAGAAGTGGCGGCTGAACCACTCCCCGCTCTTCCTGGACTTCCTGGAGGGCAAGGTCGACTTCCCGTGCACCGCCTGGGCGATCCCGAACTACTCGCTCTTCGGCTGGCAGCGCCCCTGCTACCTGATGAGCGACGGGTACGTGCCGACGTACCGCGAACTCATCGAGGACACCGACTGGGACAAGTACGGCCGCGGCAAGGATCCGCGCTGCGCCAACTGCATGGCGCACTGCGGCTACGAGCCCACCGCCGTCCTCGCCACCATGGGGTCCCTGAAGGAGTCCCTGCGCGCCATGCGCGAGACGGTCTCCGGAAACCGGGAGTGACGTCGTGACCGCCATTCCCTTGGGCCTCCCCGAGGTGCCGGCCCGTCCGATCGCCGAGCGGCGCGTGTCGCGGCAGATCCATGTCGGGCCGGTGGCGGTCGGGGGCGGGGCTCCGGTGTCGGTGCAGTCGATGACGACGACGCGTACGTCGGACAT
>NZ_JAFJSY010000065.1 GCF_019857225.1 Streptomyces plumbidurans
TCGGCGTCTGATTCCCAGTCAGAGGGGGTTGCCTTCCCGGCCGTTGGGCCGTTCCGGCGTCTCAAACCTTAGCGGATTCGCTCGGCGATTCCCAATCGGGCCGCCCAGTCCCAAAGCGAATTGAATTCGGGCATGCCGAAATCGACCCGTTCGGGAGATCGTGCTGATGGTTTGGGTTGCCGCCGATGCGGCGGAGGTGCTGTCGCAGAACCGTTACGGTCCCGTGGCAACCCGAAGAACCTTACGGATCCCTCAGAGGCTTGTCAAGCACCTCATGTCAAGATCTTTTCTTCTCCGCCTCAGTTCAGGTCGGTGAGGCGTCCTCCCGCGTCCGGCTGGGCGTGTTCCACCCTACGCAGGAGGCGGGTGAGGACGTCGCCCAGGGCGGTGCGCTCCGCTGCGGACAGGTCCTGGAGGAGGTCCTCCTCGAAGACCGTGGCCATGCGCATCGCCTCGAGCCACTTCTCGCGTCCTTCCGCCGTCAGCTCCACGATGACGCGCACGCGGTTGGACTCGTCGCGCTCCCGGGTCACCAGGCCCTCGGTGACCATGCGGTCGATCCGGTGGGTCATGGCGGCCGGCGTGAGGCCGAGGCGCTTGGCCAGGTCGCTCGGGCCCAGGCGGTAGGGGGCGCCGGACAGGACCAGGGCCTTCAGTACTTCCCACTCGGCGCTGCTGATGCCGAGCGCTGAGGTCTGACGGCCGTAGGCGACGTTCATACGGCGGTTGAGCCGGGAGAGTGCCGAGACGATCTGCTCGACCTGGGGGTCCAGGTCGCGGAACTCTCGCTGGTACGCGGCGATCTGCTCTTCGAGCGTCGGCTCGGTGACGCCGGGGGTCTCGGCCATGGGCGCAGTATCGCACGCAGCTCCTTTGCCTTGAAGTCCTTCTCTGTGTACTCTTTAGCTTCGAACTTTAGCTTTGAAGTCTTCACTCCTAACTAGTGAGAGAGGTGAACGTGACCAGGGCGATGGGCGCAGCGATGTGCCGGATCCACGTGGGCAACGCACTCAGCGCGTTCGGGCTCGGTTTCACCGTCCCCTACCTGTACGTCTACGTGGCGCAGGTGCGGGGGCTCGGAGCCATGACGGCGGGGCTCGTCCTTGCCGTCTTCGCCGTGGCGGCACTGGTCGTGCTGCCCTTCGCCGGGCGCGCCATCGTCCGGCGCGGTCCGCTGCCGGTGCTGCTCGCCGCCCTTGTCACCGCCGCCGTCGGGGCGCTGAGCCTGGGGCTGGCGGGCAGTGCGACGGCCGTGCTCCTCGCGGCGTCGGCGCTCGGCGCCGGTCAGGCCGTGATGCAGCCCGCGCTCGCGACGATGATCGTGGACTGCTCCACGACCGACACGCGCTCGCGCGCCTTCGCCATGCAGTTCTTCCTGCAGAACCTCGGCCTGGGTGTCGGTGGCCTCATCGGCGGTCATCTCGTCGACACTACGCGCGTAGACTCCTTTACTCTGCTGTTCGCGATCGAGGCGGCGATGTTCCTGCTGCTGGTGGGCGTGATGGCGACGGTGCGGATGCCGCGCTCCCCGCGTATCGACCGGGCGCCGACCGGGTCGGCGAAGGGGAACTGGAAGCAGCTGCTCGGCAATCGGGCCATGGTGCAGCTGTGCGTGCTGGGCTTCGTGCTGTTCTTCGCCTGCTACGGCCAGTTCGAGTCGGGGCTGAGCGCCTACGGCGTCGAGGCCGCCGGGATCTCCACGTCCGCGCTGGGTACGGCGCTGGCCGCCAACACGCTGATGATCGTCGTCGCGCAGTTCGCCGTGCTGAAGTTCGTCGAGCGGCGCCGGCGGTCCCGGGTGATCGCCGCTGTCGGGTTGATCTGGGCCGTGGCGTGGGTCGCGGCCGGGTATGCCGGGCTCGGGCACGGCAGCCGGGAGATGGCGACGGCGGCGTTCGTGTCGACGTACGCGCTCTTCGGGCTCGGTGAGGCGATGCTGTCGCCCACGGTCGCCCCGCTGGTCGCCGATCTCGCGCCGAGCGGGCTCGCCGGGCAGTACAACTCCGTCTTCGCCCTGGTCAAGCAGCTGGCACTGGCCGTCGGACCGGCGGTCGGCGGGCCGCTGGGGGCCTCGCTGCACGCGCCGTACATCGTGACCTTCCTGCTGTTCTCGCTCGCGATCACCGTCCTCGCCGTACGGCTGGGGCGGCAGCTGACCGCCGTACAGGATCAGCCGTGGCTGGGGCGCAGCCGGGTGGTCGCTCGTGGTGGGGCTGCCGAGCCGGTGGGCGCGGAGGCGTAGCCCCCCGGTCGACCGCCGGTCAGCCGGTGGTTTTCGGCAGGACGAACTCGCACCAGACCGACTTCCCTCCACCCGGCGTTCGCCGTGATCCCCAGTTCGAGGCGATGGTGGCGACGATCGCGATGCCCCGGCCGGATTCGTCGACGGGCTCAGCCTGGCGCCGGCGGGGGAGGTGGTCGTCGCCGTCGGTGACCTCGATGATCAGGCGGCGGTCGGTGCGGCGCAGGCGCAGCCGCATCGGAGGGGTGCCGTGCTGGAGGGAGTTGGCGACCAGTTCGCTGGCCGCGAGGACGCCCAGGTCGTGCAGGTCGGCCGGGAACCGCCAGCTCGTCAGGACACCGGAGGCGAAGGCACGCGCGCGTGGAGCCGCTTCTACGCCGCCGAGCAACTCCAGGGCGGCGTTGCGGAACAGGTCGCTGTCCGGGCCGGTGCGGGCCGGGTGCTGCAGGACGAGGACGGCCACGTCGTCGTCGTGGTCGGCGGTGACTCCCGCCGAACGGACCAGACGGTCGCAGACGACCTGGGGCGTGCCCGTCGCGCCGGACAGGGCGCGCTCCAGGGCGGCGATGCCCTCGTCCAGGTCCTCGTTCCTGCGTTCCACCAGGCCGTCCGTGTAGAGGACGGCGGTGGCGCCGGGGCCCAGCGGGACCGTGCCCGAGCTGTGCATCCAGCCGCCCGTGCCGAGCGGTGGCCCGGTGGGCTCGTCGGCGCGCAGGACGGTGCCGCTCTCGTCGCGCACCAGGATCGGCAGATGGCCCGCGGAGGCGTACACCAGGCGGCCCTCGTTCGGGTCGTGGATGGCGTAGACGCAGGTGGCGATCTGGTTGGCGTCGATCTCGGCGGCGAGGCCGTCGAGGAGCTGCAGGACCTCGTGCGGCGGGAGGTCGAGGCGGGCGTAGGCGCGGACGGCTGTGCGGAGCTGGCCCATGACGGCAGCGGCGCGTACGCCTCTGCCCATCACGTCGCCGATGACCAGGGCCGTGCGGCCGCCGCCGAGGGTGATGACGTCGTACCAGTCGCCGCCGACCGCCGCCTCGGTGCCGCCGGGCTGGTAGGTGGCCGCGATGCGCAGGTCGTCCGGCTCCTCCAGCTCCTGCGGGAGCAGCGAGCGCTGGAGCGTGACCGCGGTCTCGCGCTGGCGGCGCTCGCTGGCGCGCAGGCGTTCGGCGGCTTCGGCGTGGTCGGTGACGTCGGTGGCGAAGACCAGCACACCGGTGTCGTCGCCTTCGGTGACCGGGGTGCAGGTGAAGGTGTAGTAGCGGCCGTCGGGGGCTCTGCGGGACTTCAGGGTGCGGGGCCGGCTGCTGCGCAGGACCTGGTCGAGGAGGGGCAGCAGGCCCAGTTCGTCGAGTTCCGGGAGGGCTTCGCGGACCGGCTCGCCCAGGGGGCGTACGCCGAAGGACGCGACGTAGGCGTCGTTGACGTAGCCGACGCGGTGGTCGGGGCCGTGGACCAGGGCGACGAGGGCGGGGACGCGGTCGAGGACCGCCCGGACGGGCAGCTCGTCGACGGCGGGCACGGGCGCGTGCTCGTCGGTGAGCTGTTCGGCGCGGGCCGCGGGGACGGAGCTCGCGGTCTCGGCCGGCCGGTCGGGGACGGCCGCGTGGTCGGTCCGCCCCGCTGTGCGGCGCTGCGTTCCGGGGAGCCGGGCGCTCCAGCGCGTGAAGTTCACGAATCCTTGCCTCGTGTCGTCGTCTTCGGCGTCTTGGGCCGGCTCCGGACCCGGCCGGAGGGCTGGGGGGTGACGCCCCCGGGATGCAGCACGGTGACAGAAGCCTCTTGGGTGCGGGGACGAGCGGCTGCTCGCCCTGGGAGCGGGGATCAGTCTGGCAGTGTGGCCTACCGGGGCGACATCCGTGAGACGCCGATGAGGCCCGTGGAGTTCCTGGGTCCGGTCAGGACGACCCCTTCGGGTCGCCGAAAGGGTCGGTAGGAGGCTTTCCACCGGCCGCGAGTTCGAACTCCGCACGGGGATGTTCGAGTGAACCGAGGGAGACGATCTCCCGCTTGAAGAGGCCCGACAGCGTCCATTCGGCCAGTACGCGGGCCTTGCGGTTGTAGGTGGGCACCCTGCTGAGGTGGTAGACGCGGTGCATGAACCACGCAGGGTAGCCCTTCAGCTTCCGCCCGTAGACGTGGGCGACGCCCTTGTGCAGGCCCAGGGAGGCGACCGAGCCGACGTACTTGTGGGCGTACGTCTCCAGCGGTTCGCCGCGCAGCGCGTGCGCGATGTTGTCTCCGAGGACCTTGGCCTGGCGGACCGCGTGCTGGGCGTTGGGGGCCGTCGTCGCACCGGGTTCGTCCGCGGTGACGTCGGGGACGGCGGCCGCGTCTCCTGCCGCCCACGCGTGCGTGGCGCCGTCGACGGTCAGCTGGGGAGTGCATTTCAGCCGTCCCCGGTCGTTGACCGGGAGGTCGGTCGCGGCGACGAGCGGATGGGGTTTCACGCCGGCCGTCCAGACGACCGTACGGGTCGGGAAGCGTGCGCCGTCGCTGAGCTGGGCGACCCGGTCCACGCAGGAGTCCAGGCGGGTGTGCAGGCGTACGTCGATGTTGCGCCGGCGCAGCTCGGTGACCGTGTACCGGCCCATCTCCTCGCCGACCTCGGGCAGGATGCGGTCCGAGGCCTCCACGAGGATCCACTTCATGTCCTCGGGCTGGATGTTGTGGTAGTAGCGGGCGGCGTAGCGGGCCATGTCCTCGAGTTCGCCGAGCGCCTCGACCCCGGCGAAGCCGCCGCCGACGAAGACGAAGGTGAGCGCCGCGTCGCGGATCTCGGGGTCGCGGGTGGAGGAGGCGATGTCCATCTGCTCGATGACGTGGTTGCGCAGGCCGATGGCCTCCTCGACCGACTTGAAGCCGATGCCGTGGTCGGCGAGGCCGGGGATGGGCAGAGTGCGCGAGATAGAGCCGGGCGCGAGGACGAGTTCGTCGTACGTCAGTGGTTCCGTGCCCGCTCCCTCCTCCTCGGTGGCGAGGGTGCTGAGGGTGGCGGTGCGCTTGGCGTGGTCGATCGACCGGACCTCGCCGACGACGATCCGGCACGCGTCCAGGACCCGGCGCAGCGGCACGACGACGTGGCGCGGGGAGATGGCACCGGCGGCCGCTTCGGGAAGGAACGGCTGATAGGTCATGTACGGGTCGGGGGTGACGACCGTGATCTCGGCCTCGCCCCGCGCCAGTTCCTGTTTCAGCTTTCGCTGCAGGCGCAGGGCCGTGTACATCCCGACGTAGCCGCCGCCGACAACGAGAATGCGCGCACGTTCCTTCACCATCCCATGACGCACCCAGCGCTTGAGTTTGTCCACAGCCTCGACAATTTGTGTGACCGCAGGCCCAGGACGCTCAGGGTTGGCCGAATTGCCCGAGTGCTCGGAAGGACTGCAGGTCAGCGGGTGTGCGCCCGGTGACCTTGAGGGGCGCAATCGGGACGTATGCGGCCCGTGCTCCGATCGGGGGGCGCTCCGTGCGGAACCTGCCCCTTCTGAATTGACCCCCGCTCAACTATGTTCGTGTGTCGACGGGGTGTAGGGGGATGCGCTCAGTGCTCATCGGGCCCGCGACGGGCGGACCGGTGAACCGGGGCGGTTTTCCGCGCTCCGGCTACCGATGGCGGGGAGAGTCTCCGGGGGGAGACGTCATTACCGGGGGATCACTTATGCATGTTCAGGACTCTCATTGGTCGTCCGCGTCCGCGCTGACAACGGGCGGCATGGTGAACGCGGCGGCGAGCAACGGACGCGGGGACAGCTCGCGTACGACGCCGCTGCGTGTGGACGCACAGCGCAATCTGGAGCACGTCCTGCGCGCGGCGCGGGAGGTGTTCGGCGAGCTGGGGTACGGCGCGCCGATGGAGGACGTGGCGCGGCGGGCCCGCGTGGGCGTGGGCACCGTGTACCGGCGGTTCCCGAGCAAGGACGTCCTGGTGCGGCGGATAGCCGAGGAGGAGACCTCGCGGCTGACCGACCAGGCCCGGGCGGCCCTCGGCCAGGAGGACGAACCCTGGTCGGCGCTCTCGCGCTTCCTGCGGACGTCCGTGGCCTCGGGCGCGGGGCGGCTGCTGCCGCCGCAGGTGCTGAGGGTCTCGGTCACCGACGACGGCGCCGAGCGGTCCGACGGCCTGGTGTTCGACGAGGCCCGGGTGCCGCAGCAGCGCACCCAGCCGGGCTCCGGGGAGCTGCGGCTGGTGTCCGAGGGGGCCTCGCCGCTTCCGGCGGACGACGACACGGGCGCCGCGGCGCTGCTCGAGGTCGTGGGCCAGCTCGTGGAGCGGGCGCGCGCGGCCGGCGAACTGCGGGCCGACGTGTCGGTGTCGGACGTACTCCTGGTCATCGCCACGGCGGCACCCTCGCTGCCCGACGCGGCCCAGCAGGCGGCGGCCTCCGCACGGCTGCTGGACATCCTGCTGGAGGGGCTGCGTTCACGACCGGTGTGACGCGGTCTGCTCGGCCGGCTCTGGTTCGGCGCCGGGGGTGAACTGATGCGGGACGGCGATGACCTGGCGCCGGGGATGAGCTGATGCGGGCACGGGGACGACCTGGCGCCCGGGGTGAGCCGATGCGAGACGGCGATGACCTGGTGCCGGGGGCGGCTGACGCCCAGGCTGCGGCTGACGTCTGGGAGACGATTGACGCTTGGGGGACGACCAACGCCCGTGGGTCGACGACGACCGGCAGGGACGCCCGGGGCGACCAACGCCCAGGGGCGGCCCGGAGCCTGGAATGCCGCGTAGCCGAGCACCTTCCGGACATTTCCGGTTCGTCGCTCAACTCCCGCCTGCAGAACGTCAATTGAGCCTTCCCCGAACGGGGGACGCTAGTACTACGGCACGACAAGTCCCCACGGACGAGTGGATGGTCCGCACTGCGGGGTCCTGAACAAAAGCCAATATGGCACTCTGACTCGGTGTTCGGGACTGGTTGGTCAAGCGGCGGCAGGGGCTTTCCGCGATGAGCTTTGACGGGCGGGACGGTTCGCCGGGCGACGGTGACGCGGAGGCCGACGGCCCGCCGCAGGTGCCGAGTCAGGGCGGCCGAGCAGGCACGCCGCGGGGCGGTGACCCCGCGGAGACCGTCATTCCCCCGCAAGGCGGCGTGCCCATCGAATCCGTCGGACCCTTCGAACCCGTGGGGCCCGTCGACTCGGTGGGCCCCGGCGACTCCGCGGAGGGCGTCGTCCCGGCGCAGCGCGACCGGCACGAGGACGGGGTGCTGCCCCCGCCGAGGGACATGCCGCCGTCCGACGCCGATCTGATCGTGCGGATGCGTTCGGGCGACGACACCGCGTACGAGGAGCTGTACCGGCGCCACGCGGACGCCGTGCGCCGGTACGCCCGTACCTGCTGCCGTGACGCCCACACCGCGGACGACCTCACGGCCGAGGTCTTCGCCCGCATGCTCCAGGCGGTGCGCGGCGGGCACGGCCCCGAACACGCCGTACGCGCCTACCTGCTCACCAGCATCCGGCGCGTGGCCGCGAACTGGACCAAGTCCGCCAGGCGCGAGCAACTGGTCGACGACTTCGCGCTGTTCGCCGCGCAGTCCGCACGCTCCTCCGAGGTCGCCGACGACGACACGCTCGACCTCGGCGCCGATGTGCGCGCGATGCACGAGGCCGAGCAGTCCATGGCCATGCAGGCCTTCAGATCGCTGCCGGAACGCTGGCAGGCCGTGCTGTGGCACACCGAGGTCGAGGACGAGTCGCCCAGCGAGGTCGCCACGCTCTTCGGGCTGGACGCCAACGGCACGCGCGTGCTCGCCAGCCGCGCCCGCGAGGGCCTCAAGCAGGCCTACCTCCAGGCCCATGTCAGCGCCTCGCTCGCGAGCGACGAGGAGTGCGCCCGCCATGCCGACCGGCTCGGCGCCTACGCCCGCGGCGGCCTGCGCACACGGGCCGAGCGGGGGCTGCGCAAGCACCTGGAGGAGTGCGCCAAGTGCCGGCTGGCCGCGGGCCAGATCAAGGAAGTCGCCGGCGGTATCCCCGCGGTCGTGCCGGTCGCGGTCATCGGCTGGTTCGGCGCCGCCGGGTACGCCAAGGTCGCCGCGCTCATCGCCGGTGGCACCGGAGCCGGTGCGGCGGGCGCGGCGGGAGCGGCCGCGGCGGCGAGCGGCGGCTCGTCAGGGAGTACGGGCGCCGGTGGCGCGGCGGCCTCCGAGGGGCTGGGCGCGCCCGTGAAGGTCGGCCTCGCCGCCACCGCGGTCGCCGTCGCGGCGGGCGTGGCACTGGCCCTCGCGCTGTCCGGCAGCCACGCCCCCGCCAAGAAGGAGGACGCCAAACCGCCCGTCTCCGTACCGTCCGTGCGCCCCAACCCGTCGACGCCCACGCCCGAGAAGAAGAGCCCCGAGCCGAAGCCACCCGTCGTACCGGCGAAGGCCCCCGAGCCCACACCGACCCCGACCCCCACGCCGACTCCCAAGCCGAAGCCCACCCCCACACCGACGCCCGCTCCCGACCCGAAGCCCACCCCCACGCCGACCCCGACTCCCCCGCCCCCTCCCGCCGTCTACCAGTGGAGCGAGCTGGCGTACGACGTCAGCGGCGACGGCACCAGGCCCGAGATGCGGCTCGGCGAGAGCAGCTGGGTCTGGCAGCGGTACGGCATGTCGATCGGCGGCACGCAGTACGCGCACGGCGTCACCGTGCACGGCGACTCCTCCGTGACCATCGACCTCAACCGCACCTGCACCGCCTACGACGCCATGGTCGGCGTCGACGACATGACCCTGGGGCTCGGCAAGGTCTCCTTCTCCGTCTACGCCGACGGCGTCCCGCTGTGGCGGTCCGGGCCGGTACGCGGCGGAGAGTCGGCGGTCCCGGTGCATGTGAACCTCGCCGGCCACCACACCGTACGGCTGGCGGTCCGCCCGGACAGCAGCTTCGACAGCCTGACGGTCGCGGACTGGGCCGAGTCGAAGTTCACCTGCTCATAGGCCGGGTGCGGCTGCTCACAGGCCGGGTGCGGCTGCTCATAGGCCGGGTGCGGCTGCTGGTAGGCCGGTTCACGGGCGCTGTCCGGCCGGGTGCCTGCGCATGGCCTCGTCGAGTTCGGCGAGGACGTCCCCAACGGTGAAGAGGGCGCCCCGGGCGACCTCGGCGGCGCACTTCTCGGTGCTCAGCGCGGCGCGGGCCGCGTTCTCGACGCGCTCGGCCTCGGCCCGCTCCGGCATGGGGCGCGGTGTGCCGTCGCGCAGCTGCTCCGCGGCGGCGAGCAGGCGGAGCACGCACGGGTGCTCGCCGAGATCGGAGAGCAGAATCGCCGTGTAGTCCACGAGAGCCGCTGTGATGACGTCGGCGCACCGGAGGTCCACCGCCTCGCGGATGGTGCGCACCAGTTTCGGCAGGCCGCGTACCGGGCCGGTCTCGGCGACCGTCACCCTGGCCTCGATCGCGCTCAGCATCACCCTGAACTGGGGCGGCGGCGTGCCGCGTCCGGTCTCCACGCGGGCCGCGTCGACCATCTCCCGCGCGCGGAGGGTGTCCTTCACGTCCAGCGCCATCTGGGCGCGCATCAGCAGCAGGAACGCCCGAGTGTCCGGCACCCCGTAGCGCTCGCCGGCCGTGGCGGCGTCGTCGAGCCCGCGCAGGGCGGCCGCACGGTCGCCCGCGCGGTAGGCGATCTCGGCCAGCCGGGCCACCAGGAACGGCGTCTCGGCGTACGCGCCCACCTCGTAGGCGAGCCGCAGCGCCTCCTCGTACTCGCCCTTGGCCTCGTCCAGGCGGCTTCGGGCCATCGCCGCCTCGCCGGCCGCGCTGCACACCTGGGCGCGCATCCAGCGGTCGCCGACGCGCCGGCTCACCACCCTGAGCTCGGCCAGGTCCTCGTCGATGCCCTTCATGCCGCCCGCCGAGTCGACGGCCATGTGCGTGCGGAACATCAGGGCCACGCCGATCGCCCACTCATCGCCGTACTCGCGGCAGTTGGCGACGGTCTCGTCCAGGGCGTCACGGGCGTCGGCCGGGCTGCCCAGGACGAGCGTGGCCAGCGGCCAGGCGATGCCCGGGAGCCGGGCCGCCTGCGGACCGCCCCGCCCGAAGTGGTCCCGCAGCCGGGTGACGTACTCACGCGGCCGGTCCGCCAGAGTCCCGTCCATGCGCTCGGTGTCCGACCTCAGGAAGAGGTGCAGCATCCGCAGATTCATCCGGAGGGTGTGCTGCGGGTGGTCCACCTCACCGCGCGGGGCGGCCAGGAAGCACTCCATGGGGTCGGTGGGGTCGACGGCGGCTACGGGGGCTACGGGCTTTGCGGCGTCCACCGCGTCCACGCCGTCCACGGCGTCCACGGCGTCCACGGCGTCCACGGCGTCCACGGCGTCCACGGCGTCCACGGCGTCCAGCGCTGCGCCCAGGCGCAGGGTGCGGTCCAGCCAGTCGATGCACTCCTGGCGGTAGTTGCGCAGCCAGCAGAACCAGCCCATGTTCAGGGCGAGGGAGTCGGCCTCCTCCTCGGCGCCGTCGGCGAGGGCGCGGTGGAGGGCGGCGCGGATGTTGTCCAGCTCGGTCTCCAGGCGGGAGATCCAGGGGAGTTGGTCCGCGGAGCGCAGCAGCGGCTCGGCCTTCTCCACCAGGGCGCGCACCCACGCGCGGTGCCTGCGCTCGGCCTCGGCGCGCAGTTCGGGGACCTCGGCGGCGCGCTCCGTGGCGTACTCGTGGATGGTCTCCAGCATGCGGTACCGCATACCGCCGCCGCAGTCCTCGTCCGGGGTGGCCACGATCAGGGACTTGTCCACGAGCGCACCGACGAGGTCGGCCGCGGGACCCGTGCACACGGCCTCCGCCGCCGTGAGGTCCCAGCCGCCGGCGAAGACGGAGACCTCGCGCAGCACCGTGCGCTCGCGCTCGTCGAGCAGGTCCCAGGACCAGTCGACGACCGCGCGCAGGGTCTGCTGGCGGGGCAGGACCGTACGGCTGCCGGAGGTGAGCAGCCGGAAGCGGTCGTCGAGCCGGTCCGCGATCTGCCGGGGGGTGAGCAGCCTCAGCCGGGCCGCGGCCAGCTCGATGGCGAGCGGCAGCCCGTCCAGGCGGCGGCAGATCTCGTCCACCGCCTCCCCGTCGCGGAGCACTGCGGCCGCGTCGGGACGGACGGCCGATGCGCGCTCCTCGAAGAGGCGGCGCGCCTGGTCGGGGACGAGCGGTTCGACCGGGCGCACCGATTCGCCGGGGACGCCCAGCGGTTCACGGCTGGTGGCGAGGATCGTGAGTCCCGGGCAGCGGGTGAGCAGCGTCTCGGCGAGGGTGGCCGCCGCTTCGATGACATGTTCGCAGTTGTCAAGGATCAGGAGCTCGCTGCGCGCGGCGCAGTGCTCGACGAGCAGGGCGACCGGGTCGTCCTGCGGGGCCGTCAGCTCGGTGGTCATCAGCACGGTCTCGCGCAGACCGAGCGCACTGACCACCGCGCCCGGCACCGCTTCCGGCCGGTCGAGCGGCGCCAGCTCGACCAGCCACGCCTGCGGAAGCCCGGCGGCGGCCTCCTCGGCGAGGCGGGTCTTTCCGGAGCCGCCGGGGCCGGTGAGCGTGACGAGTCGTGCCCTGTGCAATTCGGAACGGATGGCGTCCAGCTCGGGTTCCCGGCCCACGAAAGAGGTAAGTCGGCGACGGAGGTTGCCGGTTCGGGCCGGCGGCTCGGGAGGCGTGGTGGGGAATTCGGCAGGCGCGGTGGGGGATTCGGGAGTGGCGTATGTGGCGTCTGTGGCGTCTGTGGCGTCCGGCGAGGTGAGCAGTTCCGTGTGCAGGGCGCGCAGTTGGGGGCCCGGGTCGGCGCCCAGCTCATCGGCAAGGGCGCGGCGGGCCGTCTCGTACGCGGCGAGGGCGTCGGCCGTGCGGCCCGTGTCGCGCAGGGCGCGGATGAGGAGGGCGCGCAGCAGTTCGTCGTACGGGTGCGCCTCGGTGAGTTCCTGCAGGTGCGCTACGACGGCCTGGGCGCGGCCGAGGCGCAGGTCCGCGTCGATGCGGGCGCGGGTCGCCTCCAGGTGCAGGGCGGCCGGGCGGGTGGCGGCGACGGCATCGGGGAGGTCGGCGAGGGCGGGGCCGCGGTACAGGGCGAGCGCCTCGGACAGCGTGGCCGCGGCGGTGTGCGGGTCGCCCTGGTCCAGTTCCGTCGTGCCCTGCCGGACCAGCCGTTCGAAGACGAACAGGTCCACGTCGTCCTCGGCCGCTTCGAGGCGGTAGCCGCCGGGGGCGGAGGTGATCGTGTCCTTGCCCAGGGCGCGGCGCAGGCGGCCGATGAGGGCCTGGAGGGCGGCGGGGGCGTCGTGCGGCGGGGTGTCCGACCAGACCTCGTCGATGAGGGTGTCGGGAGTGGTGACGCGGCCGGGGCGCAGGGCCAGGGCGGTCAGGAGGGTGCGGAGGCGGGGGCCGGGAATGGGTACGGCGGTGCCGTGGTCGTCCTCGGCCTGGGTGACGCCCAGGATTTTGTACCGCACCGGGTCATTGTCGCCGGGGCGCCTGTGGGTGGCACGGGGTTTTGCCGCGGCGGGCGTTTCCGCCCCCGCCGCACCTCGAAGCGACCCGGGCGTCAATGGCCGAGCGACCCAGTCCTCCGATCAGGCGACCCCCGCTCCCCAGGCAACCCCTCTGCCCGCTCAGACGACCCCCGCTCCCCCTCCGGAAGCCAGCGCCCCCCTCTGGGGGTTGATTCCCGCCGGTACCGCCCGTTGGCGGGCCGGGGTGCCGGTCCAGCAGGTGCCGCGGCGGGCCAGGAGGCGCCGTAGCCACAGTTCGAGGGAGACCAGGTCGGCGAGGCCGTCCAGGGGGAGGGGTTCGCCGGCTGCGGCGGCACGGACCGCCTTGCGGACGACGCGGGCCTCCACCAGGCCCGCCTCCGCGAGCAGCGGGGTGCCGAACAGGCTCATCAGGGAGTCGGCGGCCACGCGCAGGCCGGTGCGGGCCGCCACCGCCGCCGAGGCGTGGGAGGTGGCGCCCCAGCCCGGCGGGAGGTCGCTGACTCCGGCGCCCTCCAGGACCGTGCGCAGGATGGTGGCGCGCGCTCCGGGCTGGACGCGCAGGGCCTCGGGGAGGGCCCGGCACGCGCGTACCACCTGGTTGTCGAGGAAGGGGGCGTGCAGGCGCTGGGAGCGGACCTCGGCCGCCTGCTCCAGGATGCGCAGTTCCGCCGCCTGGCGGGTGAGGGCCGCACGCGCGCGGTAGTCGCCGGGATGCTGGCCGGGGCCCACGCCGGAGCGGCCCGTCGCCGTCTGCAGGCGAACCGATACTTCAGCCAGGGCTTCGCCGGTCAGCCAGCGTGCGGCCGGTCCGGGTCTGGCCCAGGCGAGGGCGGCGAGGGACGCCCCCACGGCGCCCTTGGGCTCGTCGAAGCGGCGCTGGAGCAGCCGGTCGGCGAGCGCCTCCAGGCCCGCGCGGTACGGGGTGCGGGAGAGCCGGCGGGCCGCGCCGTACACGCGCGCGGGGACCATCACCGAACCGTCCGCCCTGGCGAGTGCGGCCACGGGGCGGACGAGATGGCGGCGTTTGCGGTCCATGAGGAGGTCTGCCAGCCGCGCTGGATGCGCGTCCAGCACCTGGCGGGCGCCGTAGCCGGTGAAGTGGTCCGCGCTGCCCGACGCCAGCCGTGCCCGGTGCCGGGCGGCCGTCACCAGGCACTGGCCCGGCTCGTCCGTCAGCGGGCCGTCGAGCTCGGCGTACGGCAGTGCCTCCTCGCCGCCGGTCACCACCACGTGGTGCAGGCGCGGGTTGGCCGCCAGGGATCCCGCCCGCTGCACTTCGGCCTCCCGGCCGCCGACCGCCAGGTCGTTGAAGGTGACCGCCAGCAGGCGCTCCCCCGCGCCCGTGCCGTGGCCCAGGACCGTGCCCGGCATTCCGGGCAGACCGGCGGCGAGCAGGGCGAGGGTGCCCGAGGCGGGGCCGCCGGAGAGGTCGGCGCCGATGCCCGCGACCGGCATCCCGCGCGCGGCGCGCCGCTCCGCGGGACCCATGCCGGGCACGGGGCCCGGGTCGATGTCGGTACCGGGAACGTGCCGGGGCGCCGACAGACGCGCGCGTACCGCCTCCACCAGGGCGTCGCGCACCGCGTCGACCGCGCTGTCCGGATCGGCGGTGGGCGCCGCCACGGCGAGGGAGGCGACGGGCTCGTAGCCGGCGATCTCGCGTGCTCCGGCGCGCAGGATCAGTGCGTGCCCGGGCGGGACGCGCCGCACGCCGTCGTACGGCGTGGAGTCGTGCAGCGCGGCCGGCACATCGGGGGCGGCCAGGAGCGCGGCGAGGTGACCGAAGTCGAGGTTGGCCTCGATGAGGTCGGCGAGGGGCAGGGCGGCGGTCGCGTAGGCGGTGCCGCCGGCCCAGGGGGTGTAGAAGACGGGGCGTGCGCCCGCGAGGTCGCCGCAGACGGTGACCCTGCGGCCGACCTGGACGATGGCGGTGTAGCTGCCGGGCCACGCCGTCAGATGCCGAAGTGCCCCTCCGCGCGCGGCGAACAGCCCGACCCGCAGCTGTTCGTCGGAGGCCGCGCAGGTGCCCAGGACGGCGATCCGGGTCTGGGCGTCGGCCCTGACGACGCGCACCTCGTCGGGGCGCCAGTCGCCGACCGCCCAGAGCGGATCGGGGTCGCCCCACAGGAGTTGGGAGCCCACCGGGTGCACTGTCTCGCCGTCGTGTCCGGTGGCCCCCGCCGATCCCAACGCGGAAGCCCCCACTGCGGTGCTGCTCCACCCCACCAACCACCGCATCGACGCCTCCACAGGCTGTGGACACCAGTGCACCGTACGAACTGGTTCCCCATGCTGCCATGAAGGGCGCACGCCGGAGGGGCTGTGGGCCTGCTTGCGATTCCTCGAATGCGCCGTGGCGCTCACCCGTGCGGGGAGACGAACGCCCGTACTGAACAAGGACTCTGCGACGCGAATGCGCCCCCGAAACGCTCCCCGAAAACGCCGTACGCGCCCTCAAGTGCAAAGGTAGAAGCGGTATTTGCGCGCAGAACACGGGGTCGATTTTCAGCCAAATCCCGGATGGAAGGACAGGCGTGACCACGCTCCGTACAGGCTCTGCGCAGCGCATCGTGCGCGCGCAGCCCGGGAGACGGAGTTCGCCCCCCGGGCCCGTCCGCCGCCCGCGGGGATTGTGGCGGCGGTGTCCCCCAGCCCACTGGATCCAGTACAGCGGGCCGACCCACGCACCATCCATGGAAGCGCTCCCGGGGTGGCCGGAGAAGAGCGCACGGACGGGCGCACGGCCACACACCAGGAGCACGCTGCAACTGCGCGTATCGGGCCCGTACTTCCGTACGGAATACAATCCCGCCATCCGGAAGTATGCCCCTTAACGCTTGGGATGCGGCGAACTACGCTGGGTTTACGAATGCCGCGTGGTTATGCCAGCGCGGCAGCCGTCTGTGTCGAGGGGTGGCGCATGTCCAGGGAGCAACGCGGGCCGAACGAAAAACTCGGCGCCGTTCTCGCCCTCGCGGGAATCAGCAACGCAGGACTCGCGCGACGCGTCAACGATCTTGGCGCTCAACGCGGGTTGACACTTCGCTACGACAAGACGTCGGTGGCGCGCTGGGTGTCGAAAGGCATGGTGCCCCAGGGCGCCGCGCCGCACCTCATCGCCGCCGCGATAGGGCAGAAACTCGGCCGCCCGGTGCCGCTCCACGAGATCGGCCTGGCGGACGCGGATCCCGCACCCGAAGTCGGCCTCGCCTTCCCCAGGGACGTGGGACAGGCAGTCCGGTCGGCGACGGAGCTGTACCGCCTCGACCTCGCCGGCCGCCGCGCCGGCTCCGGCGGCATCTGGCAGTCACTGGCCGGATCGTTCGCAGTAAGCGCGTACGCGACGCCCGCCTCACGATGGCTGATAACCCCGGCCGACAGCTCGGTGGCGCGCGAGGCGAACCACGCCGAGGGCTCGAGCTCACCGCTCAAAGTCGGCCACAGCGACGTGCAGAAGCTGCGGGAGGCCGCTGAGGACGCCAGGCGCTGGGACTCCAAGTACGGAGGCGGCGACTGGCGTTCGTCGATGGTGCCCGAGTGCTTACGGGTCGAGGCGGCACCGCTGCTGCTGGGCTCCTACTCCGACGAGGTCGGACGCGCCCTGTTCGGGGCGAGCGCCGAACTGACCCGGCTGGCCGGCTGGATGGCCTTCGACACCGGTCAGCAGGAGGCCGCGCAGCGGTACTACATCCAGGCGCTGCGCCTCGCGCGCGCGGCGGCCGACGTGCCCCTCGGGGGCTACGTGCTGGCGTCCATGTCGCTGCAGGCGACCTACCGCGGCTTCGGCGACGAGGGCGTCGACCTCGCGCAGGCCGCCCTGGAGCGCAACCGGGGCCTTGCGACCGCCCGCACCATGAGCTTCTTCCGCCTCGTCGAGGCACGCGCCCACGCGCGCGCCAGCGACGCACAGGCGGCCGGCGCCGCCCTGAAGGCGGCGGAGGGCTGGCTGGAGCGCTCCCGGGAGGGCGACAACGACCCCTCCTGGCTCGGCTTCTACTCCTACGACCGCTTCGCCGCCGACGCGGCCGAGTGCTACCGCGACCTGAAGGCGCCGCGCCAGGTGCGGCGCTTCACCGAGCAGGCCCTGTCCAGGCCGACTGAGGAGTTCGTGCGCTCGCACGGGCTGAGGCTGGTCGTCTCGGCCGTCGCGGAACTCGAGTCCGGCAACCTCGACGCCGCCTGCGAGCAGGGCGTGCGGGCCGTGGAGGTCGCCGGGCGCATCTCCTCGGCGCGCACCACCGAGTACGTGAAGGACCTTCTGCACCGCCTCGAGCCGTACGGCGACGAGCCCCGGGTCGTGGAGCTGCGGGAGCGGGCCCGCCCGCTGCTGATGGCACCGGCGTGACGGAGGAGCAGCCTCCGTTTCCCCGCGTTTGAAGTGACTGTCAGTGGCGCAGTGCACTATCGGTAGCGGGAGGTGGTGCAGGTGCGGCCGGAGATCGCGTACGACTGCGACGTGCTGGTGATCGGGGGCGGGATCGTCGGGCTGTCGACGGCGTATGCGATCACGCGCGCCGCGCCGGGCACACGGGTCACGGTGCTGGAGAAGGAGCCGGGCCCGGCCCGGCACCAGACGGGACGCAACAGCGGCGTGATCCACAGCGGGATCTACTACCGCCCCGGCTCCCTCAAGGCACGGTTCGCGGTGCGGGGCGCCGCCGAGATGGTGAAGTTCTGCGCCGAGTACGGCATCGCGCACGCCGTCACCGGCAAGCTCATCGTCGCCACGGAGCGCGAGGAGCTGCCCCGGCTGCACGCCCTGGTCCAGCGCGGCCGGGAGAACGGCATACCGGTGCGCGAGCTCGGCCTTTCCCAGATCGAGGAGTACGAGCCGCAGGTGCGGGGACTTGCGGCGATACACGTCGGCACGACAGGCGTGTGCGACTTCGTGGGCGTGGCGAGACAGCTGGCCCACGCCTCGGGCGCCGACATCCGCTACGGCGCGCGCGTCGAGCGCATCGACCGCCGGCCCGACCTCGGGGTCGCCGTGCGGACGCGCGCCGGGGAGATCGTACGGGCGCGCGTGCTGGTGAACTGCGCCGGGCTGCACTGCGACGAGGTGGCCCGTCTGACGGGCGACGACCCCGAGATGCGGATCGTGCCGTTCCGCGGCGAGTACTACGAGCTGGCGCGGCCCGACCTGGTGCGGGGGCTGGTGTACCCGGTGCCGGATCCGGCGTTCCCGTTCCTCGGGGTGCATCTCACGCGCGGGTTCGACGGCGGCGTGCACATCGGCCCCAACGCGGTGCCGGCGCTGGCCCGCGAGGGCTACGGCTGGGCAGTCGTACGGCCGCGGGAGGTCGCCGGGACGCTGGCGTGGCCCGGCTCCTGGCGGATGGCCCGGCGGCACTGGCGCTACGGCGCGGGAGAGCTGCGGCGCTCGGTGTCCAAGGCCGCCTTCACGACGGCGGTGCGCCGACTGCTGCCGGCGGTGACGCAGGACGACCTGGTGCCCACGGCCGCCGGGGTGCGGGCGCAGGCCGTGCTGCGGGACGGTTCCCTCGTCGACGACTTCCTGATCAAGGAGGGCCCGCGCGCCGTGCACGTCCTGAACGCCCCCTCACCCGCGGCGACCGCCTCACTGCCGATCGGACGGGAGGTGGCGAAGAGGGCACTGGGGATGCTGGGGGCCGTGTGAGCGGTGGCTGGGTCGGTGCGTGAAGCGCCCTTTCGGCACGGGCGCGCATGTCCGGCGGCACAGGGCACGCGCGTACCGTGCCGGCGGCACAAGGCACCGCTGCCGCCGCCGCCCGCCGCGCCCGTAAAATCGACCCCACTGTGTCTGACTCGCTCAATGCCTCCGAAGTCCCCCAGCCCGCCGACCACGCCCACGGTCAGCCGGGCCGTCACCCCTCGCACGTGCCCGGTGTGTCCGTCAGGCACACCCGGGCGAAGGGGGAGCCGCGGTTTCCCGACGGGCCGAAGGCCGATCCGGCGGGGGCGCACTTCGAGCGGCGGATCCGCAGCTTCCAGCCGCGCCGCAGCCGGGTGACCGCGGGCCAGGCGGACGCGCTGCAGCGGCTGTGGTCCCGTTGGGGGCTGGACATCGACGGTCACGAGACGCTCGACCTCGCGGACCTGTTCGGCAACACCAACCCGGTCGTGCTCGAGATCGGCTTCGGCATGGGCGAGGCGACCGTGCAGATGGCCGCCGCCGACCCGGGGACGAACATCCTGGCCGTGGACGTGCACACCCCGGGGCAGGGAAACCTGCTCAACCTCGCCGAGCAGGAGGGGCTGACCAACGTCCGCGTGGCCAACGGCGACGCCATCATCCTGCTGCACGAGATGCTCCGGCCCGACGCGCTGGACGGACTGCGCGTGTTCTTCCCCGACCCCTGGCCCAAGAAGCGGCACCACAAGCGGCGGCTGATCCAGCCCGAGTTCCTCGACCTGGCCGCCACCCGCATCAGGCCCGGCGGCATCGTGCACTGCGCGACCGACTGGGAACCGTACGCCGAACAGATGCTCGACGTGCTGAACGCGCACCCGGAGTTCGAGAACACCCAGCCGGGCGGCGGTTTCGCGCCACGTCCCGACTTCCGGCCACTGACCCGTTTCGAGGCCCAGGGTCTGGAGAAGGGTCATGTCGTGAACGACCTGCTCTTCCGTCGCGTACAGCACCACAACCAGCCCCTCACCGGCGCCTGAAGCCCCTCGGCCCGCGGGCGACCCCCGCTTCCGTCGCGGGCGGCGCCCTCCCTCGTTAGGGTCAATGCCGTGGCCACGCATCCCCCGTACCCGACGTATCCGCCGCAGCCCGGTGGGCCGGTCGGCGGCGCGCTCAGGCATGCGCACTGGTGGCAGCGCAAGTGGGTGCTCTACGGCGCGCTCAGCACGCTGCTCGCGCTCTCCGGCCTCGTCATCCTGGCCCTGGTGCGCGAGCAGACCGGCACCGAGGGGTTCCTGGTCGGGCTCGGGCTCGCGGTCCTGCCCGTGCCCCTGCTCATCACCGCCTTCCGCTGGCTGGACCGGGTGGCCCCGGGCCCCTGGCGGAACCTGCTGTTCGCCTTCGCCTGGGGGGCCTGCGCGGCCGCGCTGATAGCGATCGTCGCCAACAGCTTCGCCACCAAGTGGATAGCGACGGCGACCGCGGACCCCTCCAGCGCCGACACCCTCGGCGCGACCGTCATAGCGCCCATCGTGGAGGAGTCCGCGAAAGCGGCCGCCGTCCTGCTCGTCTTCCTGTTCCGCAGACGGGACTTCACCGGGATCGTCGACGGGGTCGTCATAGCCGGCGTCACCGCCACCGGCTTCGCGTTCACCGAGAACATCCTCTATCTGGGCACCGCCTTCGGCACCGACCAGCTCACCGGCGAGCGCGGCATCGCCTCCGTCACGGCAGCGACCTTCTTCGTACGCATCGTCATGTCCCCGTTCGCGCACCCGCTCTTCACCGTGCTGACCGGCATCGGCTTCGGCGTGGCCGCGCTCTCGGCCGAGCGCCAGCATCTGCGGCGCGCTCTCGTCCCGCTCTCCGGACTGCTGCTCGCGATGGGCATGCACGCGATGTGGAACGCCTCGTCCACGTTCGGCGAGTACGGCTTCTTCGCCGTCTACGCCGCCTTCATGGTCCCCGTGTTCGGCCTGCTGACCTGGCTGGTGATCTGGACACGCCAGCGCGAACTGCGCACCGTGCGCGAGGAACTGCCCGCCTACGCCGTCGCCGGCTGGCTCACCCCCGCCGAGCCCTACGCCCTCGGCTCGATGCGGGCACGCCGGATGGCCCGCGACTACGCCGCCCACTACGGGGGCAAGTCCGCGGCCCGCGAGGTCGCGCAGTACGAGGCGTACGCGACCTCCCTGGCGTTCCTGCGGCACCGGGGCCGCCGCGGCCGGGCCGGCGCCGACTTCGTCGTACGGGAGAGGGAGTTGCTCAGCGAGCTGTGGCACCGGCGCGAGGTGGCCCGACCGGCGCTGGACTACGCGGCGCGGTCGACGGCGCCCCCGGTGCCGGTGCTCGCGCCGCCGTGGCCGGTGTACGGGGCGTACGGATACCCGGCCATGCCGGATCCCGCGTACAACCCGTACCAGACGTAGGGCGCCGCGGGATCAGCGAGATGCAGGGTCATCGGCCCTGATTTCAGGGGCCCCGGTGTCAGGGGGCTGTGGCGTCGGGGGGCTGTGGTGTCAGGGGTTGAGGCCCTTGCCGCGCAGCCAGGTCATCGGGTCGATGGCCTCGGCCTGGCCGCCCGGGTGGACCTCCAGGTGCAGGTGCGGTCCGGTCACGTTGCCGGTGGCGCCGACCCGCCCGATCACATCGCCCGTGCCGACCTTCTGGCCCACGCTCACGCTGATCGACGACTGGTGGCAGTACCAGAGCTCCGTGCCGTCGTCGAGGGTGATGATCGTGCGGTAGCCGTATGCTCCGGCCCAGCCCGCCTCCTTGACGGTGCCGCCGTGGACGGCCTTGATGAGCGTGCCGGTGGGGGCGGCGAAGTCGAGGCCCGTGTGGTAGCCGGAGGACCACATGGAGCCGGGCTGCCCGAAGGTGCCGGTGATCGTGTACGAGGCGACCGGCAGCTTGTACTGCTTGGCCAGTTCGGCCAGGCGCGCGGCCTCGGCCTTCTTCTTGGCCGCCGCCTCTGCCTTGTC
Organism: Streptomyces plumbidurans; assembly: GCF_019857225.1. GTDB lineage: Bacteria > Actinomycetota > Actinomycetes > Streptomycetales > Streptomycetaceae > Streptomyces > Streptomyces plumbidurans. Next base: position 21,277 of record NZ_JAFJSY010000065.1, read on the forward strand.
CTTGGCGGCCTGGGCCTTGGCCGCGGCGTCCTTCTCGGCCTTCGCGGCGGCCTCGTCGACCTGCTTGGCGAGGGCCGCCTCGGTGACGGACTGGGCCTTGCTGTCGATCTGGACCTGCTGGCTCTCGGCCTGCGCCATGATGCGGTCGCGCAGCGCCTCGCCCGCGTCCCTGGCGCCCTGCCGGGTGTCCTGGGTGGTCACGCCGACGCTGCTGAGCGCGGTGGCGGAACCCTTGGGGGCCTGGGACGAGCCGCCGAAGACGTGGCTCACGGAGCCGATGTCGGGCATGGAGATCGACACCGGCGGCTTGCCGGTGTTGGCGCTGGCCATTCCGCCCGCGCCGACGGCGGCTATGACGCCGACGCCGAGGACAGTGGAGCTGCGGGCGAGTCCACCGCCGCGCTGCTTGGCGACACGATGCCGGCCGCGTACCGGGGCGACGGAGTCCTCGGTGGGGTTCCACTCTTCGAAGGGACCCTCGTCGGGGCGGGGTCCTGCGAAGCCGAAGGGCTCGGTGCTCGGCACGAACGGGGCTGCCGGGGCAGGCGGGTTGGACGCCACGTGGGCGCGCTCCTTTCCTTCCTTCTCGCCTACCGGGTTAGCTGACGGGTTCGGAGCAGGAAGGTCTCCTACGCGCGTATACGAGCCGTGTCTCCACGGCGGTATTCACGCGATTCACCCCTGGGTGGTGGTTCCCCGGTTCCCTTGCGGGATTCGGCGCGTGCGCACGGAGCCGCCTCTTGTGACGGCTGGGACGACCGCGCTGCGTTATCGAACGTTAATAGACACGGGGTGCCGATTCCAAGCTGTTCTGCTTGATCATTAACGCTTTTTGGCCTGGACGTACGGGCCAAGAGAGGCGAAAAACGGGCGAGTTGGCCTCACCTCGCCATCCACACCCGTTCTGACGGTGTGTCAGTTGTTATGCGGAAAGCGCTCGGCCGGTCACCGCATGTGACAACGATGGCAAGACATCGGTGACGCAACGCGGAAGGCGGAAAACACTCAGGGCCGGAACCCGTTTCCGGATTCCGGCCCTGAGCCTTCAGTAGCGGGGACAGGATTTGAACCTGCGACCTCTGGGTTATGAGCCCAGCGAGCTACCGAGCTGCTCCACCCCGCGTCGTTGTGTCTCAAGCATACGCCATCCGCGGGACACCTCGTGCCACGGTCTACGACGCCGTCAGGTGGCGGTTGGGCGCCTTGGCCTGCTCCTCGTGCTCCGGCAGCACGATCACGTCGACGCCCTGCGCGGCCAGCAGACCGCTGCCGTCCGCGTCCGCCACGAAGGTGTCCGGCTCCCGCCAGGCGGTGACGACCCGCCCGACGCCCGCGTCGAGGATCAGCCGCGCACACGGCTTCGGCCGCGACGCACGGCGGACACAGGGCTCCAGACTGCTGTAGACGGTGGCCGACCGCAGCTGCGGATCGGCCGGGTCGAGCTTGGCCAGGGCCGCCTCCTCGGCGTGTACGACGTTGTCGTCCCCCTCGCGCGAGTGGCCGCGGGCCAGCTCCGTACCGTCGGCGGCGACGATCACCGCGCCCACGCTGAAGGCCGTCCGCGAGGGCGGGCACAGGGCCGCCAGCTCGCAGGCCAGGGCCAGCCAGTGGTGGTCGGCCGCGGTGGCCAGCGGGCCGGTGCCGGGGGCGGTGGGCTCGTAGCGCATGAGGACGACGTCCTCGATCCGCCGGGTCTCCACCAGGCGCAGCCGGCCGTCCTGGTATGCGCCGGGGCCGAAGAGGCGGGGCGCGTCCGGGTCGCCGACGAAGAGCGGGGCGAGGACGAGCTGGAGTTCGTCGGCGAGGCCCTGCTGCAGCAGCTGGGTGTGGACGGTGCCGCCGCCCTCCACCATCAGGCGCCGTACGCCGCGCACGTCGTGCAGATGCTCCAGGAGCCCTCGCCAGTCGAGGTCGGTCCCGAGCGGGACGATGTCGGCGGCGAGGCCGAGGGCGCGGGCCCGCTCGGCGCCCTTGTCGGTGGTGGCGAGGAGCTTGTCGCCTCCCGTGTGCCAGAAGTTGGCGTCCGGATCCAGGTCGCCGGAGCCGCTGACGGTGACCTTGAGCGGGTACTCCGGCCTGCCCTGCGCAATCCGGGCGGCCCGGCGCTCGGGCGAGTTGACCAGCAGCCGCGGGTTGTCGGCGCGGATGGTGCCGGCGCCGATCAGGATGGCGTCCACGGACGCGCGCACCTCGTCCACCCGGTCGAAGTCGGCGGGGCTGGAGAGGAGGAGACGTTCGGGGCCGGTGTCGTCGAGGCAGCCGTCCAGGGAGACGGCGGCGGACAGCAGGACGTAGGGGTACGGCATCGGACGCGCTCACTCTCGGCGAGGGGTGGGGCGGGTTGGCGCAGGCGGGCGGGTTTGCGTACGCGGGCGGGCGGGGCATGCGGGCGGGGGCGTGCGGGCAGGCTTGGTTCAAGTTTGAAACAAACCTACACTGGCCGTATGACGACTCGCTGGCTCACCTCCGAGGAGCAGCGCGCCTGGCGCGCGTACATCGCCGCGACGCACCTCCTGGAGGACGCGATCGACCGGCAGCTCCAGCAGGACGCCGGCATGCCTCATCTGTACTACTCCATCCTGGCCAATCTCTCCGAGGTGCCCGACCGGCAGCTGCGGATGACCGATCTCGCCGAGAAGACGAAGATCACCCGGAGCCGGCTGACGTACGCCGTCTCCCGGCTGGAGAAGGACGGGCTGGTGCGGCGCGAGAACTGCAAGTGGGACGGGCGGGGGAGCATCGCCGCGCTCACCGACGAGGGTATGGCGGTGCTGGAGCGCACGGCACCCGGCCATGTCGAGACGGTGCGCGCCTCGCTCTTCGACCACCTCAGCGAGGAGCAGGTCAGGCAGCTGGAGGAGATCTGCGCGCAGATCGCGGGGGCGCTCGACGAGGGGGGCAGCCGGCCCACGCCCGACGAGGTGCCGTGGCGCCGCCGGTCGGCACCGCCCTGCTCGTGAGCAGTCCGGTCCACGCACAGCCCCCGAAAGACTGTGTGACGTACTCCATAAACTGGTTGCTTCAAATTTAAAGCACGAGTAGGGTCCTGCCCCGTAGATCTGCTTCAAATCTGAAGCAGGTGCCGAACCGGACCCGGGAGACCCCGTATGCCCGACCAGCCCGCCGCCACGGAGCGCGCCCGCGTCCGAGTACCGCTGCACTTCCAGGACGGCTACAGCGTCGACGCCGAACTCGTCACCTTCCACGGCCTGACCGACGGCCAGGAACACGTGGCCGTCGTCCTCGGCGAACCCGCCCCCGGTACAACGCCTCTGGTCCGCCTGCATTCCGAGTGCCTGACCGGAGACGTGTTCGGCTCCGCCCGCTGCGACTGCGGACCGCAGCTGCGCGAGGCGGTCGAACGGATCGCGAACCGCGGCGGCGTGCTGCTCTACCTCCGCCAGGAGGGCCGCGGCATCGGCCTCTACAACAAGCTCGACGCCTACGCCCTCCAGGACCAGGGCCTCGACACCTACGAGGCCAACGCCGCCCTCGGCCTGCCCGAGGACGACCGCGACTACACCGCGGCCGCGCAGATGCTGCGGGCCCTCGGCATCGACACCCTCGACCTGCTGTCCAACAACCCCGACAAGGCCGAGCAACTCCGCGACCTGGGCATCACCGTCCACGACCGCGTCCCCACGGGCGTGTTCACCACCGCCCACAACGTCCGCTACCTGCGCGCGAAGGTCCTGCAGACCCAGCACACGCTGCCCCTGGCGGAACTGCACGCGGGCTGACCGGACACCGCCCGGCCGGCACCGCTCAAGGACCTCCCAGGGCCCCCTCGATCCGCCGACGGTAAAAGGATGTTCAGACCCGTTCGGGGCGGCGTGCCGCAGTTGGCGGCACGCCGCCCCGTGCTTATGGTCGACCCCAACATCCTGTGCCCACAGGCCAGTTGAGTACCCACAACGTGTGCACAGGCATGTGCACTTGCGGAGGTGACGGCGTTCATGACGGATCGGTTCGGGGATCGCACGACGCGGGTGGCCGTCCCCCGCCCCGCCCGGCGCATGCTGTCGACGACCCGGTCCTTCACCGTGGGCCAGGGCAAGGGATACCTCACCGTCGCCCGCACCCCCGAGGGCCGCGTGGCCGCAGTGGCGGTCCGCATGGCCAAGCAGGGCTCCACACTCGCCGGCATGCTGGACGCCTTCTCCACCACCGTCACCCGCGGCCTCCAGCACGGCGTCCCCCTGGAAACCCTGGTCGCGGACTACGTCGGCACCCGCTTCGAACCCGCCGGCCCCACCGACGACCCCGACATCCGCCAGGCCTGCTCCGTCATGGACTACGTCGGCCGCCGCCTCGCCCTCGACCACCTGCCCTACGCCACCCGAGCCGACCTCGGCGTCCTGACCGCTCAGGAACGGCTCGCGCAGCAGGCCCTCGGACACAAAACGACCCCGACCGGAACCTTTGTCCCGGCCGGGGTCACCCCATGACGGGGGTACTCGCGGTAGGCCCTGTGGGACTCGAACCCACAATCAATGGATTAAAAGTCCTGGCCAAGGCTTGCTGGGTGGTTCCGGACTCTGCTGCAGTGTCTGGAACCATGTGGTCAGGGCGCGTGCTGCCCCGCGCTCCGTCCATGCCGTGACGGTCTCTGCCAGATCATCCGCTCACGCATCGCTCACGCACGGCGGGGCGCTTGGCGGCAGCTTTCAGCTCGCGAAGACCTGGGCTCGCGACGAGTACCAACCGACCCCGTCTCCCACCGCCGCTGCCCTTCAGAACACCGCCCGTACGTAGAAACCACCATCCACAGTCTTTCCGTACTCGAACTCGCCGTCGACTTGGGCTACTTGTTCAGCCAAGCCCGCAAGGCCCTTCCCGCCGCCCGGCATCGACGGCACAGCGACACCAGTGGGCTCGTTACGCACTTCCACGAGCAGTTGCTCCTGAGAACCATCCAAGGTCGAGGAAGTGACCGTCACCTCGATCCGTGCTTCCGGCGCATGTCGTGCCACGTTCGTCAGGGCCTCCTGTACAACGCGGTAGGCGGCGCTCTGGACGTCGCCCGGCCAGCGTTCGGGCACGTCGACAGCGATGCGAGCCCTGTCCGTCAGGCCCGCGCGAGCCAAAAGCTGTGGTATTTCGCGCAGACTGCCCACCCGTGGATCGCCGTCCTGTGGACGCAGCATGCCGGTGACGGCCCGCATCTCCTCGAGCGCCCGACGGCTGAGCGCGTGGATGGCAGCGGCGTCGCCGGCGGTGTCACTGTCACGCGCGCGTGAGCCGAGAGCCTCGGCCCGCAAGGCGATGAGGCTCGCCGCACGACCGACCGAATCGTGCAGGGCGCGGGCCAGGGCGGACCGCTCCTCGATGGAGGCGAGACGGCGGACCAGACGCAGTTCCTCGGACCGGCTGCGCCTGAGCGCGATGTAGCTGCCCGCGAGCTTCTTGCGGGTACGGTACTGGAGCCCGATCGCCGTGGGCGCGGCCGAGATCGCGGCGGCGTGGACGACAAAGATCACCCAGCCCCGGAGCGTGTCCGGGGCCGCTCGCCCGGGCAGCAAGCACTCCGAGACACCGACGGCCGTGACAGCTGTGGCACAGACGACACTGGTGCGCAGGGAGTACCGCTGCCCGACATGGAAGAGAGCGATGATCGGAGCGAGCACGATGTCGCCGTCCGCCATGCCAAGCAAGGTCAGCGTGAGGACCGACAACGGGTAGCGGCCGCGCAGAACCAGCGCAAGAACAGCAATGACGGAGACGCCCAGCTGGTGGGGATGCCACCCCGGTGCATGCGCGCGCCACTGCAGCAGGTCGACCCCCGCGAGAAGCAGCACGCCGGCATCGACAGCCCGCTCGCCGGTGGCCCTGCGCGTGCCTGTCACGCCGACTTGTCGAGCAGCCCGAGCCGTTCGGCGGCAAGCGCTGCCCGCACTCGGTTCTTGGTGCCGAGCTTGGCGAGCACCGCGCTGACATGGGACTTGACGGTCTCCGGGCTCAGGACCAGACAGTCGGCGATTTCGCGGTTGGTGAGCCCGCTCCCCAGGAGTTCGAGGACTTCGCGCTCGCGTTGCGTGAACTGCTCCGCACGATTTCGTGCCTCGGCGTCCCGCACCGAGACGGACGCGAACCGGCGATAGCCGTCGATGACCGTCGGCGCAACGAGACGGGACACAGCGCCAAAGCCCGCGGCCGCTTCCCGTACAGAGGTGGCCAGTTCGGTGGCGGTCGCGTCCTTGAGGAGGTAACCGATGGCACCCTCCCCGAAGGCTCGCAGCACGTCCGAATCAGTTGCGAACCGCGTCATCATGACGACAGCCGGTGGTTCGGCCAAACGCTTGATGCCGCGGAGCACCGTGAGGCCGTCCACATCGGGCATCCGCAGGTCGAGCAGAACGACGTCTGCTCCGCTCTCCCTGGCGAACCGAACCGCTTCTCGCCCGGAGCAGTCGCCCACCACACACAGATCGACGCATTCGGAACTTTGGAGCATTGCGCGTATAGCGGACCGCACCAATGACTCGTCATCAACAATCAGCACGCTGGTCATGACTCCCCCATGGCTGCCAGTGGCTCCCTCGCGCACCCGGTGGTCATTCGGGTGCGCCGTGCGACTCAAGAGCTGTTGGTGACCCGATGATACGCGCGTTGCGTTCTCCCCCGACTGGGGGAGCGGGGCCGCGAAATCACGTCACACCGGGGGATGGGAACACGTGTGCCCCTGTCGGAACCATGACGTCTGCATCGATGTGAACTGCCCTGCTCCACCCGATCATTCGAGAAGGGAAGGCTTGTGAGAGGCAAGAAGTTCATAGCGGGCTCCGTGTTCGTGGGTGTCGTCGCCGCCGCGTCGAGCGGTCTGATGGCGTCGACCGCGTCCGCGTCGTCCCTGCCCCAGCAGAAGACTGCGGCCAGTGATTCAGTACAGCGCGCAACCGTCCTCGATGGCGGCGCCAACCCGCAGTTCCTGCATGCCATCGCCAACGACGTGGTCGCCGGCGTGACCGGAGCCGTCGGCGCGAAGGCCGTGGAGTCGGCGGTGAAGGTCACGACCAAGCTCAAGTCGGTGTCCAGCGACTCCTCTTCGTCGTCCGAGTCGTCCTCCTCGTCCAGTGGTGGGCCGGTGACAAGCCCGGCTTCTCTGCACGGAATCATCCCCGGCGACGCGCAGTTCGACGCGAACTGAACGCTGAGCGGGAAGTGAACGGCCGGCGTTGACCCCCGGCCACGGCTGCCCGACGCGCCGCGCCAGACGCGTCGGGCGGCCCCCCGACCTAACTCACATGGGGGATGCATTCTCGGATGGCAACGCACACGAAAGCCCTTGAAGCGTCGGACCCAGGCACGTCAGCTCCTGGCCCATCAAACGTCATGCCGACTCCCGGCAAGACGGGCGCGGGCGAGCCTGCACCCGGCTCCCGCCCCGCCACTGCTCGGACCTCTGTTCCCGTACGAGTCCGGCTCTGCGTCGTTCTCGGGATGCTGCCCGTCCTCGCCTTCACGGCGGCATGCCTCGTTTACAACGCCCCGCAGTCTCCGGCCTCCGTGCGCCTGGCGGGGACCGCCCGCAAGGTACTCGAGCCGTACTTCTGGCAGGACTGGCAGCTCTTCGGCCCGACGCCGGGAACCAGCAACAACCTGGTCTACCTGCAAGCCAGAATTCAGTATCAGGGGAAGGTGGTCGAGACAGCCCCGGTCGAGGTCGAAGACGCGATCGACAAGGCTCCTCGCGACTTCCGGATCAACCCGACGAAACTGCCCGGAATCATGCTTGCCTTCGACCAGACGAGCAGCCACTACGCGAACGCCGCCACCCGGATCAAGAAGCTTCCCGCAGTGCAACGGAAAACCGCCCAGGCGGAGCTGGACAAGCGATACAAGGCCGACTTCGGGGAAATGCAGCGATTCTTCTCGGCCCGAGCCCACTCGCTGTACCCCGGAGCCCGGATCCTCGCCGTACAGGCGACCTTCAAGACGCGGCCGATGATTCCGTTTTCGGAGCGGTACGAGCATCCGCGCCCAGTGGAGAAGGTCAAGGGACTGCTTCGCACGTCATGGATGGCCTACGTCCCCGGGGTGGCTCAATGACGAGGCGTCTACTCAGTGCAGCCGGTGCGTGCAACGCCCTCAGCAGGTTCGTACTCGCCGGCCTGGACAGGTTTGCGATACGGCTCGCCTGTCACGAGCGGCGGCTCATCGGCCTCTCTCTGATGCGTCTGGTCATCGGCTTCGCAACCATCCTTTACTGCCTCGCGGACTACTCCAACCGGCAGTTTTTGTGGGGCCCCCACGCGTACAACAGTCCCTCGACGGCGTCGGCGCAGATCCCGCACGCAGGGTTCTCGCTGTACCTGGTGAGCGACTCACGGGCGTGGTTCGAACTACTCTTCCACGCGACGATCCTGACCTCCGCGGCATTCATGATCTTCGGCGGCCGGGTACTCACTCTGGTGCAGGCGGTGATGATGTGGTCACTGCACTACAGGAACCAGGATCTTCTGGAAGGCGGCGACAACCTCGCGCAGATCCTCATCATCTTCCTGACCTTCACCGTCTCCAACGCGTACTTCGCCCCCGGCGCCAAGAAACGACGCGAAAGGCTGCTCGCCTCCGACCGACCGCCGACCGTGTCCACCGTGCTGCACAACCTCGCCGCGTTCCTCATCGTCTTCCAGACCGCCGTCCTGTACTTCGCGGCCGGCTACTGGAAGACCTTCGGCAAGGTCTGGCAGGACGGAGTCGCGATGTACTACATCAGCCGCGAGACCGAATTTCGCATGTCGGCCACCTTCGCTCACCTCATGGGCAATGCCTATCTCGGCACAGCGGTCTCGTACGCGACGATCTTCATGGAACTGGCCTTTCCATTCGCCTTGATGTCCGCTCGGCCCTGGCTGCGCAAGGCCAACACTCTCGCCCTGGAAGGAATGCACCTGGGCATCGCGGCCTTCATGGGCCTCGTCTGCTTCGGGCTGCTGATGATCGGTGCGGACTGTGTCTGCCTCAGGGACGACGACTACCGGTCGATGTGGCGCCGAGCGCAGACCAGGTACGCACGACTGGCCACCAGTTGGCCGCCTGAGACTCGAAGCCGGCGAGCATCCCCGCTCACCGGCTCCGCGCCCCGGGTATCCGGTTCGCCTCTCCGGAAGGGAGCCCACGATCATGTCTGAGCCCCTGGTCCTCTTCGACGGCACCTGCGGCTTCTGCCGCGCCGTCGTGACACGTCTCGCGCGAACTCCCCATCTGCGCCTGGCCGGACAACTGCTGCCGTACCAGAGCGCGGACCTGGCCTCGTACGGACTGACCCGGCAGGAAGCGCACGAACGCATGTGGCTCGTACAGGCCGGCCAACTCCATGGTGGGGCACAGGCGTTCGCCGCATGGTTCGCAACGGGCGGCACGACAGCCCGCATCGTGGGCCGAACGCTCACCCTGCCCGGCGTACGGCATACGGCCGAGGCCGCCTACCGGTTGACCGCCCGCAATCGGCACCGCATCCCCGGCCCGTGGGAGCGTACGTGCACGATCTGACGCCCGAGTCGCAGCATGCCCCGCAGCCGGCCGAGGCCCGCGCCCTGCAGCACTTCCTCACGGCGGATCCGGATGACTGGCCTCGCCTTGCGCCGAGGGTGACGGAGGAGGTGGGCGCGGACACTCTTCAGCGCATCGTCCGCGCCACGCTCACCCGCATCGGGGAACTCGACACGGTGACGGAAAGTCCCGACGGACTGATCGTGTCCGGCAGCCAGGGCAAGGTGCGCGCCTGGGCCCAGGTGGCGCCGGGCGGCGAACTCAGCGCCCTGCGCATCGAAGGCGCCCGCTACACGCCGCCCCGGCGCCGCCTGCGCCTGCCCGCGCCGGTGACGTGGGCGACGTATCTGATTCTGGTCACCGTCTGGAACATCCTGACCGTCTGGACAGCCGCCGACCGCGCCGCCTGGCTCGGCGACATGGCCACCCTCGCAGCCTTCTACGTGATCGTCGAAGGCTGCGGCGCACCTGCGCAACAGCCTCGCCTGTTGCGCCGTACGGTCGAGGCCGGTGCCGTCGCGGCCCTCGCCTCCGCGTGGCGGCTCCCCGGCCTGCCGAACGGCCACGGTGCGCTGCGCCTTGCCGGTGGCCTCGTGCTCCTGGCGGGATCCCTGTGGCTGGTCGTCGCCGCGCGCCGCCATCGCTGGCGGGCACCTCTGTCGCGACCACTGCGGTTCCCGCTGGTGGGCACGTGGTACGTCGTCCAGGGCGGCGGCCGCATGCTCAACCACCACGCTCAGGTACCGGAACAGCGCGGTGCCCTCGACCTGGTCGCCCTGGGCACCCTCGGCACCCGCACACGACGAGGCGGGGACCTGGGGGCATACGCCGCTTACGGCCGCCCCGTCCACTCCCCCTGCGACGGCCGCGTGATCTCCGCCGCCGACACGGTCCAGGACCAGAAGCCCGGCGAAATCCGATACCAGCCGCCCTACGGCAACCACGTCTTCCTCGACACCGGCCGCGAGATCATCAAACTCGCGCACCTGCGCCCCGGCTCGGTGACCGTGACGAAGGGCGACACCGTCCACGCAGGACAACTCCTCGGCGAGGTCGGGAACACCGGCAACACCACCGAACCCCACCTGCACATCCACGCCGAACGCGACGGCCTCGGCCTGGACCTGGAGTTCACCGACATCCCCCAACGGCTGTATCGCGGGCGGGCGATCCGCACCTGACGCACCACACCCGAAACACCTCGGGACAGCACATGCCGTGGCCCGGAATGCCCCAGTTCCACCACTCGAAGGAAGCCTGCAGGCACACCCATGCCATTTGTCCGAACACGCCTCGCCTTCACCGTCGCGACAGCTCTCACCGCGCTCCTCGGCGGCTTTACTCCCTCAGCCGACGCCGCCGCGCCACCAGGCCCTGTGACTGTCCCCGGCAGTCACCCCGACCACCTCACCGCAGCAGAGGACGCCGGTCGGATCCCCACGACCACGAACCTCACCGCCCGCCTCTACCTGGGCACCCGCGACCCGATCGGCCTCGACGCCTTCCTCACGGCAGTCACCACACCGACGAGCCCCCACTACCGGCACTACCTCACCCCGGCGCAGTACGGGAGACGCTTCGGCCTCGCCCCCAGCGCCCGGAACCGGATCACGCGGTGGCTCACCAGCGCGGGCCTGCGTATCACCGAGGACACTCCGCACTATCTCCAACTCACCGGCTCCGAAGCCCACTTCGCGACGGCGCTGGGCACCCGTATCCACCGCTACGACACCTCGGCGGGCACGGTCCAGGCGCCGGTCGACGACATCCGCGTCCCCGCCCCCTTGGCGCAGGAAGCGAAGGCTGTCGACGGACTCTCGTTCAACCTGCCTGCCGCCGCCCGCCCCCTTGGCCGGACCGAGCCTCACCTCGACACCCAACGAACCGTATGCTCCGCCTACTTCGGTGAACGGCCGGCCACCACGCTCCCCAAGGCATACGGAAAGACGCAGACCTTCGCCCCCTGCCCCTACACCCCACCTCTGCTGCGCCACGCCTACGGCGTGACCGCCTCGGGCGCCACCGGAAGGGGTCGCACCATCGCCATCGTGGGTGCGTACGGCAGCCCCACCACCGAACAGGACGCGAACACCTACGCCACGACCACCGGCGATCGCCCCTTCCAACCGGGCCAGTACCGCGAACGGGTCAGCCCATCCGACTGGAACATCACCAAAGCCTGTGCGCCGCCGGCCAGTTGGGCCGGCGAGCAGGCCCTGGACGTGGAGATGGCCCACGGATACGCGCCCGGCGCCCGCATTCTCTACGTCGGCGCCAACTCCTGCCTGGACACGGACCTCATGGACGCCGAGTCGTACGTCATCGACCATCACGCCGCCGACATCATCTCGAACTCGTGGGCCGAGGTCATCCACACCAGCGCCCCGCACCTGACTCCCGCCCTCCTCAATGCGTGGAACGCACTGTTCCGACAGGCAGCGGCCGAGGGCATCGGAACGTATTTCGCCGCCGGCGACTGCGGCGACCAGTCACCCGACGCCACCCCCGGCGGCCTCAACTGCGACCCGCACACCACCCAGGCCCAGGCCGACTTCCCGAGCGGCTCGCCCTGGGTGACCTCCATCGGCGGCACGACACTGGCCACCACCAAGGACGGCAGGTACGCCTGGGAGACCAGCATGGGCGACAACCTGTCGATCCTGTCCCCTCAAAACACGGGGTGGGAGCCCATACCCGGCCTGTTCACGTTCGGCAGTGGGGGCGGGCCCAGCGACTTCAAGCAGCCCTGGTACCAGCGCGGCACCGTCCCTCACGTCCTCGCGCACGGCCACCGCGCCACACCGGACGTCTCGATGGAGGGCGACGGCGCCATACCGGTCGTGATCGGCTACACGGTGTCCGGCCAGTTCGAAACGGTCGGCTACGGCGGCACCTCGGCTGCCGCCCCGGCCTTCGCCGCCCTCCAGGCGGACGCAGAGCAGCTGTCCGGCCACACCCTGGGCTTCGCCAACCCCCTGCTCTACGCGATGCGGAACACCGGAGTCTTCCACGACATCCGGGACCCGGTCCGGCCCACCGCCGTCATCCGTGACATGGGCCCGGACGCCGGAACCTACCGATACCTCCTCTACACGCTCGGCCACGACTACGGCCTCAGCGCGACCAAGGGCTACGACTTGTCCTCCGGTCTGGGTTCGCCCGCCCCGTCGTACCTCGGACGGTTCCGCCGCCACAGCGGCTGACGGCCGGCCCGTCGGTCACCCGGCACAGTCGCTCACGCACAGGCACTGGAACCTCGAAGCGCCCCGACCGAGCAAAGCCGGTCGGGGCGCTTCTTCGCAGGTCAGAGGGGTAAATCTCCTCCTGCGCCCGTAGGCCCTGTGGGACTCGAACCCACAACCAATGGATTAAAAGTCCACTGCTCTGCCAATTGAGCTAAGGGCCCCTGGCGATGTTGCCTCCCCGAGCATAGCCGGACGCGGCCGTGTCTCCGATCGGGTATCGGGGACACGGCCGTGGCGGGGGTGAAGATCAGGGCGGAGTGTCAGGGATCCACCTTTTCGGGAGTCCCGGGAGTCCCTCCGGCGGTCCCCGCGCGGGCCGCCGCCCGAGCGCGGTTGCGGTGGTGCTCCGGGTTGAGGAACCAGTGCCGCGCCGACGCCAGCCACCACGCGGTCGCGAAACCGAGGACGACCAAAACCGCGACCGGGGCGTAGTTGAAACTCTCCCCCGTCACCGGGGAGACCTGCGGCAGCATGAACAGGATCGTGATGATGCCCACCCACGTCACCGCGACGATGCCGATCGGCCGGGACCAGCGGCCCAGATGCCACGGACCGCGCTCGAAGTCGTCGCCCTTCAACAGCCGCAGCAGCGTCGGCACGACGTAGGCGATGTAGAGACCGATCACGGCGACCGATGTCACGGCCGCGTAGGCCGTGTAGTTGATCAGATACGGCAGACCCAGCACCAACGCGCCCGCCGCCGCCAGCCACACCGCCGCCACCGGAGTACGGGTACGCGGGCTCACCGTGTGCCAGACGCGGGAGAACGGCAGCGCGCCGTCACGCGAAAAGGCGTAGATCATACGGCTGTTGGCCGTCACCGACGCCATCCCGCAGAACAACTGCGCCCCGATCACCACCAGAAGAAGCAGCTTCCCCGCCGTCGCCCCCAGCGCGTCCAGCAGGATCTGCGCGGGCGGCGCACCCGTCGGCGACGCCAACTCCTTGTCGTAGGACTGGATGGCGAAGGTGAAGCCCAGCAGCAGGACAAAACCCGCTATCCACGACGTCCAGATGGACCGAACGATCCCCTTCGGGCCCGCCGTCGACGCGTCGTGCGTCTCCTCCGTCATATGGGCCGAGGCGTCATAGCCGGTGAAGGTGTACTGCGCCATCAGCAGACCGAGCAGCACGACGTACACCCCGCTGCCCCAACCCGTGTTGTTGACGAACTTCGTGAACACGAACGACGCCGACTGGTGATGGTCGGGCACGAACGCGAGAGCCCCCACGATGACCCCCACACCCAGCACATGCCACCACACGCTCACGCTGTTGAGCAGGGCCACGATCCGCACGCCGAACGTGTTCAGCAGGCCGTGCAGCAGCAGGATCGCGGCGAAGAGCAGGACCGTACGACCCGGCGTCACCTCGAAGTCGAACTGCAGGTTCAGATAGGCGCCCAGGAACGACGCCGCCCCGAAGTCGATGCCCGCCGTCACCGCCACCTGGCCCAGCACGTTGAACCAGCCCGTGAACCACGCCCACGCCGCCGCCGACCGCGGCGGCGCCAGCCGGTGCGCCCAGAAATACAGACCCGCCGACGTCGGATAGGCCGAACAGATCTCCGCCATGGACAGACCGACGAACAGCGTCATCAGGCCCACGGCGACCCAGCCCCAGGTGATCACCGCCGGGCCACCGGTGTTCATGCCGAACAGATACAGCGTCAGACAGCCCGAGAGGACCGAGATGATCGTGAACGAGACCGCGTAGTTGGAGAACGCCGACATGCGGCGGGCGAGAACCTGGGTGTAACCGAGCTGGGCCAGCCGCTCTTCATCAGACAGCCCACTCACCTTGGCGTCATCTGTCATGCCCCCAGCGATTCCCTCGCCATGCGCGTGACATGCGCCACACAGCAGGGGCGTTGGCCAAAAGTTATCGCCGACGCCCGGACGACAGCAGGGCCCGTACGGCCGAAGCCGTACGGGCCCTGCTACACGTCAACCCGACGTCAGACGTCAGCCATTGCGCTTCCAGCGCGGCTTGTCGTCACGACGCCCGAAGGAACCGGAACCGGAACCGGTGCCACGGTGGTCGTCCCGACGGCCGTACGGGCGGTCATGGCCACCCGAGCGGAAACCCGGACGGTCATCACGGCGGTCACGGTTGAACGGACGGTCGCTGCCACGGTGACCGCCACGCTCGTCACGACGCTCGAACGAACGCCCGGCCGGACGGTCATCACGGCGGTCACGGTTGAACGGACGGTCGCTGCCACGGTGACCGCCACGCTCGTCACGACGCTCGAACGAACGCCCGGCCGGACGGTCGTCACGGCGGAAGCCGCCACGATCGTTGTCACGACGCTCAAAGCCACGGTCACCACGGTCACGGTCGCGGTTGAAGCCGCCACGGTCGTCACGACGCTCGAACGAACGGCCACCACGGTCGCCGTCCCGACGGTCATCACGACGGAACCCACCACGGTCGTTGTCCCGGCGATCATCACGGCGGAAGCCGCCACGGTCATCACGACGCTCGAACGAACGGCCACCACGGTCGCCGTCCCGACGGTCATCACGACGGAACCCACCACGGTCGTTGTCCCGGCGATCATCACGGCGGAAGCCGCCACGGTCATCACGACGCTCGAACGAACGGCCACCACGGTCGCCGTCCCGACGGTCATCACGACGGAACCCACCACGGTCGTTGTCCCGACGATCGTCACGACGGAAGCCGCCACGGTCATCACGACGCTCGAACGAACGCCCGGCCGGACGGTCGTCACGGCGGTCCCGACGCTCGTACGACGACGAAGCCGGCGCCCTGTCCGCATCCGGCGCCACCGACTGCTCCGGCACCGA
>NZ_JAFJSY010000066.1 GCF_019857225.1 Streptomyces plumbidurans
TCCCGACGCTCGTACGACGACGAAGCCGGCGCCCTGTCCGCATCCGGCGCCACCGACTGCTCCGGCACCGACACCTCGGCCGCCTCGGCAACCGCCGCCTGCGCCTCCGCCACCGCGACCTGCGGGTCCTCCCCACGCTCACGGGCAACCTGCGCCACCAGCCGGTCGGCCTCGCCGCGCAGCTCCGTCGCGCGCCGCTGCGCACGCTCCAACTGCTTCGTCAGATGCGAGACCTCACGCTCGGCCTGCTGCGCCGCATTGCCCGCGGACTCGGCCTGAACCTCCGTCATCGAACGCGCACCGGTGATCTCGGCGACCTCCGGATCGAACGCCGTACCGGAGTTGATGATGTGCCGCCCGGCATCCACGCCCGCATCCTCCATCAACCGGAAGATCTGGCGACGCTGATGCGGCAGGGACAGCGACACGACCGTGCCCGTACGACCCGCACGAGCGGTACGCCCGGCACGGTGCAGATAGTCCTTGTGGTCGCCGGCCGGGTCCACGTTCAGCACCAGATCGATGCCGTCGACGTGAATACCGCGAGCCGCCACATCGGTCGCGACCAACGCGTTGACGTAGCCGTCCTTGAAGTCCGCCAGCGTCCGCGTCCGCGCACCCTGCGTCATGCCACCGTGCAGCGCGTCCGCCTTCACACCCGCGTCACGCAGCTGCTCGGCGATACGGTCCGCACCCAGCTGCGTACGCACGAAGATGATCGTGCGGCCCTTGCGGGACGCGATCGCCGCAGTGACCGGCGCCTTGTCCTTCGGCTTCACGATCAGGATGTGGTGCGACATCGTCGTGACATTGCCCTGAGCACTGTCGACCTCGTGCGAGACCGGGTCGACCAGGTAGCGCTTGACCAGCGTGGAGATCTCGTTCTCCATCGTGGCCGAGAACAGCATCCGCTGACCGCCCGCCGGAACCTGGTCCAGCAGCTCCGTCACCTCGGGCAGGAAGCCCAGGTCGGACATCTGGTCCGCCTCGTCGATCACCGCGATCTGCACGTTCTCCAGGGAACAGGCACCACGGTTGATGAGGTCGCGCAGCCGGCCCGGAGTCGCGACGAGGACATCGACGCCGCGCTCCAGGGCGTAGATCTGGTTGCCCATCGACGTACCGCCGCAGACGACCTTCATCTTCAGGCCCAGGACATCGCCGTACGGCTGCAGGGCGTCCGCCACCTGCATCGCCAGCTCACGCGTCGGCGTGAGGATGACAGCGCGCGGCTTGTGCTTCTCGGTGCGACCACCGGCGAGCGTCGCCAGGGTCGGCAGACCGAACGAGAGAGTCTTGCCGGAGCCCGTGCGGCCACGGCCGAGAATGTCCTTGCCGACCAGGGCGTCCGGGATGGTCGCCGCCTGGATCGGGAAGGGGGTGGTCACGCCGTTCTGGGCGAGCTTGCGCACCACGCCCTCGGGGAGACCGAGGTCCGCGAACGTGACCTCGACAGCGTCCTCGGTGCCCTCGTTCTCGGGCACGACGACGTGATCAGTACTGGAAATGGACATGCGTAAGCGAAACCTTCCGGAGTCTCGTCGGCACGCGCCCGTCAACTCCGTGTTTCGCAATTACGACCGCCTCTATGCGGTCCGCCACGGCAAGGGAGAGTACGCGCCACACGGCGCGCTCTGCAGTGGCGCCGGGCAAATGGGATCAAACGATCTACCACCATACGCACCCTCCACCCCCGAAGGCAAACCGAGCCCCGTAGACGTACGTCACACCTCAAACGGCGTACGACCTGCCAGGGCCTTGCCGGGCGCTCCTACGCAGGCTCCCCCGCAACAGGCGCCCCCGCCGCAGGCGCCGGCTCCCGCTCCGCCAACTGCGGCCCAGCCTCCTGATGCGCCGACGACGACGGCTCCGCAACCGTCGGCTCCGGCGAAGCAGACACCGACGGCTGACTCGGCGACGCCGGCGGATCAGCCGGACGCGACACAGTCGGCGTCACACCGGCCGACGTCGACGCACCCGGCCTACCAGGCTTCCCCGGCCCACCCGACGCCGCAGCAGACCGACCCGCCCCCGCCGACGGCGACACCGAAGGCGACGCCGACTCCCCGCCCCTCCCGCCCTTCCCCCTGCCGCCACCATGCTTGCCGTCGAGCGCAACCCCACCCCCGGCACCCCGACGCGAAACCCCCGACCCCCCGTCCGGCGCCTCACCACCATGACCCCGCGCCGACTGCGACGGCCGAACACCCCCACCGCCCCCGTCCCCACCCACGCTCATACAACCGGCGGCAGCAGCGACAGCCATCACCGTGGCAGCCAGACGAACAGGTACGAACATGGGGCGCACGGAAAGCCACCTCCGGGGTGGGAACAGGAGTCAACCTCCCCAACTCCCGCCGCCCACAAGAGGACACGCGCCCCACTCACCCGTAACCAAGAGCATGCAAACGCGCATCGTCGATACCGAAGTGATGCGCGATCTCATGCACCACCGTCACCTCGGTCTCCGCCACCACGTCCTCCCGCGACGCACACATCCTCAGCGTCGGACCCCGGTAGATCGTGATCCGATCCGGCAGCACACCCGCATACCACTCACCCCGATCCGTCAACGGAGTGCCCTCATACAACCCGAGCAGCTCAGAATCACCGGCGGGCGGCTCGTCCTCGACGAACACCGCGACATTGTCCATCAGCCGCGTCAACTCCGACGGAATCCGATCCAGCGCCTCAGCGACCAGCTCCTCGAACTCCTCGCGCGTCATCTCCAGCACACGCCCATTGTCAGCCACAACAGCGCCACACGAGAGCCGTACGACAGTCGCCGACCCACCGCATATCCACACCCGCACCTGGGCATACGGGATCAATGGCCCGCGTCCCCGCCGCCGTCACCGCACTCAACCGCATCCGAAGGGCACCCCGCGCCCTCACCCGGCACCCCCGCAACCGCCGCCGACCACAACCGGCACTCGAACTCACCCCACAACACCCACCCTGGCTACGCGCCCTCAGCCTCGTAGCCGTCGTCCTGCTCGGCGCCTGGCTGGGACTCCTCATCGTCGGCAACGTCCGCGTACCCGTCGGCCCCGTCAACACCACCATGACCCTGCGGCCCTCCCTCACCGGCGGCACCAAAATCAACGTCTCACCACTCGGCGCCCTCCAGCTCAACAGCCACCACGCACCAGTCCGCCTCGACGTCAACATCGACCAACTCGACCCCGAACGCGCCCAAGCCCTCGTCGACCACCCCGAACGCCTCACCGGACTCCAACACGAAGTCACCCACGACATCGAACACGGCACCCTCGACCTCGCCCTGCGCTCCTGCATCGCCGTCGTCTCCGGCGCCACAGCCCTCGGCCTCGCCGTCTACCGCCGCCCCCGCCAAGCCCTCACAGCCGGCGCCACCGCCCTCACCCTCCTCATCGCCTCTGGAGCCACCGCCTGGGCCACCTGGAACCCCGAATCCGTCCTCGAACCCAAATACAGCGGCCTCCTCTCCTCCGCCCCATCCCTCGTCGGCAACGCCCGCAACATCGTCACCGAATTCGACGTCTACCAAAAAGAACTGGCACGCCTCGTCACCAACGTCACCAAGCTCTACGACGTCACCTCCACCCTCCCCGCCTACCAGCCCGACCCCACCACCGTCCGCGTCCTGCACGTCTCCGACATCCACCTCAACCCCGCAAGCTGGAAGATCATCGCCTCGCTCGTACAGCAGTACAAAGTCAACGTCATCGTCGACACCGGCGACACCATGGACCACGGCACCGCAGCCGAAAACGGCTTCCTCGACCCCATCGCCGACCTCGGAACCCCCTACATCTGGGTCCGCGGCAACCACGACTCCGACCTCACCCAGCGGTACCTGACCCACATGAAAAACGTGCACGTCCTCGACAACGGCCACGCCGAAACCGTCGCCGGACTGCGCTTCGCAGGCATCGGCGACCCCCAATTCACACCCGACCGCTCCAACGCACCCGGAGCCGACCAATCCGAACAACTCGCCGGCGACCGCCTCGCCTCCGCCCTGCGCGACCAGAAAAACGCACGCACACCCGTCGACATCGCCATGGCCCACGAACCATCGGCCGCACGCGAGGTCGACGGCGACGTACCACTGGTCCTCTGCGGTCACCTGCACCACGAAGGCGACGAAATCCTCAAATACGGGACCCGGCTCCGCATGGAGGGATCCACCGGCGGCAGCGGCCTACGAGCGCTGGAACACACATACCCGGCCCCCGTCGAGGCCTCCATCCTCTACTTCGACCGCGACACCCGGCTCCTGCAGGCCTGGGACTCGATCAAGCTCGGAGGCCTGGGCGAGACGACAGCCGAGGTCACCCGCCACCTGCCGAAGGAGAACCAACCGGGAGCCACACCCTCGCCCGCCACGACCTCCACGCCCCCCTCGGTCTCCTCGTCACCCTCGGTCTCCACCTCCCCCTAAACCGTTTTGGCGATACCTCCCGCCATCCCATATGCTTCTCACGTCCCCGACGCGCTGAGAGGCGCCCAGGCGGGCCGATAGCCCTCATCGTCTAGCGGCCTAGGACGCCGCCCTTTCAAGGCGGTAGCACGGGTTCGAATCCCGTTGGGGGCACGCAACACCGTGTGCGACACTGTCGTACGCAACAGCTTGGTCCTGTGGAGCAGTTTGGAGTGCTCGCCACCCTGTCAAGGTGGAGGCCGCGGGTTCAAATCCCGTCAGGACCGCGGAGATCTTTTCGAAGATCTCATGGCTGGGTAGCTCAGTTGGTACGAGCGGCCGCCTGAAAAGCGGCAGGTCGCCGGTTCGACCCCGGCCCCAGCCACAGCAAAGGCCCCGATCTCCGGATCGGGGCCTTGTTGTATGTACGCCTTGTGCATCATCGCTACGTGGACGAGCGATCGCGTCCGCTGCCAGTGAGCCCTCGGCTTGCAGCTCGGGCCCCGCACCTTGGGCATGATCGCTCCGTGTACGAGCGTCCGAGTCCGCTACCGGTCAGACACCCCGGCTTGCAGCTCGCCCCCGCCGATGGCTTCGGCGGGAGCGGCGCATCCAGCCCTAGACGACCAGCGTCAGGGCAGGGACCTGTGACTCGGCCCCGCAGACCCACACCCACCAGCCGCGTCGGCCGATGACGTGGGACGCATTCAGGTCGGCGTGCTCAACGAAGCCGCAGGACCTGCACGCGAACACGGCCTGGGAGGGCCGGTTGCGTTTGTCGATGTGGTGGCACTGGCAGCATTCCTGGCTGGTGTACGCCGGGCTGACGTGCACCAGGGGTACCCCGGCCTTGCGTGCCTTGTAGGCGATGAAGGAGCGGAGCTGCCCGAAGGCCCAGGAGTTCATCGTGACGCGTTGGGGCTTCTTCAGCCGTACCCGTTCGCGGATGCCGCTCAGGTCTTCGAGGGCGATGCCGCGACCGGTGCGTTGCGCCTCCGTCACGATGTGCTTGCTGATCTTGTGGTTGATGTCGCGGGTGCGTCGGGCCTGCTTGCCTGCGTGGCGTTTGGCCCGTCGTTTGGCCGAGCGGGTGTTCTTCGTGTCGAGGCGGCGGTAGAGGCGGCGGTCGTTCTGGCGTGTGCGGTTGATCTGTCGGCCGCTGTGTCGTCTGCCGGTGGAGGTGGTGGCGATGTTCTCGATGCCGAGGTCGACGCCGATGAAGTCATGCGGGGCGGGGTTCTGTGGGGGTTCGGGGACGTCGATGGCGGCCAGCAGGTACCAGTGGCCGTTCTGGTGGAGCAGGTTCGATTGGCCCTGGCGGCGGTGGGCGAGGAGGCGGAGTTGGTCTTCCTGGCCGGTGTAGGGGATGCGTTTCATGCGGCCGTGGACGGTCCAGATGGATACGGTTCGCTGCTCGGTCTGCCAGGAGAGCATGCGGTCGTCGTAGGCCTGGGCGGCGTCTGGGCGGAAGGTGATGGGCTTGCTGGTGGCCTTCGTGTGGCGCTTGGCGCCGGGTCGGCCGAGGTGGCCGCCTTTGAGGCTGCCGTGGAGGGACGCGTATGAGTTGCAGGCCTTCTTGATGGCGAGTTGCGCGGCTTGGGCGCCGAGGCTGAAGCGTTCCTTGATCTCGGAGTAGATCTGTGTGCGGAGTTCGCGGTTCTGTTTGATGCCGGTGGTGAAGGCGTGTCGGGACGCGTGGTTGGCGGCCTCGTTGCAGGTGCGCAGGGTTGCCTGGAGGGCCGTTGCCTGGTGGGGGGTCGGCAGGAGTTTCACGCGGATGACGAGCTTCACGTACGAAAATCTAGATCTTGGGGTGGGTTCGGTCTGGCGATCGGCTTTCGATCACCTCCTCGAGTGATCATTCGTACGTGCGGTCGAGGTGCGCGCGTGTCTGCGGTGGTGCTGTCGGGGGTGGGCGCGACAAATCGTTCGCCAGGGATTTCCGGGAGGTGAGATCCTGGATCGCGTATGTCTACGCACTCTGCCCCCGCCGCGCCGGCCTTCGGCGCTCTCGCCTCCCGCCTGACCGAGCTGTCCCTGCGCGATGCGCACCGGCTCGGGCGCAGGCTCGAAGGTGCGCGCAAGATCCGTAAGCCGGAGGCTCGTGCCGCTGTTCTCGCCGAGATCGATGCGGAGGTGGCGAGGGCTGAGCAGCGGATGGGTGAGCGGCGCGGTCGGGTGCCGGCCGTTTCGTATCCGGAGCAGCTGCCGGTCAGCCAGAAGAAGGACGAGATCGCGGACGCGATCCGTGATCACCAGGTGGTGATCGTTGCTGGTGAAACCGGGTCCGGCAAGACCACGCAGATCCCGAAGATCTGTCTGGAGCTGGGCCGGGGTGTGCGCGGGATGATCGGGCACACCCAGCCCCGTCGTATCGCCGCGCGCACGGTCGCCGAGCGGGTGGCGGAGGAGATGGACACCCCGCTCGGGGAGGCTGTGGGCTGGAAGGTGCGCTTCACCGACCAGGTGAATCAGGATTCGACGTTCATCAAGTTGATGACGGACGGCATTCTGCTGGCCGAGATCCAGACCGACCGTGAGCTGCGTGCCTACGACACGATCATCATCGACGAGGCGCACGAGCGGTCTCTCAATATCGACTTCCTGCTGGGTTACCTGGCGCAGCTGTTGCCGAAGCGCCCTGATCTCAAGGTCGTGATCACCTCCGCGACGATCGACCCCGAGCGCTTTTCCCGCCACTTCGGTGATGCCCCGATTGTCGAGGTCAGTGGGCGTACGTATCCGGTGGAGTTGCGTTATCGCCCGCTTCTGGAGGAGGACGGCGAGGACGCGGATCGGGACCAGATCACCGCGATCACGGATGCCTGCGAGGAGTTGATGGCTGAGGGGAAGGGCGACATTCTCGTCTTCCTCTCGGGCGAGCGGGAGATCCGGGACACGGCGGATGCGCTGACGAAGAAGCAGTACCGCTTCACGGAGATCCTGCCCCTGTACGCCCGTCTCTCCCATGCCGAGCAGCATCGCGTCTTCCAGCAGCACACCGGGCGCAGGATCGTTCTGGCTACCAACGTCGCCGAGACTTCGTTGACGGTTCCGGGTATCAAGTACGTGATCGATCCGGGCTTCGCTCGTATCTCCCGCTACAGCCATCGCACCAAGGTGCAGCGGTTGCCGATCGAGCCGATCTCGCAGGCGAGCGCCAATCAGCGCAAGGGCCGCTGCGGCCGTACGAGTGACGGCATCTGTATTCGGTTGTACTCGGAGGACGACTTCCTTGCCCGTCCGGAGTTCACGGACGCGGAGATCCTGCGCACCAACCTGGCCTCCGTCATTCTGCAGATGACGGCGGCCGGTCTCGGTGACATCGAGAAGTTCCCCTTCATCGATCCGCCGGACCACCGCAATATCCGTGACGGCGTGCAGTTGTTGCAGGAGCTGGGTGCGTTGGATCCGGCTGAGAAGGATGTGCGCAAGCGGTTGACGCAGACGGGCCGTAAGCTCGCGCAGTTGCCTGTCGATCCGCGGCTGGCGCGGATGGTTCTGGAGGCGGACAAGAACGGTTGTGTCCGTGAGGTCATGGTCATAGCCGCCGCGCTGTCCATTCAGGATCCGCGTGAGCGCCCGGCGGACAAGCAGGCGCAGGCCGACCAGCAGCACGCTCGTTTCAAGGATGAGACCAGCGACTTCCTCGCCTATCTCAACCTGTGGCGGTACATCAGGGAGCAGCAGAAGGAGCGGGGCTCGAGTTCGTTCCGGCGGATGTGCAAGCAGGAGTACCTCAATTTCCTGCGTATCCGCGAGTGGCAGGACATTTACTCCCAACTGCGCACTGTCGCCAAGCAGATGGGCATCCACCTCAATGAGGAGGACGCCCCGGGTGATCGCGTCCACGTCTCTCTCCTCGCCGGTCTGCTGTCGCATGTGGGCATGAAGGATGTGAAGGACGGCGCGAAGAACGAGTATCTGGGGGCCCGGAACGCCAAGTTCGCGATTTTCCCGGGTTCGGCTCTGTTCAGGAAGCCGCCGCGGTTCGTGATGTCGGCGGAGCTGGTGGAGACGTCGCGCCTGTGGGCTCGCGTCAACGCGAGGATCGAGCCGGAGTGGGTGGAGCCGCTGGCCGGGCATCTGTTGAAGCGTACGTACAGCGAGCCGCATTGGGAGAAGGATCAGGCGGCGGTGATGGCGTTCGAGAAGGTGACGCTGTACGGCGTGCCGATCATCGCGCAGCGGAAGGTCAACTACGGCCGTGTCGATGCGGAGGTCAGCCGGGAGCTGTTCATCCGCAATGCGCTCGTCGAGGGTGACTGGCGTACGCATCACAAGTTCTTCGCGGACAACCGGAAACTCCTCAGCGAGGTGGAGGAGTTGGAGCACCGGGCGCGGCGCCGGGACATCGTCGTCGACGACGACACGCTCTTCGATTTCTACGATGCCCGAGTGCCCGAACACGTGGTGTCCGGGGCGCACTTCGATTCCTGGTGGAAGCACAAGCGGCATGAGGAGCCGGAGTTCCTGGATTTCGAGCGGGAGATGCTCATCCGGGAGTCGGCGGAGGCGGTCACGAAGGCGGACTATCCGGACTCGTGGCGGCAGGGGCAGTTAAAGTTCCGGGTGACGTACCAGTTCGAGCCGGGTGCGGATGCGGACGGTGTGACTGTTCATGTCCCGCTGCAGGTGCTGAACCAGGTGACGGATGAGGGTTTCGACTGGCAGATCCCGGGTCTGCGGGAGGAGTTGGTGACGGAGCTGATCCGCTCGCTCCCCAAGCCGATCCGCCGCAACTATGTGCCGGCGCCGAATTTCGCCAAGCGTTTTCTGGCCACGGCTTCGCCGCTTCAGGAGCCGTTGACGGTCACGATGGCGCGGGAGCTCAGGCGCATGGTCGGTGTGCCGTTCGAGGCGGAGGACTTCGACTGGGCGAGGGTGCCGGAGCATCTGCGTATCACTTTCCGCATTGTCGACGAGCGGCGCAGGAAGCTGGCGGAGGACAAGGATCTGGAGGCGCTGAAGCTGAGTTTGAAGCCGAAGGCGCGGAAGGCTCTTTCGCAGGCTGCTGCGGCGTCTGCGTCGCGTGAGGGGGGTGAGTCGTTGGAGCGTCGGGGGCTGACGGACTGGTCGATCGGCTCGCTCACCCGGGTTTTCGAGACGCGTCGGGCTGGGCAGCCGGTGAAGGCGTATCCGGCGCTGGTGGACGACGGTGACACGGTTTCCGTACGTCTCTTCGACACGGAGGCGGAGCAGGCGGAGGCGATGTGGAAGGGGACGCGTCGGCTGATTCTGCGGAACATCCCGGTGAATCCTGCGAAGTTCGCTTCCGAGAAGCTGTCGAATGCGCAGAAGCTCGCGTTGTCCGCGAACCCTCATGGGTCGATCCAGGCTCTGTTCGACGACTGTGCGATGGCGGCGGCGGATCGGTTGATCGGGGAGTTCGGGGGGCCGGTGTGGGACGAGGAGTCGTTCCGGAAGCTGTACGACAAGGTGCGCGCGGAGATCGTGGACACGACGGTGCGGGCGGTGGGTCAGGTGCAGCAGGTTCTGGCGGCCTGGCAGGCTTGTGAGCGCCGTTTGAAGTCCGTACGCAGTCCTGTGCTGCTGGCGAATCTTCAGGATGTGCGGGGGCAGTTGGACGCGCTTGTGAGGCCGGGTTTTGTGACGGCTTCGGGGTTGGGTCGGCTGGGTGATCTGATGCGTTATCTGGTTGCGGCGGATCGGCGGCTGCAGCAGATGCCGACGAACGTTCAGCGGGACACCACGCGCATGGAGAAGGTCCATGAGATGCAGGACGAGTACGCGTGGCTGTTGGAGCAGCTTCCGAAGGGGCGTCCGGTGCCGGCTGCGGTGCTGGACATCCGGTGGATGATCGAGGAGCTGCGGGTCAGTTATTTCGCGCATGCGCTCGGGACGGCGTACCCGGTCTCGGACAAGCGGATCGTGAAGGCGATCGACGCGGCCGTTCCGTAACCGCCTGTGCACCGGGGGTGAGTTCGACCAGGCGCTCACCCTCCTGTACAGTCTCTTCTCGCAGCGCAACGCACCATTCGCCCTGCGAAACCTGGTCCTGTGGAGCAGTTTGGAGTGCTCGCCACCCTGTCAAGGTGGAGGCCGCGGGTTCAAATCCCGTCAGGACCGCAGCAATGAGTTGGGCCCGCATCCGCAAGGGTGCGGGCCCAACTCGCATCCCGCACCTGCGCCCCCTCGCCGCTCCACCACCGCGGAGGCCGCGCCCGCGGCGGAGCCGCAATCGAACACCGCACATCCCGTCAGGACCGCAACAACCAGCCGGGCCCGCATCCGCAAGCGTGCGGGCCCAACTCGCATCCCGCACCTGCGCCCCCTCGCCGCCCCACCACCGCGGAGGCCGCGCCCGCGGCGGAGCCGCAATCGAACACAGCACATCCCGTCAGGACCGCAACAACCAGCCGGGCCCGCATCCGCAAGCGTGCGGGCCCAACTCGCATCCCGCACCTGCGCCCCCTCGCCGCCCCACCACCGCGGAGGCCGCGCCCGCGGCGGAGCCGCAATCGAACACAGCACATCCCGTCAGGACCGCAACAACCAGCCGGGCCCGCATCCGCAAGCGTGCGGGCCCTTCTTCGTGTCTGCCTCCCGCACCCCGCAGGGGGTGCGCCCCCTTCTTCGTGTCTCGCGGCCCTCCAGCCCCCCACGTCCCGTCAGCGTCCTCGTGGGGTTCGGGCCGTCTTGACGGCGTCAAGTTCCGTAGGTACCCAGAAGACAGGGCCACTTCCCCGGGCGGCCCGTGGAGGTGGGGCATGACGGCGACGGTCAGGCACGAGACTCGGGCTCTGCTTCGGGCGCATCTGTCGGCTGCTTCGTCGTACGGCCATCTGACTCGTCACTGCCCGATATGCCATCACCTGCTGCGGCTGGCGCTGGACGCCGCGCAGAGGCCTGCGGAGCTTGCCGAGGCCCCGGAAGACGGGGTGGAGGACGAGAGTCCGGCAGGCGCGTGAGTGTCGGCCGGGTGTCAACGCCCGTGTCGTCGCGGGGGCGTGGAGCGCAGGCTTCCTTTAGCGCACTTGTGGCGGGAGCGACAAGGACTCTGTCATGTGACGGGAGTCACCGCATGAGTTTCTGAGAGTGCGGTACTTACACCCTGCCTACAACTGGTCAATTTAATATGTGCAATTGCACTGTGCGGGAGGCGTGTCGTGGCCCCCGTTCAGGGGCTGCTCACAGGAGATCCGACAGCCCTCCCCAGACTCCGACAAGGCCGCTCACAGGGCGGTGGTTTTGGCACGTCAGACGCACAAAAAAGATCGCGCTGGACTCGGCGGAGTCCAGCGCGATCGACGACGCACCCTGTCATGTGCTCGAAAGCTCTGAGGGATGTGGGCGTGGAGCCTGTTGGGGCAGACCCCGCGTCGCTTGGAGCTAGGGTTTCGGGCGCTGCGGCACGTTGGGGGACCTGCCGTTTTGCCCGGTTATGGAGTTGTTCAGGCCTCGCTGCGCTGCTGCGGGATGCCCGCCAGCAAGGCGCGCACCTCCGCCTCGCGGTAGCGGCGGTGCCCGCCGAGCGTACGGATCGAAGTGAGCTTGCCGGCCTTCGCCCACCGCGTGACCGTCTTGGGGTCGACGCGGAACATCGTGGCGACCTCAGCCGGGGTCAGCAGCGGCTCGGCATCAGGGGTGCGAGCGGTCATGAGCGGCCTCCTCGGGAGAACCGAACCT
Source organism: Streptomyces plumbidurans (assembly GCF_019857225.1). Lineage (GTDB taxonomy): Bacteria > Actinomycetota > Actinomycetes > Streptomycetales > Streptomycetaceae > Streptomyces > Streptomyces plumbidurans. The sequence goes on from NZ_JAFJSY010000066.1 coordinate 12,056, forward strand.
TCTCGGTTCTTTCCTCTAAATTCTGCACCTTGACCCGCGTTGCCCGAAATGGCGGACGCGAGTCGAGTCGGTTATAGGACGAACGGCTTGTCCTCGGCACTACAACTACACCATCTGTCCAGCCGCGTCGGCCAAACCGATGGAATTGCCCCTCCAGTTGTTCATCAGCGACGGAAGCCGATGGACCATGCCATAGCGGACAGTCACGCCACTGTGACGATCAGTCACAGGACGATCAGGAGTCACGAGACCCCCCAAAGCGTGCAATGCGGGCGGAGTCCTCCCCGGACTCCTTGTCCTATTTTGGCATGAGGAGGGGCAAGAGACGCAAGAGCCTCGTACGTGCGGTCCATCACGCTTGGCTGTGATTGAGCGTCACTTGGGACGAACGCCCGGATCGTGACCTACGTCCCATGCCGGGGAGGCAATGTCCGCCGTTCTCGTCGAGCACGGCGCACACTTCGGTGCCAGGACAAAACCCCAAAACGAGCGGTACGTCAAACGTCAGTTCGCTGAGCGACGGTCCCTGACGGAGCGCCAGCGCTCCACCAGCCGCGCGTACGCCGCCCCCGCGGCCGGTCCGTCGCCCAGCCGCAGCGCCTCGATGCCCTCGGCCACGTCGGCCGCCGAGTGGTCGTCCTCGAGCTCGCCGGCGGGCAGCGTGTGCACCAGGCCGCCGTAGTCCAGCTCCACCAGCGAGCGCGGATGGAACTCCTCCAGCCAGCGCCCCACGTCCACCAGGCCGTCGATCAGCGGCCCCTCGTCGATACCGTCCTTCAGGGCGCGCAGGGCCCGCGCCACGCGCCGCCGGGCCTGCACCATCGGTGTGCGGTAGCGCAGCATCGGGGGGATCTCGCCGGAGCCCTTGTCGAAGCGCCGTTCCTCGTCGGAGACGAGTACGAACCAGTGCAGCGGCACCTGCCAGGTGGAGGTGCGGATCCAGGGGCGGGCGTCGGGGTTGCGGGTCAGCCAGCGCTCGTAGTCCTGGGTGGCCTGGCGCCGTACGACCGCCGGCAGGACGGCCTCCAGGACCGGCTTGGGCAGTTCCTCGGGCAGTTCCTGCAGCGCCAGCCAGCCGCGCAGCCGGGTGCGCCAGGGGCAGACGCACACCACGCCGTCCACCTCGACGACGAAGGCGTCGCTGCTCTCGTGCACGGGCACGGGGATCGGCGGGGTGGGCAGCAAGTCGGCCAGGGAGCGGCGCAGTTCGTCCTGGTACGAGGGCCGGTCGGGGCGCCGGGCGTAGCGCGCCCAGTGGCCGCGCTCCGGTTCGGGGAAGGCGGCCAGTGGTTCGTACACGCGCAAGTACGTCGCATACGGGACGATCACCGAGGACACCTTGGGCACGCCTGCTCCCTCCCCCGCCCACCACCGGGAAAACCTGCAAGGCCCGCTGACGAACACGCGGGAAATCCATGCAAATCGTCGCACGGACGCCCATCGCCGGTAGGTGATCCTGAGCACTGCGCGGATGGCGGGGCTCACAGGCTCTAATCTCGTCCTCACAGCCCCCGCCACCCACACGGGAGCTGGTCTCCAACCCGCCGCTATGTACTCAGGAGTCACCACAGTGACCGACGTAACCGGCGCGCCTGCTGATGTACTGCACACCCTGTTCCACTCGGACCAGGGCGGACATGAGCAAGTCGTGCTCTGCCAGGACCGCGCCAGTGGCCTCAAGGCCGTCATCGCCATCCACAACACCGCTCTGGGCCCGGCCCTGGGCGGTACACGCTTCTACCCGTACGCGAGCGAGGCCGACGCAGTCGCCGACGCCCTCAACCTCGCGCGCGGGATGTCGTACAAGAACGCCATGGCCGGTCTCGACCACGGCGGCGGCAAGGCCGTGATCATCGGAGACCCGGAGCGGGACAAGACCGAGGAGCTGCTGCTCGCCTACGGCCGGTTCGTCGCCTCGCTCGGCGGCCGCTACGTCACCGCGTGCGATGTCGGCACGTATGTCGCCGACATGGACGTCGTGGCCCGTGAGTGCCGCTGGACGACCGGCCGCTCCCCCGAGAACGGCGGCGCGGGCGACTCGTCCGTGCTGACCGCCTTCGGCGTCTACCAGGGCATGCGGGCCAGTGCCCAGCACTTGTGGGGCGACCCGTCGCTGCGCGGCCGCAAGGTCGGCATCGCGGGCGTCGGCAAGGTCGGCCGGCATCTGGTGGAGCACCTGCGCTCCGAGGGCGCCGAGGTCGTCGTCACGGACGTGCGCGAGGAGGCCGTGGGCCGCATCGTCGCCGCCCACCCGGAGGGGGTGTCGGCGGTTGCCGACACCGCGACCCTGATCCGCGTCCAGGACCTCGACATCTACGCGCCCTGCGCGCTGGGCGGGGCCCTGAACGACGACACCGTGCCGGTGCTCACCGCCAAGGTGGTCTGCGGCGCCGCCAACAACCAGCTCGCCCACCCGGGCGTGGAGAAGGACCTCGCCGACCGCGGGATCCTCTACGCGCCGGACTACGTGGTGAACGCCGGCGGTGTCATCCAGGTCGCCGACGAGCTGCACGGCTTCGACTTCGACCGGTGCAGGGCGAAGGCGGCGAAGATCTTCGACACCACGCTCGCCATATTCGCACGTGCGAAGGAGGACGGGATTCCGCCGGCCGCCGCGGCCGACCGGATCGCCGAGCAGCGGATGCACGAGGCGGCCGCGGGGCAGGGTCGCTGACCTCCGGAAGGTTTGACCGGTACCCGTCGGCGCACACTTAGAGAGAACTCTCACGTTCGTCGGCGGGTCGCCCGCTCAGAAGTGGTTAAAATCGCGGTTGACCAGCGGGGACAGGGCGCCCCGAGGGTCCTGTGGCCGGGCCCGTGCTGCGGGCGACGTACCGTATGGGCGTGGGCTCAGGTACCGTGGAAGCCCTACGGACCGGTCTCTCCTTCGAGAGTCCGTTCCAGATCATGAACGCGTGTCAAGACTCTGGGGCCGTCGAGCCCCGTCACCGAGGGGGTCGAGCCATGGGGCGCGGCCGGGCCAAGGCCAAGCAGACGAAGGTCGCCCGCCAGCTGAAGTACAACAGCGGCGGGACTGACCTGTCGCGTCTGGCCAGCGAGCTGGGCGCTTCGACTTCGAGCCAGCCGCCGAACGGCGAGCCGTTCGAGGACGACGACGAAGACGACCCGTACGCCCAGTACGCGGATCTCTATAACGACGACGAGGACGAGGACGACGAGTCCGGTCCCGCGTCGCAACGCCGCGGCGCTTGACGATCCAGCTGCGCTCGACCCGGTCCGTGGTGGTCCACACCACCGGACCGGGTTTTGCGCTGCTTTCGCAACTGCCGGCCCGCGGCGTTACTGCTGTGCGTACGTGCCGACCAGGGCGGCGCCGGTGGTGTGCTCGCCGCGGTCGGTGATCTCTCCGGCGACCCAGGCCTCGACCCCACGGTCGGCCAGCGTCGCCAGGGCCACGTCCGTCGACTCCTGCGGCACGATCGCGATCATGCCGACGCCCATGTTGAGGGTCTTCTCCAGCTCCAGGCCCTCGACCTGACCGGTCCGGCCGACAAGGTCGAAGACCGGAGCCGGGGTCCAGGTGGAGCGGTCGACGATCGCGTGCAGGTCGTCGGGGATCACCCGCGCCAGGTTGGCGGCCAGGCCGCCGCCCGTGATGTGCGAGAAGGCGTGCACCTCGGTGGTGCCGGTCAGGGCCAGGCAGTCCAGCGAGTAGATCTTGGTGGGCTCCAGCAGTTCCTCGCCGAGGGTGCGGCCGAACTCCTCGATGCGCGCGTCGAGGGAGAGCCCGCCCTGGTTCAGCAGGACGTGCCGCACGAGTGAGTACCCGTTCGAGTGAAGCCCGGACGCGGCCATGGCGATCACGGTGTCACCCGTACGGATGCGATCCGGGCCGAGCAGCCGGTCGGCCTCCACGACGCCCGTTCCGGCGCCGGCGACGTCGAAGTCGTCCGCGCCCAGCAGGCCCGGGTGCTCGGCCGTCTCGCCGCCCACGAGGGCGCAGCCGGCCAGTACGCAGCCCTCGGCGATGCCCTTGACGATGGCGGCGACCCGCTCGGGGTGGACCTTGCCGACGCAGATGTAGTCGGTCATGAACAGCGGCTCGGCGCCGCACACCACGATGTCGTCCATGACCATGGCGACCAGGTCGTGGCCGATGCTGTCGTACACGCCCAGCTGCCGGGCGATGTCGACCTTGGTGCCTACGCCGTCGGTGGCGGAGGCGAGCAGGGGGCGCTCGTAGCGCTTGAGGGCGGAGGCGTCGAAGAGGCCGGCGAAGCCGCCGAGGCCGCCGAGGACCTCGGGGCGCTGCGTCTTCTTCACCCACTCCTTCATGAGTTCGACGGCGCGGTCGCCCGCTTCGATGTCGACGCCCGCGGCTGCGTAGCTGGCACCGGTTGTCTCAGACATGGCTGGTGAGAACTTTCGTGTCGTACTGCAGGTGGGACGGGCGTTACGGGCGACGGATCGCGTCGGCCGCGGCCGTGGCTGCCGGACCGGCCGCCAGTTCGGTCTCCAGGAGCTGCTTGCCGAGCAGTTCGGGGTCCGGGAGATCCATCGGGTACTCGCCGTCGAAGCAGGCGCGGCAGAGGTTCGGCTTGGCGATCGTGGTCGCCTCGATCATGCCGTCGATGGAGATGTAGGCCAGGGAGTCGGCGCCCAGCGAGGTGCCGATCTCGTCGATGGTCATGCCGTTGGCGATCAGCTCGGCGCGGGTGGCGAAGTCGATGCCGAAGAAGCAGGGCCACTTCACGGGCGGGGACGAGATCCGGATGTGGACCTCGGCGGCGCCCGCCTCGCGAAGCATCCGGACCAGGGCGCGCTGGGTGTTGCCGCGCACGATGGAGTCGTCGACGACGACGAGCCGCTTGCCCTTGATGACTTCCTTGAGGGGGTTCAGCTTCAGTCGGATGCCGAGTTGGCGGATGGTCTGTGAAGGCTGGATGAAGGTCCGGCCGACGTAGGCGTTCTTGACCAGACCGTTGCCGAACGGGATGCCGGAGGCTTCCGCGTAGCCGACGGCCGCGGGGGTGCCGGACTCGGGGGTCGCTATGACCAGGTCGGCGTCGACCGGGGCTTCCTTCGCGAGCTTGCGGCCCATCTCCACGCGGGAGAGGTAGACGTTCCGGCCGGCGATGTCGGTGTCGGGGCGGGCCAGGTACACGTACTCGAAGACACAGCCCTTGGGCTTCGCATCCGCGAATCGTGAGGTGCGCAGGCCGTTCTCGTCGATGGCGACGAACTCGCCCGGCTCGATCTCGCGGACGAAGGAGGCGCCGCAGATGTCGAGGGCGGCGGACTCGGAGGCGACGACCCAGCCGCGCTCCAGGCGGCCGAGGACCAGCGGGCGGATGCCCTGCGGGTCGCGGGCGGCGTAAAGCGTGTGCTCGTCCATGAAGACGAGGCTGAAGGCGCCCTTGACCTGCGGGAGGACCGTGTGGGCGGCCTCCTCGATGGTCAGCGGGTTGCCGCTGTCGTCCTCCTGGGCGGCGAGCAGGGCCGTCAGCAGGTCGGTGTCGTTGGTGGCCGCGACGCGCGGGGTGCGGCCGCCCTCCTTCTTCGGGAGGTCGGCGACCATCTCGGCGAGCTGGGCGGTGTTGACCAGGTTGCCGTTGTGGCCGAGCGCGATGGAGCCGTGCCCGGTGGCACGGAACGTCGGCTGCGCGTTCTCCCACACGGAGGCGCCGGTGGTCGAGTAGCGGGCGTGACCGACCGCGATATGACCCTGGAGCGAACCGAGCGAGGTCTCGTCGAAGACCTGGGAGACGAGGCCCATGTCCTTGAAGACGAGGATCTGGGAGCCGTTGCTGACCGCGATTCCCGCGGATTCCTGGCCCCGATGCTGGAGGGCGTAGAGCCCGAAGTAAGTGAGCTTGGCGACCTCTTCGCCCGGAGCCCAGACTCCGAAGACGCCGCAGGCGTCCTGGGGGCCTTTCTCACCGGGGAGCAGATCATGATTGAGTCGACCGTCACCACGTGGCACGGCACCGAGTGTAGGCGAGATCGACCACTGGTCCGAATTGGGGATGGGCGCCGGCAGTGGATCACCGTCCGGCGACGGCTTCGGCGCTTTCTCCGTTTTCGCTGGTCAGGGTGAGGGTGCGGTGATCCACGCGATAGGTGGCCGTGCCGTCGAAGAGGCGCAGGAGGCTCTTCTCGGTGTGCATGAGTGAGGCGTCGCACATCATTCGGGTGGTGGAGGCGGGGCCCAGCGTGATCCGGCCGTCGCGGACGGTGGCTTTCGCGGTGACGTGATTGCATCCCAGGCGGCCCGTCACCTTGCCCGATTTCTTGTCGAAGGTGAGGTATGCGGAGCCCTTGGCCTGCGGCGGCAGGCTCGCCGCGGTGCCGTCCCGGCCGAGCGAGGTGATCGTCCACTTCGTCCCGTACAGCGGGGTGTCCTGCTCCTTGGTGAGGTGGATGCGGTCGCCGTCGTGGGTGGTGAGCGTCAGCTTGTTCCCCTTGAGGTCGGCCGTGAGCGTGTGGTCGACGAGGGTGTGCGAGAAGGCGCGCTCGAAGGCCATGCGCGCGGGTTCGCAGGCCATCAGGGTCTGCCGGGCGTGCGTCAGCTTGACGTGGTGGCCGGTGAGGGCGGCCTTCGCGCCGAACTCGTTGCAGCCGTAGCTGCCCTCGGCGGTGCCGTTCTTGCCGATGCGCAGGTCGGCGTCGGCGCCGGCGGGGGCGTGCCGGGTGGTGCCGTCCACGGTGACGCTGTCGACCTTCCAGTGGACGCCCGCCACCTCGGAGGCGGCGGAGGCGCCGGCCGGGTCGCCGGCTGTGTCGCTGCCGCACGCCATGACGAACGGAAGCACGGTCAGGACGGCGAGGGTGAGTCGCTGTTTGTCCATACCGGTGGGACGGGAGGGACCGGAGGCCGGTTCCCCGCTTCACCCCATCAGCGGCAGCAGCCCGCTCAGGTCGGCCCGCTCGCCGCTCGCGCCGACCCGGGCCCGCTCGACCGCTTCCGCCCAGGTCACGCGCCCGGTGGCGAGCCGGATCCAGGTCAGCGGGTCGGTCTCGACGACGTTGGGCGGGGTGCCGCGGGTGTGCCGGGGCCCCTCGATGCACTGCACCACGGCGTACGGCGGGATCCGCACCTCGGTCGCGCCGCCGGGCGCCTTGGCGGCGAGGGCGTCGGCGAGCAGCCGGGTGCAGGCGGCGAGGGCCTGGCGCTCGTAGGGCACTTCGAGGCCGGGGACGGCGTCGTTGAGGTCGTCGGTGTGGACGATCAGTTCGACGGTGCGGGTGACCAGGTAGTCGGAGAGCGGCATGGGGCCGGTGTTGGTGGCGAGCAGGCGGGCGCCGGGGTGTGCGGCGAGGTCGGCGCTGAAGCGGCTCTCGACGGCGGCGAGGTAGGCGTCGGGATCGGGGTTGTCGCCGGCGAGCCGGCGGCTCATGTCGTCGATCCCGGCCGCGTTGCCGGCGGTCGCGAACGGCCAGTCGAGGGCCGTGACCTGCTGCCGGGGCGGCTCCGGCAGCTCCAGGAACCGGCTGACGGCACCGAGTGCCATGCCGGTGTGCGCGATCAGGTCCCGTACGGTCCACTCGCCCAGCCGCGTGGGCGCGGCCAGCTGTTCGGGGCCGAGGGTGCGCACGGCATCGCGCAGATGCCCGAACTGCGCGCTCACGGCGGCACGGATCTTGACGGAGTCGTACGTGCGGGCGCGTTTTTTGGCCGGGGGCATGGCGGTGAGCCTAGATCCCGGCCTTGCGCGCGTAGGTGCCGAGGCCCTGCTCCACGAGTGCGAAGGCCTGCTCCGCGCGGGCGGTGGCGTCGGCGGCGACCGTGTCGACGGGTTCGCCCGCGGTGATGCGGCGGTGGTGCTCCTCGACGAGGGCGTTGCGGGCGGCGCTGAGCATCGCGGCGGCCACCGTCGCGAGCATCAGGTCGCCTGTTTCCTCGGCGAGCAGGGCGGCCAGGTCGCGGGTGCCCTGCTGGGCGGAGAGGAAGGCCCGTTCCATCAACACCGGTGTGTCGGCGACGAGTTGACGCACCTGGCGGGCGAAGGGTTCACTGTGCAGGCCGATCGAGGGGTCGCGGGTCTCGATCATGCTCAGGAACTGGCGGCGTACGGCCTGTACCGCGCTCTCCCCCGGCTCCCGCTCGCGCACCGCGCGGGCCGCGTCCTGGAAGTGCTCCTCCATGGGCCGGAAGACCAGGTCCTCCTTGGTGCCGAAGTAGTTGAAGACGGTCATCTTCGAGACCTCGGCGGCGTCGGCGACCTCCTGCACGGAGACGTTGTCGAAGCCGCGCTCGGTGAACAGCTCGACCGCGACCTGCCAGATCCGCATCGCCGTCTGCCGCTTCTTGCGCTCGCGCAGTCCCATCGTCTCGGCCGTCATGCCAGCACTGTACCAAGGCGATTTTTAATCCCGGATAAAACATTGACTCGGTACACAAACATTGGGCATGGTGGTTCCCATGACCGAGACCCAACGCAAAGTCGGCCTTTTCGTCTGCCTGCTCACCATCGTCCTGGCGGTCCTGGACCTGCAGATCGTGTCCGCGGCCACCGTCCCGATCGCCCACGACCTCGACCCCGCCCACGGAATCGACAAGATCCCCTGGCTGATCAGCGCCTACGCCCTGGCCTCGGCCGCGCTGCTGCCGCTGTACGGCAAGCTGTGCGACGTCGCCGGCCCCAAGCGGGTCTTCACCGGCGCGATCGCCACCTTCCTGCTCGGCTCCGCGCTGTGCGGCGCCGCCCAGTCGATGACCGAGCTGATCGCGGCCCGCGCACTGCAGGGCCTGGGCGGCGGCGGCCTGATGAGCGTGACGATGGTCGTCATCGCCCACCTGCGGACCCCGGGCGAGAAGAACTCCGGCACCAACGCCGGCGGGCTCGTCGCCGGCGGCGCCATGGCCATCGGCCCCTGGCTCGGCGGCGTACTCGCCGACCACGCCGGCTGGCGCTGGATCTTCTACGTCAACCTGCCCGTCGGCCTCGTCGTCCTCGTCGCCTCCGCGCTCGCGCTGAAGCTCCCCGAGCAGCACGAACGGCGCCCGCTCGACTACAGCGGCGCCGTGCTCGCCGCCGCGTTCTCCAGCGCGCTGCTCCTGGTCACCGACTGGGGCGGCAAGAAGTACGCCTGGACGTCACCGGTCGTCCTCGGCCTCGCGGCCACGACCGTCATCGCACTCGCCCTGTTCGTGTGGCGCCAGCTCAGGGCCGCCGAACCCGTCCTGCCGCTCGGCCTGTTCCGCATCCGTGAGCTGCGGCTCGGCTTCGCCGTCCAGGCGATCATGGGGGCCGCGATGACGGGCGCCATCTACTACGTGCTGGTCTACCTGCAGCTGGCCCGCGGCATCAGCAGCTCCTCCGCGGGCCTGTATCTGATCCCGATGGCCGTGGGCCTGTCGGCGACCGGGCTGCTGGCCGGCCCGCTGGGCGCCCGCGGCTGGACGGCACGGACCTTCACCATCAGCGGCACGGTCACCGCCGCCCTCGCGTTCGTCCTGCTCGCCGCCACGACCGGCCCGGAGACCTCGCTGTGGCTGATCCGCGGTGAACTCCTGCTGGTCGGGGCCGGGTTCGGGCAGCTGCTCGGCCAGCTGATCCTGCTCGTCCAGGACTCCGCGCCGCGCCCGCAGCTCGGCGTCGCCACGACCTCCGTCCGCTACTTCCAGGCCCTCGGCAACGCCCTGGGCACCGCCATGTTCGGCACCGTCCTGACCCGCCTGTACGCGGCCGACGGCCCCGGCGGCGATGTGAGCGCGCTCGCCCGGCTGACCGGCGACGCACGCACGGCGGGCGTGCAGGCCTACGTCGACGCGACGAACGTGGTGTTCTGGTGCGGCGCCGCCCTGATGGCGGTGGCCGCGCTGATGGCGCTCAGGCTGCCCAGGTCCCGCCCCGGGACGGCCGCCCCGGAGCCGGCGAAGCAGCCGGTGGCCGTATGAGAACAGGCCGAAGGCCCTGCCCGTGCGGAACGGGCGGGGCCTTCGTCGTCCTGCGGACCGCCTAGGCGAGCAGCGCCTCGATGGTGCCCTCGTGTGCCTCGCGCAGCTCCTGCAGCGACAGCTCGAACTCGCCCTGGAGCTCGACCGTGTCGCCGTCCACGACACCGATGCGGGTGACCGGCAGGCCCCGCGCACCGCACATGTCGTTGAAGCGGACCTCCTCCGAGCGCGGCACGGCGACGACGGCGCGCCCCGCCGACTCGGAGAACAGCAGGGTGAACGCGTCCAGCCCGTCGGGTACGACCAGTCGCGCGCCCTTGCCGCCGAGCAGTGCCGACTCCACGACCGCCTGGATCAGACCGCCGTCGGACAGGTCGTGCGCCGAGTCGATCATGCCGTCGCGGGAGGCGGAGATCAGGATCTCGCCGAGCAGCCGCTCCCGCTCCAGGTCGACCTTGGGCGGCAGGCCACCGAGATGGTCGTGGACGACCTGCGACCAGGCCGAGCCGCTGAACTCCTCGCGGGTGTCGCCGAGGAGGTAGAGCAGCTGGCCCTCCTCCTGGAAGGCGACGGGCGTGCGCCGGGTGACGTCGTCGATGACGCCGAGGACCGCCACGACCGGGGTCGGGTGGATGGCGGCCTCACCGGTCTGGTTGTACAGCGAGACGTTGCCGCCGGTCACCGGCGTGCCCAGCTGCTGACAGCCGTCGGCCAGTCCGCGGATGGCCTCCGCGAACTGCCACATCACCGCCGGGTCCTCGGGCGAGCCGAAGTTCAGGCAGTCGGAGACGGCGAGGGGCTTGGCGCCGGTCGTCGCCACGTTCCGGTACGCCTCGGCGAGGGCCAGCTGCGCGCCCGCGTACGGGTCGAGCTTGGCGTAGCGGCCGTTGCCGTCGGTCGCGATGGCGACACCGAGGCCGGACTCCTCGTCGATGCGGATCATGCCGGAGTCCTCGGGCTGCGCGAGGACGGTGTTGCCCTGCACGAAGTGGTCGTACTGCGAGGTGATCCACTTCTTGGAGGCCTGGTTGGGCGAGCCCACCAGCTGCAGGACCTGCGCCCGCAGCTCCTCGGAGGAGGCGGGCCGCGCGAGCTTGTTCGCGTCGTCCGCCTGCAGGGCGTCCTGCCAGTCGGGGCGCGCCAGGGGGCGCTCGTAGACCGGGCCCTCGTGGGCGACCGTGCGCGGGTCGACGTCGACGATCTTGCCGCCGTGCCAGTAGATCTCCAGGCGGTCGCCGTCGGTCACTTCGCCGATGACGGTGGCGATGACGTCCCACTTGTCGCAGATCTCGAGGAAGCGGTCGACCTTCTCCGGCTCGACGACCGCGCACATCCTTTCCTGCGACTCGCTCATGAGGATTTCCTCGGGCGAGAGGGTGGAGTCGCGCAGGGGGACGTCGTCCAGGGTGACGCGCATGCCGCCGGAGCCGTTGGAGGCCAGCTCGGACGTGGCGCAGGACAGACCGGCCGCGCCGAGGTCCTGGATGCCGACGACCAGCTTCTCCTTGAACGCCTCCAGGGTGCACTCGATGAGGAGCTTCTCCTGGAAGGGGTCGCCGACCTGGACGGCGGGGCGCTTGGAGGGCTTGGCGTCGTCGAAGGTCTCGGAGGCCAGGATGGAGGCGCCGCCGATGCCGTCGCCGCCGGTGCGGGCGCCGTAGAGGATGACCTTGTTGCCGGAGCCGGACGCCTTCGCGAGGTGGATGTCCTCGTGCCGCATGACGCCGATGGCACCGGCGTTGACCAGCGGGTTGCCCTGGTAGCAGGCGTCGAAGACGACCTCGCCGCCGATGTTGGGCAGGCCCAGGCAGTTGCCGTAGCCGCCGATGCCGGCGACGACGCCGGGCAGGACGCGCTTGGTGTCGGGGTGGTCGGCCGCGCCGAAGCGCAGCGGGTCGACGACCGCGACCGGGCGCGCGCCCATCGCGATGATGTCGCGGACGATGCCGCCGACACCCGTGGCCGCACCCTGGTAGGGCTCCACGTAGGAGGGGTGGTTGTGGGACTCGACCTTGAAGGTGACCGCGTAGCCCTGGCCGACGTCGACCACGCCCGCGTTCTCGCCGATGCCGACGAGCAGCGCGTCGGACTGCGGGGCCTTCTCGCCGAACTGGCGCAGATGCACCTTGGAGGACTTGTACGAGCAGTGCTCGGACCACATGACGGAGTACATGGCGAGCTCGGCGCCGGTGGGCCGGCGGCCGAGGATCTCCAGGATCCGCTCGTACTCGTCCTTCTTCAGGCCGAGTTCGGCCCAGGGCAGCTCGACGTCGGGGGTCGCGGCCGCGTGCTCGACCGTGTCCAGAGGCGTCCTGCTCATGCGGTGACCAGCTTCTTGAGGATCGAGGTGAAGAACGGCAGACCGTCGGTGCGGCCGGAGCCGATGAGCGGCTCGACGGCGTGCTCCGGGTGCGGCATGAGGCCTACGACGTTGCCGGCCTCGTTGGTGATGCCGGCGATGTCGTTGAGCGAGCCGTTGGGGTTGAAGTCCAGGTAGCGGAAGGCGACCCGCCCCTCGGCCTCCAGCTCGTCCAGCGTGTACCGGTCGGCGACGTAGCGGCCGTCCATGTTCTTCAGCGGGATGTGGATCTCCTGGCCGGCGCTGTAGTCGGCCGTCCAGGCGGTGTCCGCGTTCTCCACCCGCAGCTTCTGGTCGCGGCAGATGAAGTGCAGGTGGTCGTTGCCGAGCATGCCGCCGGGCAGGAGGTGGGCCTCGGTCAGGACCTGGAAACCGTTGCAGATGCCGAGGACCGGAAGACCGGCCTTCGCCTGCTCGATGACCGTCTCCATCACCGGCGAGAAGCGGGAGATGGCGCCGGCCCGCAGATAGTCACCGTAGGAGAAACCGCCGGGGAGGACGACCGCGTCGACCTGGTGGAGGTTCTTGTCCTTGTGCCACAGGGCGACGGGTTCGGCGCCCGCGAGACGGATCGCGCGCTGCGTGTCCCGGTCGTCGAGGCTTCCGGGGAAAGTGACGACGCCAATACGAGCGGTCACTTCGCGGCCTCCGCGACTTCCTCGACCTTCACGGTGAAGTCCTCGATCACCGTGTTGGCGAGGAAGGATTCCGCAAGATCATGGATGCGGGCGAGCGCGGCCTCGTCGACCGGCCCGTCAACTTCGAGTTCGAATCGCTTTCCCTGACGTACGTCGGAGATGCCGTCGAAACCCAGACGCGGCAGTGCGCGCTGCACCGCCTGGCCCTGGGGGTCGAGGATCTCCGGCTTGAGCATGACGTCGACTACGACGCGTGCCACTGGCACTCCCGGTGTGTGGTGCTGAGCAGGTTCCTACTGGCGACTTCAGACTACCTGCACAAAATTTCTACGCGCGTCACCTTGTAGGAATCTACGTGATGGCCGTCACGAGGAGACGGGAGGTGTCCGCGGGCGAAAAGTTACCGGAAAATCTGAGATCCATGCCCGATACCTATTGCGCTCGGACACGCGGGCAGATTTAGTCGGGCTTCACATTGCATTGTCGGGCACGGTACAAATGAATTGTCAGCGTGCCGTACGAAGGGACCGATATTCGTGGCGCAGAAGGTCGTGGTCACGCTCTTTGACGACATCGACGGCTCGGAAGCGGCGGAAACGATCGCCTTCGGACTCGACGGCAAGTCGTACGAGATCGACCTGAATCCAGCCAATGCCAAGAAACTGCGTAAGGCGCTCGCGCCGTACGTGGAGGCCGGCCGCAAGCGGTCGAAGTCCGGCAAGACCTACCGGCAGACGGAGGTCGCTCCCGACCCGGCCGCCGTGCGCGCCTGGGCCCAGGCCAACAAGATGGACGTCCCGGCCCGCGGCCGCATCCCCAAGAAGGTCTACGAGGCGTTCAGCGCGGCCCAGTGAGCCCGGCCCGACGCCCGGTCACCGGCCCCTCGGCAGAACCGACTTGCGCTGCACCCCTCCTGGTCAGTTAGAGTCTGGAGCACGCCGAGGGGCGAGGCCGAAAGGCCCGGCTCACGGAGTACTTGCGGGTGTAGTTCAGTAGTAGAACATCCCCCTTCCAGGGGGAAGGCGCAGTGTGCAATTCCTGTCACCCGCTCTGCACCACCGGTCCGAACCACTGTTGTGGATCAGGTAGGCTGGTGCTCGCGCCGATCGGTGGGAGCCGGTCGGAAGCAATGCGGACGTAGCTCAGTTGGTAGAGCGCAACCTTGCCAAGGTTGAGGTCGCGAGTTCGAGCCTCGTCGTCCGCTCGGGAGTAAGGCCCCGGTCCTCACGGATCGGGGTCTTTTTCGTGTGCGCGCGTTCGCGGCCACCTTCTGACATTTGTCATGCCGAGCGATGACACCGCGCACTGCCGGCCGCCCCGGACCGCCGGGACGCTGAAGTCATGAACACGAACGAACACGAACACGTGATTGAGGTTACCGACCTGCGGCGTGTGTACGGGGGCGGGTTCGAGGCGGTGCGCGGCATCTCGTTCTCCGTCGGCCGCGGCGAGGTCTTCGCACTGCTGGGCACCAATGGCGCGGGCAAGACGTCCACCGTCGAACTGCTGGAGGGGCTCGCCCGCCCGGCCGGGGGCCGGGTGCGCGTCCTCGGCCACGACCCCTACGAGGAGCGGGCCGCCGTACGCCCGAGGACCGGCGTGATGCTCCAGGAGGGCGGCTTCCCCTCGGAGCTGACCGTCGCGGAGACCACCCGCATGTGGGGCGGGTGTGTGAGCGGGGCGCGCCCCGAGGACGAGGCGCTGGCACTCGTCGGGCTGACGGGCAGGTCCGGCGTACGGGTCAAGCAGCTGTCCGGGGGCGAACGGCGCCGCCTGGACCTGGCGCTCGCGCTGCTCGGCCGGCCCGAAGTGCTGTTCCTGGACGAACCCACCACCGGCCTTGACGCCGAAGGGCGCCGGGACACCTGGGAGTTGGTGCGTGCCCTGCGCGACGGCGGCACGACCGTGCTGCTGACCACGCACTACCTGGAGGAGGCCGAGGGCCTCGCCGACCGGCTCGCGATTCTGCACGAGGGGAGCGTCGCGGCCACCGGCACCCCGCTGGAGGTGACCGCACGCCAGCCCTCGCGGATCTCGTTCCGGCTGCCCGAGGGCTACTTCCTCGGCGATCTGCCGCCGCTCGCCGAACTGGGGGTGTGCGGGCACGAGGTGGACGGCGGCCTCGTACGGCTGCGGACCCGGGAGCTGCAGCGGACCGCCACCGGGCTGCTGGTGTGGGCCGAGCGGGCGGGGGTGGAGCTGCACGGGCTCGATGTGCGCCCGGCCTCGCTGGAGGAGGCGTTCCTCGGGATCGCGCGCGAGCGGGCGGTGGCGGCATGAGCGCCCTCGTTCCCGCTCCCACCGGGCGCCGCCTCAAGGCGCTGGCCCGCGCGGAACTCACCCTGCTCGGCCGCAACCGGGGCGCACTGGTCACAGCGCTGCTCGTGCCGCTCGCGCTGCCGTTCAGCGTGCGGCCCGCCGTCGACCGCATCGACCTCGAGGCCCAGGGACTGAGCATCGGCACGGTGATGCTGACGGCCGCGATCGGCTTCTCCTTCCTCTTCGCCGTCTACACCTCCCTGGTCAGCGCCTACGTCGCCCGGCGCGAGGAACTCGTCCTCAAGCGGCTGCGCACCGGCGAGCTCGGCGACGCCGAGATCCTCACGGGCACCGCACTGCCCGCCGTCAGCGTCGGCTTCGCCCAGGCCCTCGTGCTCGGGGTCGGCTGTGCGGTGCTGCTGGACGCGGGGGCGCCCCGGGCCGCGTATCTGACCGTCCTCGGCCTTGTGGCGGGCCTGGTGCTGTGCGCCGCGCTCGCCGCGGTCACCGCCACCCTCACCAGGACCGTGGAGAGCGCCCAGGTCACCGCGCTGCCGCTGGTGCTCGTGTCCATGGTGGGCTCAGGGATCGCCGTCCCCACGGAGGTCATGCCCGACACGCTGGCCCGCGTCTGCGAACTCCTGCCGCTCTCCCCGGCGATCCAGCTCGTCCGCGGCGGCTGGACCGGGCAGCTCAGCGGCTACGAGGTGCTCGTCGCCGTCGCGACCACGGTGGCCTGGACCGGGCTCGCGGTGTTTGCTGTACGGCGGTGGTTCCGGTGGGAACCGCGGCGCTGACGGACGGGGAGAGCGTGGTGTTCGGGCGGATTCGGGGCTGGCAGCGGCGTCACTGGGGCGAGCGGAGCAAGGCGGAACGGGTCGAGTTCCAGACCGTGCTGACCTGGTACACCACCACCTGGTTCTTCACCCTGAGCTGGCTGGCGCTGCCGCTGGTGGGCGCCCTGGAGCGGCAGCCCGCGCCCCTGGCCGTCGGCGGGCTGCTCCTGCTGGTGGGCGCGCTGCAGTGCGCGGAGGCCAACCGGCTCACCCGGCCCGTCCTCGACCGCTATCTGGGCCGCGCCGAACTCCCGCCCGGGGCGCTGCGCCCGGCCGCCGTCCTGCTGGGGCTCGCGCTGGCGCTGACCCTGGTGCTCGCCCTGCTGGACGGCGCCGGACCGGTCGCCGTCCGGCTCGCGGTGGGCGCCTCGCTGCTGCCCTTCGGGGTGCTGTACGGACTCATCACGCCCGTGCGGGTGTTCCTGCGGCAGTCGGCCGTGCTCGCCCTGGCGCTCATGTTCGCCTTCGGCTGGACCGACCCCGCACCGGGCCCGATCGCCATGCTCGGGGTCCTGACCGTGTTCGGGGCGCTGTTCTCGCTGCTGGCCTGCCGGTGCGGCGCCTGGACGCTGTCCGTGCTGTGGGAGGCGGAACGGTCCCGCGAGGTCGAGGCCCGGCTCGCCGTCGCCGAGGAACGGCTGCGGTTCGGGCGGGACCTGCACGATGTGATGGGCCGCAACCTGGCCGTCATCGCGCTCAAGAGCGAACTCGCGGTGCAACTGGCACGGCGCGGGCGGCCCGAGGCCGTGGAGCAGATGATCGAGGTGCAGCGCATCGCGCAGGAGTCGCAGCGCGAGGTACGGGCCGTCGTACGGGGCTACCGCGAGGTCGACCTCGCGGTCGAACTCAGCGGCGCCCAGGGGGTGTTGAGCGCGGCCGGGATCGAGTGCGCGGTGCGCGGGGAGAGCGGCGGGCTGGGCATGGAGGTGCAGTCGGCGCTGGGGTGGGTGGTGCGGGAGGCCACGACCAACGTGCTGCGCCACGGGGATGCCGCGCAATGTGACATTGCACTGGCCCGCGACGAGCGGCACGTGACCCTGACCGTCGAGAACAACGGCGCCCGCGACCTCGCGCCCGGCCGCGGGTCCGGACTGGCCGGGCTGCGCGAACGGCTGTCGGCGGTGGGCGGCACGCTGGAGGCGGGGCCGGCCGGCGGGGATGTGTTCCGAGTGGTGGCCGAAGTGCCGCTGAGCGTGAGAGAGGTCACGGCATGACCGCCGACGTACGACTGCTGCTCGCCGACGACGAGCACCTCATCCGGGGTGCGCTCGCCGCCCTGCTCGCACTGGAGGACGACCTCGTGATCGTCGCCGAGGCGGCGAGCGGGCCGGAGGCGCTGGCCATGGCACGGGCGCACCAGCCGGACGTGGCCGTACTGGATCTGCAGATGCCGGGCGCCGACGGTGTGAAGGTCGCCACATCCCTGCGGACCGAACTGCCCGACTGCCAGGTGCTGATCGTCACCAGTCACGGCCGCCCCGGACACCTGAAGCGGGCGCTCGCGGCAGGAGTGCGCGGCTTCGTCCCGAAGACGGTGAGCGCGCAGCGGCTCGCGGAGATCATCCGCACGGTGCATGCCGGGAACCGTTACGTCGACCCCGAGTTGGCCGCCGACGCCATCGCATCCGGCGACTCCCCGTTGACCGCGCGGGAGGCCGAGGTGCTGGAACTGGCAGCCGACGGTGCGCCCGTCGCGGAGATCGCCGACCGGGCCGCGCTGTCCCAGGGGACCGTACGCAACTATCTGTCGTCCGCCGCCACCAAGCTCGGGGCGGAGAACCGGCACGCGGCGGTGCGGCTCGCCCGCGAGCGCGGTTGGGTATAGTTGCTTCCGCGCCACGGCGCACTGCGGACGTAGCTCAGTTGGTAGAGCGCAACCTTGCCAAGGTTGAGGTCGCGAGTTCGAACCTCGTCGTCCGCTCCATGGAAAAGCCCCCGGTCCCGGCCGGGGGCTTTCGCTTTACGAGCCCGTGTCACGACCAGCTGGTGCCCGTCAGACGCTCGTACGCCTCCACGTACTTGGCGCGCGTCGCGTCCACGACCTCCTGCGGCAGCTGCGGCGGCGGCTGCTCGCTTTTGCGGTCCCAGCCGGAGGCGGGCGAGGTCAGCCAGTCGCGCACGAACTGCTTGTCGTACGACGGCTGCGCGTGCCCCGGCTCCCACTGGTCGGCCGGCCAGAAGCGGGAGGAGTCCGGGGTGAGGACCTCGTCCGCGATGACCAGGTCCTCGCCGTCGAAGCCGAACTCGAACTTGGTGTCGGCGAGGATGATGCCGCGGTCGCGGGCGATGTCGCGGGCGCGGGAGTACACGGCGAGGGTGGCCTGCCGCAGCTGGGCCGCGGTGTCGGCGCCGACCTGGCGCGCGACCTCCTCGTAGGAGACGTTCTCGTCGTGCTCGCCCACGGCCGCCTTGGTGGCCGGGGTGAAGATCGGGGCGGGCAGCTCGCTGCCGTCGACCAGGCCCTCGGGAAGGGCGAGGCCGCAGACCGTGCGGGACTCGTCGTACTCGACGAGCCCGGAGCCGGTGAGATAGCCGCGGGCCACGCACTCGACCGGGACCATCTGCAGCGACTTGCAGACCGTGGTGCGCCCCGCCCAGTCGGCGGGGGCGCCGGGGGGCAGCTCGGTACTCAGGACGTGGTGGGGGACCAGGTCGGCGAGCTGGTCGAACCACCACAGGGAGAGCTGCGTGAGGATGCGGCCCTTGTCGGGGATCTCGGTGGGCAGCACCCAGTCGTAGGCGGACATGCGGTCGCTGGCGACCATCACGAGGTCGCCGGCCTCGTTCTGGTACAGCTCGCGCACCTTGCCGGTGTGCAGGTGCACCAGGCCCGGAACCTGAATCGGTTCGGGCTTTTCTACGAATCCGGACACGGTTCCTCCCCGTGGTGATGTCCAAGAAACTCGATTCTCCCTTATGCCGGAGATCGGTCGGGGCGGGGGTGACCGGGCTCAGGGCGCTGACGTGGGCCTACGTGAGCTCAGTCACGTTTGCAGATGCGGTCCAGGAGGTTCGCCGTGGCCCGCTGGACCCGCTCGTCGACGTGGCCGGGGCGGTCCAGGGCCGGGGACCAGGCGAACGTCCCGGAAGCGAACACCAGGGCGCCGGAGGGGGCGCGGTACAGGGACGTCTCCTGGTGGCGCCGGGCGCCCTCGGCGTCGGTGTACGGCGAGTGGGCGAGCAGGATGCGCTCCTCGTGCTCGGGCAGCGGGGCGCGCGGGAAGTAGCGGTCGGCCTCGCCCGCGACCAGCTCCTCGATCGCGTCGCCCTCACCGGCACCGGTCGCCTCCCACAGCCAGTGCCCGGCGTTGCGGACGATCAGGGGGTGCGGCTCGGGGACCCGGCCCGCGTACTGGATGCCCACCAGCTCCTGTTCCGGCCGGTCGATCTCGCGCCACAGCACGGGCCGCCCCGGGCCCCTGCGCTTGCGGCAGGTGAGCAGCCGGTCGGGGACGCCGGACGGGGACGGGGCCAACTCGACCTGCCAGTACAGGGTGTTGGCGGACAGGAAGACGAGCGAGGTGCCGTGCTCGCGGGCCCGTTCGACGCTACGGCGCATGGTGGGCGACCAGTACTCGTCGTGCCCCGGGAAGACCAGGCCGCGGTAGCGGGTGGGGTCGACCCGGCCCGCGTGCAGGTCACGGGCGTCGGCGTAGGCGATGTCGTAGCCGTAGCGCTCGGCCCAGCGGATGAAGTCGTAGGCGTGGCCGACGTGGAGGGGCAGGCCCGCGCCGGCGTACGGGCGGTCGAAGGACACCGTCGTCGCCGCCTCGGACTCGCCCAGCAGCCGACCCTGTTCGTCCCAGGCGTGATAGAGACTCGCGCCGGTACGGCCGTCCTCCGGATAGAGGTTGTACGCCTGCCACGTCACGTCGGGCAGCAGGAGCAGCAGGTCGGCCGGATTGCTGTCGCGGACCGTAAAGGGGATGTGGGAGCGGTAGCCGTCGGCCGTGGTCAGGACGGCGACATAGGCTCCGATGCTCCAGTACGACGGGATCTGCAGCCGCCAGGACAGCCACCAGTGGTGGCAGGAGACCGTACGGTCGGCCGCGAGCGGCGGGGGCTGGACGATGCCGGGGAGACGGGGGCTGGTGGTGATCTTGGCCGCGCCGTCGCCGCCGTAGTGACCGATGCGGTAGATGTCGACGGCGAACTCCTGCGGCGGGTCGACCGTGATGTGGAAGTCGACGGCCTCGCCGGGAGCGACCGCGCCGGTGGAGATGAAGCCCTTGATCTGACGGTGGACATCGTCCGCGGAACGGGGGCCGCCGGAGGAGCGGGGGGCCGGGACGCGGGGGGTGCGGGTCGCATGCGGGGCGTGGAGAGTGGGGGTGGCGTGGGCGGCATGGGCGCTCGGGTGGCCGTCCGCGGCCGGCGGCTGGGGTGGGTCCACGTACCAGGGGATCATCTGGCCGGTGTCGCTGAAGTACGTCTCCCCGCCGCGGAGCCAGGGGAGCGGGCCCTGACCGAAGGGGTCGGTCACGGCGTGCGCCAGCGCTCCGGATTCCCAGCGGCGGATCTGTTCCGACCCCATGGTCGCTCCCCTCGATCCCCCGTGATCGCGTCTGGTCGCGTCTCGTGTGCCACTAGCCCTTGCCCTGGGCCCGATCGGTCCCAGCACATCACATTGCGCACCCATGCGGTCACTATTCGTTGCGAATTGGCCGAAAGTGGAATGTGGTGCTCCGCTACGCCGCTGCTTGTGCGTCCTGCGTCCTGCGTCCTGCGTGTGCGTCACACGAGGCGGACGGGCTTCTCGGGTCGTATGCCGGATTCGCGCAGCCAGGTGCGCAAGGGGGCCGCGTCGCCGTCCTCCACGAGGCTGAGAACACGGGGGCTCAGATCGGTCGCCCGCTCGCCGTTGACGATGAGGGACGGGCCGTCGAGCCAGTCGAGCCCGGGGGAGGCGCCCGCGGTGTCCATGGCGGCACAGCAGACCATCGCGGTGACGTGGTCGGCCAGCAACTCGCGTGCGGTGCGCGGGGGTTGGAGCGGAAAGAGGGGGAGCGCCGCGTCGTCCCAGAGGGCGGTGGCGGGGGTGGTGCGCTCGGCGGGGGCGTCTGTGGCTCCCTCGCGGGCGAGTTCGGCGGTGATACCTGCGGCGAGGGTGGCGGAGCGGGGGTTGTTGGGGGGTGGGTCGTCGGTATCGGCGTTGGTGTCGGTTTCTGCGGGGGGTTCGGCTTTTGCTTCGGCTTCGGCCTCTGCTGGGGCTTCACCCTCTGCTTGGGCTTTGGCTTCGGCCTCGCGTCGAGGGGTCGAGAGGTGGTCCAGGATTCTGGCCAGGGTCGGGCCGTCCACAGCGGGGGCGGACGGGTCCGTGGTCCGGGTGACGCCCAGGGTGTCCAGGACCCGGTGGAGCCGGGCGGCGTCGGTGCGCCATTTGCGGTCGACGATCTCGTCCGGGTACTCGTCCCAGTTCACCGGCGCCCAGTCGGGGCCGGGGGCCGCGGGGCCGCCGTGGAAGAGGCGGGCGGCGAGGAGGGAGGCCGCTTCGTCCACCGTCCCCGGTTCTTCGAGCAGATCGCAGGCGGGCCGCTCACCCAGCCGGGAGGCGAACCCCTCGGCCAGTCGGTCGCGGCGAGAGAGCTCGGTGAGGGCGGCCACGACTCCCACGTCAAGGCGGGAGGGCCAGCGGCCCATCCGCCAGGCGGGCAGCGCGACACGGGTCAGCAGCCGGTCCCAGCCCGCGTACGCCAGGCCCAC
Source organism: Streptomyces plumbidurans (assembly GCF_019857225.1). Lineage (GTDB taxonomy): Bacteria > Actinomycetota > Actinomycetes > Streptomycetales > Streptomycetaceae > Streptomyces > Streptomyces plumbidurans. Next base: position 33,713 of record NZ_JAFJSY010000066.1, read on the forward strand.
CTGCTCCTGGGCCACGATCCGCAGGCCGTAGTCCACAGCCTGTGCACGCTCGGACGCGGCCGCCGCGACGCCCCGCTCCATCTGGGTCGCGTGCTCCTGGCAGCTGCGCAGCAGCAGCCGGGCCACCCGGCCGACGCCCGCGCACACCAGGCGGGTCAGCGGGCAGCGCCCGGGTGTCGAGGCGACGGCCACCGCGGCGTCCAGACCGCGCACGAAGCGGCGGGCCGCGGCTATGTCGGGATGCGCCGAGGGGCCCGTACCGGCGACGACCGGGGCGAGCACCGCCCGCAGCTCGCCGACCCGCATCCACCACAGGAAGGGGGAGCCGATGACGAGGACCGGGGCCGCGGTGCCGCGGCGGCGCGGGGCATGTGCGCCCGCCAGCTCGTCGTGGCGGTCCTCGGACGGGGGCGGGCCGTGGGCCGGGTGGGTGCGGTCCTCGAGCCAGCTGTCGCAGTCCGGGGTGAGCGCTATCGCCGAGGGCGCGGGGACGGCGAGCCGGTCGGCGAGGTCGCGCACCAAGCGGTACAGATCCGGGGCCGACTCCTCGGCGATCGGGACCGTCGGGCTCACGGCGGGACGCGCACGGGCGACGATCAGGGCTATCGCACAGGCGGCGAGCAGCACGAGCACGGCGACAGGGATCACGACCCAGCGGGCCACGTTCCAGCCGGGTCCCACCAGATGGTTCGTGGAGGCGCCGGCCAGCAGCACGACCGCTACGGCCGCGGGCAGCAAGGCCACGGCCAGTGCCCTGCTGCGGATGCGCAGCACGGCAAGAGCCCTCGAACGCGCCGCCTGCGCGCCCGCCTCCACACCCATTCCGCTACCGGTCATGACCGGACCTCACCCCCTCCCCCGCTGTTCTGGATGCCCAGCTGTCCTGGATGTCCAGGTCCAGCTGTCCTGGCGTTGCTCACTCCCCCACTGTGGCACCCGTCACTGACATCGCAATGCCGGTGGGCCAAGTGCCGGACCGCTTGCGCCGCACCATAGTTGGGGCCCCGGTGCCCGTCAGCCGGATGGGGGATCGGTCACTCGATGGAATGGCTTTGGTCAGAGGTGGGTGACGGACAGCGAAGATCAGGCCCGTGTTCTTGACTTCGGTTCGACAAATCCGGAGGGCGTCAGAATTGGTTCTTGGAACGGCAGCAGGCCCCCGATTCAAGACGGATCCGGGGCCTGCGGGGTTCCGGGGATATGGCGGGATAGGGGTCGGCGCTCAGGCGCCCGCCGCCTTCGCCGCGATGTCCGTACGGTGCTGGGAGCCGTCCAGGCGGATGCGTGCGACGGCCTTGTACGCGCGGTTGCGGGCCTCGGTCAGGTCCGCGCCGGTGGCAGTGACAGACAGCACGCGGCCGCCGGCGCTGACGATCGCGTCGCCGTCGCGCCGGGTGCCGGCGTGCAGCACGTACGCGTGCGGGGCGTCCTCGGCGGCCACCTCGTCGAGGCCGGTGATGGGGTCGCCGGTGCGCGGGGTGCCGGGGTAGTTGTGCGAGGCGACGACCACGGTGACCGCGGCGTCGTCGCTCCAGCGCAGGGGCGCGAGGTCGTCGAGGGTGCCGTTCGCGGCGGCGAGCAGGACGCCGGCCAGCGGGGTCTTCAGGCGGGCGAGGACCACCTGGGTCTCGGGGTCGCCGAAACGGGCGTTGAACTCGATGACCCGTACACCCCGCGAGGTGATCGCGAGACCGGCGTAGAGCAGGCCGGAGAACGGGGTGCCGCGGCGGCGCATCTCGTCCACGGTGGGCTGCAGAACGGTCTGCAGGACCTCCTCGACCAGCTTCGGGTCGGCCCACGGCAGCGGGGAGTACGCGCCCATGCCGCCGGTGTTCGGGCCCTCATCCCCGTCGAGCGCCCGCTTGAAGTCCTGGGCCGGCTGGAGCGGGACGACGGTCTCGCCGTCCGTGATGGCGAAGAGGGAGACCTCGGGACCGTCGAGGAACTCCTCGATGACGACGCGCTCGCAGGCTTCGGCGTGCGCCTTCGCCGCCTCGATGTCGTCGGTGACGACGACGCCCTTGCCGGCGGCCAGGCCGTCGTCCTTGACCACGTAGGGGGCGCCGAAGGCATCGAGGGCCGTGTCGACCTCGGCGGGGGTCGTGCAGACGTAGGAGCGCGCGGTGGGGACTCCCGCCCCCGCCATGACGTCCTTCGCGAAGGCCTTGGAGCCCTCGATCCGCGCGGCCTCCTTGCCGGGGCCGAACGCCGGGATGCCCGCCTCGCGCACCGCGTCGGCGACACCGGCGACGAGCGGCGCCTCCGGGCCCACGACCACCAGGTCGGCGCCGAGTTCGGTGGCCAGCGCGGACACGGCCTTGCCGTCCAGCGCGTCGACCTGGTGCAGCTCGGCGACCTCGGCGATGCCGGCGTTGCCGGGGGCGCAGTGCAGCGCGGTGACGCCGGGGTCGAGGGACAGGGAATGGCACAGGGCGTGTTCGCGGGCGCCGCTACCGATGACGAGGACCTTCACGGGGGCCAGCCTAGCTGGCGTTCCTGCCGAGGTCCGGGGGGTGGGTTTGTTGTGGGTTTCTCCAAGGAGGGGCTGGAGTTTCCAGCGCCCGTCCCCTTTTGTTCGTTTGCCCTTTTGTCCTTTTGCGAGCTCCCCTACTCGTTCGTGAACTCCTCGACCACCGTCGCCCCGAGCTCCCGCACGATCAGTTCGTGGCCGGAGAGCGCTGATTCGTTGAGGTCGGGGTCGTCGTCCTCGGGGATGTCGTCCTCGATGGAGACCGGTGGTGGCTCCGGGGCGGCGGACCTGGGCGCGGAGGTCTCGGTGTACGGGGCCGACGGTGCCGGGGAGGGGGATGCGGGCGCCGGGGAGGAGGCGGGCGCGGACGCGGGTCGCTGCGCGGGCGCACCGCCGTAACCGCCGGGGGCTCCGCTGCCGTAGCCGCCGGGGGTTCCGCCGTAGCCGCCGTTGGACGGGGCGGACGGTGCGGGGGCCGAGCCGCCGGAGGGGTCGACGATCGCCTCGACCTTCCACTGCACGTTGAACTGCTCGGACAGCGCCTGGCGCAGGACGTCCTCGCTGCCGCTGCTGGCGAAGTTGTCGCGGGCGCCCGCGTTGACGAAGCCCAGTTGGAGGGTCGTGCCGTCGAAGCCGGTCACCTGGGCGTTCTGGCTGAGCAGGATCCAGGTGAAGCGTCGGCGGTTCTTGACCGCCTCCAGGATGTTCGGCCAGAGCATGCGGGGGTCGGGGCCGCCGCTGGGGGGCGGGGCGGATACGGGCGCCGGTGCCTGAGGGGCGGCGGGGGCGGGCGTCGCGGGCGCGGATGAGGGTGCTGCGGGCGCGGGTGAGGGTGCTGCGACGGGCGGGCGGCCACCGCCC
>NZ_JAFJSY010000067.1 GCF_019857225.1 Streptomyces plumbidurans
TACCAGCAGGCCTTCTACGCCCGCGACCTCGCCGGGACCGTCGTGCTGGTCGGCGTGCCCACCCCCGAGATGAAGCTCGAACTGCCGCTGCTGGACGTGTTCGGACGTGGCGGCTCCCTGAAGTCCTCCTGGTACGGCGACTGCCTGCCCTCCCGCGACTTCCCCATGCTGATCGACCTGCATCTGCAAGGGCGCCTGCCGCTGGACAAGTTCGTCTCCGAGACGATCGAACTCACCGACGTGGAGAAGGCGTTCGAGCGGATGCACCACGGCGACGTGCTGCGCTCGGTGGTGGTGTTCTGATGGCCGCGCGCATCGAACGCCTCGTCACCTCAGGGCAGTTCACCCTCGACGGCGGCACCTGGGACGTCGACAACAACGTCTGGATCGTCGGCGACGACCACGAGGTGATCGTCATCGACGCGGCCCATGACGCCGACGCCATCGCCGAGGCCGTCGGGGACCGCCGCCTCAGCGCCATCGTGTGCACCCATGCCCACAACGACCACATCGACGCCGCTCCCGCGCTCGCCGACCGCACGGGCGCCACCATCTGGCTGCACCCGGACGACCTGCCGCTGTGGAAGCTGACCCACCCCGACCGGGACCCCGACGCGCATCTGGCCGACGGCCAGGTCATCGAGTCCGCGGGCGCCGACCTCACCGTGCTGCACACCCCCGGGCACGCGCCGGGCGCCGTCTGCCTCTACGACCCCGCGCTGGGCACGGTCTTCACGGGCGACACCCTCTTCCAGGGCGGCCCCGGCGCGACCGGGCGCTCGTACTCCCACTTCCCGACGATCATCGACTCCATCCGCGACCGCCTGCTCACCCTGCCACCGGAGACGAAGGTCCTCACCGGCCACGGCGATCCGACCACGGTGGGTGCCGAGGCGCCGCATCTGCAGGAGTGGATCGCCCGGGGGCATTGAGCACGGGCGAGCGGTCGGCGCCGTTGCCCGATGCCGTACTCAAAGAAGGGCGACAGAAGATGTCCGGTTTTCCCGGCACCCTCGACTCCGACAGCAGTCCAAGGGAAACGGGAGGCCGGACATGTCCGAACCGCTGAAGGGCAAGGTGGCGCTGGTCGCCGGGGCGACGCGGGGCGCGGGCCGCGGGATCGCGGTGGAACTGGGTGCGGCGGGCGCCACCGTCTACGTCACGGGACGCACCACCCGGGCGCGGCGCTCCGAGTACGACCGCCCCGAGACCATCGAGGACACCGCCGACCTCGTCACCGGGGCGGGCGGGCGGGGCATCGCCGTACCGACCGACCACCTCGACCCCGCACAGGTCCGCGCTCTCGTGGACCGCATCGACGGCGAACGGGGCCGCCTCGACGTCCTCGTCAACGACATCTGGGGCGGCGAGAACCTCTTCGAATGGGAAAAGCCGGTCTGGGAGCACGACCTCGACAAGGGGCTCAGGCTGCTGCGGCTCGCCGTCGAGACCCATGCCATCACCAGCCACCACGCCCTGCCGCTGCTCCTGCGCCACCCCGGCGGACTGGTCGTCGAGGTCACCGACGGCACCGCCGAGTACAACCGCGACACCTACCGCGTCTCCTTCTTCTACGACCTCGCCAAGGCGTCCGTGCTGCGGATGGCCTTCGCGCTGGGCCACGAACTCGGACCGCGCGGGGCCACCGCTGTCGCCCTCACCCCGGGCTGGATGCGCTCGGAGATCATGCTCGGCCACTTCGGCGTGGAGGAGGAGAACTGGCGCGACGCCCTCAGCGAGGTGCCGCACTTCGCCATCTCCGAGACCCCGCGCTACGTGGGCCGCGCCGTCGCCGCGCTCGCATGCGACCCCGACCGGGCCCGCTGGAACGGCGACTCCCTCTCCAGCGGCGCCCTGGCCCGGGAGTACGGCTTCACCGACCTCGACGGCAGCCGTCCGGACGCCTGGCGCTATCTCGTCGAGGTGCAGGACGCGGGCAAACCGGCGGACGTGACCGGCTACCGCTGAGACCGGCCGCCTTCCGCTGAGACCGGCCGCACGCCGTCTGCCGTGATGATCGCCGGGCGAGTAAATTCGGCCCATGGCTGACACGAAGCGCTTCGAGGGGTACGGAGTCCTCGTCACGGGGGCGGCCCGCGGCATCGGTGCCGCGATCGCACGGCGGCTGGCCGGCGAGGGCGCGCGTGTCCTGCTGACCGACGCCGACCCGGCCGAGGTGACGAAGACCGCCGACGCCTTGCGCCAACTCGGCCTCACCGCCGAGGCGTTGGCGTGCGACGTCGCCGACCGGGCCTCCGTGGAGGCGGCCGTCGCCCACGCCGTTGACGCGTTCGGGTCGCTGGACGTCCTGGTCAACTGCGCGGCGAGCTGCACCCCCGACACCCCGCTCTTCGAGGACGGCCCCGACGACGCCTGGGAGCGGGACCTCGACATCACCCTGACCGGCACCTACCGCTGCTGCCGCGCCGCGATGCCGCACCTGGCCGCCTCCGGCCGCGGCGCCGTCGTCAGCATCGGCTCCGTCAACGCCCTGCAGGACTTCGGCAACCACGCCTACAGCGCCGCCAAGGCGGGACTTGTCTCTCTCACCCGCACCATGGCCGCGCACGTCGCCGCACGGGGCGTCCGCGTCAACCTGGTGGTGCCGGGCACCGTACGCACCTCCGCCTGGGAGGGCCGCGACGAGGAACTCGAGGCCCTGCGCGCGCTGTACCCCCTCGGCCGGGTCGGCGAGCCGGACGACATCGCCGCCGCCGTCGCCTTCCTCGCCTCCCGCGAGGCCGGCTGGATCACCGGCACCTCGCTCACCGTCGACGGCGGCGTCACCGCGGTCAACACCGGATTCCTCCGCACCACCCGTCAGGAGCGGGATGTCTGACAACTCACCCTGTGACCTGAGGCACTGCGAATGTCACCGTTTCGTCGCATCGTGAGGGGCTCGTGCAACCGATCGCGCCGCACGCCGGTCTAGCTGGCTGAGTTCGCAGATCAGACGACCCTTCCGTACGAAAGGCAAGGCCGGCCATGGGGGACATACGCAGACGGGGCGCCGTCGCGCTCGGGATCGCCGGGATGGTGGCACCGCTCACGCTCGCCTTGGGCACCGCGCCCGCGCAGGCGGCCACGAGCTGCACCACGAGCACCGGGCCCTACCAGAAGCAGGTGGAGAAGTTTCTCGGTCGGCCGGTCGACGGCCGCCAGTCGGCCACCGACTGCAAGGCCATCAAGGCCTTCCAGACCAAGCACGGCATCACGCCCAACATCGGCTACGCGGGGCCCGTCACCTGGGGCGTGATGGACCTCATGAACAAGCAGAAGGCCGTCGGGCACAACCCCAACCGGGACCACAAGTGCCCGACCAACAAGGGCCGCATCGCCTGTGTGAACCTCACCCTCCAGCTCAGCTGGATCCAGGACGGCAGCCGGCTCGTCTACGGCCCCGTCCCGGTCCGCACCGGCCGCAACGGCTACGAGACCCGCACCGGCCTGAAGAAGATCTACTGGCGGCACAAGAACCACGTGTCGAGCATCTACCACGTGGCCATGCCCTACAGCCAGTTCTTCGACGGCGGCCAGGCCTTCCACTCGGTGGGCCTCAGCATGTGGAACCCGCCCGGCTCGCACGGCTGCGTCAACATGACCACGACCGACGCGAAGAAGTACTGGTCGCTGCTGAAGACCGGCGACGACGTCTACGTCTACGGCCGCAAGCCGGGCACCTGACCGATCCCGGGCACCCGGCTCGCTCGCGAGGGTCACACCTCGGGGGCGTCCCCGAAGTCCGGTATGTCCAGCCTGGCCCCGCCCTGCCGCGCGGACTCGTGCGCGATGATGCCCGGCAGGGTGTAGCGGGCGGCCACCCACGCGTTGACGGACGGCAGTGACCGCGAGTTGACCGCGGTCACGAAGTCGTCGACCAGGAAGTGGTGGCTGCCCTCGTGCCCGTTGTGCAGGGTGTCGAACTCCCGCGGCAGCCGGGCCCGGTCGTGCACCGGCGCCGAGCCGGAGGTGAAGGCGGCCCGCAGCTCCGGGGCGATGTGCTGAAGTGACGGATCGTCAGGAGCCATGCTGGGCTTGGGCTCCAGCAGTTCGCTGATGTCCTTCACGCCCTTCTTGTCCTGCCAGAACGCGACCGTCGCCAGCTGCTCCATGCTCGCCTCGGTGCCGAAGAACCTGAAGCGCGACTCCCTGATCTGCGAGGGGTAGCCGACCCGCCGGAACTCGTTGGTGCGGAACGACCCGCCGCCCGCCACCTCGAACAGCGCGGTCGCGTTGGAGAAGTCGTTGCCGAACTGGCTGATCTCCTTGTCGAAGACGCCGTCGCCGCGCTCGTCGACCACACCGATCGCCGACACGCTCGTGGCGTACGTCTGCCAGGCGCCGAGCACGCCGCCCACCGAGTGCGTGGGATACAGCAGCGGGGGATAGCTGGCGGTCTGCTTCCAGTTCTCGCCGCCGCTGTACTGGTAGGCCTCGTAGAACCCCAGGTCCATGTCGTGGACGTAGTCGCCCTCGGCGTAGAAGAGCCGCCCGAAGGCGCCCTCGGCGATCTGGTTGCGGGCGTGCACGGTGGCCGGGTTGTACTGACTGGTCTCGCCCATCATGTACGTCAGCCCGGTCGCCCTGACCGCGTCGATGATGGCGGCGATCTCCTCCGTGGTGATCGCCATGGGGACCGCGGAGTAGACGTGCTTGCCCGCGTTCAGGCCCTGCAGCACGAGCGGTCCGTGCGTCCAGCGCTGCGTGAAGATCGCGACGGCGTCGACCGCCTCCGACTCCAGCATCTCCCGGTACGAGGAGAAGGTGCCCGCGAGCCCCTTGGCGGCGGCGAGTTGCTCCGCCCGTTCGGGCAGCAGGTCGGTCACGTAGACGTCGCTGACGCCGGGGTGGGCCTGGAACAGCATGGCGAACTGGCCGGAGAACTGGCCGGCTCCGACGATGCCGAGCGAGAACGTCATGTGAGGCGTGCCCTTCACTGGACGAGAGAGGTGATTTACTTTCGCTGCGAAAGAATCGTGCCGTCAAGGGGGCCGTGCTTATCTGCTTCGTGTGGGTCTGGGGCGCTAGGGTGAGCTGGTTGCTTTTACGGCGAAAAAATTGTGGGGAGTCCGACCGTCATGACCACAGTGGCCGCCAGCTGGCTACCGCTCAGCGCGGGTGAGCGTTCGGTGGCGATCGAGGTCCTCGTCAACGGTCCCCTGTCGCGCACCGAACTGGCCCGGCGGCTCCGTCTCTCCGCGGGCAGCCTCACTCGCCTGACCAAGCCGCTGATCGAGTCGGGCCTGCTCGAAGAGGTCGCCGAGGCCGGTACGCCCGCCGAGGGGCGGCAGGGCCGCCCCTCGCAGCCGCTCGACGTCGTCGCCGAGGCCTGCTCCTTCCTCGGCTTCAAGGTCACCGACGACATGGTCTACGGCGTCGTCACCACCCTCAGAAGCGATGTCGTCGCCCGCCACCACCGCCCGCTCACCAGCCACGACCCGGCCGAAGTCGCCGATCTGCTCGCGGAGATGACGGCCGAACTCGCCCGTGAGCACCCGCACCTCGCAGGTATCGGCATCGGCGTCGGCGGTCTGGTCGAGGGCCGGGCCGTGGTGGGGGAGTCGCCGTTCCTGCACTGGCGGGACGTTCCGCTGGCCGCACTGGTCCAGGAGCGCACGGGGCTGCCCGTCGTCGTCGAGAACGACGTCGCCGCCCTCGTCGAGGCCGAGACCTGGTTCGGGGCGGGCCGGGGCCTGGACCGCTTCGTCGTCCTCACCATCGGCGCCGGCATCGGCTACGGCCTGGTCCTCGGCGGCAAGCGGGTGCCCTGCGTCGAGGAGAACCGGGGGTTCGGCCGGCACTGGATCATCAACCCCAACGGCCCGCTCACCCCCGACGGGGAACGCGGCAGCGCCGTCTCGCTGCTGGCCATCCCCAGCATCCGCTACCAGGTCCGCGCCGCCACCGGCCGCGACCGTACGTACGAGGAGATTTTGGCCGCGGCCTCCGCGGGCGAACCCATGCCCGCCCGGGTCGTCGACGAGGCGGCCCGCGCGCTCGGCACCCTCGTCGCCCAGATCGCCAACTTCGCTATGCCGCAGAAGATCCTGCTCGCCGGTGAGGGGGTCGGGCTGATGGATGTGGCTGGGAACACGGTGCGCGAAACCATCACCGCGCAGCGGCATCCGCTGGCCGCGCCGGTCCCGCTGGAGACCAAGGTGTCCGACTTCCACGACTGGGCCCGCGGGGCCGCCGTGCTGGCCATTCAGGTGCTGGTGCTGGGGACGGCGGAGGCGTGAACTCCGCTTCTGGACATGGCAGATCGACGTGACCAGTAACACGGTCCTATATGTCCGGTTCGTTCCATCTTGCTCACGGTGCCTTCACGTTGAGCCCCGTATGCTTCACAGCATGTCCACTACCGTTGAACCCGCCTCCGATCGCTCGGCAGACGAGGTCAACGAGGAGATCCGGGCCCTGTGGCACCGGTCGGGCGGGACACTGAACGGCGAACAGCGCGAGGAGTACCGGCGCCTCGTCCTCGAGTGGGCCTCCGCGAGCCCGCGTGCGGTGCGCGCCGCCTGAGCGGAAGTCCACCCTTCTCGGCCGGCTCGGCGAGCATGTCCTCGCCCGCGTCGCCGCCCTCCTCGTTGCCCGGCCCCGCGGCCCGGACGCATCACCTCACGGCAGGCTGCCGGGCTCCTGGAGCCTCGGCGGCCTGCCGGCTCTTTTCCGCGCGGTCAGCTCCAGGTGGCCGAGTAGTAGCGCCGGTACTCCTTGCGGTCCTGCTCGGCGCGGATGTAGCGGGTGGCCACCAGGGCCAGCAGACTGCCGCCGATCACCAGCATCCCGGGGCCGACGTTGCTGGGGTCCGCGAGCTTGCTCAGCAGCGTCTCGCCGTCGTCCGTGATGCCCGCGAGGGGGCCCGAGGAGCCGGGTGAGCTCGCGCCGGGGGCGATCGCGCTGTGCGTGGCCGAGCCGGACGGGGCGGGCGACGCCGTGGAGCCCTGTCCGACGGCCTGCTTCGACACGATCATCTCCACGCCGAGCGCCTGCATCGCCTTGGTCACCGGCTGGAAGAACGTCGTACCGCCCGAGGTGCAGTCACCGCTGCCGCCCGAGGTCACACCCAGCGCGATCCCGTCGGAGAACAGCGGGCCGCCGCTGTCCCCGGGCTCCGCGCACACATTCGTCTCGATCAGTCCGGTGACCGTGCCCTCCGGGTAGTTGACCGTGGCGTCGAGCCCCTTGACCTCGCCGTCGTGCAGCCCGCTGGTGCTGCCGCTGCGGAACACCCGCTGTCCGACGGCCGGATCGCCCACGCCCGTGATCCGCACGCCCTTGCCCTTGCCGATCGCCACGACGTCGGCCCCGGCGCCAGCCGAGCCGTTCGCGTACTGAACGAGGGAGAAGTCACTGCCGGGGAAGTTCTGCCGGACCGTCCTGCCCAGCTGCTGGTTGCCCTGATTGTCCCCGAACCAGATCGACCCGGTCGGCCCGCAATGTCCCGCGGTGAGGATGAAGTCGCTCTTGCCGTCGGTCACGTTGAACCCCGCCGAGCAGCGCCCGCCGGTCGACAGGATCGGCTGCGCCCCGTTCAGCCGGGTCGTGAACCGGCCCTGCGTGCGCTCCATGCGGACGTAGTCGCCGATGCCGCTCGCGACCTTCGTCATGCCCGCCCAGTCGGAGGCCGACACGGTGCTGTCGCCCTGCACCACGACCTCGTTCGTGCGGTAGTCCATCACCCAGGCCGTGCCGGGCACCCGGGGCGCCGAACGCAGCGTCGCGGCCGCCTTCTTGAGGTCGTTCATGCTGTGCCCGACCATCTTCGCCTCGGCGCCGGCGCGCTCGACCTGCGCCGCCGCGTCCTGGTCGGTCACCGCGACGACCGGGCGCCCGTCCGTGCCGATCCAGGTGCCCGCCGTGCGGGCGGTCCCGAGCCGGGAGACGAGCGCGGCACCGGGGGCGTCGGAGGTGCCCGAGGCGCTGAACGGAAGAGCCGAGGTGCCGGGCGTCTCGCTCGCCATGGCCGCCTGCGTGACCATCGCTCCTCCGAGGAGGAGTCCGCCGACGGCCGCCAGCCGTGTCACTCGCCGGACCATCCGTCGTCGTGCGTGCCTCATGCATGGCTCCCGAACCCGTACGCGCGGCGTCAACGCCACGGGGCCCTCCGGTCGTTGAGCGCCCTCCTCACCTCATACGTGGCGGTGGACGATCCCGTTCAGCGCACGCGTGCCTTCTCACCCCTTGCGGCCCACACCTCCGTACAGGGCCACTTCCGGCTCGGCCGCCTCCGCACGCCCGGGGCGCCAGCGCGAGCACGGCACCACGCCCGGCTCCAGCAGCTCCAGGCCGTCGAAGAAGCGGGCGACGTCGTCGGGCGTGCGCTGCGTCAGCTCAGGGGTGCCGTGCTCGTTCCAGAAGTGCACCGCCGCGTCCACCTCGGGCAGCGCGGGGCTGGTGATGGTGTGCGACAGCACCAGATGGCTGCCGGACGGCAGCGCGTCCATTAGCCGCCGTACGACGCCGTACGGATCCTCGTCGTCGCGCAGGAAGATGACCACGCCGAGCAGCAGCACCGCCACCGGCCGGGTGAGGTCCAGTGTGGCGGCGGCCCGCTCCAGGATCGACTCGACATTGCGCAGGTCGTCGTCCAGATGCTCGGTGCGGCCCTCGGGCGTACTGGTGAGCAGGGCGCGGGCGTGGGCCAGCACGAGCGGGTCGTTGTCGACGTAGACGACCCGTGCGTCCGGAGCGAGGCGCTGGGCGACCTCGTGCGTGTTCTCGGCGGTGGGCAGACCGGTGCCGATGTCGAGGAACTGGCGGATCCCCGCGTCCATCACGAGATGCCGCACGGCGCGCCCCAGGAAGAGACGGTCGGCCCGGGCGTAGTCGCCGATGGCCGGATGAAGCTCACGGATACGGTCCCCGGCCACCCGGTCGACCTCGTAGTAGTCGCCACCGCCGAGCCAGTAGTTCCAGATCCGGGCCGTGTGCGGGCGGAGGGTGTCGATGCGTCTGCGCAGCGTGGCGGCAGGATCGCCGGTGCATGCCGGGTTGTCCGTCAAGGGTTCCGCTCCTGGAGTGGTGCCGGTCGTGACTTACGAGGGGGTGGCATCAACCGGCCATCAAACCACCGTAGTTGATGTTTGCCGAGGGCCAGGAGGCGGTGGTTTCACCGTTGTGCCGGTCCTGCACCGAGTCGTTCCAGGTGAGAGGTGTGCCCCTTATCTTGAGCCGCATGAAGAGGATTGCGCCCGACCCGTCCGGTGAACCCGATCCGCTGCGCGCACTGACCCTCGACGACCTCCGCCGCCGTACGAGCATGAAATGGCGCACCTACCCGGCCGACGTACTGCCCCTGTGGGTGGCCGAGATGGACGTCCCTCTCGCGGAACCCGTAGTCCGCGCGGTCGCCGACGCGCTCGCGCTCGGGGACACCGGCTATCCGGCGGGCACGGCCTACGCCGGGGCGCTGGCCGCCTTCGCCGCGAAGCGCTGGGGCTGGGACGGGCTCGCGGTCCAGCGGACGGCGATCGTGCCGGACGTCATGCTCGGCGTCGTCGAGATGCTCAAGCTGGTCACCGGGCCCGGGGACGCGGTGATCGTGAACCCGCCGGTGTATCCGCCGTTCTACAGCTTCGTCGCGCACTTGGACCGCCGGGTCGTCGAGGCCCCGCTCGGGACGGATCTGCGCCTCGACCTCGACGTCCTGGAGGAGACCTTCCGGCAGGCCGTCGCCGGTGGACGCCGGGCCGCCCATCTGCTGTGCAGCCCGCACAACCCGACCGGCACCGTGCACACGGCGGAGGAGCTGTCCGCCGTCGCCGCCCTCGCCGGCCACTACGGCGTGCGCGTGGTCGTGGACGAGATCCACGCCCCGCTGACCGCCGGCGGAGTCGACTTCGTGCCGTATCTGAGCGTCCCCGGCGCGGAGAACGGGCTGTCCCTCATGTCCGCGTCGAAGGCGTGGAACCTGGCGGGACTGAAGGCCGCGCTCGCGATCGTGGGCCCTGCGGCCGCAGCCGACCTCGCCCGGCTGCCCGAGGAGGTCAGCCACGGACCCAGCCACCTCGGCGTGCTCGCCCACACGGCCGCCCTGACCGACGGCACCGCCTGGCTGGACGCGCTGCTCGCCGGCCTCGACGACAACCGGCGGCTGCTGGCCGTCCTGCTCGCCGAACACCTGCCGGCCGTCACCCACCGCCCCGGCGAGGCCACCTACCTGGCCTGGCTCGACTGCCGCGCCCTCGGCCTCGGCGACGATCCGGCCCAGGTGTTCCTGGAGCGCGGCAGAGTGGCCCTGAACTCGGGCATCCCCTTCGGCACCGGCGGGGCCGGACACGTACGCCTGAACCTGGCGACGTCGCCCGAGGTGATCACGGAGGGCGTACGGCGGATGGTGGCGGCGCTCGCCTGAGCAGAGCTCGGGTGAGGGTGTCATGGACACGAGACGGCGCGGCATGATGGCCCCATGCGCGTGCTGATGCCGGTCCCCGACCACGACTTCGACGTCACCGAGGTCGCCGTGCCCTGGCGGCTGCTCACCGACGCCGGGCACGAGGTCGTCCTCGCCACCGAGCGGGCCGGCACCCGCCCCGCGGCCGACCCGCGCCTGCTGACCGGCGTGCTCTTCGGACAGCTGGGCGCGGAGGACGAGCCCAAGCGCTTCTACGAACAGCTCACCGAGTCACCGGAGTTCGGCGCCACCGCCGGATGGGCCGACGTGGACGTGACGGCGTACGACGGACTGCTGCTGCCCGGCGGACACGCGCCCGGCATGCGGCAGTACCTCGGCTCCGAGGAGCTGCGGGAGCAGGTCGCCCGGTTCTGGGCACTGGGCCGCCCGGTCGGCGCGATCTGCCACGGCGTGCTGGTCCTGGCCCGGACCCGGGACCCGCGGACGGGACGCAGCGTCCTCGCGGACCGCCGGACGACCTGCCTGCCCAAGTACATGGAGCGCACCGCCTACCTGACCACCGCCTGGCGCCTGGGCCGCTACTACCGCACCTACCCGGCGTACGTGGAGGACGAGGTGCGCTCCGCGCTCGCCGACCCGGCCGCCCAGTTCGAGCGCGGTCCCCGGGAGCTGACCCGGCGCGGCACGGCGAAGGACGACTCGCACGCCTTCGTCGTCCAGGACGGCGGCTATGTGTCGGCGCGCTGGCCGGGCGACGCCTACCTCTTCGCCCGCCGCTACCTGGAACTCCTCGGCGCTGCCACGGGTGCCTAGACTTCCGGTATGGACTCCACTGCGCTGGAACGGCTCGGTGCGGGCAAGTACGTGCTGATCACCAGCTACCGCAAGAACGGCACCCCGGTCGCCACACCGGTGTGGGTGGTGCGCGACGGCGACACCCTCGGCGCGTGGTCGGCCGCCGACTCCGGGAAGGTGAAGCGGATCAGGGCCCGCAAGGACATCCTCATCGGCCCATGCGACCTGCGCGGCAATCCGACGGGCACCCAGCTGCCCGCCACGGCAGAGATCGGCGACGAGGAGACCGTCGCCCGCTACCGCCGGCTCATCGCCCGCAAGTACGGGATCACGGGCCGTCTGACCCTGCTCGGCAGCCGGCTGCGACGGGGGCTGAAGGGGACGGTCGGGATCCGGGTGACGCTCGCTCCGTGAGACGAAGCGGCCGGGCGGGCGGCGCAACCGCCGCGAAGCGCCGCCCGCCCGGTGTGCCCTGGAGGACGGCAGGAAGGGCGTGCGGGTTGCCTGTGTTCAGGGATCCGATCGGCGAGCACGGGCCGGGACCGCGACTGCGGTGAGGTCTCAGGTCCAGGCGCGGTAGGGCTCGTCGACCAGTTGGAAGACGGGCTCGCCGCGGACCGGGTCCTTCGCCGTCGACAGCCGTACCCGGTCGCCGCTGTGAATGGCGATCAGCGGGCCCATGACCCGGCCGCGCACGACGAAGCCCTCGGCCATCTCCACGAGCGAGACATTGCGGGCGGCGGGGGTGTTGCGGTGCACGATCGTCGCGTGGCGGACCGTGCCGGTGCCGCTGCTGCGCTCGGTGCGCAGGTCACCGCCCTGGCAGACCGGACACAGCAGCCGGTGGTACATGGCGGTGCCGCACCAGGTGCAGCGCTGGAATTCGAGGGAGTCCGTATCGGCTGCCGCGGGTTCGAGGACGCCTGTCGCGGAGCCGGCTGTTTCACGAGCAACGATTCCTGAGTGGTGGTACACGCTGGTCAACTCCCTGCGCTCGGCCGGAATCCCGCGTGCCGGGTCAACCGTGCACGCACGTGCCCGGTTCACCGTGCCACCGTGCACGGCATCAATGTATGGCACTCAGTGCCACAGGTAAAGGCACTCCGTACCCTCAATTTCCTCCGAGTTCGGACTCGATCTCCTTCACGACCCGCCACAGGGGCGCATCGCGCCGCGCCACGACGACCACCACGTCCTCGGCCGGACCGGCGCTGCGCTGCGGGGCCGACGCCCCGAAGGCCGACCGTACGTACCCGAGGGCGTGGTCCACCGCGGCCTCCGCGTCGTCCTTGCCGTCCGAACGCAGCCACGACCGCAGCGCGTTGTTGTGCGCGGCCACCACCGCGGCGGCGATCACGTCGGCCCGCAGGATCCCGTCGCGTCGGCCGGCGAAACGCGCGCGCAGGTACTCGGCGAGGGCGCGCTCGTAGCGCCACACCACGGACAGCTCGTACGCCCGCAGCCCCGGCACCCGCTTGGTGAGGCGGTAACGCTGCACGGAGAAGGCCGGGTTCTCGGCGTACATCCGCAGCACGAGCCGGGCCGCGTCGCAGACCCGCTGCACGGGCTCGTCCTCCTCGCCGCTCGCGTCGAGAAAGGCCGTCATGTCGGCCAGGCACCGCTCGTGGTCGGGGAAGACCACGTCCTCCTTGGAGGGGAAGTAGCGGAAGAACGACCGTCGTCCGACACCGGCCAGCGCCACGATGTCGTCGATGGTCGTCTGCTCGTAGCCCCGCTCCAGGAACAGCTGGAACGCCGCCGTGACCAGGGCGTCCCGCATCGGTGGCCTCACGGCGGCCGGCTCCGTCGTCATGGACGGAACGTAGCACCGGTGTGCCACCCATGGCACTCGGTGCACGGTCGGCGGGGAACTCAGTGCTCTCGCCGCCGTCACGGTGAAAGGGCGGGACGTCCGGGGCTGAACTTCCGGGGCGGCGGCCGCGTATCTCTCGTCGGGGGACGGCGGAGGTCCCGGCAGGGGACGGAAGGAGAGCACTGTGCCCACACCGCCCGAATCGGGGTCGCCGCACGAACGCCCGCCTCTTGAGCCCATCCATGTGCTGCGGCCGCGCCGCACCGACGCCCTGGCGGAGCTGTTCCGGGAGATGGAGCAGGGACGCGACGACATGGAGACCGTCGCCGTGCAGGACCCGCGGTCCTGGGACGAGGGCGAGACGCAGGAGATCCCCCGCGTGCCGAGCGACGAGGACGGTGCGTCGCGCGGCGGCACACCCGGGTCCGGGTCCGGGCTGCGCCGCGCCGCCGTGGTGATCGCCGTCGCCGCGGCAGCGCTCGTCGGCTTCGGCTGCGCCCTGCTGCTGTCCATGAGGAACGACCACGCCGCCGCGCAGGAACCCCGCCCCACGGCGTCCGCCGAGACCACCGCGTCCCCGACCGCGACCGTCGCCGGCGCGGCCGACCCCGACGGCCCCGGCACCCTCCGCGAGGGCGACAGCGGCCCCGAGGTGACGGACCTGCAGCAACGCCTGCTGAACGTCCCGGACATCTACCCCGGCGGCTCCACGAGCGGCACCTTCGACGCCACCCTCAAGGCCGCGGTGGCCCGCTTCCAGCTCTGGTACGGCATCCGCGGCGACGAGACCGGCGTCTACGGCGACGACACCCGGCGCGCGCTGGAGTCGCGGACGTCCTACGGCACCGGCTGACGACGCGCCCGCTCGCGGGCCACCGCGGGCTCCAGCGGAGCCCTGATGTCGAGCACGCAGACGTCGTCGCGGTGCTCGCCCTCCAGCATCGAGGCGAGCAGCGGTCCCAGGGGCAGGGAATCCGGCCCTTGCGTGTGCTGGGTCAGGACGGCGTCCGACAGCCGCTGCAGACCCCGGTCGATGCCCTCCGCGGGCCGCTCGACCAGGCCGTCGGTGTAGAGGATGACGCGGTCGCCGGGTTCGAGACGGCACTCCGCCTCCGCGTAGACCGGCGCCGGGCTCGCCCCGAGCAGCATGCCGCGGGGCCGCTCGAGAAAGCGCGCCTCGCCGTCGCGCACCAGCAGCGGCGGCGGATGCCCGGCCTGCGCCCAGACCAGGCGGTGCTCGGCCGGGTGGTAGCGGGCGAGGATCAGGGTCGCGGTGCCGTGCGAGTCCCGGGAGTGCAGCAGCAGGGTGTTGAGCCGGGCGAGTGCACCCGTCAGCGAGGATCCGGTGATCACCATGCCCTTCGCGGTGAAGCGGAGCAGGGCCATCGTGGCGACCGCGTCGAGACCGTGCCCGGCGACGTCACCGACCACGAACACCGCGTCCCCGTCGGGCAGTTCGACCACGCTGAACCAGTCACCGCCGACATGGACGCCCGACTGCGCGGGCAGATAGGCGACTTCGACGCGCAGCCCCGCCAGCCGCACCGGCCTGGTGGGCAGCGGGAGCAGGGTGTCCTGCAGCCGGCCGGCCAGCGTCCGCTCGGCGCGCAGCACGTCGTGCTGGGTGAGCATGGCCCGCTCGCTCTCGACGAGGGCGAGTTCCGCGCTGCGCTGTGCGGTGAGGTCCTGGATGACGCCGTGCACCTCGACTGTCGTACCTGAGGAGTCCGGCACGGCCTCGGCCACCGCCCGAAGATGCCGTAGCCCGTCCGCCCTTCTGACCCGGAAGGGGACGTCGAACGTCCGCCCCTCGACGAGGAGTTCACCGATGGCGTGGCGCAGCGCCGACCCGTCCTTGGGCAGCGCGAGGTCGGGCAGTTCGGTCAGCCCGACCGGTCCGTGCGCCGGGTCCCGGTCGAAGAGCGCGAACACCTGGGACGACCAGGTGACCTCGTGCGTGACGAGGTTCCAGCTCGCCCAGCCGAGGCCGCCCAGGCGCTGCAGATCCGCCAGCCGCTGCTCCTGCCGGTCCGAGGAACTGTGCCGCACCCAGGTGACGACCAGCTTCTCGCCCAGCCGCGCCGCCTGCACCGTGTAGGTGAACAGTTCGGCGATCCCGTCCACCAACTCCTGGAGGCCGAACGGCTCGCTCTCGTACGGGTTCCCGGTGACGAGCGTCCGTCTGAGGCCCTGCCACATGGGTTCGCCCGCCAGTGCCGGACAGCACTCCCGGAACCGGCGGCCGAGCAGTTCGCGCCCGGCGCGCCCGACGACGTCGACGGTCTCCTCCGTGGCGGCGTCGATGCGGTAGTCCTCGATGTTGCCCGGTGCGGAGGACAGCGGTGCCAGCAGCATCGCGGCGCCGGACAGCGCGTCGAACACGGCCTGTACGGCGGTCGCGGAGGCATCGGCGGTGTCCTCGGGGCGCGTGGCGAAGGCGAGCAGCCGGCCGGCGCAGAGCCGGGCCACCGCCTGCAGATGCTCCCGGATGTGCGCGGAGAACGGCCCGACGCGGGAGCGCAGGACGCCGATGCACACGTCGGGAGAGTCGCCGTTGGGCACGGGCAGCCAGGCGCGGGAGCGCCATCGTTCGGGCGGATCGGACAACAGGTACCGCTCCCTGTCGGCCTCCACGTCCTCCAGCCACAGCGGTTCGCCCGCCCGCAGCGCGTCGAGCACGGCGATCCCGCTCAGCGGCGGAACCTGCTGCCACTGGGCGGCCAGGGTGTCGTCGACGCCGGCGTGCCCGACCAGTTCGAGACCTCCCGTGGGCAGCCGTGAGTAGATCATGACGGCGTCGGCGTCCACGGCCGGCGCGAGATGGTCCAGCAGGCACCGGGCGAGGTCCTGCGAGGTCGCGACCCGGACGAGTTCCCTGCCGAGCGGGCCGAGGTCGACCGGTCCGGCATCGTCGGCCGCGGCTTCGGGCGGCGGTACGGCCGTGGCGGCGGGGACGACGGGGTCCGGCTCGGGGGCCGCGTGGACCGGGGCAGGAGCCAGGCTGCCGAGGGTGAGCCAGCACTCCTCCAGGAGCGAGTGGCCCTCCGTCTCGGCGCGCCGCTGCAGCTCCTCCTCCGCGGCGTCGGGTGTGCACCGGGTCTGGGCCATCACGACGCCCTTGGCCTGCTCGACGACGGCCGACTGCGCTGCCTGGTCGCGCAGCCGGTCCATCTCGGCGCGCTGTCTGGCGACAACCTTGGCCAGTGCAACGGTGTCCGGCGCCGAGCTGGACTCGGCCGGCGATGCGGGCTCCCTCGTCACGGGTCGAGCATGGCACAACACGGCCGTTTTGATCGTGGTCTTGCGGACCCCGACAGAACCACGACAGGGCCCGGCCCGACCCGGATCCGGTACGCCCGGCGTCGGGAGCGAACGGCCGCGGTCAGTCTCCGGGCGGTCGGTACAGCCACAGCCGAAGCAGCCGGCTCAGCCGCGGCATGATCAGGTAGGTCAGCACCGGAAGCAGGACCACCGGGAACACGGCCGCGCGCAGCGGCAGTGGCCACAGGGCGGTGCGGGGTGCCACCAGCCACTGGATCAGCAGCGTGCACGGATAGGCACCGAGGAACGTGGTGAGCACCATCTTCCAGTGCGGGGGCGACCGGGTCGTGGTACCCGGCAGGCTGAACCAGGTCTCCATACCCGTCGTCGACTGCCGTTCGCTGTCGACCTCGGTGGCGATTCCGTCGAGCCGCGCGTGCCAGGACGCCCGCTCGTCGGACTCCAGCCAGTCGGCCAGCCGGCGTGCGTCACGGAAGCGGATCACCGCGTGGAAGCGGTGACCTTCCTCGGGGCGCAGCCACGAGACGCCCTCGTTGCCCGGGAACCGCGTGGCGCAACGGGTGACCCCGTGGGTCCAGTCCTCGAACTCGTCCTCCCGGCCGGGACGCACCTGCCAGGTGAGGACGCTGGTGACCGGCCCGACGCCGCGCCGCTGGGTGGTGCTCATGCTCACCACGTGTGCCACGCGTGGCCCGGATCATGCATCGGCCACGGCGGGCGCCGTCAGCGCCCGGACCCGATCAGCGCCTGGGAGACCGCCCGCACGCTGCGCGCGATGTGCTGGAGCTGCATCACCTCGGCCGCGTACATCTTGATCGTGTGCTCGATGACCGACTCGGGCAGGCCGAGCGCGGGCAGATCGGCGCGTGCGGTCTGCAGGGCGGTGCGGGCCACCCGCATCTCCTGCTGGACCTGGATCTGCGCATGGCGGGCGAGGAGCACGGGGTGGCGGATCAGGGCCGGGTAGCCGGCGTAGCGCGCGGGTACCAGCTCGCGCAGCCACCTGGCCGCCGAGCGCTCCCAGTCGTACGAGCCGGGGTGCTTGACCTGGCACGGCCAGTCCGGGCTGATGCGCGTGGTCGTCGTCTGCATGATCGTCGCTTCCGGTGTGCGGCGTCGGAAGGGTGGTCCGACATGGGGCGGGCGGCCCCGGCCTAGGGGATGACCGGGACCGCCAAGGGCCTCGCGCGGACGAGGCCCGACCGGACACGACGAGCGCCGACGCGGGTAGGAGACGGCGGCTCCGGGGTGTCCGGGGTGACGCGTGAGCAGTATTTATATATGCCGTCCGGTTTGCAAGACGCATGAAAACATTCATGCGCGATATGTAATGAAAGGTCCCTTTGTAAGGTGCGAAAGCCGGAGTGGGTGGTGATGTGCCCCTCGGGTGCCTGCGCGGACCCTCAGTCGCGCAGGAAGAACTGGTGCTGGTCGGAGATCTGCTCGTACTCCTCAAGGCGGGCCTGGGTGCGCTCGGGATCGGCGTCCGTCATCGCCTGCAGCAGCGCGGCGGCGATCACACCGGGGGCCGCGTAGGAGTCGAAGACCAGGCGCGAGCCGGTGCCGGTGGCGAAGACGATGTCCGCCTCGGCGGCCACCGGACCGAGCGCCAGGTCCGTGACCAGGGCGATCCGCAGCCCGGCACTGCGCGCGACCCGCACCGCCGTGAGGGTCTCCTGGGCGTGCCGGGGCATCGAGAACGCCAGCACCCAGGTGCCGCCCGCTTCCCGCGACTGCAACAGCGCGTCGTAGGCGACGCTGCCGCCCCGCGTCACCAGCCGGACGTCCGGATGGATACGGCGCGCGGCGTAGGCGAAGTACTCCGCGAGGGAGACCGAGATCCGCAAGCCCAGGACCGTCAGCGGAGTGGACGACGACAGCTTGCGGCCGAGCTCGATCACCTGGTCGGGGTCGGCGAAGTCGCGCCGCAGGTTCTCCAGGTTCTCGATCTCGGCGTCG
Source organism: Streptomyces plumbidurans (assembly GCF_019857225.1). Classification (GTDB taxonomy): domain Bacteria; phylum Actinomycetota; class Actinomycetes; order Streptomycetales; family Streptomycetaceae; genus Streptomyces; species Streptomyces plumbidurans. The sequence goes on from NZ_JAFJSY010000067.1 coordinate 18,210, forward strand.
ACCGCCGCCTGCAGCTCGTTGCTGCCGTTCTCCTCGGTCGCGGCGGGTCCGCCCGCCAGGGTGCCGAGCGCGATCGACTGGAGCTTCTCGCGCAGCGCCGGATACCCGCTGAAGCCGACCGCCGCGGCGAACCGCGTCACCGAGGGCTGGCTCACGCCGACCCGCTCGGCGAGATCCGTGATCGACAGGAACGCCGCCTCGGTGATGTGCTCGATCAGATACTGGGCGATGCGCCGCTGGCCGGGGGAGAGCCGGGGCCGGTCGAAGAGCGTCCTGAGCTGGGAGGCCGGGGCGGCCTCGACCTCGGGTGCGCTCTTGCCCGAGGTGATCGCGGATGCCTGTGCGCGTGCCTGCTGCGGCGATGGCACCGGTGCGCCTCCTTTGTCTCCCACAGTGCTTCAACATAGCTCACGCACCGTCGTGACCAGGGCTTGTACGGCGGCATCCGGAACCGCCCGGCACGAGTGCGGGGCGGTCGCGACGGGCGGTGTGTCAGCGCCGGTAGAGGGTGATCGAGTGCCCCACGTCGTCGATCGCACGGCTGCTGTGGAGCAACGCGGCCAGCCGGCCCCGGGCCTTGGCCGCCGCCGAGTCCGACACGACCAGCAGCCCGTGCACCTGACGCGTCGGCACCTTGCGCGGGTCGGCGGCGTGGATGCCGTAGTACGAGGGCACACCGCTGCCCTTGTACACCAGCCAGACCCGCTCGCCGCGGTACCGCTCGTGCAGCCGGTCGGCGAGCCGGCCGAGGTCCTGGCCCCAGTCCACGTTGGAGTCGTGCAGCCGCAGATGCGTCTTGGCCGGACCGCCGAACGCCTCGTTGGAGTACGGCAGATAGTAGGGGAACGTCAGCAGCGAACTCACCGCGACGAACAGCAGGAGCGCCCCCGTGACCAGCCGCGTCCACCTCCAGCGCACGGCGAGGACACAGCCCGCGGCCACGGCCAGGAACATCGGCACGAAGACGGCGTACCGGGTGCCGAAGTCCCGTGACCCGGTCATGGCGGCCGCCAGCAGCACCGCGGCGGGCACGAGCACATACGGCGCCGCGGGCCGCAGCCGCCGTACCGTCACCATCACGACAACGCCGGCCACCCACAGCGCGAGCATGCCCAGCGGGGTCTTCACCAGCAGCGCGGCCGGCAGGTAGTACCAGCGCGAGCCGGTGTACAGATGGCCGAAGAGGAAGCCCTGCCAGGGATAGTTCTCCAGCCCGAACTGGATGCGCATGCCGTCCCGGTAGGACCGCGGGAACGGCATCAGCTGCACGAGCAGCCCCTTCAGGCCGTGCACCGCCGGCACCGGCTGCGAGGTCTGCGGGCGCAGCGCCGGATCGACGACCAGGTACGACACCCATACGACGGCGACGGCCGCCACGGCGGTCACCAGCGCCGCCACCGCGGCCCGCACCAGCGTCCTGCGCCGGTCCCGCGCGCCCGCCCGCCACACCGACCAGGCGGCCAGCGCCATCAGCACGGGAACCGCCGGCAGAACGTTCATCTTCGTGGCCAGCGCGGCCCCGAGCGCGACACCGGCGAGCGGCACATAAAGGCGCGGCCTGCTGCGCGCACGCCACAGCAGCCACGCCGACGTCAGCACGAACCCGGCCGCGGGCACGTCGAGCGTGGCCAGCGAGCCGTGTGCGATGACGTCGGGGGAGAAGGCGTACAGCGCAAGAGCCGTCAACCCGGCCACCCGGCCCGCGAGTTCGCGAGCGAAGGCGAAGGCTACGAGTCCGAACAGCAGCGTCAGCACGATCATCGGCAGCCGGGCCCAGAACATCAGCCGCCAGGGGTCGTTGCCGGACTCGTAGAGCACATGCCGGCCGAACCGGCTCTGGTCGCCCTGGTACGAGGTGTCGACGTGCGGGTGGGCGATCGCCACCCCGGCCGCGATGACCAGCTTGCCGAGCGGCGGGTGCTCGGGGTTGAAGCGCACGCGGTGCTCGTGCAGATAGTCGGCGGCGGTGGCGACGTAGATGGGCTCGTCGATCGTCGGGGTCTGCTGCACGGCCGTGGTGACCATCGCCGCCGCCATCTGGGCCAGCAGCACGACCACCAGCAGCGGCTCCAGCCACCGCCTGCCGGGACGGCGCGGCGGCCGGGGGGCCGCCGCCCGTGGAGGCGGGTGCTCCTGGTCGTCGGGTGTCGTCGGTTCGAGGACCGAGTGCTGTTCGTGCGCCATCATCCGCCCCGCGGTGACACCGACCGCGAGCGGGCGGGAGCGATCCGGGCCCGTCTCATGGGCCCTACTCTCGCATCAGCGCCCGCCCCCGGGCGTCACCGCTTCAGGAGTCGTACCGGCAGACCTTCCGCCGTACAGACGGGTACGGCCCGCAGCCGGTCGGAGTTCAGTCGCATGCGTTCAGAGCCGCGGTCGACGACGCGCGCGTCAGTACTTGAGCGCGAGTTCGCCCAGCGGTATCACCAGATCCGCGCGCTCCCGGGTCGCGGCGACCAGTTCGGCGTTGTGCTGGTCGCTGCGCATCACCCAGTCCACGGCCTGCTCGTGCCCCTTGCCGAACTGCTCGTGCCGGGCGATCAGGCGGCGCAGCCGCTCCCGCTCGTCCAGCTCGCAGAACCACACCTCGTCGAGCCGGGCGCGCACCCGCGGCCACACGCCCGTGCCCAGCAGCAGGTAGTTGCCCTCCGTCACGATCAGCCGGGCCTGCGGCGGCACGGCGACCGCTCCGGCGAGCGGCTGCTCGAGGACCCGCTCGAAACCGGGCGCGTACACCACGTCGCCGTGCTCGTCCTCGCGCAGGCGCTGCAGCAGCGCCGCGTACCCGGCCGCGTCGAAGGTGTCGGGAGCGCCCTTGCGGTCGCGCAGGCCGAGCCGCTCCAGCTCGGCGTCGGCGAGATGGAAGCCGTCCATCGGGACATGAGCGGCCCACGGCGGGCCGGAGCCGTTCAGCTCGCGCACCAGGTTCTCGGCGAGCGTGGTCTTGCCCGCCCCGGGGCTGCCGGTGATGCCGAGTACCGCGCGCCCCTCACCCCGGGGAAGAGCGCGGACACGGGCGAGGAGGTCGTCGAAAGTCAGCGGCACACAGCAGAGTGTGTCACCCGTACGGCCGTGCGATGAACCATGGGACCGCGGGGAGTCGTCCCTGTACAGGGGACCCGTCCCTGCCGAGGCAAGGAGCCGCTGCCGTGCCCGACGACGCAGCACTGATCCGCACACTGATCGAGAACTGGGCCGAGGCCGTGCACCGCGGCGACCTCGACGGCGTCCTCGCCGGCCACAGCGAGGACATCGTGATGTATGACGTCCCCCCGCCGCACGAGGGCATCCACGGCCTCGCCGCCTACCGCGCCAGCTGGCCGCCGTTCTTCCAGTGGCAGGCACAGGGCGCCTGCTTCGACATCGACACCCTCGACGTCACCGCCGGCCACGACGTCGCCTACGCGCACGCGCTGCTGCGCTGCGGGACCCCCGAGGAACTGGCCGAACGCCCCACCCTCCGGCTCCGGTTGACGCTCGGCCTGCGCAAGGAGAGCGGCCGCTGGCTGGTCGCCCACGAGCACCACTCCTTCCCGCACGACTAGACGCACGACCAGACGCACGACCGGACGATCTCTAGGCCATGTGGCGCGCACCACACCGTGGATGGTGCAGAGAGGGGAACGGATCCCGTATGACGCAGCTCGGTCTTCCCGAAGACATCCAGGCCTGTCTCTTCGACCTCGACGGGGTCGTGACACGGACGGCCGTCGTGCACGCGGCCGCCTGGAAGGAGACGTTCGACGCCTTCCTGCGCGAGCGGGACGGCGAGGACTTCCGCCCCTTCGACTCCGGCGCCGACTACGACGAATACGTCGACGGGCGACCACGCGCCGACGGCGTCCGCACCTTCCTCGCCTCCCGCGGCATCGAACTGCCTGAGGGGAGCCCGGACGATCCGCCGGACGCGGCGACGGTCAACGGCGTCGGCAACCGCAAGAACGCCCTGGTCCTGAAGAAGATCCGCACCGAGGGCGTCGAGGCCTACGACGACACCCTGCGCTACATCGAGGCGGTGCGCGCCCAGGGCCTGCACACCGCGATCGTCTCCTCCAGCGCCAACACCCGTGACGTGCTGCGCTCCATCAAGGCGGAACACCTCTTCGAGGTGCGGATCGACGGCGTGGTGGCCGCCGAGCGCGAACTGCCCGGCAAGCCGCACCCCGACACCTTCCTCGCGGCCGCCCAAGACCTCGGCGTCGAACCGTCCCGTGCGGCCGTCTTCGAGGACGCCCTCGCCGGCATGGACGCCGGGCGCTCGGGCCACTTCGGCTACGTCGTCGGCGTCGACCGCACAGGACAGACCGACGCGCTCTACGAGCACGGCGCGGACCGGGTCGTGAAGGACCTCTCCGAACTGGGAGGCCGCGCGTGATCACCCACAGGTCGTACTCCGTCGAACCGTGGACCGTGCGCGAGACCCGCCTCGATCTGGACGTCCTCGCACAGAGCGAGTCCGTCTTCGCGCTCTCCAACGGCCATGTCGGCTGGCGCGGCAACCTCGACGAGGGCGAGCCGCACGGCCTGCCCGGCTCCTATCTCAGCGGCGTGCACGAGGTGCATCCGCTGCCCTACGCGGAGGCCGGCTACGGCTACCCGGAGTCCGGCCAGACCGTCATCAACGTCACCAACGGCAAGGTGCTGCGGCTGCTCGTCGACGACGAGCCCTTCGACCTGCGCTACGGCCGCCTCGTCTCCCACGAGCGGGTCCTCGACCTGCGGCGCGGCGTGCTGGAGCGGACCTGCGAATGGACCTCGCCGGCCGGATCCACCGTCCGGGTGCGCTCCACCCGCATGGTCTCCCTCACCCAGCGGGCCATGGCCGCCATCGCCTACGAGGTGGAGGCCGTCGACAGCCGCACCCGCGTGGTCATCCAGTCGGAGCTGGTCGCCAACGAGAGCCTGCCCGGGCCGGACGGCGACCCGCGCGCCGCCAAGACACTGGAATCGCCGCTGGAGGCCGAGGAGGACGTCGCCGTCGGCCACCGGCTGCGCCTGGTGCACCGCACCAGACACAGCGGGCTGCGGGTGGCGGTGGCCGCCGACCACAACGTCACCGGCCCGCACCGGACCACGACCAGCAGCGAGAGCAACGTGGACGTGGCCCGGCTGACGGTCACCGCCGTGCTGGAACCCGGCGAACGGCTGCGCGTGGAGAAGCTCGTCGCCCACGGCTGGTCCGCCGTCCGCTCCCGGCCCGCGATGAGCGACCAGGTCGAGGCGGCCCTCGCGGCGGCCGGGCACAGCGGCTGGGACGGCCTCCTGGCTGACCAGCGGGCCTATCTCGACGACTTCTGGGCGCGCGCGGACGTCGAGGTCGAGGGCGACGAGGAGATCCAGCAGGCCGTCCGGTTCGCGCTCTTCCACGTCCTGCAGGCCGGTGCCCGCGCCGAGCAGCGCGCGATCGCCGCGAAGGGCCTGACCGGCTCCGGCTACGACGGCCACGCCTTCTGGGACACCGAGACCTTCGTCCTGCCCCTGCTCACCTACACCGCGCCCGACGCCGTGGCCGAGGCGCTGCGCTGGCGGCACAGCACGCTGCCCGCCGCCCGGGACCGCGCCGCCCAACTGGGCCTGGGCGGGGCGGCGTTCCCCTGGCGCACCATCGAGGGCTCGGAGGGCTCGGCGTACTGGCCGGCCGGCACCGCGGCCTTCCACGTCAACGCCGCCGTCGCCGACGCCGTCGTGCGCTACACGGCGGCCACCGGGGACGAACGCTTCGAGCGCGAGGCCGGGGTCGAACTGCTGGTGGAGACGGCCCGGCTGTGGCGGTCCCTCGGGCACCACGACCACCAGGGCGCCTTCCACATCGACGGCGTCACCGGCCCGGACGAGTACAGCGCGATCGCGGACGACAACACGTACACCAACCTCATGGCCCGGGTGAACCTGCGGGCCGCCGCCGACGCCTGCGAACGCCACCCGGACGAGGCGGCGCGGCTCGGTGTCGACGACGAGGAGAGCGCGGCCTGGCGGGACGCCGCCGAGGCGATGCACATCCCGTACAACAGCGAGCTCGGCGTGCACGAGCAGAACGCCGGCTTCACCCGCTACCAGCGCTGGGACTTCGCGGCCACCGGCCCGGACCACTACCCGCTGATGCTGCACTACCCGTACTTCGACCTCTACCGCAAGCAGGTCGTCAAACAGGCTGACCTGGTGCTGGCGATGTACACCTGCGGCAGCTACTTCGACGAGGAGCAGATCGCCCGCAACTTCGCCTACTACGAACCCCTCACCGTCCGGGACTCCTCGCTCTCGGCGTGCGTCCAGGCCGTCATCGCCGCCCAGACCGGCCATCTGCGCCTCGCCTACGACTACACGGCCGAGGCGGCGCTGATGGACCTGAAGGACCTGGAGCACAACACCCGCGACGGACTGCACATCGCCTCGCTCGCGGGCACCTGGATGGCGCTGGTCGCCGGCTTCGGCGGACTGCGCCGCGACGGCGCATCCCTGCGCTTCGCACCGCGCCTGCCCGAGAAGTTCAGCCGCCTCGCCTTCAGCCTCCAGGTCCTCGGCCGCCGGCTGCGGGTGGAGATCGGCCCGGACAAGGCCACCTACACCCTGCTGGCGGGAGCGCCGCTGACGATCAGCCACCACGGGGTCCCGCTGACCCTGCACGACGACAGCCCGGCCGTCCGCGCGGTCCCGCGGGCATCGGCCGGCCCGACGCCCGAGCAGCCGCCGCACCGACGCCCCAACGTCCGCTGACCGCCCCCTTCACGGCCGCGCGTTTCCCGCGGCCCCGCTTCAGGTAGGAGTCCGGATGTCGGTCCGGCACAAAGGGGGAGTGGCATGACGGAGCGGGAGACGGACGGTCGGCTGGGGGACGAGTTCTTCACGCCGGGAACCTCGTCGTTCACGGAGTTCCTGGCGGCGCACCGGCCCGAACTGCTGCCCACGCGCCGCCCCTTCCCCGACGGCGTGCGGGCCGAGGAGGGGCAATTCCCGCACGGCACCACCGTGCTCGCCCTCACCTACCGCGACGGCGTGATGATCGCGGGCGACCGCCGCGCCACCATGGGCAGCCTGATCGCCCAGCGCGACCTGGAGAAGGTGCACCCCGCCGACGACCACACGGCCGTGGCCTTCGCGGGCTCCGTCGGACTCGCGCTGGACATGGTGAAGCTGTACCAGGTCGAGCTGAAGCACTTCGAGAAGATCGAGGGCATCCCCATGACCCTCAACGCGAAGGCGAGGCGCCTCGCCGGCATGATCCGGCAGAACCTCGGCCAGGCCATGCAGGGTCTCGCCGTCGTCCCCCTCCTGACCGGCTACGACGCGTCCCGGCCGGACGGCGAGCAGGGCCGCATCTTCAGCTTCGACGTCGTCGGCGGCCTGTACGAGAAGGACGGCTTCCACGCCGAGGGCTCCGGGTCGCCGTACGCACGCGGCGCGCTGAAGAAGCTCTTCCACACGGGCATGGACCGGCGGGAGGCCGCCCTGACCGCCCTCCAGGCGCTCTACGACGCGGCCGACGACGACTCCGCGACCGGCGGCCCGGACCTCAACCGCCGTATCTTCCCCATCGTCTCCGTGATCACCGAGGAGGGCTTCGAGCGGCTGTCCGAGCCGGAGACAGAGGAGCTGACCCGGCAGATGGTGCAGCAGCGCCGCAGCAGTCCGGACGGACCGACCGCGGCCCCCTGAGCGCGTGCGCCGGGCAGGCCCGCCGTCCGTCAGTCGCGCACCTTCAGGTCCTTGCGCCACTTCACGATCTGCTGCTCCGGATCTCCCGAGTACGACCAGGGAGTCCGGGTGGCCCGACGCCCCAGCATCCGCAGCAGGGGCGCGGCGACGTCCGGCGCATCGGCGTTGCAGGCCGCGTGCGCAAGGTAGTTGAGGTCGCGCACCTCGCCGGGCGCGATGCCGTCGTGCGTGCGGCCCATGATCCAGCGCTGCCACGTCCGGCGTACGTCGCCGACGGCACCGTCATGGTCCCAGTGCTGCCCGAGACCCATCGCCGACCGGCTGCCCTGCGCCGCGTCGAGGGCATAGCGGTACTCCTCCACGCGCGCGTACTGCACCAGAACCGGCAGCGCACAGCCCGGAGGCGCCACCCCCGCCGCGTCACGGGCGAAGTCGTACATCAGGCCGTGTGTGCCGTGCCAGCGTGCCGAGTAGTAGTGCAGGATCTGCAGGTGGCCCTCCACGCTGTACGGATCGCGCCGGTGCAACTCGTCCCACCAGCGCGCCAGTTCCTGCCTGCGCACCCCCGAGGGGTACAGCCGGGCCACCGAGATCAGTGAGATCCAGGGCGTCGGGTCGTCCAGATACGCCTCTGTGGCCTGCAGGCACGCCGTCACGGCGGCGTCGATGCGCCGCTGGTCGATATGCATGCCTCGGCCCGCGGCGATGGCCAGGTTGAACGCCCGAGCCGTCTCCGTCGCAGCCCGCAGCACCAGCGCGTCCCCGCTGGTCGGTTCGGCGGCGAGCCACGACTCCACCGTCGAACTGCTCGCGCAGGCCTGCGCGAGCAGCCGGACGCGGTGACCGCGCGCGAGCCACTGCGCGCCGGTGACCCGCAGCAGGTCCCTGACGCCCTGCCAGCGGCCGATGACGATGTCGTGGCAGGCGTCGGTGAGGGCCGTGTCGCCGCAGTGCGGGTCGAAGTCGGGCGCGAATCGGTCTCTCGCCATGGGGCGGCCCCTCAGAAGTCGGTGGAGAGACCCTCGTGGACACGGGAGTTCGCGGACTGCCGGTCGTCGGGGACGTACGCCGTCTCGACGGCGCGGGAGGCGTCGAGGCGTGCGGGCCGGTAGTAGTCGCTGCCCTGCCGCCAGTACCAGAGCATCGGGACCAGGCCGACGGCCAGCCCGCCGATGCCGATCACGATCGCGGCCGGGTCCAGCTCGCTCAGCGACTCGACGAAGATCCAGAACATGAACCCGGCGCCGAACAGCGGCCACAGCCCGCCGAGCAGGAAGTCGGCGGGCGACTTCAGCAGCATCCTGCGGTACGCCACGACCACCGCGAGCCCCGCGAGGCCGTAGTACACGGCGATCTGCAGACCGATCGCCGAGATGGCGTCGGAGAGGATGTCGCCCACCGAACCAAGGGTGTTGGAGGCGATGAACATCGCCAGCGCCACCCCGCCCACCACCGTGATCGCCACCCACGGGGTGTTCCAGGTGCGGTGCACCCGGCCGAGCGCGGAGGGCATCGTACGGTCCCGTCCCATCGCGAACAGCGAGCGGGTGACCTGGAGGAGCGTGGTCTCCAGGGTGGCGATGGTCGACAGCATCACGGCCACGACGAGCAGCTTGCCGCCCCAGCCGGGCCAGATCTCCTCACCGAGCGCGCCAAGGACGTTCGCATCGTTCTCCTCGATCTGCCGCGAGGTCAGGATGACGTTCACCGCGATGGTGAACACCTCGAACAGCAGGAAGACGATGCCCACCCCGATCAGGCCCGCGAGTCCGGTCGTGCGACGGCTGTTGCGGGTCTCCTCACTGAGGTTGCTGGTGACGTCCCAGCCCCAGTAGTAGAAGGCGGCGACCAGCGCGCCCGACGCGAAGCCGGACATCCCGTGGAAGTGGCCGAAGCCCAGCCAGGACCACTCGAAGTCGGCGGCATGGTGGGTGTGGAAAAGGGCGAGCACCGCGAACAGCGCGAGAATCGTCAACTCGATGCCGGACATGAGCAATTGGGCGCGCACCGTGAGCCGGGCGCCGCCCAGCACGACGAGCAGCATGAGCACGAACCAGGCCGCGCCGACCACCGTCGCGAGCGCGGTGTCGTCCGCGAGGCCCTCGTCGAAGAGGGCGAGCGTCATCGCGCCGGCCGGCAGCGATCCCGCCACCATGAAGATGGTCGCCGAGATCACCAGCGCCCAGCCGCTGATGAACCCGAGAAAGGGATGGAGCGTACGGCCCACCCATGAGTAACTGGCGCCCGCGTTCACGTCGATACGGCCCAGATAGCTGAACGCGAGCGCGATGCCCAGCATGGGTATCGCGCAGTACAGCAGGGCCGCGGGGCCGGCCATGCCCACCGCGCCGACGAGCACGGCCGTGGTGGCGGCGATGGAGTAGGCCGGGGCGCTGCCCGCCACGGCCATCACCACGGTGTCGAACGTACCGAGGACATTGGCCTGCAGCCCTCTGCCCCTGATGTTGGTCATGTGCGCTGCTTTCCGTCCTGCACGACGCGGGGCGACCTGACCCCGACGACGTAGGGAGGGGTGGGGGGTGGTGAATCCGCCCCGGACGCAGGAGGGTTGGCCTTGCGTCAGGGGCGGAGGAAGACATGGTGGAGCGCGCTCGGCCGGTGCGTCGCCGGGCAGTCACAGCGTGTGTGCGAGTGATGATAGCCCCACGCTCTGTGCATTCAAGATTGACCAGGGGGTAATCTCCCGGGTCGCCGGGGGCGGGTGAGGTTGGACCCTGCGCAACGGGAAACGCGGACCGGGTACGGGTCGAACGGCGACCCGGCGCAGTGCGCGAAGGAGGCTGCCATGAGCAGCGAGGAAGGCCGCCCCGAAGCGATGGCGGACGACGTCCACCAGCCCACCGGGACCAACGAGGAGCAGGAGGACGCGGCGCCGCTCGACCTGCAGGACGCCCTCGGTGAACGCACCTACGACGACACCCTCGACGAGGGGTACTCCCCGCCGGAGAAGCCGCTCGGCGTCACCCGGCACGGCACGACGGCCGCCGAGCAGCAGGAGGGCGAGAGCCTCGACGAACGGCTCGCCGAGGAGGTCCCGGACGTGACGGCGCCGCCGGGTGACGGGACGGGCGACCTGCCCGGGGGCGAGGGCGAGCCCGTCGACCCCGAGGCGGGTGCCGACCGCGCGGGCCGGCTGGTCGCTCCGGACGAGGGCCTTCGTCCCGACACCACGAAGGAGTCCGTCGCCTCCGACGTGGGCATCGACGGCGGGGCCGCCGGCGCGGAGGAGGCGGCCGTCCATGTCGTCGAGGACGACGCGGAGTTGCCCGGCGCCGGACGGGACGGCTGAACCGGCCGTCCGGCGCCCGGCGTCAGTCCCCGATGTGGTCGATCTGCCGGAGCTTGTTCGTGGCGTCGAGGGCGGCGACCTTGTAGGACTCGGCCAGCGTCGGGTAGTTGAACACCGCGTCGACCAGATAGTCGACCGTGCCGCCGCAGCCCATCACGGTCTGGCCGATGTGGATCAGCTCGGTGGCGCCGGAGCCGAAGCAGTGCACCCCTAGCAGTGTGCGGTCCTCGGGGGAGACCAGCAGCTTCAACATGCCGTGGCTGTCACCGACGATCTGGCCGCGCGCGAGTTCCCGGTAGCGTGAGACGCCGACCTCGAACGGCACGCTGTCCTCGGTGAGTTGGTCCTCGGTGCGGCCGACGAAGCTGATCTCCGGGATGGTGTAGATGCCGATGGGCTGCAGGTTCTGCATCTGCCCGACCGGCTCGCCGCAGGCGTGATAGGCCGCAGCCCTGCCCTGCTCCATCGACGTCGCAGCCAGCGCGGGGAAGCCGATCACGTCACCGACCGCGTAGATGTGCGGCACCTCGGTGCGGTAGTTCTCGTCGACCTTGATCCGGCCGCGCCGGTCCGCGGTCAACCCGGCCTTGGCCAGGTCCAGTTCATCGGTCAGACCCTGCCGGCCCGCCGAGTACATCACGGCGTCGGCCGGTATCTTCTTGCCGCTCTCCAGGACGGTGAGCGTGCCGTTCTGATGACGCTCCACCGCGGCGACCGTCTCGCCGAAGCGGAACGTCACGGCGAGGTCCCGCAGGTGGTACTTGAGCGACTCGATGATCTCCACGTCGCACATGTCGAGCATTCCGGCCCGCCTCTCGACGACCGTCACCTTGCTGCCCAGCGCGGCGAACATGGAGGCGTACTCCATGCCGATCACCCCGGCGCCGACGATGACCATGGAGCGCGGGACGCGTTCGAGGGCCAGGACGTTGTCGGAGTCCATGATCGTACGGCCGTCGAACTCGACGCTGTCGGGCCGGGCCGGACGGGTGCCGGTCGCGATGACGACGTGCTCGGCGCTGAGCATGCGTTCCTGGCCGGTGACCTCGCGCAGCGCGACCGTGTGCGGGTCGACGAAGCGTCCGGTGCCGGCGAACAGGGAGACGTGGTTGCGGGAGAGCTGGCTGCGGATGACGTCGACCTCGCGGCTGACCACGTGCTGGGTACGCGCGGTCAGGTCGGCGACGGTGATGTCCTCCTTCAGCCGGTAGCTCTGCCCGTAGAGATCGCGCTGGGTGAGTCCGGTCAGATACAGCACCGCCTCGCGCAGGGTCTTGGAGGGGATGGTGCCGGTATGGATGGAGACCCCGCCGACCATGTCGGGGCGGTCGATGACGGCGACCCGGCGGCCGAGTTTGGCCGCGGCGATGGCGGCCTTCTGGCCACCCGGGCCGGATCCGATCACAAGCATGTCGAAGTCGCGCACCTGGGGAGTCTGTCAGCCCGAACCCCCTCTTCGAAAGGGCGAACGGGCAACGGCCGGGCAATGACCGACCGGATGTCCCGCTGATCGCCCGGGAGTTGAGCCTCCGGGCCGTCCAGTGTCCGGCGAGCGCTACGGCAGCAGCTTCTCGAGGGCCGCGGGGCCCTCCGCCTCCAGCTTGTGCCGGGCCCACTCGAGACTGCGCGGGGTGACGTCCCTGCCGGTGGCGAGGACGAGGTCCTCCGGCGACACATCGGTGCCGGTGCTGGTGTGGAGAAGGTCGTCCGGGGTGACGCGGTCCTCGGACGACCCGGACGCGTCGGACTGTGATGTCGGCATCTTGGCTCCTCGGGTCCGGAACGCTTCTGCTAACACCATTCAACGCCCCGGCGCGACCTGCATCCCGAACGGGAACCGGTCCGAGATGCCGGGACGTATCAGCGGGCGTCTAATGAGAGGCAACGACCGTCTCGACCGGCAGAGAAGACCCAAGCCATGTCAGCGACCCGCAATGAGGCGGAGGCATCGGGCACCGCGGCCGGAGGGGTGCTGCGAGGGCTCGGACGATGGTGCGCCCGCCACTTCGTGATCGTCATCGTCGCCTGGCTGATCGCCCTCGTGGCGCTGCAGGTCCTCAACAGGTCCTTCGGCGGCGACTATTCCGACAACTTCTCGCTCCCGGGCACGCAGTCGCAGCAGGGGCTCGACGTGCTGAAGAAGCACGACCCCGCGGCGGGCGGCTACAGCAGCCAGATCGTCCTGCACGACGGACAGAAGTCGCTGACCGGCTTCGGCTCGCAGATGTCCACCGCGGTGAGCGACCTGCAGAAGCTGCCGCACGTCCTGTCCGCGCAGAACCCGCTGTCCGCACCCGCCTCGAAAATCGGCCCCCTCTCCTCCGACGGGAAGACCGCGTACGTCGCCGTGCGCTTCGACGTCCAGCCCTCGACCCTGGGCGACGACTACCTGAACGGTGTCGACAAGGCTGTGCAGCCGCTGCGCTCGGCCGGCGCGACGGTCGAGTACGGCGGGCCGCTGGGCGAGCTGGCCCGGCCCGCCGCCGACGACCGCGTGAGCGAACTCATCGGCTTCGGGGTCGCCATCGTCGTCCTGCTCGTCGGCTTCGGCAGTGTGATCGCCGCCGGACTGCCGCTGCTGACCGCGCTGCTGAGCGCGATCGGCGGCCTCGCGATCCTCGGGCTGCTCGCCTCGGCCTTCACCTTCGCCACCGTCTCGCCGACCCTGGCCACGATGATCGGCCTCGGCGTCGGCATCGACTACGCGCTGTTCCTGATCACTCGGCACCGGCAGAACCTCATGAACGGCGCCGACCCGGTGCACTCCGCGGGCCACGCCACCGCCACCAGCGGACGGGCGGTCCTCGTCTCCGGCACCACGGTCATCATCGCGCTGGCGGGCCTGTACGCGTCCGGCGTCAGCTTCATCGGCAAACTGGGCCTGGCCGCGGCGGTCACCGTGGTCTCGGCGGTACTCGGCGCGCTCACCCTGGTCCCGGCCCTGCTCGGGCTGATCGGCCGGCACATCGACCGCTTCCGGGTGCGCAGGCCCGTCGCCGAGACCGACGCCGAACCGGGCGCCACTCCCCACGGCACCTGGCACCGCTACGCCCTGCGCGTCGAGCGCAGGCCCTGGCAGTTCCTGGCGGCCGGGGTCGCGGCCGTGATCGTCCTGGCCATCCCGGTGTTCTCCATCCAGCTCGGCCACATCGGCGACGGCGCCGACCCCACGTCCTTCACCGACCGGCGCGCCTACGACCTGATGACCAACGCCTTCGGCCCCGGCTCCAACGGCCCCCTCACCGTGGTGATCGACCAGAGCAAGGTGTCCTCCTCGCAGCGCTCGGACCTGTCCTCCCAGGCGCAGAAGACCCTCAACTCCGTGGCCGGCGCCTCCACCGTCACCTCGCTGACCCCCACCAAGGACGGGGACGTCCTGATCGGCACGGTCTACTCCGAGCAGTCCCCGCAGAGCGCCACCACCACGGACCTGACCAACCGCCTGGTCCACCACACCCTCCCGGACGCGGTCTCCGGCACGGACGCCAAGGGCTATGTGACCGGCACGACGGCGGCCCAGGTCGACTTCCGCGACATCGTGGCGAGCCGGCTGCCGCTGATCATCGGCGTCGTGGTCGCGCTGGCCTTCCTGATCATCCTCGCCGTCTTCCGCGGCCTGCTCGTCGCCGTGAAGGCCGCCGTCCTCAACGTCCTGTCGATCGCGGCCTCCTACGGGGTCGTCGTGGCCGTCTTCCAGTGGGGCTGGGGCGGCCCCGGCCTCGGTGTCGCGGGCAAGGTGCCCATCGAGAGCTATGTGCCGATGATGATGTTCGCCATCATCTTCGGCCTGAGCATGGACTACGAGATCTTCCTGCTCTCCCGCGTCCACGAGGCGTGGCTGCGCACCGGAGACGCCAAGGCCTCGGTCGCCCATGCCCTGGAGATCACGGCACGGGTCATCACCTGCGCGGCACTGATCATGGTGAGCGTCTTCGCCGCGTTCATCCTCAGCGACAACATCGTGGTCAAGATGCTCGGCCTGGGCCTCGCGGTGAGCGTGCTGATCGACGCGACCGTGGTGCGTCTGCTGATGGTGCCCGCCGTGATGACCCTGCTGGGCCGGCACGCCTGGTGGACGCCGCGGTGGCTCGACCGGGTGCTGCCGCACATCGACGCCGAGGGCGAGAACGAGCAGGGCGCCGCCGACAACGTCAGCGAGCGTCCGGTGACGCGGGCGTGAGGACGAGCATCGTCACGTCGTCGACGACGGCGGGGCAGTACCGTACGAGATCCGCCCAGACCCGGTCGGCGAGCACGGCCGGGTCGGTGTCGGCCAATGCGGCCAGGCGGTCGGTCAGCGGATAGAAGGTGCCGACGGCGTCCCGCCCCTCGCTCACCCCGTCCGAGGCCAGGAACAGACTGTGGCCGGGCTCCAGCCGCAGGGTGAGCGCGGCGGGCGGGCCGCTCGCGGGCAGGCCGAGCCCGAGCGGCGTCCACGCGGTGAGCTCGATCTCGGTGGCCTGCCGCCCGCGCAGCAGCAGCGGCGCCGGATGCCCGCAGGACACCAGCCGCACCGAGCGCGCGTCCCTGGAGAACTCCAGCAGGACGGCCGTCGCGAACAGTTCGGCGTAACGCGAGGACGCCGAGTCCGCCACCAGCCTGCGATCCAGCCGGGCGGCCACCGACTCCAGGTCCGGCTGGTCGAGCACCGCCTCCCGGAACGCGCCCAGCAGCGAGGCCACCGTCGCGATCGCCGACAGACCGTGTCCCTGCACATCGCCGAGCACGGCCCGCACGCCGTACGGCCCCTCACGGACGTCGAAGAAGTCGCCGCCCACCAGCGTCCCCCGCTCGGCCGCCCGGTACAGACCGGCGCAGCGCACCGCGCCGACCCGCTCCGGCAGCGGCGGCAGCACGGCGCGCTGCGCGGCCTCGGCCACCGTGCGCTCCAGGTCCAACTGGGCGTCGCGGCGGCTGCGGACGTAGGACACGAAGACGCTCAGCACGGCCACGAAGACGACGGTCAGCAGGTCGGTGTTGCCGGGGCGGTTGAGCTGGAACGCCGGCACCATGAGCACGGTGATCACGGCACCGCCGAGGATCGCGGTCGACCACGGGCTGTACGACAGCACCGCCAGCGGCGGGATCGCGCCCAGCAGGAAGCCGATGTCGAGGGGGCTGGGGCTCACCAGCGCCGCCACGCACACGCCCGCGATCAGCAGCACCGGCAGGATCTTCACCCACCACGGCGGCGGCGCGCCCCGCAGCCAGCCACGCCGGGTGTGGTCGCGGCGCGCCGGCAGTACGGGCACGTTTCGCACACCACCACGCTCCTACGCCGCAACGGGTCCCGCATGCCGGACGCCCCCGGCGAGCGCCCCGACCCGTCACCCGGCCGCGGGAACGCGGTCAGCGCGTGCCGCGCTCCAGCAGGGCCTCCGCCTCCACGAGGATCTCCGTGACGCGCAGCGCGAAGGACGCGTCGCAGGGGTGCGGGCGTCCGGTGCGGGCGGCGGAGATCAGCGCGTCGGCGGCGTGCAGGAGTGCGGTGACCGCTCCCTCGTCGCTGTCCGGGAGCACGGACACGCCCTTCTCGCCCCGCAGTTCGACGGCGTTCCCGGCCGCCGCGGCCGGGGCCGACAGGCTGAGGGTGACGGTGCTCGACGCGCCACCGGCATGGTCGAGGACCAGATGGACGGTGTCGCCGGGGCCCGGCGCGGCGGCCGTCACCCGCCGGACGTCACCGAGGACGGGCAGCAGCATCGACAGCGCGTGCGGCCCCACGTCCCACAGCGCGCCCTTCTCCTGCCGCCAAGGCGAATCGGCGAACGGGCTGTCGCTGTCGCCGGCGAACAACGACCCCAGCCACTGCGCGCGTGCCGTGAACCAGCCCCCGGCCTCGGCCTGCGCGCTGATCCACGCCGCGGTTCGGGCCGTGAAGCGGCTGGTGAAGAAGACCACCGAGGCGACACCGGCCTCCCGCACGGCGTCGGCCACCGCCCGCCCCTGCTCCACGGTCGTCGCGAGGGGCTTGTCCAGCAGCAGATGGCGTCCGGCGCGTGCCGCACGCACCGCGAGGTCCGCCTGCACGGCGGGCGGCAGGGCCACGGCGACCGCGTCCACGTCGGCCAGCAGTGCGTCGACGTCGTCGTAGGCACGTGTGCCGTGCCGGTCGGCGAGCTCCTTGGCGGCCTCGGGGCGGCGGCCCCAGACCCCGGCGAAGTCCAGTGAGGTGTGCTCGCTCAGGGCGGGCGCGTGTGCCATCCCCGCCCAGGGGCCGGTGCCGAGCAGTCCGATGCGCATGCCGCCGCCTCTCCCGCAGAGCCGTCCGAGGTGACGGCCGGTCGTCAGCGAGCCTCGCACACCGGCCGGCGGGTCACGCAAGCCGGATCGGGCATTGCGCGATTCAGTGGCGCGGGTGCTGAATGCGTTCTCATTCCTCTATTGGACCTTTGGCACACGGGCGAGTGACGCTGGAGGGCGTTGGTCACGCTGGAAGGCGTTCGCTGCTCGCCGTGCGCCCCGTGCGGCGGGTCGAACGGCATTCGGTCCCGCGACGCCGAGAGAGGTCAAACCCCCATGCAGAACCGTCGTATCGGTGACGTCGAAGTCAGCGCGATCGGCCTGGGCGGGATGCCCATGTCGATCGAGGGACGCCCGGACGAGGCACGCTCCCTCGCCACGATCCACGCCGCCCTCGACGCCGGCGTCACGCTGATCGACACCGCGGACGCCTATCACCGGGACGCCCACGAAGTCGGCCACAACGAGACCCTGATCGCCAAGGCTCTCGCTTCCCACGACCGCGGCAAGGATGTCCTGGTCGCCACCAAGGGCGGCCATCTGCGTCCCGGCGACGGCAGCTGGACCCTCGACGGCAGCCCCCGGTATCTCAAGGAGGCCTGCGAGGCGTCCCTGCGGCGGCTCGGTGTGGAGGCCATCGGGCTCTACCAGTTCCACCGCCCCGACCCGAAGGTGCCCTACGCCGAGTCCGTCGGCGCGATCCGCGACCTGCTCGACGAGGGCAAGATCCGCATGGCGGGCATCTCCAACGCCGACCCGGACCGGATCAAGGAGGCGAACGAGATCCTCGGCGGCCGGCTGGTCTCCGTGCAGAACCAGTTCTCCCCGGCCTTCCGCTCCAGCGAGCCCGAGCTCGACCTGTGCGACGAACTCGGCATCGCCTTCCTGCCCTGGAGCCCGCTCGGCGGTATCTCCCGCGCCGGTGAACTCGGCTCCGCCTTCGCGCCGTTCGCACGGATCGCCGAGGCCCACGGAGTCAGCCCGCAGCGTGTGTGCCTGGCCTGGATGCTCGCCAAGTCGCCCGTGGTGGTGCCCATTCCGGGTGCCAGCCGCCCGGAGACCATCCGTGACTCCCTCGCCGCCACGGAACTCGAACTCACCGCCGAGGACCTCGCACAGCTCGACGCCGTCTGACACGGCGCGGGCTCAAGCGGCGCTGCTGCGTCGCGTGGGGTGCGGGCACCCGGTGTCGTGCCGGGTGCCCAGACTCGTCCACCAGCGTTCGCAGCACGCGCCCTCCAGCTCCGTGCGCACGACGTCGTCGGCGGCCGGCCGTACCGGACGCCGCGGTGCGGCGGCTGCCCTGCGCAGGTCGCGGACCAGCGTCTCCCGGACAACCGCGATGACCGGAACCAGACTCGCCGCGGCGAACAGGCAGGCGGCCCACCGGGGACCGTGCAGGAACTCGAGGAACGTGGTCGAGACGAGCCCGCCGCTGGTGGTGAGGTAGAGGGCGCACAGGAGGCGGCCGGAGCGAGTCATGGGCTTCACCGTTCGTGCTGGGAGGGTTACCCTCTGCTCAACGCCTCGCGGCGCGCCGGGAATCGGGTCGAGCGACGGTATTTCGTCAATTGAGGTCCCGAGGTGCGGAAGATGTGATTGGTCCGGCCGTGGCCGGGAACACGAGGCGGAAACCGAGAGAGGGGCGCTTCGTGCTCGTTCCGGACCCGAAGGTCGTCAGAACGTTGCTCACCAGATACGCGTCACTGCGCATCGCGCAGGCGGAGCGGGAGAAGCCACAGGCGGCGCGGGAGCTGGCGGAGGTCTGCCGCGCACTGTGCGCCGTGATGGGAGCCGCGAGCGTCGAGGAGGCGATCGTGAAGGCCGACGCGCTGCTGATCGCCTCGTGGCGCACGGCGGGCGGGGGAGCGGGCCTGTCGCTCGCCGTGTGACATCCCTTTCGTGAGGGCGCGGGGCCCGGACCGACGACCTCAGGCACGTGCGACCGGGACGCGCTCCTTACCGTGGAACGCGGAGCGGTACGCCTGCGGCGTGGTGCCGACCACCCGCCGGAACCGCTCGCGAAACGCCGTCGGTGACCCGAACCCCGCCTGCTGCGCGATCCGTTCGATCGGGCGGTCGCTGTTCTCCAGCAGATACTGGGCCCGGCGCACCCGTGCCCGCAGCAGCCACTGCAGCGGAGTCGTCCCCGTCTGTTCGCGGAACCGCCGGCTGAAGGTGCGCTCGCTCATCCCCGAGCGCCCCGCCAGCATGCCCAGGGTGATCTCGCCCGCGAGGTTGTCCTCGATCCACTCCAGGACCGGTTCGAGCGTCGAGCCGCGCGGCACGGGCGGCTGCTCGTGCACGATGAACTGGGCCTGCCCGCCCTCGCGTTCGAGGGGCATCACGGAGAGGCGGGCGGCGTCCGCGGCGACGGCCGACCCCAGGTCGCCGCGGATCATGTGCAGGCACAGGTCCATGGCGGCGGCGGCGCCCGCCGAGGTGAGGATCTGCCCGTTGTCGACGTACAGCACGTCGGGCTCCACCTCGATGTCCGGGTAGCGGCGGGCCAGTTCACCGGCGGCCACCCAGTGCGTGGTGGCGCGCAGACCGTCCAGCAGCCCGGCCTCGGCCAGCACGAACGCCCCGGCACACACCGACGCGATGCGGGCACCGGCCTCGGCCGCCTTGCGCAGCGCGGCCAGCGCACCGGGTGAGAACTCCTCGACGAGCTGCGAGCAGCCCGGGACGACGACGGTGTCGGCGTCCTCGAGCGCCTCCAGGCCGTGGGCGACACGGAGTTCGAAACCCTCCGTGCGTACGTCCGGCGACTCGGCGCACAGCCGCACCCGGTACGGGCGGCGCCCGTCGGGCAGCCGCGTACGGCCGAACACCTCCATCGGGGCCGCCATGTCGAACGGCACCACATGGTCCATGACCAGAATCGCCACCGTGTGCATGAGAGCAACGATAGGCGGGTTCCCGCCAGGGCGCTGACCTGGGACGGCGCGATGCACGGCATACCGGTGGGTTGGCGAGAATCCGTTGGGATCTGTCATTTCCGCCCCTGTGCGATCACTTCGAAGATCCCTAGCGTGAGCCGCGCACCGCTGATCGCACCCTTGGAAGGCTCCCGATGACGAAGGTCCTGCTCATCCTCCACGTCCTGGCCGCCATCGTGGCCGTAGGACCCGTCACGGTCGCCGCGAGCATGGTGCCGCCGGCGGTGCGGCGGGCCGGCTCCGACGCGACGGCGGTGGGCACGGTCCGCCTGCTGCACCGCATCTGCCGGATCTACTCCGGCATCGGCATCGCGGTACCCGCCTTCGGGTTCGCCACCGCCGGGGCCATGGGCGTCCTGGGCAGCGGCTGGCTGATCGCGTCCATCATCCTGACCACGGCCGCCGCCGGCCTGCTGATCGCCTTCGTCCTGCCCCGCCAGGAGGAACTGCTCGGACAACTGGACGCGCAGCAGTCCGTCGAACGGTCGAGCACCGTTCAACTGTCCATGTTCACCGGCCTGTTCAACCTGCTGTGGGCGACCGTCACGGTGCTGATGATCGTGCGGCCGGGTTCGACGACGGGGGCCTGAGTGTGCCGTCGTCAAGCGCACCCGGGGAATTCACATCCCGGACCTCCGGGGCGTTTACACTCGACAGCCGTGCCCATGCGCATGGGCCGCCACACGAAAGGCATGTCGGGTGTTCCAGGATTCCCCCATCTACGACCGACTCGTCGCCGAGCGCGGCGACGTCCCCACCCAGGCGCGACGGGAGGCCGAGCGGGTGAGCCGGGAACTGGAGTACGCCATGCGGTCGCTGCAGTCCTTCCAGGCCGCACCGTCCCCCGACCACCGGCGGGGGCACGCGGGGGCGGGATGGCAGCGCACCGCACTGCTGCCCGGCTCGCTTCCCGCCTGACGCCGGGCCTGACCGACCGCACCTGAACGGGCCTCACCTGACGCGGTCTCGCCTGACCTGGTCTCGCCTGACCGGGCCTCAACACGCCGTGCGGTTGGCGCCGTTGACGTCGGCGTGTGTCTGCTCCGTCGCGCCCGGGCGGGCCAGCCACTGCGCGACGGTCCGGGCGATCGGCTGGCCCGTCTCCACCTCGACGAAGCCGAACTGCCCGGCCTGATTGCACTCCAGGAACCACCAGGTCCCGTCGGCGTCCTCGGCGAAGTCGAAGGCGCCGTAGGCCAGTTCGGCATCACGGAGATAGCGGCGGACGGCGTCGGCGATGCGCGGCGGTACGTCCGTCGGGCGCCACGGTATGTCGGACGACGCGAAGCGGACGTCCACGGCGCCCGGGTCGTCGGGGTCCGCGTCGGCGTCGACCTCCTTGCGGGCCGCCAGCAGTTCGTCGCCGACCGCGGTCAGCCGTATGTCGGCCTTCTTCCCGACCCTGCGCTGCAGCAGCGTGGGCCCGTACGCCACGGCGGAGAAGTCCGTGCCGGGCGCAACTCGGCTGGTCGGCACGGCTCGTGGCGGATCCTGCGGGTGTGCGCCGGAGACCGGCTTGACCACCAGATCGGGGAAGCGGTCGGCGAACTCGCGGGCCGCCTGCGGAAACGTGGTGATGAGGGTGGCAGGGACCGGCAGTCCGCAGCGCTGGGCGTGCCGCAGCTGCCAAGGCTTGTGGCGGGCCCGGTGGGCCGCGTCGGGGTGGTTCATCCAGCGGGCGTCGCAGCCGCGCAGCATGCCGAAGAGCGCCTGGGAGGACTCCTCGCTCAACCAGGCGGAGGGCTCCGCGACGTGTGCGGCGGCCTGCCCGGGCCTGCGCACCCACACCGACCGCAGCCCGGAGATGCTCACCAGACGTCCGGCGGACTGGAGATGCCCGCGAAAGGCGCCGTGCACGAACTCGCCCGACAGCGCGACACCGCCGGGGAGGTCGGCGGGGTCCAGGCGGACGACCGGGACCCCGGTTGCGTTCAGGTGCACGACCACCATGTCGGCGGTCACGTCCTCTTCAGAGGTGAGGATCAGGACGGTCATGGTCGGCTGTGATGCGTTCAGTCGTCGAAGTGTGTCTTGGACCCCGCGGTGGACGTCGTGGTGCCCAGCTCTCTGAGCAGGGCGTGGTCACCCGCGGCGACCCGGCCGTCCATGAGCACGTTCAACTGCAGCCCGGGGTCGTAGACATACGGAGTCGTAGCCTCCAACTTCACCGCCGGACGTGCGTAGTTGAGCGCGAACGGTTGCATGGTCTCTCCCTCGTCAGTGCTGCGCGACCGAGCGCCCCACCCGCTACGGCGCGGCCCGGCCCGCCGACTGCCTTGCCCTTCCAGTCAGTTATACGAATCGAACGAGTGATTGGTTTCCTTACTCTCCGTAATCACAGGGAAGATTCGTGACGATTCGGCCCGCTGAGGGAGGTGTGCATCGTGCGCAGAGCGAGAAGGAGGACGCCGACATCGTCCAGATAGATCGGATCGGGCAACAGGTCAGTCGGCAGGAAAAAGTAAAGGACAGCGCCCCAAAACACCCACCGCGGACCGGCCGGGAGCCCCGCGCGCCGCAGATCGCGCCGGGCCCGCAGCAGCCTGGTGAACAGGACGACGGCTGTGGCGAGGATGAGGAGGGCGGCGATGGAAAGTGTGATGACGATCACCGTCGTGGACGGTTTCACGGGACCTCCTCGTCGGGCGGGGCGAGCGGGCGCTCTCCTTGCGGATTCCCGCATCCGGCGTTCGTAGAGCCCGCCTTCATACCTGTGGCCCACCCGGGTGGCACGGGTCAGGGGCTGCCCCTAGTAATGGCACTGCACTGCAACGTCGTGACCAGCGTCGAAGGACGCGGGGCCTGGCGTACCTTTTCGTCTCTTCCATGGAGGAGAGTCATGAGCATCCGCTCGTCATCATCCACGTCCAACGACCCCTCCATAGCCGCCACGCTGGACGACCCCGTCAGCGCTCTGGTGCACGCAGCGGTCGCCGACCGTCCGCTGGAGGAGGTCGCCAACCTGATCACGATGCTGGAGGAGTCCCCCCAGTACGCCCAGGCCACCGTCGACGCCCTGCGCGCGGTCGGCACGGACCGCTCGGTGGAGGACATCACCCGTCTGGTCACCCTGCTGACCCGTCCACCGCGCGACGCGGCCAGTGCCGACGAAGCCATCCGCGCGGCGGCGGAGCACCGACCGGTGGCGGAAGTGACCCAGCTGATGGCGCTGCTGCACCGGACGCAGACGGAGCGCCACTTCGGACAGGAGGCGGCCCGGGCCGCCGCACTGGCCCGGCCCGTCGAGGAACTCGTCGAACTCATAGGCAGACTGAGCGAGGAGCGCGAGGAGCGCGAGGCGCTCGCCGCCCTGCCGGAGACGGAGCCGGCGGCACCGCCGCACGGTCTGACCGAGTGGGGTCCCGGCGCCTTCCCGCCGCCCGTTCCCCAGGCCCCGCCCGCCCTCCCCGCCGCCGAGACGGCCCACCGGCCGCCCCGAGTGCCGAAGAACCCGTCCGAGCGCCTGTCGTGGCCGGGCCTGGTGGCGGCAGGCACGCTCCTGCTCTGCGCGATGCTGTGGTTCCCGATGTACCAGGAGGGCGAGCCCGTCGCGCTCTACGTCTCCTCGGTCGCGGTGTCGGCCCTGTGCGCGCTGCTGGCCGTGGTGGTGACCCTGCGGCCCGTCCCGCCCGCTCTCGCCCTCGCCATGCTGGTGTCGGGCGTGCTCGCGGCGGCCCAGTTGTACCAGGGCCGGTTCCACTCGGCGTGGCTCTCGCGGGCGCTCGACCTGACGCTCGCGCCGAGCTGGGTCGCGGGTCTGGCCGCCGTGACGGCGGCCCTGGCGGCGCTGACGGCCTTCGTCGTACGCCTCGCCTCGAACCCGCCGGCCGAGAACGCACCGACGCGCCGGCCCCTGGCGACGGCGGGCCGACCGGAGTAGGGGACCAGCGGAGCAGGCGACCAGTGGTGTCCGGGCGGCCGTGGGGTCGCCCGGACATCCGTGCCTCAGCTCCCGGGTGACTCGGACCGGTCGTCGGGCCCGGGCGCGGGCGCGGGCTCAGGCGCGGGCGCGCGGCCGGTGGAGGCCGGTGGGCGCAGCGCCTTCGCCGAGTCCTTCAGGCGGCCGAAGGTGCGTGTGAGCTGCTGGAAGGGGGAGCCGGCCGGCGCGGGGGCGGGTGGCGGGGGTGGTGCAGGGGCGGGAGCCTCGGCGCCGGACTCGCGGTAGGCGGTGAGCGCCTCGTGGGCGCGCTCGGCCGCCTCGCGATACAGGTCACGCGACTTCGTCATCGCCTCCAGCGCCTCGGAGTACATCGCCACCAGGCGGCGTTCGTGGTCGAGTTCCTCCTCCAGCGTCATCAGCTGCCAGTCGTCCCGCAGCGCGCGTACGGCCGCCTCCCCGCCGTCCGGGAGCAGCGGGGGCAGGGCGGCGAAACGGGACAGGGCGTCGACGAGGTCCGCGGGTCGCGAGCCGTCGAGAAAGACGGTGCGCACGGAGTACTCGTCCGCGGCGAAACCCTCCGGCGCGGGGTCCGGCGGCAGCAGTACGGCGCCGCCGCGTGGCACCTGCACCTTGAACGGGCGCAGGGCGCGGTTGACGATGCGCAGCTGCTCGGGTGCGGCCCGGTGTTCCAGCACCCGGTGGCGCAGGCTCGGCGGCAGCAGCGGGCCGAGCGGGCGGCTGCCCTTCTCGTCGGGCGTCATCGCCTCGTGCACCACGATGTTGATGTACCAGCCGCCGCGCACACAGCTCTTCAGCAGGCGCCGGATGTCCTTGTCCTCGGTGGGCAGGTGATTGACCTCCCGCACCCGCAGCCCCGTTTCCGGCTCGTGGTCCCAGAGGCCGGCCGGGTCGTCGGGCCAGAACATGGTGACGGGCGACGGCCACTCCTGGTTCCAGGAGCGCTCGGCCTCGGCGGCCAGCACCCAGTCGTGGCCGCCCTGCGGGGCGGGGGTGAGCGTCAGCCGGGCCCGCACCGTCACCGTCCCGGCGGCCTTCCAGCGCGCCTCGAAGATCCGCGAGGGGCCGTACTCGCCGCCCGCCGGTCCTGACTCCTCGGCGGGCGGGGGCAGCTCGCGCTGGTCGTCGAGGACCGTGCGCTCCTTGAGCCGCTGCAGATTCGTACGTACGACGTCCTCGGCGTCGCTGCCGGTATGGCGGCCCCGGGCGAGCCACAGTGTGGGGGACGGGGCCGGTCGGACGCTGGTGGAAATGCGCATGGGTCCATCTGAAGGCGGGGGCACGTGCGTACACCAGTATCGTCCGGGCGAGTCGGCGCGGATCACACGGGGTCCGCACACGGGATGTGCGCGGCGCACACGGGGTGCGAGCGATCCACTCCAGGACATGACAGTTCACGCGTGTTCCCCCGTACGGCGGGCCCGCCACAATGGCGGCCGCGAACAGGACCCGCCCACCATCCGCTTCGGGGCGGGGCCTGTTCGCGCCACACCGAGGCGGTGCCGGAGTCCGGCCGGCACCGCCCCTCGCCGACCGGATCGCTCAGCGTCGGGCGCGTCACCCGTGGAACGTGATGTACCCGTTCCCGTCGCGGTCGTTGGACGCCTTGGTGTACGCGTGCGAGTCGGCGTGCGCGCCGGAGGACTTGTAGAGGTAGATCGAGTCCTTGTCGTTGTTCCAGATGAAGTTGCAGTTGTTGCGGTAGGCGACGTTCTTGGCGTCGGACTCGGTGCCGCGGCCGCCGCGGAGCTTCACGTAGTCGCCGGGCTGCAGGTAGTGGGTGTGGCTGAACGTGAAGTGGTTGCCGACCTTGTCCTTGACCACGTAGCCCTTGAGGTTCACGGTCGTGTGGGCCGAGTAGTTCTTGATCGTCAGGTACTCGTTCTTCGTGTTCCCGGTCGAGCAGCTGTTGGAGTCTCTGCCGGGTGCGTCGTACTGGACGCCCCTGATCTTCAGTGCCGAGGAGTACTCGGTGGCGTGGGCCGGGACGGCGGCCAGTACGGCCAGGGCACCCGCTGCCGCGGTCGCGGCGACAACACGTATACGCATGTAAATCTTCCCCCCAATGTGGATTTTCGGTGAAGAACGTGGAGACTATACGACTGGGTCGTATGGGGGGGTGGACTTCCTCGAAATGGCTGCGCGGCAGGGGTGTTTTGTGCTGAGGGGCCGTCAGACCCAGATGTCCGCGTCCCATTCCAGCAGTCGTACGAGAGCGTCCTCGCCGGGCCGCGAAGGGGCCGCGCCCCGGCCTGCGGGGGACGTGGGGCGCACGCCGCGGGAGATGTTGCCGCTGACGGTGATGTTGTGCTCCACGCGCGGGCGGCGCAGCTCCTCGTAGCGGGTGAGCGCGGAGCCGGTGTCTGGGGCGTCGCGCAGGCACTTGGCGAGGATCACCGCGTCCTCCAGGGCCATCGACGCGCCCTGTCCGGTGGCGGGCGAGGCCGCGTGCGCGGCGTCCCCGACGAGCAGGACGCGCCCGGACCGCCACGGCGTGCCGGTGGGGAGCTCGGTGGCGTTGGTGACCAGGACGTCCTCGCCGGTCGCGGCGACGATGTCCGCGGCGGGGGTGGCGTCCTCGCGCAGCAGCGGGAGCAGCATCGCGCGCCGGCCGGCCGGGGTGCCCTGGGCGAGCTGTTCGGCGGACAGCGGGTCGCCGGACACACGCGCGAACCAGTACGCCTCCCCGTCCGGCGACACCGCCACGCCGAAGGCGGCACCGCTGCCGCGGATCATGGTGATGCACGCGTCCCCGTCCGGCACGGGGGCAGCGTCGGTGCGGCCGTAGAAGACGAACTGGCCGGCGTACAGCGGCTGTACGGCGTCGAGGGCGGTGCGTCGGACGGTGGAGCCGAGGCCGTCGGCGCCGATCAGCAGGTCGCCGGTGGCGGTGCTGCCGTCGGCGAAGAGCGCGGTGACGCCGTCGGTGTCCTGGCGGACGTCGGTCAGCCGGGCACCGTGGCGCACGGCGATGCCCCGGCGTGCCGCCTCCGCCTGCAGGCCCGAACTGAGGTCGCCGCGGCGCAGGCAGCGGTACCGCAGCAGGGGATCGTCCGCCTCGCCGATGGGGGTGTGGGCCAGCTCCGCGCCTCTGGCGTCGAGGACGCGCATCGACGTCAGCGGGAAGCCCAGCGCGGTGACGACGGCGGAGGCGTCGAGCTGCGCGAGCGCGCGCATGCCGTTGCTCGCGAGCGTGAGGAAGGCGCCCAGGTCCTCGGCCGAGTCCGGATGGGCCTCGTGCACCTCGACGTCGAGTCCCGCCCTGTGCAGTGCGAGAGCCGTCGCCGAACCGGCGATTCCGCCTCCGATGACCAGTACGCGAGCCACACCCACCCCGTTCGTCTCCGTACGGCCCCCGTGGTCGTACCCGCACCTGTGCAAACGCCCAGGGGGCAGCGCGGGTTCCGCGCTGCCCCCATGATCCGGTCGATCCGGCCCGTGATCAGGCGCCGCTCGCGCGGAGCATGTCCTCGCGCTCGACGATCTTCACGCGCTCGCGCCCCTGGGGCTCGCCGAGGGCCTTCTCCGCGGCGTCCAGCTCGTACCAGCCCTGCCAGGTGGTGAAGCGGATGTTCCGCTCGCCCAGGAACGCCTCCACGGCCTCGGGCTGCGGCGCGGTGGGAGTGTGCAGGCGGCCGCTCGCGTGGTCGGCCAGCAGGTTGGCCACGGTCTCGTTGGCGTCGCCCTTGGTGTGGCCGATCAGGCCCACCGGGCCGCGCCGGATCCAGCCGGTGACGTAGGTGGACTGCAGGTGCTCGCCGGACTCCTGGATGACCCGGCCGCCCGCGTCCGGGACGGTGCCCGTCTCGATGTCCCAGGGCAGCTTGGGGAGTTTGTCGGAGAGGTAGCCGACCGCGCGGTAGACCGCGGTGACGTCCCAGTCCTTGAACTCGCCGGTGCCCTTGACGTTGCCGGTGCCGTCCAGGGCGGTGCGCTCGGTGCGCAGGCCGACGACCCTGCCGTCCTCGCCGAGGACCTCGGTGGGCGACTCGAAGAAGTGCAGGAACAGCTTGTGCGGGCGGTCGCCGACGTCGCGGATCGCCCAGTTCTCCAGCGTCTTGGCGACCATGTCGGCCTGCTTGTTGCCGCGCCGCGTCTCGATCGAACCGGCGTCGTAGTCGATGTCCTCGGGGTCGACAATGACCTCGATGTTGGGGGAGTGGTCCAGCTCCCGCAGCTCCATCGAGGAGAACTTCGCCTGCGCCGGGCCGCGGCGGCCGAACACATGGATCTCCAGCGCCTTGTTGGCCTTCAGGCCCTCGTACACGTTCGGCGGGATCTCGGTCGGCAGCAGCTCGTCGCCCGTCTTGGCGAGGATGCGGGCCACGTCCAGGGCGACGTTGCCGACGCCGAGCACCGCGACCTTCTCCGCCTCCAGCGGCCAGGTGCGCGGCACGTCCGGGTGGCCGTCGTACCAGGACACGAAGTCGGCCGCGCCGTAGGAGCCGTCGAGGTCGATGCCGGGGATGCGCAGCTCGCGGTCGGCGGTCGCGCCCGTGGAGAAGATCACGGCGTCGTAGAACGCCCGCAGGTCGTCCAGGCTGATGTCGTTCGGGTAGTCGACGTTGCCGAAGAGGCGGATCTGCGGCTTGTCGAGCACCTGGTGCAGGGCGGTGACGATGCCCTTGATGCGCGGGTGGTCGGGGGCTACGCCGTAGCGGATCAGCCCGAACGGCGCGGGCATGCGCTCGAAGATGTCGATGGACACACCGGGGTCGGCGGCCACGTCGGACTTGAGCAACGCGTCGGCGGCGTATATCCCGGCGGGGCCGGCTCCGACGATGGCTACCCGCAGGGGGCGGGGCATGATCAGGTTCCCTTCGAGCGGCAAAAAGATCGACTCGAACAGGAAGCCTAAACTAAGGCAAGCCTAAGTCGGTACGCGGGTCCCGGTTATGAGGCCATAAGTCAACTTTATGAGCTGAGGATGGAACTCGACTGCGGGCATCGGCCAACAACAGTCGACCATGCCCGCGACCCGAAGGACATCCATGAACCCGAAAGGCGAGAGGTGACCGCCCTGCCGGGCCTCAGAGCCCGCCCGGCCCGCGGCCCGTCCGGCGACGAGCGCTCCGACGCCCATGTCATCGAGCAGTCCTGGGACGACCCCGATGCGTTCGCCGTCCTCTTCGACCGCTACGCCGACGACATCCACCGCTACGCGGCCAGGCGCCTCGGCACCGAGGCGGCCGACGACCTGATGGCCGAGACCTTTGTGATCGCCTTCCAGCAGCGCCGCCGCTACGACCTGTCGCGGCCGCAGGCCCGCCCCTGGCTGTACGGAATCGTCACCAACCTCGTCGGCCGGCACCGGCGTTCGGAGGCCCGCAGGCTCAGGGCCCTCGCGCGCGTCGCGGTGCTCTCCCCGGCGGAGGCCGAGCCCCTCGCGGACCGGGTGGCCGCCAGGGTCAGCGCCGAGCACTCACGAGCCCAACTGGCGGGCGCCCTCGCGGGGTTGTCGGCCCGTCACCGGGACGTACTGCTGCTGATCGCCTGGGGCGATCTCGACTATGCGGAGGCGGCGGAAGCCCTGGGAGTGCCGGTGGGGACCGTGCGTTCGCGGCTGCACCGGGCGCGGACCGGGCTGCGGCAGGCGCTGGGCGGGTCGGATCCCACGGCCCTGCATGAGGAGACCGAGAAGACCACCAAGGTCGGTACGACCGAGGCGATGGAGGAGACCGATCGTGGATGACCTCACCGCGGTGCGCGAACTGCACGACGACGTACCCCAGTTGACCGACGACGCGCGCGCGGCCGCCCGCGTCCGCCTGCAGCGCGCGGTCCTCCAGGAACGCCGTCCACATGCGCTCTCCCGGCGGCTGATGCTCAGGGCGACCGTCGCCGGGACGGCCGCGGCGGCGGTCGCGGGGGGCATCGTGGTCGCGGTGGGGCGCGACGGGGGCACGGATGCCTCGCGGATGACCCCGCTGAGCGCGGAGCGCCTGCTCCGTACGGCCGCGAGCCGGTCCCGTTCCTCGGAGACCGGTCTGCGGATTCCGCGCGACGACCAGTACCTGTACACGAAGACCTACATCACGCGGACGTATGTGAAGGGCAAGAGGACCAAGACCTGGACCGACCAGAGCTGGATGTCCGTGGACGGCCGAAAGCCCTCGTGGCGTGAGGAGTACGGCAAGGTCCACCACGATCCCCCGCTGGGCAAGCACGAGGTCAGGTGGCCGCCGACCGAGTACGCCGAGCTGGCGAAGTGGCCGACCGACCCGGACAAGCTGCTCGATGTGCTCAGGATGGCCGACAAGGATTCACCGACCGCCGGACGCATGGCGTTCGTGAACGCCTGCATGCTGATGATGGGGCCGCGCGTCATGCCGCCCGGCCTGGAGGCCGCCACCTTCGAAGCCGTCGCGAAGCTCCCCGGCATCAAGCTGGACCACCACGACGTGGACGCCCTCGGCCGGCACGGCATCGGGGTCTCGTACCCGAAGGTCAGCTTCTCGTTCGTCTTCGACCCGAAGACCTACGCCTACCTGGGCCTGCGGCTGAAGGGAAGCAGTCCGGAGAAGATCGACGGCGCATGGCGGCAGACCCATTGGTACTACGAGATGCGGGGCCTGCAGGAGTCGGGCGTCGTGGACCGCATCGGCCAACTCCCCTGAGGCCGGGGGCCGCCGCACCGCGCGGGGGGCGGTGCGGCGGCCCGGCCGGTGCTCAGCCGATGTGGTAACTGTCCCCGTACGTCTGCCAGTCCAGCGGAGTGTCCAGGCACAGATTGCCGTCGTCCAGGAAGACCCGCTGCTCGGTGTCGACCCGGCTGGTGTCGCTGTGGGCCTCCTCCTGCTTCATCGCCCACACGCGCGCGTCGAGGAAGGCGTTCAGGTACGCCGTCTCGTCGCCGCCCTGCGCGGGCGGCTGCGCGCTGTTCAGGGCGCGCCTGCGGATGCTGCGGAAGCTGGTGGGGTCGTCGCCGTCGCCGTGCATGACGATGGCGTCGTAGTAGGCGAACTGGCCCAGGGTGCCCAGGCCGTCGGTCTTCCCCTGGCTGACGGCCGGGTTGAAGTACACGCGGTCGCGCTCGTCGTTCTGCGCCTGTTGGAAGGCGCCGTCCTGGGCGGCCCTGCGCCAGTCACCGGGGAAGTCCGGGTCCAGGCCGTCGTGCGAGTCGGAGCCGTTGACCTCGCGCAGCGCCGGGAGGTACTTGGCGAGGACGTTGCCCGGCTCGCGGTCGGTGTAGAGCTGGACCAGGTCGAGCATGTCGCCGGTGCCGGAGCAGAAGCCGATGATCCCGGCGGTGTAGCCGCGGCCGTCGCCGATGTCCTCGATGTACTGGTACTGGGCCTTCCAGTCGAGCGAGGAGTTCTCCGCGCTCGACACCAGCTTCATGGCGATCTCCTTCTTCGCCGGGTCGTCGAGCCCGGCGCAGTCGGCGGCCGCCGACGCGTGCGAGGGCCGAAGGAGGGGGACCGCGGCCAGAGAGGCGCCGGCCGCCACGAGGAGGGTGCGGCGCGATATGCGGGCAGGGCGTGCGGGGTCGCTCGAGGGATGCCTCACGGGGGCTCCAAGTCGTGGTGGGGGGTGGGGAGTTGGCCGTGCAAGACACTGATAGGAAGGTTTCCTATCAGAGGCCGCGCGCGAAGCACACCCGTCGCGGGACAAGTTCGTAGGGATGTACGAGGAAGGTACGGACCAAAAGGGGGTGAGTCAGGGCAGCGGCTGCTCGGCCCAGATGACCTTGCCCTCGGGGGTGTACCGGGTGCCCCAGCGCTCGGCGAGCTGCGCCACCAGGAACAGACCGCGGCCGCCCTCGTCCGTCATCGCCGCGTACCGCAGATGCGGCGAGGTACTGCTGCTGTCGAAGACCTCGCAGATCAGGGTGCGGTCCAGCAGCACGCGGACCCGGATGGGGTCGGTGCCGTAGCGGATGGCGTTGGTGACCAGCTCGCTCAGGACCAGCTCCGTCGTGAAGGCCAGCTCGTCGAGCCCCCACGCGTCGAGCCGGCGGCTCACCGAGGCCCGTACCTCGGCGACCTTCGCCGGGTCGGGCGGCACCTGCCATTCGGCGATGTGGTCGGCGGGCAGTGCCCGGGTGCGGGCGACGAGCAGGGCGACGTCGTCGCTCGGTTTGGCCGGCAGCTGCGAGTCCAGCACCGTCCGGCAGGTCTCCTCCGGCGACTCACCGGAACGTTCCAGCGCACCGCGCAGCAGGGCCAGCCCCTCGTCGATGTCCCGCTCCCGGTCCTCCACGAGCCCGTCCGTGTACAGGACGAGCCGGCTGCCCTCCTCGAGGGTGAGCTCGGCCGTCTCGAACGGCAGACCGCCGAGGCCGAGCGGGGGTCCCGCGGGCACGTCGGGGAAGTCGACGGTGCCGTCGGGCCGCACCAGAGCGGGCGGCGGGTGGCCCGCGCGGGCGATCGTGCAGTTCCTCGTCACCGGGTCGTAGATCGCGTACAGACAGGTGGCGCCGATGACCGGAGCGCTGTCGTCCGTGGTCTCGTCCTGGTCGATGCGGCCGATCAACTCGTCCAGCAGCGCGAGGAGTTCCTCGGGCGGCAGGTCCAGCGCGGAGAAGTTGTGCACCGCGGTGCGCAGCCGCCCCATGGTGGCCGCCGCGTGCAGCCCGTGCCCCACCACGTCCCCGACGACGAGGGCGACGCGGGCGCCCGAGAGCGGCAGTACGTCGAACCAGTCGCCGCCGACGCCCGCCTGCGCGGGCAGATAGCGGTAGGCGATGTCGAGGGCGCTCTGGTCGGGCAGTGTGCGGGGCAGCAGGCTGCGCTGCAGGGTCACGGCCATGCTGTGCTCGCGGGTGTAGCGGCGGGCGTTGTCGATGGAGACCGCGGCGCGGGTCACCAGCTCCTCGGCGAGGGCCAGCTCCTCCGCGTCGAAGGGGTCCGGCCGGTCCGAGCGCCAGAAGCTGACCACGCCCAGCACCAGGGTCCCGGCGCGCAGCGGCACCGTGATCAGCGAGTGGATGCCGTACTCCACGACCTGCGCGGTGCGCTCCAGGTCCTGCGCGTGCCAGCCGGGCGCCACGCGCAGGTCCGGCTCCAGCACGGCCTGCCCTGAACGCAGGCTGCGAGCCTGCGGCGAGGTGTCGACGAATTTGGTCTGCCGGCCCACCTTGTACAGCGGGGCGTCCTCCCGTACGCCGCTCAGGGCGGTGCGCCGCACGGACGTCGACCCTTCCGGCTGGCCCCCGGCCAGCACCGCCTCGAACAGGTCGACCGTCGCGAAGTCCGCGAAGCGCGGCACGGCGAGTTCCGCCAGCTCCTCCGCGGTACGGGTGACGTCCAGGCTCGTACCGATGCCGACTCCGGCGTCGTACAGCATGTCGAGGCGTTCGCGCGCGGTCTCGGCGCGACCGGACAGGGCCCGCAGCTCGGTCGAGTCGCGCAGCGTGGCGACGGCGCCCGGCGGGCCGCCCTCGAGGTCGGTGGGCCGCTGGTTGACCGCCAGCAGCCGGTCCTTGACCAGGTGCACCTCGTCGGTGGCCACGCGCCCGGAGGCCAGCAGCTCCGCGGTGTCGGGAGCGAGGCCCAGGTCGAGTGCGTGCCGGCCCTCGGCGTCCGTGGGCAGGTCGAGCAGGCGGTGCGCCTCGTCGTTGGCGAGCAGCAGGCGGCCCTCGCCGCTGACGATGAGGACCCCTTCGCGTACGGCGTGCAGCACCGCGTCGTGATGCTCGTACATGCGCGTCATCTCGTCCGGCCCCAGGCCGTGCGTCTGGCGCATCAGACGTCTGCTGACCAGCGCGGTGCCCGCCGTGGCCAGGGCGAGACCCACGGCGGCGGCCATCAGGACGAGCGGGAGCTGGCGGTTGGCGGCGCCGCCCACGTTCTTGGTGGTGATGCCGGCCGACACGAGGCCGACGACCTTGTTGTCGGGGGCCCGGATCGGTACGACGGCCTGCACCAGCCGGCCGATCGTGCCGTTGATCTCCTCGGTCACCGTGTGCCCGGCCAGCGCGGGCGCGATCGTGCCGACGAACTTCTTGCCGATGCGGTCCGGTTTGGGGTGCGTGTAGCGGATGCCGTCGGTGTTCATGACGACGATGAAGTCCACGCCCGTCGCCTTGCGGGCGGCCTCGGCGCGCGGCTGCAGGATGGCCGTGGGATGGGGGGCGGTCAGGGCCGCGCGGGTGCCGGGGGCGTTGGCGAAGGACTCGGCGACCGCGACCGAGCGGTTGCGGGCCTCCTGCGTGCTGTCGTGCCGGGCCTGCAGATACAGCGCCACCACCGCGGCGACCACCAGCAGCAGCACGATCACCACTTGCAGGACGAACACCTGCCGGGCGATGCTGCGTCCGGTCAGCGCCGACCGCAGGGCCCCGAAACGCCCCGGCTCGGATTCACCCGCCTGGGCCCTGCGCCGGCTGATCACCCCCGCCGGCGTCCGCGTCGCTCGCTGCCCGTGCACTCCGTGGGCACGAACGCTCGCGCGGCGGGCACGGGGACCGCCGGGGCGACGATGCGACCGGGCCCCGGAACGATCCGGAAGTCGGACCATGTGCCCATGTCTACACTGCCGCGCCGCATGAGGCGAGAGGCGTCACAGACGGTCACAGGGCTTGCGCTTTGGCGGGTGGGGGTGCTTTGGGGGCGGGTGTGCTGGGGCGGGCGGGGGGCTTTTGGTGGGCGGTGGTGGTTTGTTCTGGGGGGTGGGGGTGCGGCGGACAGTGTTTGTGGTGGGGGGCGGTTTCGGGGTGAGGGCGTTCGAGGGTGCGGGCGTGGTCGATCGTGCCCGGGGCCGGTGTGTCGGCGCCAAGGCCGGTCGCCGTTTGTTGTGCGGCGTGTGGCCGGGGGAAGGGCGGTGTCGTCGATGCGGGCGAGGGGTGGGCTGCGCCGGCTGAGGGCGGGGTCGCGGCCGATCGTCCCCGGAAGGTGCGGTGCCTCGACGGCAGGGGTGGTCGGGGTGGTACGCGACCCAGGGCCGGGAAGTGGGCCATGGCGTCGGGGTGGGCCGAGGCGCGGCGGGCCGGGCTGTTCAGTGGGTCGATCGCGGGGTGGGGTTGTTCGGGTTGCCGTGGCAGGGCGAGCCGCACCGGTGTGGTGGTCGGTTCCGGGGCGGGGTCTGCCGGGGTGGTGTGTCGGCGCTGCCCCCGCCCCGCGGTGCCGGTGTTCGGCTCAGTGGCGCTGCCCGTTGGTCGTTTTGCGGGTGGCCGGGAGGTGGGCCATGGCGTCGGGGTG
>NZ_JAFJSY010000068.1 GCF_019857225.1 Streptomyces plumbidurans
GCGGGTGGCCGGGAGGTGGGCCATGGCGTCGGGGTGTGCCGTGCTGGTGAGCGGGTCGATCGCGGGGTTGGGTGGTTTGGGGGCGTGCCGTACTGGTGTGGCGGTCGGTTTCCGGGCGGGGCGGCGGGGGCCTCTGCCTCGTGGGGCGGCCACCCCGCGCCCGTCTCGCGCCGCTGGCGTTCCCGTTCAGTGGCGCTGCCCGTTGGTCGTTTTGCGGGTGGCCGGGAGGTGGGCCATGGCGTCGGGGTGGGCCGTGCTGGCGAGCGGGGCGATCGCGGGGTGGGGTCGTTTGGGGGCGGGCCGTGCCGGTGTGGCGGTCGGTTCTCGGGCGGGGCGGCGGGGGCCCCTGCCTCGCGGGGCGCCTCGCGCCGCCCGCGTTCCCGTTCAGTGGCGCTCCCCGTTGCTCGTCCTGCGGGTGGCGAGGAGGAGGGCGATGTCGTCGGGGCGGTTCGCGGTGTGGCGGGCCAGGGCGGTGAGGCGGTCGGCCATGCCGGCGAGGGTGCGGCGGCTCGGGCGGGTGGCGGGGGCGCCGACCTTGGACAGGGCCACGCGCAGGGCGGTGATGCCGTCGTCGATGTCGATGCCGGGGCGTTCCACGAGCCCGTCCGTGTAGAGCGCGAGGACGGCGCCGGGCTCGATCTGCAGTTCGGCCACGGGGTACTGGGCGTGCGGGTCCACTCCGAGCACGACCCCGCCGGGCAGATCCAGCACCTCGGTGTGGCCGTCCGGTTGCCGCAGCAGCGGCGGCGGATGTCCGGCCCTGGCCACCCGCGCCTGGCCGGAGACCGGGTCGAGCCGGATGTAGCAGCAGCTCGCGAACTGGCCCGGGTCGAGATCGATGAGCAGATGGTTGGTGCCGCTCATCACCTCGTCCGGCGCCCGGTCGCCGAGCGCGAACGCCCTTACCGCGCTGCGCAGTTGGCCCATGGTGGCCGCCGCCTGCACCCCGTGCCCCTGCACGTCGCCGATGACCAGCGCCAGACCGTCGCCGGCCTCGACGACGTCGTACCAGTCGCCGCCCACCTCCATGCCCTGGGTGCCCGGCAGATACCGCCCGGTGGTCTCCACCAGCGGGTGCACCGACAGCCGGCGCGGCAGCAACGCCTGCTGCAGCCCTCGCGCGAGCGCCGCCTCGGTCTCGTAGCGCTGGGCCTTCTCCATCGCGTGGGCGATCAGGCCCGCGAGCGCGGTGAGCACCGTACGTTCCTCGGTGCTGAAGCTGCGGGAACGGTCGAAGCCGAGGATGCAGGAGCCGACCATCCGCCCGGAGGCGATCAGCGGCAGGAACGCGCGCGCTCCCTCGTCCGCGTCCAGCGGGATCCCCGGGTAGGCATCCCCCAGCTGCGTCATCGAGTCGAAGAAGAGCGGCCGGCCCGTGGTCAGGGTCTCCACGCCGGGCAGCCGGGCGTCCAGGCCCACGCCCTCGAAGGGTGCGAGGAACCCCGTCGGGAAGCCGTTCTCCCAGGCCAGATACAGATGGCGGTCCTGCAGCAGATAGATGGCGAGACGGCGGCCGCCGAACGCCGGCAGCACCTCCCGCGTGACCACGGCCGCCACCTGGCGCGCCGTGACCGCCTCGGTGAGCGCGATGGCCAGCACGATGGGCCGGTACAGCGGAGCCATCGACGGGCCCGAGGGGGGTGGAACGGGCGACGCGGCCGTGATCGGCCCCGACCCCGACTCCAGAGCCGACTCCGACAACGACCCCGGCGCAGGCTCCCCGGCGTCCGACACCCCGCTCGCCACACGGAACACGCACGTCAGCACGTCCTGCCCCGGATAGACGCACACATCGAGCCGGGCGCCTTCGTACGACGCGGGATCGCGCTCCCCGCCGGTGGGGACCGGCCACTCCACATGGAAGCGCACCGGGTCGGGGGAGAGGAGCGCGCCGCGCAGGTAGTCCTCCACGGCGGGCTGGTTCAGCCAGGGCACACCGTCCCAGAGCGAATGGCTGAGCAGCTGGGTGCGGGAACGCCGCAGCAGCTGTCCGGCGCGGGGGTTGGCGTAGAGGATCAGCCCCAGCCGGTCCAGGCACAGCACCCCCTCGGGCAGCAGGTCGGCCGCGGCGTCGGCGGCCGCGCCGGGGCCGGGATCGACGACGAAACCGCGCACGGGATGCGCGCCGGAGGGGGTGCCGGGCGGGGACGGGGAGGCATACGGGTTCCACAGCTCGACGAGCCGCAGCGCGCCGTCCTCGGAGCGTACGTACAGCGGCAGCGGCGGCGGTCTGCCGCCCGCCGTCTCCCGTAGCGCGGTCAGCACCCGCTGCGCCTCGGCGGGGGCGACGGCGTCCGCGAGCGCGTGCACGGACGTGGCGAACTCGTCCGCCGGCACCCCGAGCAGCGCGGGCAGACGCTCGTCCGCCGTCACGACGTCCGTCACCGGGTCCCAGGCGAACCCCCCGGCGCGCCCCGCGGGCGGTCGGGCGCCCGGCGGCCGTACGCACACGGGCTCCCCGTCCCAGGCGACCGGCGGCCTGCCGCCGTCCTCCAGGCGCCGCAGCGACGCGCCCAGGTCCTCGGCCAGCCGCACCATACGGTCGCGGTGGTGCAGCAGTTCGGTCGCGTCCGTCGCGGAGGGGCACAGCACCGTCAGCACGCCGAAGGTCGTCGTACCGCCCACGACCGGCACGTACAGCGAGCCGAACTGGAACGGCAGCCCCGCCGCGAACTGGGGATAGCGGCGCATCGTCTCCGTGGCGTTCGGCAGGACGACCTGGACGCCGAGCCGGTACACGTCGGCCACCGGGAACGGCCGGTCCACATGCATCCGCCACCACGGCCGAAACAGCGGCCCCGGAAGCCCGGTGAGCACGGCCAGCCGCAGCAGCCCGGGCGTGCCGGAACGCAGATAGACGCCTGCCGCATGGCCCCGGGTCGCTCCGAGCGCCTCCGTGGAGGCGTCGATCAGCAGCGAGGCCAGCTGTCCGGGCATCCGGTGTGCGTCCTCAGCGCTCCCACTCATCGGCCCTACCTCGTCCGTGCCCGCCGCCCGCGGGTGACACAGCAAGAATGCGCCACGATGGGGCCCGGGCGCACCTGGGCGGACACGGCCCGCAGGAGAATCACGGCCCCCGGACGTCGCACGGGGTGCGCCGCCCCGGCCGTGCGCCAGGCTCCTCCGTAGTCTTGTGGGAGCGCTCCCAAAGAGGTGAGGATGCTGCGATGACCGCGATTCCAGCCATCCGTCCGTACCGGCCCGACGACCGCGCGGCCCTCGACGACATCTGCATCCGCACTGCGCACAACGGCCAGGACAGCCGGCCCGTCTACGCCGACCCCGCCATCTTCCCGACGATCTTCGCCGCTCCCTACGTCCATCTGGAACCGGAGCTGGCCTTCGTCCTCGACGACGGACACGGCGAGGCCGTCGGCTACGTCCTCGGCACCGCCGACACACCCCGCTTCGTCGAGGCCTTCCGCTCCAAGTGGCTGCCCCTGGTCGCGGACCGCTACCCGAAGCCCGCCGGACCACCGCGCACCCCGGACGAGGCCATGATCCCGCTGCTGCACGATCCGGAGCGGATGATCGTCCCCGAGGTGGCCGCCTACCCGGCCCATCTGCACATCGATCTGCTCCCCGCCTGGCAGGGCCGCGGCCACGGCCGTGCGCTGATGCGGACCCTCCTCGCGGCGCTGCACGACCGGGGCGTGGCAGCCGTGCACCTGTGCATGGTCACGGCCAACACCCCGGCCAGGGCCTTCTACGACCGCCTCGGCTTCCACGAGATCGAGGTGCCGGACCCCGGCCCGGTCACCTATCTCGGCCGTACGACAGGGGAGTTGGCGACGCTGTGACGCCCGCAGCTCCCGGCTCCGTCCTCAGATCCAGGTGTCCAGCCACATCCGGGCATGCCAGTCGGAGTACGGGATCGTGGTGCCCGTGTAGATCGGATAGAAGTAGATGAAGTTCCACACGATCAGCAGCACCAGCACACCCGAGCCGACCGCCCCGACCAGCCGGCGCCGCTCGCCCGCGCCGGGTGGCCCGAGCAGGGCGCCCACCATCATGGCCACGGCCAGACAGAGGTAGGGCACGAAGGCGACGGCGTAGAACGAGAAGATCGTGCGGTCCTGGTAGTGGAACCAGGGGAGATATCCGGCGGCCACCGCGCACAGGATCGCGCCCGCGCGCCAGTCCCGGCGCAGCGCCCAGCGGAACAGGAGGTAGACCAGCGCGGCGCAGGCCGCCCACCACAGCATCGGGGTGCCCAGGCCCAGGATCTCCTGCGAGCAGCCGGCGGCCGCGTGGCAGCCCTGCTCCCCGGACTTCGGCGACTGGTAGTAGAAGGCCACCGGCCGCCCCTGGACCAGCCAGCTCCAGGGGTTGGACTGGTAGCGGTGCGGGGTGTGCAGGCCGACGTTGAACTGGTAGACGGCGTGTTCGTAGTGCCACAGGCTGCGCAGCGGGGCCGGGATCCACGACCAGGTGCCGCCGCGGCCGTCCGCCCAGTGGCGGCCGTAGCCCTTGTCGGACAGGAACCAGCCGGTCCAGGTCGCCAGATAGGTCAGCACGGCGACGGGGACCAGGGAGAGCACCGACCAGCCGAAGTCCTTGCGCAGCACGGCCTGGTAGGGGTGGTACGCGCCGGCCACGCGGCGGGAGCCGACGTCCCACAGGATGGTCAGGGCGGTGAAGAAGACGAGGAAGTACAGGCCGTTCCACTTGCTCGCGGCGGCCAGTCCCAGCAGGACCCCGGCCGCGAGCCGCCAGGGACGCAGGCCCAGTCGGGTCCGTTCACCGGTGGAGTCGTCGGGCCGTGCGAAGCCGCCCTCGCCGACCGGAAGAGCCGCCGCGAGTCGGGCCCGCGCCCGGTCCCGGTCGATGAGCAGACAGCCGAACGCCGCGAGCACGAAGAACATGACCACCAGGTCGAGCAGGGCGGTACGGCTCATCACGAAGTGCAGACCGTCCACCGCCAGCAGGACCCCGGCCAGACAGCCCAGCAGCGTGGAGCGGAACAGCCTGCGCCCTATTCGGCACAGCATGAGCACCGACAGCGTGCCGAGCAGGGCCGTCATGAACCGCCAGCCGACCGGGTCGAGGCCGAACAGCTGCTCTCCCACGGCGATCACCCACTTGCCCATCGGCGGGTGCGCGACGAAGCTGCCGGTGTCGGAGAGCGGGATCACCTGCGGGTGCGCCAGGATCTGCGGATCGGCGACCTTGCGGTCGGGCCAGCTGCCCTCGTAGCCGAGCCGGAGCATCGACCAGGCGTCCTTGACGTAGAACGTCTCGTCGAAGACCACGGCCCGCGGGCTGCCGAGCCGCCAGAACCGGAGCACTCCGGCGAACACGGCCACGAGGACCGGGCCCACCCAGCCCATGGACCCCGCGACGCGCCGGGCGAGGACCGGTCCCAGGCCCAGCGCCCGCCAGACACGGGTGCCCGGTTCGGGAAAGGGGGGAGACAGCTGCTCGCCGGTGTCGGCACGTGCGGCCGGCGTCCAGCCGAACCGGCCCAGGCGCTGTGTCCAGGAGGCGGCCGCGGGTTGCGAGGCTGGGCGGACGTCGTCGTCGGTGCCGGCCCGTGTGGGGGTGTCACTCGTCACCGGTTCATCGTAGGGAACGCCAGTACGGGTCCCGGACCGCCGTCGCGGATCATCGCGGCGTGGGCGTTCACGTGGGCGGCCGTCGTCCTCGCCGTGGGGAGCACGACGGCCGCCGTTCAGCACGCAGGGAGTTCGCGGCTTCGCGCACCCGGCCTTGCGGGCCGCCGGCGGGTCACTCGGGCAGGGTGCCCGGGTCCGTCGCCCACCCGGTGTTCGGCTGCTCCGCGAGCCGGAAGTCGAGCCGTCCGCCGGAAAGCGTCAGACCCGGACCGGTCCACGACTGGTCGAGGGTGTGTCCACCGAGGCGTACGGCGTCGACGTAGATGTGCGTGTCGTCGGCGTCCGGTGCCGTGATCACGATGTCCTTGCGGCCGGGCCGGTCGATCACCGCCGAGGGGAAGACCGGGGCGCCCAGCAGCAGCCTGGCGGTGCCCGGCGTCTGCGGGTAGATGCCGAGCGCGGAGAAGACGTACCAGGCGGACATGGTGCCCAGGTCGTCGTTGCCGGGCAGGCCCGAGGGCCCGGTGCCGTACACGGTGTCGACGATCTGTCGCACGGTCGCCTGTGTCTTCCAGGGCTGTCCCAGCGCGTTGTAGAGCCAAGGCGCGTGAATCCCGGGCTCGTTGGTGGGGTCGTAGCGCAGCGCGTCGCCGCCCCGCACCGACCAGGAGCCGTCGGCCTTGTGGAAGAAGCCGTCGAGCCGGGTGGCCGCCGCCGCGCGTCCGCCCATCGCGTCGGCGAGGCCCTGCACGTCCTGCGGCACCATCCAGGTGTACGTCGCGCTCGTGCCCTGCGCGAAGCCGAGGTCGCTGCCCGGGCTGAA
The DNA here is from genome assembly GCF_019857225.1 of Streptomyces plumbidurans. Lineage (GTDB taxonomy): Bacteria > Actinomycetota > Actinomycetes > Streptomycetales > Streptomycetaceae > Streptomyces > Streptomyces plumbidurans. The sequence goes on from NZ_JAFJSY010000068.1 coordinate 6,379, forward strand.
CGGCGTCACCCACGAACCGTCCAGCTTGCGGGCCTGGATGTAGCCGGTGCCGGGGTTGAAGACGTTGCGCCAGTAGGCGCCCCGCTCCGTGAAGACCTTGGCCTCCGTGTCCCGTCCCAGCAGCTTCGCCCACTGGGCGAGCGCGGAGTCGGCGACGGCGTCCTCCAGGGTCTCGGCGGCCCCGCCCCAGCAGTGGCACACGTCCTGTGCGGCGTAGTGGGAACTCAAGTACTGGGCCAGATTGGGGCGTTGGCCGACGCACTGGCCGGGGCAGCCGGCGTCCGAGAGTTCGTCGGGGTTGGGCACCGTGGCCTGCCGGACCAGGGAGTCGAAGGCGCCCTTGTAGTCGAAGTTGCGCACCCCCATGGCGTAGAACGTGGCCAGGGTCGCCGCCGACGGGTCGCCGGTCATGACGTGGGTGGCGCCGCTGATGTGCACCCAGCGGTCCCACACTCCGCCGTTCTGCTGTGCGAAGTTGTAGAGCGACTGCGCGAAGTCGCCCGCCACCGTGGGCTTGAGCAGGGCGAGCAGCTGGATCTGCGCCCGGTACTGGTCCCAGCCGGAGAAGTTGCTGTACTGCGCGCGCTGTCCGCGGGCCAGACGGTGGACGGCCTGGTCCATGCCCCAGTAGCGGCCGTCGGTGTCGCTGATCAGGTTGGGCTGCATGAGGGAGTGGTAGAGCGCCGTGTAGAAGGTCTGACGGCGGGCGGCGCTGCCACCCCGCACACGGACCACGTTCAGTTCACGGTCCCAGGCCCGCGCCCCCGCCGCGGCGATTTGCGCGACGCTCGCATGTGCGGGGATCTCCTGGCGCAGGTTGGCCTCGGCGCCCTTACGGCTGACGTAGGAGATGCCGATGCGCATGTGGACATCGTTGTCGGCGCTGGTGTCGAAGCCGACCCAGCCGCCGGAGCCGCGCCCGGCCCGGTCCGCGCCCGTCGCATAGCCCTCGCCGCCGGAGGCGGAGGTCGAACCGGGCGAGACGGTGGAGTCCTTCCACGTGCCGGTCGAGGCGAAGGCGCGGTCGAAGGAGGCGCTGAAGTACAGCTTGTAGTAGCTCTTGCGGTTGTTGACCCCGCCGTTCGCGCGACGCCCGCAGAACGCGCCGGTCAGCACCCAGCCGGTCACCTTGCGGTGCGCGGCGTCGATGTCGACGTGCGCATCCTCGCTGCCGTTCAGGGAGTTGGACACCCGGAAGAGCAGATTGGCCGGACGGTCGCCCGGGAAGCTGAAGTTGGCGACGCCCGCGCGCTCGCTGACGGCGAGGTCGGCCTTGGCGCCGGACGCGAGACCGAGGGTGTAGCGGCCCGGTGTCGCCTTCTCGTCGGCGTGCGAGAAGTTCGACGCGTAGACGGCGTCCTTGGTGTCCGCCGAGGGCGAGGACGTGACATCGCCGACGAACGGCATGATCGGTACGTCCCCCGCAGCGCCGGGGTTGCAGCCCGCGCCGTTGACATGGGTGAGGCTCAGACCGCGGATGCGGGTGGCGTTGTACTCGTAGCCGTTGGCCGCCCCGGTGCTCGTCTGGTCACCGGTGGTGCTGGTCGGCGACCAGCCGATCATCCCGTACGGCAGCGTGGCACCGGGATAGGTGTTGCCGCCGCCCGAGGAGCCGATCAGGGGGTCGACGAGCGAGGACGGGCGCTCGGCGGCGTCGGCCCCCACGGACGGGAACGGAACACTCAGGGCCACGGCCGTGGTCAGGAGGATGGCCGCGGATCTTGCACCGGATCGCCTTGCTGCGCGCAGCCGTTGAAGGCGCATGCGTGAGCCTTTCGATGACGGGACGTGGGCCCGGAAGGCTTCCGGGCCGCGCGCCAGACTAGGAGCCCGTCGGATGAAAGGGGAGCGCCCGTGGGGTCGTTGTGGTGAAGGCGGGGTGAACGGTGCCGGTACTCAGCTCTGTGCCGTCAGTTGGAAGCTCTGTGCCGCCGAGCCGTCGCACGTGCGCTGGGTGAGCCGAACACCGTCGGCTGCCGTTGCCGCCGCGCTCAGGCATCTGCCGCTGTGCCGGGCGACGAAGTGATACCGCCCGGCCGCCTCCCGTACGGGCTGCCACTGCTGGTTCTGCCCGCCGGAGTACGACCACAGCTGCACCGGTGCGTTGTCTGCCGTGGAGCGGTCGGTGACGTCGAGGACCTGCTGCGGGTTGCCCCGTGCGGAGATGCGGACGTAGCCGCTGTCCGTGCTGCGGAACTGGTACTGCTGCGCGGCGGTGCCGTTGCAGGCGTACTGCTGGATCGCCGTGCCGTTGGCGGTGGCGGCCGCCTTGGCGTCCACGCAGGTGCCGTTCGCGGTGTTGCGCACCGTGTACCAGGCGGTCTCGGAGATCGAGTCGGCCGGGGGCTCCGTGGAGTCCGCGCCGCCCAGCCACTTCAGACCGTCGAGCAGGAAGCGGTTCTGGGTCGCGCTGGCGAAGGTCGACGACAGGGTGGTGTTGGTGTCGTAGTCCATCGCGTTGTGGCCGAAGTTGGCGTACAGCATCCGGTACTTCGTGTTGGTCCACAGGATCGGGTAATAGCCGCTGTACCAGGTCTGGTTCGGGTCGGTGCCGAGCGGGAAGCTGCTCGGGTCGACCGAGGCGAGGATCTTGATGTCGGGGTTCTTGCGCAGGTCGTTCGACCAGCTGTACCACTCGCTCACGGACGAGGTGAAGGTGTCCGGCAGGTTCTTGGTCGCGGGGTTGGTGTGGTCCTCGACCTTCAGGACCGCGGTGGTCGGGCCCCAGGTGTTGGACACGAAGTTGCCGCTGCCGAGGAACTGGTTGTGGTACCAGTCCCAGCTCTGCGCGTCGGTGGTGAAGGCGGAGACGTGGAAGCCCATCCAGGCGCCGCCGCCGCGCATGTAGCTCTCGAATCCGCTGCGTTGGGCTGCGGTCTGCGGCAGGTCGTCGAGGAACAGCACTACTTGGTACTGGTCGACGCCGCCGTTGGCGAGCAGGTCCCAGTTGTTGCTGGCCGTGTAGGTGAAGCCGTTCTGCGCGGCCTGCTCGGGGAACCACTCGTTGGCCTCGTGCACGAAGCTGATGTGCGCCGCGTCGTAGGTGCCGTTGTAGAGGGCGAGCACCTTGAACGGCTGGGCGGCCGCGTGGGCGCGCGGAACGGACAGCGCCGTCAGCAGGATCGCCAGCAGGGCGAGGATGCGGAGGGTGCCGGATCTTATGGCGTGCGTCGGTCTGATGGCTCGCGTCGATCTTGTGGCGTGCATCGGGTGATGCCTCCTCTCCGGGGCCGGCCCGGGGTCAGGTCCGGGCCGGCCGCGGGTCAGGGTCCAGGGTCAGGTTCCGGTTCAGGGGTAACTGACGAGATCGGCCACGTTGGTGGACGAGTTGGACGGCCCGCCGCGGTCGTTGACGACGTGGCGGATGGTGCCCGTGCCGCCGAGCGAGACGGTCACCATGTCGGTGAAGCGGACGTCCGGCCGGTTCGGTGCCTCGATGGCGTGCTCGGCCGTCACGCTCGGATTCGCGTTGAAGAAGCAGTAGCTGCCGAAGCCGTAGACCTGGTGGCTGGTGACGGAGTCGGCGACCTTGTAGGCGGCGTAGCCCTGGGTGGAGCCGTTCATCCAGGCGGCCTGGTCCGGCGGGTCGTAGGGCATCTCGTTCTGGTAGAAGTACGTGCGGCCGCCGTTGCCGTTCCAGATGGTCTGGTGCTTCTGGAAGTGCTCGACGAACAGGCCGTACATCGTCACGTCGTCGCCGTTGACGACGAGCCCGGTGTCCGCGGTGTTGGTGTTCCAGCCGACGCCGTCGCCGTGGTCGGCGCGCCAGATCCACAGATGGTCGCCGATGACGTCGTCGCTGTTGACCGTCAGGCTGGTGGTCGCCTTGCCGACGCCCGCGCCGCCCACGCGGAAGAACACGTCGTGCAGGGAACTCGGGTCGCCGCTGTGGTCCGCGGACGAACCGCTCGGGCCCATCTCCAGCAGCTGCCGGGAGTTGGTGGTGCCGGCGTCGATGAGCAGCCCGGCGAGCTGCACACCGCTGACGTCGGCGACCGACATGGCGGTGATGCCGTTGTCGGGGACGAACGTGGCCAGCCCGAGGCCCAGGACCACGGTGTCGGGCTTGGTGACCTTCAGTGTCTGGTCGAGGTGGTAGACGCCCGGGGTGACCAGCAGGTGCTTGCCCGCCGCGAGCGCGTCGTTCATCTGGGCCGCGGTGGCGCCGGGCTTGACGACGAAGAAGTCCGACAGGGGCAGCGAGGTTCCCGCGGGCGTGCCCGAACTCCAGCTGACGCCCGTGGAGTTGGTTCGTGCCGCGGGCACGAACACCTTCCAGGCGCCGTCGGAGTCGACGTACAGGAACGGCTTCTCACGGGTCACCGGGCTCTTGTCGACCGTCGTGTACGGCGGCTTGGGGAAACCGGTGGCGGGTACGCCCTGGTCGCCGACGAACACCATGTTCCAGTTGGAGCCGGTCCAGCTGCCCAACTCGGAGTTGCGGGTCAACCACTGCTGCTGGCTGCCGGAGTCGACCTGACCGTCGACCTTGGTGTCGGCCATGTACCCGCCGCTGGACCAACCGCCGTCGTCCAGCGCGAGGTTGCCGCGCAGATGCATACGGCGGTACGGCGCCGCCTGCGAAACCGCCCAGCGGTCCGTGCCGGAGGTCGGGGTGACCGAGAGGTTCTCCGCCGAACGCCAGAAGTTCTGGGTGGCGTTGCCCTGGAACCAGTCCGCCTCCGCGTGCACCGCACCCTTGATGTTCACGTCGTCGGGGGACAGGCCGAGGCCGGCGACCTGGGTGTAGAACCCCACGTTGGCGTCGGCGTCGTAGGTGCCCGGCTTGAACAGGAACGCCTTGCGGGCGGTGCCGAACTGGTTCTTCTCCTGCTGCTTGAACGTGCTGTTCAGGCTGTTCTGGATGGTGTCCGCCGGGGTCGACGGGTCGAAGACGGTGACGTTGGGGCCCAGGTCGGGGTCGGTCGCCGCCGCCTGAGCACCCTCGGTGAGGTGCGGCAGGACGACGGCGGCACCGGACCCGGTGGCGGCGAGGACGAAGGCGGTCAGCAGAACCCGCAGTCGGCGGCTTCCGGCATGTCTCCTGCTTTTGAACACGGCTGTCTCTCTGGGGGTGTGGGGGGTGGCAACTGGGGTTGCCCGCAGTGGTGTTGAGCGGGCGGTGGAGTTCAGCCGGTGTACTGCGCGAAGACGCTCGTGTACTCCCAGTCCTTCTGGTCGACGCCGGAGCAGCTGTCGGCGCCGCCGCCGGTGCAGGGGCGGTCGCGGTTGGTGGACCAGAACGTCAGGCGGGCGAGGTGGTGTTGCTGGGCGTAGGCGAGGATCGTCCTGAAGTCGTCGACGGTGACGGTCTCGTTGTTGTCGGTGATGCCGTTCATGGAGGAGATGCCCATGTCGCGGTAGGCCTGGTCGTCGCTGTAGCCGTAGGCGTTCTTCAGGGCGTTCTTGAGGCCCTCGGCGGCCTGGGTGGTGAGGGTGCCCATGTTCTGGCCGGCGCCGCCGAAGTCGAACGGCATGATCGCCCACGCGTCGACCGACAGGCCGGAGGAGGCGGCGCGGTTGATGAGGCTGGTGTCGGGTCCGCTCTGGTCGGTGCCCATGGTGATGTACACCTTCAGGCCGGCGTTGTCGGCCTTGATGGTCTTCAGGGCGTCGACGGTGCGTTGCTGGACGGTGGGGTCGCTGTAGGCGTCGGCCTCGATGTCGATGTCGATCGCCTTGAGGCCGTAGGCGTCGATCACCTTCTGGTAGGCGCCGGCGAGTGCATCGGCGCTGGAGCAGGAGCTCTCCAGCTTGTTGCCGCTGTAGCCGCCGAAGGACGGGATGATGTCTCCGCCGTTGCCGCGCACGGTGTTGATGGTCTGCTGGTCGACACCACCGGTCAGGGGACGGCTGCCGTCCCACTGGGGGTTGCAGGTGCCGTTGCTGAGGATGAAGGCGAGGGTGAACCACTTGACGCCGGTGGCGTTGGTGATGGTGCTCGGGTTCGGCGGGTCGCCCCAGCCGTTGTAGAGGTACGGCGCCACGGCCATCGGCGCGGGCTCGGCGGCTCCGGCGGGAGAGGCGTTGAGTGTCGCGGCGGAGAGGGCGACCAGGGCCACGGCGAGGCCGCCGCGCAACGCGGCAGCTCTGGTGGGGGACTTGAAGGTCATGAGTGGGGTCACAGCCTTTCGGCAGCAGCGGATGGTGGGGGGAGCGGCCCAAGGCGTTCATGTGGGTGAACCTTGGGCGTGCTTGTGAAGCTGCGTGACCCGGAACCTAAAGGTCTGAACCAGACACGTCAAGAGATGAAGCAGGCGTTCGTCGCGGCAAGTTGGGGCGTGCATGACTTGAACTCGCCGGTGTCGTACACCTGACACGTGTCGAATGCGGTGCATGGTGAAGCGACCGTGGCGTTCAAGAAGTAGCGGTGGCGCTCGCCTGCCGGGGATCGCGAGCCCGCCGAGGGGCCGGCTGGCAGGATGAGCGTGTGACCTCACTGACCTTCGACGACTACTGTCAGGCGATCGTCTCCCAGACCGACCTGCTGTGCCGCCGGATCCGCGGGGCGGACACGGCCACCCCGGTGACCACCTGTCCGGGCTGGGACCTCGGCCGGCTGCTGCGGCACGTGGGCGGGGACCACCGATGGGCGGAGGAGGTCGTACGGACACGATCCGTCGAACCCGTCCCGGCCGACCCCGTCGACGACCCCGCCGTCTACGCCCACTTGGACGGCGACGCACTGGTCGACTGGCTCGGTGAGGGCGCCTCGGCCCTTGCCGCCGCCCTCCGTGCCGCCGGACCGGGCACCCGGGTCTGGACGCCCGCGCACGAACGGTCCACGGCACTGTTCTGGGCCCGGCGGATGACCCACGAGACCGCGCTCCACCGCGCCGACGCGTTCCTTGCGACCGGCGCGGAGTTCACGCTCGACAGCGCTCTGGCGCTGGACGCGGTGGAGGAGTGGCTCGAGTTCTCGACCGTCCCCGAGGCGTACGAGCCCACCCCGGAGGCTCCCGGTCTGCTCGCTCCGGGCCGGACCCTGCTCTTCGAGGCGGACGGTGCCGGCCAGTGGCTCGTCGACCTCACCGGCGACCACCCGACCTGGCAGCAGGGCTCCCCGACCTGGCAGCAGGGCTCCGCCGATGCCGCCGCGACCGTCCGCGGCCCACTGACGGACCTTCTCCTCTTCCTCTACCGCCGCCCCGCGCCCGCGGTGGAGACATGGGGTGACAAGGACCTGCTGGAACTGTGGCTGAACCGGACGGGGTTCTGGCTGGAGGCGTGACGGGGGCGGGCCTCAGGGCGCGCGGGCATGGCATCCGGGCTGCGTGGCCCCTGCGCGCATGCGCTTACTGGGAGGTTCCTATGAATCCAGAAGAGGTTGCTATGAATCTGTGAGGCGGTTGAACACCCATGGGCCGACGTCCGTATAGGGCGAGGGATTTTCATGCTTGACCGCCGTGATCCGTAGGAGATTTCTCGTGGGACGCAATTCGCGCAGACGCCCAACAGGCCCGCGCCGTGCAACCTTTGCGGCATTCGCGCTGATGCTGGGTGGAGGCGGCCTGGTCGCGGCCAACGTCTACGCCTCGGCGACGGAAGACAGCTCGGGTACGGACGCGCAGACGCGCAGCGCCGCGGCCGCCACGATCGACTGCCCGGACGTCGGCAACAAGTTGACGGACGTTCCGGAGAAGGCGCGCGGGGACGTCGACAAGGAACTCGGCTCGCTGGACCAGCAGGTGGCCGAGGCGTACCGGCAACTGCAGGCGGCGACGCCGGAGCAGCGCCAGGACAGCGGCTACACCGACGAACACGTCATGAAGCCGCTCAAGGAGAAGCGCAGCGAGACGCTCGACCGCATCGGCAACGCCATGGACCAGGCCGGGCAGCGCCCCGACGGGCTCGGCTCGATGGCCGGCTGCTCGATGCGCACCTGGCAGAACGGCGGCCAGGACGCGGGCGCCTCCCCGAGCGGCCAGCCGCAGGACCAGGGCGGGCAGCAGAACGGCGGTCAGGACGGCGGCCAGCAGAACGGTGGCGGTCAGCAGGGCGGCAACGGCGGCCAGGGTGGCAACGGCCCGGTCGCGGCCGACTTCGTGGACATCACCAA
>NZ_JAFJSY010000069.1 GCF_019857225.1 Streptomyces plumbidurans
ACGGCCTGGCGGCTGCTGGAGGGCGCGGGCGGCACCGTCGTCCTGCTGGCGGGCGGGGTGTGGGCGCTGCGCAGGCGGCTGCGCGGCAACGGCGGCCGGCACGCGGGCTGACGCGCGGCAGCCGTTCCATCCACCGGTGCTTCTCTCGCGGTCCCACGCGAGATCCACCCCCACCCGGTGCGGTGGAACGGCTGCCGTCTCCCCCCTCGGTTCGGTCTACGGAACCGCACTCCTCCAAGTGTGAAGCTCTTGTGGAGGTGATTTGAGCATAGGCCTCCGACCGGCCGCAACGGTACGGAAGTTCAAATTCCGTTTGTGCAAATTGAAAAGTCGAGGGTCTGCAGGTGCGGTCAGCCGCGCCCCACGAACGGCATGGTCGTGGCCAGCACCGTCGCGAACTGGACGTTCGCCTCCAGCGGCAGCTCGGCCATGTGCCGCACCGTGCGCGCCACATCGGCCACGTCCATCACGGGCTCGGGCGCCGTCTCGCCGTTGGCCTGCAGCGCTCCGGTCTGCATCCGGGCGGTCATGTCGGTCGCCGCGTTGCCGATGTCGATCTGCCCGACCGCGATGCCGTACGGCCGCCCGTCCAGCGACAGCGACTTGGTCAGCCCGGTCAGGGCGTGCTTGGTCGCTGTGTAGGCCACGGAGAGCGGGCGGGGCGTATGGGCGGAGATCGAGCCGTTGTTGATGATCCGCCCGCCCCGCGGGTCCTGCTCCTTCATCTGCCGGAAGGCCGCCTGCGCGCACAGGAACGCCCCGTTGAGGTTGGTGTCCACCACGTGCCGCCAGGCGTCGTACGGCAACTCCTCGACCGGCACCCCGCCGGGGCCGAACGTCCCGGCGTTGTTGAACAGCAGGTCCACCCGCCCGAACCGGCCGACCGCGGCCGCGAAGAGGGCGTCGACGTCCTCCGGCCGCGAGACGTCCGTCCGTACGGCGAGACTCGCGCCGTCCGGCACCAGGGCCGCCGTCTCGTCCAGCGTCCCGGGGCGCCGCCCCGCCAGCGCCACCGACCAGCCCGCGCGCAGCAGCTCCACGGCGACGGCCCGTCCGATGCCGGAGCCGGCGCCGGTCACGACGGCGGTCCTCGATTGCTGTTCCGTCTGCTTGGCATCCATGCGTCGCAGGGTAGGCGAGGGTCCGACATGCGGGACGGGGCCGTCCGCCGTCCGAGTCCCGGCACGGAGATCGTGGCCACGTCGGTCACGAGACGGGCGTGACGGCCTCGCGCGCATCCTCGCCCGGGTAGCGGACGCCGATCCGGTCCCGGATCGCGTCCAGGGTCCGCATCACCGCGAGGGTGCCGTCCAGCGGCACCAGCGGGGACTCGCTCTCACCGGCCCGCAGCGCCCGCATCACCTCCCGCGCCTCGTGCTTGAGGCTGTTGCGGGGACCGTCGGACGCGGCGGCCGCGAACTCCTCGGAGTCGCGGCCGTCCCGGTGCAGCACAAAACGGTCCGGGAAGAAGAAGCCGCCGGGGATGTCGATACGGCCCGCGGAGCCGGTGACCGACGCCGAGGTCGCCGTACCGCCGACGATCGAGCAGTGCACCGAGGCGAGGGCGCCGCTGTCGTGGCCGAGCAGGGCGCCGGTCTGGAGGTCGACGCCCTCCTCGGAGAGCACCGCCCGCGCCGTCACGTCCGACGGCTCCCCGAGCAGCAGGTGTGCGAACGACACCGGGTAGACCCCGAGGTCGAGCAGCGCGCCCCCGCCCTGCTCGGGGTCGCGCAGCCGGTGGCTCGGAGGGAAGGGGCCGGCCAGCCCGAAGTCGGCCTGCACGGTGCGCACTTCACCGATCGCGCCGTCGTCGACGAGCTCCTTCAGACGCCGTACGAGGGGATTGCAGTACATCCACATCGCCTCCATCAGGAAGCTCCCGCGGCCCCGGGCGAGCGCCACCAGCTCCTGCGCCTCGCGCGCGTTGAGCGTGAACGCCTTCTCGCACAGCACGTTGCGCCCGGCCTCAAGACACAGGCCCGCGGCCGCCCGGTGTGCCGAGTGCGGGGTGGCGACGTACACGACATCGATGTCCGCGTCCTCGGCGAGCGCGGCCCAGTCGCCGTACGCCCGCTCGATCCCGAACCGCTCCGCGAACGCCTTCGCCGACGCCTCGGTGCGCGAGGCCACCGCGACGACCTCCGCCTCCGGCAGGTCGACCAGGTCGGCCGTGAAAGCGGCGGCGATCCCGCCGGTCGCCAGAATCCCCCACCGCACGATTTCCGCCATCCGGGACCCGCCCTCGCTCGCGTGTGCGCGGGGCGTGGCCTGCGCACTGTGTTCGAGCTGAGAGCATAGGTGGCGTATCGAACAGAAAGGGAGGGGCGCATGGCCGAGCAGGCGGCCTCGACATCTGACATACGGCGGGCGGCCGGAGCCACGGAGCAACCGGCCGCCGTCGTTGTGCCCCGTACCGGGTTGCTGGTGACCCTGATCCTCGGCGGGCTGACCGCCATCCCTCCGCTGGCGATGGACATGTACCTCCCCTCGCTGCCGGAGGTCACCGGCTCGCTGCACGCGTCCGCCGCCACCGTGCAGCTCACCCTCACCGCCTGTCTGCTCGGGATGGCGCTCGGACAACTGGTGGCCGGGCCCATGAGCGACCGGTGGGGACGCAGGCGCCCCCTGCTGACCGGACTGCTCGCCTTCGTCGTCTCCACCGTCCTGTGCGCGTTCGCGCCGACCGTCGAGACCCTGGTCGTCCTCCGGCTGGCGCAGGGACTCGCGGGCGCGGCGGGGATCGTCATCGCGCGGGCCGTGGTCCGCGACCTGTACGACGGTGTGGCGATGGCCCGCTTCTTCTCCACCCTGATGCTCATCGGCGGGGTCGCCCCGATCGTCGCGCCGCTGATCGGCGGTCAGATCCTGCGGGTGACGGACTGGCGGGGCGTGTTCGTGGTCCTCACCGTCGTCGGTACGGCGCTGACCGCGCTCGTGTGGGTCAAGCTGCCCGAGACGCTGCCCGCGCGCGGGAGGCACGGCGGGGGAGTGGGCGAGGCCCTGCACACCATGCGCCGGCTGATCGCCGACCTGCCCTTCACCGGCTTCATGCTCGCGGGCGGCTTCGCCTTCGCGGCCCTGTTCGCCTACGTGTCCGCCTCGCCCTTCGTGATGCAGGAGATCTACGGCGCCTCGCCGCAGACGTTCAGCCTGCTGTTCGGCGTCAACTCCGTCGGGCTCGTCGCCGTCGGCCAGATCAACGGCAAGATCCTGGTCGGCAGGGTCCGCCTGGACCGGGTCCTCGGCCTCGGACTGGCCGTCGTCATCGCCGCCGCGACCGCCCTGTTGCTGATGTCCACCGGCGTCTTCGGCACGGTCGGCCTGGTGCCGGTCGCCGCCGCCCTGTTCGTCCTGATGTCCGCGATGGGGATCACCCTGCCCAACGCCCAGGCCCTCGCCCTGATGCGCACCAGGCACTCCGCCGGCTCCGCGTCCGCGCTGCTCGGCACCTCCTCCTTCCTCATCGGCGCCGTCGCCTCCCCGCTCGTCGGGATCGCCGGTGAGCACACCGCCGTCCCGATGGCCGTCGTCCAACTGGCGGCAGCACTGGTGGCGCTGGCCTGCTTCGTGGGAATGTGCCGTCCTTGGAACGGGCGTGCGAACGCGGAGGGAGCAGAGAGCTGAGCGCACCGCGACTGCGCAGAGACAGTCCCGAACGGGCCGGACTCGACGCCGAAGAACTCCGCCACCTCGTCCAGGAGGTGCACGACCTCACCACCGGGGAGCAGCCCTGGGCCGCGGGCACCGTCGTGGTCGCCGGACGCGGCCCGGTGATCGCCGTCGAGGAGGCGGCGGGCTGGGCCGTGCGCTACACCGCCTACGACGCCCGGACGGACCGCGGGATAGAACTGCCCCCCGAGGCACGCGTCGCCATGACCGTGCACACCCCCTTCGACCTGGCCTCCCTGACCAAGCTGTTCACCGCGGTGGCCGCCGTGCAGCAGATCGAACGCGGCACGCTCGGCATCGACGCCCGGGTCGGCGCGTATCTGCCGGAGTTCACCGCGGCCGCCCGGCACGGCATCACCGTGCGCGAACTGCTCACCCACACCTCCGGGCTGCGCCCCGAACTCCCGCTGTACGACTGCGCGGACGACACGGAACGGCTCGCCAGGCTACGCGCGGAGACGCCGGTGGGCGTGCCCGGCACCTACACCTACTCCGACCTCAACTTCCTGCTGCTGCAGTTCGTCCTGGAACGGATCACCGGCCGCACCCTGGACGTCCTGATCCACGACGGCATCACCCGCCCGCTGGGCATGCTCTCGACCGACTTCGGGCCCTGCCCCGGCGCCGCGGCGACCGAGGACCAGCGCCGCCCGTGGGCCAAGGCGGAGCGGGGGATGGTGCGCGGTGTGGTGCACGACGAGAACGCCTGGGCGCTCGGCGGGATCGCCGGCCACGCGGGCATGTTCTCCACCGGCCGCGACCTCGCGGTGTTCTGCCGCACCCTCCTGGCCGGCGGCTCCTACGGCCCCGCCCGCATCCTCGGCGCCGACTTCGTGGAACTGCTGCTGACCCCGCCGGGGCTCGGCTTCGCCGTGGACCAGCCGTGGTTCATGGGCGAACTGGCGGGGCGGGGAGCGGCCGGGCACACGGGGTTCACGGGGACGTCGCTGGTGCTGGACCCGGAGACGGACACCTTCCTGGTCCTGCTGGGCAACACCGTGCATCCCCGGCGCAGGCGCCCGGACAGCCGCCCGCGGGCAGCGGCGGCGACCAGGATGGCCAGGGCCGTACGCCCGGTCCAGCGCTGAGACAGGGGCCATAGAATCACCCGGTGAACGCCCCCGTATCCCCGCGCGACACCCTGCGCACCGCCCTCGCCGCCCTCCTGGACGGCCTCCCGCCCAAGCAGGCCGCGCAGGCCGTCGAGCGGCTCATCGGCCACTACCGCGGGGCCACCCCCACCGACGCGCCGATCCTGCGGGACCGGGCCGACGTCGCCGCCTACGCCGCGTACCGGATGCCGGCGACCTTCGAGGCGATGCGGGCGGCGCTGGCTCAGTTCGCCCGGGCCGTGCCGGACCTCACCCCCGGCAGTCACACCGACATCGGCGGCGGCACCGGAGCGGCGACCTGGGCCGTCGCCGCCACCTGGCCCGGCGGGCGCGGCGTCACCGTGCTGGACTGGGCCGAGCCCGCGCTCGCCCTCGGCCGTGAGCTGGCCACCGCCAACCCGGCGCTGCGGCAGGCGAGTTGGCGGCGCGAGCGGGTCGGCCGGGCGCTCACCCTGGACGACACCGACCTGGTCACCGTCTCCTACGTCCTCAACGAGCTGACCGCCGCCGACCGCGCCGCGCTCGTCGACGCCGCGGCGGCCGCCGCCGGGTCCGTCGTGATCGTCGAGGCCGGCACCCCGGCCGGATACGCCCGCGTCATCGAGGCCCGCGACCGGCTGATCGCGGCCGGGTTCCGCATCGCCGCGCCCTGCCCGCACAGCGCGCGCTGTCCGATCGTCCCCGGCGCGGACTGGTGCCACTTCTCGGCCCGGGTCAGCCGCTCCTCCCTGCACCGCCAGGTCAAGGGCGGCTCCCTGCCGTACGAGGACGAGAAGTTCAGCTATGTCGCCGCCACCCGGCTGCCCGCCGCACCCGCGCCCTCCCGAGTGGTCCGCCGCCCGCAGATCCGCAAGGGCCAGGTCCTCCTCGACCTGTGCGAGCCGGACGAACAGCTGCGCCGCACCACCGTCACCAAGCGCCACGGCGACCTGTACCGGGCGGCCCGCGACACCGAGTGGGGCGACGCCTGGCCCCCGCACGCGCAGGAGCCGTAGAGCCGCGAAACGGTACCGTCGGACCATGGTCAAGAAGCCCGCCCCCGACGCCACCCGCCGCAGCGAGAGGTCCCGTCGCGCGATCTACGACGCCGCCCTCGCGCTGGTCGGTGAGATCGGCTACCCGAGGACGACCATCGAGGGCATCGCCGCCCGGGCCGGCGTCGGCAAGCAGACGATCTACCGCTGGTGGGGATCGAAGGCGGACGTCCTGCTGGAGGCGTTCCTCGACCTCAGCACACAGGCCGCACGCGAGGCGGGCCGGGCACCGTACGTCATCCCGGACACCGGCGACCTCGCCGCCGACCTCAAGGCCGTACTGCGGATCACCGTCGACCAGCTGAAGGACCCCCGGTTCGAGGTGCCCTCCCGGGCCCTGGCCGCCGAGGGCCTGGTCAACGAGCAGCTCGGCCGGGAGTCCGTGGCCAAGCTCCTGGAACCCTCGCTCCAGCTCTACGTCGACCGGCTGCGCTCCGCACAGCGCGCCGGCCAGGTCGGCCCGGAGATCGACCCGCGCATCGCCCTGGAACTGTTCGTCTCCCCGCTCGCCCAGCGCTGGCTCCAGTACACGGGCCCCATCTCCTACGAGTACACCGACACCCTCGTCGACTACGCCCTGCACGGTCTGGCACCCCGTACCCCGGATGTCCCTTCCGGCACCCCGAGGCGCGACTCGGTGGGACGATAGGGCATGCTGTTTTGCACGAGGGCGAGGCAAGGGGACTGATGAGCGCGGAGTTCGGCGGCCGCACCGGCCGGCAGGGCAGACTCTCCCAGTGGCTGCGTGGACGCCGCCCGAAGGACGCCGCCGCCGACGGCGACGGCCGCGAGGCCCTGCTGCTGGCCGCCGCCGGAGCGGGCCTGCCGCTCGCCCCCGCCGCCCACCCCGCCCCCGGCTACCGCTGCTCCTGCGACCGCGTCGGATGTCCCACCCCGGCCCGGCACCCGGTGTCGTTCGCCTGGCAGACCCAGTCGACCACCGACCGCGCGCAGATCGAGCGCTGGGCCCGGCACCAGCCGCAGGCCAACTTCATCACCGCGACCGGCATGGTGCACGACGTCCTCGACGTACCCCTGGAAGCGGGCACGGAGGCTCTGCAGCGGCTGCTCGACTCCGGCATCGAGGTCGGCCCGGTCGCCGAGAGCGACGACGGCCGGCTGCTCTTCTTCACCCTCACCCGCGGCACCCCCGAGGACGAGGACGAGTGGTGGCCCTGCGAGCTGGACTGCCACCCCGAGACCGCGGACGAGCACCCCGGACTGCGCTGGCACTGCCGCGGGTCCTACGTCCTCGTACCGCCCGCCCGGCTGCCCGGCGACGACGGCCGCAGCGTGCACTGGGTGCGCGGCCCCGAACACCCGCTGCCGGACCCGCTGAGCCTGCTCGAGATCCTCACCGACGCCTGCGCCCGCTACGCAGGCGAGGAGCCCGACCACGCGAGCGCGGCCTGGCCCCTGCGCGGCTGAGCGCCCCGCGCCACCGAGGGCTCTGGCCTACGACCCCTCGGCCGAGGTCAGTCCCTCCAGCCGGGACAGCATCGTCACCTTGCCGTCCCCCGCACCCTGCTTGGGGTCCAGCGCCACCCCGTTGGAGATGAACTCCATCGTCAGCGACTGCTTGATCTCGCCGGTCGTCAGCGCCTTCACGCTCGCGTTCGGCTGCGGGATCGTGGTGCCCGCGTACGCGGTCTGCTTCTCGTAACGGCGGGTGGTGAAGAACACCAGCGCACCGCCGTCCGTGGTGCGCAGCGCAAGCGGGGCATAGTCACCGCTGGTCAGCGGCTCGTCGATGTACTGGGTGGCGAGCCCGGGCCGCTTGGCCTGCTTCTTGCGCTGGGCCCGCCACTGGTCGGTGTACGGGCCCGTGCTGAAGGTCTTCCCGCCGCTCTTCAGATACGTCGCGTAGTCCTTGCTCAGGTCCTGGGGCGCGGCGGCGAATTCGGTGGAGTTGGCGGGTACGGTCTCGGCCCAGCCGTCCGCGTCCTTCTCGACCTTGGGCAGCGTGCCGGGGGTGACGAGGGTCAGATACGCCACCTGCCAGGGCCGGCCCAGACCGTCGCGGGTGAACACCAGCAGCCAGTGCAGATTGCCGCCCTTGTTGCCCTTCGCCTCCGCGACGAACCAGCGCGGCCAGCCGGCCTTCTTGGGGATCGTGTACGTCGCGTCGGTCAGCTTCAGCGGCGTGTGCGCCGCATTGCCGTCCGGGCTGTTGACATGGCCGGCCTTGAGCCGGGCCGCGTCGATGTCGCCCAGGGCGCCGGTGACATGGTCGGCGTCGAGTGAACTGTCGTACGCCTTGTCCGCCTTGTTGTACGCGGTGAGGAACTGCTCCATTGCCTTCGCGGCCTCGGCGCGGGTGGAGGAGGGAAGCACCTCGCGCTCCCCGTGGACCACCACACAACCGCTCGCCGTCATCGACAAAGCGGTCACCGAGGCCGCAATCAACGCCCTCCGGTCAAGCCTGCGGAGCCTTCGAGGGCCGCGATCCCTGCTCATCAGGTGCCTTCACCTTCCCCTTCCCGGAGGCGAACCCTACCGGGGCGAAGAACACCGCGAGTGTCGGGATGAGGTACAGCAGCCACACCGTGACCTGGAGCACCGTCGGGTCGGGCTGGAAGTTGAACACGCCCTTCAGCAGGGTCCCGTACCAGCTGTCCGGCGGGATCGTCCCGCTGATGTCGAAGGCCAGATGCGTCAGGCCGGGGATCCAGTCGGCCTCCTGCAGGTCGTGGAAGCCGTACGCCAGCACACCCGCGGCGACCACGACCAGCATCCCGCCGGTCCAGGTGAAGAACTTCGACAGGTTGATCTTCAGGGCGCCGCGGTAGAACAGCCAGCCCAGCAGGACCGCGGTCGCCAGGCCCAGCGCCACACCGACCAGCGGGCGCGGGGTGCCGTCGCTGGCCGCGTGCACAGACGCCCACACGAACAGCGCGGTCTCCAGGCCCTCACGGCCCACGGCGAGGAACGCGGTGGCCACCAGCGCGCCCGTGCCCATCGCCAGGGCCGCGTCCAGCTTGCCGTGCAGCTCGGCCTTCAGATGCCGGGCGGTGCGCCGCATCCAGAAGACCATCCAGGTCACCAGGCCGACCGCGACGATCGACAGGGAGCCGCCGAGCGCCTCCTGCGCCTGGAACGTCAGTTCCTGGGAGCCGAATTCGAGGACGCAGCCGAAGCCCATCGCGATCAGGACGGCGATGGCGATGCCGATCCAGATGGGCCGGATGGCGTCCCTGCGGTCGGTCTTGACCAGGTAGGCGATCAGGATGCAGACGACCAGGCTGGCTTCCAGGCCCTCGCGCAGACCGATCAGATAGTTGGAGAACACGGGCTACGCCTCCTTGGAGAACAGCGTGCTGCCCCACCAGTCGTCCTTGTCGCGGACGCCCGGCGGGACGGCGAAGACCGCCGAACCCACGTGCTGGATGTACTCGTTGAGGGCGTCGTGCGCCGACAGCTTGCGCTGCAGCGGGAGGAACCCCTTGCGGATGTCGCGCTGATAGGCCAGGAAGAACAGGCCCGCGTCGAGCCGGCCGAGGCCGTCGGTGCCGTCCGTGAAGGAGTAGCCGCGGCGCAGGATCGTCACCCCGCCGTTGGAGTCGGGGTGCGCGAGCCGTACGTGCGCGTCGGGCTTCATGGCCTTCAAAAACGGCTTGTCGTGCTCCTTGGCCTTGCCGACCGGTGCGCCCTCGCCCTTGTCCCGGCCGAAGACGTCCTCCTGCTCCTGCAGCGAGGTCCGGTCCCAGGTCTCGATGTGCATCCGGATGCGCCGGGCGACCAGATACGAGCCGCCGGTCATCCAGTCCGGTCCGTCGCCCTCGCCGACCCACACGAACTTCTTCAGCCGGTCCGTCTCGGTGCCCGCGATATTGCGGGTGCCGTCCTTGAACCCCATCAGGTTGCGCGGGGTCTGCGCGCCCGGCGTCGTCGACGAGGTCTTGCCGAAACCGAGCTGCGACCAGCGGATGTTGACCGTGCCGAAGCCGATGCGGGCCAGATTGCGGATCGCGTGCACCGCCACCTGCGGGTCGTCCGCGCAGGCCTGGATGCACAGATCGCCGCCGGTGCGGGTCTTGTCCAGGTTGTCGCCGGGGAACTGCGGCAGGTCGACCAGGGCCGCCGGCCGCTGCCCCTTCAGCCCGAACTTCTCGAACAGCGACGGACCGAAGCCGATGGTCAGCGTCAGCCGCGAGGGCTTGAGCCCCAGCGCCTCACCGGTGTCGTCCGGCGGGGCCTCGGCGAGACCGCCGTACGCGCCGTCGCCGACCGCCTTCCCGGCGGTCATCCGGCGCGCGGCGGCCGTCCAGTCCTTGAGCATCTGCACGAACTCAGCGCGGTCGTCGGTCTGCACGTCGAACGCGGCGAAGTGCAGCCTGTCCTGCACCGGCGTGGCGATGCCCGCCTGGCTGGCGCCGTGGAAGGCGACCGCGGCGCCGGTGTCGGCGGCAGCCGGGGCTGCCCCGTCGATGGAATTGCCGACGCGGCTCATCGCGACCCCGCCGCCCGCCGCGGCGGCGCCGAGCGCGAGCCCGGCACCGCCCCAACCGATCAGCGAGCGCCGCGAGGGAGCCTTCGCGTCACCGGACTTGGCGGTGGTGGCGTCCTGGGTGTCCGTCATGGTCAGTCGTCCCCTGCTTCTACTTCACGACGGCGGCGGCGAGCTTGGACAGCGGCTCCGCGAGCGCGTTCACCGCGTCCGACAGCTCCTTGCGCTGGGCCTTGGTGACCGTGGCGTACGAGACGAAACCGTCCGACGTCTTGTCCGAGCGGTACTTGTCGAGCTGCGTGGTGATCGCCGCGAACTGCTTGTCCAGCTCGGTGGTCAGTGCCTTGTCGTTCTTCTGCGCGACCGGCTTGAGCAGCTCGTACGCCTGCTGCGCGCCCTCGACGTTGGCCTTGAAGTCGCTCAGGTCGGTGTGCGAGTAGCGGTCCTCCTCGCCGGTGACCTTGCCGGTGGCGACCTCGTCCAGCAGTTCCTTGGCACCGTTGGCCATGGAGGTCGGGGTGATCTCGGCCTTGCCGACCCGCTTCTGCCAGTCCTTCAGGTCGGTCACCAGCTGGTCGGCGAGCGTCTTCTGCGCGGCGCCGATCTTCTTGTCCTGCCACAGCGCCTTCTCCAGCGCGTGCCAGCCGGTCCACTTCTGGCCCTTCTCCAGGCCGTCGGCGCGGGTGTCGGTCTTGGGGTCGATGTCGCCGAAGGACTCGGCGATCGGCTCGGTGCGCTCCCAGCCGACGCGGGAGGGGGCGTAGGCGTCCTGGGCGGCCTTCAGGTTCCCGGCCTTGATCGCGTTCGTGAAGGTCTCCACCTTCGGGATGGTCCGGTCGGCCTGGTCCTGCGCGTACGCGCGGTAGGCGGCGACGGCCTTGTCCAGCTGGGGGTCGCGCTTGGCGACCGCGCCGGAGCCGGTGACCGTGAGCTTCTGCCGGACGCCGTGGCCCTTCATGCCGGGCCGGCAGGCGATCTCGTACGAGCCGGCCTTGACCTCGGCGGTCAGCTGGTACTTGGTGCCCGGGCCGATGTTCTCCTTCTCCGAGACGATCCGGTCGTCCGGGAAGAGGATCTCGACCTCGGTCGCCTTGGAGCCCTTGTTCTCGATGCTCAGCGAGACCTGCCCGGCCGGCACCGACTTCGCGGAGGTGTCGCACTTGGCGTCGGCGGCGGTCACCTTGATCGCGGCGTCCCCGTCGGCCTTGCTCTTCTCGGTGCATCCCGTGACGGCGGTCAGGGCCGCCGCGGTGGCGACGGCGGTGACGACGGAGAGTCTGGCGGCTCGCATCCGGGCTCCAAGAGGCTTCAAGTACCGGGTTCAGTACTGGCGAAAAATCGCGTGTCGTGACCCTCACAAGGTTGGTGAGGCTCGCCTAACTTATCTAAGGCTTGCCTGCTTGATGCCTCTCTATGCGGTGATTCAGCTCTCATCGGCGCTGTATGGGCACGGGGCGATCACGTTGGCCTAAATCAAGCGTCAAGGGAAAGTCAAAGGAGATTCAAAGGTTGCGGTTCGGGGTGATCGGCGAACGAGCGCACCATGCCCTCCCCGTGCAGTGTTTCAATGCCCACGTGACTGAGTACGACGTGCTGCGGGTCTTCTGCGCGGCGAACGGCGGGTACGGCAATGAGCTCGGTGTGGTGCGCAAGGGGTCCGTCATGCCCGAGC
This sequence comes from Streptomyces plumbidurans, assembly GCF_019857225.1. Taxonomy (GTDB): domain Bacteria; phylum Actinomycetota; class Actinomycetes; order Streptomycetales; family Streptomycetaceae; genus Streptomyces; species Streptomyces plumbidurans. The sequence continues at coordinate 11,935 of NZ_JAFJSY010000069.1, forward strand.
GGGCGGAGCGGCAGGCGTTCGCGGCGAAGCTGGGGTTCAGCGAGACCGTGTTCGTGGACGATCCGGAGCGGGGTGTCATCGACATCTACACGCCGACCCTGCGGCTGCCCTTCGCCGGGCACCCGTGCGTCGGTACGGCCTGGCTGCTCGACGTGCCCGAGCTGGTGACGCCCGCCGGGGTGGTCGGGGCGCGGCAGGACGGGGAGTTCTGCTGGATCGAGGCGCGGGCGGAGTGGGCGCCGCCGCGCACCCTGCGCCGGTACGCCACGGCCGCCGAGGTGGACGAGCTGGCCGTGCCGCCGAAGGGGGAGTGGATCTACGCCTGGGCCTGGGAGGACGAGCCCGCGGGGCGGGTCCGGGCGCGGGGCTTCCCGGGGCGTGACGACGGCATCGACGAGGACGAGGCGACCGGCGCCGCCGCGCTGCAGCTGACCGAACAGCTCGGCCGGGCGCTCAACATCACGCAGGGCGCGGGCTCGCAGATCCTGACCGCCCCGCAGCCGTACGGCTGGGTCGAGATCGGCGGCCGGGTCCATCTGGAACGCCAGCCGGAGCGCTGAAGCCTGGTGCGCGGCCCCGGTTGTCGCCACACTTGAGCCCGTTGTCGGGGCGGGCTCAGGAGGGCAGCCGGTGCGATTCCTGGTCGTACTGCTCGTGTTGGCGGGGTGTTTCCTCGCCGGGCGGTGGCTGGTCGGCTATCCGTCGGTGCCGAGTCGGTGGCGGTACACCCTCGGTCCCGGCGCGGAGCAACGCGCCGCCCGGCAGGCCCTGTCCGCCGCGCGGTCGCAGCGGGCCGCGGCCCGCCGTGACGCCGACCGCAGGGTGTCGGACGCGCGGCGCCGGGTGGTGGAGATCGTCCAGCCCCTCCAACTGCGCGTCCAGGAGCTGCAGTCGGCGCGGCAGGTGCTGCTCCGGCCGGGGCGGGGCGCGGCCGTGAGGCGCGAACTGTGGCTCGGCGAGCTGGAGTTGTACGAGCACGCCCTCGTGTTCACCAAGAAGGACACGAGAGAGGACACCAGGCAGGAGCAGTCGCAGGGCGAAGGGGCGGCCCGGACGGCGGTCGACGAGGAACTGCCGCTCGGTGGCCTGACCGCCACCTTCGACTCCACCCGTTCGCACGCCTTCATCCGGATCACCCGGCAGGACCACAGCAGGCGCAGCGCCGTGTTCTCCCTCGGCACGTACGACGAGGTCGCCGTCGACGCCCTCGCCGAGGCGATCCACAACCAGGCCGTCAAGGACACCGAGTTCAGGGCCGACCGGCAGGTCCGGGCCGACGCGATCGCCGCCGAGGTCAAGCGCGTCGAGGCCGAGCGCGCGGAGGCCGAGGAGCGCGGCCGCACGGAGGTCGCCGCGGCCACGAAGCGGGCCCATGCCGAGCGGGAGCGCGCGGACGCCCTGCTGCGGAACGCCAAGGACACCTGGGTGTCGCAGGGCGGCGGGCTGCGTCCCTGGCGCTGACCCGGAGTCAGGGGAGGGTGAGGATCTCCGCCCCCGTCTCCGTCACCACCAGCGTGTGCTCGAACTGCGCTGTGCGCTTGCGGTCCTTGGTGACGACCGTCCACCCGTCGTCCCACATGTCGTACTCGTGCGTCCCGAGCGTCAGCATCGGCTCGATCGTGAAGGTCATCCCGGGCCGGATCACCGTCGTCGCGTGCGGGCTGTCGTAGTGCGGGATGATCAGGCCCGAGTGGAAGGACGAGTTGATGCCGTGGCCGGTGAAGTCACGGACCACGCCGTAGCCGAAGCGCTTGGCGTACGACTCGATCACCCGGCCGATGATGTTGATCTGCCGGCCCGGCTTGACCGCCTTGATCGCGCGGGTCAGGGACTCGCGGGTGCGCTCCACGAGCAGCCGGCTCTCCTCGTCGACGTCCCCGACCAGGTACGTCGCGTTGTTGTCGCCGTGCACCCCGCCGATGTACGCCGTCACGTCGAGGTTGACGATGTCGCCGTCGCGCAGCACCGTCGAGTCCGGAATGCCGTGGCAGATCACCTCGTTGACCGAGGTGCACAGGGACTTGGGGAAGCCGCGGTAGCCGAGCGTGGAGGGATAGGCGCCGTGGTCGCACATGTACGCGTGCGCGACCTTGTCCAGTTCGTCGGTGGTGACCCCCGGCGCGATCAGCTTCGCGGCCTCCTCCATCGCCTGCGCGGCGATCCGCCCGGCGATCCGCATCGCCTCGATCGTCTCGGGCGTCTGCACCTCCGGACCGGTGTACGGCGTCGGCGCGGGCTTGCCGACGTACTCGGGCCGGCGGATGTTTCCGGGCACGGAACGGGTGGGGGAGAGCTCCCCTGGGACGAGCAGCGACTGGCCAGACATGCCAGCGAGTCTAACGAGCCGAGGTGGGGGAACATGTGTGAGGCGAGAGGAGCAGGTCATGGCGTTGTTCAAGAAGCGCACGGTCGGCAAACCGGGCGAATGGTTCTACTGCCTGAAGCACAAGAAGGTCGAGGAGGGGCCGGAGTGCCCCGCGAAGGACCGTTTCGGGCCCTACGCCTCCCGTGAGGAGGCCGCGCACGCGATGCAGACCGCCCAGGAGCGCAACCTGCAGTGGGACAACGACCCGAAGTGGAACGACGCCCCGGCCGCGACCCCTGACGACGACTGATCAGGTCCGCGCCGGTACGGCTGCCGCGCGGCGGGCGCGCAGCCGTGCCGCGTGCTCGTTCGTGCGGACGTCGTACGTCATCAGCTTCGGCAGACACAGCGCGAGCAGGCCCACCGCGCCCGCGCACAGCAGGCCGCCGGACCAGACGGAGGCCCGTACGCCCCACCACGCGGCGGAGCCGCCCGAGCGGACCTGGCCGACGGTCGGTCCGACCGAGTACGACAGCAACTCGATCCCGGCGAGCCGCCCGCGCAGCTCGTCGGGGATCGTCTGGTTCCACATGGCGCCGCGGAAGATCCCGCTGACCATGTCGCAGCCGCCGGCCACGGTCAGGAACAGCAGCACCAGCCATACGTTCCCGACGACACCGGCGCCCGTGATCGCCAGCCCCCACAGCGCGGCCGCCAGCACGACCATGCGTCCGTGCCGGTGCACGCGCGAGGTCCAGCCACTGGTCAGGCTCACCAGCAGCGAGCCGAGGGGAAGGGCCGCGTACATCAGTCCCAGGGACCAGTTCGCGTCCAACTCGTCCGCGAGGAACGGCAGCACGGCGAGCGGCATCGCCAGGAACATCGCGGCGAGGTCCACCGCGTAGGTGCCGAGGAGCTCCTTGCGGGCCCAGGCGTACCGGGCGCCCTCCGCGATCGCCCTGAGCGACGGCTTCGCGGCCTCGTGCGCGGCGGGGGACGCGGCGATACGGACGATCAGGACGACGGAGGCCACGAAGGTCAGCGCGTCCGCGCCGTACGCCCAGCCGAGCCCCGCGTACGCCACGACGACGCCCGCGACCGCGGGGCCCGCGACGCCGCCGACCGTCCAGCGCAGGGAGTTGAGGGAGGCCGCGGCCGGCAGGTGCTCGTGCGCCACGATCCGTGGGAAGAGGGAGTCGAGGGCCGGACGCTGCACCGCGCCCAGCGCGGAGGACAGGGCGGCCACCAGGTAGAGCGGCCAGGCTGCGGGGTGCGGCAGCAGGGCGTTGAGCAGCAGCGCGGCCGACAGCAGGCCCTGCCCCCTCCGTCCACACGATCAGCTTCCGCTTGTCCAGGGCGTCGGCGAGCGCGCCCCCGTACAGCCCGAACACCAGCAGCGGCAGCAGCTCCACCGCGCCGATCGCGCCGACCGCGGCCGCAGAACCCGTGAGCTGCTTCAGCTGCACCGGCAGCGCGACGAGGGTCAGAAAGCTCCCGAAGTTCGAGATCGTGCCCGACACCCACAGCCGCCGGAAGTCGACGGAGGTCCGCCAGGGCGCGAGATCGGGCAGGAGGGCGCGCAGGCGGGAGGGGTGCGGGGCGGGGTCGGACGTCACGAGCGGCCATGCTCGGTCGGGGGGACCGGCACGGCAACTGTTTTTTGGGTGGAGCGGGTGTCGTGCTTTTCGGCGGAGCAGGAGTCCTGCCCGCCTGCCGCCGTGTCCTACCAGCCCGCCGGCGGCGGTGCCGTCAGGTGGTCCGCGAGCCGGGCCAGGCGGTCCCGCAGGCGGCGATGCCCCCGCGTCGTCGGCAGGGCGTTCTCGCCGGCTGCCGCGCTGACCAGGTGCTGGACGGTGTCCAGGTCGAGTTCGGAGCCGTCCGGGACGGGCAGGGACTCGTGGGCCATCGAGACGAGGTCGTCCTCGTGCGGACCGAGGGCCAGCACCGTGGTTCCCGCCCGGCGTGCGTCGTGGACCCGTTCGAGGAGCGGGGCGCCCGGCACGCCCTGCGACACCACGAGCAGCGTCTCGCCCCGCCGGGCCGCCGCCAGCCGTCCGAGGCCGACCGCCAGATGCGCGGGGTCCGAGGGGCGCGCGTCGTGCCGTACGAGGGTCGGGGCCAGCTCCGGGGTCCCCGACCACGCGGCCTCGTCCACCAGATGGGCCGCCAGATGCCAGGGCTCGTACTCCTGCGTGCCCACCAGCAGCAGCCCGCCGCCGTGCGACACCACCGATCCGCGCAGCGCCCCCGCGAACCGCCGGGTGGCCTCCAACCACTCGGTCCCGGCGAGCACTTCGCGCAGAAGCGCGACCCGTACGGCGTCCATGCGCAGGCATCCTGCACCAATCGGGCAGTCGTGACCGGGAGTTCACCGTGAATTCGCCTGGCCGGGGGACGGACGGCCCATGACCGAAGTCACCGTCCCCTTCCGCGCGGGCCGTGCGGGATACGCCAGTTACCGGATCCCCGCGGTGGTCACGACCGCCGAGGGCACGCTCCTCGCCTTCTGCGAGGGCCGCGTCGCCTCCGCGAGCGATCACGGTCGCATCGACATCGTGCTCAGGCGTTCGACGGACGGCGGCCGCACCTGGGGCCCGCTGACGGTCGCCGCGAGCAACGGCACCGCTCTCGCGGGCAACCCCGCGCCCGTCGCCCTCGACACCGGCCGCGTCCTCCTCGTCCACGTCCGCTCGGCGGCCGCCGCCTCGGAGGACCTGATCGTGCGCGGCAGGGTGACGGACGCCGACGGGCGCCGGGTGTGGGTGCGGCACAGCGACGACGAGGGCGTCACCTGGTCGGCCCCGAAGGAGATCACCCGGCAGGTGAAGAAGGCCGGCTGGCGCTGGTACGCCACCACGCCCGGCCACGGGATCCAGCTGAGCACCGGCCGGGTCGTCGTCCCCGGCAACCACACCCTGCCGCCGACCGGCACCGACGTAGGCAACGAGGGCAAGTACAACGGCGGCCACTGCCTGCTCAGCGACGACCGGGGCGAGACCTGGTCGCTCGGCTACGTCGACGACGACACCGACGGATACATCAACGTCAACGAGACCACCGCCGCCGAACTCCCGGGCGGCGACGTCTACTTCAACACCCGCAGCGACTCCGCGCCCCCCGGCAACCGCGCCGACGCCCGCTCCACCGACGGCGGCCGGACCCTCAGCACCCGCTTCCGCCCGCAGGCCGGCCTGGAGGGCCCCGTCTGCCAGGGCAGCCTGCTGCAACTGCGCGACCCCGACATCCTGCTGTTCTCCGGACCCGCCTGCCCCTCCGCCCGCGCCCTGATGACCGTGCGCGCCTCGACCGACGACGGCGTCACCTGGCGCCCGGCGCTCACCGCGGACGGCCTGCCCGCCGCCTACTCGGACCTCGTCCGCCTCGACGCCTCCACCGTCGGACTTCTCTACGAGACGGGGGACTTCGGGGCGTACGAACGGATCGTCTTCCGGAGGCTGCCCGTGACGCGGCTCACCTGATCCGCCGGGGTGCTGCGGCCGGACGTAAAGTCGGCCCATGACCTCTACCGACAGTGCCGCACAGACCCCCGCGAAGGCCCCCGCCAAGGACCCCTGGGACCTCCCCGACGTCTCCGGGCTCGTCGTCGGCGTGCTCGGCGGGACCGGGCCGCAGGGCAAGGGGCTGGCCTACCGGCTGGCCAAGGCAGGCCAGAAGGTGATCATCGGTTCGCGGGCCGCCGAGCGCGCGCAGGCCGCCGCCGGTGAACTCGGGCACGGCATCGAGGGCGCCGACAACGCCGAGTGCGCGCGCCGCAGCGACGTCGTGATCGTGGCCGTGCCGTGGGACGGCCACGGCAAGACGCTCGAAGGGCTGCGCGAGGAGCTGGCGGGCAAGCTGGTCGTCGACTGCGTCAACCCGCTCGGCTTCGACAAGAAGGGCGCCTACGCCATCAAGCCGGACGAGGGCAGCGCCGCCGAGCAGGCCGCCGCCCTGCTGCCCGACTCCCGGGTCACCGCCGCCTTCCACCACCTGTCGGCGGTCCTGCTGCAGGACCCGGAGATCGACGAGATCGACACCGATGTGATGGTCCTCGGCGAGGTGCGCGCCGACGTCGAGACCGTGCAGGCGCTCGCCGGGCGCATCCCCGGCATGCGCGGCGTCTTCGCCGGCCGGCTGCGCAACGCCCACCAGGTGGAGTCGCTGGTCGCGAACCTGATCTCGGTCAACCGGCGGTACAAGGCGCACGCCGGACTCCGTGTGACCGACGTGTGAGCGCGTGGGGGACACTGGAGGGCGTAGCAGTGTCCCCCCAGCCCGCCGACAGCCGGGCCGCCGACAGGAGCCGACCGTCATGCCCCGCCTTGGCATCTATGCCTTGATCGTCTTCGTCCTCGCCGTGGCCGCGGCCGTCGTCTCCTTCGCGCAGGGCAGCTGGCTGGGGATCGTCTGGATCCTGCTGGCGGGACTGTCCAGCAACATGTGCTGGTACTACCTCAAGCGCGGCCGGGCCGAGCAGCGCACCGGGGCCGCCTACCAGAAGCGGTAGAGGCTGTAGCCGAACGAGGTGTCCCAGTCGCTGACGCCGAGTCCGCGCAGGATCGCGTCGACCAGGTCGAAGAAGACCGAGTTGATCGACGGCACCCACAGCAGCGCGAACACGAACAGCAGGCCGAACTGCGCGAAGGGCTCCACCTGCCGCTTGACGTTGTACGACAGCCAGGGCTCGACGATGCCGTAGCCGTCCAGGCCCGGCACGGGCAGGAAGTTCAGGATCGCCGCGCTGACCTGGAGCAGGGCGAGGAACGCGAGGGCGTAGCGGAAGTCGCCCGGCACGCCGTCCAGGGCGTGCAGCCAGAACGGCGCCGTGCACACGGCCGCGAACAGGACGTTCGTCAGCGGGCCCGCGGCCGAGATCAGGCTGTGCCGCCACTTGCCCCGGATGCGGTCACGCTCGATGAAGACGGCACCGCCGGGCAGCCCGATGCCGCCCATGATCACGAAGATCACCGGGAGCACGATGCTCAGCAGCGCGTGCGTGTACTTCATCGGGTTCAGGGTGAGATAGCCCTTCGCGCCGATCGTGATGTCGCCGCTGTGCAGGGCCGTTCGCGCGTGCGCGTACTCGTGCAGGCACAGCGAGACGACCCAGGCCGCCGTCACGAACAGGAACACGGCCACGCCCGGCTGCTCGGCGAACCCGGTCCAGGTGGCCCAGCCCGTCACCGCCGTGACGGCCAGTATCCCGAGGAAGACGGGACTGACCCTCCGGTCGCTGCGGCTGGTGGTGGCGGTGGTCATGGGGCTCCCTGAACAGTACGGGTCCACGGTGGGACTGCCCGACGGTACCGGGCGCAGAGGGAAAACGTCTCGCGAGGGTGCGACGGTTCCGCCCCGCCGACCGAACCCCGTGACCGTCCGCGACACGAGCGGGGACAATGGGCCCGTGCGCTATCGCATCCTCGGCACCACTCAGGCGCTCCACCCCGACGGCACCCCCCTCCAGGTCGGCGGGGCGCGGCTGCGTGCCCTGCTGACCGTGCTCGCCCTGCGGGCGGGCCGCACCGTACCGGTGAGTGTGCTGGTCGACGACGTGTGGGACGGCGATCCGCCCGCGGACGCGGCGGGCGCGCTGCAGGCCCTGGTCGGCCGGCTGCGCCGGACCCTGGGCGCGGACGCCGTCGCCTCCGGCGAGGGCGGCTACCGGCTCGCCGCCCGGCCCGACGACGTCGACCTGCACCGTTTCGAGCGGCGGACCGGTGAGGGGGTGCGCGCGCTCGCCGACGGCGACCCCGCCAAGGCGGCCGTCGTGCTGGACGACGCGCTCGCCCTGTGGCGCGGCCCCGCCCTCGCCGACCTGCCCGACCGCACTGCCGAGGCGGCCCGTTGGGACGCCCGCCGGCTCGACGCCCTGCGCGCCCGCCACACCGCCGCGCTCGCCCTGGGCCACGCCGAGCAGTCCCTGCCCGAGCTGACCGCCCTGTGCGACACCCACCCCCTCGACGAGCCCCTGCAGGCGCTGCGGCTGCGCGCGCTGCGCGACGCGGGCCGCACGGCTCAGGCACTGGCCGCGTTCGAGGACGTACGGCTGCTCCTCGCGGACCGGCTGGGCTCCGACCCCGGGCCCGAACTGACCGCGCTGCACGGCGAGTTGCTGAACGGGAGCGCCAGGACCGCCCCGGTGGAGCCGCCCGCCGCCGCACCGGCCGCCACGGCCGCCGCCGCGCCCCCCGGCAACCTCCGGGCCCGGCTGACCTCCTTCGTCGGCCGCGAGGCCGACATCGATGCCATCCGCCAGGACCTCGCAGCGGCCCGTCTGGTGACGCTGCTCGGACCCGGCGGGGCGGGCAAGACCCGGCTGTCGCAGGAGGCCGCCGAGACCGTGCGCCACGCCTCCCGCGACGGGGTGTGGCTCGCCGAACTCGCCCCCGTCGACGACCCGAAGGCCGTACCGGAAGCCGTCCTGACCGCCCTCGGCGCCCGCGAGACCGTGCTCTACGGCGCCGGGGCCGAGGCCATGCGCGCCGGCAGCGACCGGCACGACGATCCCCTGGAGCGGCTCGCCGAGCACTGCGGCAGGCGCCGCATGCTGATCGTCCTCGACAACTGCGAGCATGTCGTCGACGCCGCTGCCCACCTCGTCGAGGAACTGCTGGAGCGCTGCCCGGGGCTGACGGTGCTCGCCACCAGTCGTGAACCGCTGGGCGTACCGGGGGAGTTGGTGCGCCCGGTGGAGCCGCTGCCGGAGCCGGTGGCGCTGCGGCTGCTTGCCGACCGGGGAGCAGCCGCGCGCCCCGGCTTCCGGGTCGAGGAGGACCCCGAGGCGTGCGCCGAGATCTGCCGACGGCTCGACGGGCTCCCGCTCGCCATCGAACTCGCCGCCGCCCGGCTGCGGATGCTCACCCCACGGCAGATCGCCGACCGGCTCGACGACCGCTTCCGGCTGCTCACCTCCGGCAGCCGTACGGTCCGGCCCCGCCAGCAGACCCTGCGCGCGGTCGTCGACTGGTCCTGGGACCTGCTCGACGAGGACGAACGGGAGGTACTGCGCCGCCTGTCGGTGTTCGCCGGCGGCTGCGACCTGGCCGCCGCCGAGGCCGTCTGCGGACCCGCGGCCCTCGACGCGCTGGGCTCCCTGGTCGACAAGTCCCTGGTGGTGGCCGCCCCTTCGGGCGACGGGGAGATGCGCTACCGGCTGCTGGAGACCGTCGGCGAGTACGCGGGCGAACGCCTGGCCGAGGCGGACGGGCAGCGCGAGGCGGGCCGGGCCCACCGCACGTACTTCCGCGAACTCGCCCGCCGCACCGACCCGTTGCTGCGCGGCTCCGACCAACTCGCCGCCATCCGGACCCTGGAGCGCGAGTACGAGAACCTGCGCACCGCCCTGCGGCACGCCGTCGCCGAGGGCGACGAGCAGGAGGGGATCTGCCTGGTGCTGTCGCTGGCCTGGTACTGGCAGATGCGCGATCTGCGCATCGAGGCCCGCAACTGGTCGCGCGAGGTGCAGGCCCTCGGCCCCGACCCGTTCACCGAGCCCGCACGCCCCGCCGTGCCCGTCTGGGAGCGCTGCACGGACACCCCGCCGCCGTGGACCGGTGAACTGCTCGAAGAGGCCCGGCGCGGCCTGCACCTGGTCCATCTCGCCTGCATGGACACCGAGTTGGAGGCCTGGCAGACCCCGCAGGCACAGGCGAAGCTGCGCACCATCGCCGACACCTACACCCCGGGACTTCCGCAGACCTGCCGCAGTCCCGGCTCCCTGTGGTTCTACGCCGTCATGCTCACCGCCGACATGCCCCGGCTGCGTGAGCTCATCGAGGCCACCGTGCGCACCTGCCGGGCCACGCCCGGGTACGAGTGGGAGCTCGCCGCGAGTCTGCAGATGCGGGCCAACCTGCTCGCCAACCGCAGCGACTGGGCGGGCGACGCGACCCGGGACGCCGACGAGTCGCTGGAGATCTACCGCCGGATCGGGGATCTGTGGGGCACGGCGGAGGCGCTCTCCGCGCGCGGCGAGTCCAACGAGAAGCAGGGCCGCTGGCGTGCCGCCGCCGACGACTACGAGCGGGCGATCGAGCACGCCGAGCGCCTCGGCGCCCGCGCCCAGGTGGCCGTGCTCAACGCCCGGCTCGGCGCCGCGCTGCTGGAGGCGGGCGAGACCGAGCGCGGCGAGCGGCTGCTGCACGAGGTGATCGACCAGCAGGAGGGCTACGCCAACGAGGCGATGCCCGCAGCGAGGATGTTCCTGGCGGGCCGCTACGGCCTGACCGGCCGCATCCCCGAGGCACGCGAGGAACTGCGGCTGCTGCGCGAGCAGTTCAAGATCGCGCACTTCGTCGTCTTCGACGCGTTCCTGCTCGGCATGGAGGCCTGGCTGGACGCCGCCGACGGCCGCTACGAGGAGTCCCTGGCCAAGGTCCGCCAGGCGCTGGAGCGGGCCGGCGATCCGCTCTCGGAGGCCATAGCGCCCTCGATGCGCTCCACCTATCTGACCGTCGCGGCCATCGCCCTCACCGGGGCCGACGGCGGCCGCCGCGCCCGGGACGCCGCCCGAGCCCTCGGCGCCGCGGCCCGCTTCCTGCCGCCCGGCCACGTCCCCTCCTGCCTGGAGCGCGAGACCCGCGAGCGGGCGGAGGCAGGCACCCGCGCCGCGCTCGGCGAGGAGGCGTACGAGGCCGCGTACGCGCAGGGCGGCGGCCTCTCCCCGGAGGAGGCCACCGCCCTGGTCTGACGCGCGATCGAGGCGAACGTCAGCTTTTGGTGCGGAACTTGTGGATGGCGTACGGCGCCGCCACCGCGGTGATCGCCGGCGACCGGCCCAGCGTGACCCACGGGTGGTGTGCGACCGGGCCGCCACCCTCAGCCCGCGCCCTGCTCGGCGAGGAGGCGTACGAGGCCGCGTACGCGCAGGGCGGCGGCCTCTCCCCGGAGGAGGCCACCGCCCTGGTCTGACGCGCGATCGAGGCGAACGTCAGCTTTTGGTGCGGAACTTGTGGATGGCGTACGGCGCCGCCACCGCGGTGATCGCCGGCGACCGGCCCAGCGTGACCCACGGGTGGTGTGCGACCGGGCCGCCACCCTCAGCCCGCGCCCTGCTCGGCGAGGAGGCGTACGAGGCCGCGTACGCGCAGGGCGGCGGCCTCTCCCCGGAGGAGGCCACCGCCCTGGTCTGACGCGCGATCGAGGCGAACGTCAGCTTTTGGTGCGGAACTTGTGGATGGCGTACGGCGCCGCCACCGCGGTGATCGCCGGCGACCGGCCCAGCGTGACCCACGGGTGGTGTGCGACCGGGCCGCCACCCTCAGCCCGCGCCCTGCTCGGCGAGGAGGCGTACGAGGCCGCGTACGCGCAGGGCGGCGGCCTCTCCCCGGAGGAGGCCACCGCCCTGGTCTGACGCGCGATCGAGGCGAACGTCAGCTTTTGGTGCGGAACTTGTGGATGGCGTACGGCGCCGCCACCGCGGTGATCGCCGGCGACCGGCCCAGCGTGACCCACGGGTGGTGTGCGACCGGGCCGCCACCCTCAGCCCGCGCCCTGCTCGGCGAGGAGGCGTACGAGGCCGCGTACGCGCAGGGCGGCGGCCTCTCCCCGGAGGAGGCCACCGCCCTGGTCTGACGCGCGCCCATGGCGAACGTCAGCTCTTGGTGCGGAACTTGTGGATGGCGTACGGCGCCGCCACCGCCGTGATGGCGAGGGACCAGCCCAGCGTCACCCACAGGTCGTGCGCGACCGGGCCGCCCACCATGAGCCCGCGCGCCGCGTCGGCGAGCGTGGACAGCGGGTTGTAGTCGGTGAAGGCCTGCAGCCAGCCCGGCATCGACTTCGTCGGCGCGAAGATCGACGAGCCGAACTGCAGCGGGAAGAGCACAAGGAACCCCATCGCCTGCACGGACTGAGCGTTCTTCAGGACCACGCCCAGGGTGAGGAACACCCACATGATGGAGGAGGCGAACACCGCGGACAGGCCGACGGCGGCGAACAGGCCGGCCCAGTGGTGGATGTCGAACCCGACCAGCACGGCGACGATCATCAGCACGGTGGTCGCGAACAGCATCCGCACCAGTTCCACCGAGATCTTCGCGAACAGCACCGAGCCGCGCCCGATCGGCAAGGACCGGAAGCGGTCCATGACACCGGAGTTGAAGTCCTGGCTGAAGCCGGTGCCGACGCCCTGGGAGAGCGTCATGCTCATCATCGCGATCATGCCCGGGATGACGTACTGGACGTACCCGTCCTGACCGCCGCCCAGGGCCTGGCCGATCGAGCCGCCGAAGACGTAGACGAACAGCAGGGTGAAGACGACCGGCATCAGCAGCGCGTCGAACATCGACTCCGGGTCCTGCTTGATCCACAGCAGGTTGCGGCGGACCAGGGCCCCGGTGTGGCGCAGATGGCCGCGCAGCGGGATACGGGCGTCGGCAACGGCGGCCGGGGCGGTGGCGGTGTTCGAGGGGGCGGCGCGGAGCGCCTCGTTCAGGGTGGCGGTGGGTGACGGGCGGGAACTCATACGGCGACCTCCTCGCGGGTCTCGGTGGGGACGGTGTCCTGCGGGGCACTGGCGCGGTGGCCGGTGAGCGAGAGGAACACCTCGTCCAGGCTGGGCAGTTCGGTGGTGATGGAGCCGAGGGTGATGCCGCGCGACATGATCACGCCGACCACGGCGGTCAGCTGCTCGTCGCTGAGGATCGGCACGAGCACGGAGCCGCTCTCGGCGTCGACGGTGGTGGTGGCGAGCCCGGTGATGCCGAGCTCGTCGAGGGCGCCGGCGAGCGGCTCCAGCTGCAGCCGGTCCGCGGGCCGCACCCGCAGCGTCCGCCCGCCGACCTTGGCCTTCAGCTCGTCGATGGCACCGCCCGCGATGACCTTTCCGCGGTCCACCACGGTCAGCTCGGAGGCGAGCTGCTCGGCCTCCTCCATGTACTGGGTGGTGAGCAGCACGGTCACGCCGTCGCCGACCATCCTCTTCACCTCGCCCCACACCTCGTTGCGGGTACGGGGGTCGAGGCCCGTGGTCGGCTCGTCGAGGAAGAGCACCTGGGGCCGGCCGATCATCGAGGCGGCGAGGTCGAGGCGGCGCCGCATACCGCCGGAGTAGGTGCTCGCGGGCCGCTTGGCGGCGTCCGTGAGCGAGAACCGCTCCAGCAGCTCGTCGGCACGCGCGCGGGCGTCCTTGCGCGGCAGGTCGAGCAGCCGCCCGATCATGTAGAGGTTCTCCCAGCCGGGGAGCTTCTCGTCGACCGAGGCGTACTGCCCGGTCAGTCCTATCACCCGGCGCAGCTGTCGCGGCTGCCGCAGCACGTCGTACCCGGCGACGGTCGCCTCGCCCGCGGTCGGGCTGAGCAGGGTGGACAGAATCCGCACGAGGGTGGTCTTGCCGGCCCCGTTCGGCCCGAGCACACCCATCACGGTGCCCTCGCGCACGTCCAGGTCGACGCCGTCCAGCGCCTTGGTCTCGCCGTAGTGCTTGACCATCCCCCGCACGGTGACGGCGATGCCGTCGTCACTGGCGTTGTTGTCGATTCGCGTCATGGAACAGACAGTGCCAGCTCCCACCGACAAACCACCGACACGTCGCCGACAGCGCCGGGCCCGCGCCGACAGGCCGCCGACAGGACGGCAGCCCGCCGACGGGGGACGATCGGCGGGCTGCCTCTGTACCGCGGTGGTCCAGGTGAACCGGGGGAGCCGGATGCGCTAGTGGACGCTGTGCTCCTCGGTGGGGAACGTGCCGCCGACGACGTCCTCGGCGTACGCCTTCACCGCGTCGCCCATGACCTCGCGCAGGGCGGCGTACTTCTTGACGAACTTCGGGACCCGGCCCGTGGTCAGCCCGAGCATGTCGGTCCACACCAGGACCTGGGCGTCGGTCTCGGGCCCGGCGCCGATGCCGACGGTCGGGATGTGCAGCACCCGGGTCACCTCGGCGGCCAGCTCCGCCGGCACCAGCTCCAGCACGACCGCGAACGCGCCCGCGTCCTGGACGGCCTTGGCGTCGCGCAGCAGCTGCTGGGCGGCCTCCTCGCCGCGGCCCTGGACGCGGTAGCCCATGGCGTTGACGGACTGCGGGGTCAGGCCGATGTGGGCCATGACCGGGATGCCGGACTCCACCAGGAGGCGGATCTGTTCGTGCGAGCGCTCGCCGCCCTCCAGCTTGACCGCGCCCACACCGGCGTCCTTGACCAGCCGGGTCGCCGAGCGCAGCGCCTGCACCGGGCCCTCCTGGTAGGAGCCGAAGGGCAGGTCGCCGACGATCAGGGCGCGCTGGGTACCGCGCACCACGGCGGCCGACAGCATGGTCATCTCGTCCATGGTGACGGGCACGGTCGTCTCGTAGCCGAGGTGGCAGTTGCCCGCCGAGTCGCCGACGAGGAGCACCGGGATGCCGGCCTCGTCGAAGACCGACGCGGTCATCGCGTCGTAGGCGGTGAGCATGGGCCACTTCTCGCCGCGTTCCTTGGCGAGGGCGATGTCGCGAACGGTGATGCGGCGTGTGCCCTTGCCCCCGTACAGCGCCTTGCTGCCGTCGGAGGGCTTCGCGTGGGCAGCCGAAAGCTGCGTCATGGCAACGCTCCTTCAGTCATCTCGAGGCGCCCTGACGGCGTCCCCGGATCACGTCCATGGTGGCACCTCGTGCCGACCCGAGCCAAGGGGACCTGCGTCACGCATGACATCACGTAAGAGGTGAGTAAAAAGATTTACGATACGGGACGGTCTCGTATCTTAATTCTCTAGTCTGGACCGCATGACCACTCCACCTGCCACCGCCTCGCGGATCCCCGAAGAGGTGCACCGGCGCCGCTGGGCGATCCTCGGTGTGCTGATGCTGAGCCTGCTGATCGTGGTGCTCGACAACTCGATCCTCAACGTCGCCATCAAGACGATCTCCACCCCGGCTCCCGTCGGCCTCGGCGCCACGCAGAGCGAACTGGAGTGGGCGATCAACGCCTACACCCTCGTCTTCGCCGGCCTGCTGTTCACCGCGGGCCTGATCGGCGACCGGGTGGGCCGCAAGAAGGTGCTGCTCGGCGGGCTCGTCGTGTTCGGCGTCGGCTCCGCGCTGGCCGCCGAGTCCGGCTCGCCGACCCAGCTCATCGCCTACCGTGCGCTGATGGCGCTCGGTGCCGCCTTCGTCATGCCGGCCACCCTCGCCGTCCTCATGAACGTCTTCGAGCGCGAGGAGCAGCCCAAGGCCATCGGCATGTGGGCCGGCGGAGTCGGCCTCGCCATCGCCATCGGCCCGATCACCGGCGGACTCCTTCTCGACCACTTCTGGTGGGGCTCGGTCTTCCTGGTCAACGTCCCGATCGTCATTCTCGCGCTCGTGCTGATGGTCTGGCTGGTGCCCGACTCCCGCGACCCGCGGCCCGGCCGCCTCGACCCGGTCGGCGTGGTGCTGTCCGTCATCGGCCTGGTCCTGCTCGTCTACGGCATCATCAAGGGCGGCGAACTCGCCGACTTCACCGACGCCAAGGTGCTCGCGACCATCGTCGCCGGGCTCGTCGTGCTCGCCGCCTTCGTCGTGTACGAGAAGCGCAGCGACCACCCGTCGCTGGACGTCACCTACTTCAAGAACAAGGTGTTCTCGGCCGCGATGGCCGCCATAGCGCTGGTCTTCTTCGCGCTGATGGGCGTGACCTTCTTCTCCGTCTTCTACATGCAGAGCGTGCGCGGCTACTCGCCGCTGCAGACCGGTGCGCTGATGCTGCCGCTGGCCGCCGCGCAGCTGATCTTCGCGCCGCGGGCCCGGTTGCTGGTCGACCGGTTCGGCAACAAGGTGACCACCGGCGGCGGCCTGCTGCTGCTCGCGGCCATGCTCGCCGCCTTCGCCGGCTTCGAGAAGGACACCCCGATCTGGCTCCTGGAGATCATCTTCTTCCTCATGGGCACCGGCATGGCGCACGTGATGACCCCCACCAGCGTGGTCATCATGCAGGCCCTGCCGCGCGAGAAGGCGGGCTCCGCCTCCGCGCTCAGCAACACCTTCCGCCAGGTCGGCGGCGCGCTCGGCATCGCCATCCTCGGCTCGGTGCTCTCGACGGCGTACCGCTCCGGCATCGAGGACAAGCTCGGCCTGCTGCCGGCCGGCCTGCGCGACACGGCCGGCGAGTCCATCGAGGCCACGCTCGGTGTCGCCGCGAAGCTCGGCCCGCGGGGCAACGGCCTCATCACCCCGGCCGACGACGCCTTCCTGCACGCCATGCACGTCACCGCGCTGTGCGGCACCGGGGTCGCACTGATCGGCGCGCTGGTGGTCTTCCTCTTCCTGCCCGGCAAGCCGGCCGCCCCGCAGAAGGGCGAGGAGAAGCAGGAGTTGGTGGCTGCCGCGGACTGACCTCGCCGCACAACGGGGGCAGTTGAGCGAAGGGATGGAGTGAAGTGAGCCTCGCCGACAGCCAAGCAGATCAGGGCACCGCGCCGGCCCGCGGGCGCCCGCGGAGCGAGGCGGTGGAACGGGCCATCATCGAGGGCGTGATGAAGCTCCTCGAGGACGGCGTTCCGCTCGCCGACCTGTCCATCGAGCGCATCGCCCGCACCGCGGGCGTCGGCAAGGCCACCATCTACCGCCGCTGGAGCGGCAAGGAGGAACTCTTCGTCGACGTCGTGCGCACGGCCGAGCCCCCGGACCCCGAACTGCCCGGCAACTCGATGCGCGACGACCTCGTGGCCCTTCTCGAACAGCTGCGCCAACGCGGTGTGATGACCCGTACGTCGGCGCTGCTGCACAACGTCTTCGCCCAGATGAAGAGCAGCCCGCGGATCTGGGCCGCCTACCACGCCAACGTCGTCGAGCCGCGGCGCAGGCTCCAGGTCGAGATCCTGCGCCGCGGACAGGCCAACGGCGAACTGCGCACGGACGTCGACGTGGAGCTGATGAACGACATGTTCGTCGGCCCGATGCTGCTGCGCAGCGTCATGCGCGCGGACGCCGATCTGCCCGAGGGCCTGTCGGAGGAGATCGTCGACACGCTGCTCGAAGGGCTACGGCCCGTCATCTGACCGTCTCTCCGGCCCGAATATGCGCGTTCCGTCACAGAGGACCTTTCGGCACGCGCATCCGGAACTCCTCACCCCGACTTCTTCGTCCCACTGCCCGTACGGCCGTCATGGGACGGCAGGATCGGAGCCGATCATCCCCTAGGGTCGTAGACACGAGGGGCGGACGGTGTGCACGGCAGGCAGTGAGGCGACGCGGTATGGCGCAGCAGGCGTACATGACGGAGACCGACAACGGCGGCTCGGGGCCCGAGCGCCGGGGAAACGGGTTCCGGCGCCTGATGGTCCGTCTGCTGTCCGGATGGCGGGGCGACCCGAGAATCTGGCGCCGCGGCCTGGTGACCGCGGCGATCGCGGTGCTCCTCGGTCTGGTGATGCTGCTGCACGCGCGCATCCCCAACAGGATCGGCAACCTGGGCAGTCTCACCGAGACCTTCCTGCCCTGGCTCGGCGTGCTGATCCCGCTCCTGCTGCTGGTCGCGCTGGTGCGGAAATCGGCCGTGGCGCTGATCGCGCTGGTGGTGCCGGTCGCCGCGTGGCTGAACCTCTTCGGCGGCCTGCTCACCGACAGGACCGGCGCCGGCGGTGACCTCACCGTGGCCACGCACAACGTCAACGCCGACAACCCCGACCCGTCCGGCACCGCCCGCGACGTGGCCGCCTCCGGCGCGGACGTGGTGGCCCTGGAGGAGCTGAAGGCATCCGTCGTTCCGGTGTACGAGAAGGCGCTCGCCCCGACGTACAGGTACCACTCGGTGCAGGGCACCGTCGGGCTGTGGAGCAAGTACCCGATGAGCGGCGTCAAGGCGGTCGACATCCGGCTCGGCTGGACCCGTGCGATGCGCGCCACGGTCGCCACCCCCAAGGGCCCGGTCGCGTTCTACGTCGCCCACCTGCCCTCGGTGCGGGTGAAGCTGGAGGCCGGGTTCACGGCCCGGCAGCGCGACACCAGCGCCGACGCGCTCGGCGAGGCCATCGCCCATGAGCCGCTCGAGCGCAAGGTGTTGCTCGGCGATCTGAACGGCACCATGAACGACCGCTCCCTGAACGCGGTCACCTCCCAGATGCGCTCCACCCAGGGCGCCGCGGGCAACGGCTTCGGCTTCAGCTGGCCGGCCTCGTTCCCGATGGCGCGCATCGACCAGATCATGGTCCAGGGCGTCGACCCGGTGACCTCGTGGACGCTCCCCGCCACGGGAAGCGACCACCTCCCGATCGCGGCGCGCGTGAACCTGGGCAGCGGTTCGTAGTCCCGCCCCCGAGGCGCCTGCCAGTTGATGCCGTTCAGGCCCGGTCCGCGGTGGCGAAGTCGGGCAGGTCCGTGGACAGCAGCCCGGTGGTGGCGCCGTCGAGGAGCCGGGCCGTCTCGGTGGAGCGGGGCACCATGGTCCGCTCGTAGACACGGATGGCCTCGCCGACGGTTCCGGAGTGCGCGACGGCCAGGGCGAGTTCGCAGGCGTCGAGCATGGCGAGGTTGACGCCGACGCCGAGCGGGGGCATGAGATGGGCGGCGTCACCGAGCAGGGTGACGGTGGGGTTCTGCTCCCAGGTGTGCGGCACCGGCAGGGCGAAGATCGGGCGGTCGGCGTAGGGGCCGTCGTTGCCGTCGATCAACTCCCGCATACGGGGCGACCAGTGGGCGTAGCGCTCCAGCAGGAGGCGGCGGATGCCGTCGGTGTCATCGGGCGTCAGGCCGACGGCGGTGATCCAGTCGGCGGGGAGCTGCTGGATGACGTAGACGCGGATGTGGTTGCCGCTGTTGCGCTGGGCGAAGAGGGCGCGCTCTCCGTCGGCCGCCGCGGCGCTGCCCTGGCCGACGAGTTCGGCGACGCGGGGGTGCCGCTCGTCGACGTCGTCGAAGCGGGCCTCCAGGAAGGTGACGCCGGTGTATCGGGGGGTGGCGGGGGAGACGGCCCGGCGGACCGTGGACCAGGCGCCGTCCGCGCCGATGACGAGATCCGCCTCGACGGTGCTGCCGTCGGTGAAGTGCAGGGTGCGCGGTCCCTCATCGGGGCCGGAGACCTTCGTGAGGGTGTGGCCCCAGCGCACGGTGTCCGGGGCGAGGGAGTCGAGCAGCAGGTCGCGCAGGTGGCCGCGGTCGATCTCGGGCTTGAACTGCTCGCCCTCGTCGGGGAGATGGTGGAAGAGCGTCGTGCCGGCCGTGTCCAGTTGGCGCATCTCCTGGCCCTCCGGGCGGGCCAGCCGGAAGAAGGCGTCCAGCAGTCCGGCCTCGCGCAGGGCGATCTGGCCGTTGTCGGCGTGCAGGTCCAGGGTGCCGCCCTGGTCGCGGGCGTCGGGCCCGGCGTCGCGGTCGTGGACGGTGGCGGTGATGCCGTGCCGCTGGAGGATACGGGCGCAGGTCAGGCCGCCGGGACCGGCGCCGACGATGGCGATGCGGGGAGCAGGGGTGGTGTTCATGGCCACAGAAAAGCACACCGAGGCAATAAGTGCAACGACTCAACTTTTGAATCAGGGCAACCTTGGCGGTACGCTGTGCGGCATGTCCGACACCACGACCGACACCGCACCCACCACCGACACCGCACCCGCCGCCGCGCCGGCGCCCCAGGGCCGCCGCGAGCGCAAGAAGGCCGCCACCCGGAAGGCCATCGCGGACGCCGCGCTGCGCCTGTTCCTGGAGCGCGGCTACGACGACGTCGGCATCCGGGAGATCGCGGACGCCGCCGACGTGTCCACCACGACGCTGTTCAAGCACTTCCCGGTCAAGGAGGCCCTCGTCTTCGACGAGGAGGACGACGTGGAGGCGGCCCTGCTCGCCGCGGTGCGCGAGCGGCCCGAGGGACAGTCCGTCCCCGCGGCGCTGCGTGAGCACGCACTGCGCTCCCGGCTCCTCACGGCGGACGGCGACCCCCGCTTCGCGGCCTTCCTCCGCATGGTGAACGACACCCCCGCCCTGCGCGACTACCGCCAGGGCATGTGGCTGCGCCACACCGACGCCCTGGCCCGCGTCATCGCGGAGGAGAGCGGACTTCCCGCGGACGACCCCGCCTGCACCGCCCTCGCCCACTTCGCGCTCGAAGCGCCCCGCGCCGCCCAGGACCACGACGACCCGCGCCGGGCCGTCTCCCGCGCCTTCGAACTGCTGGAGTCGGGCTGGAGCGCGCTCACGCCGTAGCGTCGTCGAAGCGCGCGAGATCCCGTAGCCAGGCCCGTGCGTTGCCGTCCGACGGCGCGCGCCAGTCGCCGCGCGGGGACAGCGAACCGCCCGCCGAGACCTTCGGCCCGTTGGGCATCGCCGACCGCTTGAACTGCGCGAAGGCGAAGAAGCGCTTGCAGAAGACCTCCAACCAGCGCCGGATCTCCGCCAGTTCGTACGCGACCCGCTTGGCGTCGGGGAAGTTCGGCGGCCACTCGCCCGCCTCCGCATCGTGCCAGGCGTGCCAGGCCAGGAAGGCGATCTTCGACGGCCTGAAGCCGTAGCGCAGCACGTGGAAGAGCGTGAAGTCGTGCAGGGCGTACGGGCCGATCTTCGACTCCGTCGACTGCATCTCCTCGCCCGGCACCAGCTCCGGGCTGATCTCGGTGTCCAGGATCGCGGCGAGCGTCTCGCCGGTCTCCTCGTCGAACTGCCCGCTGCTGATGACCCAGCGGATCAGATGCTGGATCAGCGTCTTCGGCACACCCGAGTTGACGTTGTAGTGGCTCATCTGGTCGCCCACGCCGTACGTGGACCAGCCGAGCGCCAGCTCGGAGAGGTCACCGGTGCCGAGCACGATGCCGCCGCGCTGGTTGGCCAGCCGGAACAGGTAGTCGGTGCGCAGACCGGCCTGCACGTTCTCGAAGGTGACGTCGTACACCGGCTCGCCGGAGGCGAAGGGGTGGCCCATCTCCTTCAGCATCAGCCGCGCGGTCGGCGTGATGTCCAGCTCGGCCGCGGTGACACCGAGCGAGTTCATCAGCTTGTGGGCATTGCCCTTGGTGTGGTCGCTGGTGGCGAAGCCGGGCAGCGTCCAGGCCAGGATGTCGCTGCGCGGGCGGCCCGCGCGGTCCATCGCGCGGGCGGCGACGATCAGCGCGTGCGTGGAGTCGAGGCCGCCGGACACCCCGATGACCACCTTCGAGCCACCGATCGCCGCGAGCCGCTGCTGAAGGCCCTCGACCTGGATGTTGTACGCCTCGTAGCAGTCCTGGGCGAGCCGCTCGGCGTCGGCCGGCACGAACGGGAAGCGCTCCAGGCGGCGGCGCAGCCCGAGGTCGGTGGAGGGCGGGTCGAGTTCGAAGGACACCGTGCGGAAGTCGTCGGTGCGCGCTTTGTGCGTACGGCGGTTGTCGTCGAAGGTGCCCATCCGCTGACGCTCCTGGCGCAGCAGGTCGAGGTCCACGTCGGCCACCGCGTACGCGTCGCCGAGCGGGAAGCGCTCGGTCTCGGCCAGCAGCACGCCGTTCTCGTACACCATGGCCTGCCCGTCCCAGGACAGGTCGGTGGTCGACTCGCCGAGGCCGGCCGCCGCGTAGACGTAGGCGGCCAGGCAGCGGGAGGACGCCGAGCGGCACAGCAGCTTGCGGTCCTCGGCCCGTCCCACGGTGATCGGGCTGCCGGAGAGGTTGACCAGGACGGTCGCACCGGCGAGGGCCGCCTCCGCGCTCGGCGGCACCGGCACCCACATGTCCTCGCAGATCTCCGTGTGCAGCACGAGCCCCGGCACGTCGCCCGCCGTGAACAGCAGATCCACGCCGAACGGCACGCTCTCGCCGCCGACCCGGATCGAACCGCCGCGCTCGTCGGCGCCGTCGCCGATCTGGCGGCGCTCGTAGAACTCCCGGTAGTTCGGCGGGTACGACTTCGGCACGACCCCGAGCACGCGGCCGCGGTGCACGAGCACCGCGCAGTTGTAGACCCGGTTGCGGTGGCGCAGCGGCGCGCCGACGACCAGCACCGGCAGCAGACCGGCCGACCCGGCCACCACCTGCGCCAGCGCCGCCTCGACCTCGTCGAGCAGGGCGTCCTGCAGCAGCAGGTCCTCGATCGAGTAGCCGCACAGCCCCAGCTCCGGGAAGACGGCGACGGCGACCCCCTCGTCGGCGCAGCGGCGCGCCTGGCGCAGGACCGCTTCGGCGTTGGCCCGCGGGTCCGCGATGACGGTGTGACCCGTGCACGCGGCGATCCGTGCGAAGCCGTGCTGATAGATGGACCAGAACTTCGAGTCAGCCACCCGCCCAGTGTAATCGTCAGAGCGACACAATGAGGGGCCCGGGTGATCCGGGCCCGCCCGCGGTGCATCCGCACACGGCGAAGGGGCGCGGGGTGTGTGCCACCCCGCGCCCCCTCAAGGTGCCGTTTTTGGCGGTGCCTCAGTGCTTCCGGTACGACTCCACGTAACCGTTCGCGGGCGTGCCCACGCCGGTGACGTCGTCGTAGCCCTTCACGGCGGACAGCGAGCTGTCCTTGCCGAGGGAGCGGACCGAGGTGGCCAGGCCGTCGGACGCGTCGACGCCGTTCACGAAGTCGACCCGGGCGACCGCCAGGCCGGAGCCCGTCGGGTTGTCCGTGACGTCGTGGTAGGCCTTCGACCCGTACTTGGCGTAGATCGACGGGTTGGCGAAGCCGATCGCCTTGCCGCCGCGCGCCTCCTGGGCCAGGGCCTGCACGGCCGCGATCACCGGAGCGGCGAGCGAGGTGCCGCCGATGCGGTACTCGGCGTACTGCTCGGACCCGTCCGGGAAGGTCTGCGTCTGACCGACCTTGAAACCGGTGTTGGGGTCGGCGATGGCGGAGATGTCCGGGACGACGCGGTTGCCGGCGGCGTTGTTGGCCGTGGCCAGCGCGTTCGGCACGACGCCCTTCTGGTACGCCGGCTCCGGCACCGTCTTGCTGGTGCCGCCGCCCGCGCCCGAGGTGAAGGCCCCGGGGAAGCCCTCCCAGCTCTTGCCGTCGGCAGAGAGGTTGGCCTTCTCGGTGCCCCAGCCGGTCTCCCACAGGTACTTGTCGCCCTTGCCGACCGCCAGCGAGGTACCGCCGACCGCCGTCACCCAGGCCGAGTTGGCCGGGGTGTCGACCTGCTTCGTACCGGTGTGAGCGACCTCGTCGCCGTTGTCACCGGAGGAGAAGTAGAAGCCGATGCCCTCGACCGCGCCGAACTGGAAGACCTGGTCGTACGCGGCGGCCAGGTCCGGCGTCTGGTTGGCCTCGATGTCGCCCCAGGAATTGG
Organism: Streptomyces plumbidurans; assembly: GCF_019857225.1. GTDB lineage: Bacteria > Actinomycetota > Actinomycetes > Streptomycetales > Streptomycetaceae > Streptomyces > Streptomyces plumbidurans. Next base: position 35,362 of record NZ_JAFJSY010000069.1, read on the forward strand.
AGACGATGTCGGCCAGGTGCTTGTCGACGATCTTGCTCAGCGAGTCGAGCAGGTCGTCGTCCATGCAGGAGGCGGCGCCCACGTACGTGACGTCCGCGGCCGGCGCGACCGCGTGCACGGCCTCGACGTCCAGGGTCTCCTCGCCGTACCAGCCCGACGCGTCGCACTCGTCGGCGCCGGTGTTCGTGTAGTTCTTGGGCAGCGACTGGTGCAGCTGACCGGTCTTCCAGGTCGCGTCGCCGTGCTTCTTCGCGTACGTCTGGGCGTCGAAGGCGATGGTCGGCGAGGCGTACGCGTCCGTGATGGCGACGCGCACCTTCTTGCCGGTGTACTTGCCCGCGCCGTAGGCGGCCCGCAGCTGCTTGCCGGTGTAGCCCTTGACCGCGTACGGGATCTTCTTGCCGTACGCGTCCGGCAGCGTCTTCGCGACGTTCGAGCCGTAGTACGAGGAGAACGGGCCGGCGTTCTTGAACGCCGCGCCCGGACCCGGCAGTTGGTCGCTGTGGCTCGCCTTGTGCGGCGCGTTGTCCAGGCCGGTGACGGTCAGGACGGCGCCCTTGAGGCTGTCGGGCGCGGAGGCCGTCTTCGACGGCGCGCGGTACGTCTTGGAGCCCTTGCTGTAGTTGTGCAGCTGCGTGCCGAACGCCTTCTCGGCGGCGGCCACGTCACCGGTGACGGAGACGTAGTGCTGCGTGACGCCCGTGACCTTCAGGCCCGCGGACTTCAGCCACGACGTGACCGCGGCCACCTGGGCCTTGGTCGCGCCGAAGCGGGACTGCGTCTGCTTGGCGCTCAGGTACTTGCCGTACGACGCCGAGTTCGGGTCGGACACTGCCTTCGCGTACGCGGCGAGGCCCGCCGCGTCCTTGCCGGCCAGGTAGACCCGGGCGGAGACCTGGGCGCTGTTCGAGGTCGCGCCCTTGTCCGCCTTGGCCGTGGCCCAGGCGGGCCTGGTGCCCGCGAGCGTGTCCCGGCCCGGGTTGTCCGCGGCGTGCGCCGCGGGTATGCCGAGCGCCAGCGCGCCGGCGATCATGGGCAGAGTTGCTGCCATGCTCGCGGCGCGCATTCTGGCGCGATTGGATCTCATGGAACCCCCTGCGATGCGGTTCTTCGCACGTGTGGTTGGTCGTCGCCGGTCCACGGACGACCCGTTCCGCGGCGGAGGAGCGGGCAATGGATCAAGCGATAGGGGTCACTCTTGCGATGAACCGTTCATGCCAGGGGAATGGGTAAGCCAAGAGAACCCCAAGGAACCGTCAGCTGGGGTGATTTGGGGCTTTCGTTCCTTCGGTGGCGTTAAGAACGGGCCTTCGCCCCCCGTTCCTTGAGCATGTCCGCCATCAGTTTGATCTCCGACTGCTGGGCGTCGACCATGCCCTGCGCGAGATTCTTCTCCACGCCGACCGAGCACTTCGCCACACAGCCCTCGGCCATGTGGATACCGCCCTTGTGATGCTCCGTCATCAGCTGCAGATAGAAGATCTCCGCCTGCTTGCCGTTGAGGGTGCCGAGCTTCTTCATCTCGGTGTCGGTCGCCATGCCGGGCATCAGCGAGCCGTCCCCGCGCTCGGGCATGTCACCCATGCCCATCCAGGACATCGGCGGCTTCGACGACACCTTCGGCAGCCCCCACAGATCCAGCCAGCCCATCAACATGCCGCGCTGGTTGGCCTGCGTCTGGGCGATGTCGTAGGCGAGCCGCCGCACTTCGGTGTTCTTCGTGCGGTCGCGCACGATGTACGACATCTCGACGGCCTGCTGGTGATGCACCGCCATGTCCCGCGCGAAGCCGGCGTCCGCGGAGTCGGCCGACGGGGTGGCCGGGCGTGTGTCGCCGCCGTCCTCGGCGACCGCGTAGGTGATGCCCCCGGCCGCGACGAGCACCGCGACCGTGGCTGCCGTGATCCAGCCGGCGTACTTCCTCACGTCACATCGTCCCGCCCGTGCAGGAGGCACCCGGCTCCGGGGTCTGCTTGCCCTGCACATACGTCTCGAAGAACGCGGCGACCTTGGGGTCGTTCGCGCTCGTCACGCTCAACTGGTGCCCCCACGCGGACAGTTCGATCGGGGCGCTCTGGCTCGGGTAGGGGCTGATCAACGAGTACGGCGTCTGCTTGACCTTCGCGGTCAGCGTGGCCACGTCCGCCTTCTTCGCCTTGTCGGTGTACGTCACCCACACCGCGCCGTGCTCCAGCGCGTGCACGGCGTTCTCGTCCTTGACGGGCTTGGTGTAGACGTTGCCGTTGCAGTTGAGCCAGACCGGGTTGTGGTCGCCCCCGACCGGCGGGTGCATGGGGTAGTTCACGGTCGTCTGGACGTGGTTGCGGGTCAGCTTGCCCGTCCAGGTCCGCACCCCGTCCTTGCCCGTGACGAAGTGCCCCGAGCCCTGCGCCTTGGAGCTGCTCGCGGTGTCCTTGTCGTCGCCCTGGGACTTCACCACGAAGACCCCGCCGACCACGAGAGCGGCGACGACCACCGCGCTCGCGGCGACCACAAGGATGCGGTTGCGCCGCTGCCGGGACTGCTCGGCACGACGCATCTCCTCTATCCGCGCCTTGCGTGCCGCGCTCTGGGTCTTGTTGGCGGAGCCCATGGGGGTGTCCTTCTAAGAAAAGGGACGGTCGGGTTTGCTGATGGTAATGGGGAAGAGGGGGCGTCCGGTTGGCAGGTCCCGGGAATGGCCGGATCGACAGCAACCCGACAGCGAGCCGACGTCATCCGGTCGAAATTTGAATCCAGGATGCGCATTATCTAGGCTGGTGGTATGCGGCTGCTCCGATCCACCGATCTCGCGTTGCGCGTGCTCATGCGGCTCGCGGTCGCCGGTGAGTCCACGCCCGCGACCCGCGAGGTCGCGGCCGACATGGACGCGCCCTACACCCACGCGGCGAAGGTGGTGGCCGAACTCCAGCACATGGGGCTGCTGGACGCCCGCCGCGGCCGGGGCGGCGGCCTCACGCTCACCACGAAGGGCCGTACGGCATCCGTCGGCGCCCTGGTCCGCGCCTTCGAGGGGGACGGCGACGTGGTCGACTGCGAGGGCGGCACCACCCCCTGCCCCCTCAGCCCCGCCTGCCGCCTCCGAGGCGCCCTCCGCCAGGCCCAGGAAGCCTTCTTCGCCTCCCTGGACCCGGTGACGATCGCCGACATCGCCTCGGAGCCCACGGCGGCACTGCTACTGGGGATGCCGCGTATGCGGTGATGCGGCCCGAAGGGCTAGGCGCGTGCTACTGCGCCGGGTCCTGGGGGGAGAGAGATCGGCGCGAGGTTGGGGTCGGCTGCGCGCCGCCGGGCGGAATTGGCGGCCGAAGTCGCGGTTCGGGGGGCCGCGGCGAGGATGTTTGGTGGTGCGGCCTCTTCTCGACGGGCAGTCCCACGCTCTGAAGGTGCGGGGTGCCGGGCCGGGCGGGCGGGCTGGCGCGGAGACCGTATCTGGCGGCGCACCGTGCCGGGCTCGGCGCGGCGGTGCGCCGCTTGCGTCGCACTCGGCGCAGTGGCTCTCCTTGGTGGCTGCGCCGGGTCTAGGCGGTCTGCGCGAGGCTGAGGCCGGCCGCGTGCGCCGGGCTGACTTGGCCGTAGCCGCGGTTTGGGGGCGGCGCCGGGGATGCCCGGTGGGGTGGCCTCTTCTCGACGAGTACGCCCCGTGCTGAAGGCGCCGGGTGCCGGTGCCGGGCCGGAGTGGGCGGCGCACCGTCCGGGCCCGGTGGTGGCCGCCTTTCGTCGCACCCGGTGCAGTGGCTCTCCCGGCGCCCCCCGTGCTCAGGCCCTGCTCAACCAGAGGTCCGGGCCGAAGACCTCGTAGTGGATGTCGGCGGGGGAGAGGCCCTTGGTGAGGAGTTGGGTGCGGACCGCGCGCATGAAGGGGAGCGGGCCGCACAGGTACGCGCGTGTGGCGTGCGGGATGGTGAGGTCGTCCAGGTCGACGAGGCCGGTGCGGGTGCCGGGTGCGGCGTCGCGCTCGTACCAGAAGTGGACGGTGGCGTCCGGGAGCTTGTCCGTGAAGGCCAGGTGGTCGGCGCGCAGGGCGTGGTCCGCGGGGGAGCGGTCGCCGTGCACGACGGTGACCGGGGCGCCGTGGCCGGCGTTCGCGAGCTGCGCCAGCATGGCGACCATCGGGGTCACGCCGATCCCGGCGGAGGCCAGCAGCAGCGGGGTGTCCGCGGCGTCCTCCAGGACGAGGTCGCCGTAGGGGGCCGACAGCTCCAGTACGTCGCCCTCGCGCACGCGCGCGTGCAGATGGTTCGAGACCTCGCCCTCGGGAGCGGCACCGTCCCCGGGCACCCGCTTGACGCTGAACTGCCGCACGTTTGAACCGGCCGCCCCGGAGAGGCTGTACTGCCGTATCTGACGCGCGCCGTCCGGGAGTTCGGCCCGTACGGAGACGTACTGCCCCGCGCGGAAGTCCGCGACCGGCCCGCCGTCGGCGGGGCGCAGCCGGAACGTGGTCACGTCCGCGGTCTCCGCGACCCGCTCGACGACCTCCCACCGCCGCCACCCTGGCTCCCCGGACTCCTCGTACAGCCGCTTCTCGATGGCGCAGAGGGCGTTCGCCATCAGCCAGTAGACCTCGCCCCAGGCGGCCGCGACCTCCGGGGTGACGGCCTCGCCGAGGACCTCGGCGATCGCGGCGAAGAGGTGCTCGTGGACGAGCGCGTACTGCTCGGGCCGCACACCCAGCGAGGCGTGCTTGTGGGCGATCCGGGACAGCATCGCGTCCGGCCGCTGCTCCGGATGCTCCAGCAGGTGCGTCGCGAACGCGGCGATCGATCCCGCCAGGGCCTGGCGCTGGGTGCCGGCGGCCTGGTTCCCGCGGTTGAAGAGGTCGCGCAGCAGATCGGGGCGGGCGGCGAACAGTCCGGCGTAGAACCGCTCCGTGATCTCGGGAAGCGAGGCGCCGACGGCGGGAAGGGTGGCACGGACGAGGGCAGCAGCAGGCTCGGACAGCATCGGGGCTCCTTGTGAACTCGGCTGCTCCGCACGCTAGTTAAACTTGCATCTGAGATGCAAATTAAAAGAGCGTGGCGCTCCTCACGTGCGAGGCGGATGCGAGGTCGGTACGAGGTGGAGCAGGGCATTACGGATGTCAGTCCGAGCAGGCAGTATGGGCAGCAGAGCCGTACACCCGCGTATGTGCGGCATTCAGGCCGGAGTCGCTTGGTCGATCATGGTCTGCAACGCGCATGAAATGCTGTTGTGGTGTGATGCTCAGGTGCCCGACCGCCTCCTTGGGACAGGGGAGACAAGGCGGCCTGACCAGCAAGGATGGGGAAGCGGAAGATGGACAAGCAGCAGGAGTTCGTGCTCCGGACCTTGGAGGAGCGCGACATCCGGTTCGTACGCCTGTGGTTCACGGACGTGCTGGGCTTCCTCAAGTCCGTCGCGGTGGCCCCCGCCGAGCTGGAGCAGGCCTTCGACGAGGGCATCGGCTTCGACGGCTCGGCCATCGAGGGCTTCGCCCGGGTCTACGAGTCCGACATGATCGCCAAGCCCGACCCCTCGACCTTCCAGATCCTGCCCTGGCGCGCCGAGGCCCCCGGCACCGCCCGCATGTTCTGCGACATCCTGATGCCGGACGGCTCCCCCTCCTTCGCCGACCCGCGCTTCGTCCTCAAGCGCGCCCTGACCCGCGGCTCCGACCTGGGCTTCACCTTCTACACGCACCCGGAGATCGAGTTCTACCTGCTCAAGGACCGCCCGCTCGACGGCTCCCGCCCGACCCCCGCCGACAACTCCGGCTACTTCGACCACACCCCGCAGAACATCGGCATGGACTTCCGCCGCCAGGCGATCACCATGCTGGAGTCGATGGGCATCTCGGTCGAGTTCTCCCACCACGAGGGCGCCCCCGGCCAGCAGGAGATCGACCTGCGGTACGCCGACGCGCTCTCGACGGCAGACAACATCATGACCTTCCGCCTGGTCATGAAGCAGGTGGCGCTGGAGCAGGGCGTCCAGGCGACCTTCATGCCGAAGCCGTTCTCGGAGTACCCGGGCAGCGGAATGCACACCCACCTCTCCCTCTTCGAGGGCGACCGCAACGCGTTCTACGAGTCCGGCGCGGAGTACCAGCTCTCCAAGGTCGGCCGCTCCTTCATCGCGGGCCTGCTGCGCCACGCGGCGGAGATCTCCGCGGTCACCAACCAGTGGGTGAACTCCTACAAGCGCATCTGGGGCGGCTCGGAGCGCACCGCCGGCGCCGGCGGCGAGGCCCCCTCGTACATCTGCTGGGGCCACAACAACCGCAGCGCCCTGGTCCGCGTGCCGATGTACAAGCCCGGCAAGACCGGCTCCGCGCGCGTGGAGGTCCGCTCCATCGACTCCGGCACCAACCCCTACCTCGCCTACGCCGTCCTGCTGGCCGCCGGCCTCAAGGGCATCGAGGAGGGCTACGAGCTCCCGCCGGGCGCCGAGGACGACGTCTGGGCCCTCTCCGACGCCGAACGCCGCGCCCTGGGCATCGAGCCCCTCCCGCAGAACCTCGGCGAGGCCCTGATCCTCATGGAACGCAGCGACCTGGTCGCCGAAACCCTCGGCGAACACGTCTTCGACTTCTTCCTGCGCAACAAGCAGGCGGAGTGGCACGAGTACCGCAGCGAGGTCACGGCCTTCGAGCTGAAGAAGAACCTGCCGGTGCTGTAAGGGGCTGCTGAGCGAGGCTGACGGTGATGTGCCGTCAGCCCGCCGTGCTGTCAGCCCTCGACCGGCTGTGGGTGGCGGACCGTTCTGCGCAGTTGGGCCTCCACGGTGAAACGGGGCTCCCCCTCGTCCTTCGCGTAGGCGGTGATCGCGGCCTGGACGTCCGCGGCGAGTTCGCGCCACTCGCGCCATGCCTGGTCGTAGGCCGCCGTCTGCTCGTCGCTCCAGCCGGTCTCGTCGGCCGGTCGGCCGTACGCGTCACGGCGGGCCAGGACGTGCGCGTTCGCCCGGTCGACGGCGCGCTGCAACGTCACAAGATCATCAAAGCTGTGTGCCACAGGCATGGAGTCTAAGAGGTCGTTCCCCTCGCGCCTCCGGGACGGCTCAGCGCAGTAGCTGCCCGATGCCCATCAGATTGCCCTCGCTGTCGCGGAACCAGGCGGCGCGTTCGGCGCGGGCGCCCTTGCTCGGGTAGTGGCCCTGCACCTCGGTGATGCCGTCCACCGTACGCAGGCCGGGAACGTCGACGTCCTCGAACCGCACGCCACGGCGCCGGAGTTCGGCCACCACCGAGTCCAGGTCGTCGACCTCCCACGCCATCTGCGTGAAGGTCCCGGGCGAGGCACCCGTGGAGCGGAACACCACGAACTCCGTGCCGGCGGTGCGGTAGAGCAGCCCGCCGGGCCGCTCGTCGACGGGGTCGAGCCCGAGCTTCTCGGAGTAGAACCGCCGCGCCCGCTCCAGGTCCTGCGCGGGCAGCCGGGGCATCACACGCGCCCCGGCCATCGGTGCGGATCGGCCCCGCTGTTGCCGCCCCGGGCTCAACTACTCCTCCCGCCCCGCCTGTTCGGCCAGCACCCTGTGCAGTGGCTCCGTCTCCCGGCGCCGGTACTCCTGGATCGCCCAGCCGTTGCCGTCCGGGTCCTTGAAGTACATGAAGGTGGCGCCGTCCTGGGGTGCGAACGGCTGCGGCTCGGTGACGTCCAGGCCGCGCGCGGTCAGCTCCTCGTGGGCGGCCTTGGCGTCCGTCACGCACAGCTGCATGCCGTGGTACGTCCCCGGCCGCGGCGTGCCGGTCGGCACCTCCAGGCCGTCGACGAGCGCGATCGAGCAGCCCGAACCGGGCGGCGTCAGCTGCACGATCCGTACGCCCGGCATCACCTCGCCGTCCAGGTCCACATGGAAGCCGACCTTGTCCCGGTAGAACTCCTTGGCCCGGTCCACGTCGGAGACGGGCAGCAACAGCACTTCGAGGCTCATGTCCATGGAACGACTCCTTCGTCGTACGTCGGTCATGCGTCATGCGTCATGCGTCATGCGTCATGCGTCATGCGCCAGGCGTCGGGCGACCGGTCGTGCGTCAGGTGAAGCGCCACCGTGTCTGGCTGAACGGCTCCCCCTTACCGAAGCCGAAAACGGTGCGCGGCGCCACCGAGAAGACGAACGCCTGCCCGCCCCCGTGATGGAACGCCCCCTCCCGCACCTCGAAGTGCCAGAAGCTGCCGTACTTCGCCTCCCACGCGGCGGCCAGCTCGCGCAGCCGCCCCTCGTGCGTCACCCGCACCGCCTCGCCCTCCACGACCAGGTCGTAGCCCTTGTCCCAGGTGTTGTTGCCGGTCGTGAGCGTGACGTGCGGGTTCGCCGCGAGGTTGTGCGCCTTGCGCTCCTCGGGCCCCGTGCAGAAGTGCAGCGCGCCGTCCGCCCACACCGCGGGCAGCGGCGTCACATGCGGCCGCCCGTCCGGCCGCACCGTCGAGATCCAGAACAGCTCGGCCCGCGCGATCCGCGCCTCGGCCTCCGGCCAGGCGGTCGCTGTCGCCCGCGGATCGCTGTAACGGGTGTCGAGACGTGTCTGCGGGGTGCTGTCCGCCATGGGCCGTCCTCCTCGTACCGGAAGCTCCGTACCAAGGGGTGACCGCGGCCGACCCGGAAACTCATCGGGCGCCCGCCGGGAACGGCACTGCTCACCCGCTGAGACGCCCCTTCCGCCCCGGCGCCCCCGCCCCCGTCACCGGCTAGGCTCGGGCCAGTACGACCTTGGTCCGAGGGTCCGACAGGAGGACGGGGATGAGCGCGCCGGGGCGCAGAAGCAGTACCTTCACGCGGCTGCTGCGGCACGGATTCACCGATCCCTCGGCCGCCGAGCGGCTGCTGGACAGCCCGGAGCTCACGCATGTGCGCGACGACCCGGTCCTGCTGGAGGCACTCGGCGCGACCGCCGACCCGGATCTCGCGCTGCTCGGACTCGTACGCCTCCTGGAGGCGCAGCCCGGCCCCACCGCGCGCCACGAGCTGCTGGACACGCTGATAGCGGCCAAACCGCTGCGCGACCGGCTGCTCGGCGTGCTCGGCGCCTCCGCCGCGCTCGGCGACCACCTGCACCGCCACCCGCGCGACTGGGAGGCCCTGGTCACCTACGAGCCGCGCGACCTGCACCCGGGCGTGGAGGAGTTCGAGCGCGGGCTCGCCGAGGCCACCGACCCCGTCTCCCTGCGCGTCGCCTACCGCCGCTGTCTGCTGTCCATCGCCGCCCGCGACGTCTGCGGCACCACCGACATCGCCCAGAACGCCGCCGAACTCGCCGACCTCGCCACCGCCACCCTGCGCGCGGCCCTCGCGATCGCGAGCGCCGCCGCCCCCGAGGACGCCGCCCTGTGCCGGCTCGCGGTCGTCGCGATGGGCAAGTGCGGCGGCCACGAGCTCAACTACGTCTCCGACGTCGACGTGATCTTCGTCGGCGAGGCAGTCGACAGCGCCGACGAGGACAAGGCGCTGCGGGCCGCCACCCGGCTGGCCTCGCACATGATGCGGATCTGTTCCGAGACGACCGTCGAGGGCTCGATCTGGCCCGTCGACGCCAATCTGCGGCCCGAGGGCAGGAACGGCCCGCTGGTGCGCACGCTCTCCAGCCATGTCGCCTACTACCAGCGCTGGGCCAAGACCTGGGAGTTCCAGGCCCTGCTCAAGGCCCGCCCGGTGGCCGGCGACCTTGGGCTCGGCGAGGAGTACGTCGCCGCCCTCGAACCCCTCGTCTGGAAGGCCGCCGAGCGCGAGAACTTCGTCGCCGACGTCCAGCAGATGCGCCGCCGCGTCGTGGAGAACATCCCCGTCGCCGAGGTCGACCGCGAGCTGAAACTCGGCCCCGGAGGCCTCAGGGACGTCGAATTCGCCGTACAGCTGCTGCAGTTGGTGCACGGCCGCGCGGACGCGGGCCTGCGCAGCGGCACCACGCTGAACGCGCTGCAGGCGCTCGCGGCGGGCGGCTACGTGGGCCGCGCCGACGCCGTGCAGCTCGACCAGGCCTACCGCTTCCTGCGCTCCATGGAGCACCGCATCCAGCTCTACCGGCTGCGCCGCACCCATCTCGTCCCCGAGGACGAGGCCGACCAGCGCCGCATCGGCCGCTCGCTCGGCCTGCGCGTCGACCCGGTCGCCGAGCTGAACCGCGAGTGGCGCCGCCACGCCTCCGTCGTACGCCGGCTGCACGAGAAGCTCTTCTACCGCCCGCTGCTCGACGCGGTCGCCCAACTCGCCCCCGGCGAGGCCCGGTTGAGCGCGGAAGCGGCCCGCGAGCGGATGGTCGCGCTGGGCTACGCCGACCCGGCCGCCGCCCTGCGCCACCTGGAGGCGCTGGCCTCCGGCGTCACCCGCAAGGCGGCCATCCAGCGCACCCTGCTGCCCGTCCTGCTGGGCTGGTTCGCGGACTCCGCCGACCCGGACGCGGGCCTGCTCAACTTCCGCAAGGTCTCGGACGCCCTGGGCAAGACGCCCTGGTACCTGCGGCTGCTGCGGGACGAGGGCGCCGCCGCCGAGAACCTGGCGCGCGTGCTGTCCGCCGGACGCCTCGCCCCCGACCTGCTGATGCGTGCCCCGGAGGCGGTGGCCCTGCTCGGCGACGGCGGCGGCGACGGCCGCGGCCTCGAACCGCGCGGCCGCGAGCATCTGGAGCAGGAAATCCTCGCCGCCGTGCGCCGCGCCCAGAACGCGGAGCAGGCGGTCACCGCGGCCCGTGGCGTACGCCGCCGGGAGCTGTTCCGCACGGCCGCGTCCGACATCGTCCGCTCCTACGGCACCGAGACCCAGCCCGCCGAGGCCGACGAGGGCACCCTGGTGGACCGGGTCGGCGGCGCGATCTCCGACCTGACGGCGGCGACGCTCGCGGGCACGCTGCGCGCCGTGGTGCGCGAGAACTGGGGCGACACCCTGCCGACCCGCTTCGCGATCATCGGCATGGGCCGCTTCGGCGGACACGAAATGGGCTACGGCTCCGACGCCGACGTGCTCTTCGTGCACGAGCCGCCCGAGGGCACCGACGAGCGGACGGCCGCCGACGCCGCGAACAAGGTCGTCTCCGAGATGCGGCGCCTGCTGCAGCTGCCGAGCGCGGACCCGCCGCTGCTGATCGACGCCGACCTGCGCCCGGAGGGCAAGTCCGGCCCCCTCGTGCGCACCCTGAAGTCCTACGAGGCGTACTACCGCCGCTGGTCCCTGGTCTGGGAGTCGCAGGCGCTGCTGCGGGCCGAGCCGGTCGCCGGGGACGAGGAGCTGGGCCGCCGCTTCATCGAGCTGATCGACCCGCTGCGCTACCCCGCCGAGGGGCTCGGGGAGGACGCCGTACGGGAGATCCGGCGGCTGAAGGCCCGGATGGAGTCCGAGCGGCTGCCGCGCGGCACCGACCCCAAGCTGCACTCCAAGCTGGGGCCCGGGGGCCTGTCCGACGTCGAGTGGACCGTGCAGCTGCTGCAGATGCAGCACGGCTGGGCCGAGCCGGGGCTGCGGACCACCCGTACCCGCGAGGCCCTGGCCGCGGCGTGCGCGGCCGGGCTGATCTCCGCAGAGGACGCGGCGACCCTGGACGAGGCCTGGGTGCTCGCCACGCGCGTGCGCAACGCCGTGATGCTGGTGCGCGGCCGGGCCGGCGACACCTTCCCGTCGGACGGCCGTGAACTGGCCGCCGTCGGCCGGTACTTGGGCTTCGGCGACGGCCACGTCGGCGACATGCTCGACGCCTACCGGCGCTCCGCCCGGCGGGCCCGGGCCGTGGTGGAGGAGCTGTTCTACGGCGCGTAGGCCGTCGGTGACGGCGTGGGTCGGGCGGGTGCCGGCAGGCGGGGCGGGGCGTGGGGCAGGCGCCTGTACCGGGTTGGGGCCTCCGCGGACCCGGATCGGCGACGTGCTCGACGCCCACCGGCGCTCCGCCCGGCGGGCCCGGGCCGTGGTGGAGGAGCTGTTCTACGGGGCGTAGGCGTTCGGTGACGGCGTGGGTCGGGCGGGTGCCGGCAGGCGGGGGAGGGCGTGGGGCAGGCGCCGGTACCGGGTTGGGGTCTCCGCGGACCCGGAGCGGCGACATGCTCGACGCCTACCGGCGCTCCGCCCGGCGGGCCCGGGCCGTGGTGGAGGAGCTGTTCTACGGGGCGTAGGCGGTCGGTGACGGCGTGGGTCGAGCGGGTGCCGGCAGGCGGGGGAGGGCGTGGGGCAGGCGCCTGTACCGGGTTGGGGTCTCCGCGGACCCGGATCGGCGACATGCTCGACGCCCACCGGCGCTCCGCCCGGCGGGCCCGGGCCGTGGTGGAGGAGCTGTTCTACGGGGCGTAGGCCTTCGGTGACGCAGCGGGTCCAGCGGGCTCCGGGATGCGGGGCAGGGCGTACGGCAGGCGGCCGTACCAGATGCGGGCCACCGCGAACCCCAGGGCGAGGCAGAGCAGGCCGCCCACCGCGTCCAGCCAGAAGTGGTTCGCCGTGGCCACGATGACGGTCAGCGTCGCCATCGGGTAGAGCACACCGAGCACGCGCGCCCAGGGCGCCTTGGCCAGGAAGAAGATCGTCAGCCCGCACCACACCGACCAGCCGATGTGCATGGACGGCATCGCGGCGTACTGGTTCGACATGTGCTTCAGGTCGCCGGAGGCCATCGAGCCCCAGGTGTGGTGGACCAGGACCGTGTCGACGAAGGTGCTGCCGTTCATCAGCCGCGGCGGCGCCAGCGGATACAGGTAGTAGCCGATCAGGGCCGCGCCCGTGGTCACGAACAGCACCAGACGTGTCGCCGCGTAGCGGCCCGGATGCCGGCGGTACAGCCACACCAGCACGCCCAGCGTCACCACGAAGTGCAGTGTCGCGTAGTAGTAGTTCATGCCGGTGATCAACCAAGTCACCGAGTTCAGCGAGTGGTTGACCGACTCCTCGACGGCGATGCCGAGATGGTGCTCCGTCCGCCACAGCCAGTCGGCGTTGCGCAGCGCCTCGCCGCGCTGCTCCGGGACCGCGTTGCGGATCAGTGAGTACGTCCAGTAACTCACCGCGATCAGAACGATCTCGAACCACAGACGGGGTCGGCGCGGGGTGCGCAGCCGGGTCAGCGGACCCGCTCGGTCCGCGGCCGTGAGGGAGTCAGGAGCGGCCGTATTCCCACGGTCTTCCAGACTGGTCACGGTCGAGTCACCCATAGGCACAAAGTCTGCCAGAAACGCCTTCGCCCACCGATCATCCCTCGGTCGGGTTCGATGCGCATGTCCTACGACGGCAAGACGTCCCGGCCTCCTACCAGCGCACTGCGCGGGGCCGCGGATTCTCCGCCCTAGGGACGATTTCGGTCCCCAGGGGCCGAAGCGGTCGAACCGCGCACCACCAGCTCCGGCATGAACACGAACTCACTGTGCGGCGCAGGCGTTCCGCCGATCTCCTCCAGCAGCGTCCGCACCGCCGCCTGGCCCATCGCCGGGACCGGCTTGCGGATCGTGGTCAGCGGCGGGTCGGTGAAGGCGATCAGCGGGGAGTCGTCGAAGCCCACCACCGAGACGTCCCGCGGGACTTCGAGGCCCATCTGCCGGGCCGCGCGTATCGCGCCGAGCGCCATCATGTCGCTCGCGCACACCACCGCCGTGCAGTCGCGGCCGATCAGCGCGGTCGCGGCGGCCTGACCGCCCTCCAGCGTGTAGAGGGAGTGCTGGACGAGGTCGGTCTCGACCTCCTGCGCGGCAAGGCCCAACTGGTCCTGCATCGCGCGGACGAAGCCCTCGATCTTGCGCTGCACCGGCACGAACCGCTTGGGGCCGAGCGCGAGCCCGATCCGGGTGTGCCCCAGGGACGCCAGATGGGTCACCGCCAGCGTCATCGCGGCCCGGTCGTCGGGGGAGATGAAGGGCGCCTGCACCTTCGGCGAGAAGCCGTCCACCAGCACGTACGGAACGCCCTGTGCGCGCAGGCGGTCGTAGCGCTCCATGTCGGCGGTGGTGTCGGCGTGCAGTCCGGAGACGTAGATGATGCCGGCCACGCCCCGGTCGACCAGCATCTCGGTGAGCTCGTCCTCGGTCGAGCCGCCCGGCGTCTGGGTGGCGAGGACCGGGGTGTAGCCCTGCCGGGTCAGGGCCTGGCCGATCACCTGGGCCAGCGCGGGGAATATCGGGTTCTCCAGCTCCGGGGTGATCAGGCCCACCAGACCCTCGCTGCGCTGCCGCAGCCGCACCGGGCGTTCGTACCCCAGGACGTCGAGGGCGGCGAGCACGGACTGACGGGTGGTGGCGGCAACGCCCGGCTTCCCGTTGAGGACGCGGCTGACGGTCGCTTCGCTCACCCCCGCCTGCGCAGCGATGTCCGCAAGCCGTGTGGTCACGGCACCGGACTGTACCGGCCGTCTCGTCATCGCGGTCCCTCAGTTCTGGTCGGTGCCCCTCGTCCCGCAAGGCGATGATTCCCGTGCGGAAGCAGGATGGCAAGAGCTTGCAGAGTCTTGCACAACCCGGGCAATCCCCGCTCAGGCCCGTGGAACACGGGTCTCGCGGCGGTCGACCGGGGGTCACGGCGGGGTAACTTCTGCAGCCTCTTGCACTTTTTTTCTGCAAGGTCTTTCGCAAGGCTTGCATCGCTGTTACGTTCCCACTCGCCCGGCGGCTCCATCGGCGCAGTCGGCACGACGGGAGCGGCGGACGGGGCCCTCCCGGCACCACACGGGCTTTCACCCTCAAGGAGAACTCATGCGGCGTGGCATAGCGGCCACCGCGCTGGTGGCGTCCCTCGCCCTGGCGGCGACGGCGTGCGGCGGAAGTGACAGCGGCAGCGACAAGAGCGACGGCCCGGTCACCCTCACCTGGTGGGACACCTCCAACGCCACCAATGAGGCGCCGACGTACAAGGCCCTGGTCAAGCAGTTCGAGGCCGCCAACAAGGGCATCAAGGTCAACTACGTCAACGTGCCCTTCGACCAGGCGCAGAACAAGTTCGACACCGCCGCAGGCTCCAAGGGCGCCCCGGACGTGCTGCGCTCCGAGGTCGGCTGGACCCCCGCCTTCGCCAAGAAGGGCTACTTCCTGCCGCTGGACGGCACCGAGGCCCTCAAGGACCAGGGCAAGTTCCAGCCCAGCCTGATCAAGCAGGCCCAGTACGAGGGCAAGACCTACGGCGTCCCGCTGGTCACCGACACCCTCGCGCTCGTCTACAACAAGGCCCTGTTCAAGAAGGCCGGCATCACCGAGGCCCCCAAGACCTGGGACGAGCTGAAGGCCGACTCCGCCAAGATCGACTCCAAGGCCAAGGTCTACGGCTACTGGGGCTCCACGCAGGCCTACTACGCCCAGTCCTTCCTCTACGGCGACGGCACCGACACCGTCGACGCCTCCGCCAAGAAGATCACCGTGAACTCGCCCGAGGCCAAGAAGGCCTACGGCACCTGGCTGAGCCTGTTCAAGGGGCAGGGCCTGCACAAGGCGGACACCACCGCCGACGCCTACGCCCACATCCAGGACGCCTTCGTCAACGGCAAGGTCGCCTCGATCATCCAGGGCCCCTGGGAGATCACGAACTTCTACAAGGGCGCCGTCTTCAAGGACAAGTCCAACCTCGGCATCGCCACCGTCCCGGCCGGCACCTCCGGCAAGCCGGGCGCCCCGACCGGCGGCCACAACCTGTCCGTCTACGCCGGTTCCGACTCCGCGCACCAGAAGGCCGCGCTGAAGTTCGTCAACTTCATGACCTCCGCGAAGTCGCAGACGCAGATCGCGCTGAAGAACTCGACGCTGCCGACCCGCGCCGACGCCTACACCGCCGAGGTCAAGTCCGACCCGGGCATCGCCGGCTTCCAGACGGTCCTGCCCGCCGCCCAGCCGCGCCCCGCGCTGCCCGAGTACAGCTCCCTGTGGGGCCCGCTGGACACCGAGCTGCCCAAGATCGCCGGCGGCAAGGAGTCCCTGGACAAGGGCCTGAGCAACGCTGAACTCGCCATCGCCAAGCTGGTGCCCGACTTCAGCAAGTGAGCCCCGGGTGGCCGTCGGAACCGCCCCCGGGGGACGGGCCCGACGGCCACCGGCCTGCGCGCAGCCACCTCTCAGAGCCGTAGAACTTCCAGAAGGTGTCGAACATGACAGTCGCCATCGACCGCGCGACCGGAAAGGTCCGGGGTGGCCGCGGGCCACGCCACGGCCTGGGGCAACGCCTCAGGCACGGCTACCAGAAGCACTGGTACGCCTACGTGATGATCGCCCCGGTGATCGTCGTACTCGGCGTCCTCGTGCTGTACCCCTTGGTGTACGGCCTGTATCTGACGTTGACCGACGCCAACAGCCTGAACACCGCGCGCACGATCGGCGTCAACCACATCGACGCCACCTACAAGTTCATCGGGCTCGACAACTACAAGGACATTTTGTTCGGCCCGCTGTCGTACGACCGCTTCTGGTCGCACTTCATCTGGACCGTCGCCTGGACGGCCCTGTGCGTCGCCCTCCACTACACGATCGGGCTGGGGCTGGCGCTGCTGCTCAACCAGAAGCTGCGCGGCCGGACCCTCTATCGGCTGCTGCTCATCGTGCCCTGGGCCGTGCCCACCTTCGTCACCGTCTTCGGCTGGCGGATCATGCTCTCCGACGGCGGGATCATCAACACCTTCCTCCACATGCTGCATCTGCCGCAGCCGTCCTGGCTGGAGGACACCTTCTGGCAGCGGTTCGCGGCCATCATGGTCAACACCTGGTGCGGTGTGCCGTTCATGATGGTCTCGCTGCTCGGCGGACTGCAGTCGATCGACGCCTCGCTGTACGAGGCCGCCGAGATGGACGGTGCGAGCGCCTGGCAGCGCTTCCGGTACGTCACCCTGCCGGGACTGAGGTCCGTCAGCTCCACCGTCGTCCTTCTCGGCATCATCTGGACCTTCAACCAGTTCGCCGTCATCTTCCTGCTGTTCGGCGCGAACTCGGCCCCGGACGCCCAGATCCTCGTCACCTGGGCCTACTACCTCGGCTTCGGACAGCAGCCGCGCGACTTCGCGCAGTCGGCCTCCTACGGCATCCTGCTGCTGGCCATCCTGATCGTCTTCACCTCGTTCTACCGCCGCTGGCTGAACCGCAATGAGCAGCAGCTCGCGATCTGAGGCAGGAGTTCCCATGAGTACGACCACTGTCGCGACCTCAGCCGCGGTGACCGACGACGGCCCGGCGCAGAGCCCCCGCAGAATGCGGCGCCGCGGCGAGCGCAGCCTCGCGGCGTCCCTCACCTCCCACGGCATCCTGATCGCCGGAAGCGTGATCGCGCTCTTCCCGATCATCTGGCTCGTCTTCCTGTCCCTCGGCCCGGACAAGGACGACTACCTCCACCCGGGCGGCATCTGGAAGAAGATGACGTTCGACAACTACTCGTTCGTCCTGCAGCACACCAGCTTCTTCGACTGGCTGAAGAGCTCCCTGATCGTCTCGCTCGGCACCACGGTGCTCGGCGTCCTGGTCGCCGCCACCACCGGCTACGCGGTCTCCCGCATGCGCTTCCCGGGCTACCGCAAGTTCATGTGGGTGCTCCTGGTCACCCAGATGTTCCCGGTGGCCGTGCTCATGGTGCCGATGTACCAGATCCTCTCCGACCTCGGACTCATCGACAGCTACCTCGGTCTGATCCTCGTCTACTGCTCGACGGCGGTGCCCTACTGCGCCTGGCTGCTCAAGGGGTACTTCGACACCATTCCGTTCGAGATCGACGAGGCCGGGCGGGTCGACGGGCTGAGCCCCTTCGGGACGTTCGCGCGGCTGATCCTGCCGCTCGCCAAGCCCGGTCTGGCGGTCGCCGCGTTCTACAGCTTCATCACCGCGTTCGGCGAGGTCGCCTTCGCCACCACCTTCATGCTGGACGACCAGAAGTACACGCTCGCCGTCGGCCTGCAGACCTTCGTCAGCGAACACGACGCCCAGCGCAACCTGATGGCGGCCACGGCCGTACTGATCGCGATACCAGTCTCCGCGTTCTTCTACCTGGTGCAGAAGAACCTGGTGACGGGCCTGACCGCAGGCGGCACAAAGGGCTAGACGCCGGTCCTGCAGCGCGCCCCAAAGGGGCGCGGGGCTGTGTCGATATGCGGCTCCGCCGCGTGCGCGCGACCAGCCACAACGGCGCCGCACCAAACCCGAGGCGGTCGCGATGTCCATCCGACCCCGCAGTCATCGCGACCGCCTCGCTCCAACACCTGACCCCATGACCCTGTTACGCACAAGGACGCCATGAGCCAGCAACACTCCGCCATTGCCCCGGCAGGGCACCCCGCCGAAGCCGAGCGCGGCGACTGGTGGCGGGACGCAGTGATCTACCAGGTCTATCCGCGCAGCTTCGCCGACAGCGACGGCGACGGCATGGGGGATCTGGAAGGGGTGCGCTCCCGCCTGCCGTACCTGCGGGACCTGGGCGTGGACGCCGTATGGCTCAGCCCCTTCTACGCCTCCCCGCAGGCCGACGCCGGCTACGACGTCGCCGACTACCGGGCGGTCGACCCCATGTTCGGCAACCTCCTGGACGCCGACGCGCTGATCCGCGACGCCCGCGAGCTGGGCCTGCGCATCATCGTCGACCTGGTGCCCAACCACTCCTCCGACCAGCACGAGTGGTTCAAGCGCGCGCTGCGGGAGGGCCCGGGCTCACCGTCGCGCGAGCGCTACCACTTCCGGCCCGGCCAGGGCGTACGCGGCGAACTCCCGCCCAACGACTGGGAGTCCATCTTCGGCGGCCCGGCCTGGACGCGGGTGACCGAGCCGGACGGCACCCCCGGCGAGTGGTACCTGCACCTCTTCGCCCCCGAGCAGCCCGACTTCAACTGGGAACACCCTGCGGTCGGCGACGAGTTCCGCTCCATCCTGCGCTTCTGGCTGGACATGGGCGTCGACGGCTTCCGCATCGACGTCGCGCACGGCCTGGTGAAGGCGGCGGGCCTGCCCGACCTCGGCTCCCACGAGCAGCTGAAGCTGCTGGGCAACGATGTCATGCCGTTCTTCGACCAGGACGGCGTGCACGAGATCTACCGCCAGTGGAGGCTGGTCCTCGACGAGTACGCCGGCGAGCGCATCTTCGTGGCCGAGGCGTGGACCCCGACCGTCGAGCGCACCGCCAACTACGTCCGCCCCGACGAACTGCATCAGGCCTTCAACTTCCAGTACCTGTCGACGGCTTGGGACGCGCACGAACTGCGCGAGGTCATCGACCGCACCCTGGAGTCGATGCGCCCGGTCGGCGCCCCCGCGACCTGGGTGCTCTCCAACCACGACGTCACCCGGCACGCCACCCGCTTCGCCAACCCGCCCGGCCTCGGCACCCAGATCCGGCTGGCCGGCGACCGCGAGCTGGGGCTCAGGCGCGCCCGCGCCGCGAGCCTGCTCATGCTGGCCCTGCCCGGCTCGGCCTACGTCTACCAGGGCGAGGAGCTCGGCCTGCCGGACGTCGTCGACCTTCCCGACGAGGTGCGCCAGGATCCGGCGTACTTCCGCGGCGCCGGACAGGACGGCTTCCGCGACGGCTGCCGGGTGCCCATCCCGTGGACGCGCGAGGGATCGTCGTACGGCTTCGGCAGCGGCGGCAGCTGGCTGCCGCAGCCGGCGGGCTGGGGCGAGTTGAGCGTGGAGGCGCAGCAGGGCGTACCGGGCTCGACGCTGGAGCTGTACCGCAGCGCCCTCGCGGTCCGCCGCGAGCAGCCCGACCTGGGCGCGGGCGACGCGGTCGAGTGGCTGCGCGCCCCCGAGGGCGTACTCGCCTTCCGGCGCGGGGAGTTCGTGTGCGTCGCCAACACCGGCGGTGAGTCGGTGACGACACCGTCGTACGGCCGCGTCCTGCTCACCAGCGGCGACGTGACCGAGGCGGACGGCGGGACGAAGGTGCCGGCGGACACGACGGTCTGGTTCACCACGCGTCGCTGAAATTTCTTGCATCAACTTCACACGGCCCGCTGCCTTTTCAGGCGGCGGGCCTTTAACATCTCCGTCACCGCAAGTTGGTTGAAAACTTGCAGCAAGAGCCTTCAACGGTGAAGGAGCCCCCACATGGCGCGCAGAACGCTCTCCGCACTCTCCGCGACGGTCGCCCTCACGGCCGCCGCCCTTGTCATGACCCCGACGGCCGCACAGGCTTCCCCGCCCGGCACCAAGGACGTCACCGCCGTCCTCTTCGAGTGGAACTTCGCCTCGGTCGCCAAGGAGTGCACGAACACCCTCGGCCCCGCCGGCTATGGATACGTCCAGGTCTCCCCGCCCGCCGAGCACATACAGGGCTCGCAGTGGTGGACCTCGTACCAACCCGTGAGCTACAAGATCGCGGGCCGCCTCGGCGACCGCGCGGCCTTCCAGAACATGGTCAGCACCTGCCACGCGGCCGGTGTGAAGGTCGTCGTCGACACCGTCATCAACCACATGTCCGCGGGCAGCGGCACCGGCACCGGCGGATCGTCGTACACGAAGTACGACTACCCCGGGCTGTACTCGGTCTACGACTTCGACGACTGCACCGCCCAGGTCAGCAACTACCAGGACCGCTGGAACGTCCAGCACTGCGAACTGGTGGGCCTCGCCGACCTGGACACGGGCGAGGAGTACGTCCGCAAGACCATCGCCGGGTACATGAACGACCTGCTCTCCCTCGGCGTCGACGGCTTCCGCATCGACGCGGCCAAGCACATCGACGCCGCCGACCTGGCGAACATCAAGTCCCGGCTGACCAACCCGAACGCGTACTGGAAGCAGGAGGTCATCTACGGCGCGGGCGAGGCCGTCCAGCCCACCGAGTACACGGGCAACGGCGACGTCCAGGAGTTCCGCTACGCCTACGACCTCAAGCGCGTCTTCAACGACGAGAACCTCGCCTACCTGAAGAACTTCGGCGAGGGCTGGGGCTACATGAGCAACTCGGTGGCAGGCGTCTTCGTCGACAACCACGACACCGAGCGCAACGGCTCCACGCTGAACTACAAGGACGGCGCCAACTACACGCTGGCCAACGTCTTCATGCTCGCCTACCCCTACGGCGCCCCGGACATCAACTCCGGCTACGAATGGTCCGACGCGGACGCGGGACCGCCCAACGGCGGCCAGGTGAACGCCTGCTGGCAGGACGGCTGGAAGTGCCAGCACGCCTGGCCGGAGATCAAGTCCATGGTCGCCTTCCGCAACGCCACCCGCGGCCAGTCCGTCACCAACTGGTGGGACGACGGCGCCGACGCCATCGCCTTCGGCCGCGGCAGCAAGGGCTTCGTGGCCATCAACCACGAGTCGGGCTCGCTGACCCGGACCTACCAGACGTCCCTGCCCGCGGGCGCCTACTGCGACGTCCAGAAGAACACGCAGGTCACCGTGGACTCCAGTGGTCAGCTCAACGCAACTCTGGCCGCCAACACGGCACTCGCGATCTACGCGGGAAAGTCGAGCTGCTGAAACTCTTTGCTATGGGTTTCAAAACTCTTGCTGTAAACCTTTCGTCAGCGGTACGGTCGCGCGGGGTCGGACCCACCAGAGCCGTCATCGCAAGGAGTACCCGCCTGTGATACCGAGAGCGAGACGGGTCGCGGCCGTCACCGTCGTGGCCCTCGCCGCCGCCCTGATCCAGCCACTGGCCGCGCAGGCGGCCGCTCCGCCCGCGCCGCCCTCCGACGCGAAGCTCGCCGCCGCGCCCGCCCGGCACGACGACACCCGCGAGCAGTTCTACTTCGTGATGCCGGACCGTTTCGCCAACGGCGACACCGGCAACGACGAGGGCGGCCTGACGGGCTCACGCATGAGCACCGGCTACGACCCCACGGACAAGGGCTTCTACCAGGGCGGCGACCTCAAGGGCCTCACCCAGAAGCTCGACTACATCAAGGGCCTGGGCACCACCGCCATCTGGATGGCCCCCATCTTCAAGAACCGGCCGGTGCAGGGGACGGGCGCCAACGCCTCGGCCGGCTACCACGGTTACTGGATCACCGACTTCACCCAGGTCGACCCGCACTTCGGCACCAACAAGGACCTGGCGACCCTCATCTCCAAGGCGCACGCCAAGGGCATGAAGGTCTTCTTCGACGTCATCACCAACCACACCGCCGACGTCGTCGACTACCAGGAGAAGTCCTACGACTACCTCTCCAAGGGCGCCTTCCCGTATCTGACCAAGGACGGCAGGCCGTTCGACGACGCCGACTACGCGGACGGCACCAAGCAGTTCCCGTCCGTCGGCACGGGCTCCTTCCCGCGCACCCCGACGGTCACCGCCGCGGACAAGAAGGCCAAGGTCCCGGCCTGGCTCAACGACCCGACGATGTACCACAACCGCGGTGACTCCACCTTCGCCGGCGAGAGCGGCACCTACGGCGACTTCGGCGGCCTCGACGACCTGTGGACCGAGCGTCCCGAGGTCGTCAGCGGCATGGAGAAGATCTACGAGCGCTGGGTGCGCGACTTCGGCATCGACGGCTTCCGGATCGACACCGTCAAGAACGTCGACATGGACTTCTGGACCCAGTGGGCGACGGCGCTCGACAAGTACGCCGCCGCGCACGGCCGCAGGAACTTCTTCATGTTCGGCGAGGTCTACTCCGCCGACACCTCCGTCACCTCGCCGTACGTCACTCAGGGCCGCCTCGACGCCACCCTCGACTTCCCCTTCCAGGACGCCGCCCGCTCCTACGCCTCCCAGGGCGGCAGCGCGCAGAAGCTCGCGTCCCTCTTCGGCGACGACTACAAGTACACGACCGACAAGGCCAACGCGTACGAGCAGGTCACCTTCCTCGGCAACCACGACATGGGCCGCATCGGGTACTTCCTGGACCAGGACAACCCGAAGGCCACCGACGCCGAGCTGCTGAAGAAGGACGAGCTCGCCAACGAGCTGATGTTCCTCAGCCGTGGCAACCCCGTCGTCTACTACGGCGACGAACAGGGCTTCACCGGCTCCGGCGGCGACAAGGACGCCCGCCAGACGATGTTCGCCTCGAAGGTCGCCGACTATCTCGACGACGACGAGATCGGCACCGACCGCACGCACGCGAGCGACGCGTACGACCCGAAGGCCCCGCTCTACCGGCAGATCAGCGCGCTCGGCACGCTGCGCAGGGCCAACCCGGCCCTGACGGACGGCGTGCAGACCGAGCGCTACGCGGCCGACGGACCGGGCATCTACGCCTTCAGCCGCACGGACGCCAGGACCGGCCAGGAGTACGTGGTCGCCCTCAACAACGCCGGCGAGACGAGAACGGCGACCTTCGCGACCGGATCCGCGGGCATGCAGTTCCGTGGCATCTACGGGACTTCGGACGACGTCACCTCCGGCGCGGACAAGAAGGTCACCGTCTCCGTCCCGGCGCAGTCCGCCGTCGTCCTCAAGGCGGCGGGGCGGCTCGCGAAGCCGGCGACGAAGCCGACCATCACCCTCAAGGCCCCCGACGCGGGCTCGACCGGCACGGTCGAGCTCTCCGCGGGCGTCGACGGCGGCGGCCTCAACCGCGTCGTCTTCGCCGCCCAGGTCGGCAACGGCAAGTGGCGGACCCTCGGCTCCGCCGACCACGCCCCCTACAAGGTCACGCAGACCATCGGCCAGGACGTACCGCCCGGAACTGCCCTGCGCTACAAGGCAGTTGTCGTCGACACGGCCGGACGCACGGCAAGCGCCACGGCCGCCTCGACCACCGGTACCCCGCCCGCCGAGGAGCCCCCCACCGCCTCCACTCGCGACTACGCGGTCGTCCACTACAAGCGCAGTGACGGCGACTACGGCGGCTGGCAGCTCACGTCGGGTGACACGAAGGCGGAATTCAGCGGGCGGGACGCCTACGGTGCGTTCGCCTGGGTGAAGGTCCCGGCCGGGGCGGGCGAGATCACGTACGGCATCGAGAAGGACGGCGCCGCCGACGGCCCGCAGCGCTCGATCGATCTTGGCAGGACCGGCGAGGTCTGGGTCGAACAGGGCAAGGACGGCTCGACGGAGACGAAGCCCGACGGGGCGTATCCGCCGCAGGACACGACCAAGGCGGTCATCCACTACCACCGCGCCGACGGCAACTACGACGGCTGGGGTCTGCACGTGTGGACCGGCGCCGCGAACCCCACGGACTGGACGAGCCCGCTGAAGCCGGTGAAAATCGACTCATACGGCGCGGTCTTCGATGTACCGCTCACCGACGGTGCCACCAGCCTCAGTTACATCATCCACAAGGGCGACGAGAAGGACCTCTCCGCCGACCAGTCCCTGGACCTCAAGGCGAGCGGTCACGAGGTGTGGCTGCTGAACGGACAGGAGAAGTACCTGCTGCCCCAGCCCGCGGGATCGGCCGCCGCGCTCGACCTGACCACCTCCAAGGCGGTCTGGATCGACCGGGACACCGTGGCCTGGAACGG
Organism: Streptomyces plumbidurans; assembly: GCF_019857225.1. GTDB lineage: Bacteria > Actinomycetota > Actinomycetes > Streptomycetales > Streptomycetaceae > Streptomyces > Streptomyces plumbidurans. The sequence continues at coordinate 59,595 of NZ_JAFJSY010000069.1, forward strand.
CTCCGACGGCGCCGCCTCCACCCAGCTGCTGTACTCCCACGACGGCTCGATCGCCGTGAAGGACGGGGCGCTGACCAGCGACGACGAGCGCTGGCTGCGGCTGGAGAAGACCACGCTCACCGACGCCCAGAAGGCGAAGTTCCCCTATCTGAAGGACTACACGGCCTTCTCCGTCGACCCGCGCGACCGCGACCGGGTGCGCGAGGCGCTCGACGGCCAGATCGTCGCCTCGCAGCGCGCCGCCAACGGAGCTGTGCTGGCCGCGACCGGCGTGCAGATCGCGGGCGTGCTCGACGACGTGTACGCCGACGCGACCAAGACGGACCTGGGGCCGACGTTCCACCAGGGCCGCCCCACGCTCTCCGTGTGGGCGCCGACCGCGCAGAGCGTCTCACTGGAGCTCGACGGCTCCCTGAAACCGATGAAGCGCGACGACACCACCGGCGTCTGGTCGGTGACCGGGCCCACGTCCTGGAAGAACAAGCCCTATCGATACGTCGTGAAGGTGTGGGCGCCCTCGGTCCGCAAGGTCGTCACCAACAAGGTCACCGACCCCTACTCGGTCGCCCTGACCGCGAACTCCGAGCGCAGCCTCGTCGTCGACCTGGACGACAACTCCCTTGCGCCGGGCGGCTGGTCGACCCTGACCAAGCCCAAGGCCGTACCGCTGAAGGACGCGCAGATCCAGGAACTGCACGTCCGGGACTTCTCGGTCGCGGACAAGACCGTGCCGGCGAAGGACCAGGGCACCTATCTCGCCTTCACCGACAAGGACAGCGACGGCTCGAAGCACCTGCGTGAGCTGGCGAAGTCGGGCACGTCGTACGTCCATCTGCTGCCCGCCTTCGACATCGCCACCATCCCCGAGAAAAAGGCGGACCAGGCCCGCCCCGACTGCGATCTCGCCTCCTACCCGGCCGACTCCGACAAGCAGCAGGAGTGCGTCGCGAAGACCGCCGCGAAGGACGCCTACAACTGGGGCTACGACCCCTTCCACTACACCGTCCCCGAGGGCTCGTACGCGACCGACCCGGACGGCACGGCCCGTACGGTCCAGTTCCGCAAGATGGTCAAGTCGCTGAACGAGGACGGCCTCAGGGTCGTCATGGACGTCGTCTACAACCACACGGCGGCCGCCGGCCAGGCCGACACCAGCGTCCTCGACAAGGTGGTGCCCGGCTACTACCAGCGGCTCCTCGCCGACGGCTCGGTCGCGAACAGCACCTGCTGCGCCAACACCGCCACCGAGAACGCCATGATGGGCAAGCTGGTTGTCGACTCGGTCGTCACCTGGGCCAAGGAGTACAAGGTCGACGGCTTCCGCTTCGACCTGATGGGACACCAGCCGAAGGCGAACATCCTCGCGGTCAGGCGGGCGCTCGACGCGCTGACCCCCGCCAAGGACGGCGTCGACGGCAAGAAGATCATCATGTACGGCGAGGGCTGGAACTTCGGCGAGGTCGCCGACGACGCCCGCTTCGTGCAGGCCACCCAGAAGAACATGGCCGGCACCGGCATCGCGACCTTCTCCGACCGGGCGCGCGACGCCGTGCGCGGCGGCAGTCCCTTCGACGAGGACCCCGGCGTCCAGGGCTTCGCGTCCGGCCTGTACACTGACCCCAACTCCGCGTCCGCCAACGGCACTTCGGCCGAGCAGAAGGCCCGGTTGCTGCACTACCAGGACCTGATCAAGGTCGGGCTGACCGGCAACCTCGCCAAGTACCGCTTCACCGACACCGGGGGCAGGGACGTCACCGGCGCCGAGGTCGACTACAACGGACAGCCCGCCGGTTACGCGGACGCGCCCGGCGACGCCGTCGCCTACACGGACGCGCACGACAACGAGTCTCTGTTCGACGCCCTCACCTACAAGCTGCCGAAGGACACCTCCGCGGCCGACCGGGCCCGGATGCAGGTCCTCGCGATGGCGACGGCCACCCTCTCGCAGGGCCCGTCCCTCTCGCAGGCGGGATCGGACCTGCTGCGCTCGAAGTCCCTGGACCGCAACTCCTTCGACAGCGGCGACTGGTTCAACGCCGTGCACTGGAACTGCGCGGACGGCAACGGCTTCGGCCGCGGGCTGCCCATGGCGGCCGACAACGAGTCCAAGTGGCCGTACGCGAAGCCCCTGTTGACCTCGGTCAAGGTGGGCTGCCCGCAGATCGAGGGTGCTTCGGCCGCGTACCAGGACCTGTTGAGGATCCGCTCCACGGAGAAGGCGTTCTCGCTCGGCACGGCCGCACAGGTGCAGTCGGAGCTGTCCTTCCCGCTGTCCGGGAAGGACGAGACGCCCGGCGTGATCACCATGCGGCTCGGTGACCTCGTCGTGGTGTTCAACGCGACGCCGGACAAGCAGGAGCAGCACGTGACGTCCCTGTCGGGCACCGGCTACCGGCTGCACCCGGTGCAGGCGGCCGGGACGGACGCCGTCGTGAAGTCGTCGTCCTACGACCGGGCCTCGGGCACGTTCTCCGTCCCGGGACGCACGGTCGCGGTCTTCACCCGGACCTCCTGACACCGGCACGGCACCGGTGGGGCGGACCAGGAGGGACGGTCTGCCCCACCGGTGCCGTGCGCGGTCGCACCGCAGGTGAGAGCCTGACGCCGGCACACGGGGCGAGGACTTAGGGTGGCGGTGTCGTCCCGGAACAGGAGTACCCATGCCGCAGATCACCGTCGACTACTCGCGCACCATCGAGCCCGCCTTCGACCGGGACGCCTTCGCCCGTGCCCTGCACGAGGCGACGGTCGAGATCGCCGCGGCCAAGCCGGAGGCGTGCAAGACGCAGTTCCGGCCGAGCGAGCACACCGTGTACGGCTACGAGGACCCCGCCCAGGCGCGCCACGCGGTCGTCCATGTCACCTTCGGACTGCTCGCCGGGCGCACCGAGGAGACCAAGGCGAAGCTGACCGAGACCACGCTGGAGCTGCTGCGCAAGCACATCGGCGGCGAGGGGATCACGCTGCACGCCTCCGCGGAGGTGCGCGACCTCGACCCGTCGTACCGCAAGTTCGACCGGTAGAGCCCGCTCTACGAAGCGAGCGCCAGCAGTCGCGTGAGCAGGTCCGCGAAGGGGCCGTCCCGGGGCTCGTCCTTGAAGATCCCGCGCAGCAGGACGGCCATCTCCTCGTCGTGGGCGGCGCTCACCGCGGCCAGTGCGGCGAAGTCGTGCACGAGCTGGGTCTCCAGTTCGGCGCGCGGGATGCGCCGGCCGTCCAGCCAGATCAGCGCGGTCGACTCGGCGAGCGAGATCCAGGAGCGTACGACCAGTTCCAGTCGCGCGGGCGGATCCTCCACGCCCAGATGCGAAAGGATCTGGTCATACGCGGCCTGCCGTACGGAGTCGATGAGGGCGTTGGTCGCCGACGAGCCGACCGCCGGGCCGCCGCGCATCAGGGCCGAGAAACCGGGCCCGTGGTCGTCGACGAAGTCGAAGAAGCGACGCATCACCCGGCGCAGCCGCTCGCCCAGCGGACCGTGCCTCGGCTCGTCGAACCGGCCCGCCAGATCCTGCGCGGCACGCCTCAACGCGGCCTCGTACAGGCTGAGTTTGCCGGGGAAGTAGTGGTAGACCAGCGGACGGGAGATGCCCGCGGCGGAGGCTATCTCGTCGATGGAGACGTCGTCGGGAGAGCGTTGGCTGAACAGTTCGAGGGCGACGCCGATCAACTGCTGCCGCCGCTCCTCGACACCCATTCTGCGGCGAACCCCGGTACTCATGCGAACACCTTACCGATCGGATCCGGCCGCGAACGGACCAGACCAACCACGGGTGTTCAGGGTCTGCCCTAACCGAGCCCGCTGATCGACCGCCCGTCGTCCGTGGTGCCCTTCAGTTCGGCCCTGACCCCCTGCCGGGCCCGTGCCGCCAGCAGGCCGCCCCGCGCGCTCGCCCGCACCCCGCCCGTCGTGCTGATCGACGCGGTGCCCCGGCTCCCGGCCGCGAGCAGGTACCAGCTGCCCTTCTCCGCCTTCCACAGCACCCCGGCCAGCACCTGCGGGTCCTTCGCGCCGCACGCCGGGACGTTCTCCGCCTTCGCCGCGATCGCTCCGTACTGTCCGCCCGGCGTGTGGAACTGCGCGAGCACCCGGGTCCCGCCGCCGCGCCAGGTCTCGGCGCGGGTGCACACCCAGTCCGCCGAGCCGCTCGCATCGGGCAGCGGCTGCCGGGCGTACTCCCAGGTGTTGACCTCGCGTACACCCGCCGAGCGCAGCGCGGCCAGCGAGCAGGCGTACGGCGCCCACGTGCGCAGCCCATCGGCGCCGCCCACCTCATGGGTGGCGCCGGGGCGGCCGGTGGTGAGCCGGGCCGGGACCAGCTCGCCGAGGTCGGTCGCCAGGCGGGTGCCGGTGGCGTCGGTCAGCTGCAGCACGTTCCACGAAGTGCAACTGCCGTTCTGTGCCGAGGAGTTGGCCAGCGGCGCCGTCACCCCGTCGGTGATGGCCAGGTCCGTCGCGCCCGCACCCGGCTTGAGCAGGTCCCGCTCGGCGGCCTTCGTCACCCAGGGCGCCGTCAGATAGCGGACGTTGCCGTCGGCCCGGCCGAGCACCAGCGCGCTCGCCTCGGCGCGGCCCGCGTCGTCGACCCGTGCGAAGTCGAGGGCGGCGCCGCCCTTCGTGCCATCCTTCGGCTCGGCGTAGCGCACGATGCGCAGGCCGTCGTAGAGGATCACCACGTGGGCGCTGTCGACGGTCCCGGCGTACAGCAGCTGGGGCGGGCCGGAGGGGCCGCCGGACGGGGTGCCCGGGGTCGCGGAGACCCGGACGCTCTCGCCGGGGCGGGCCCAGACCGCGAGGGCGCGGCGCAGCAGGGCCCTGTCGCCGGTGAGGTCGCCGCGGGCCGGCCACACGGAGAAGTCGGTGCGCGCCGAGACCTGCCAGGCCGTCGGGGCGACCCTGGCCAGCTTCGCCGGGTCGAGGGCGGCCTCGGCGGCCGGGTTCTTCGCGTACACGGGGGCGGCCGCACCGTCGGGCGCCCAGCCGTCACCGGGCAGACCGAGCAGGGCCCCGCACACCGCGAGGGCCGCGGCGGCGGCGAGCGCGGCCTTGGCGTGCTGCCTGCGCCGCATCAGGTCGGTGGGCCTGGCCTGCAGCGAACAGGGGTCGAACTCGGGGGAGTCGAGCAGGGCGTACTGCTCGGGGACGTCGCCCGCCTCCTGGAGCGCCGCGTCCGGGTCGGCGCAGCCGGCCGCGGTCAGCACCCGGCACACCTCGTGGTCGGGGAGCTGCTCCAGACCGCGCAGCACATAGGCGGCGCGGGCCGGTCCGGACAGGGCGGACAGGCGCTGGTCCAGGGCGAGTTCGTCGGCCCCGCCGGAGCGCGGGAAGAGCCTGAGGCCCCACACCTGGGGGAGCAGCGGCGGCAGTTGGGTACGCCGGGGCCAGGCCGCGCGCTTCAGCGGCAGGCCCGCCTCCAGGGCCGTGCGCAGCACCCGCAGGCGGACGAAGGCGTACCCCGGGTCGCCGTCGCGGCCGGTCGACTGGGCCGGGATCACGGGCGCCGGTGTCCGGCCCCGGGGCAGGGCGCGCTGGGTGAGGGCGTGCGCGGTCACCACGCGCCGGTTGCGGCCCAGGCTCGGCGGCAGCACCAGATAGGCGAGCCGGACCAGCCGCGGATAGTGCTCGACGAGCGCGGCCTCCGCCTGCTCGACATCGACGACCGGGTCGGCGGAGTGGGGGGTGGGGCGCGGGGCGACATCCTGTGACTGCACGTTCAGCAGAACGAGCGAATCGTGCGATGGTCACCGTCACCCGGTCGACTCAGCCGGCGGGCTCGACCAGGGCGCGTGCGTAGTTCGCCATCGACCGCTGGTAGCGCGGCAGATGGGGCGCGAGGGCGCCCAGCACGAGGGAGAGGCCCTCGCGGTCGCGGCCCAGGCTGGACAGGCACAGCGCGAGAGTGGCCCGTACCGCGTCGTCCAGTTCGTCGGAGGGGGCGTCCAGTTCGGGTGTCAGCAGCTTGACGCCCTCCTCGGCCCGCCCGATGTTCCTGAGCGAACTCGACAGCTGGATCTTCGCGCGCCGCCCCTTGTACCCGTCGGCCTCGCTCAGCCCGAGCTCCAGCGCCCGGCGGTACAGCGGCACCGCCTTGTCCGAGTGACCCGTCGAGTCCCAGGCGCAGGCCCGCTCGAAGGGGCCGAGGGGGCTGTCGTCGGGCAGTTCGGCGACGAGCGCGTCGATCACGGCCCGGAAGTCGCCGGCGTCGTCCTCGGCGTAGTCGTCGAAAGTGGCCCAAGCGGCCGTCACGCGATCTTCCCAGTCTCGGTTCACGGGCCATACCCTCGCACACCTGTACCCGCAGCTGCACCGGATTTGAATGCGGGGCGCCCCGCAGCCGTATCGAAGGGGACGGGCCCGTGGTTCGAGGGCCAGCACATGCGACCGGAGGAACAGATGAGGTTGACCCGACCGATGCTCGCCGTGGCCGGCGCCGCGGCCGTCCTGGCGCTGGCGGGCTGTGGATCCGGAGACAGTGACGCGGCGGCCAAGGTGCCGGTCACCGCCACCGGCAGCCTGGAGAGCCTGGCGGCCAAGGCGAAGTGCAAGCCGGACATGCAGATCGACTCCGACACGGTCCGCCAGGCCATCTGCAAGACGTCCGACGGCAAGTACATCTTCGCCACCTTCGCCACCGACCGGGGCCAGCGCGAGTGGATCAACGACGCGAAGGACTACGGCGGTTTCTATCTCGTCGGCCGCAAGTGGGTCGCCGTCGGCGACGACAAGGTCGTCAGGGCGCTGCAGGGCACGCTCGGCGGCGAGGAGGAGATCGGCGCCGACCACAGCGGTCACAGCGGGCACGGCGAGCACAGTGGTCACAGCGGCTGAACTCCGGCGGCGCACACGACAGCGGGCGGTGGGAGAAACCCACCGCCCGCTCTCGTCGCTCTCGTTCTAACGGATCACCGGCACTGCTTGCCGCTGTTGATGCAGTCGGCGATCTTGTTGGCAAGACCACCGGTGGTGATGCTGATGAAGTCGTTGTGGTCGGTGGCCGGCTTGTGCAGCTGTTCCGGGAAACTGTCCACCGCGTACGGGTTCTTGACCTGACCGTTCTCGATGGTCGGCGTCGGAATGTCGTACACCAGGCGCTCGGTCAGCTGCGGGATCGCCTCGAAGCCGTTCGGGCAGGTACCGCTGGCGGGGTCGGCGAACGCGTCGTGCGTACGGTGGTTCGCGCTGTCGATGTTCTTCCCGTCCCAGCAGCTCTGGAAGGCGAAGGTGCGGACCACCTTGCTGCCCTTCGGGCAGAGCGGGTACTGCTCGGTCAGCTGCACCTTGTTCTCGAAGCCGGTGCAGCTCCAGTGCGCGTTGGCGTTGGCGAGACCGTTGGTGGTGGTCTTGGCGTCACCGGTGATGATGCGCAG
>NZ_JAFJSY010000007.1 GCF_019857225.1 Streptomyces plumbidurans
GGCTACTCCGGCTCCGGCGGCATCGGCGCCCCCTACACCCTCCCAGGCGGCCAGGCCTTCGCCGACGACTTCCACACCTTCGCCGTCGACTGGGCCCCCGACTCCATCACCTGGACCGTCGACGGCAACGTCTACCAAAAGCGCACCCCCGCCGACCTCGGCGGCAAGACCTGGGTCTTCAACAAGCCCTTCTTCCTCATCCTCAACCTCGCCGTCGGCGGCTACTGGCCCGGCGACCCCGACGCCTCCACCAGCTTCCCCCAGCAACTCATCGTGGACTCCGTGTCGGTCACTACCGGTAGCACCTCCACCGGCTCGGCGATCCGGGGCCTGGCCGGCAAGTGCGTGGACGTCGCCGGGGCGAACTCCGCCAACGGGACACCCGTACAGCTCTACGACTGCAACGGCACCGCCGCCCAGCAGTGGACCGTGGGCTCCGACGGAACGATCCGCGCGCTCGGCAAGTGCCTCGACGTGACGGACAACGGCACCGCCGACGGCTCCACCGTCCAACTCTGGGACTGCACCGGCGGCCCCAACCAGAAGTGGGCGGTCAGCGGCGCCAACGACATCGTCAATCCCCAGGCCAACAAATGCCTCGACGTGACGGGCAACAACTCGGCCAACGGCACCCGACTGCAGATCTGGACCTGCACGGGCGGAGCCAACCAGAAGTGGACGATCGGCTGAACTCACTTGTGACGACAGTGAGTTAGGTCGCTACGAGCACGGGGCCGGGGCTGCCGACGCAGACCCGGCCGCGTGCTCTCCCCGTCCTGCTCCGGCTCGCCCTGCTTCGGAACCGGTCCGCCGAGCTCACGGTTCGGCGGTCGGGACCGAGGCCTCGTAGTGGTGGATCCGGCGAATTTTCCCGGCCAGGAGGGTGGGGAGCGAGAGGGCGGCGACGGCGGCGCCGGTGGTCAGGGCGAGGGTCAGGCCGATTCGGTTGCCGTAGGTGTTGGTGAGGAGCTGGGCGAGCGCGCCGCCCGCCAGGGCACCGAGGGGAAGGGTGCTCAGGTTGATGGTCCGGGCGCTTGCGTGCACGCGGCCCAACAGGCGTGGCTCGGTGACCTGTTGGCGCAGGGTGGTGACCAGGGCGTTCCAGATGGGCAGCCACAACGACGAGACGACCATGATGGTGACCACGGTGCCGAGCGGTGGCAGCACCAGCGCCAAGGGGACGGCCAGCCACGCCAGGCCCTCGCATCCGGTCAGCAGGAGAGTGCGGCCGACGCCAAGGCGTCGCGTGAGCCGACCGCTCAGTGTCGCCCCTGCCACCGCAGCGACGGCCCCGGCGGTCAGCACCGCGCCCGCGACGCCCGGGGAGAGCGAGAGCGCCCGGTACAGGAAGAGCAGCAGCACGGTCCGCACCACGCTCATCCCGAAGTTGCGCAGTCCAGCCGCCAGGGTGAGCGGGCGCAGCAGGGGATGGTGCCACAGAAAGCGCAGGCCCTCGGCGATCGGACGCCATACTCCGGTGCTTGTGGCGTGGGCGGCCGGGGCGGGTTCGGTGGTTCGGACGAGGAGGACTCCCACGACGGACGCCAGGAAGGACAGGGCGTTCGCCGCCAGGGCGCCGGTCGCGGCCAGTCCTTGCTGCAGTGCCCCGCCGATGGTGGGCCCGGTCAGCCGCGAGACGCTGCTGGACATCTCCAGCCGCGTATTGCCCCGGGCGAGCGGCTCCCCGGTCAGGAGCGTGGGCAGGTAGGACTGGTAGGCCACGTCGAAGAGCACCGAGAACACGCCGGACACCGCGGCCACGACATACAGGTGGGTCAGGGACAGCGCGTCGAAGGCGGCGGCCACTGGGAGCGTCGCGAAGGCCGCGCATCGCACCAGGTCTGCCACGATCATCGCCGGACGGCGGCGGATCCGGTCCATGAGGACCCCGGCGAACAGGCCCAGGACCGGGTAGGCGGCGGTGGCGATCGCGTTCAGGACGCCGACCTCGGCGTTGCCGACGTGGAGGACGACCACAGCGACGGTCGGCAGAACCTCAGGTGCCGCTCCTCGCGTACCGGGCGTCCGACCGGTGTCAACCATCCCTGTTTGTGCCGACCAAGAGTCCTCGCCACAGTGGGTTTGCTGGGGAGGGTGCTGTTGCAGCAGCTGAGACAGGGCAGGAGGAGGGCGTTGCTGCGGCCCTTGGGGGGTCAGGCAGAGCCCGCGATGCGTTCCAGTACTGCTGCGGCGCCGTTCGGTCCTGGTAGTGCGCTGATGGTGTGAGCGAGCCTTCGAGCGTTGCGTGCGTACGAGTCATCGTTGAGCAGGGTGTGGACCGCGGTGGCGATCTGATTTGGCGTCGCCGTATCGCCCTCGAGCGCGATACCGACGCCGAGTCGTTCGATCTGCTCGGCCAATGCGGGTTGGTCGGCCGCTGGGTTGGGCAGAGCGACGAGCGGCACGCCGTGTGCGAGGGAGGCGATGACGGTGCCGTGTCCGGCGTGGGTGACCGTGACGGATGCGTGCGGCAGGACGTCGGCGTGTGCAACGAAGGGTGTGAGGACGGCATCCCCCCGTACGGGCACCTGGCTGATGTCGGCCATCCCTGCGGTGACCAGTACGCGATGGCAGTCGGGGGACAGAGCGGTGAGGGTTCGGCTGATGCGGGATGTCTGATCCCATGCGGGGCCGGTGGAAAAGCTCACCAGCACCAGTGGGCGCTGGTCCCGGGCCCCCCAGGGGTGGATCCAGGGAGCGCCTCGGCGGGGCTCGAAGACCGGCCCCATGTACTCGACCGCTGCCGGCGTGGGATGCGCGGGCGGGTCGAGGTCGGGAGCGCTGGTGCACACCACGGGGAAACCCTGCCAGGTCTCCCAGAGCGTTTGAACGGCAGACAGGCCGGATTCGGTCCGGACCTCGTTCACGCGGTCGAGGGCGAGTTGGTCCAGACCGCCGCCCGGTGGCACGAGCGCACCGGGGGCACTGTGCACGAGGACCGCGGTGGGAACCGACGCCCGTTCAGCAGCCGCCAGCGCGGCGAACATCAAGCAGTCGATCACCATCACGTCATAGTGCTCAGCGGCAAGCAGGTCGGGGATGTCGCGCAGATGCTGCCCGCTGGCCCAGACGACGTCGGCCAGGATTGGCATCCAGTCCGGCGGCGGCGCTGTGGGCCAGTGCTCTTGGGCGTGCTTCAGCGTTCGGAACGCGAAGCCGAGCGAGCTGAACCGGTCTCGTTGTTCGTCGTACCCGGCGAAGGTGACCTCGTGCCCGCGGTCTGCCAGGGTCGCGGCCAGGCCGATGGCGGGTGTCTGGTTTCCCGCGCCGCTCCAGGTGACGAAGACGAAGCGTGCCATCTCAACTGTCCCCCAGCACCGAGTTGATCATCAGTTCCACCGTGGCTTCGGCGTCGGGCCGCGGGCGTTGCATATCCCGGCGCAGGAGCTTCCAGGTGTAGACATCGCTCATGCACACCAGGGCGTCGGTGACCCGTTCCCTCTCGTCGGCGGAGAACTGGCGCAACTGTGGTTCGAGCACGGTCTGAACCCGTTCCCTGTGCAGTTCCCGGCCGATGCGGACGATCGGCGCCACGGCTGGGTCGTGTTCCTCCACGAGGTTGGCGATGACCACGTCACCGAACTGCTCGTAGTGGTCGAACCAGGTCCGCACAGCTTCGGTCACGTTGCCGGGCTCGGCTTGTTCGAGGTCGCCGCGCATTTCCTGGAGCACTTCGTCCAGGGCGTGGCGAAAGAGCTCCGCCTTGCTTCCGAACAGCCGCAGGACCGTCTGTACGGTGACGCCGGCCTGCGAGGCCACGTCGTTGAGCCGGATGTCCGACCGCAGTCGCCCCTTCAACTGCTGGACTGCGGCTTCGAGTACGCGGCTGCGGGTGCTCTCCGCGCTGGCTGCTCTTGCCCGCATGGTGTAGGGCCTCGCCGCTTTCATGTTAACGACACTAACACGAAAGAGGTCCTCGCGGGACGCGATCCATGCCTCCACCGCACCGCCTCCACGTAGGACACGCCGTCCGTGTGCGGGGCGCCGGCCTCGGCGAGCATCCGCTCGACGTCGGACCGCCCTCGAAGTACTGGTATCGGCGAGATCTGGAACGGGACGATTCGGCAGTCTCAGGGCGCCGTTTTGCACATTCCTTGGCAAAATCCCGGGAATGGAAAGCCGCTCCAGGGAAATGCGCGAAGGGTGAAACGCTTCGCGATTGTCGCTCTGATTCTGGTCACCGGCCTGGCGGCGGCCGTGGCCGCGGCTGCCGTCTCGCCCTGGTGGTGCGCGGCCGCCGTACCGCTCGTCCTGCTGGGTCTGCTGGGCGTGGCCGACCTGGTGCAGCGCAGGCATTCGGTGCTGCGCAACTATCCCGTTCTGGGCCATGCGCGCTACCTGATGGAACGAATCCGCCCCGAGCTGCAGCAGTACTTCATCGAGCGGAACTTCGACGGCCGTCCCTTCGACCGTGACGTGCGCAGCATTGTCTACGAGCGGGCAAAGGGCACGGACGCCGAGCAGCCGTACGGCACCGAGCGCGACGTATACCTGCCCGGTTACGAATATCTGGTTCCTTCCATGGCGCCCTGCCCGGTGCCGGACACACCGCCGCGCGTGCGCATCGGCGGACTCGACTGCAGCCGTCCGTACGACATGGCTCTGCTGAACGTGTCCGCCATGAGCTTCGGCTCCCTGTCGTCCAACGCGATCCTCGCTCTCAACGGCGGTGCGGCGGCTGGGGGTTTCGCTCATGACACCGGTGAGGGAGGCCTTTCGGAGTACCACCTCAAGCCGGGTGGGGACCTGGTCTGGGAGGTGGGCACCGGATATTTTGGCTGCCGTACGAAGGACGGCGATTTCGACCCCGCCGAATTCGCCGACAAGGCCGCGCACGACCACGTCAAATGCGTGTCCCTGAAGCTGTCGCAGGGCGCGAAACCAGGCATCGGCGGGGTGCTGCCGGGTGCGAAGGTCAATGCCGAGATCGCGAGGGTGCGGGACGTACCCGAAGGGCAGACCGTCATCTCGCCGCCGTATCACAAGGAGTTCTCCACCCCGCGCGAACTCGTCCGCTTCATCGCCCGGATGCGTGAGCTGTCCGGCGGCAAGCCCACCGGGTTCAAACTGTGCGTGGGCTCGCGCCGACAGTTCCTCGCCGTGTGCAAGGCCATGCTTGAGGAGCGTACGGCGCCCGACTTCATCATCGTCGACGGAGGCGAGGGCGGCACCGGCGCCGCACCGCTGGAGTTCGCCGACCACGTGGGAGCCCCGCTGACCGAGGGACTGCACGTCGTGCACAACGCCCTCGTCGGCACGGGCCTGCGCGACCGGATCAGAATCGGGGCGAGCGGCAAGATCGCCACGGGCACCGATCTCGTCAAACGCCTTGCGCAGGGCGCCGATTACGGCAACGCGGCCCGGGCGATGATGTTCGCCGTCGGCTGCATCCAGGCCCAGCGCTGCCACACCAACACCTGCCCCACCGGTGTGACGACGCAGGACGCCCGCCGCGCCCGCGCCCTCGACGTCCGCGACAAGACACCGCGCGTCCAACGTTTCCAGGAAGCCACCGTGGCCAGCGCCCTGCAGATCATGGCGTCCATGGGTGTCACCGACCCCGCAGCGCTGCGTCCGCACATGCTGCGCCGACGCATCGACCCGCACACCGAGCGCTCCTACGCGGAACTGTACGAGTGGCTCGAACCGGGACAGTTGATCGCGGAGCCGCCCGCTTCCTGGGAGACGGATTGGAAGGCCGCCGATCCGGATCGGTTCACTGTCTGATCCGCCGGGATCGTGCGGCAGACCGCGAACTGACGTGATCTGCCTGCTGCTTCAAACCGGCCCGGTCCGAGATCGGCGCCTCCCCAGTGGCGGCCGTCGCATCGCACGCGCCGCCACGGGTACGGCGTCCGGCCGCCGCGGTTCGCGCACCCGTGGCCCGCGGACTACTCGTCGATGACCTCCCCGAAGTGACTGCCCTGCACAGTGCCGCCGAGCGCGCCGGCGCCGTACGTCCACGAGCCGTCCGCGAGGAGTCCGTCGGCGCCGGCCGGCAGCACCCAGATGCCGCCGTTGCCCGCGTTCTCCTCGGGCGCCGCGGCCACCAGTTCGGCCCGGCCGTCGCCGTCGGTGTCCACGAGCCGTACCTGGGCGCCCCACTCGTCGTCCTCCTCCGCAGCACCCGGGACGCCGGGCGTGTTCTGGTCGAAGTACTGGGCGTCCGTGCCGGTCAGGCCGTCGCCCGAGCCGCGCAGCAGCGTCACCGCGCCGGCACGGGGCGCACCGTCGGCGTCCTCGCCGGGCGAGCCGACGGCCACGTCCGCGTATCCGTCCCCGTCGACGTCCGCGACGGACAGATCATTGCCCCAGGCGTCGCCCGTCTCCCCCGCACCGGGCACGTCCGGCGAGTTCTGCGACCACCACTGGGGTCCGCTGCCCGGGCCCTCGGCGCCGGCCGGACCGTCCTCGCCTCCGTAGTACACGCCGACCAGGCCACCGGGGGCCTCCGCGTCGCCGGTGGTCTCGTCCACGCCGCTGAGCTGGCCGACGACGAGGTCGTCGTAGCCGTCGCCGTTGATGTCGCCGGATGCCGTGCCCAGGCCGCCGTGCAGGTCGCGGCGGTAGCTGAGGCCCTCGGTGCCGCCGCTGTAGTAGGCGGACCAGCCCTTGGCGTAGTCGTCGTCGGGGCTGTAGCCCGAGACGACGAGGTCGGCGAAACCGTCACGGTCGTAGTCACCGGTGGTCAGGTAGGCCCACTGCAGTGTGTGACCGGTCGAGTGCGGAGTGCCGACCTGCCGCAAGACCCCCGCGTGGTAGGTGAACACCTGAAGGCCCGTCTTCTGGTCCAGGACGACGAGCTGATCGGCGTCGACGTCCCCGGTGAAGCGGGCGGCGGCCACGGCGTGCCCGAACCGGGCGCCGGCGGCGGGCTTCGCCGCGACGACGCTCGCGGTGCGCTCCGCGCCCAGGCCCGCCTTCGACCCGTACAGGACGGTCACGCGGCCCGCGTCCTCGACCGTGCCCTCGTCCTCATTGGGCGCACCGATGATCGCGTCGTCGAAGCCGTCGCCGTCCAGGTCACCGCTCGCGACCGCCTGTCCGAAGTGGTCACCGGTCTCGGAAGTGCCGGGCACGCCCTTCGTGGACTGGCTGATGACCTGGACGTGGCCCTTGGGCACGGTGGTGTTGGTGGCAATGCCGTTGGGCGCGCCGTACTGGACGGTGATGTAACCGGCCCCCTCCTTACCGTCCACGGAGCCTTCCGGTGCGCCGGTCAGCAGGTCGGTGTAGCCGTCGCCGTTGAAGTCGCTGTTGCGGTCGTTGGCCGAGGTGCCGCCGGGGGCACCCGCGAACGCGGCCGGCGCGGCCATGATGCCCGCTCCCGCCAGCAGCAGGAAGGAAGCCGCCGCGATCGCGGCCTTGCCTGCGGTACGACGATCGTTGCGTTCGGTCGAGCTCATGTCTGTTTCCCCCGCTGGTGGTTGATGCCTTGTCAGTCGGCTGTTGCTTGTCACCGACGAGGAGTACGACTGGGCAAGGGCGGTGCAAGTTGTGGGGTCCGCGGGGATGTGACTCGGCGGTGACATCTGTTGCGCGGTCGGGACGTCGTCAGCGAAGTGGATCAACAGCATCCCGGCGTTGCAGCGTCGCAAAATCCGAGTAGTTGAACCCGGTTTTGCGGGTACCCGGACCGGTAAGAGCGGTGCCCTGCGGTTGGAGGCCTCAATGATCGCCCTCGGTGTAATTCTTTTGATAGTCGGTTTTCTCACCGGCGTCTCGATCCTCTGGACCATCGGGATCATTCTTCTGGTGATCGGCGCCGTCCTGTGGATCATGGGATCCGTGGGTCACGCCGTCGGCGGACGTCGGCACTACTGGTAAGGCGAAACCACGCGCACAGGCGCGTGTCCTGTGAACGCCAGCCCCATGTCCGTGCGCTTCGACGGGGCTGGCGTTCTGGCGTTCTCCACGGCATCACCCTCTTGACCTGAGCCCCCGCGCTCCCTAGGGTCCTCCCACCTCACGAGGTACATCGATTAACCAATCGTTAACCGCTTGGTTGGAGACCCCCGCTGTGCGCTCATCGCTGACCCGGCGCGACCTGCTCGCCGCCGGTACCGGTCTGGCTGCGGCCGCCGCTCTGCCCGCCCTGTCCGGTTGCTCGTCACTGGCCGCGGCGGACTCGGATCCGGACACGATCGTCGTCCACACCCAGCTCGGTACGACCGCACCCGGCTCCCCCACCTATCTGGCGGCCGTGGACCGCTTCCACAAGGAGAACCCCGGGCTCAAGGTCAAGAACCTGATCAACGGCGACGACCTCGGCCAGGTCTACGAGACGTCCCGGCTGGCCCGCAAGGAAGCCGACGTCGTGATGGTCAACCTCTACGACAAGACCCTGGCCTGGACGGACGTCGGCGCCACGGTCGACGTCATGCCGTACCTCGACGACTGGGGCCTGCGCGACCGGGTCCTGCCCGCCGCGCTGTCCGCGTGGACGGACGCCAAGGGCAGGCTGCGGGCCTTCCCCTACTTCGCGACGAACTGGCCCGTCGCCTTCAACCGCGCCCTGCTCGACAGGGCGGGCGTCGACGAGATCCCCACCACGGGCGACGGCCTGATCGCCGCGGCCCGCAAGCTCCGTGCCAAGGGCATCGCCCCCGTCACCGTCGGCGGCAACGACTGGACCGGCCAGAAGCTGCTCGCCCAGATCATCCAGACGTTCCTGTCCCAGGACGAGGCCCGGCATGTCTACTCCACCGGGGACTTCGGCAGCCGCGGCGCCCGCGAGGGCATCGAGTACTTCACGACGCTGCGCGACGCGGGTGTCTTCGCGGACAAGGCGCAGGGCCTGACGTCCGACACGATGAACACGCAGTACAACACCCAGGCCGCCGCGATCCAGTCGGCGATGTCGTCCGCGCTGGCGAAGGTTCCGAAGGACGTGGCCCGGCACACCGAGGTCGGTGGGTGGCCGCTGGCCGACGGAGCGGCGCACCAACACCCCACCATCATCCGGGCGTTCACTTTGATCGGCTTCTGGATCAGCCCCAACGGCGTCCGCAAGATCGAGCACGTCGAGAAGTTCCTGCGCTTCATGTACCGGCCCGACATGGTCTCCCGCTTCATCAAGGAGAGCGGCCGCGACATGGCCGTGCGCACGGACACCGTCAGCACCGGCTTCCCGCTCGTGGCGGCGGCCCAGCGCCTCGGCTCCGACGTGAGCGAGGTTCTGCTGCCCGACGTGTACGTGCCGCCCGCCGCCACCCAGCCGCTGATCACCGCGACCAGCACCTCGTTCACCAAGGGCACGAGCGCGGCCAGGGTCCGCGCCGCCCTCGAGTCCGCGTACCGGTCCGCATGAGCCGCCGGCCATCCTCCTCCTTGCCGACCAGATCTCCGGGAGTCACCGCATGACGACGCTGACGACGACACCGGACGGCACCGCGGCCCGCCGCTCCGTCCCGCCCTCCTCCCGCTCCGCGCCGGCGCGCACGCCCCGGCAGGGCGGCACCGTCCTCGCCGTACCCGCCCTGGTCTGGTACCTGGTCTTCATGGTCGGGCCGCTGCTCGCCATCTTCGTGATCGCGGCCCTGCACTGGCCCGGCATGCTGCAACCGGTGTCGTTCGCGGGCCTCGACAACGTCCGCACCGTATGGGACGACCCGATGTTCTGGGACGCGGTCCAGAACACCGCGGTCCAACTCGCCGTCGCACTGCCGGTGATGATCGTGTGCTCGTACATGCTCGGCTACTACGTCGCCCAACGACCGCCGGGCCACCGCCTGTTGCGCTATCTGCTGTTCATCCCGGGCCTGATCTCGACCCCGGCGAAGGCCATGGTCTTCTACGCGGCCCTGTCGCCGGACGGCCTGGTCAACGGCGCGCTGCAGAGCGTCGGACTGGGCTCCCTCACCGACGCCTGGCTGGCCTCGCCCTCCACGGCGCTGGCGTGTCTGATCGCCCTGGACGTCTGGAGCGGCATCGGCTTCACGGCCGTCCTGTTCGCCGCGCGACTGAGCAGCGTGCCGGACGAGCTCGGCGAGGCCGCGCAGTTGGACGGGGCGGGGCACTGGCGGACGATGTGGACGGTGCATTTCCCGGTGATCCGAGACTACGTCGGCGTGGTGACGATGCTTCAGTTCCTGTGGACGCTGTTCGGCTCGGCGCAGAACGTGCTGCTGCTGACGCAGGGCGGTCCCGGCACGTCGTCCACCACACTGTCCTTCCTCGTCTACCAGAAGGCGTTCATCGCCGCGGACCTCGGTTACAGCCAGACCGTCGGCGTCTTCCTCTTCCTCGTCGGGCTCGTCGGCCTCCTCGCGATCCGCCGCGTCTTCCGCCAGACCTACTGATCGGAGCAGCATCATGAAGCTCGGCAAACGCTGGCTCCCGGCCCACATCCTGGTCTGGACGTACGCGGTCCTGCTCGTGATCCCCCTCTACTACTTCCTCGCCTCGGCGTTCAAGACCAACGACGAGATCTTCGCCCACCCCTTCGCCCTGCCCGGCTCCCTCGGCCTGCACAACTTCCGAACCGCCTTCGACAGCGCCGACCTGGGGCTCGCGGTCGTCAACTCCGCGCTGGTGACGGTTTTTTCGCTCGCGCTCACCCTGCTGCTGGCCATACCCGCCTCGTTCGCCCTCGCACGATCGACGGGACGCCTTTCGGGGGTCATCGAGAAGGTCTTCTCGCTGGGCTTCCTGATCCCCACGTTCGCCGCCCTGTTCCCCACCTTCCTCCTGGCGGCGGCCACCGGCCTGTTCCACACACGGACGTTCATGGTCCTGTTCCTGCCGGCGACGGCGCTGCCGCTCTCGGTCGTGATCCTCGTGCAGTTCATGCGGACCATCCCCGCGGAGATGGAGGAGGCCGCCCGCCTGGACGGGGCATCCACCTTCGCCGTGCTGCGGCACGTCTACACCCCGATGTGCCTGCCGGGCATCGCCACCGTCCTGCTGCTCAACTTCCTGACCTTCTGGAACGAATACCTCTACTCCCTGGTCATCATCGGCCCCGACCCCGCACAGCGCACGGTCCAGGTCGCGCTCCCCACCCTCAAGGCGATCACGGGCACGGACTACGGCGTCCTCACCGCGGGCACCGTCCTGACCCTGATCCCCGTCTGGGTGGTCTACACGATCCTGCAGAAGCGCATGCAACAGGCCCTGGTCAGCGGCGCGGTGAAGATGTGAGCGCCTACGCCGAGCGGGCGGGGCGCCGCCCCACCATCAAGGAGGTCGCGGCAGCGGCGGGAGTGTCGACCGCGGCCGTGTCGCAGGCGTTCAACCACAAGGGCCGTATCTCCGAGGCGACCCGGCAGCGCATTCTCGATGCCGCGCTGGAGCTCGGCTGGTCGCCCAGTGCTCCGGCCGCGGCCCTGCGCAACGCGCGTACCCGCAGCCTGGCCCTGGTGGTGCGGCGGCCCACCGATGTGCTGGGGTCCGACCCCCACTTCAGTGAGCTGATCACCGGCATAGAGGGCGAACTCGCCCCGCGCGGCTACGGCTTGCTGCTGCATCTGGTGACCGGCCCGCCCGAGGAGCACGCGCTCTACGAACGGCTCGCGGCCGAAGGGCGGGTGGACGGTGCCGTACTGACCGACGCCCGCGACGACGACACCCGGCCCGGTCTGTTGGCACGCCTCGGTCTGCCGGCGGTGCTGCTCGGATCGCCGGACGACACGGCCGTCGTCCCGCGGGTCGGACTGCGCGACCAGGGCGCGGGCGTCACGGAGGCCGTGGAGCATCTGCTCGGGCTCGGCCACCGGCGCATCGCCTACGTCGCCGGGCCGCCGGAACTGCAGCACACCCGGGTGCGCCGGGCCGCCTTCGAGGACGCTCTGCGCGGGGCCGGGCTGCGCCCCTTCGCGGTACTGCACACCGACTTCAGCGAGCGGGGAGCGGTCGGCGCCACCGAGGCCCTCCTCGACGCCGACGACCGCCCCACCGCGATCGTCTACGCCAACGACTCGATGGCGGTGTGCGGTATCGGCACCGCGCAGCGCGCCGGGCTGACCGTCCCCCGGGACGTGTCCGTCGTCGGCTACGACAACCTGCCGCTGGGCAGCTGGCTCCACCCCCGCCTCACCACGGTCGACCAGCAGGTACAGCAGGTCGGCGCGGCCGCCGCGCGCATGCTGCTCGCCCTGTGCGGTGAGGACGTGGAGGAGCCCGCCCTGACCGGACGGCCGCGGCTCGTCGTACGCGAGTCCACCGGTCCGGCCCCCGGCGGACCTGACCGATCAGGCTGATCCTCTCCTCACCACGCAACACCCGTAATCGAACCCCCACTTGAGAAGGACCATGCGACGCCACAGCGCCCAGCTCACCCACCAGCCCGACGTCCTGCCCTGGCTCGGCGCCAACTTCTGGTCACGCACCGGCGGTCCGCTGATGTGGCGGAACTACGACCCGAAGACCGTCCGCGAAGAGCTTCGGGTGCTCGGCGACCACGGCCTGAACATGACCCGGTCCTTCTTCTACTGGCCCGACTTCCACCCCGAACCGCACCGGGTGGACGAGGAGTTGTGCGAGCGGTTCGAGGACTTCCTCGACGCGCATCAGGAAGCGGGCATGGGGACGGTGCCCACGTTCATCGTCGGGCACATGTCCGGGGAGAACTGGGATCCGGCGTGGCGCGGCGGCCGGGACCTGTACGAGGACGTGTGGATGGTGGGCCGACAGGCCTGGTTCGTGCAGCGCATGGCCCGCCGCTTCAAGGATCATCCGGCGGTGACGGGCTGGCTGATCACCAACGAGATGCCCGGGTACGGGCGCATCTACCAGGTGGATCCGCCGTCCTCGGACGTGGTGACCGCGTGGGCGCAGGCCATGTGCAACGCGGTGCGCGCGTCGGGCGCGACCCAGCCCGTCTCGCTGGGCGATGGGGCGTGGGGCATCGAGGTGACCGGCCGCGACAACGGCTTCTCCCTGCGGGAGACGGCCGAGTACGTCGACTTCGTGGGCCCGCACGTCTACCGCTCCGACACCGACCGGCCGCGCCAGCACTACCGTGCGGCCTTCGAGTGCGAGCTGGCGTCGGTGACCGGACAGCCCGTCGTACTGGAGGAGTTCGGCCTGTCCACCGACACCGTCTCTGCGGCCAACGCGGGCGTCTTCTACCGCCAGACCCTCCACAATTCACTGCTCGGCGGAGCCACCGGCTGGATCGCCTGGAACAACACCGACTACGACGACCTGTGGGACCAGGCACCCTACGACCACCACCCCTTCGAGATGCACTTCGGCATCACCGACTCCCTCGGCGCGCCCAAGGAGCCCCTGCGCGAACTCGCCGCGTTCGCCGACGTGTTGAAGAAGGTCGACTTCGCCCACTGCGCCCGCGTCGATGCCGACGCAGCCCTGGTGGTGCCCGCGTTCCTCGAACGCGGCTACCCCTACAGCCGTCCCGCCGACCGGCCGCTCATCTTCACGTCCCTGCACCAGAGTTACGTCACCACGCGCGCGGCCGACCTGCCGGTGGGGTTCACCCGCGAGGCCGACGGCCTGCCCGGCACCGCGTCGCTCTACCTCCTGCCGGCCACCCGCCAGCTCACCACCCGCACCCGCCGCGAACTGGCCCGCCGGGCCGATGCGGGCGCCACCGTATATCTGTCGTTCTGCTCCGGCGAGCACCCGGCCACGCGTGGCCCTTGGTTCGACGACCTCGACGGGTTGTTCGGTGTGGAGCTGCAGTTGTCGTACGGCGTGGCCGAGCCGATCGAGGACGATGTCCTGGAAATGACGTTCACCGAGGACTTCGGCGCGCTGCGCGCGGGTGAGGTGCTGCGTGTGCCGGTCGCCGGGAACGAGGACAGCCGCGCCTATCTGCCCGTGGTGCCGCGCGAGGGCCGCGTGGTGGCCGTGGACGCCCATGGCCGCCCGGCCCTGATCGTGCACGAGACCGGGGCCGGGCGCACGGTCCTGGCCACGTATCCCCTGGAGCACATGGCGGCCCGCACTCCGCGTGCCAACCCGGACGCGACCCATCAGCTCTACGAGGCTCTGGCGGAGGTCGCGGGCATTCGGCGCCCTGTCACGGTCGCCGACCCGCACGTCTCGGCGGACGTCCTGGTCCACGCCGACGGCCGGCGTTTCGTGTGGCTGGTCAGCCAGAGCCCCGAACCGCTCACGGTCCGCCCGGTCGCCGAGGGCACTCTGCACGGCCTGGAGGACGGCGAGCCGGTCATGGACGTGACTCTCGACGCGTACGGTGTCGCCGTCCTGGAACTGCGATGACGGTCCCCCGCTATATGGACCCGGCCGCCCCGGTGGCGGACCGGGTCCGCGACCTGCTGGGCCGTATGACCCTCACGGAGAAGGTCGGCCAGGTCAACCAGCGGATGTACGGCTGGGACGCCTATGAGCGGACCCCGGACGGCGCACATCGCCTCACCGCGGCGTTCCGCAAGGAGGTCGCCGCCTTCGACGGCATGGGTGCGCTGTACGGGCTGCAGCGCGCGGACGCCTGGTCCGGTGTCGGCTTCGAGGACGGACTGGACGCTCAGGACGGCGCACGTATGGCCGCCGAGGTACAGCGGCACGTCAGGGAGAACACCCGGCTCGGCATCCCGGTCCTGCTGGTGGAGGAGATGCCGCACGGCCACCAGGCCCTGGACGGCACCGTACTCCCGGTGAACCTGGCGGTCGGTGCCACCTGGGATCCCGGGCTGTACGCCGAGGCGGCCGCGGCCGCCGCTGCCGAACTACGCGCCCGGGGCGCGCACTTGGCCCTCGTATCGGCCCTCGACCTGGTACGCGACCCGCGCTGGGGGCGTGCCGAGGAGTGCTTCGGGGAGGACCCGTATTTCGCGGCCCGGCTGACCGAGGCCCTGGTAGAGGGTGCCCGGCGGTCCCAAGTGGGCGTGGTGCTCAAGCATTTCGCCGGTCAGGGCGCCACGGTCGGCGGCCGCAACAGCGCCGAGACCGAGCTCGGGGTCCGCGAGTTGCACGAGATCCATCTCGCGGCCGCGCGGGCGGGCGTGGTGGCAGGGGCGGCCGGGGTGATGGCTGCCTACAACGAGTTCGACGGCCTGCCGTGCGTCGCGAGCAGGTATCTGCTGACCGAAGTGCTGCGCGAGCGCTGGGAGTTCGACGGCATCGTCGTGGCGGACGGCACGGCGGTGGACCGTCTGGTACGGCTGACCGGTGATCCGGTGTCAGCGGCGGCTCTGGCGCTCGACGCCGGATGCGACCTGAGTCTGTGGGACACCTCCTTCACGACGCTGGGCGAAGCGGTGAGCCGTGGGCTGGTGGCGGAGGAGGCGTTGGACGCGGCGGTGGCGCGGGTGCTGACGTTGAAGTTCCGCCTCGGGCTCTTCGAGCGGACCGTGCCGTCGGACACAGGCGACAGCGAGCATAGCGGTGACCTGGGTGACCTGGGTGACCTGGGTGACCTGAGCGAGCGGATCGCCCGCGCCTCAGTGACGCTGCTTTCCCACGACGGGAGCGTCCTCCCGCTGTCCCATTCCATTCGGCGGATCGCAGTGCTCGGCCCGAACGCCGACTCCCTGGCGCAGCAGATCGGCGACTACACCGCGCCCCAACGGCCCGGCAGCGGCATCACCGTCCTCCAGGGCATCCGCGCGGCGGCCCGATCAGGCACGGAAGTCGTCTACGCCCGCGGCTGCGAGCTGGTGGGTGACGACGTCTCCGGCGTGCCTGCGGCCATCGCTCTGGCGGCCGAGGCGGACGTGGCCGTGCTGGTGCTCGGCGGCTCCAGCGCTCGTAGCGGGGACACCGTCTTCGACGCCAACGGAGCGGCCGTGACCAGCTCCGGTACGCCGTCGGGCATGACCTGCGGTGAGGGCGTCGACCTGGCGGACCTCGCCCTGCCGGGAGGACAACTCGCCCTGCTGGACGCGGTGTCGGCGACCGGGACACCCGTCGTCGTGGTCCTGATTCAGGGCCGCCCGCATGCTCTGCCCGATTTCACCGGCACCGCGTCGGCCGTGCTGAGTGCCTGGTATCCGGGACCACGGGGCGGGCGAGCCGTGGCCGACGTGCTGTTCGGCAACTGCGAGCCCCGCGGCCGCCTTTCCGTGTCCGTCCCTCGCTCGGCCGCCCAACTGCCCGTCTACTACAACGGAAAAGACCACCGCTACCGCGGCTACGTCGACCAAAGCGCCCTGCCACGCCATGCCTTCGGCCACGGGCTTTCGTACACGAGTGTCGAATACGGGCTACCGCGTCTCTCGACCCGCCGAGTCACCGTGGACGCCCCGGACCTGACCTGCCGGGTCACCGTCCGCAACACCGGGTCCCGGCAGGTTCACGAAACGGTCCAGCTCTACGTCCGCCGACTGTCCGGCGGCACGTCCTGGCCACGCGTCCGTGAACTGCGCGGCTTCGTCCACCTCGACATCGCTCCCGGCGCCGAGGCCGAGGCGGTGTTCACGATCGACCGCTCCACGCTGGCCTCGATCGACCGCGACCTCTGCCTCACGGTGGAGCCCGGAGAGGTCGAGGTGGAGACGGGGCCGGCGTCGGACCGGACGCAGGGGGCACGGTTGGACATCAGGCCTGGCAGAAGTGAAGCTGCGTGAGCGCCTCGTTGATCTGCTTGCCCTGGGCCTCGGTGGTGGTGACGTCCTTGTAGGTGAATCGCTGCGACGCGGTCCAATTGAGCTTCTTTGCACCCCCGTTGATCGCGCCGCACTGATTGCGAGCGGCGTCGACGGCCTTGTCCTCGTACTTCACTATGTCCGGGTTGGCGGCAGCGAGGGCCCGCAGCAGTTGGGCGCGCGTGGCGGCGTCGGGCACGGGAGGGATGCCGGGCGCCTTCTCGGCCGCGCTGGTTTCAGCGCTGGGCTGTGTGCTGGGTTCGGCTGCGGCGCTGCTCTCGGGCTTGACCTTGCTGTCGGAAGCGTTGTCATCGCTGCCTGAGCAGGCGCCTGCACCTGCGATGAGGAGGCCGGCGAGAGCAGCTGTCACAGTGACGCGGGTGGTGCGGGGCATGCGGGTCCTTGGGTGTTGACCTGGGGGTGACATGTGTGTGACACATGGGCACCCCCGGTGGTTGTACGTCCGCACCTCAGCTCAGCTCAGCTCAGTTCAGTTCAGTTCAGTTCAGTTCAACGAGAGGCTGATCAGCCGGGCGCCGTTGCTCCCTCGCGCGTCGGTGGTCAATGCCACGTACCGCGTGGTGGCGTCGGTGGTGAGTTGACGGGTTCGGCCGTGTCCGGTCAGCTGCCCGGCCGGTGTGTAGGTCAGGCCGTCGCTGCTGAACTCCGCACGCAGAGCGGGGATTTGGCCCGTGGTCCACGCCGTGCGGATGGTGCGGACGCTGAGCTGAGACCCCAGGTCGACGACCATGCGGCCGTCGGGTCCGGGCGTCCATGCCGTGTTCGGATCGCCGTCCACCGCGGCGGAAGGGGCCGTCATGCCGGGCGGCAGGGGGTTGGTGGGGAATACCGTGCGCCCCAATGCCAGGTCGTCGACAGGGTAGGCGGTGGCTTGGTGCAGCGTGACGGTGGTGGTTCGGCCCGCGCGGACCACCGCCACCTCGCTGTGGCCCTGCCCGCCCACCCGTACGCGGCACGACGGACCGGTGAGCCGCACCGTGGCGGCGTCGGTGACCTCGGCCCGCAGTCCCGCGGGCAGCCGACCACCGGAAAGCGCGCGCAGGGTCAGCCGGGGCGGCAGCAATGTGGCTGTGCCGGCATCGAGTTCGGCCTCGTAGGAGCTGCCGGAGGTGGTCAGTGTCTGACGGCCCTCGAACACGACCCGCTGCGAGCCCGACTGCGGGATGTCGACGCGTGTCGTGACCTGGCGCTCGGACAGGTTGAACAGGCTGAGATGGCCTTCGGTGAGAGCGACGCGTACGGCGTCGTCCTGGGCCTGCGGCTGGGCGCGGCGGGCGAGTTGGCGCAGGCTGTCGGCGGAGGTGCCGGGGAGTCCCTCGACCAGCAGGGGCGCTGCCGGGCCGTCGGCGAGGACGACGGTGTCGCCGTACACGGCGAGCGGCAGCTTCGAGCCCCGCACGATCAGGCCTGCGCGGCCGTCGACGTCGAGCCAGCCGCCCTTGCTGGAGACGTCGGGCGCGGGCCAGGAGGCGAGGTCGGTCCACTGTTCGCCGTCCGTCGAGCCCTGCACCGTGTAGGCGCGCCCGGCGGCTGCCTCCCAGCGCAGCGTCACGCGGTCCACGGCGTGTACGTCGTCGAGGTCGACGGCCAGCCAGCTGTCCGCGCGGGGGCGGTCGGCGCGGGAGACCGCCCATCGGCTGGTGGCGTTGCCGTCGACGGCCAGGGCCGGTTCCTTGCCCGGGTCGAAGGAGGAGGCGGTGGCCGTACCGCCCTGCGCGAGGTCGCTGCCGCTTGCTCCGTCGCGCGCTTCGAAGGCGTACAACGAGTAGCCGTACGTGGGATCGGGCCGCACACCGAGCATGCGCAGATGCCGCACCTCGGTCCGTGCGAAGGTCACCTCGTCCACGCGTGGTGTCGCGGCCGTGGTGCCGGTGTCCTGGGCGGCGACAGAGGTGCTGCCTTCTTCGAAGCGGTACGTGCGCGAGCCCGTCAGGCCGGCCATGCCCGGCATGGTCAGGTTGTGGACCTCGAGGTGGCCCTCGCCGGCGGCGGTGCCCGTGGTGGCGTAGACGACGGCGCCCGAGGGCAGTGTGGTCAGGCCCGCGTAGCCGGTGTTCAGGTGCAGCATGGTGGCGCTGCCGTCGAACCCGTCGCGGAGTCTGCTGTAGGTGCGTACCTGACGAGTCGTCACTTGGGCCGTGGAGGTGGGGAGGAACATCGGGGTGGCGCCGCTGAGCTTGAACAGCCAGTCGTCGTGGGCGGGTTGCCAGGCGAACTTCACGAAGCCGGGCTTGGTGACGGCTCCCGCCCATGCGGCGGTCGACTGGTGCGACACCAGGCCGGGTCCGGTGCCGAAGTCGGTGACCCCTGCGGCCTGTTCGAACAGTTCGTCCTGGGAGAGGGGACGGACGGTGTGCCCCTGCTCGGCGGCCCACAGATGCAGCAAATAGCTGATGGCCAGTTCGGCGCGGGCCTCCGGTTCGTACTTCGGCTCGCCGGAGAACTTGGCCAGCCGGTACTCGGGCGGATACTTCTGGTACGCCTCCAGCCGCTCGGCCAGCGCCACTTCGGCCCGTGCCGCCGCGCGGTCCTTGCCGACCTGCGCGAGAAAGGCGAGCGGGATGACGTCGCGGCCGTAGAGGTGTTCGCGGTCGTTGACCATGGGCATCAGCGGTTCGCCCGCGTCGCTCATCACGCCGAGCAGGGTGCGCCACAGCGGGTCGGCGTTCGGCTGATGCGTGAGCACCTGCGGCAGCGGCCGGCCGGCGGTGATGAAGTGGATGGAGTTGCGGCCCGAGGTGCGCCACAGCTCTTCCTGGTAGTGCGGTCCGAAGGAGCCGTGGTTCTCGACGATGAACGTGTCGTACAGGTTGCGGGCCGTGTTGGCGGACACGGGAACGCCGTCGACGCGGGTCGGGTTGGCCAGGTCGGCCTGCGGCAGGCCGGTCTCGTTGCGGGACCAGGCTCCGAACGCCTTCGCCCAGTCGGCATGGCGCGGGTCGTTCGCGGCCCAGGCGAGGCCGGGGGCCAACGACTGGGCGTAGACGCCCATCTCTTCGAGTTTGGTGTCTCCCACATGTCCGCCGAGCAGTCCGTTCGGGGTCCAGCTGCCGGAGTTGGGGTCGTTGCCCGTGCCCAGGCTCGTGGTGTAGGCGGCCTGTTCACGGGTGATGGTGTCGACGTTGTTGCGGGTGGTCTCGTCGAGGTCGTCCCACAACAGGCGCGCCGCCAGCACGAAGTACAGCTGGAAGGTGGTGTCGAAGAACAGGGTCCGGCCCCACTGGGTGCCCCCAGTGAGACGGTTGGAAGCGGCGAAGTGCTTGATGGTGGCCAGGGTCCGGGTCTTGAGCGTCTGCTCGTCGATTCCAGCACGGTCGCTGTCGTAACTGCCCCGGGTCAGCAGCACGGCGTTGCCGAGCACCACGGCGAAGCCGAAGTCCTTGTCCGTGTAGTAGCCGCGGGCCGCATCCCACTGGGTTTCGGACCAGTGGGTGTGGTTGAGCAGAACGCGGTAGTACGTTTCGGCCACCGCGTCCGGCGCTACGGAGGAACGTCCGTCAGCACGAGCGGAGTTGGCGCCGACAGCGGCGGGAAGCGTCGCCAGAGCGGCCGAGGCACTCAGCAGCTGAACGAAGCGGCGGCGGTTGATCTGCGGGGACCCGTGCGACACTCGCGGCACCTTTCCGACGGTTGCGACAACGTTGTCAGCAAGATGGCGGCAATTCTTCGTTCACGTGTGCGGGCGCGTCAAGGGGTACGACACCACTGATCACAGCGGTTGCCCCCCTGATCACAGCGGTGGACCCCTGGCGCACGCATCAATGCGTGTCCGCCTCGTACTCCGGGCGACCGGTGGTGCGGTAGGTCTGGAGTGTCAGCCCCTTCGGGGTGGACCGCAGGTCGACCAACTCGAGCCCCAGGTCCGGGCCGTTGGCAGGAAAGAGACGCCTGCCCTGGCCGACGACCACGGGGTAGGTGAGCAGGACGAACTCGTCGATCAGCCGGTGCTCGAGCAGCCAACTGGTCAGGGTGAGGCTCCCCCACACCTGCAGCTCACCGCCCGGCTGGGCGCGCAGCTCGCCGACGGCGCCCGCGATGTCACCGGACAGCACGGTCGTGTGCGCCCACTGCGGGTCCGTGAGGGTGGTCAAGGCGACGTACTTGGGCCGGGCGTTCAACGCCTCTCCGATGGGGTTTCCCGGATCCATGCCGGCTCCCCAGGAGCCGGCGAAGATCTCGTAGGTCCGCCGGCCGAACAGGAACGCGTCGGCACGCTGGAAGGTCTGCCCGATGAAGGTCGAGGCCTCGTCGTCTAGCAGTGGCGGGGCCCATCCGTAGCGCTCGAATCCGCCGGTGCCGCCGCCGTCCGGCGCGCCGGCCTCGCGCCCGGCGTCCGCATCGATCCGTCGGTGTCCCTGCGTCACTCCGTCGAGGGAGACGTTCGTGACAGTGGTCAGTTTCATGATCGCAGTTTCCTTCACGCCGGGGTCGTCGTGAGGGATGACCGGGCCGCTACGCCGATCTCATCGGCCCAGGCGATAAGTTTCCGGTCCGGCTCCGGCGCTCTCCCCGACGACCTGGCGCACCGCGGTGTTGCCCGCGATGCGCTGCAGCGTGATCGCCTGGCGGGTTCCATCGGGCCTTGCCCAGCCACGCCGGTTCAGGACGAGCCCACCGTCGCGGACGTAGACGTAGACGTAGATACAGACTCGATGTCGATGGCGACGATGATCGGGCCCGGGCGGGATGTGTTGTCGGGGTTGCGGGGAACCACCCTGTGCCGGGTGGGGAAGGTGAGTCCGCCGAAGGTCCGGTGGTCCGTTTTGTAGTGCGCCGCGGGGTAGTTGTCGCCGAGGACGTCGACGTTGTAGTCCTGCCGGCGCAGGAGGTGGTCCTCGGCGTCGAAGTAGAAGACCTGCACGGGGCTGTGCGTGGCGATGTGGTCGGGGAACTGGACGCGGAGCCTTCGCCACGTCTCGCCGTTCTCCTGCCATGGGTCGATCTCGTCGACCTGGAAACCGTCCCCGGCGAACAGGAAGGGGGTGCTCATGTAGTTCCACAGCGCATAGCCGGCGAAGTACGCCTTGTGCAGCTGGTCCCACGCAGAATTGGGCGCGAATGAGCTTCGGGGCGCTTCCCGTTCGGCGTATACGCTGCCGTCGGCATTGAGGATTTCGACGCGGTCAGGAGCGAAGTTGCTGGAGCGGTCCGGCGCACCGAAGGGTTCGAAGGTCAGGCGCTGCGCTCGTGTCTCGATCGTGGCCACGGTACGCGCGAGGACACCGTCACTGGCCCATGTCGAACCGTCCACCTTGGCCTTGACCTGCAACTGAGCGACCTCCCTCCACCGTTCCAGACCACCGTGGGCCGCCAGCGCGAGGTCGAGTAGTTCCGTCATTTCCTTGCTCTCTTCAACATCGATGAGCATGACCGGCACTTTGAGCATGACCGGCGCATGAGGACGTGCTGTCAGGCGGCCGCTGTCCCTGCTCGGGCCTCGAGTTCCTTGAGGACGGCGCTTGCCGCGTCGGCAGCGGAGGCGGGGTTCTGGCCGGTGACGAGATTGCCGTCGACGACCACGTGCGAGGACCAGGCCGGTCCGGCTGCGTAATCAGCGCCGGCCGCCCTGAGGCGGGTGCCGATGAGCCAGGGAGCGTTGGCTGCGAGGCCGGTCTGGGTCTCCTCCTCGTCGGTGAAGGACGTCAGACGGCGACCCTTGAACAACCACTGCCCGTCGGCATCCCCCGCGGGCAGGAAGGCCGCCTGACCGTGGCAGAGCGCTGCCACGACCTTCGAGGAGTCGGGGAGCAGTGCCTGCAGGATCCGAGCCACGTCCTCGTTGACGGCCAGGTCCTGCATCGGCCCGTGGCCGCCCGGAATGAACACGCCGTCGAAGGCGGCGGGATCCATGTCCTCCAGGCGCTGCGGCGCGGCGAGCAGATCCTTGACGCCGTCGAGGTAGGCACGCAGTTCCGCGACCTTCTCCTCGTCCCCGTTGTTGGCCTGCGCGGTCAGGCTGAGCTCGTCCACGACGGACGGGCGACCACCGGGTGTGGCCACGGTGACCTCCACCCCCGCCTCGGTGAACGCCCTGTGCGGCTCCACGAACTCCTCGCTCCAGAACCCCGTGGGCCGCTGCCGGCCGTCCTGTTGAGTCCACTTGGTCGCTCCGGTGAGGATCACGAGCAGCGATGGCATTGAGCGCCTCCAGATGCTTACGGGTGCCCCGATGCGGCCGTCGAGCACGACCTCAGCACCACCAATGCAATCACCGTAACACGTTAGAAAATGACGTAGGCAAACGATCCACGGCCAATTGAAGGCGCTGCGTCACTCACTATCTCGCATAGAAGATGACGCAACCCTCGATGTGATGTACGCTCTCCCTTGACGAGGGGAGACGTGCGTGACCACCCAGCAGCCCGGGGCGGAGCAGTGCCCGCCTTCTGTGTGCCATAGCTCCGATCTCCTCCTGGGGTTCGTCAACACCGCTCCTTGGGGCGGGAACCCGGAGACCATGAACGGCGCGGAGGACCTGTCCGCGTGGTTGGCTCGGGCGGGTCTGCTCGATGCCGAGGCCGACGTGACGGGCGCGGACGCAGCCGCCGCCCGCGAACTCCGCGACGCCTTCATCATGATCTTCCGCGCCCACTCGGGCTGCGCCGACGGACAGGACGCACTGCCCGCAGCCGAGCGCTACATCCAGCGCATCGCCCAGCGCTACCCCCTCGTCTCACAGCTCAGCGCCGAGGGCTGCCGACTCGTACCCGCGCAGGACGGTGTCCTCGGTGGCTTCGGGGCGCTCTTCGCCGCCGCGGCCGACCTCGCCGCGCGAGGGGGCTGGGCCAGGCTCAAGATGTGCAAGGACCCCTCGTGTCACCGGGGCTTCTTCGACAAGACGCGCAATTCGTCGGGCCTGTACTGCAGCACCGCGTGCAGCACCCGGATGGCAGCCCGGGCCTACCGCAGCCGCAGCAAGAAGTCGGCGTGAACGCTGGTCTCCGCCGATCTCACTGACGGCCGCGCGTGCGGAGGCGGTCAGCGGTGGCCGCCCCCCTCACCACTCACCCCTCTGCGGCGTCGCGCGACGCATCGCCCTTCGCCAGGACATCGGCCGCTCGGCCCCGGTTCTCCCGGAAACGGCGCAGATACGACCGCGCCATCGGCCCCGGCGGCACGCCTCGGGCGAACGCCCGCATGTTGCGTTCGCCCGCGTTGTAGCCCAGAGCCAGCAGTTCATCGCGGGTGTAGCGGCGAGCGTGCCGCTCAGGGAGGCTGCGATCGAGGTCCTTCAGATACAGGGCCGCGGCATGGATGGCGAAAGCGGGATCGTCGCGAAGGTCGTGCCACGACTTCGACAGGCCGTACGTGCTGCGGATCTGCTCGAACGTGGCGCGGTGCATATTGCCCACCCCGAACGACGCGCCGGGCTTCCACCACTGCCACAGCCGCTCCAACAGGGGGTGGTGCGGTTTGTACGCCTCGTTGTGCAGCACTGTCATCACGAGCTGGGGCGATACGCCGGCCTCCTCGGCGCTGCGCAGCACATACCCGGTGTAGTCGGCCGGGTCGTAATTACCGGGCCGTAGCGGTGGAGTCGGGGCGTCGCCACCCTCGCGCCCGTCCGGTTCCGGACCGTCCTGCGCATCCGGTCCCGGCCGTGGCACCGCCGCCGTTGGATCGCCCATCCTCGCCCCACCGCTCTCTGCCGTTCTCTACCGCGCTCTACGGATCTCTACGTGAACCTGCACTCCTCGTGCCCACGCGATCCGACCTCATTCAACCGTGGCTCCTGGCAGCTGGGCCGCTGAAGCCCGTCTGCCTATCGATCCT
Source organism: Streptomyces plumbidurans (assembly GCF_019857225.1). Classification (GTDB taxonomy): domain Bacteria; phylum Actinomycetota; class Actinomycetes; order Streptomycetales; family Streptomycetaceae; genus Streptomyces; species Streptomyces plumbidurans. The sequence continues at coordinate 24,306 of NZ_JAFJSY010000007.1, forward strand.
CGATCGCAGCACTCCGCTGCTGCGCCTCCCTCACCCGCGTCACGTCCAGTTTGCCGCTCCGGTCGAAGCGGTAGATGCCGTTGTGCTCCTGGAAGACGTCCGTGAGCTGCGTGTAGCAGTAGCCGAACATGTCGGGGTTGTTCAGCAGTACGCCGGTCAGACCCGCGAAGCGCTCGTGGAAGTCCTCCTCGTCGCGCGGGCGTTGACCGTATCCCCACGACACGAGACGGTCCTCCCCCGCTGCCTGCGCCTCGTCGGGGTTCCACCAGATACCGCCGAACTCGCTGCGGAAGTAGGGCTGTCCGCGGTAGGGGACGGACCAGGTGATGTCCGGGGTCTCGTCCTCGGGGTTGACGAAGGGGGCGTCCTTTGCGAGTCCGCTCATCAACTCGCCGAACACGCGCGGGTCCTGTTCGTAGCAGTGCGAGTCGTAGATGTCGGTCTCCGGGACGCGGTGCGAGTAGCCGGATGTGTCGAGGACGGGCCGGGAGGTGTCGGCGGCCTTGGTGGCGAGGAACATGGCTCGTGGCACGTCGTCCAGGACACTCTGGCGGTCCGTCCGTTGCTGTCGCGTCTCGTTGAGCGGGCACCAGCCGATGATCGACGCATGCCGCTGCTGGGCCCCATGAACGCCACCGTCGGCATCTTCGCCTTCCTCGCCTCCTGGAACGACTTCATGCTGCCCTCGCTCATCACCGCGGACCCGGGACTGCAGACGCTGCCCGTCGTCCAGAACATCTTCCAGAGCAAATTCGGCACGAACTACAACGTCGTCTTCGCCTCGTACCTGATGGCGATGGCACCGACCGTCGTTGTCTACTTGTTCTCCCAGCGCTGGGTGATCAGCGGAGTGACCCAAGGGGCAGTGAAGCAATGACAGCACTGAGCAGGATCCCGGCCCGTCCTCAGGCCCCGGACTCCTCGGTCCTGCGTGGCGACAAGTGGCGCATCACCGTACTGACCGACGGGCTGCTGCGCCTGGAGTGGTCCGACGACGGCGCGTTCGAGGACCGGGCGTCGAGCTTCGCCCTCCATCGCGACTTCGCCACGCCGCAGTTCACCGTCCGCGACGGCGAAGCCCTGGAGGTGTCCACTCCACGGTTCCATCTGATGTACGACCGGCGTGAGTTCAGCGCGAACGGGCTGGTGGTCACCTCACCCACGGGCGGCCGCTGGCACTTCGGGGAACGTCTGGACAATCTGGGCGGCACCGCGCGCACCCTCGACGAGGCCGACGGACGTACACCGCTCGACAACGGTGTCACCGCCCGGGGAGGCATCGCCGTCATCGACGACTCCGCGTCCTTCCTCTTCGACGCCGAGGGATGGATCGCCCCGCGCGAGCCCGGCCGTCTCGACCTGTACATCTTCGCCTACGGCCGCGACTACACGGCGGCCGTCAAGGCGCTCTACGACCTCTCGGGCCGCCCGCCGGTGCTTCCCCGCTGGGCGCTGGGCAACTGGTGGAGCCGCTACCACGCCTACACCTCGGACGAGTATCTGGAGCTGTTCGACCGCTTCGCCGCCGACAACCTGCCGTTCTCCGTCGCCGTGATCGACATGGACTGGCACCGCGTGGACTCCGTGCCCGCGCAGTACGGCACCGGCTGGACCGGCTACTCGTGGGAGCGAAGTCTCATCCCGGACCCGCCGGCGTTTCTGGAGGAGCTGCACCGCCGTGGTCTCAAGACCACTCTGAACCTCCATCCCGCCGACGGCGTCCGCCCGTTCGAGGACGCCTATCCCGACATGGCTCGCGCGGTCGGAGTCGATCCGGCGTCCGGGGCCACGATCCCCTTCGACCTCACCGACCGGACGTTCCTCGACGCCTACTTCCGCATCCTGCACCACCCGCTGGAGGACCAGGGCGTCGACTTCTGGTGGATCGACTGGCAGCAGGGCACGACGTCGCGGGTTCCCGGGGTCGACCCGCTGTGGCTGCTCAACCACTTCCACTTCCTCGACTCCGGACGCGACGGCCGGCGTCCCATGGCGTTCTCCCGCTACGCAGGACCGGGAAGCCACCGTTACGGCGTCGGCTTCTCCGGCGACACCGTCGTCTCCTGGTCCTCCCTGGACTTCCAGCCGGAGTTCACGGCCACCGCCGCCAACATCGGCTACAGCTGGTGGAGTCACGACATCGGCGGGCACACGCGCGGAGTCCGGGACGACGAGCTCGCCACGCGCTGGCTGCAACTCGGCGTCTTCTCACCCGTCTTGAGGCTGCACTCGGCGAACAACCCCTTCATCCGCAAGGAGCCCTGGCAGTTCCCCCTCGAAGCCCGGCACGCGATGGGCGAGGCGCTGCGCCTCCGGCACCGGCTCGTGCCGTATCTGCACACCATGAACCACCGCGCCGCCATGGGCCTGCCGCTGGTGCGTCCGATGTACCACCTCGAACCCGACCGCGAGGAGGCGTACCAGGTCCCCAACCAGTTCTCCTTCGGCAGCGAGCTGATCGTCGCCCCCGTCACCTCGCCCCGGGATCCCGTGACCTTGCTCGGCTCCACCTCGGCGTGGCTGCCACCGGGCACCTGGACCGACATCTTCACCGGCACCGTCTACAGCGGCGACCGCCAGGTGGAACTGCACCGGGACCTGGCAGGCGTGCCCGCCCTGCTGCGCAGCGGCGGCATCCTCCCCCTGGCCGGCGAGCAGGACCTGGACGCCACCCGCAATCCCGAGCACCTCGAAGTGCTCGTCGCGCCGACGGACAGCGGATCCTTCACCCTGGTCGAGGACGACGGGCAGGGCGACGGTACGAACCTTCGTACGGTCACCACGCTGCTGGAGTGGGACGCCGACCGGGCTCGGCTGACCATCGGCGCGGCCGAGGGTCCGGCAGGCATCGTCCCCGCCGCGCGCACCTGGACCGTCACCTTCCTCGCTGACCTGCCCTCCGGACCGCCCCTGGTCGACGGGCGCCCGGCCGAACTCACCGGCGAGGCAGGGCGGTTCAGCATCACCCTGCGGGCCGACACGACGAGCGTGACGACCGTCGAGGTGAAGCTCACGGCACCGGTGAGCGCGGACCACTCCACGGCGAACATCGAGCGCATTCTCACCGCGGCCCAGACGGACAACCCGGTCAAGCTGGAGATGTGGCGCGTCGTGACCTCGGCGCAGCCCCTGCCCGCGAAGATCGCCGCACTGCACGCGCTGCACCCGCCTGCCCCGCTGCTCGGCGCGGTGGTGGAACAACTCGCCGCGCAGGGGGGCTGAGTCGCACTCCGGGCAGGGGCATCGGCGGCAGTGCGAGCACTCGTACGGCCGTCGTCGGCTGCGTGCCGGATCACCACCGAGCGCGTATCGTGCGCGATCACGACACTGAGCGGGGGCCGACACAGTTCGTTCGTCCCGGCCTCCGGCGACCGGAGCCGAGCGTGAGGCCGGAGGCTGAACCGTATGACCGTCGTCGTCTGGATCGTCGAGGGCACCTGGCCCGCCTGTGTGGACGCGGCGCGCGCCCACACGCCCGAGGGGTCGGAGGTCGTGCTGCTGCATGTGGCCGACGAACAGCTCCCGGCCATCGCGCACGGTGCGTTCGCGGGGCTGCTCGGACGTGGCCACCCCGAACACGATCCGGGACCCCGGGTGGAGCAACTCGCCGCCGAAGCCGCGAGCGAAATGCTGCAGCAGGCGGCCGACCGGCTCGGCCGCCCGTGCACCCGCGTCGAGCGCACCGGCCGTGTCGAACGGGAAGTGGTCGCCGCCGCCGAGGACGCGGAGCTGCTGATCGTGGCCCGGGACGGCAACCGCAGCCGCCTGGGACCCAAGAGCCTGGGTCATCACGGCCGATTCGTCGTGGACCACGCCCCCTGCCCGGTCCTGCTGGTCTGGCCGGAGGACGCACCCGGCCTGTCCAGCATCCCGGCGCCGCCGCCACACCCACCGCATCCCCACCCCCCGCACCCGCCGGCGGCGAACTGAGCCGTCAAGTCTCCTTCCATCAGCCGAGGTTGACGCCGGTTCGCCCGGAGGAGGATCATCCACCTCCGAAGTGGCGAGGACATGGCTTCACCGAAGCTCGCAGCCATGCGTGCACCGGCCCGGTCGATCCCGCTCATTGAATTCTCTTCAGCTTCGGGGACTGATACATGACCACTAGAGATGCCGGGCACGGCAACGCGTCGCGGCTCCGCCGTCGTGCGCTGATCGCGGCGGGTGCCACGCTGGTCGTCGCGGGGGCGATGGCCGTGCCGGTGACGGCACTGGCCACCGACGACACCGACTCTCCGTCGACCACCCTGGCGCAGGACTTCGCGAGCGCCGCCCACGAGTACCAGGTCCCGCGCCAGGTGCTGATGGCGGTGGCGTACCAGGAGTCCGCCTGGGACGCGCACTCCGGGCAGCACAGCACGGACGGCGGCTACGGGCCGATGCACCTGACGGACGTCACCCCCGCCATGCTGGCCTCGGGCGACGCGGGCGCGGCAGGTCGCGGGAATCTGGCCTCGATGGCCGCGGACCCCGCCCTGCACACCCTCCAGGCGGCGGCGAAGCTCACCGGCCTGTCCGCCGAAAAGCTGCGCACCGATCCGTCCGCCAACATCCGCGGCGGGGCGGCGCTGATCGCCTCGTACCAGAAGAAGGCCATCGGCAGCACGTCCGCCGAACCCGACAACTGGTATGCGGCCGTGGCCCGGTACAGCCAGTCCACTCAGCGACAGGGTGCCGCCGCCTACGCCAACCGGGTCTTCGCCACGATGAAGGAGGGCGCCGCGCGCACCACGGAGGACGGCGAACGCGTCACGCTCCAGGCCGACAGCGAAGTCCGCCCGGCCACCGGCCAGTTGGCCGACCTGCATCTGAAGTCGGCGGCGGACACGAACACCGAATGTCCCGCCACCGTGGACTGCACCTTCGTCCCGGCGTCTCCGTCCAACGGCCAGGTCTCCGACCGTCCCGCCGACGGCATCCGTATCGACACCATCGTCATACACGACACGGAGAGCTCCTACGACGCCGCCATCTCGGCCTTCCAGACGGCGGGCGGCAGCGCCGCGCACTACGTGATGCGCTCCTCGGACGGCGCGGTGACACAGATGGTGCCCACGAAGGACCTGGCCTTCCACGCGGGCAACTACTCCACCAACATGCACTCGATCGGCATCGAGCACGAGGGCTACGCCTCGCACGGCGCCACCTGGTACACCGAGGCGCAGTACGAGGCCACGGCCGACCTGGTGAAATACCTCGCCGACCGGTACGACATCCCGCTCGACCGTCAGCACATCATCGGCCACGACAACGTTGCCGGTCCGAACTCCTCCCTCGTCGCCGGGATGCACTGGGACCCGGGCCCGTCCTGGGACTGGAACCACTTCATGAACCTGCTCGGGGTGCACACCGGACGGCACGGGGTCGGTCCCGTCGGCTCGGTGGTCACCATCGCTCCCGGCTTCGAGGCCAACCGGCAGACCGTCCAGATCTGCCCGTCCGACGACCCCACCGGCGCCACCACCGCGTGCACCGAGACCACGCAGGCGTCCGACTTCGTCTATCTGCGCACCGCACCCAGCGACAGCGCCCCGCTCTTCGGGGACCAGGCGATCCACCCGGGCGCGGCCGGTACGGACCGGATCAACGACTGGGGCAGCACCGCGCAGTCGGGACAGCAGTTCGTCGTCGCCGACCGGGACGGCGACTGGACCGCCATCTGGTACAGCGGCTCGAAGGTGTGGTTCTACAACCCGCACGGCTGCAACACGGCCCCGGCGCACGGCGTGCAGGTGATCAAGGCCGCCGGTACCTCCCCGGTCGCGGTGTACGGCTCCAGCTACCCCGACGCCTCCGAGTACCCCTCGGGCCTGTCCCCCTCCACCCAGGCCCCGCTGAGCATGTACACCGTCCCGCCCGGCCAGGCCTACGTCGCCACCCGGCCCCCGGCCCTCACGGACGACTTCTTCCCCTCCAGCGGCAAGGTCGTCATCGGCGCCAAGCCGATGTACACCCTCCAGTACAACCACCGCGTCGCCCTCGTGTACGCGTCGGCGGTCACGGCCGAGGACAAATAGCGGCCCGCTGACAGCAGCCCTTTCGCGGCACCGGTGGTGCACAGGACGTCCGAACGCCCTGTGCACCACCGGCATTTCGGTCATGCGGTGTGCCTGTCACTGCGTCCGAGAGGTCTCCCCTGTGCCGTCCTCTTCTCCTGGCGTGTCCGACTCCGTTCGGCCTGTTTCGTCGAGCCTGTGGCGGGACGGCGACTTCCGCAGGCTCTGGGTGGGGCAGACGATGTCCCAACTGGGCGAACAGGCAAGCCTCGTGGTGCTTCCGCTGTTCGCCGTCCTGACGCTCCATGCCGGCGCCGGCCAGTTGGGCGCCCTGCGCGCCGTGGGACAGGCGCCGATCCTTCTGCTCTCGCTCTTCGTCGGGGCATGGGTGGACCGGTTGAGGACGCGCACTTTGATGGTGCTGGCGGACGCCGGCCGGACACTGGCCCTGGGTGCCGCTGCCGTGGCCGGGCTTCTCGGTTGGCTCGGGCTGCCGGCGCTGCTCGTGGTCGCGTTCGCTGTCGGGGCTCTGTCCGTGGTCTTCGACGTGGCGTACCAGGCGTCTTTGGTACGGCTGGTGGATCGCGGTCAGTTGGTGCGCGGCAACAGCGCGCTGGAGGGCAGTCGTTCCGCCGCGCAGATCGGCGGTCCGGCACTCGGCGGTGCGCTGGTGTCCGTGCTGTCGGCTCCGATCGCGGCGGCGTCCAGCGCCGTGTTCTTCGCTCTGTCGTTCCTGTCGATCCGCCGGAGCGGGCGCGGCGAGAACGTACCGGATCGCCCGGAACACCCTCCCCGGGTCTGGCGGTTGATCCATGAGGGCCTCTGCTTCGTTGTGCGCGACGGCTCGCTGCGTACCGTGTGCTTCGCGTCGGCCACCTTCCAGTTCTTCTTCGCGGCAGTCATGACCGTCTATCTGCTCTTCCTGCCACGCGATCTGCACCTGTCGGGCACCGCCGTCGGGCTGGCGCTCGCGGCGACGGGCCCGGGCGCGCTCCTCGGCTCGCTGCTGGCTGCCCGTCTGCCGCGCCGGTTCGGGTACGGCGTCGTGCTCGTGTCCGCGGCGGCGCTCGGCGACGGCGCGTTCCTGTGCGTGCCCGCACTGCACGGCTCGTCCGGTGCGACGGTTTCGGCGCTGCTCGCCGTCAACTTCGTCTTCGGGACCTTCGGCCAGCTGGTGAACGTCACCATCATGGCCGTACGGCAGACCGTCACGCCGGACGCGATGCAAGGCCGCGCGGCCGCGACGATCAACTGCGTCGGCATGGGGATGACCCCGCTCGGCTCGCTCCTCGGTGGCTTTCTCGCGGAAGCGTGGGGCACGCGCAGCAGCCTCCTGGTCGCAGCGGCGGGCATGTTGCTGTCGCCCGCGCTGATGGCCGTGTCCCCGCTCGCGCGCCTGGGGCGCACGCTTCCCGCCAGGGTCCGGTACGCGCCGCCCACGCCATGAGCGCGTGGGGCTGCCGGCTGCGCGTACCGGACCCCGTGAAAAGGACGTACCTCAGCTGCCGGACACCGTGTCCTCGAACGTGGTGCCCGCGGAACGGTATGCGTTGATCTTTGCCGTGACCTGGGCCGGGGTCAGGACCTGGTCCTTGACGTGGAGGACGTAGTCGACCTTCTCGTCGTAGGAGCGGGCGGTCGTGCTGGTCTGGCCGGCGAGGTCGATCAGCCACTGGTTGAAGTTGATCGACATGGGCCGCTCGGGCAGGTACGTGGCGTCATGGGTGCCGAAGAGCTGGCCGTCGATGTAGTACTTGATGCTGCTGTTGTCGATGGTCAGCAGCAGATCGTGCCAGCCGGCGTAGCTCTGCCGGCCCTCGGTGTGCTGGTTGACCGCCTGCCACGGGTCCGGGTTGTAGGTCTCCCAGGACGTCGTGTACAGGATGTTCGACGACTCGCCCCAGCCTCCGTTGGGCAGGTACTCGAAGTCGTACTCCGAGTAGTCGTCGGCCATCGGCGCCGTGAGGTCGTTGATGGTGAAGAAGGTCTCGACGAGGTGGTCGCCGTCGGGGCCGGACACGGGGGCGTCGGAGAAGTTGACCCGCGCGGCGTACGTGCCGTTCTTGAACTTCATCGCCTTGGTGACGACTTCGGTCTGCTTGGTGCTCTCCGCGGTGCCGGCGGTCGAAGTCCGCAGGTTCATCACGGAGTTGCCGCCCGTGCTGGCGAAGGTGACGTTCTCCGGGGACCAGGTGGCTCCGGGCACTCCGGGCCCGCCCGAGTTGGAGCGGACGTTCCAGCCGTTCTCCGAGATCTTCGGGTCGCTGGAGGTGGAGTAGTTGAAGTCGTCGAACAGGCTCTGCCCGTCGGCCGGGGGGTCCGTGGGCGGGTCGCCCGGGTCGTTGCCCTCGGGGGCCGCGCCCCACACCGTGCTGCCCGCCAACTGGGCGGTGATGTTGGGCCAGTTCGCGTACGACGTCTGGGAGGCGCCGAAGGAGTAGTCGTCGCTCTGCTTGAGCGGCTGCCAGTCGGAGCGGTAGAACCGCAGCTGCATGTCGCCGGTGTCCGCGCCAGGGGCGAGGCTGCCCGCCCCCGAGGTGAAGCCGATGTCCAGGTAGCGGTCGGCGGTGGCGGTGGGGTGGGCCAGGGTGCCGAAGGTGCCGGTGATGTTGGCGCAGCCCTTGACTGCCCACGAGCAGGCGAAGCGGTAACTGGCGCTGCTGGAGTCGGCCTTGAAGTAGTAGCGCACCTTGACGCCGGAGAGCTGGACGGTGCTCGCGCCGGTGTTCTTGACCTTGATCCAGGGCTCGGACTGGTCGGCCGTGGCGCCTGTGGCGCTGGTGCGGTACTGGACGGTCACGGGTTCATCGGCCGCCCGCGCCGTGCCGGACAGGGCGGCGAGTCCGCCGGCCGCGGTGGCCATCGCCACGGCTGCCGCTGCGGCGACGCGCCATCTGCTGGGGGTGGGATGCGTATTCATGCTGTTCCTTCCGGAGGGGGTCTGACCTTCGGGTGAGGGTGCGGATCAGGGGTGTCGGCTGATGCCGAGGGCATCGAGGCGTGCGGTGTGCCCGCGCAGGCGCGAGGTGAAGTCGGTCCACGGAGTGGGTCCGCTCCAACTGCCGTCGGCCAGGGCGCACAGGCGGGGGAAGGTGAGGTATTCGACGCGTTCACGGGTGGTGGCGTACTCGGTCCACAGCTGGGCCTGGGTGCCCAGGACGCGCGCGGCGGCCTCCGGGGTGGCGCCCTCGGGTACGGGCTCGTAACCGTGGGTGTCCCGCAGGCTGACGACGCCTCCGGGCTGGCCTGCCGGTTCGTCGGCCGCGGATGTCTGCGGGTAGTCGAAGTACGTGGCACGGTGGTAGGAGTTGATCACCTGGTGGCCGCGGCCCGCGGCGGCGAGGGCGTGCGCGGGGTCACGCCAGGCCATCACCGTGAAGCCGTCCGGCAGTTCCGTGCCGGTCTCGGCCCACCCGACCGGCTGCCGCCCGTTGAGCCTGAGATGCGCGCCGACCTCGCCGAGGAACCAGCGGTGCAGCGCGGTGCTGTCGCTCAGTCCGGTCTCCCGCAGGCGGGTGGCGGCCACCGAGCTCTGTGTCCATTCGGTGAGGGGGCACTCGTCCCCGCCAACGTGGATGTGGTGGGAGGGGAAGACGTCCATGACTTCGTCCAGCACGGTGCGGCAGAAGTCGAACACCTCGTCGTGGAGTCCCAGGATGGTGTCGCACACTCCCCACCTGGTCCACACGTCCAGGACGCGGTCGGGGTGGTTGCCCAGGTGCGGGTAGGCGGCCAGGGCGGCCCGGGTGTGGCCAGGCATCTCGATCTCGGGCATGACCGTGATGCCGCGTGCCGCCGCGTACTCGACGAGCCGGGCAAGCTCCGCCCGCGTGTAGGCACCGCCGTGCGGTACGCCGTCGTAGCGCTCCCCGGTCGGGCCGATCAGGGACTGGAGTCGGTGGCCGCCGATCTCGGTGAGCTTGGGATAGGCGGCGACGGGCATCCGCCAGCCCTGGTCGTCCGTCAGGTGCAGATGGAACACATTGATCTTGTGCAGGGCGAGCAGGTCGACGTAGCGCAGCAGAAATGGCAGGGGCTGGAAGTGGCGGGCCACGTCGAGCATGGCTCCGCGCCAGGGCCGGTGCGGCAGGTCGGTGATCTCCGCGCAGGGCAGCGACCAGGGCGTGTCGCGTTGCGGCGCGGCCGACAGGGCCTGTGCGGGCAGGAGTTGGCGGATGGTCTGCACACCGCGCAGCAGCCCGGTGACCTCTCGGGCCCGCAGCAGTACGGATTCGGGTCCGATCGTCAGCCCGTAGCCCTCGCCGCCCAGACCGGTCAGGGCGGAGTCGAGGGCGAGTACGACGGCTCCGTCGGCGGCCGTCCTCAGCGGCAGCCCGGTGGCGGCTGCCAGGGTGGTGCGCAGCAGGTCGGCCGCCGGTTCGGCGCCCTTGCCGACGCGCAGGCAGGTCTCCTGGGTGAGGGTGAAGTGACCTGATTTGAAGCGGGACTTGGTGGGGCGGGGCAGAAGGGTGGTGTGGGGTGGGGGCGTGATCACGGGCTGTCTCCGGGGGTCGCGTTGAGGAGGAGTGCGCAGGTGCAGAGGGCGCGGGAGGATCAGCCCTTGACGGCGCCGGCGGCGAAGCCGGAGGTCACATGGCGCTGGAGGAGCAGGAACACGACGAGTGCGGGGAGCGCGAAGAGGGTGGAGGCGGCCATGGTGGCGCCCCAGTCCGTGCCGAAGACGTTCTGGAAGGAGGACAGCCAGACCGGCAGGGTGCGGCTGTCCTGGTGCTTGATGATCAGGAAGTTGGCGTAGGCGAACTCGTTCCAGGCGGTGACGTAGCCGAACAGTGAGGTCGCCATCAGGCCGGGGGCGAGCAGCGGGAAGGTGATGTGGCGGAAGGCGCGCATACGGGTGCAGCCGTCGACCTGTGCCGCCTCCTCCAGCTCCTGCGGGATCGCGGCGATGAATCCGCGCAGCACGACGATGGTGAACGGCAGCGTCATCATGAAGTAGACGAGGGTCAGGGTGGGCAGCCGGTCGAGCATTCCGGTGTCGCGGGAGATGATGTAGACGGGGATGATCAGTGCTTCCCACGGCGCCATCTGCGCGACGAAGACCATCAGCATGAACTGGCGCCTGCCGCGCCAGCGCATGCGGGCGACCGCGAAGGACGCGCCGAGTGCCACGATCAGGGCGAGCAGGACGGCGCTCAGGGTCACGAGGATGCTGTTGCGCCAGAACAGTGCGAATCCGTCGGCGTCGACGGCGGTACGGAAGTGGTCCAACGTCCAGGTGTGCGGCAGGAGTTGGGGGCTCGCGGACTGGATGTCCCGGTTGGGCTTGAACGCGGTGGTGATCATCCAGTAGACGGGGAAGAGGCACAGGACGATCGTCACGACGGCGGCCGCGTGCAGGGGGACGCGTCGGAGGCGGAGTCGTGCGGTGCTCACAGGGCCTCGCCCTCCTGTCGGAACATCTGGCGGAAGTAGAGGACGAGCACGCCGGCCATCAACAGCACGCTGACCATCGAGGCCGCGGAGCCGAGGTCGTAGCGCTGGCTGGACAGGGCGGTCTGGACGGCGTAGACGGGCAGGATGGTGGTGGCGTCTCCAGGACCGCCGTTGGTCATCACCCAGATCTGCACGAACGCCTTAAGGTCCAGATGACCTCCAGCGAGAACACCAGCATGAAGATCGGGCGGATCATGGGGAAGGTGACGGCGCGGAAGATGCGGCCGGCCGAGGCGCCGTCGATGCGGGCCGACTCGTACAGCTCGGACGGCACGGTCGTCAGGGCCGAGTACAGGGTGATGGCCGCGAAGGGAACCGACTGCCAGACGATCAGCAGCACCAGGATCGTGAAGGCGGCCGGACCGTGGGCGAACCACGGATAGCGTTCGAAGGAGCTGAACCCCAGTCGTGTCAGGGCCCAGTTGACGATGCCGAACTCGGAGTGGAACAGCCACTGGAAGACGGTGGTGGCGGCGATGACCGGCATCGCCCAGGCCAGGACGAGCGCGCTGAGCAGCGCCAGCCGCCACCGGCTGCCGAGCCGTTCGACGAGCAGGGCGACCAGGGTGGCGATCAGCATGATGAGGACGACGTTGACGGCCATGAACAGGAAGGTGCGGCGCACGACCTGCCAGAAGCGCTCGTCGGTCAGCAGCGTCCGGTAGTTGCGCAGACCCACGAACTTGGCGTGGCCGAGGATGAGTTGACGCAGCTGGAAGTCCTGCAGCGAGATCAGGATCGCGCGGGCGAGCGGGTACACCAGCAGGTACAGCATGCCCAGGACCGTGGGAGCGGCCAGCAGGTAGGGCCATGCTCCCGCGCCCCGGCGCTGTCGTACGCCGCTCGGCTGCGGCCGCACGGGGCGCTGTGTGGGCCGGCGGAGCCGGACCCGGGCCGGCGCCGCGCTGTGTTCCCGGGTGACGGACACGGTGTCCTCTCCTCTCGGTGCGGGCAGGGATGCCGGCGCCACGGGGGTGTGGCGCCGGCCGTCACGGCTCAGGAGCCGCCCTTCATGGCGGCGGTGATCGCGGCGGAGCTCCTGGCCGCCTCCGCCGTCTCGTCGGCGCCCGTGAGCACCGCGGTCATGTAGTCCTTGATGGGGTTCTTGGCCTCGACGGCGGCCCAGCCGGGGGTGTTGGGCGTCGCCCGTCCGACGGCGGCACCCACCGCCATGGCGGAGGCGCCCGGGTCCGAGGCGACGGCGTCGGCCAGGGTCGTCCTGTTCGGTACGTAGCTCATGGCGACGGCCAGCTTGCGCTGCCAGGCGTCGCCGGTGAGGTCCTTGACGAACGTGAAGGCGGCGTCCTGCTTGCCGGACGCGGCCGGGATGACGAGGTCGGAGCCGCCAATGAACACCGAACCGGGGCGCGCGGCGGTCTTGCCGGGGATCGGGAAGAAGCCGATCTTTCCCTTGAGTTCGGGATTGTTCTGGGTGACCACGTTGGCTCCGCCGGGCGTCGAGATGATCTGCGCCACCTGCCCCTTGGCCATGACCTCGCCCTGGGGCGGCTCGGCCTCGTCGGAATCCTTGGGGCCCTTGCCGAGGGCTTGGAGCTTCTTGTAGAAGTCCATGCCGCGCAGCGCCTGCGGCGTGTCGAGGGTGCCCTTCCAGGTGCCGCCTGACTGAGTGGCGAGGTCGCCGCCCTCGTCCCAGATGAATCCGGCGAGGGCGTACCACATCTGGCCCGGCAGGTAGATGCCCTGCGTGCCGGAGGAGTTGAGCTTCTTGGTGGCCGCGAGCCACTGGTCGCGGCTCTTGATGGCGGCGGGGTCGATGCCTGCCTTCTTGAAGAGGTCCTTGCGGTAGATCACGACGCGGTTGGCCGCGTAGTAGGGAATGCCGTACTGCTTGCCCTTGTACGCTCCCGGTTCGGCCAGGCCCTTGAGCCAGTGGCTTCCGCCGAGTTCGTCGACCTTGTCGCTGAGGTCGAGCAGGCCGCCGCTCTGGGCGAACTGGGCAACCTGGGTGTTGCCTGTCTCGATGACGTCGGGGGCGTCGTTGCTGGCGAGGGCGGCGGTCACCTTCTCCCCGATGCCGTCCCACTCCTGGATCTGCACCTTCGCCTTGATGTGCGGGTGGGCCGCCTCGAATCCCTTGACGAACTCCTTCTGGAACTGCGCGGAGATGCTGTCGCGCATGAGCCATACGTCGATCGTCGTCGTGCCGTCGGCGGAGTCGCCGGACGATCCGGAGCCGCCGCTGCAGGCACTGAGGCCTCCAGCGATCACCAGCGCGGACACACCTGCAAGCATGCGGAGCTTCACAGTTCACCTCTGAAGGGAAAGCACCAAACGAACTGACCAGTTGAGCAACTGGACAGGTGACCTGTCGGTGGTGGATGAAGGTGGCATAGACCAATAGAGGCGTCAACCCCTCGCGCTCACACTGACTTTGAGCGGGATGCAGCCCTGTGACGCGGCTGTCGGCGTCAGGGGACGTCTACACTGCACTTGACCAGTGGCAGCCAGTGGTAAAGGGTCGGGGAGACCAGTCAGCGAGACTGGTCAGGTAAAGTTCACGCACGGCGGGCAGGAGCGGGCGACATGACGGCTGGCGACTCGGGAGCGGTCCTCAAGCGCGAGCGGGTGCGGGACCACATCCTGCAGCTGATCGAGTCACTGCGCCCCGGAGACGCCATCCCCTCCGAGCGGACCCTGTGCGCCGATCTGAGCGTGTCCCGGCCGACCCTGCGGGCGGCGGTCGACGAACTCGTGGCGGCGGGACTCCTCGTACGAGAGCACGGCCGCGGCATGTTCGTGGCACCCGAGAAGATCACCCAGGAACTCGTCTCCGACTCCCACGGCATGACCCTCCCGCAGGCGTCCGGCACCTGGTCCAGCCGCCTGCTGGAGTTCACCACCATCGCGGCCGGCGCCCGCGTGGGCCGCAAGCTCAGCCTCTCCCCCGCCGCCGACATCGTCTACGCGGCCCGGCTGCGCCTCGTCGACGGCGCCCCGATGGCCATCGAACACCTCCACATCCGCGCGGACTTGGTGCCCGCGCTCACCGCTCAGGAGCTGGAAAGCGGCGATCTGTACGAGCATCTGCGCGAGCGGCACCGGGTCCAGGTGCGCGACGCCGTGCAGACCATCGAGCCCACCGTGGTCAGCCAGGCCGAGGGCCGGCTCCTGGAGGTCCCCCACCTCTCCCCCGCCCTGCTCTTCGAGCGCCTCACCAACGACACCGAGGGTCGGCCCGTGGAGTACGTCCACTCCGTGTACCGCGGCGACCGCTACCGCATCGTCTCCCGCCTCACCCTGGACGCCTCGCACACCCAGGGGACACCGCCCGAGACCGGCTTCATCCCGGGCATGCCGCCCGGCACGGTCGCCCAGTGGGAGGCGGCGCCCACCACCCCGCGCTGAGGGCCCGCGAGGAAGCCCGGCGGACCGGTGAGTTTCGGCGCCGCCGGGTTCGGCTGAGCCGCCGCGGGTAGCAGTCGCTCAGGAACCATTGCACAGGGCAACATCCGAGAAGGGTGCCGCCGGGACTCTCGAGGGGGTGTCGGCCCGTGGCGACAATGAGCCGCGCGACCGTGCGGATGTGGAGGTGGCGGAGCAATCCGCTGCGACGGCGTATCGACGTCGTGGAAGCGTGGATC
Source organism: Streptomyces plumbidurans (assembly GCF_019857225.1). Taxonomy (GTDB): domain Bacteria; phylum Actinomycetota; class Actinomycetes; order Streptomycetales; family Streptomycetaceae; genus Streptomyces; species Streptomyces plumbidurans. The sequence continues at coordinate 39,358 of NZ_JAFJSY010000007.1, forward strand.
ATCCTCGCGGCCTGGGTGTGCGCCATAGCGGGCGGCCTGGCGGCGGCGTGGGTGACGGGCAGTGCAGCCGACGAGGGCTACGACCGGATGCGGGCCGAGCACCGGCCGGTCTCCGCGGTGGTGGTGAAACCGGCGAAGTCCGAGGCCACGACGAGTCCCACGAGCGATCGCCGGGTACAGGCGACGGTCCGCTGGACAGGCGCGGACGGACACCCGCACACGGGCCGTACCCGGGTGAAGGCGGGGGCCGCCCCGGGTGACCGGGTCAGGGTGTGGACGAACGACCGGAACCAGCTGACGGCCGAGCCCCTGTCCCCCACGAATGCGATGTTCCAGTCCGCCATGGTCGGCCTCACGGCAGCGGGCGGTGCGGGCGTGGTGGTGCTCATCGGCGTCCAGTGCGTACAGGCGGGACTGGGCCGGCGCCGTATGCGTCTGTGGGACGAGGCCTGGGAGCAGGCGGACCGGCGCTGGGGCGGGTCCGTCGTGTGAACCTTCCGCGGGATCGCGGGACCGGGTTCGCGTGAACGGAACGCCGCACACACCTGTGCCGCACGGCCGACCCGGGAGTAGCCTATTGCATATTGCAACAGTCAACGTCGATGTTGCGGCCGTACCGTCGGCCGCCCTGGAAACGGTACGTGGCGTCGCCTGGCGTCGGCTCGCCGATCTGCTGCCGGCTCTCCCCGAGCGCACTCACCTCCGGCGGCGTACGACCCTGCCGAGGTCGATCGGCCGTGGTACCGGTGAGCAGCCCGTTGAACTTGCCGCAGCCGTCCAGTGGGGTTATGACAAGACAAACCGCGCTTCGGCGTGGCGCACAACCGCACATCGGGAGGATCACATGGCCGTAGAGATCCAGCCCCTGCTCAAGCCGTCCCGGCTCAGGCGCCGGGGTGGCTTGTGGGGTGAGTGCCTGGCGGAGTTTCTGGGCACCTTCGTCCTGATCGCCTTTGGTTGCGGTGTGGTGGCGATGGCGGTCGCCGCCCTCCCAGGGTCGGGCCGCACATCCGGGCCCACGACATTCTTCCTCGGCGCAGGTGACTGGCTGCTGATCACCTGGGGCTGGGCGATGGCGGTCGTCTTCGGCGTGTACGTGGCCGGCGGGGTCAGCGGCGCGCACATCAACCCGGCGGTGACGCTGGCGTTCGCCGTGCGCCGCAAGTTCCCCTGGCCCAAGGTCCTCCCCTACTGGATCTCCCAACTGGTCGGGGCATTCGCAGGGGCCGCCCTCGTCTACGCCGTCTACCACGACGCGATCAACACCTTCGACGACGCCATGAAGGGCCCCAAGACCAACGGGCACACCCTCGCCTCGTTCTCCATCTTCGGCACCTTCCCGGCGCCGTACTTCCACGGCGGGATCTGGGGTCCGCTGATCGACCAGATCGTCGGCACCGCCTTCCTGGTGATGCTGGTGGTCGCTCTGATCGACCTGCGCAACACCGCGGTGAAGGCGAACCTCGGCCCGCTGCTGATCGGCTTCGCCGTGGCCGCCATCGGCATGTCCTTCGGCGCCAACGCCGGATACGCCATCAACCCCGCCCGCGACCTCGGCCCACGGCTGTTCACCTGGGCGGCGGGCTGGCAGGACCTGGCGATGCCAGGCACCCTGTCGGGTGCCTTCAGCAATTATTTCTGGATCCCCATCGTCGGACCACTGATCGGCGGAGTGATCGGCGTCCTCATCTACGACCTGTTCATCGGGGACGTGCTGCACATCCGCGCCCAGGAGGAGATCCCACCGGAACCCGGCCGGACCAGGCCGGCGACCACGGCGGACGAGGAGTAGCCACTCCTTCGCATACGGCGGCGATACGTTGCGTTGCCTAGGCTCCAGGCATGCGCGTGCTGATCGAGGAGCCCTGCCGGAGCGAAGAGGACTCCTGCCGGAGTGAAGCCGTACGTCATGGTCCGCGGCTGCGGGAACCCGACCGCAGCCGCGCACACCACGCACCCCGGCGGCACTCATGAACAGGCGCCGGGAGCTCAGCGCCCGCTGGAAGCTCACCCTCAGCTATGCCGGTTTCCTCTTCCTCGCCGGCGCTCTCCTGCTGGCCCTGGTGTGGGTGTTCGTGCTGCGCTGGCTGCCGGAAGCCGATCCGCGGGCCATCCAGAAGGCGTTCGGCGCAGTGATCATCGTCGGGCCCAGCCGCTCCGACATGCTGCGCGGCTTCGCGCCCGCCGCGGCCATAGCGCTGGCCTTCCTGCTGGTGTTCGGGCTCGTCGGAGGATGGGTCCTGGCCGGCCGGATGCTCGCGCCGCTCACGCGGATCGCTCATGCGGCACGGAAGGCGGCGAAAGGATCGCTGTCCCACCGGATCGCCATGACCGGTCCACGGGACGAATTCCGTGAACTGGCCGACGTGTTCGACACCATGCTCGAACAACTGGAATCCCACGTCGGCGAACAGCAGAGGTTCGCCGCGAACGCCTCCCACGAACTGCGCACCCCGCTGGCGATCTCCCGGACCCTCCTGGACACCGCCCGCAACGACCCCACGCGGGACCCGGACGAGCTCATCGAACGCCTTCGTACCGTCAACTCGCGGGCGATCGACCTCACCGAGGCCCTTCTGCTGCTCAGCCGCGCGGGGCGCAGGAGCTTCACGCGCGAGCCCGTGGATCTCTCGCTCCTGGCCGAAGAGGCCGTCGAGACGCTGCTTCCGCTCGCCGAAAAACGCCGGGTCACGCTCGACGTCACCGGAGAGCCGGGGCAGACCGCCGGTTCCCCGGCGCTCATCCTGCGCATGGTGACGAACCTCGTCCAGAACGCGATCGTCCACAACCTCCCCGCCGGGGGCACCGTCACGGTCCATACCGAACAGCGGCCCCACGTCTGCGTGTTGCGCGTCGAGAACACGGGCCCCGCGCTCCCACCTGAACTGGTACCGGCCCTCACCGAACCCTTCCAACGCGGGACGGAACGCATACGCGCCGACGAGCACGCGGGCGTCGGTCTCGGCCTGGCCATCGTGCACAGCATCGTCCAGGCCCACGACGGCACCCTCGACCTCACCCCCCGCCCCACCGGCGGCCTCCGCGCCACCGTCCGACTCCCAGGCCCAAGCCGGACGTCGCCCCCGAACAGCATCCACGAGATCGCCGGCCGATCGTCCGAAGCAGGCCGAGGTGACGCGCGGCCCCGGTTGGTCAACTGACACCGCCTATCGTCTGGGTATGCGGCGCACGGATATCGCGGGAGACGACGGCCAGTGGTCAGGTCTGGCCCTGGAGGTGCGGTCGCCTCGGCGACCGGGGCTGTGCCTGTTCACCGCGGAGCGCCGCCTGCTGCTTGTTCAGGAGTCGCGGCCGGTGCTTCTCGCCGTGGTCGACGAGGACAACTACGGGGTGGAGTTCTGGCGTACCGACGCCTACCGCTCACTCGTCCCGCCGTTGCGGGCCGACACGGCACGGGCGCTGGGCGGCCAACTCGACCGCTGGGCTCACCGGTTCGCACAGCAGCTGCTCGACGCCCCGGACGGCCCTCTGCACGAGGGACGATGGCTGCTCACACGCGAGAGCCTGCTCCTGCGCTGGAACCACCTCCGCGCCCCGGAGGCCGAGTACTGGAACGGCATGCTCGTCGAGGGCCATCCGGACGGGTACATCGACTGGTTCGTCCATTCCGGCTCGTGGGAGATCCTTCCGCTGCGCCCGATGCCCGCCGCGGACGACGGCCGGGTGAAGGCGTACCGCAAGCAGGCCCGTGACGGCACGCTCCCGCCCGTTCTGCTGTGGTGGGTCAGCGGACTGGACTGCCATCTCATCCTCGACGGTCACGCACGGCTCGCAGCGGCGATCGCCGAGTCGACAACACCCCCACTGCTGGAAGTGCAACGTGCGGCACCGAGCGACGAGGTGGCCGCGGAGACCGAACAGGCGGTGCATCACTACGAGGCCGAACTGACCCGCTTCGCCGAACTCCGCACCCTCCACGGCACCGCGGTCCCGGACGGCGCCGCCATCGCGGGCCCCAGCCTCGCCCACCGCCTCCAGGCCCTGCACACGGCACAACGCCCCACATGGGCCTGGCCACTGCCCGGCGGCGCAGTTGAGTGGAAGCGCGTCGCGCGCGATGTGACCGCCGGACGGAAGTGGGATGCGTCGTGAGCAAGGGCAAGGCCTGATCGTCATTCAAAGATCACGCCGACGCGGCGCTCCGTGTCGGCGGTGGTTTCCGGTCGGCGGCGGTTTCAGTCGATGCCGGGCGACCATGGCCGACACGGGCGTCACCTCCGAGCGGAGCCCTACTCGTTCCCGCGGTCCATGACGCGGCGGGCCGCCTCGGCCTCCGCCGCCGGCGGGGACAACTCGTCCAGCGTGTCCAGCTCGTCGTCCGTTTCCAGCTCCCTCTCCCATGCCGCAGCGAGGTCTTCCTGCTCCTCGCGCGGCCTGGCGCCGACGGCCTCCCGGTGCTCCGGATCAAGGGCTGCCAGGAATCGTTCGACCGTATCCGTCGTCATACGGTCCTCCTTGTCACGGACAACAGGAAATGGTGCCACCCTGCGCCAGCATGGCTGAAGCTACGACGCCTGGCCACCCGACGGCTGCTGGAGCAAGCCGACGGGCACAGGGGAGCCAACCGATCAATGCGAGCCGTTGTCGCGGTCCCGCAGCGCGCTCACACCCGTGGAATCGGCGAAGTGGTGGTAGGCGTGAGCCTGCCGGCGCGCATCGCGAAAACCCTGGGTGGCCGTCGCTTCGATCTGATGCGTGTCAGCACTGCTCGGCATCCGCCGCCGCTCCCGGCGTACGAGCACGGTGATCGCAGCGCTGAGAACGGCTGCCACGGCCGCGACGGCGAGTAGCACGTAACCCATTTGTCCCCCGTATGCCTCTCGGGCCGTCGTGACGGTGACCCTGGTTCCACTCGCCGACCGCCAACCGATCAAGCGTACCCATCAGGTACATGACGTGACCAGGGGCCGTCCGCCTTCGACCTCGCCCGTCGAGTACCGCGAGCCGACCAACCCCCTTCCCGCAACTGGTACTTGTGCCCTGAAACCAAACAGCGCGCAATGCACGTCCTCACCACCGACCACGGGATGCGACGCCCGTCCGGGCCTCGCCCCACGCCGTTCAGGGTTCAGGTTTCAGGGGGAAGTCGACATGTCGTTTCGTTCATTCCGTACCGCCAGATCCGCACGTGCCGCAACGCGCACCACGGCCGTCGTCACCGCCGCGCTCACGGCGGCCGGGCTCTGGGCCGCGGCCGCCCCCGCCTCCGCGGTGAAGGGCGGCGGCCCGGCCACGACCAAGGCATGGCCGTACGCCATGCTGATCGAACTCGACGGCAGCCAGTTCTGCGGCGGCACCCTCGTCGCGCCCACCAAGGTGCTCACCGCCGGCCACTGCGTGACGAACGCCGGGGACGTCTCCGCGCTGCGGGTCATCGGCGGCCGCACCAAGGTGGACGGCTCGGGCGGCACGGTGCGCAAGGTGGCCTCCTATCGGCTGGACTCCCGCTACAGCATGCCCGGCTACGCCTACGACGCCGCCGTGCTCACCCTCGACCGGCCGATGCCCTATCGCACCGTCCCGGTGGCAGGGCCAAAGGACGCGGCTCTGGTCGCAGACGGCCGGACGGCCACCGTGCTGGGCTGGGGACGCACCGGCCCCGAGACCACCGCCACCCGGCTGAAGCAGGCCGAGCTGGCCCTCTCCCCCGTCGCCGACTGCCAGCCGTACACCGACAGCGAGACCGACCCGGCGGCGATGCTGTGCGGTATGCCGCGGCCGGGCACCACGGACAGCATCTGCCCCGGCGATTCCGGCGGACCGCTGATCAGCGGCGGCAAGGTCGTCGGCATCGTGTCGTCCGGCAACAAGTACTGCGACGAGCAGTTCCCGGTGTCGGTCTTCGTCCGCGCCGACTCGGTCGCGGCCGACCTGGGCCTGCACACGTCCTGACGCATCCTCCCTGACCCCGCGTCCTCCCTGACCCCGCCCCCTCCTCCCCCCCAGCCGTTACCAGAGCGTAATCAACGACCCACTTGCCAGCCCTCCGACGCGTGTAACACAGTCATGTATGCGCTTACAGACAGCGCATACATCAGCCACGCTCGACGAGGAGCACTCTATGCACCGCGCCGCCGGAACCGCCTCACTCGCCCTCGTGGCGGTGTCCGCCCTCACCCTGTCCGCATGCGGTGGCTCGGGGGGCAAGGACGTGGGCGCCGACGCGAAGCAGACGCTGACCGTGTGGGCCATGGGGACCGAGGGAGAGAAGCTCGGCGACGTCGCCAAGGAGTACGAGAAGGCGCACCCCAACGTCACCGTGAAGGTGACCCCGGTCGGCTGGGACGTGGCGCACCAGAAGCTGGTCGCCGCGGCCGCCGCGGGCAAGCTCCCGGACGTGACGCAGATGGGCTCCAGCTACCTGGGCGAGTTCGCCGACATGGGGGCGCTGGAGCCGGTCGACACCAAGGCCTTCAAGCAGGGCGGCTTCTTCTCGTCCGCCTGGGATCAGGGCGTCTACGACGGCAAGGCCTACGGCGTTCCCTGGTACATCGACACCCGCGTCCTCTTCTACCGCACCGACCTGGCGAAGAAGGCCGGGGTCGACGGCGCCCCCGCCACCATGGCGGACCTCCAGAAGGCGGCCGAGGCGTACCACGACAAGGCCGGGTCCAAGTGGGGTCTCTCCATCCAGCCGAGCGGACTCGACGCCGTGCAGAGTTTCTACCCCTTCCTCTACTCGGCCGGCGGCGCGATCCTCAACGACGACGGCAAGCCCGTCGTCAACAGCCCCGCGGCGGTCAAGGCCCTCTCGAACTACGGCAGTTACTACACCAAGGGCCTCAGCGACAAGGTGTTCCGGCCGGGCTACGACGTCACGAAGGACTTCAACACCGGCGCCGTGCCGATGTTCTTCAGCGGACCATGGATGGTGGGCCTGCTGAACGACAACTACCCCGGACTCAAGGGAAAGTGGGCCGTGACCGCCGTACCGGCCGACGAGTCCTCGGTCTCCATGGCCGGCGGGTCCAGTCTCGCCATCTCGGCGGACAGTTCCCACAAGGCCGCCGCGAAGGACTTCGTCGGCTACCTGACCGGTGCCAAGGGACAGGCCGACTGGTACAAGCGCTCCAAGGACCTGCCCGCCAACACCCGGGCGTGGGAGACGGGTGAGCTCGCCACGGACGCGGACATGAAGGTGTTCCGCAAGCAGATGGAGTCCGCGAAGGCGCTGCCCGCCCAGCCGAAGCTGACCGAGATCACCTCGAAGGTCGACGACGCGATCGGGTCGGTCACCCAGGGCAAGTCCTCCGCGAAGGCGGCCCTGGACAAGGCGCAGTCCGCGATCGAGAGCCTGGTGGGTTAGTCGGCATGTCTCTTGTGACCGGATCGGCCGCGCACGACGCGGCCGTCACCAAGACCGGGCGCGGCGGCAGTGCCCAACCGCCGGGCGCGCAACGGCGGTTCGGTGGCCGCCGGCGATCACTGGGCCGGAGCAATCTGCACGGCTGGCTGTTCTCCACCCCGTTCCTCGTGCTGTTCGGCGTCTTCATGCTGTTTCCGATCGTGGCGACGCTCTTGATGAGCTTCACCGACTTCGGTGTGCGTGACGTCCGCCAGCCGCTGGAGGCGCAGTTCGTCGGCCTGGACAACTACACGAAGCTGTTCGCCGACGACACGTTCCGCACGGCCCTGTTCAACACCGCCTACTTCGTCGTCGTCGGTGTGCCCCTGACCATCGTGCTCGGCCTGCTGGTCGCGCTGTTGCTGAACAACGGCATCGACCGGGCCCGCACCTTCTTCCGGGTCGGCTTCTACGCCCCGGTCGTCACCTCGATCGTCGCGGTGGCCGTCGTATGGCGCTTCGTGCTCGACCCGTCGGACGGCCTGGTCTCCGGTGTCGCCGCCGAACTCGGCACGAAGGCACCGGACTTCCTCGGCTCCCAGACCTGGGCCATGCCGTCGCTGATCCTGCTGGCGGTCTGGCGGAACCTCGGCACGGTCATGGTGCTGTTCATCGCCGGGCTGCAGGCCATCCCCGCCGAGGTGCGCGAGGCCGCGCGGCTCGACGGCGCCGGTCCCTGGCACGAACTGCGGCGCATCACCGTGCCGTTGCTGCGGCCGACCCTGCTGTACGCCACCGTCATCACCACCATCGGCTATCTGAACGTCTTCGAGGAGCCCTTCGTGATGACGCAAGGAGGGCCGGACAACGGCACGTTGACGGTGTCCCTGGACATGTACCGGGAGGGCTTCAACTTCTTCCACATGGGCTATGCGAGCGCCATGGCGTACGTCCTGTTCGTGGTGATCATGGCTATCACGGTGCTCCAGCTCCGCCTGCTGAAGGACAACACCCGATGAGCGCCCCCACCGCCTCGGCCCCGGTCAAGTCCGCGCCCGCCGTCCGGCGCCACGAGGGCCGCGTGCGCCGGCCCGCGCTGTATCTCCTCGCCTCGCTGGGCCTGTTGGTGATGGCGGCGCCGTTCCTGTGGATGGCGCTGTCCGCCTTCAAGACGCGACAGGACCTGACGGCCAGCCCTCCGGTGTGGCTCCCGACGCAGTGGACGCTCGGCAACTTCCGTGTCCTGCTGGACCAGTTGGACATGCCGCGCTACTTCCTGAACTCGCTGATCGTGGCCGTCCTCGTGACCGTCTGCAATCTGCTGTTCTGCTCGATGCTCGGCTATGCGCTCGCCAAGCTCGAATTCACCGGCCGCACCAAGGTCTTCGGCACGGTGCTCGCCGCCCTGATGGTGCCGGGCAACCTGCTGATCCTGCCGCTGTACGTGCTGATGAGCGGGCTGAACCTGATCGACACCTACGCCGGGCTCGTGCTGCCGTTCGCCGCGAGCGCCTTCGGGGTGTTCCTGATGCGGCAGTTCATGCAGTCGGTGCCCGACGAGCTGCTCGAGGCGGCCAGGATCGACGGCGCCGGCGAGTGGTACATCTTCTGGCGCATCGTCCTGCCCCTGGTCAGACCGGCCCTGGCCACGTTGACGATCTTCACCTTCCTCGGCTCGTGGAACAACTTCGTCTGGCCGCTGGTCGCGACCAACGACCCGGGCAAGTACACGCTGCCGGTCGCGCTGGCGACGTTCGCCAACGACCCCAACCGCACCGTCGCAGGCGGCAACGGCATGCTCATGGCCGGATCGCTGCTGGTGGTGCTGCCCGTCCTGGCCGTGTTCGCCGTCCTGCAACGCCACTTCACCCAGGGCATCGCCACCGCCGGCCTGAAATAGCCGCGGCGCACCCGCACATGTACCGGCCCCCGTGCCGCGACCACGCGCCCGCACGAACCGGCTCCCCTCACACAGACAGAAACGGACGATGACCCACACCTCCCTCCGCTTCCCCGACGGCTTCCTCTGGGGTGCCTCCACCGCCGCCCACCAGATCGAGGGGAACAACGTCAACAGCGACTGGTGGCGCAAGGAACACGACCCGGCGGCGGGCATCCTCGAACCGAGTCTGGACGCCTGCGACAGCTATCACCGCTGGGAGCAGGACATGGACCTGCTGGTCCGCCTCGGCTTCACCGACTACCGCTTCAGCGTCGAGTGGGCCCGCATCGAACCAGCCCCCGGCGCCTTCTCCCGGGCCGAGATCGCGCACTACCGCCGTATGGTGGACGGCGCCCTGGCCCGCGGACTGCGGCCCATGGTGACCCTTCACCACTTCACCGTGCCGCAGTGGTTCGAGGACCTCGGCGGCTGGACCGCCGACGGAGCCGTGGAGTTGTTCGCCCGCTACGTCGAGAACTGCGCGCCGATCATCGCCGACGGCGTACGCCATGTGTGCACCATCAACGAGCCCAACATGATCGCCGTCATGGCCGGTCTCGCCAAGCGGGGCGAGCAGGGCTTCCCGCCCGCGGGGCTGCCGTTCCCCGACCTGGAGACCACCGAAGCGGTGATCGCCGCGCACCACGCCGCGGTCAAGGTGGTTCGGGCCGTCAACGCGGACATCCAGGTGGGCTGGACCGTCGCCAACCAGGTCTACCAGGCCCTGCCCGGCGCCGAGGAGGTCACCGCCGCCTATCGCCGTCCCCGCGAGGACGTCTTCATCGAAGCGGCCCGCGGCGACGACTTCATCGGCGTCCAGTCCTACACCCGCACCAGGATCGGCCCCGACGGCCCCGTCACCGCACCCGAGGACGCCGAACGCACCCTGACGCGGTGGGAGTACTACCCGGCCGCCGTGGGCGAGGCGCTGCGCCACACCGCCGACGTCATCGGCCGCGACATGCCACTGATCGTCACCGAGAACGGCATCGCGACCGACGACGACACACGTCGTGTCGACTACTACACGGGCGCACTCGCGGCCGTCGCCTCCGCCGTCGAGGACGGCCTCGACGTCCGGGGCTATCTGGCCTGGAGCGCCCTGGACAACTACGAATGGGGCTCCTACGCGGCCACGTTCGGCCTCATCGCGGTCGATCCCGTGACCTTCGAGCGCACGGCCAAACCGTCCGCCGAATGGCTCGGCGGCCTCGGCCGCACCCGCCTGTTCCCGCGCGCCGCCGCCTGACCGCGCCGCCTCGCCCGACGCACCTCCGCGCCTCCCCCGTGCCCGGGAGCCGGTGGGCCCCTGACACCCACCGGCTCCCGTCCCGCCGTCCCCCTTCGAGGAGTTGATCCCGTATGAACCGTCGCCGGTTCCTCACGGCCGCCACCGCATCGGCAGCGGCCGTCGGCGCCACCGGACCCTCCGCCTTCGCCGCCACCGCCTCCGGCGCCCGCACCGGCTCGGACACGGCGCTGCTGCGCACCTGGTTCGAGGCGACCTACCGTTCGATCACGGCCATGACCACGGAACTCGGCCTGGCCGTCGACAAGATCGACGTCAGCGGCAGCGGCACGCCCGTCCCCTCGCCGCAGACCTCCCCGACCAACATCGGCTGCGGCCTGTGGTCCACGGTGGCCGCCGCCGGCCTCGGCGTCATCTCCGGCTCGCTCATGCACGAGCGTCTGGGACGCGCCGTGGCGACCGTCGAGAGACTGGAGCGGGCTCACGGCTTCTGGTTCAACTGGTACGACGCCCACGACGGTTCGGTGCTGACGACATGGCCGGAGAGCGGGGACGCCGTCCGGCCGTTCCTGTCCACCGTCGACAACGCCTGGCTGGTCACCGGCCTCAGGATCGCCGCCGACGCCGACCCCGCCCTGCGCCCGCGCATCGCCCGGCTTCCGGCCGGAGCCGACTGGTCGTACTTCTACACCCCCTACGACGCGGCCGACCCTGTCGCAGGCCCCGGTCAACTCCTCGGCGGCTACTGGCCCGACAAGCCCGGCAAGGGCGAGCCCACCGGATTCCACTACGGCGCCCTCAACACCGAACCCCGCATGGCCAGTTACCACGGCATGGCCGACGGCACCCTGCCCACCGACCACTACTGGCACCTCTTCCGCACCCTCCTGCCCGGCATGGGGCAGGAGCAGGAACCCGAGGGCGGCTACGTCACCGTGGACGGCGTACGCGTCTGGCAGGGCCACTACACCTACCGCGGCCGCAAGCTCGTCCCCACCTGGGGCGGCTCGATGTTCGAGGCCCTGATGGTGCCGCTGTTCGTGCCCGAACCGGAGTGGTCGCCGCACTCGTGGGGCACCACGCACCGGCGCTACATCCGCAGCCAGATCGAGCACGGTCTGATCGAGGAGAGGTACGGCTACTGGGGCTTCTCCCCCGCGAGCATCCCCGAGGGCGGCTACCGCGAGTACGGCGTCGACGCGATCGGCATGCAGGAGGACGGCTACAACAGCCTGGGCGTGGTCACCCCCCACGCCTCCTTCCTGGCCCTGCCCCTGGCACCGGACGAGGCCGTCGCCAACCTCAGGGGGCTCGACCGCGACTTCGGCGCGTTCGACGACCGCTACGGCTTCCGCGACTCCGTCGACGTCACGACGGGCCGCGTCAGCGATGTCGTACTCGCCCTGGACCAGGGGATGATCACCGCCGCCCTGGCGCAGCACCTGTCCCCCGGACTGCTCCAACGCCCGTTCCGCACAGGCGGGTTCCGCTCCCGGGTGCGGCCGCTGCTGGGCAAGGAGCGCTTCAGCGTCTGACCGGTCGGCGCGTACGGTCCCACGGGTCCCGTCCCTTGCCCGACCCAGGGGCGGGACCTAAAATGAATGCGCTTACAGTCGTATGCCTGCGCATACCCGTCGCTTCGGGAGTCCCTTTTCGTGAGCACTACCCCCACGGTGTACGACGTCGCCCAGCAGTCCGGGGTCTCCATCGCCACCGTGTCCCGGGTCTACCGCAACCCCGACTCCGTCCGCGTCGAGACGCGTGAGCGCGTACTGGCGGCGGCGCGCGCACTCGGTTACGTGCCGAGCGGCAACGCCCGCGGGCTCGCCAGCCGCTCCACGGGCGTCCTGGGTCTCTGCTTCCCGGACTACTCCGACCCGGACGCCGAAGCGGAGGCGATCGAGGCCGAGGAGGAGGACGCGGCGACGCTCTACTCGGACCAGATCATCCGCGGCATGGAACGGGCAGCACGCCGCCACGGCTACGCGCTGCTGATCGCCGCGTCCCTGGAGGGCGGGCCGGAGAGTCTGGTGGCCAAGGTCGCCGGGCGAGTCGACGGCTTCGCCGTGCTGGCCCGGACCGTGCCGACACAGGAACTTGAGGTGATCTCCCGCCGGCAGCCCGTGGTGATGCTCGCCGGACCTCGCGAAGGCACCGATCACCTGGACCATCTGGACCACATCGAGGTCGCCAACTTCGACGGCCAGCACGAACTGACCCGGCACCTCATCGAGGACCACGGCCTGCGTCGCCCCGCCTACATCGGTTCCGCCGAGGAGTCACCGGACGTGGAGGCCCGTTTCCGCGGATACCTCGCCGCGTGCCGGTCGGGCGGGGTGCAGGTGAGCGACGAACCCGATCTGCGGGTGGCGATGATGACCCAGGCCGAGGGGCAACGCGCCGTGGACGTCCTGCTCGCGCGCGAGGGCGAGCGCCCCGACGCCCTGGTGTTCGCCAACGACCAGCTGGCCGTCGGCGCACTGCACGCGCTTCAGCAGCAAGGGCTGCGCGTCCCGGAGGACGTGGTGGTGACGGGCTTCGACGGCATTCCGCTCAGCCGCCTGGTACGCCCGGCACTGACCACCGTGCGCCAGCCCATGCTCCGCATGGGAGAAGAAGCGGTCGAGCTGCTGATCAAACGCCTGACCGGCGCACGCGACGCCGAGCCCGTCTCCGTGATGCTCCCCGTGACGGTCGTGCGCCGAGCCAGCTGCGGGTGCGGAAGGGAGAAGGACGCGGGACGAGGACGGCACGGAAGGCACTGAGGCGGGTGGCGGTGCGCGCCCGTTGCGCCTTCTTCGGCGTTTCATCCCAGGTCACTCACCTGACTTGCACGGCCGGACGGCGGTAGCCGTGACGGATCCTTGCTGACGACCGCCAACAGGTGCGCCACCAGGGGACTTTGGTCGTTCGTCCGCCAGGCCACGGCGACTCGCGTGCGGGCCGTGCCGGGCTCGATCCTGCGGAAGGCGACGCCTTTCAGGCGGATGCGCCGGATGCTCGCCGGGGCCAGCGAGACGCCCAGGCCGGTCTCCACGAGTGCGCATACGGTCTGCCACTCCACGGCGTGCTGGGTTGTCCGTGGGGTGAAGCCCGCCGTGGCGCACAGACCGGTGATCCGGTCGTACAGCTGAGGGCCGACCGCACGGGGCAGCAGCACGAAGGGCTCGTTCGCCAACTTCCTTAGCTGAACGGTTCGTTGGGCGGCCAGGGGGTGGGCGGCAGGCAGCACGGCCACGAAGGGCTCGTCGAGCACCGTGCGGAAGGAGAGGTCGGCCTCGGCGGCGGGTTCGCGCAGCAGGCCGATGTCGATCGTGTTGTCGCGCAGGGCGACGATCTGCGGCGCGGTGGTCATCTCCCGTATGTCCAGGGTCACTTGAGGGAATCGCTGCCGATACGTGTGCAGTAGCCCGGGCAGTACGGTCAGGGCGAGGGAGGCGGCGAATCCGATGCGCAGAGTGCCGGCGCGGCCGCTGCCGACGGCCCGGGCCGCGGCCAGTCCGTGCGCGAGGTCACCGAGCACCCGCCGTGCGACAGGCAGCAGTTCGAGGCCTGCCGGGGTGAGCGTGACGCTTCCTGGGTCGCGGTTGAACAGCGCGTGGCCGACCTTGTCCTCCAGGCGGCGGATCTGCTGGCTGAGCGGCGGTTGCGCGATGCCCAGGCGAGCGGCCGCGCGACCGAAGTGCAGTTCCTCGGCGAGCACGACGAAGGCGTGCAGCTGCTGCAGCGGAAGTTCGGGGCGCTCCATACGCATAGAGGTATCAGATGATGCCAGTGGCCGTATTAGACGTATCGGACCAGGTCACCTAGCGTTCGCGGTATGACAGAGCGACGTGCGATCCTCAGCGGCTCGACCTTCGAGGAGCAGATCGGCTATGCCCGCGCCGTGGTCGACGGTGACTGGGTGCATGTGTCCGGGACCACCGGGTTCGACTACTCCACCATGACGATCTCCGACGATGTGGTGGAGCAGGCCGAGCAGTGCCTGCGCAATGTCGAAGCCGCGCTGACCGAGGCGGAGTGCACCTTCGCGGACGTGGTACGCGTGCGCTATCTGCTGCCCGACCGCGAGGACTTCGAGCCCTGCTGGCCGGTCCTGCGCCGCTGCTTCGGCACTGTCCGGCCGGCGGCCACGATGCTCGTGTGCGGACTGGCGGACCCCCGTATGAAGATCGAAATCGAGGTGTACGCCCGGCGGTCCGCGTAGAACGCCTCCGGCTTCAGCCCTCGCGCGCCGCGACGTCACCGTTGACCGTGGACAGCGTCATCGTGCGGTCGTGCCGGGCGCCCCGCGTGGGGACGGTGACTGCGGCACGACCGTTGTCGGTGCCCGTAGTGACCCTGTAAGCGGGTGCGTTGTGCGGCACGGTGACGTTCACCGAGCCGTTGGTGGTCGTCGCCGCGATGCTCGACGGCGCGGTGGTGCACGCGAGCGTCACGTCGCCATTGGTGGTCTCCGCGTGCAGCCGACCGGCGTCGAGCGCCGTCGCGCGGACCGAGCCGTTCCGGGTGAGCAGATGTACGGCGGCGTCCCCGCGTCCCGAATGGGTCACCGTCACATCGCCGTTGACCGTCGTCACGTCCAGAGCACCGTCGAGGCCGGCCACGTCGACGCCCGCGTTGCGCGCGCTGACGATGACGCCCAGGCCGTCGGGGACGTACACGTACGGCATCCGCGGGCACGATCCGTCGTCGCGGGCGCGGTCCGAGCAGGAGAGGTCGAGCGTCCAGGTGCCGTCGTGATGGGACCAGACGGCATCGGCGTGGCGGTCGACGGTGACCCGGTGGCCGTCGGCGGGTCGGAGCCGCATCCCGTTGTCGGTGGTGATGACGAGGCGTTTCCCGGAGACCTCATGGGCGGCGGCCCCGAACGGGGCCGTGGCATCGGCTCGCTCGCCCCCGTGACCATCGCACGCCGCACCGAGCGGAAGCACGGTCAGCGCAACGGTCGTTGCCAGCACCTGCCTTGCCGCTGTCCTCTTCATACGGCTACGAGTGCCCCGGGCCACCATGGTCATGGCCGCGCTAGGACTCCGTGCGTCACGGCTCCTTGGTCTCGGCTTCGAGCGAGGCCCGGGTGGCCACGCCGTAGACGCCCGACTCGTCCTTGAGGATGACGCGGGTGAGCTGGTAGCCGCGGACCGCGCTCTCCACGTCGCGGTCGTAGTCGCCGTCGGCGTCCCCGCGGTAGTAGCCGATCTGCCGTAGCCGCAGCTGGAGTTCGACAACCTCGGGTCCCTTGTCGCCGAAGCGGAGGATGGGATCCTTGCCGTCCGAGACGCTGGGCACCGGCGCGCCAGGGGCAGTTGTGGTGGCCGTGGCCGCGGGGGCGCTGCCGCTCGGTCCGTCGGCCCCCGTCGGGGCGACACGACCGTCGGCCGAGGTCGCGCTGGGCGAGGAGGACGTGGTCGCGGAGGACTGCGCCGAGGATGACGGGGTGTGGGACGCGCGGCTGGACGACGGGCCCTGCCCTGAAGGCCGCTCCTGCGGCAGCCCGGCCCGCACACCCCCGGACACGGACCCCTCCCGCGAGGGTCCGTCGTACCAGAACAGGCCTCCGACGATGCCGCCGGCCACCACGACGGCCGCCGCGGCTCCCACGCCGGTCACCACCAGCGCTCTGGGGCGTCGGCGTCGGGCCGAAGTGCCTTCGGGCAATTCTCCTGCGCTGTCCGGCTGTTGGGACTCTGCGCCGGACTTCGACGTGGCGGCCGTTTCGGTCTCGGCCTCCGTCGCCGTCGCCGTCTCCGTCTCCGTCTCCGTCTCCGTCTCCGGGGACGCGCCTACGGCCCCGACTGTGTCCGTAGAGGCCACCCCCGCACCGGAGTTGGCATCGATGTCGACGAACGGCCGTATGCGCACCGGATCGAAGTCCTCCGCGGCTGCCGCCTCCGCCGTACGGGACTTCCGGTGGACGTCGGAGGCGCGGCGAGCGCAGGAGCAGGTCGGGGTGCCGTCGGCCGCTCGGGGCTTGCCGCACTCCGGACAGCTGGGGCCTGCCAGTTCGCTCACGCGCGCTCCTCTCCGTACAGAATCCAGATCTTAAACATCTTTTCCGCACAGAATCTTCATGATCCCGGTGGAAGTCGGAACTGGACCGTCCGGAGGGTGGGAAGCAGCCAACGCGCGTGTGAAATCGGCCAGGAACTGCAGGAGTTACTGCCTCGCACCCGAGGGGCGGAACACCGTGCCGTTCAGGCCGCTCCAGCCGGCTGCCGCAAGTACCGTGGCCGCGGCGCCTGTTCCGAGTACGGCGCCCGCGATGACGTCGCCCGGGTAGTGCACGCCGGTGTGGACCCGTGAGTAGCCCACGGCGCAGGCCAGCAGGCCGAGGGGCACCGTGGCCGCCGGGAAAGCGGGGCCGACGGCCGCGGCGAAGGCCACTGCCGAAGCCGTATGGCCGGAGGGGAACGAGGCCGATTCCGGCATGGGAACGTGGCGTCCCGGAAAGGGCGAGTCGACGGCGCGGTGCGGGCGTGGCCGTCGTACGAGACGCTTGCCGAGCAGGTTGGCCGTCGCCGAGGCGACACCGATCGCCGCGACACCGAGAGCGGCGGCCCGGCGTGATCGCCCCGGCCACACCGCCAGGGCACCGGCGACCGCGAACGAGATCTTCGAGTGGTCCGCCGCTGCGGACAGCCGTCGCAGCGCGGAGTCCAGCGTGGGGGTGCTGGTGACCGTCACGGCCTCGTAGAGCGCCTGGTCGAGGGCGGTGAGATCGTGCATCAGACCTCGTGGGACCCGCTGGTTGCGCGGCGAGCCGTCAGTCATCGCTGTGCTCCTGGTTCTTGTCGATGGGGGTCTGGTGCTTGTCGCCGGGGGTCTGGTGCTTGTCGCCGGGGGTCTGGTGCTTGTCGCCGGGGGTCTGGTTCTTCTTGTGCGGGCCGGGTGTCTTGGCGAAGGCGAGCCGGACGATGCGGCGCCAGTCGACCGACGGTGCCACGTACGGCGCACCCGGACGGTGTTTGGGCACCCGTACCCGCAGGACGCCCGGCCGCACCGTGCAGACGACGGGCGTGGGAAGGGTGAGTGCCTCGCCGTCCACGGCCACGGGTATCCGCTCCTCGTCGGACTCGATCACGACGCGACGGCACGTCAACGACGTGATACCGCTGGCCCGTTCGCCCAGCAGAGCGACTTCGGCGGCCTGCGCGGCGCCGCCCACCTTGACCCCGATCACGCCGAGCGTGCCGGTGTCCAGCCGCGGCCTGCGCCCGCCGCCGAGCGGATCCGCCCGTACGTAGGGGTTGTTGCTGACCAGCAGTGCCTGCGGCTCCTCCAGGGGCTCCTCGTCGGCCCGCGCGGTCAGCGGGGCGCCCGCGGCGCCCGCCAGCAGGTCCGGCAGTTGGTCCAGGGCGGTGGACGCTTTGGCGTCCCGGTATTCGGGGCTCTGGACGATCTCCGCGTACGCCCCGAAGGACGCCGTGTTGACGAACGGCAGGCCGCCCACCTCGCCCAGATCCACGCGGAGTTCGACTCCGTCCGTGAGGGCGTCCAGGCTTCTCGCCGGGTCCTCTCGGTCCAGGCCGAGATCCATGGCGAAATGGTTGCGGGTTCCGGCGGTCACGACCATGAACGGCAGACCGTGCTCGACGGCCACCTGCGCCACCAGCGCCTGGGTGCCGTCCCCTCCGGCCACTCCGAGCAGATCCGCGCCCTCGGCCACGGCCTGGCGGGCCAGCGCCACCGGGTCGGGATCGGCGTCCAGGTCGAGCAGGATCACCCGCGCGCCGAGCTTCTCGGCCCGCTCCACCAGCCCGTGTTCGCCCACCTTTCCGCCGCCCGACCGCGGATTCATGATCAGTACGGCCCGGCGGGGCGCCCTGGTCGAGCGTGAGCGCATGCCGCGCGGCTTGCGCAGCCGGCGCAGCGCGCTTCGGGCGCAGGCCAGCGCGACGGTCCACGACGCGAGAGCGGCCACCGCCACGACCCACAGGCCCGAGGCCGCGTACAGCACGAGCACTCCGATGGGCGCGGCTACGGCCAGCAGGGCGCCGAGGAGACGGGTGACTCCCCGGTGGGCAAGTGCCCACCAGATGCCCGCACCGGCCAGGGCGAACCCGGCCAGGCCCAGCAACAGGAACAGCCATTGGCCGGCCCCCGCCGCCACGGCCGCGACGCCTCCGGCAACGCACAGCAGAGACAGGCGGGCCAGCGCCCGCGCGGGCCTCACACCGGTGCCGGAGCCCTCCGGCTCCGCCTCACTCGTCGTTCCGGTCGAGTTCAATGTCGGGTCCCCGGTCACAGTCGTAGCGGACAGAACAGTCTTGACGGCGTTGCGGATGTGCGTGTCCGGAGCGCTTGCGCTGTCCACCGGCTACGGGATTTTAGATCGGGGACATGCTCGCACCGCCGGAGTTCTTCAGGAGCGCTCATGAAGCGGCGCAGATAGGCTGATGTCCGCTCGGCCCATCATGCTGCACTCTCTTGCACCCCCCGCACTCAGCCGGAACTCCAGCGATCACAGCCCAGGAGGAATCGTGTCCGGTCAGTTTGAGGCGACAGCCGAGATCAACCGCCCCGTCGAGGAGGTCTTCGCCTTCCTCGCCGAGGGCACGAACGACCCCAAGTTCAGCCCGAGGGTCCAGACCATCTCGAAGACTCCGGAAGGGCCGACGGTGGTGGGCACCGTCTTCACGAGCACGGTCAAGGACGCCGGCATGAAGAGCGGCCGCAAGTTCCGGATCACCGAGCTCGAAGCTCCGCACCGCGTGCGCTGGTCGGAGATCTCCAAGAACTCCGTGACGGCGGACGAGGGCGGCTACGACCTGGAGTCCACGGGCCCGGGCACCACCAAGGTGCGGATCTTCAATGTGCTCGAAGGCCACGGCATCGGAAAGCTGCTGGTGGGCCTCGCGTTGAGCGCGGCACGCAAGGACGCGCCCGCCTTCGGACAGCGGATCAAGACGGCCGTCGAGGCGTCCTGAGCGGCCGGATCCGGGTCCTCGCCGTCATCAAATCCGGCGCCTCGCCCGTCACGACGCCATGAGCCCGTTCAGGGCTGCACACGCGTGAACAGTGCTCTTGTGGGCATGCGTTGTTTCACGCATCGGTCGTCCGTCTCCCATCGGAGGCGGACGGCCAAATGTGCGGCGATTCGAACGATCGAGCAAGGTGGCGTGGGTAGTGGATGCGAGCCCCGAAGATCCCCGGTCCGGCTCTGCCGGCGAGGAGCGGCCGCGGGAGAATGTGGCGGACCTGCCGCGGCAGGTCCGCGACGAACTGACACGCAGGCTCCGCCGCAGCAGGCGTGCGCTGCGCGAGGAGGACGTCCAGGTCGTCGAGCCGCCGCTGCTGCGGCGCGCGGTCGGCGCGTCCGCGCTCGGCAACTGCATGGAATGGTTCGACTTCGGCGTCTACAGCTATCTCGCCGCCACGATCGGCAAGGTGTTCTTCCCCGGGGCCTCGCCCGCGGCCCAGGTCGTCAGCTCCTTCGCGACGTTCGCCGCCGCATTCGTGGTGCGCCCGCTCGGCGGTCTGGTCTTCGGGCCGCTCGGTGACCGTCTGGGCCGGCAGAAGGTGCTCGCCACCACCATGATCATGATGGCGATCGGCACCTTCTCCATCGGTCTGATCCCCAGCTATTCGACGATCGGCATCGCCGCGCCGATCCTGCTGCTGCTCGCCCGCATGGTGCAGGGCTTCTCCACCGGCGGGGAGTACGGCGGAGCCACCACCTTCGTCGCCGAGTACTCCCCCGACCGCCGCCGCGGTTTCCTGTCCAGCTGGCTGGATTTCGGGACGTTCGTCGGCTACGCGCTCGGTTCCGCCCTGGTCACCCTGTTGAACCTCGCGCTGAGCGACGGCCAGATGCTCGCGTGGGGCTGGCGCATCCCGTTCCTGATCGCGGGGCCGCTGGGCGCCATCGGTCTGTACATGCGGCTGAAGCTGGAGGAGTCGCCCGCCTTCCAGCAGCAGCTCGACGAGCACGAGAAGGACCTGGCCCAGACGTCGGCAGGGAGCGAGCTCAGAACCATCGTGAAGGACCACTGGCCCGCCCTGCTCATCTGCATGGGGCTCGTGCTCCTGTACAACGTCACCAACTACATGGTGACCGGCTATCTGCCCACCTATCAGACCGAGACCCTGAACCGCTCCAGTTCCTCGGCCGATGTGCTGGTCCTCATCGGCATGGTGTGGATCGTGCTGCTGATCACCTTCATCGGCCGCCTCAGCGACCGTGTGGGCCGACGCCCCGTCTACGCCGTCTCGGCGGCGGCGATGATCGTCCTGGCCATCCCGTCGTTCCAGCTGATCAAGATGCACGGCACCTGGCCGCCGGTCCTCGGTGTACTGATCCTCTCGACGCTGCTGGCCTGCTTCGCCGCGCCGAGTGCCGCCACGCTTCCCGCACTCTTTCCCACCGCCGTGCGCTACGCGGCCATGGGCATCGGCTTCAACTTCGCAGTGGCCGCGTTCGGCGGTACCACTCCGCTGGTCACCGCGGCACTCGTGAACGTCTCCGGCGACGATCTGATGCCCGCGTACTACCTCATGCTGGCCGGTCTCATCGGGCTGATCACGGTCAAGTTCCTGCCGGAAAGTGCCCAGGTGCCCCTCAACGGCTCGCAGCCGATGGTGGGTTCGCAGGACGAGCAGCGCGAACTGCTCTCCACCTCCGAAGAGCTGTACCGCTCGACCCGGCAGAAGGTCTGAGCGGTACGGGGCGCGCCTGACGACCTGGCATCTGTGCGGCGTTGCAGTGCGGCGTCCGGCCGCCGGCGGTCAGTGCACGAGGACCGGCTCGGCAGTCACCCGAGGCGTCCGGCGCTGGGCGGCCCGCCGCGCCACCGGCCCCATCGCGTACGCCGCTACCGCCATCAGCACGCCCAGCGCCAGCCAGCCGGCCGCTCCCCACCCCAGGAGCAGCGAGATCACCACCAGCGGGCCCGCCGTGCGTGCGACGGTCACGCCGGTGCCGAACAGTCCCTGGTACTCCCCCATGCGATCGGCGGGCGCCAGGTCGAACGACAGCTGCCAGGAACCGGCCGACTGCTGCATCTCCGCCACGACCTGAAGCACCGCACCGGCGACCATGATCGCGGTCGCCAGCCAGGCCGACCGCCCCGACGACAGGGCGAAGACCGCGCAGGAGGCGAGCATCACGAGCCCGGAGCGGCGCACGATCCGGACGGCACTGCCGAGCCCGGTCACCGCCCTGGCCGTGCGCACCTGCAGCATCGCCACCGCGAGGGTGTTGAGCACGAACAGCCCCGATGCCAGCCAGGTCGGCGCTCCGGTGCGCTCGGTGATCCACAACGGCAACGCGAGGCTGAGCAGCGGCAGCCGCAGCAGCAGTACGGCGTTGAGCAGCGCGAGGAGGGCGTACGGCCGGTCACGAAGCACCGCGAGCCGCCGGTCGCCGCCGGTGCTGGTA
Organism: Streptomyces plumbidurans; assembly: GCF_019857225.1. GTDB lineage: Bacteria > Actinomycetota > Actinomycetes > Streptomycetales > Streptomycetaceae > Streptomyces > Streptomyces plumbidurans. The sequence continues at coordinate 61,232 of NZ_JAFJSY010000007.1, forward strand.
GTACCGGTGGTGCCGGCGTCGGCGGGCCCGACCCGCGCGGCGGGCAGTCGCAGCAGGAGCAGTGCGCAGATCAGGAAGCACAGGGCGTCCAGCACGAGGACGCTCCGGTAGGCCGACGCCGTCCCCACGCTCAGCGCGGCGCCGCCGAGAGCCGCGCCCACCGCAAGTCCACCGTTCAGCGTCGACTGCAGGCGTGCCAGGAGCCGTGTGCGTTCCCCGGCGGGTACCAGACCTGCCAGCAGCGCCTGGCGAGCCGCGGCGAGGCCCGACTGGGCGGCGGCGTAGAAGCAGGCCGTGAGCACGAACGCCGCGAAGTCCTGGACCAGGAGGAACGAGCCGATCGCGGTCGCGGTCCCGAGCGCCAGCAGCACCGACGTGCCGCGCGGGCCGCGTCGGTCCGCGAGCCGCCCGAGCGGCACCCCGACCAGTGAGCCGACGCCCCAGGCGAGCGTCAGCCCGAGCCCCACGCGTGCGGGGGCGAGGTGGGCGACCTGCGTGAAGTAGAGCGCCGAGGTGACGTAATAGGTGCCGTCGCCAACGGAGTTGGCGAGCTGCGCGAGAGCCAGGTGGCGTGCCGGTCGATGGGTCATGGCAACGACGGTACGGACACAATGGGCCGGTCATCAGACCCAATCGCCGCCTGTAATCCTGATCCAATTTTGCGATGCCCGGGGTCTGAAATCGGGATGCCTGGCATGAGCGACGACGGAGTGCCGCCGGTTCCGTACCCTTGCGGCATGCGCATGCGCCCCACCGTGAGCTGGACCCCTACCGGGGATGTGCCCGCGGGCACCACGGATCTGGAGCCGGTCGCCGACGCGCTGAGCGCCGGCGGTGTGCTGGTGCTCAGCGGGGCCGGTATCTCGACGGAGTCGGGCATCCCCGACTACCGGGGTGAGGGCGGGAGCCTGAGCCGGCACACGCCGATGACCTACCAGGACTTCACCGCGAGCGCCCAGGCCCGCCGCCGGTACTGGGCGCGCAGTCATCTCGGGTGGCGCACCTTCGGGCGTGCCCGTCCCAACGCCGGGCACCGGGCCGTGGCCGCGTTCGGACGGCACGGCCTGCTCTCGGGCGTGATCACCCAGAACGTGGACGGACTGCACCAGGCCGCCGGCAGCGAGGACGTCGTGGAGCTGCACGGCAGCCTCGACCGGGTCGGCTGTCTCTCCTGCGGCGACTCCATCCCGCGCCGTGAACTCGCGCGCCGGCTGGAGGAGGCCAACCCGGGCTTCGATCCGGTCGCCGCGGGCATCAACCCCGACGGCGACGCCGACCTCACCGACGAGCAGGTCGTCGACTTCTGCGTGGTGCCCTGTGCGATCTGCGGCGGCATCCTCAAGCCGGACGTGGTGTTCTTCGGCGAGACCGTTCCGCCGCGGCGGGTCGAGCACTGCCGCGAGCTGGTCGACGAGGCCACCTCCCTGCTGGTGCTGGGGTCCTCGCTGACGGTGATGTCCGGGCTCCGGTTCGTCCGCCAGGCGGCCCTCGCCGGAAAGCCGGTGCTGATCGTCAACCGGGACGCCACCCGCGGCGACCGGCACGCCCTCACCCGGATCGCGCTCCCGCTCGGCACCGCCCTCACCACGGTCGCCGGTGAGCTGGGGATCCCGGTCGATGGCCACGCGACGGCCTGACTGTACGGGGACCGGTGGACGGGAGCCGCCTCCCCCACCTGGCTGCCCCGCCCTGGACTACCTGAGCGTTTCGCCGATCATCGCCAATGTGCGCTCAGGCCACCGGTATCGAGGAGGCGACGTTGAAGGCCTCCGAGGTCGCCGAACCGGACAGGACGGTCCGCGAGGACGTCGAGCGCCTGCTCGCGTCACCGCTGCTGTCACCCAGGATCTCCGTCTCCGGGCATGTGTACGCCATCGAGACGGGACGGGTGACGACGGTGGTCGATGTCCCGTAGCGGCCGTTTCTCCGAGTGCCCGCCACGGCGCGTGTCACATCCGGCGCTGCGTCATCGTCGTATCCATGGGACCTGTGAGCACAACGGCAACGAGGAGGGCGCCGTGCCGGACGAGGACAGAAAACGAGCAGCGCACCGAGCCCTGGTGGATCGCCTGCTGCACGGCGACGGCAAGGCATCCGCGCAGGATCGGGCCCGCGCCTTCCACAACAACGGCCTCACACCGCCGCTGGACGCCCTGATCGCAAAGGTCGCCGACAGCCCGACGCAGGTCTCCGCAGCCGACCTGGCCGCGGCGAAGGCCTCGGGCCGCACCGAGGACCAGTTGTTCGAGCTGGTGGTCTGCGCGGCGGTCGGCAGGTCGACCCGGCTGTACGAGGCAGGACTGACGGCCCTGGCCGAAGCGATGCTCAAGGAGGGCCCCGGGAATGCGACTTGAGATCCTCAACCACGGCTACGGCCCGGGCACGAAGCTGCTGTTCGCCCTCATCAGGCTGTTCTCCCGGCACCCGGTACCGGACGCCGCCAGGCTCGTCTTCTACCGCCCCGACTTCTACGGCACTCGCGCCAAGGCATTCACCCACGAGGCCATGCGCGGGCCCTCCGCCTGGTCGGTCGGCGACCGCGAGCTGATGGCGGCCTATGTCTCCGAGGTGAACGGCACCGCCTTCTGCATCGGCGCCCACACCGCGACCGCGAGCCAGGCCTATCAGGACCCACCAAGGGTCGCGGCGGTGCTGGCCGACCTGGAGACGGCCCCTGTCGCGGAGCCGCTGCGGGCAACACTGCGCATGCTCGGCACGCTGACCCGGGAGGGGAAGGTCAGCGTAGAGGACATGCGCGCGGTGCTGGCCGCCGACGCCACACCGGAGCAGGTCAGGGACGCGCTGGCGGTCTGCGCCGCCTTCAACACCACCGACCGCCTCGCCGACGCCTTCGGCTTCGAACTCCTCAGCCCCGAGGGCTACGAGGCAGGAGCCAGGTATCTCCTCAAAAGGGGTTACCAGTAGGCAGTGGCTCACGCCGGGGTACGCTGCCGCTTCAGGCGGCACGAAGACGTGACGGAGACCCGGTGGAACGACGTCAGCTGGAATACTTCATCGCGGTGGTCGAACACGGCGGATTCACGGCCGCGGCCAATTCGCTGCATGTCGCGCAGCCTTCGCTGTCGCACGCCATCCGTTCCCTTGAACGCGAATTCGGCGGAAAGCTCTTTCACCGTCTCCCCCACGGCGTCGCGCTCACCGCGGCGGGCGAGGCGCTGGTCCGGCCGGCCCAGCAGGTCCTGCGCGACCTGTCCACGGCCAGTTCCCTGGTCCGGGAAGTCCTCGGGCTCAGCGGCGGCCGGCTCGACATCGTGTCGCAGACGACCCTCTCGGTCGACCCGCTGGCCGACATGCTCGGCGCCTTCCACCGCGAGTATCCGAAGGTCTCCGTGCGGGTGGTCGACCCCGAACGAGGACCCGTCGTGGCACAGATGGTTGCGGCCGGACAGTGCGAACTCGGCCTGGTGGACGCCTCGGTGACCACGGCGGATCTGCAAGGTATCGATCTGCCGGAGCACGAGATGCATGTCGTGCTGCCCGCGGACCACCCGCACCCGGCGGGCGACACCATCACCTCGGCCGAACTCGCCGCTCTGGAACTGATCGTGACACCACCGGGCACCGAGACACGGACCGCGGTCGACGACGTGTGCCGGGCGCTCGGCCTCGCACCCCGGATCACGGTGGAGACGGCGCACCGCGCGATGATCGTGCCGCTCGTCCTCTCCGGCGTCGGCGCCGCCCTGCTGCCCACCGCCATGGCCCGGGATGCCGCGCTGCGCGGGGCGCGGATGCTGTCCCACAGCCCCCGGCTGCTGCGCCACGGCCGGCTGGTGTGGCGCTCGGGACCGCTCTCCCCCGCCGCCCAGGCGTTCGTGGACCTGACCCTGCAGGTATAGAAGGCGTCTATCGCCTTCATTCAAAACCGGTTCACGGGAATCGAAGACGGCTTGTTGACCGGCTTCGGCGTGGCTGTCATTTTTACTGCAGCGCACGCCGGTTCATTCCGGATCTCCTCAAGTCCCGCCGCTTTCATAGGCAATTCGGCCGCACCAAAAGGTGCCCCCTTTTGTTTCCGTGTTTCCCCGCCGGGCTCCGAATCGGAGAATTTACATGACTGAGTTCGACGCCGGACGGCACATACTGCCGAGGCCGGACAACCGCCGGCCCCTGACGACCGCGATGGACGTCCACGACCAGGAGACCGCGTTCACCCCGATCGGCCCGGTCCCGCCGCCCGAGGGCGCCCCGAACGTGGTGATCGTGCTCGTCGACGACCTCGGGTTCGGCACCTCCAGCGCGTTCGGCGGCCCCTGCGAGATGCCGGCCGCGCAGCGGCTCGCGGACAACGGGCTGCGCTACACCCGCTTCCATGTGACGGCGCTGTGCTCGCCGACCCGGCAGGCCCTACTGACCGGCCGCAACCACCACTCGGTCGGCATGGGCGGCACCACCGAGATGACCACAGCGGCTCCCGGCTACAACGGCTTCCGGCCGCGCAGCGCGGCTACCATCGCCCAGATCCTGCAGGGCAACGGCTACAGCACGGCCGCCTTCGGCAAGTGGCATCAGACCCCGCCGCGGGAGATCAGCGCGGTCGGCCCGTTCGACCGCTGGCCGACCGGCGAGGGCTTCGACACCTTCTACGGCTTCATGGGCGCCGAGATGAACCACTGGTACCCCCTGCTCTACGACGGCACCACCCCCGTCGAGCCGGACCGCAGGCCCGAGGACGGCTACCACCTCTCCGAGGACCTCGTCGACCACGCCATCGACTGGGTGCGCACCCAGCGCACCCTCACGCCCGACCGGCCCTTCTTCACCTACCTCGCGCTCGGCGCCGCGCACGCACCTCTGCACGTGGGCCGCGAATGGCAGGAGAAGTACCGCGGACGGTTCGACCACGGCTGGGACCGGCAACGTGAGATAACCCTCCAGCGACAGAAGGAACTCGGGGTCGTACCGCCCGACGCGGAACTCGCGCCCTGGGCCGAGGGCGTGCCCCACTGGGACGAACTCAGCGACAACCAGCGCCGGTTGACGGCCCGGTTCATGGAGACGTTCGCCGCCTTCACCGAACACGCCGACGTCCAGGTCGACCGGTTCGTCGACGCCCTGCAGGAACTGGGTGAGCTGGACAACACGATCTTCATCTACATCCTGGGGGACAACGGCGCCTCGGGCGAGGGCGGCATCGAAGGGACCGTCGTCGAGCACCGGTTGGGGCACGGCCTGGTGGACGACCCGGACGAGATGATCGACCACCTCGACGAGATCGGCGGCCCGCTCAGCTACCCGATCGCCCCGGCGGGCTGGGCGCTGGCCCTCAACACCCCCTACCAGTGGACCAAGCAGGTCGCCTCGCACTTCGGCGGCACCCGCGACGGGATGATCCTGCACTGGCCGCGGGGCGTACCCGAACGAGGCGGTCTGCGGCACCAGTTCTCGCATGTGATCGACGTACTGCCGACGATCCTGGACTGTGTGGGAGTCCCGGCGCCGTTCAGCGTGGACGGTGTGCCGCAGCAGCCCATCGAGGGCACCAGCATGCAGCGCACGCTCACCGACCCCCAGGCGCCGGAACACCGCCGCACCCAGTACTTCGAGATGTGCGGCAACCGAGGCATCTACCACGACGGTTGGATGGCGGTCACCCGGCACGGCATCCCCTGGGAGATGATCCCCGACAAGGAGCGCAGGTTCGCCGACGACGTCTGGGAGCTGTACGACCTGCACCACGACTGGAGCCAGGCCCACGACCTCGCCGCCGAACACCCGTCGAAACTGCGCCAGTTGCAGGACCTGTTCCTGATCGAGGCGGCCAAGTACCAGGTCTTCCCGCTCGACGACCGGGTCACCGAACGGGAGAACCCCGCCATGGCCGGCCGTATCGATCTGCTCGGCGACCGGACCTCCATCACCTACCGCGCGGGAATGCGGCGGTTCACCGAGGAGACCACCCTCAACGTCAAGAACCGTTCGCACAGCATCAGTGCCGACGTCGACCTGCCCCCGACGCCCGCCGAGGGCGTGATCATCGCGCAGGGCGGCCGGTTCGGGGGCTGGACCCTGTACTTCAGCGAGGGCAGGCCGGCCTACGCGTACAACTACTTCGGCCTGAACCTGTACACCGTGCGCGGCAGGCCCCTGGAACCGGGGCGGCACGAGATCCGCGTCGAGTTCGACTACGACGGCGGCGGACTCGGCAAGGGCGGCACCGCCACGCTGCTGGTGGACGGCGAGAAGCACGCGAGCGGACGCGTCGAGCGTACCATCGCGTACTACTTCTCCTTCGACGAGACCCTCGATGTCGGAGTGGACCTGAGCACGCCGGTGAGCGACGACTACCCGGCCCTCGACAACGAGTTCACCGGCACCATCCACACGGTGCGCATCGACCTCGGCGGCCGGAGCGTCGAGTCCGCCGAGTTCGACGGCGGACTGCACCGGCGCGTGATGGGGGCCCAATGAGCTGCTGCACGCCCTCGGGCGGACAGACCGCGGCACGGCACGAACTCGCCGTGCCGACCGTCCACCGGGCGACGCCCGAAGGCATGGTCGCCGTCCCCGCCGGCGAGTTCCTCATGGGCAGCGAGGATCCCTACGCCTACCCGGCCGACGGCGAGGGCCCACAACGCACGGTGTACGTCGACGCGTTCTGGATCGACGCCTGCACCGTGACCAACGCACAGTTCGCACGGTTCACCGCCGAGACCGGATACCGCACCTCCACCGAACGGATCGGCTGGTCGTTCGTGTTCGCCGGTCGGCTTCCGGACGACTTCCCGCCGACCCGGGGCGTGGTCCACGCGCCCTGGTGGCGGCAGGTCGAGGGCGCCGACTGGCGCCGTCCCGACGGGCCGCACTCCAGTTGGCAGGACCGGCCGGACCATCCCGTCGTCCACGTCGACTGGGACGACGCCCGCGCCTACTGCGCCTGGGCCGGCAAGCGTCTGCCCACCGAGGCGGAGTGGGAACGCGCCGCCCGGGGCGGGCTGCACGGCAAGGTGTTCCCCTGGGGCGACGAGTTCGAGCCGGACGGCCGCCCCCGGATGAACGTCTGGCAGGGCGACTTCCCCCACCGGCACCCGACCGCCGACGGCTGGTACGGCACCTGTCCGGTCGACTCCTACGAACCCAACGGCTTCGGCCTGTACAACACCACCGGCAACGTCTGGGAATGGTGCGAAGACCCCTTCTCGCCCGCCCGTGCCCCGGGCGTTCAGGAGCGCGTCACCAAGGGTGGCTCCTATCTGTGCCACGCCTCCTACTGCCGCCGCTACCGGGTCGCCGCCCGGCAGGCGCTCTTCCCGGATTCGGCGACCGGCAACGTCGGCTTCCGGTGCGCCATGGACGCCACATGACCTCGTACGAATCGACGTACGAATCGAAGTGCGAATCAAGGAGCAGGACCATGGCAGAGCGAACAGCAATGTGGCGTCAGGGCGCGGCGGCAACAGCCGTACTCGGTCTCACCCTCACGGCCTGCGGCGGCGCGAAGGTCGGGGAGGAGTCCGCGGCGGGCAGCGGTAGTTCGGGCAAGTGCGGCACGTTCAATGTCGCCGTGAATCCGTGGGTCGGCTACGAGGCGGACGCGGCGGTCGTCGGATACGTCGCGGAGCACAAACTCGGCTGCAAGGTCGTCAAGAAGGATCTCAAGGCGGAGATCGGCTGGCAGGGGTTCGACACGGGCGAGGTCGATGCCATCCTCGAGAACTGGGGCCACGACAACCTGAGGAAGAAGTACATCACCGAGCAGAAGACGGCTGTCGACCTCGGCCCGACCGGCAACAAGGGCATCATCGGCTGGTACCTGCCGCCGTGGATCGTGAAGAAGTACCCGGACATCACCGACTGGAAGAACCTCAACAAGTACGCCTCGCACTTCAAGACCTCCGAGTCCGGCGACAAGGGCCAACTCCTCGACGGTGACGCGTCGTACCAGACCAACGACGCCGCCCTGGTCAAGAATCTGAAGCTGAACTTCAAAGTGGTGTACGCGGGCAGTGAGACCGCCCTCATCCAGTCCTTCCGGGACGCCGAGAAGCACAAGAAGTGGATGATCGGCTACTTCTACGAGCCGCAGTGGTTCCTGTCCGAGGTGCCGCTGAAGAAGGTCTCCCTGCCCAAGCACACCGCGGGATGCGACGCCGAACCCGCCAAGGTGGCCTGCGACTATCAGGCGTTCGACCTGGACAAGATCGTCAGCAGCAGTTTCGCGAAGTCCGGCAGCCCGGCCTACGACCTGGTGAAGAAGTTCCACTGGACCAATGACGACCAGAACACGGTCGCCAAATACATCGCGCTCGACAAGATGACACCGGAAGCGGCGGGCGAGAAGTGGGTCAAGGCCAACCCCGACAAGGTCGCGGCCTGGCTCGGGTAGGTGCAGGTCACCCATGGGGATTGCTGTGCAGCAGTAACCGACATCTAACATGTACCACCAGCCGGGAAAGCGGCTACGTTAGATATCGCATACGCTGCGGGCGCTCAGCTCGCTGACGGTGACCTCCAAGAAGGGCGTGAGCACCGTGTCCGAAACAACTGCTGGCACCACGGAGTTGACTTCGCAGTACAGCGCCCAGGTGGCCGGCGACCTCGAGCGCAACCTGAAGGAGCAGGACCGCCTCAGCGGCGAAATCGAGGCGCTCCAGGCCCAGTTGGCCGCCGTACGGCACGACCACACGGTCCTGGTGAACATCCAGCAGGCGCTTGGCGTCACCGCCGAACCTGCAACCGAGCCCGTTGCGACTGTCCCGTCCCCTCGCAAGAAGGCAACCACGACGGATACGGCCAGGCAGACGGCGGCCAAGAAAACCGCAACGACAGGGCGCAAGCGCACCGGCAAGAAGAACGCCGCCAAGTCACAGGCCGCGTCCTCGCCCCGCCCCACACTCGTCGAGCTGGTCCGTGCACACCTGGCAGACCAGAACGAACCCCGTTCCGCCGCCGAAGTCACCACCGCACTGACACAGCAACACCCCGACCGCACCATCAAGACGACCGTCGTACGCACCACACTCGAAGGCCTGGTGGCCAAGAACCACGCCCAACGCACAAAGCAGGGCTCATCCGTCTTCTACACGGCTCCCGATGCACCCGAGCAGCCTGCGGCGGACGAGCAGTCTGCTTGACCGTGTGGTGACCAGTAACCGACTCGTCCACGATGTCGACGGGAGCAACCGCACCTACTGCCGGCCAGTGGTGAGACGCAGTCAGTTGTGGTCGTAGCGCTTTCCCAGGTCGAGCACGTCCGGGAGGCCCACGGTCGTGAAGAAGTCGTTCAGGTCGGGCATGGGTTGTACGGCGTCCGTGGGTGTGCCCGATTCGGCCAGCCCGACGAGGGCGTGCTGTACGGCGGAGGTGGCGGCGAGGAGGGTCGAGACGGGGAAGATGACGAGGCGGTAGCCGAGTTCGGTGAGGCGGGCCAGGCTGGTGGGTGGGGTCTTGCCGCCCTCGACCCAGTTGAAGAGCAATGGGGTGTCCGGGAAGGCGGTTGCTGCCGCCTCGATCTCGGCGTCGGTCTGGAGGGCCTCCAGGAAGAGCACGTCGGCACCGGCATCCCGGTAGCGGCGGGCCCGCTCCAGCGCGGCTTCGAATCCCTCCACGGCGCGGGCGTCGGTACGCGCGATGATCACGAAGTCGGGGTCTTCACGGGCCTCTACGGCCGCCTCGATCTTGCCGGCCATGGTGCCCGCCGGGATGACCTCCTTGCCCTCCATGTGACCGCAGCGTTTGGGGCTTGTCTGGTCCTCCAGGTGGATCGCGGCGACACCGGCGGCCTCGTACTCCCGGACGGTGCGAATGACGTTGATCGCGTTGCCATATCCATTGTCGGCATCGGCGATCACCGGGATGTCGACCGCCGAGACGATGCGACGGGCGGCAGCCGTCATCTCACTCATGGTGAGCAGACCGACGTCGGGCCGACCGAGGAGGGAGGCCGTGGTACCGAACCCGGTCATGTACACGGCCGGGAAGCCCGCCTGTTCCACCAGCAGCGCACTCATCGCGTCGTACGCCCCCGGCGCGAGCACCGGTCCGGCGCCGAGCAGCATGTCCCGCAGCCGCCGCGCCCCACCCGCACGCCTTCCCAGCAACCCAGCCATGACCGTTCCCCATCCGCTGCGCGTCCCGAGCCGACGGACCGCGTACCCATGGTCGGCAGGGACGACTCACCTGGTGCCTGGCCGATCGGGCCCCTGACCGATCGGGCCCTGGCCGATCAGGTGCCTGACCGATCAGGTGCCTGACCGATCAGGTGCCTGGCCCGCCACCCTGAATCGTGGCGGGCCAGGCCCCGCGCTCAGCGGGACTGCCGGGCGGTGAAGGTGTGCGTCCCCGGCGTGAGTCCCGGGATCGTGACGCGCCCGTCGACGATGCCTGCCTTGCCGTCCGAGGCGCGGCGCCCGTCCCACACGAGGCGGTTGCGGGACCGTACGGTCAGACGGTGCCCGTTCCCCGGCAGGGCGACCGATGCCCGCGTTCCGTCGGGGACGTCGACGTCGAGCCGGAAGGTGTTCCCGGTGTTCTGCCAGGAGACGCTCAAAGGTCCGTGCGGGGTGGGGAGTTGGCCCTGTGCCCAGGCGACGTCGCCGGGGTTCGGGCGTACCTCCCAGGTGGCGTATCCGGGTGATGTCGGCCGGGCGCCCAGCAGTTGGTGAGTCAGCGCGGGCAGGACACCGGTGGACCAGCCGTGGGCCATGCTGGTGTAGGCGTCCTCGTAGAGCGATCCGTCGGGGCCGATGCCTTCCCAGTTGGTGATGCCGGGGTCGTGGCTGTCCATCCATCCGTACATGCGCCGGATCTGGTCGAGCGCGGAGTCGGCGCGCCCGGTGAGGAAGCGGGCCTCGATCTCGGGGTACGAGGTGAAGGCGTACACGCGCTTGGACGCTCCGGCGAAGATGGTGTCGTTGTCCATGAACGCGTTGCCGTATGGGAGTTGGGTGGTCGCGTCGAGGTGGGCGAGGGACGATGCCGAGCGGTCCGCGTCGGCGATGCCCGCGGTGACGGCGAGCGCGTTGCCGTCCTGTGCGTGGCGCGCGGGCCCGGTGGCGGAGTCGAGGTAGGCGCCCGCGTCGGCGTCCCACAGGTGGGCGTTGATCGCCTTCGTGACCGCGTCCGACCGTTGTGCCCAGCGTGCCGCGTCCGCCGAGTGGCCGAGCAACTGGGCGAGTTGGGCCGCATCCTTGAGCGCTTGGACGTACAGGGCGTTGTAGTAGGTGATCCTCCCGGTACGCCCCAGGAAGGCGTAATCGCCGTATCCCCCCGTGTTGTTGAGCCCCTTGCTGAGCAGTCCTGCCTCGTCCGTGACGCTCGGGTACCAGGTGTCCAGCACCTTCACCAGGTTCGGGTAGTACTGGCTGGCGTAGGCCCGGTCCCCGGTGTAGAGCACGTAGTCCCAGCTGCAGGTCACCCACCACAAGGGGTAGTCGAACAGCGGGAGTGTGTACGAGGAGATGGACGCCGGAGGTATCCAGCCGTCGGCGCGCTGGTGGTCGGCGAGATCGGCGAGCACGTTGCGGGCGGCGGCCGCCGCGTCGTCATGGGTGAGGTACAAGGTCCTTGCCGAGACGGCGAGATCGCCCACGTACGGGTCGCGATCGCGCTTCGCCCCGTCGTGCAGGACGAGCTTGCCCTCCAGGGAGGCGCTCCAGGCGTTCCTCGGGTCGACGTCGTCCTGGCGGAAGGTGTCGGTGACCAGTTCGTTGGTGTACGCGGCGCCGTACCAGTAGCGGTTGAGGTCGTCGTCGGAGCAGAGGAACCATCCGCGGTAGGTGCCGGGTGTACCCACGTATGCGGTGAAGTCCAGGCTGACGGAGTCGATTTCGACCGTCCCCCAGGGCTGGGCCGCCGGGGCGTCGGAGTCGAGGGCGTCGAGGGTGATGCGCAGATAGCGGAAGCCGTGGAGACCGTCGGCGTAGACCTTGTCACCCGACTGGAACCCCTTGTGGTCGGTCCAGTCCGCGCCCTTGGCCGGTACGGCGAACTGGTCGGTTCCCCGGCCCGCGCCGCCGGACTGGTCGGAGCGGGTGAAGTCGGAGCGGTCGGTGAGGAACTGCCGCGTCTCGGAGAACGCGACGCGCACGCCGGGCGAGTTGTCCGAGGCGGAGGTGAAGCGGATGTGCGGGTAGCCCACGACGACCTTGCCGAAGTCGACCGTGACACTGGGCGCCGCGACCGGCTCGACCGGCTCGGGCCACACCTCGTTGATCCGGGTGAACGCCCCGTGCGAGGTGTCCTGCACGGCAGTGACGGTGATGCGCACCTTGCTCGTCGACACCGGTGCCGCGAAGGGCACGGCCCGTTGGATGACATCGTTGTCGGCAACCGTTGCGGCAGCCTTCCAGCCGCCGTCGACCCAGGCGTCGACCGTGAAGGCGGTGGGCACTCCGTCGCTGTTGGAGATCACCGTGATCCCGGACAACTGCCGGGCCTCCGGCATGGTGACGGTCAGGACGTCGGGGAATGCGGCCAGGGTGTCGTCGTTCCAGAACGTGTCGGGGTTGCCGTCGATGGCGTTCTTGGCGTCGTAGGTGCGCGGCTGCCCGTCGTTGCCGTTGTTGCCGGCGTGGGTCGAGGACGCCTCGGCCGTGGTGCCGTCCGGCCAGCGCGGCGCGGGACTCGGCTGCGGGCGCCGCAGCACGGTCGCGCCGCCGCCGGGCTTCAGCAGCGCCTGCGGGTCGCGAACGTCGCCGGTCGAGCCGAGAACCCGCACGGGTCGCACCGTGCGGGATGCGGGCCCCTGGACGTAGCGCTGCCAGCCGGTGCCCAGGCGCGGCGGTCTGGAGGCGCTCGCCGTGTCGGCGTCCGCGCTCGTCACCGCGGCGGCCGGGCTCGTTCCGGGCGACCCGACGGACAGGGCCACGGCTCCGGCCCCTGCGGCCGCCATGACCGTACGGCGGCGGGGGCCAGGTTGTGCGGCACTCTTCGATGCGCTGCTCGATGTCATGGCACCTCGTTCCTCGTGGACTGCGGGGTTCCTCGTGGACGTGCGGGGTTCCTCGGGGTTTCCCGAACGGTTTGAAACGATTCAATGCGTTGATGCAGGGCGACGTTATCCCAAGTCCCGTATCGCGTACAGACACCACGCAACCCCTTGTCCGCGGAGCCGATGGCGGGATTGCGAGACCCGGTGTGCGCCATGTCACGACGGATGGACGCACGCCCCTGGAACAACTCCCAGCGGTTGACCGTTCACCTATACGTGGCTGCGGAGGGGACAGTGTCCCCGGGCCTCACCTATAGCCCGTGGGGACGATCGTTCGGCTGAAGCCCCACGGAGCCTTTCGCCGAGAGGCGACCGCCCTCCGCATGTCACACCAGAACGGCCCCGGCTGGTCTCCCCCGTCCAGTCGGGGCTCTCTGCGTTCCGCGCCGGATGGTCCGGTCCGTCACCCCGAGGCGTTGATGACTGCCTCGGGGTGATCGGCGAGATATTCCTGCACGACGGCCAGGAAACCCGGATCGGGCTGGAGCCCCAGGGCGGCGGCGCGCCGATTGTCGAAGACGGCCGGCCACGAACCGACGATGGCCTCGACGGCGGGATCGGGTACGACGGTCACCAGGTCGGCGGCCCTGCCACCGGCCACCTGCCGGAGTGTGGCGAGCATGTCGGCCACCGAGAGGGTCAGGGCGGGCAGGTTGACGGGCAGGGGCCCGTCGAGGCGCCCCGGTCCGGTCCCGCGCTCGGCCTCGGCGACGCGGAGGATTCCGCCCACAGTGCGCCGCGGCGACGACAGTGCGACCTTCAGGTCCGGGGCGACCGGGCAGATGGCCGGCAGCCCCGCCAACGGTTCCCGGATGATGCCGGACAGGAAGCCCGAGGCCGCCGCGTTCGGCCGGCCCGGCCGCACTACGACGGTCATCAGCCGGGCGACGCGTCCGTCGATGAAGCCGCGGCGGCTCAGGTCCGCGATCAGGTGCTCACACATGAGTTTCTGCGTGCCATAACTCGACCGCGGCACAGGCAGCGTCGTCTCACTGATCACAGGCGGCAGAGGCAGCGCCGGGTGCGATCCGTAGACCGCGAGACTGCTGGCGAACACCACCCGCGGCACCGACCCTCCGGCCGCCGTCTGCCTCTTGGCCGCCTCCAGCACGGCGCGCGTGGTGTCCACATTCGTACGCATCCCGAGCTCGAAATCGGCCTCGCACTCGGCCGACACCGCGGCAGCCAGATGAAACAGCACATCCACCGGCTCCGCGAACACCTCGTCGACACGGTCGATCAGGTCACCGTGCGCCCATTCCACCAGGGCACCGGATGCCTGCGGCTTCTCGGGCGGTACGACGCGGTCGGCGAGCACAAGCCGGGTGATCGGTTCCCCGGCGAACGTCCGCGTCTGCAGCAGACGTTCGGTCAGCAGGCGTCCCAGGAATCCGGACGCTCCCGTGACGACGATCCTCACCGCCACCTCCTCACCTCGGCCGGTCGAAACCCGGGCAGGGTCGCACAGATCAACTACCGCCCGCCAAGCGTGCCGAGCCGATGGTGATGGGCTGCGGCGGACCACCGTAGATGCTGATTCCGGTGATCCCGGGGGTGTTGGGGGTGTCGGTGGCGCCGGGGGTATTCGGGGTGTCGGGGGTGTCGGCGGTGTGCACGCGGATCGAGCCGCTCGGCCAAGAAAGGTCCAACGAGCCGTCTCGTGCCTGGACTTGGGCGCCGAGGATCTCCGTGAACAGACGACGCGACAGGGCCAGGTCCGAGGAGGCGAGGTGTGTCGGCCCCTGCCGCGCCGAAGCTTCGGCCGATGTGTCCCAGAGCGAGGTCCACCACAGTGGCTGCGTGGCTCCCTCGACGCTCGGCAAGGTCGAGGGATCCCGGGCGGTGCTTGCGACGAGTTCGCGAGGGTCCGGGTAGGTCATGTCGGTCTGCGCGAGCTGGATGACCGTGCGGTGAACGGCGTCGGGCATGACGAAGGCCTCGCGCCAGGCGGGATTGCCGTAGCTCTCCCCCACCACGGTCATGCCGAGGGACCGGACCTGGTCGACGGCCTTCGCCAGGTCGGGGACGGTGAAGGTGAGGTGATGCGGTCCCTCTCCATGGGTCTTCAGGAAGCGAGCGAGGAAGCCGTCGGCGACAGGCTCCAGGAGTTCCAGTCGTCCGCCCTCGTCGGCCGTACCCACGTAGAGCAGCAAGTACCGGAATTCCGGGAGGACTTCACCGCAGACGGGAACGGCTCCGAGTTCTCGGCGCAGCCGTCGCGCCCAGCCCAGGGCGTCATGGAGGGCGAACGAGGTGTGGTCGAGGTCGAACCCTGACGTCATGTGCCGGCCTTCCCTGGCCCTCGGGGATTCATCGGGGATTCGATGGACCGAATCGCCGTCTCGACCACCGTGCGCGGCTGCGACCAGGAAGGTCAAGGCCACGCCACGTTCCGTGCCCGCCCAGCGCCCTGTCGTCCCGATCCGCGACCGTTACCACTCGGGACCGCTCCGAGAGGTGAGGGTTCGTCTCCCGAGGCGGTCCCGGCCGGCTGGCCTGATGTGGGGTTGAGGTTGCCGGTTCGTCAGCCCGTGTAGCCCGCGAAGATCTTCGCGAACTCGTACGGGGACTGCGGAATGTTGGTGCACTGATAGAGCGCGCCCGTGCAGGCGTTGCGGTCCCGGGTGGCTTCCCAGAAGGCCAGCTCCCCCAGGTGCTTGCCCTGGGCGAAGGAGACCAGCTGGCGGGCGTCGGCCTGGTCGTAGATGTGGCCGTCGTCGTTCTGCCCGAGCATCGGCGTGACGCCGACCATCGCCCAGGTCTGGGCGTCGGTCTTGCCGGGATAGAGGGACTTGAGCTGGGCGAACGTGCTCTGTGCGGCCTGGACGGCGGCGTCGCCGTAGTCGACGCTTCGGTAGTAGTCCATGGCCATCACGTTCACCACGTCCAGGTCGACCCCGGCGTCGCGTGCCGACTGCACCACGTTCAGGCCGTCCGAGGTCAGTCCCTCCGGGAGGACGGGCAGGGTCAGCGAGATCCTCAGGCCCGGGTGGGCCTGCTGCAGACGCGCCAGGGCCTGGGAGCGCCGGGCGACGGAGGTCGGGTCGGCGGAGGCCGCGCCCTCGATGTCGAAGTCGACGTACTTCAGGTCGTAGGCGGTGACGACCGCGTTGTACTCGGCGTACAGCGCGTCCACCGAGCCGCAGGCCTGGGCCAGTTCGATGCCGCTGGCGCCACCGAAGGAGACCTTGACGTCTCCCCCGCCGGCCCTGATGGCGTCGATCTGATCCTTGGCCCAACCGTCCCGCGGGTCATAGGCGTTGAACCACATCGCCTTGCACCCGGAGGCCGTGATGAAGGCCATCGTGTAGTTCTTCAGCCCGCTCGACGAGGCCATGTCGGGCATGCTCGGCGTGGGCCACGCCCCCATGTCGATGTACGGCGCGGTCGACAGGCCGCCGCTCGGCTGCTGGCCGCTGCCGGTGGTGGTCGTACCGCTGACAGCCGTGGAGTACGCGGACACATTGCCCGCGGCATCACGGGCTCGTACGCGGAACGAGTAACTGGTGCCGGACTGCAGTCCGGTGGCCGTGTACGAGGTGCCGGTCACGGTGGCGGGCGTGCCTCCGTCGCGCGAGATCTCGTATCCGGCGACGGACCCCGAGTCGTCCGTCGAGGCGCTCCACCGCACCGTCAGGGAGGAGCCGGTCGCGGAGCCTACGGTCACTCCGGACGGTGCGCTGGGCGGCGTGGTGTCGGTGCCCGAACCGCCCGCACAGGGACCGCCGTTGAGCTTGCAGCCGGTGGGGGTGCCGGTGCCGTTGGACACCCAGCCGAAGGACGTGGACGCGCCCGGCGCCAACGTGCCGTTGTACTCGCGGTTCTTGAAGGTGTAGTGGTTGCCGCTCTGGGTGAGCAGCGCGTCCCAGTACGAGCCGACGGTGGTACCGGAGGGAAGGTCGAACTCGACGCTCCAGCTCGACAGGCTGGTGCTTCCTGCGTTCGTGATGGTGTACGAGCCCTGGTAACCGGCCTCCCACGTCGATGTCTTGGCGAAGGTGGCGGTCGGCGTGCTCGCGGCGGTCGCGGGTGGCGCCAGGATCAGCAGAAGCAGTCCGGCGAACAGGGTGAGAAGTGTCGACGGTCTTCGCATGTGCTGCCTCCACTGGGGGGTGGGCGCCGAAGCGGCGCGTGAAGCCGCAGAGTTGGTCCATACCAATCCTCTGGCATGTACTTACTTAGCCCCAGCCCGCTCGTCAAGCTCTTGCGCCAAAGCGCCGCACCAACCCGAGGATTCCCGTCGCGACGGCGAGCACGAAGAGCGTCAGGCCCACGAAGACCACCGGATTCACCCAGCCCGGCACCAGTTCGGTCCCCACACCGTCCGAGGTGACGCACTGCGAGCTGACCGGGAGGGTCGCGCGCGTCACGACGTGATCGCCCTGGGCGCCGCGCGACGCGCACATCTGGTCCGGATCCAGGATGTAGAAGCCCGACATCACGCCGGACGCGTACGCGCCGAGCGCCGCCGCCCCGGCCATGACGGCGACCAGCGTGCAGGTCGTGCCGCTGGGCAGGCGCCGGCCCTTGACCGGCGGCCGGCTCGTGACCCGCCGGAACAGGACCGCTCCGGCACCCAGCACCACCAGCGGCGCCGCAATCGGCGCGAACGCCAGAATGAGAAACGCAAGACTCGCCATGTTCGCCCAGACATCATCGGGACAAGATCGGTTCCTACGACACACCTACGTCACCCACGACACCTGCACCACCGCGCCAGGCGCCCGGCATCGGGGGTCAGCCGGCCTTGCGCCCCACACCGCCGTAGAAGCCGACCTCCTCGGACCGGGCGGGAGGTGGGGTGTCCGGGCGCCAGAACGGGACCTGGACCAGGCCGGGTTCGATCAGGTCGAAGCCGTCGAAGAAGCGTCCGACCTCGGCGTGGGAACGCAGGTTCATGCTGGCGGTGGCGTTGTCGTACACGGCCTGGGCGTCGCGGCGGTCCGCGAGATCGCCGGTGGCGTGGGAGAGGACCAGGAAGCTTCCGGCCGGCAGTGCGTCGCGAAGGGTGGCGACGATGCGGTCGGGCTTCTCGGCGTCGGTGACGAAGTGGAGGATGGCCATCAGGAACAGTGCGACCGGCTCGGCGAAGTCGATGATCCGGCGGACGTCGGGATGGTCCACCACAGCCTGCGGATCGCGCAGGTCGGCGAGCACGATGCTGGTCGCCCCGGAGCTGGTGAGGAGTGCGTCCGCGTGCTTCTTCACGATCGGGTCGTTGTCCACGTAGGCGACCCGCACGTCCGGCGCCACCTCGCGGGCCGTCTCGTGGATGTTCGGAGCGGTGGGCAGTCCCGTGCCGATGTCGAGGATCTGACGGACACCGCTGCCGACGACATGACGCACAGCACGCTGCAGGAAGGACTGTTGGCCTGTACGGACATGCGCGCCTCGGGTGCCTGGGCGGCGAGCGCCTCACCGGCCTGCCGGTCGACCTCGAAGTGGTCCTTGCCGCCCAGCAGATAGTCGTAGACGCGAGCGGGGTGCGGCCTGCTGGAGTCGATCTCCTCCGTGCCTGCGCCGGCCTGTGCCACGTGAACCTCTCCCATCACCGACTGCCACGCCGCCCCTGCCCCCGAACGGCTGTACGGCAGCCTCTCACATCAACGTCCGTGTCATTAGCGGCCGTTGGCGGCGGTGTGCTCCAGGATCGCCGCAGTGATTATCGCCCAGTCGGCGCGCTCGACCCCATGCCCTGCGTCGGGCAGCGTCACCATCTTCGCGCCGGGGATCTGTTCGGCGAGGACCGCACCGTGCGCGATCGGGAACATGGGATCGGCGCTCCCGTGGATCACCAATGTGGGTACGGCGATCGAGGACAGGGGCACGTCGGGGAGTTCGCCGTCCGGCAGTGCGTCATGATGGCGGACCGCCGTGAAGTCGTGTGCACGCTCGACATCGCGCAGGACAAGGCTGCGCGCGGCGGCTTCGTCGAACGGGCGGCGGCCCCCGGCGAGCGTGCGGGCGTAGGCCACTTGGTGGTCGATCACCGAGTCGGTGTCCGACCAGTCGACGTGCGCGTCCGCGAAGAAGCGCATCAACTCCTCGGTTGACGGCGGCAGTTCGCGCTCGACGGACACGGCGCACGACGTACTGATCAGGACGAGCGAACGGACGCGGTCCGCGTAGTGCAGCGCGAGCAGCTGCGCGAGCGCCCCTCCGGCCGAGACGCCCACAACATGCGCCGCCGTGATCTCGTGGGCGTCGAGCACCCGGGAGGCGTCAGCGACCAGGTCCGCGCCGGTGTAAGCGGGTCGCTCCGCCCCGT
Source organism: Streptomyces plumbidurans (assembly GCF_019857225.1). GTDB lineage: Bacteria > Actinomycetota > Actinomycetes > Streptomycetales > Streptomycetaceae > Streptomyces > Streptomyces plumbidurans. The sequence continues at coordinate 80,452 of NZ_JAFJSY010000007.1, forward strand.
ACGTGACCGATCGACCCGTGTCACGGTGGTCGTAGCGGATCACGAAGCACCCGCCCTCGGCGAGCATCCGGCAAAAGCCCTCCTCCCACCAGAGCATCGAGGCCCCGGTGCCCATGACGAGCAGGACGGGCGGGTGTGCCGGGTCGCCGAAGGACTCGACGCACAGCTCGATGCCGTCCACCTCGACCACACGCTCGGTCATCACCACTCCTCCAGGCCGGGAACCCTTCCCCATCACAGCAGACCCGCCCGGGCGGCCACTCGCACTTCCACGAGCGATGTGCCCCGCCCGCCGCGCAATGGTCCACGTGGTCCACGTACCGCTCGCCGCACAATGGTCTACGTGGTCCACGTACCGCTCGCCGCACAATGGTCTACGTGGCCCATGTACCGATCGCCCGACATCTGCTCCGCGCCAAGGAT
>NZ_JAFJSY010000070.1 GCF_019857225.1 Streptomyces plumbidurans
GGGCCGAGTGCGGCGCGTCGGCGTGGGCAGCCTCCGGCGTGTCACCGGGCGCCAGCCGTACGTGTCCCTCGCCGTCCGGGGCCGTCGGCACCCGGGCCCCCGGCCCGCCGGCCGGAGCGACCCGCAGGGCCGACTCGCCGATGCGCAGCAGCGCGCCCGGAGCGAAGCGCACCGGGCGGGTGCCCAGGCGGGCGCCGTCCAGCAGCGAGCCGTTCGTGGAGTCGAGGTCGGCGACCGAGACCTGGCCGTCGGCGGCGACCGTGACCGCGCAGTGCAGTCGGGAGACGTCCGGGTCGTCGAGCGGAACGTCGGCGTCGGCGGAGCGGCCGATGCGGATCTCGCCGCCGTGCAGCAGATGGACCCCGCCCGCGTCCGGGCCGGCGATGACATGGAGCTGGGTGGGGGCGTCGTCCAGCTCGGGGTGCGGCTCGGGCTCGGCCGGGGCGCCCAGGCAGAGCACGGCGCCGTCGATCAGCGGGGGCTCGCCGAGGGTGCAGCGCCGGTCGTCCAGCCTCTCCGCGCCCGCGTAGAGCACCACCGGGCCGCCGGGCTCGCGGCCCCGCTCGGGCTGGGCGGCCGGGTCGCCCGCGGTCGCCGAGGCCAGTGCCGAGGCCACCACGGACAGGGCCGTACCGGCGGGCGCCGTGACCAGCACGTCGCAGCTTGCGGTGGAGCCCCGCCCGCGCTCGGAGGGGCCCGTCGGGTCTACGACGGTCAGCCGGATCTGCATCGCCGTCAGCGGTCCCTTCTGCCCGGACGCGGACCAAAGCCCGTCTGACGGATCAGACGGGGCTCCCCACCCCTCACGAGCACATCGGCCAGTACTGCAGGCATCCTCGCACCTGCCACTGACAACGCGCCCGCCGCTCGGGCACAAGTGATCTTGATTGGTCGGCTCTGCCCGCAAAAGTGCCTGACAGGTGGCGTACCGGCGACCGATTGAGATCGGTCACGTCCGTTTCGGGCAACCGGCGGACCGGGTCGAGCGTCTTTCCTTCGAACATGTCCCGGGATGTGTACGTAAGACGCAGCGGACGCTGTCAGGTCGGTGCCCCTCGTGGCGGCACTACAGTGGGTCGGAACGGTAAGCAAGCAGCAGGGAGCGCATGACGTGCGGCCGGTAGGCAGCAAGTACCTGCTCGAGGAGCCGCTCGGTCGCGGCGCCACGGGCACCGTCTGGCGGGCCCGCCAGCGAGAGACCGCGGGGGCCGAGGCCGCCGTGGCCGGTCAGCCCGGCGAGACCGTCGCGATCAAGGTCCTCAAGGAGGAGCTCGCAAGCGATCCCGACATCGTGATGCGGTTCCTGCGCGAGCGCTCCGTCCTGCTGCGGCTGACCCACCCGAACATCGTCCGGGTCCGCGACCTGGTGGTCGAGGGCGATCTGCTGGCGCTGGTCATGAACCTCGTCGAGGGCCCCGACCTGCACCGCTACCTGCGCGAGAACGGCCCCTTCACACCGGTGGCCGCCGCCCTGCTCACCGCCCAGATCGCCGACGCGCTCGCCGCCAGCCACGCCGACGGCGTCGTCCACCGTGACCTGAAGCCGGCCAACGTCCTGCTCGCGCAGCAGGGCGGCCAGATGCACCCGATGCTCACCGACTTCGGCATCGCGCGCCTCGCCGACTCCCCGGGGCTGACCCGGACCCAGGAGTTCGTGGGCACGCCCGCGTACGTCGCACCGGAGAGCGCCGAGGGCCGTCCGCAGACCTCCGCCGTCGACATCTACGGCGCCGGCATCCTGCTGTACGAGCTGGTCACGGGCCGCCCGCCGTTCGCCGGAAGCTCCGCCCTGGAGGTCCTGCACCAGCACCTGAGCGCCGAGCCGCGCCGACCCTCCACCGTCCCCGACCCGCTGTGGACGGTCATCGAGCGCTGTCTGCGCAAGAACCCGGACGAACGCCCCAGCGCCGAGAACCTCGCGCGCGGCCTGCGCGTCGTCGCCGAGGGCATCGGGGTGCACGCGAACTCCGCGCAGATCGCCGCCGCCGAGGGCGTGGCGGCACTGCTCGCACCCGACCCGGCCCCCGCAGCGGTCCCCGGCTCCGCCGACCCGACGCAGGTCCTGCCGCACACGGGCGGCGGCTACGACCCGAACGCCGCGACGAACGTCCTGCCGACCACCGGCCACCCGGGTCCGGCCGGCGCCGCCGACCCCACCGCCGTACTCCCCAGCACCGGGGCGGCCGACCCGACCGCCGTCATGCCGCCGATGCCCCAGGGGCAGCCCGGACCCGAGCAGCCGCACCCCTGGCAGAACCAGCTGCGCGCCGCCCGCGACCGCAACGAGCAGACGCAGGTCCAGCAGTACCTCGACCCGAACGAGGACCCGCTGCGCCGCCGCCCCCAGCGGCAGGTCGCCCGTCCGCAGCAGCGGCCCCAACAGCAGCAGCGGCCACCGCAGGGCTACGGCCATCCGCAGCAGCAGCAACAGCCGCAGCGGTACGCGCCTCCGCAGCACCAGCAGCCCCAGCCCCAGCGCTACGCACCGCCCCCGCAGCAGCCCGCGCGCGAGCCGCGCCAGCCACGGCAGCGCGGCGCCAACCCGATGAAGATCCCCGGGCTCGGCTGTCTGAAGGGCTGCCTGTTCACGATCGTCATCCTGTTCGTGGCCGGCTGGCTGGTCTGGGAGCTGAGCCCGCTGCAGGACTGGCTGCACACGACCAGGGGCTACTGGCAGCAGCTGAGCCACATGTACGACACCGTGAGCGGGTGGGTCGGGAAGCTGGGTGGCGGCAACTGAGCCGCAACTGAGCCGCGACCTTGGTGATTTGTCGACACCCGGCGGGTGATTTCGCTCTCGCCGGTGAAGGTTGGCTCCTCCAACGCGTAGTTTTGTCGGCAACACGCGTCGGTAGGAGCAGTCTTGGCACGGAAGATCGGCAGCCGGTACACCGCGAACCAGATCCTGGGACGTGGCAGCGCCGGCACGGTGTGGCTCGGTGAGGGTCCCGAGGGGCCCGTCGCCGTCAAGCTGCTGCGCGAGGACCTCGCGTCCGACCAGGAACTCGTCGGCCGCTTCGTGCAGGAGCGCACGGCGCTGCTCGGCCTCGACCACCCGAACGTCGTCTCCGTGCGCGACCTGGTGGTGGACGGCAACGATCTCGCGCTCGTCATGGATCTCGTCCGGGGCACCGACCTGCGCACCCGCCTCGACCGCGAGCGGCGCCTCGCGCCCGCGGCGGCCGTGGCGATCGTCGCCGACGTCGCCGACGGGCTCGCGGCCGCGCACGCGGCCGGGATCGTGCACCGGGACGTCAAGCCGGAGAACGTCCTGCTGGACATGCAGGGCCCGCTCGGCCCGGGCGGCTCGCACCCGGCGCTGCTCACCGACTTCGGCGTCGCGAAGCTGATCGACTCCCCGCGCCGCACCCGCGCCACGAAGATCATCGGTACGCCGGACTACCTCGCCCCGGAGATCGTCGAGGGCCTGCCCCCGCGCGCGGCCGTGGACATCTACGCGCTCGCGACGGTCCTCTACGAGCTGCTGGCGGGCTTCACACCGTTCGGCGGCGGCCACCCCGGCGCCGTACTGCGCAGGCACGTCACGGAGACCGTGGCGCCGCTGCCCGGGATTCCGGACGAGTTGTGGCAGCTCCTGGTGCAGAACCTCGCCAAGGCGCCGGCCTCCCGGCTGCGGGCCTCGGAGCTGGCCGGGCGGCTGCGGGAGCTGCTGCCGCTGGTCGCCGGGATGCCGCCGCTGGACGTGGACGAGCCCGACACGGAACCGGGCGAGGAACCGGAGGAGGCGGCCGGACAGGCCGAGGCACCCAGGCGCGAGCAGGTGCGCCGGGGCGCCGTACCGCTGGTGCCGGGCGCGAAGCCGGCCGACTCCAACCGTGACACCCACACCTCGATGCGCGTACCGGCCCCCGACGAACTGGCCGGCGGCGCCCGCGGCACGGCCCGCGTCCCCCGCGCCACCGGCGCCCCACGCCCCGGCTCCGCCCGCCACCGCGCCGTCACCCGACGCCGCCGCCTGACCCTCGGCGCGGCCGCCCTGCTGCTGGCGGCGGCAGCGGGCGTAGGAACCTGGTTGGCGACGTCGGGGGACGACGCGGGGGCAACCCCCCAGGACAGAAGCAGCTCGGCCCCGGCATCACCGTGACTGTCCGGGCGCCGGTCGGCCCTGTCAGCCCGTCCGGCGTTTGAGGACGAGGCCCCTTCAGGGCCGAAGCGGGGGCCTGGGGGCGCAGCCCCCAGCTCGACGGCCACGACAGCACCGGCACGACCCAGCACCGGCACGACCAGCACCGGCACACCCAAGCACCGGCCGCCCGACACGGCCCAACCGGCGGAGCCGTTACGCTGGAGGGCGTGGCAGTCGTCGATGTATCCGAAGAGCTCAAGTCCCTCTCCTCGACCATGGAGTCGATCGAGGCCGTTCTGGACCTCGACAGGATGAGGGCAGACATCGCCGTGCTCGAGGAGCAGGCGGCCGCGCCGTCCCTGTGGGACAACCCGGACGAGGCGCAGAAGATCACCAGCAAGCTGAGCCATCTGCAGGCCGAGGTCAGGAAGGCCGAGGCGCTGCGGGGGCGGATCGACGATCTCGCCGTGCTCTTCGAGATGGCCGAGGAGGAGGACGACCCGGACACCCGTGCCGAGGCCGAGTCCGAGCTCACGGCCGTCCGCAAGGCGCTGGACGAGATGGAGGTCCGCACGCTGCTGAGCGGTGAGTACGACGCCCGTGAGGCGCTCGTCAACATCCGCGCCGAGGCGGGCGGCGTCGACGCCGCCGACTTCGCCGAGAAGCTGCAGCGGATGTACCTGCGCTGGGCGGAGCAGAAGGGCTACAAGACCGAGGTCTACGAGACGTCGTACGCGGAGGAGGCCGGCATCAAGTCGACCACCTTCGCCGTGCAGGTCCCCTACGCCTACGGCACCCTCTCCGTCGAGCAGGGCACCCACCGGCTGGTGCGCATCTCGCCCTTCGACAACCAGGGCCGCCGCCAGACCTCCTTCGCGGGTGTCGAGGTGCTGCCCGTGGTCGAGCAGACCGACCACATCGAGATCGACGAGTCCGAGCTGCGCGTGGACGTCTACCGCTCCTCCGGACCCGGCGGCCAGGGCGTGAACACCACCGACTCGGCGGTGCGCCTGACCCACCTGCCCACCGGCATCGTCGTCTCCTGCCAGAACGAGCGCTCGCAGATCCAGAACAAGGCGACCGCGATGAACGTCCTCCAGGCCAAGCTGCTCGAGCGGCGCCGCCAGGAAGAGCAGGCCAAGATGGACGCGCTCAAGGGCGACGGCGGCAACTCCTGGGGCAACCAGATGCGTTCGTACGTCCTGCACCCGTACCAAATGGTCAAGGACCTGCGCACCGAGTTCGAGGTCGGAAACCCGGAGGCCGTGTTCAACGGCGAGATCGACGGGTTCCTGGAGGCCGGGATTCGCTGGCGCAAGCAGCGGGAGAAGTAAGTTTGTCGACAAGGCAACTGCCGCCCCCGAGGCGGCAGTTGCCTTTTGTCTGGGTTTTACATCACACTCACACGCTTCAATGCCCGGCATTGAGCACTTAGTTGGACATTGCGCGCGCAACGGCCTTGACGATGCCATGAAAAATGGGAAGGGTGAAGCGTGGCATGCGTATCTCTGGGGCGCATGTGAACCGGGGGGCTTTCACGTAGCTGTCTCCGTCGATCACGGCCCCGAGCGCCGCCCAACTGACGATCAGCTACTGGGGGTAGCAACCACATGACCAAGAAGACGCGGATCCGTGTCGCACGGATCGCCGCGGGTGCCGTGATCGCCGCGGGCGCTTCGCTGACCGCCGCAGGCGCCGCTTCCGCCCTGGACCTCGGCGTCAGCGTCGACAACAGCGGCGTCGCCGTGAAGCTCGACGCCGGCACCGGCGACGACGACCCGACGGTCCCGCCCACCGGGCTTCCCGGGGACCCGACGGACACCCCGCCCACCTCGGAGCCGCCCACTTCCGAGCCGCCCACCTCGGAGCCGCCCACGTCGGAGCCGCCCACCAGCGACGACCCGACCGAGCCGACCGGGGTGCCGACGGAGCCCACCGAGGACCCGACCGATGGGCCGAGCCACGGCAGTGGCGGCGGCAGCACCGGCAACAACAACGGCCCCGACGGCGGCTCCGGCGACTCCGCGCAGGAGGAGGGCTCCTCGGCCCTCACCGACACCGGCTCGGACGCCCCGCAGGGCAACCAGAACGGCGCCCAGCTGGCCGAGACCGGTGCCGGTCAGACCGTCTTCCTGCTGGTCGGCGCCGCGACGATGATCGCCGGCGGCATCGGCTTCCGCGCCCTGCCGCGTCTGATGAACGGCCGCGGCGGAGCGGCTGCCTGACGGTAGCCGCCCGCGCACGCACGGTGTGCGACGACGTACGACGAGGGGCCCGGAGCGGGACATCGCTCCGGGCCCCTCGGGCGTCCGTATGTCTTCGTGCCGCGCTCAGGCGGTCTGGTGGGCCAGCAGCGCCACCGCCGCGATCAGCACCGCCAGCAGTGCGATCAGCGCCATGGGGTTCAGCCCCGCGAAGAAGTTCTCCTGCTGCAGCCGCTCGCGGTTCGCGCGGCACACGGGGCACCGGCCCTCGCTCACGGGCGCCGCGCAGTTCGCGCACACCAGCCGGTCGTACGTCATGCGCTCGCCCTCCTTGACAACGCTTCCACAGGGAAAACGCCCGCGGGTCGCCGAACGTTCCCCTCTCTACTGTGCCAGGTTCCCCGCAAGGCTGCGCGGGGGTCGCCCTCAGGGGGGTGGGTGAGGCTCGTCTCGCGGCGGCGGGGCACGGGGGCATCTGTGAAAGCTCGGCGGTACAAAAGGCACAAGCCCCACGCAACCCTCACCGGCGACTGCGGCCGTGCACCCGACTCGCGTATGGTCACGCTCACCTACCCCCGGCGACCCGTGGTGCATCCGTGATCCGATTCGACAACGTCTCCAAGGTCTACCCCAAGCAGACCCGTCCCGCACTCAGGGATGTCTCCCTGGAAGTGGAGAAGGGCGAGTTCGTGTTCCTCGTGGGGTCCTCCGGCTCCGGAAAGTCCACCTTCCTGCGGCTGATCCTCCGCGAGGAGCGAGCCAGCCACGGTCAGGTGCACGTCCTGGGCAAGGACCTCGCACGCCTCTCCAACTGGAAGGTGCCGCACATGCGGCGCCAGTTGGGGACGGTCTTCCAGGACTTCCGGCTCCTGCCGAACAAGACGGTGGCGGAGAACGTCGCCTTCGCGCAGGAAGTGATCGGCAAGTCGCGCGGCGAGATCCGCAAGTCCGTGCCCCAGGTGCTCGACCTCGTCGGCCTCGGCGGCAAGGACGACCGGATGCCCGGTGAGCTGTCCGGTGGTGAGCAGCAGCGCGTGGCCATCGCCCGCGCCTTCGTGAACCGTCCCAAACTGCTCATCGCGGACGAACCCACCGGAAACCTCGACCCGCAGACCTCCGTCGGCATCATGAAGCTGCTCGACCGGATCAACCGGACCGGCACCACCGTGGTGATGGCGACGCACGACCAGAACATCGTGGACCAGATGCGCAAGCGCGTCATCGAGCTGGAGAAGGGCCGCCTCGTCCGCGACCAGGCACGTGGCGTCTACGGCTACCAGCACTGACCGCGACCGTCCACGGAAAGGCCTGAAGAAGACGCCATGCGCGCCCAGTTCGTAGTCTCCGAGATCGGTGTCGGTCTCCGCCGCAATCTGACGATGACCTTCGCGGTGATCGTCTCCGTCGCCCTGTCGCTCGCCCTGTTCGGCGGGTCGCTCCTGATGAGCGACCAGGTCAGCACGATGAAGGGCTACTGGTACGACAAGGTCAACGTCTCGATCTTCCTCTGCAACAAGAGCGACGCCGAGTCGGACCCCAACTGCGCCAAGGGCGCCGTCACCGACGACCAGAAGAAGTCCATCATGTCCGACCTGGACAAGATGTCGTCGGTCGTGCAGAAGGTGACCTACGAGTCGCAGGACGAGGCCTACAAGCACTACAAGCAGCAGTTCGGCGACTCCCCGCTGGCCAGCTCCCTCACGCCGGACCAGATGCAGGAGTCGTACCGGATCAAGCTGAAGGACCCGCAGAAGTACCAGGTCATCGCGACCGCCTTCGACGGGCGCGACGGTGTGCAGTCCGTGCAGGACCAAAAGGGCATCCTCGACAACCTCTTCGGGCTGCTGAACGGCATGAACTGGGCGGCCCGCGCCGTCATGGCGCTGATGCTCGTCGTCGCGCTGATGTTGATCGTCAACACGGTGCGCGTCTCGGCGTTCAGCCGGCGGCGCGAGACCGGCATCATGCGCCTGGTCGGCGCCTCGGGCTTCTACATCCAGGCGCCGTTCATCATGGAGGCGGCGGTCGCCGGGCTCATCGGGGGAGGCGTCGCCTGTGCATTCCTGGTGGTCGCCCGGTATTTCATCATCGACCACGGCCTGGATCTGTCCCACAAGCTGAACCTGATCAACTTCATCGGCTGGGACGCCGTGTTGACCAAACTGCCGCTCATCCTCGCCACGAGCCTGCTGATGCCGGCGCTGGCCGCGTTCTTCGCGTTGCGCAAGTACCTGAAGGTGTGACGCATGCCAACAGGGTCGTACGGTCAACCTGCCGTACGGCCCTTCGCGTTGTCCTAGACTCACCGGCATGTCAGGTCGTGACCTGTTCTGCCAGCCCCGCCGCATCCGCCGCGGGGCCGCCCTGACATTGGTCTTCGCGAGCGTGCTGGTCGCCGGCGCCGCGACCGGCTCCCTGCCCGAACCCGACCGGAAGTCCGCGGCGGGCGAGGCCCGTTCGGCCGTGCCCGCCGGTCACCACGAGGACGTGGCCAAGGCCGCCGAGGAGGCCATGGCCGACGGCAAGTCCCCCATGGAGGCCGCCGAACGCGCCGTCAGCCGCAGCGGGGACCGCTGGGGCGCCGTCTACTCCCAGGGCGAGTACGAGGAGTTCGAGGAAGCCCTCGACGGCCAGTACACCGGCGTCGGACTGTGGGCGCGGCGCGAGCGGGACGGCCGTATCGAGGTGAGCAAGGTGGCCGACGGCTCGCCCGCGGCCGCCGCCGGGATCCGCGCGGGCGACCGGCTGCGCAGCATCGACGGCGAGACTGTCGACGGGCAGCCCGTCACCGAGGTCGTCTCCCTGCTGCGCGGCGACGACAAGGACGCCTCCGCAGGCACGCCGGTCCGCCTCGGCCTCGGGCGCGGCACGCACGCGTGGACCGAGACCCTGCACCGGGCCCGGCTGTCCACGCACTCGGTCAGCGTCCGCAAGCTCGCCGGCGGGATCACCGTCATCAGGATCGCCGCGTTCACCAAGGGCTCCGGCGACGTCGTCCGCGCCGCCGTACGGCAGGCCCCGGTCGGCGCCGGCATCGTCCTCGACCTGCGCGGCAACTCCGGCGGCCTGGTCACCGAGGCCGTGACCTGTGCCTCCGCCTTCCTGGACGGCGGCCTCGTCGCCACCTACGACGTCGACGGCAAGCAGCAGGCCCTGCACGCCGACCCCGGCGCCGACACCACCAGACCCCTGGTCGCGCTCGTCGACGGCGGCACGATGAGCGCGGCCGAACTGCTCACCGGAGCCCTCCAGGACCGCGGACGCGCGGTCGTCGTGGGCTCCCGCACCTTCGGCAAGGGCTCCGTGCAGATGCCGAGCCGACTGCCGGGGGGCTCTGTCGCCGAGCTGACCGTCGGGCACTACCGCACTCCCTCGGGGCGCAGCGTCGACGGCCACGGCATCACCCCGGACCTGGACGTCGCCGCGCCGGGCGAGGCGGCCGTCGAGCGGGCCGAGACGGTGCTCGCCGGACTGGGCGACGCCGATTAAGGGCTGGCCCGCACCCCCCTTCGTAGTGCGAAAATGGACAGCACTATGAGCAAGGGAATGTACGTACCGAAGGAGTCCCAGCCCAAGCAGGGCGGGTCGGCGGCGAAAGCCAGGGACGGCGAGAAGGGCGGCAAGCGCAAGATCGTCGCCCAGAACAAGAAGGCCCGGCACGACTACGCGATCGTCGACACCTACGAGGCGGGCCTCGTGCTCACCGGCACCGAGGTCAAGTCGCTGCGTGAGGGGCGGACCTCGCTGACCGACGGCTTCGTCCAGATCGACCGGGGCGAGGCGTGGCTGCACAACGCCCATATCCCCGAGTACCACCAGGGCAGCTGGACCAACCACTCCGCGCGCCGCAAGCGCAAGCTGCTGCTGCACCGCGAGGAGATCGACAAGCTGGCGGCCAAGACCCAGGAGACGGGTCACACGATCGTGCCCCTCGCCCTGTACTTCAAGGACGGCCGCGCGAAGGCCGAGATCGCGCTCGCGCGAGGCAAGAAGGAGTACGACAAGCGCCAGACCCTGCGCGAGCAGCAGGACCGCAGGGAGTCGGAGCGCGCGATCGCCGCGGCCAAGCGCAGGCAGCGGGGCGCGTAGCCGCGGGAATACGGTGGCATCGTCGCCCGTTGTTCACGTACGATGGCATCGCACCTCACAGCGGGTGCACGCCCTCCTCGGAGGGGCCCTCTGCGGAGGGATTTGAAAAAACAACATGGGGATGATCGGTTTCGACAGCGGCTGTCGAAGCAGGGGAAGCGTGTCGAGGAAGCGGCAATGATCTCGTTAACCATATGTCGCAACCAATAATCGCCAATTCCAAGAGCGATTCCCGCGCCTTCGCCCTCGCTGCCTGATAAGCAGTGAGTGAAGGCCCTAACGGGTGTCAGACCGGGGATGTTCCCGACCCGGACCCTGGCATAATCTAGGGAACTAAACCATCGAGCCCGGTCACGGGGTTCGGTGGGAAATCAAACAGTGACTGGGCCCGTCGGCGACTTGTTCGCGTGATCGCCGGGGCCGAGAAAATCACAGCGAACTGCACACGGAGAAGCCCTGATTCCGCACCGTTGGACGCGGGTTCGATTCCCGCCATCTCCACAATCTCCATGTTTCTGAAGCGAGGACCCGGTGGTCACGGACCACCGGGTCCTCGCTTTTTCACGGCCCGGTCCTCGGCGCGGTGCTCGCCCGCTGCGTCATCGTGGGCGGCAGCAGCGTCGCCTCGGGTACGGCGGCGCCGCCCAGCTTCTTCATCAGCAGTTGCACCGCCTGCTCGCCCACCTCGGCGGAGGGCAGGGCGACGGAGGTGACGGGGACCCGGACGGACTCGGCGAGCTCGTCCGGGCAGATGGCGGTGACGGACAGGTCGCCCGGCACGCGCAGCCCCAGCTGCTCGAAGGCGTCGATCAGCGGCTCCAGGATCGGCTCGTTGTGGACGACGACCCCGGTCAACGCGGGCTGTTCGCGCAGCAGTTGCTCGGCGACCCGCCGGGCGGCCGCGGGCGAGGCCTCGCAGGGGTGCACCGAGGAGGCGAGACCGCTGCGGTCCGCGGCCGCGGTGAAGCCCTGGACCACCCGCTGGGCGAACGCGGTTTGCCGCACATACACCTCCGGCGGCGAGCCGACCAGCGCCACCACTCGGTGCCCGAGCCGCGCCAGATGCTCCACACACACCTCGCCGGCCGCCTTGAAGTCGAGGTCGATGCAGGTCAGACCCTCGGAGTCGGCCGGGAAGCCGATCATCACCGACGGCCGCTCCAGCGAGCGCAGCAACGGCAGCCGGGGATCGTGGAGTTGGACGTCCATCACGATCAGCGCGTCCACCAGCGCCGTGTCCGCCACCCGGCGCAGCCCGTCGTCGCCCTCCTCCTGGGTGAGCAGCAGGACGTCGTGGTCGTAGCGGCGGGCCGTCGTCACCACCGACACCGCGAACCGCATCACGACCGGGACATGGATGCCGGCCCGCAACGGGATCACCAGGGCCAGGACGTTCGAGCGGCTGCTGGCCAGCGCCCGGGCGCCCGCGTGCGGCCGGTAGCCCAGCTCGCGGATGGCCTCCTCCACCCGGCGCCGGGTCTCCTCGGAGATCGGGCGCTTGCCGCTGATCGCGTAGGAGACGGTGCTGGGGGAGACCCCGGCGTGCCGCGCCACATCGGTGATCTTCACCATCAGCCCAGCTCCAGCGAGAGAAACCCGGTGCCCGCCTGCGCCCGCGCGGTCCGCTCCCCGGCCGCCAGCGCCCAGCCCGCCGCCGGATCACTGCACGAGGCGCGCAGCGTGTCCCCTTCCCGTACGACGGTGAAGGTCACGTCGCCGACCGGGACCGTCACCTGCCCGCCCCGCTCCAGGCCGAACACCCGCAGCGTCACCCCGTCCGCGAGGTCGTAGTCGGGCCGGTCCTCGACCGCGCCCACCGGGATCACCGCACCCGGCCTGACCAGCAGCGGCACGCTGGAGAACCCGTGCCGCTCGCGCACCCAGCGCGGCCCGGTCACCGTTTGCCCGCTCAGGAAGTGGGTCCAGGTGCCCTCGGGCACGTAGTACGACACGTCCCCCTCGTCGTCGAAGACCGGCGCGACCAGCAGGTCCGGGCCCAGCATGTACTGGCGTTCCAGATGCGCGCACGCGGGGTCGTCCGGGAACTCCAGGACCATCGCCCGCATCATCGGCAGGCCCTCGATGTGGGCGGTGCGCGCGGCCTCGTACAGATACGGCATCAGGCTCAGCTTCAGCCGGGTGAACAGCCGCAGCACGTCCACGGACTCCTCGTCGAAGAGCCAGGGCACCCGGTACGACGAGGAGCCGTGCAGCCTGCTGTGCGAGGACAGCAGGCCGAAGGCGATCCAGCGCTTGAACAGCGCCGGGGTCGGGGTGCCCTCGAAGCCGCCGATGTCGTGGCTCCAGTACCCGAAGCCGGACAGCCCGAGGGAGAGGCCGCCGCGCAGCGACTCGGCCATCGACTCGTACGTCGCCTCGCAGTCGCCGCCCCAGTGCACCGGGAACTTCTGGCTGCCGCTGGTCGCCGAGCGGGCGAAGAGCACGGCCTCGCCCTCGCCGCGGTGCTTGCGCAGCACGTCGAAGACGGTGCGGTTGTAGAGGTAGGTGTAGTAGTTGTGCATCCGCTCCGGGTCGGAGCCGTCGGACCAGGCCACGTCGATGGGGACCCGCTCGCCGAAGTCGGTCTTGAAGCAGTCGACGCCCTGCGCGAGCAGCGCCTCCAGCTTGGCCGCGTACCAGTCACGGGCGGCCGGGCTGGTGAAGTCGACCAGGGCCATGCCCGGTTGCCACATGTCCCACTGCCAGACGCTGCCGTCCGGCCGCCTCAGCAGATGCCCGAGCGCCTTGCCCTCCGCGAACAGCGGTGAGCGCTGGGCGATGTAGGGGTTGATCCACACGCTGATGTGCAGCCCGCGCTCCTTGAGCCGGGACAGCATGCCCTCCGGGTCGGGGAAGACCCGCGGGTCCCACTGGAAGTCGCACCAGTTGAACTCGCGCATCCAGAAGCAGTCGAAGTGGAAGACGGACAGCGGCAGTTCGCGCTCCCGCATGCCCTCGATGAAGGAGGTCACCGTCTCCTCGTCGTACGACGTCGTGAAGGACGTCGACAGCCACAGGCCGAACGACCAGGCGGGCGGCAGGGCCGGGCGGCCGGTGAGGGCCGTGTACTTGTGGACGATGTCCTTCGGGGTCGGGCCGTAGATGACGTAGTACGTCAACTCCTGTGTCTCGGCGCTGAACTGGACCCTCGACACCGCCTCCGAGCCGACCTCGAAGGAGACCTTTCCGGGGTAGTCGACGAAGACGCCGTAGCCCGCGTCCGTCAGATAGAACGGCACGTTCTTGTAGGCCTGTTCGGTGGCCGTGCCGCCGTCGGCGTTCCAGATGTCGACGACCTGGCCGTTCTTGACCAGCGGGCCGAAGCGTTCGCCGAGGCCGTAGACGGAGGTGCCGACCGTCAGGCCGAGTTGCTCGCGCAGATAGTGGGCGCCGGTGGCGGCGTCCCGCATGATGCCCATGCCCTTGGGGCCGCTGGAGGTGAGGGTGCGGCCGTGCGCGAGGAAGTCCAGGTGCCAGCTGCCGGTGCGGGCCAGCTTCAGCGACAGCGCGCCCGAAGTGAGGGTGGCGTGCTCCTCGTCGTAGGAGATCTGGGGCGTGAACTCCCGTCCGGTGACGTCGAATTCGGGGCCGCGGGGCTGTTCGCCCTCGAAGTGGGTGAAGGTGACCCCGATGACGTCGGGCATCGGGGCGCTCGCGCTGATCGTCACGACCGGTCCCTTCAGCAGGTCGCCGCGGTGGCGGATGGGCTGGGTGGGTGCGTGGATCTCCAGCGTGCCGCCGGTGGCCTCGACGTCGAGGACCTCGACCGGGTGCGCCGCGGTGACGCCCTCGCGCAGCAGCCAGTAACCATCGGTGAACTTCACGTGGAGGTCCTTACTTGACGGCACCCACGGCGATGCCGCGGGTGAGGGTCCGCTGGAAGACGAGGAAGAAGACGATCGCGGGGAGCACGCCGAGCAGGGCCGCCGCGTTGGTCATCGTGGCGTCCATCAGGCGCTGGCCCTGCAGGACGCCGAGGGCCACCGACACCGTCTGGTTGTCGTTGGAGATCAGCATGACCAGGGGGAGCAGGAACTCGTTCCAGGTCCAGATGAAGAAGAAGACCAGCAGCACGCCGATCGTCGGCCGGCTGACCGGGACGACGATCCGCCACAGCACCTGCCACTTGTTCGCCCCGTCGATGCGGGCCGCCTCGATGATCTCGCGCGGGAAGCGGCCGAGGACCGAGGAGAGCAGATAGGTGCCGAAGGCCGCCTGGATCACCGTGAAGACGATGATCACGCTCAACCTGGTGTCGTACAGGCCCACTTGCTTGCTCAGGTAGTAGATCGGGTAGACCAGCGCCTCCTGCGGCAGCATGTTCGCCAGGACGAAGAAGGCCAGGACCCAGGTGCGGCCCCTGACCCTGCCGATGCCGATCGCGTACGCGTTCAGGACGGACAGGACGGCCGCGAGGATCGCCACCGAGCCGCTGATCAGCACCGAGTTGACGAGCTTCTGGCTGTAGTCGACCCGCTGCCAGAAGTCCTTCAGGCCGTCCAGGTAGAGGCCGTGGGGGAGGCTGAGCGGGCCGTTCTGCGAGTACTCGGCCGGTGACTTGACCGCGTTGACCGCGACGATCAGGAACGGCACGACCATGAACAGAGCCGCGATGCACAGGGCGATGAGCACCGGGTAGCGGCGCAGGGCACCGGTCATGTCCGTATCCCTTCGTCCGCGTCCTCGGAGCGCGTCTGGAATTTCAGGCCGATCAGGGAGAGGACCAGGATGATCACGGTGAGGATCGTGGAGATCGCGGCGCCGTAGCCGACCTGGGTCTTCTCGAAGAAGGTGGAGAAGGAGAAGTAGGAGGGCACGTCGGTGGCGCCGCCCGGGCCGCCCTTGGTCAGGACGTAGACCGCGCCGAACACCTTGAGCGCGGCGATCGTGCACCAGGTGAGGACGACGTAGATCTCCGGGCGGATCTGCGGCAGCGTGATGTGCCAGAAGCGGCGCCACCAGCCCGCCCCGTCCAGCTCGGCCGCCTCGTACAACTGCGGGTCCACGCGCTGCAGTCCGGCCATGAAGACCACCAGCGGGAAGCCGATCTGCACCCACACCATCACGCCCATCACGCTGTACAGCGCGATGTCCGGGTCGCCGAGCCAGTCCTGCTGCCAGGACCCCAGACCCACCGCTTTCAGCAGCTCGTTGAGCGAACCGTTGTCCGGCGCGAGGATCCAGCTCCAGACGATGCCGGCGACCGCGATCGGCAGTACCTGCGGGAGGTAGAAGCAGGCGCGCAGAACGGCGGCCCAGCGCGAGCCGAAGTGCTTGCCGATGTAGTCGAACAGGGCGGCGGCCAGCACGAGTCCGATGACGGTCGGCAGGGCCGCCATGGCGATCACCATGAACAGGCTGTGCCTGAACGACGCCCAGAACTCCGCATCGTCCATCAGCTCGCGGTAGTTGGCGAGCCCGGTCCACTTCGGGCTGCCGACCCCCTGCCACTCGGTGAAGCTCACGCCCGTGTTCATCAGGAACGGCACGACGACGATCGCCAGGAACGCGAGGATGCCGGGCAGCAGGAAGAGGGCGTACGAATCGCGGGTACGGGGCCGGCGCGGGCCCGGCTGCCGGTACTTGCCGACGGCCCGCGCGCCCCGTTCGACGGTCACCGTCATTGCTTCGGTGCGTCCTTGTCGTAGGCCTGCTGGAGGGCGTCGAGGTAGCCGTCAGGTTTCGCGTTGCCCGTCATCAGCTTCTGGGTCTCGGAGACGAGGACGTCGTAGAAGCCGTTGATCGGCCAGTCCGGGTAGAAGGCGAGCCCGTCGCGCTTGCTGACGGTGTTGAAGTCGGTGATCAGCTTCTTGGACTTCGGGTCGGTGATGGCGCTGGTGTCGGCGGCGACCGGGATGCCGCCCTTGTTGCCGAGCAGGTTCTGGATCTTCTTCGACAGGGTGATGTCGATGAAGTCGTAGGCGAGATCCTTGTTCTTGGCGTTCTTGGGGACCACCCAGAGGTTGCCGCCCGAGCCCTGGGTCAGATCGGAGCCCGGCCACAGCGTGGTGTCCCAGTCGAACTTCGCCTCCGACTGGAAGCGGCCGTACCACCAGCTGCCGGAGAACAGGATCGGTGCCTTGCCCTGGATCCAGGAGACGCCCGCGTCCTCGGCCTTGGCGCTGGTGGACTTCTTGCTGATGTAGCCCTTCTTCACCCAGTCGGCGAAGGTGTCGGCGGCGTAGGTCCAGGCCGCGTCGTGGAAGTCGGTCTTGCCCTTGTACAGCTCGTACTTGTCGACCCACGAGCGGTCGGCCTTGGAGAGGGCGAGCTGGTAGAGGTACTGCTGGGCGGGGTACTCGGCCCCGGCGTTGGCGAGCGGGGTGACGCCCTTCTTCACGAAGGCGTCCATCGCGGCCGTGAGCTGGTCGAACGTCTTCGGTTCGGCGATCTTGTACTTCTTGAAGAGGTCCTTGTTGTAATAGACCATCGTGTACTCGGCGTAGTCGGTCACGCCGTACCACTTGCCGGAGCCCATGACCCCGTTGGTGTCGTACTTGCTGGTCGTGGCGACGCCCGCGCTGAACTTCTTGTCCCAGCCGCGCTTGGCGGCCTCGGCGCTCAGATCGGTCAGCAGGCCCTGCTTGGAGAGCTGGCCCGCGGTCGCGTTGCCCTTGTTGTACTCCATGATGTCGGGCGCGTCGGAGGAGTTGAGGATCATGGGCGCGGTCTTCTGGATCTGTTCGAAGCCCTTCGCCTCGAACTTCACCTTGACGCCCGGATGCGACGCCTCGAACTCCTTGATCGCCTCGTTCCAGGCGATGCCCATGGCGCTGTTGGGGGCTTCGTAATGCCAGAGCCTGAGCGTCTTGGCGTCGGAGGAGGAGCCGTCGCCCGAACCGCCGCAGGCGGTCGCGAGCAGGGCTCCTCCCAAAATCGCGGCCGTGACCGTCATCACACGCCTTCGTGCCGTCAACATCCGTGCCTCCAGGAGGGCCGGGCGGTAGTTCGGGGCGCCACGCGGCGACCGTGCCCTCCGTCGAATCGATTCGATGCGTGACGTCGAAGCGCTTCGACGGGCGAAGGTAGGTGCGGGCCGTGGGCCCGTCAATGCATTGGACGGGAATTCCTGTTCGGGTGTGTGGGGAAATTCCTGTACGGGCGTGTGGGGATCCGGTGGGCGAGGGAGATCAGCAGCGCCACCGCCGCGGCCGTCACCGGCACCCCGAACCCGGCCTGCGGCGACACGCCGTCCACCAGCCGGCCGCCGGTCGCCGAGCCGCAGGCGATCCCGCCGAGCAGACCGGTCACCGCGAGCGTCATGCCCTCGTTCAGACGCCCCTCGGGGGTGCGCTGCTGCACCAGCGTCATGGTCGTGACCATGGTCGGGGCGGTCGCCATGCCCGCGATCAGCAGCGCGCCCGCCAGCAGCAGGAGCGAGCCGGACAGGGCGGCGGCGAGCAGGGGAAGGGTCAGCAGGGCCGTCATGGCCGCGATGCACCACGGCAGCCGGCCGGACGCGGGGCCGGTCCGCGGCCGCGCCCCGTACAGCAGACCCGCCACGCAGGACCCCGCGGCCTGCAGCGCCAGAACAACCCCCGCCGCCGAACGGTGCCCCTGCGCATCCGCGAAGGCGATCGTGACGACCTCCATGGAGCCGAACACCGCGCCCGTCGCCAGACAGACGGCGAGCAGCGGGGGCATTCCGGGCGCGCGCAACGGCGACTTCGCGCGGGCGTCGTGCCGCACGGGCGGTTCCGTCGAACGCTGCGCGGCGAACAACATCATGCCGGTGAGCAGCAGTACGGCCCCGGTGAGCGTGCCCGCCTCCGGGAAGAGGGCCGAGCACAGCAGGGCCGCGAGCACCGGGCCCAGCATGAAGCACAGCTCGTCGGCGGCCTGCTCGAAGGAGTTGGCGGTGTGCAGCGCGCCGGGATCGCCGCGCAGCAGGTGGGCCCAGCGGGCGCGGGACATCCCGCCGGTGTTCGGGGTCGTCGCGGTGGCGGCATAGGACGCGAACAGGGTCCAGTCGGGGGCGCCGGCATGCACGCACACGACGAGGGCGAGCGAACCGAGCACCGCGAGAACCGTGGCCGGCACGGCGATCCTCGCCTGCCCGTACCGATCGACCAGCCGCGCGGTCCACGGCGCCAGCGCCGCCGTCGCGGCGAGCCCGGTCGCGGTGACGGCCCCGGCCAGGGCGTACGACCCACGCACCCCGGCGATCATCACGACCGCACTCACGCTGAACATGCCCATGGGGAGACGGGCCAGCAGGTTCCCGGCGGTGAAGGCGCGGGCGCCGGGGATGGTGAAGAGGCGGTGGTAGGGGGTGGGTGGGCGGTGCCTCCGGCGGTTTGCGCGGTGGGGTGGGCGGTTCGTGCCGTGGGGTGGGCGGTTTGCGCGGTGGGGTGGGCGGTTGGCTTGGTGGGGTGGGTGGTTGGTGCGGTGGGGTGGGCGGTTTGCGCGGTGGGGTGGGCGGTTGGCTTGGTGGGGTGGGTGGTTGGTGCGGTGGGGTGGGAAGTTCGCGTGGCGGGGTGAGTGGGTTGAGCGGTCGGGCGGGTGGTTCGTGCGGCGGGGGGTGAAGTCGGCGGTGACGAGGGTGTCGGCGGTGACGGTGAACTGGGGGGCTTGGTGGGGTTTCGGCTGTGGGTCTCGATAGGGCGTCGGCTGTGGGACTCGGCGGGGGGTTGGCTGCGGGTCCTGGCGGGAGGTCGGTTGCGGGGCTCGGCTGGAGGTCGGTTGCGGGGCTTGGCGGGTGGTTGGCTGCGGGGCTCGGCGGGGTGGCGGTTGCGGGAGTCGGTGGGTGGTCGGCTGCGGGGCTCGGTGCGGTGTCGGTTGCGGCATGAGCATCACCGTCGCCCGGTGCCGATCACGGCGTCCAACACCTTTCGTGGGCCGATTGACGCACCTGTGTTGTAAGTTCGCCGGATGTCCGCGCCCCGTCATCTCGACCCGCGCCTGTTGCGGGCCTTCGTCACCGTCGCCGAGGAGCTGCACTTCACGCGGGCCGCCGCCAGGCTCTACGTCGCGCAGCAGGCGCTGAGCCGGGACGTGCGGCGGCTGGAGCGGGAGCTCGGCGCCGAACTGTTCGTGCGCTCCACTCGGCAGGTGGCGCTGAGCGCCGACGGTGAGCGGCTGCTGCCGTACGCGCGCCGGGTGCTGCGCGCCCAGGACGAGCTGCTCACCGCCTTCGGCGAGGCCAGGCCGCTGCTGGTCGACCTCAACTTCCCGGACCAGGACACAGCGCGCCGCGTCCTGCACCGGGCCCGCGAACTCGCCCCCGGGCACGAGCTGATGGCCCGCTACGAGAGCGGCCTGACGGGAGCGGCGGCCGAGCTGCTCGCCGGGCGTCTCGACGCGTCCTTCGGGCGGTTCGCGGGACTGGACGCCTCGTTGCGGGCCGGGCTCGAGCACCAGCTCGTGCGGTACGAGCCGATGGCGTTGGTGCTGCCCGAGGACCACCGGCTCGCGTCTCTGGAGGCGGTGCCGCTCGCCGCGCTCGCGGGGGAGACGGTGTACGCGGGGGCCGGGAATCCGCGGACGGCGGAGTGGACCGATCTGGCCCGCCGCCTTTTTGATGGACATGACATCGAAATCGCGTCACCTGTGCCGCTGGCCGTCGGGGACGAGGAGTTCGGGCGGATCATGGCCAAGCTGCGGTACCCGATCCTCGCCGTGGTGAGCTTTCCGGCCATGCCCGAAACGGTTCTGCGGCCCCTGGTCGAGCCTGTGCCTTTGTCCCCGGTGTCCCTTGTGTGGCGGAAGGGGCTGATGCACCCGGGATTCGACGCGCTTCGACGGGCCGCACGCGAGCTGTCGGCCGAGGAAGGGTGGCTCCGGAGACCCGCCAAGGGATGGATTCCAGCCACCGACGAAACACACGTTCGGTCCATCTACTGACACGTGGCCAACACATAACCTCCTCATGCGCTACATTCGTCCCCCGAGCACGTTGTGATAAAGGGGGGCGCTCGAACCCGGTGGGGGCTGGGTTCGGCCGACGAGTGCTCGAGTCGTACGCGCACCCGGAACTGTCCCTGGGGGGATGTGCGTGCACGTGAAAAAGTGGCGAAAAGACGCCCAACCGGAGTGGCCCGAAGCTCCATCGGACACCCAGCTCATCGCGACAACGGGGGACGTCAGAGGGCGGGCAGCCACCCAGTCCTTTCCGGACACCGGCAGAACCGGAGCCGACGGAGTCTCTCGTGGGGACTTCGCCGGCCTCGACAACACCCGGCTGCCGAGCGACGGGAGACACCGGTCGAGCGACGCGATACGTCAGCCGAACGACGCGATACGTCGGCCCGGTGACGGGATACGTCAGCCGAACGACGCGATAGGTCGGCCGGGCGACGGCACCCAGATACTGAGCGGTGGTCCCGGACCCGTGTCCGAGCACGACCGCAGCTTCGATCTGCGCGACCCGTGGGAGCCGGCCGGTGAGAGCGCTCAGGCCCACGACCCGTACGAGGTGACCGTCCAGCTCGACTCCGTGAGCGCGCAGGACACCCGTCTGCACGCGGCCGAGGGCGCGCCGGGCGGCGGCTCGGACAGCTCCGACGGACCGGTGTTCGTCGACGAGTCGGGCCGCCGCAGCCGGCGCTTCCGCCGCCTGGGCATCGCCGTCGGCATCGCGTGCGCGGTCTACGCCGTCGTCATCGTCGTCACGCTGCTCTCCGGCAGTTCGGACGCGCCCTGGCTGCCCGTACCGGGCCAGAAGAACGACAAGCCGGCCAGTCAGGTCGACCCGACCTCGCGGCCCGCCCACTCCGCCCTGCCCTCCGGCACCGGCGCCGGCGACGCTCCGGCCGGGTCGTTGCCGACGGCCAGTGACGGCTCGACGCCCTCGGCGCACAAGAGCGGTGCGTCCGCCGCCGCTTCGGCCGACCCCGCTGCCCCGGGCAAGTCCGCCGGCCCCAACCCGACGCCGACCAAGACCCGGTCGAACCCGGGGCCCGGCGTGGGCAACCCGAAGCCGACGACCTCGGTCGGACCCACGACGCCCGCCTCGCCCGACCCGACGCCGAGCGAGAGCTCCGTCGCGCCCACCGAGCCGACGAGCAGCGGCACGGCACCCGCTCCCGGGGCCGTCGCCGACGGCCCCGCCAGCCCCTCGCCCGTCGCCGAGGAATCGGGCCCGCCCGTCGCCTCGCCCGTACCGTCCCCGGAGAACCACCTCTGATGGCATCCCGCACCCGCCGTCACGGGCCCGCGACACCGGCCCGTGGCGGCTCCCAGCGCCGCCGCCTGCCCATGCGCCTGCTGCTGCCGATGCTCCTTCTCGTGGCGCTGGTGGCGATGCTGATGCTGCGCGGGTACGTGCACAGCGAGATCCTCGCCGACCACCGCGTCCAGCCCGAGGCCGCCACCGACAAGGTCCCCGAGAAGATCCTGGACGGCGGCCCCGTCATCGACACCCGCAGCGGTCGCACCACCAGCCTGAAGGTGCCCGACCACCACATCGTCCTCACCTTCGACGACGGACCCGACCCGACCTGGACCCCCAAGGTCCTGGACGTGCTCAAGAAGCACCACGCGCACGCGGTCTTCTTCGTCACCGGCACGATGACCTCGCAGCACCCGGACCTGGTCAAGCGCATCGTCGACGAGGGCAACGAGGTGGGCCTGCACACCTTCGACCACCCCGACCTCTCCTACCAGTCCAAGAGCCGTATCGACTGGGAGCTGTCCCAGAACCAGCTGGCGCTCGCGGGCGCGGCCGGCATCCGCAGCTCGATCTTCCGGCCGCCGTACTCCTCCTTCGCCGACGCCATGGACAACAAGTCCTGGCCGGTGACGCAGTACATCGGCACCAAGGGCTATCTCACCGTCGTCAACAACACCGACAGCGAGGACTGGCAGAAGCCCGGCGTCGACAAGATCATCAAGAACGCCACCCCGCACGGCGGCAAGGGCGCCGTCGTGCTGATGCACGACTCCGGCGGCGACCGTCACCAGACCGTCCAGGCGCTCGACAAGTTCCTGCCCGAGATGCAGCGCAAGGGATACCAGTTCGACAACCTCACCGAGGCGCTCGACGCCCCGAGCGCCCTGACCAAGGTCACCGGCGTCAACCTGTGGAAGGGCAAGGCGTGGATCTTCCTGGTCCAGGCCTCGGACGACATCACCGGAGCGATGGTCGTCGCCCTGGCGGTCGTCGGCTCCACGGTCATCGGCCGCTTCGTGCTGATGCTGCTGCTGTCGGGAATCCACGCGCGCCGGGTGCGCCGCAAAGGCTTCCGCTGGGGACCGCCGGTCACCGAACCGGTGTCGGTGCTGGTGCCCGCGTACAACGAGGCCAAGTGCATCGAGAACACGGTCCGTTCACTGATGGCGAGCGAGCACCCCATCGAGGTGCTCGTCATCGACGACGGGTCGAGCGACGGCACGGCACGGATCGTGGAGGCGATGGGCCTGCCGAACGTACGGGTCGTGCGCCAGCTGAACGCGGGCAAGCCCGCCGCGCTCAACCGGGGCCTGGCCAACGCCCGTCACGACATCATCGTGATGATGGACGGCGACACGGTCTTCGAACCGGCCACCGTGCGTGAGCTGGTGCAGCCCTTCGGCGACCCGAAGGTGGGCGCGGTGGCGGGCAACGCCAAGGTCGGCAACCGGGATTCGCTGATCGGCGCCTGGCAGCACATCGAGTACGTGATGGGCTTCAACCTCGACCGCCGGATGTACGACATCATGCGCTGCATGCCGACGATCCCGGGGGCGGTCGGCGCCTTCAGGCGCTCGGCGCTGGAGCGGGTCGGCGGCATGAGCGACGACACGCTCGCCGAGGACACCGACATCACGATGGCCATGCACCGCGACGGCTGGCGCGTGGTCTACGCCGAGAAGGCGCGGGCCTGGACGGAGGCGCCCGAGACGGTCCAGCAGCTGTGGTCGCAGCGCTACCGCTGGTCGTACGGCACCATGCAGGCGATCTGGAAGCACCGCCGGGCGATCGTGGAGAAGGGCCCCTCGGGCCGCTTCGGCCGGGTCGGCCTGCCCATGGTCGCGCTGTTCATGGTGGTGGCCCCGCTGCTGGCCCCGCTGATCGACATCTTCCTGCTGTACGGCGTCGTCTTCGGCCCCACGCAGAAGACGATCGTGGCCTGGCTCGGCGTCCTGGCCGTGCAGGCGGTCTGCGCGGCGTACGCCTTCCGGCTGGACCGCGAACGCATGACCCATCTGATCTCGCTGCCGCTGCAGCAGATCCTCTACCGCCAGCTCATGTACGTCGTGCTGCTCCAGTCCTGGATCACGGCGCTCACCGGCGGCCGCTTGCGCTGGCAGAAGCTGCGGCGCACGGGTGTCGTCGAGGCGCCCGGCGGCCCGGTGCCGAGCCATCGGACGCGCAGCAGTGATCGGAGGCCCGTGGCATGACCCACGGATACACGACCGGAAGCCCGGAGTCGACACCGTCGTACGGCATCCCGCAACAACGCCCGCTCCAGCCGCAAACGGTCCCTTCCTCTTCTCAGGCGCCGGCCCCGGCCCCGAAGAAGCCGGGCCGTGACCGCTATCTGGACCTGCTGCGCTCGATCGCGCTGGTCCGTGTGGTGGTGTACCACCTGTTCGGCTGGGCCTGGCTGTCGGTCCTGTTCCCGTCCATGGGCGTGATGTTCGCGCTGGCGGGCTCGCTGATGGCACGGTCGCTCAACCGTCCGACGATGAGCGTGATCCGGGGGAGGGTGCGCAGGCTGCTGCCGCCCCTGTGGGCGTTCAGCGCGGTGGTGCTGGCGATGATGTTCGCGCAGGGCTGGAATCCGGCGAAGGACCCGGACAACGGCGGCACTTGGGGCATCGTCGAACTGTTCGACTACATCGTCCCGATCGGCGCCCCGCCCTACCCCTGGCACCTCGGCCACGCCGGTGGCCTGCTGGACGCCGACTGGGCCGACCAGGCGGCCGGACCGCTGTGGTACCTGCGGGCGTACCTCTGGTTCGTGGTCGCCTCCCCGTTGCTGCTGTGGGCGTTCCGTCGGGTCCCGTGGGCGACGCTGCTGGCCCCGCTGGGCCTGACGGCGATCGTCGGCACGGGCCTGGTGACCATCCCGGGCGAGACCGGCAACGCGGTCACCGACTTCACGGTCTACGGCGGCTGCTGGGTGCTGGGCTTCGCCCACCACGAGGGGGTGCTCAAGCGGGTCCCGCGCTATGTCGCCGTCTCCTGCTCGGTGTTCGTGATGGCGTTCGGGCTGTGGTGGGCCTCGGGGCATCTGGGCCCGGACGGCTGGGACCTCAACGACATCCCGCTGGCCCAGGCGACCTGGTCCTTCGGCTTCGTGGTGATCCTGCTGCAGTACTCACCGTCCTGGCAGGAACTCCCGGGCCGGCTGGCCAAGTGGGACAAGCTGGTGACCCTCGCCAACAACCGCGCGGTCACCATCTACCTCTGGCACAACCTGCTGATCATGGCCACGGTCCCGATCATCGACCAGGCGTACAACCTCCCCTTCATGGAGAGCGACCGAGCGGCCTCGACCCTCGACTCCACCTACATGCTCTGGATGTTCGTCCTCGTCTGGCCCCTCATCGCCCTCGCGATCCTCGCCTTCGGCTGGATCGAGGACATCGCCGCAAAGCGAAGCCCACGGCTGTGGCCGAACGGGGCGAAACGCGGGGGGCGCCGAAAGGGGTGATGGACAGGCTGGCGTGGTCACTTCGACCGCCGCGCCGGCAGCCCGAGCCTCTCCGGGGGGATCATCGCCGCCGGCATCCAGCTGAACCCGACGGCGAAAACGGCGGCGAGGGTCGTGGCCGGCGCGGGGAGGAGCCGCCCGAGCTGGGCCACGACCACCGCGAGAACCAGCACGTAGACGTCGAAGGCCAGCAGGGCGAGAAGCTTGCGTCCGGCCGCGCCGACGCCCACCCGCGGGTTCTTGTCCGTGCCCTTCACCATGCCGAACAGCACCACCGGCACCACCAGCCCGGTGACCCCGCCGAGCGCGATGCCCCCGACCACCAGGGCGTTGCGCCCGTCGCCGGGGATCACCGAGGACAGCGGTGCCGCGTCGGCGGCGTCGAGGAGGAGCGCCACCGCCGCGAAGGCGCCGATCAGCACGGCCGCCAGAACGACCGTCACCCCCAGCGCGAAAACGACGTTCCCGCCGGCGGTGCGCTGCGCCTTCGAGCGCTCGGGCGTCGACTCGGCGGACATGGACCCTCCCTTTCCTGTGCGGGTCCGCCAGAGAATAGCCGCGCCCTTGGCCGGGCTTCCTGCTGCGTACGTCGGTCAAGCCCCCGTCAAGTGCCGCGGCCGCGATTCCCCGGGGGGCGGCGTGCATGACAGACTGCCTCGGTTGCTTAGGTGAACGGCGTGCCCACGGGGGAGCAGGAGCGATGAGTAAGCGGCAGATTCAGAAGATGCTGCAGTTGATGGCCGGCGGGGAGCCCGTCGAGCTCACCAGTCCGATGGCTTCCGTGAAGAAGCTGTCGCGGCTCGCCTTCGTGGCCCAGCAGTTCGGCTACGAGTACATGGACGCCCGGTACACCGGCTCGCGCAACAACCAGCTGAAGATGCTGATCGTGCCCGACCCCGGTCCGCAGGCGCGGGCGCGGGCCGCGCAGAACTGGGCGCAGTATCCGAACGCGAGCGACGGGGAGTCCCTTCCGCCCCTCGTCCCGGACGCCCTCGAACTCCTCAAGGCCCGGATCCAGTTCGACCTCACCGGCAAGAACGGCGAGAAGCGGTTGGGGTACGCGGCGCTCGGCGTCACCGTGGCCTGTGCGATCGCCGGGTTCCGGCTGGGCGGCGAGTCCGTCGACTTCGTCATCGCGGGCATCTCCTGGCTGGTCCTCATGGCGCTCGTCGGCGTCGGTCTGCTGGTGAACCGCAAGCGCAACGCCAAGTTCGCGAGGCGGCTGCAGGCCGCCGGGTTCCAGCCGATGACGGACGAGACGGGCCGGGTGCGGTACCTGCCGCCGGGCATGCAGATGCCGGGAACGCAGATGCCCGGGATGCAGATGCCGGGCGGCGGCAACCCCTTCGCGAACGGCCCCTACGGCGCCCCGCAGCCGAACGGCCCCTACGGCGCCCAGCCGCAGCAGCCCCCGCAGCAGCCGTACGGATATCCGCAGCAGCAGCCGCCCCAGCCCTACGCCCAGCCGGCACCGGCACCGGCGGCGTACGGCCAGCCCCCGCAGCAGCCGCAGGCCCCCGGCCCGTACGCGCCCCAGCAGCCGTACCAGCAGCAGCCCTACCCGCAGCAGCCGTACCCGCAGCAGCAGCCCGACCCCCAGCAGAACCCCAACTGGCAGTCGCCCCAGCGCTGAGAGCCGTTCGTAACGCAAGGGTCCGCTACCTCTCATCCCGCCGCCGCGCGGGGTGAGAGCAACGTTCCCTTGCGGTCACCCGGTGCCACAGCGCGGAAACCCCGTCTCCCTACCTTCGGGTTGCATCACCCCGGAGCACGTGGAGGCGTCATGACAGCCGGTGGCCGCTGGATCCAGCAGTGGGATCCCGAGGACGAGACCTTCTGGAAGGAGACCGGGGAGAGGATCGCCAAGCGCAATCTCTGGTTCTCCGTCCTCTCCGAGCACATCGGATTCTCCATCTGGACCCTGTGGTCCGTACTGGTGCTCTTCATGGGCCCGGAGTACGGCCTGACCCCGGCCGACAAGTTCCTGCTGACGTCCCTGGTGACCCTGGTCGGCACCGTGGTCCGCGTCCCCTACACCTTCGCCGTCGCGATCTTCGGCGGCCGGAACTGGACCGTCGTATCCGCGGGCCTGCTCCTCGTCCCGACGGTCGCCGCGTTCGCGGTGATGAAGCCGGGGACGTCCTTCACCACCTTCCTGTGGATCGGCCTGCTGGCCGGCATCGGCGGCGGCAACTTCGCCTCCTCGATGACCAACATCAACGCCTTCTTCCCGCTGCGGCAGAAGGGCTGGGCCCTCGGGCTGAACGCCGGCGGCGGCAACCTCGGTGTCGCGGCGATCCAGTTGGTGGCCCTCGCCGTCATCGGCGCCAGTGGCGGACCGCGGGTGCTGCTCGGGATCTACATCCCGCTCATCGTCGTCGCCGCCGTCCTCGCCGCGCTCTTCATGGACAGCATCGAGAACGTGAAGAACGACACCGGGGCCGCCAGGGACGCCGCGAAGGACGCGCACACCTGGATCATGTCCTTCCTCTACATCGGGACGTTCGGCTCCTTCATCGGCTACAGCTTCGCGTTCGGCCAGGTGCTGACGACCCAGTTCGGGCGTACGCCGCTGCAGGCCACGTATCTCACCTTCATGGGCCCGCTGCTCGGCTCACTGGTCCGGCCCGTGGGCGGGCGGCTCGCCGACCGGTTCGGCGGCGCGAGGATCACGCTCTGGAACTACGTCGCGATGGCGGCCGCGACGGCGGTGCTGGTCCTCGCCAGTACGCAGAAGTCGCTGCCCCTGTTCGTGGCTGCGTTCGTCGTGCTGTTCTCGCTGACCGGCATCGGGAACGGCTCCACGTTCAAGATGATCCCGGGCATCTTCCAGGCCAAGGCCGCCGCCAAGGGGCTTCAGGGCGAGGCGGCGGCCGTCCACGCACGCCGCCTGTCCGGCGCCTCCATGGGGCTGATCGGCGCGGTCGGCGCGCTCGGCGGCGTCGGCATCAACCTGGCCTTCCGGCAGTCGTTCCTCTCCTACGGCTCCGGCACGGGCGCCTTCGTCACCTTCCTCGCCTACTACGCTGTCTGTTTCGGGGTGACCTGGGCCGTATACCTGCGCCGCCCGGTCGCGCGGGGCGGCGCGACGGCCGCCACGGAGGCCAAGCCCCAGCTCAGCTATGCCGAGGTGTGACGTAACACCGGCGACATCACGCCGAACCGAGCCTGTCACGGGGCGTTGACAGGCTCGATCGGCATGCACGCAGTACCGCCGTACTGCATGTACGACGACTCTTCGGGACGAGAGCCATGCACGAGGAACAGCAGCAACCCGACGAACAGCAGCACCCCGTAGCCGCCGGCCACGGCCCGCTGGCCGGTTTCACGGTCGGCGTGACGGCCGCGCGCCGCGCCGACGAGCTGGGCGCACTGCTGCAGCGACGGGGAGCCGCCGTCCTGCACGCACCGGCCCTGCGCATCGTGCCGCTCGCCGACGACAGCGAGCTGCTGGCGGCGACGAAGGACCTGCTCGACCAGGCGCCGGACGTCGTGGTCGCGACGACCGCGATCGGGTTCAGGGGCTGGGTCGAGGCCGCCGAGGGCTGGGGTCTCGGGGAGCAGCTGCTCGACCGGCTGCGCCACGGGGAGCTGCTCGCGCGCGGGCCCAAGGTCAAGGGCGCGATCCGGGCCGCCGGGCTGACGGAGGACTGGTCGCCGTCGAGCGAGTCGATGGCCGAGGTGCTGGACCGGCTGCTGGAGGAGGGGGTCGACGGACGCCGGGTGGCCGTACAGCTGCACGGGGAGCCGCTGCCCGGGTTCGTGGAGTCGCTGCGGGCCGGGGGAGCGGAGGTCGTCGGGGTTCCGGTGTACCGGTGGATGCCGCCGGAGGACCTTGGTCCGGTGGACCGGCTGCTGGACGCGGCCGTCTCCCGGGGGCTGGACGCGATCACCTTCACCAGCGCGCCCGCCGCCGTCTCCCTGCTGGACCGGGCCGAGGAGCGCGGGCTGACGGCCGAGCTGCTCGCCGCCCTGCACCACGACGTGCTGCCGGCGTGTGTCGGCCCGGTCACCGCGGTGCCGCTGCAGGCCCGCGGCATCGACACGGTCCAGCCCGAGCGCTTCCGGCTCGGTCCGCTCGTCCAGCTGCTGTGCCAGGAACTGCCGGGCCGGGCACGCGTCCTGCCCGTCGCCGGGCACCGGGTGGAGATCCGCGGCCAGGCGGTCATCGTCGACGGCCGGCTGAGGCCCGTACCGCCCGCCGGGATGTCGCTGCTGCGTGCCCTGTCCCGGCGGCCCGGGTGGGTGGTGTCCCGGGCGGAGCTGCTGCGGGCCCTGCCGGGGGCGGGGCGCGACGAGCACGCGGTGGAGACCGCGATGGCCCGGCTGCGTACGGCACTCGGCGCTCCGAAGCTGATCCAGACCGTGGTGAAGCGGGGGTACCGGCTGGCACTGGACCCGGCGGCCGACGCGAAGTACGCGGACGACTGAGCGGACGGCGGGCACGGCTCACACTCGGAGCCTCACAACCCCGGAGCGGCTCACACTCCGGTGCGGCTGACCGCTTCGGCCCGGTGCTCCCAAGTGCCGGGCGTGGCACGGCCGTAGAGCACGAGCGCCCGTGCCAGACATCCCAGCGCCACCGTCGACGCGACCGCCCGCACCACGTTCCACGCCACCCACGGGTCCTCGAAGTGCTCCCGTGCGGCGGCCGGGTCGGGCATGGCCGCCAGGTCGTCGTTGAGCGGGATGTTGAAGGCGACCGTGGTCACGAAGCCGAAGGCGTACGAGGCCAGGGCCGCCCACACCCACCACCGGCAGGGCTGCCCGCGCAGCTGCCATGCCGACACGCCTGTCAGCAGCAGCGCGCCGAAGAAGCCGAGGAAGAACACCGGGTTCTGGATCACGTCGTTGATGTCGTTCATGACCTCGACGTAGACGCGATCGTCGCTGCGGGCCAGGGCAGGCATCACACAGCACGCGAAGATGTAGTAGACCCCGGCGATCAGGCCCATGGCGACCGTGGCCGCACCCAGTACGTGTCCCGTGCTCCTGCTGTGCGTCGTCATGCCCTCAAGTCAACGGACGGCGGCCGTGGCGGACCATCGCCGAAACGCGCGCCCGCATAAGCAGACGTCCACGGGCCGCCGGTACGAGGGGTTCCGGCCGCGCGAACGGGCAGGCACTGTAGGAGGGATCGGTTCCCCCAGCCTCTCGGGTTCCCTAGCCAGGCGGTGACAGGCACATGGCACTGGGTACGGCCACGGTCGGTTACGAGTTGCGGTTCGACGCCGGGCGGATCTGCCTGGACCTCCTCGCGACCACCCACCCGGAGGAACGGTTCGACTCCCTGGACGTGCTGCGTGCCTGGATCACCGCGGCGGGCCTCGCGCCGCTCGGCACACCGCTGGCCCACGCCGACGCGTCCTGGCTGGTGGCCTTCCGCGAACTGCGCGGACACGTGGGGGAGTTGGTCGCCAGCAGGATCGCGGCCGAGCCCCGCCCCTCGTACGACATCGCGCTCGCCCGGGTGAACGAGATCGCCCGCGTCGCACCCCCCGCCCCGCGCGCCGCACGGGCCCAGGACGGCTCGCTCGTGCGGGAGTTGGCCGCACCGCCCGAGTGCGCGCAGCTGCTCGGGGCGATCGCCCGGGACGCCGTGGAGCTGCTCACCGACCCGGTCGCGCGGGCCGGTCTGCGGCAGTGCGAGGGGGACAACTGCCCGATCATCTACGTCGATTCGTCCCGGGGACGCAGGAGGCGCTGGTGCTCCAGTGAGGTCTGCGGGAACCGGGAGAGGGTGGCGCGGCACCGGCGGAGGGCGGCGCTGGCGCGCGCCTGACGTCCTGTATGCCGCTTCTGTGGCACTTCCGTAAAACCGGGGTTCAAGTGATTTCGATTACACACCGTTTGCCTCACCCGTGACACGGGCAGCGGGCTCGATCTTGCCGCTGTGGCGGAAATGTAAAGATCGTACGGTGGGAATGTGCCTTCATGTCCCCTCTCATCACGTCACGCCGAAGGAAACTGTCACCCCGCTTTGAACATGACCCGCACCACATCCGTATCTGGGGGCGAGCGACCGACTGGGGGAACCCCCGGACATCGGAGGTGGGCGTGCGCAAGGATTCCGTCGTGGCCAATGAACGTGGATCGAGGGCCCGACATCGCATGTCCCAGCCCTCGGAACCAGATGAGGAGCTGATGCGTGCCCTCTACCGAGAGCATGCCGGACCTCTCCTTGCGTACGTCCTCCGGCTCGTGGCCGGAGATCGCCAACGCGCCGAGGACGTGGTTCAGGAGACGCTAATCCGTGCCTGGAAGAACGCTGGTCAGCTCAATCGAGCGACTGGATCGGTACGCCCCTGGCTGGTGACGGTCGCACGCCGCATCGTCATCGACGGCCACCGCAGCCGGCAGGCCCGGCCGCAGGAGGTCGATCCGTCGCCGCTGGAGGTCATCCCCGCGGAGGACGAGATCGACAAGGCGCTGTGGTTGATGACGCTGTCGGACGCGCTGGACGACCTGACCCCGGCCCACCGGGAGGTGCTCGTCGAGACGTATTTCAAGGGGCGTACGGTCAATGAGGCGGCCGAGACGCTGGGCATTCCCAGTGGCACGGTGCGCTCACGGGTGTTCTACGCCCTGCGGTCGATGAAGCTCGCACTGGAGGAGCGGGGGGTGACGGCGTGATGAGTGTTTACGGGGGAAACCAGGGATTCGGCACAGGTGGTTCGGGTATGTCTGGCTCCATGATGGGATCTCCGGGCCCGAGCGAGCACGAAACGGTCGGCGCCTACGCCCTCGGCATCCTGGACGACGCCGAGGCCACCGCCTTCGAGGCACATCTCGCGACCTGTGAATGGTGCGCCCAGCAGCTCGACGAACTGGCCGGGATGGAACCGATGCTGGCCGCGCTCGCGGACCTGCCGGAGACCGGATCGCCCGCGATCGGCGAGTCCCTCTCCGCACGGCCCAGCCCACGGCTCGCGGAGAAGCTCGTCGACGAGGTCTCCGAACGCCGGGCGCTCAAGCGCCGCAAGAGCTTCTACATGGTGGCGGCCGCGGCCGCACTGATCATCGGCGGCCCGCTCGCGGTCATGGCGGCGAACGGCGGAGGCAACTCGGGCACCGAGGCGACCCCGCTGTCGGCCGGCGCCAAGGCGGCCTTCGGCACCATCTCCGACAAGGTGACGGCGACCGACAACGCCACCAAGGTCAAGGCGACCGTCGCGATGGAGAAGAAGGACTGGGGCACCTGGGGCGTGGTGGAGCTCAGCAACGTCAAGGGCCCGCTGAAGTGCTCGCTCATCGCCGTCGGCAAGAACGGCGAGCGCGAGACGATGTCCTCCTGGTCGGTCCCCAAGTGGGGCTACGGCATCCCCAACGCCAAGGTCCCGGAGGCCAAGCAGCCCCTGTACGCCCAGGGCGGCGCCGCCTTCCAGCCGAACGAGATCGACCACTTCGAGGTGCTGACCTTCGACGGCAAGAGGCTCGTGCAGGTCGACGCGTAGCCAAGAGCCAGTGGCTCCTACGTAGCTTTGCCGGGTCCCCTTCGCGTACGGTTGACGGCTGCCCAGCACGTCAGAAGGGGGCCCGGTGGCCGCTCAGGCTCAGCAGGAAACCGCGGTCGGTCCGGATCACGACTCACGTCGCGACCGGGAGATCAGCGTCGAACAGGAACATCTGGACCGGGTGTACCGGCGGCTCGAGGAGAAGATCCACGAGGCCGAGTTCCTGATGAACGACGCGGCCATGCGCGGCCAGGTCGGCACCCCCGGCGCGCTCGCCGAACGGGACGCCCAGGTCTTCCGGGCCGGCATCCATCTCAACCGCCTCAACAACGAGTTCGAGGACTTCCTCTTCGGCCGGATCGACCTGCTGCCCGGCAAGGACGGGAAGAAGGGACCCGACGGCGCGTACACCGCCGTGGAACCCGCCGAGGGTGCCGTGCGCGAGGACGGCACCGCCGACATCGCCGAGACCCTGCACATCGGCCGCATCGGAGTCCTCGACTCCGAGTACGCCCCGCTGGTCATCGACTGGCGGGCCCCCGCGGCCGCCCCCTTCTACCGCTCCACCCCCGTCGACCCCGGCCGGGTCGTGCGCCGCCGCGTCATCCGCTCCAAGGGCCGCCGGGTGCTCGGCGTCGAGGACGACCTGATGCGCCCCGAACTCAAGGCCTTCCTCGACGGCCACGAGCTGCCCGTGATCGGCGACGGCGCCCTGATGGCCGCGCTCGGCCAGGCCCGCGGCCACACCATGCGCGACATCGTCGCCTCCATCCAGGCCGAGCAGGACCTGGTCATCCGCGCCCCCGCCGCCTCCGTCACCTACGTCGAGGGCGGCCCCGGCACCGGCAAGACGGCCGTCGCCCTGCACCGCGCCGCCTACCTGCTCTACCAGGACCGGCGCCGCTACGCGGGCGGCATCCTCATCGTCTCCCCGACCCCGCTCCTGGTCGCCTACACCGAGGGCGTCCTGCCCTCCCTCGGCGAGGAGGGCCAGGTCGCCATCCGCGCCATCGGCTCGCTCGTCGACGGCGTCGAGGCCACGCTCTACGACTCCCCGGCCACCGCCCGCGCCAAGGGCTCGTACCGCATGCTCAAGGTGCTGCGGAAGGCGGCGCGCGGGGCGCTGGAGCGGGAGGGCGCACCGAAGCGGCTGCGCGTGGTCGCCTTCGGGCGCCGCCTGGAGCTGGAGGCGGACGCGCTGGACCGCATCCGCCGCACCGCCCTCGGCGGCACCGCGCCGGTGAACCTGCTGCGCCCGCGCGCCCGCAAGCTGCTCCTCGACGCCCTGTGGGAGCAGTCGGGATCCGCCGCGCGCCACACCGACCCGGAACTCGCCGCCGAACTGCGCTCCTCCTTCGACGACGACATCACCTCCGAGGACGTCTTCACCGACTTCCTGGACGCCTGGTGGCCGGAGCTGACCCCCGCCGCCGTGCTGGAGGCGATGGCGGACGAACGCAGGCTCGGTCGCTGGGCCCGTCGGATCCTCAACCCCGGCGAGATCCGCAGGGTCGCCCGCTCGCTCGCGCGGGACGGCCACTCCGTGCACGACATCGCCATGCTCGACGAGCTGCAGGCCGTCGTCGGCACCCCGGCCCGCCCGAAGAAGCGGCGCGAGCTGGACCCGCTCGACCAGCTGACCGGCCTGGAGGAGCTGATGCCGGTCCGCGAGGAGTCGCAGCGCGAGCGGGCGGAGCGCCTCGCCCAGGAGCGCACCGAGTACGCCCATGTGATCGTCGACGAGGCCCAGGACCTCACCCCGATGCAGTGGCGCATGGTCGGCCGCCGCGGCCGGCACGCCACCTGGACGGTCGTCGGCGACCCCGCCCAGTCCTCCTGGTCCGACGTCGACGAGGCGGCCGAGGCCCGCGACGAGGCCCTCGGCACCCGCCCGCGCCGCCGCTTCCAGCTGACGGTGAACTACCGCAACCCGGCCGAGATCGCCGAACTGGCCGCCAAGGTGCTCGCCCTGGCCATGCCGGGCGCCGAGGCCCCGACGGCGGTCCGCTCCACCGGCGTCGAGCCGCGCTTCGTGCGGACCGAGAGCGGCCATGGCGCACGCACCTCCCTCGCGCGCACCGTCCGGGAGGAGGCAGCCCGCCTCCTCGACCTGGTCGACGGCACCGTCGGCGTCGTCGTCGCCATGCAGCGCCGCGAGGAGGCGGCTCGCTGGCTCGCCGGACTCGGCGACCGGGTGGTCGCCCTCGGCAGCCTGGAGGCGAAGGGCCTGGAGTACGACGCGACGGTCGTCGTCTCGCCCGCCGAGATCGCCGACGAGTCCCCGGCCGGCCTGCGCGTTCTGTACGTAGCCCTCACCCGCGCCACCCAGCAGCTGACGATCGTCTCGACGGACCGCGACGACCCGGACGCGAACGCAGTGCCCGACCTGCTCAGGGACTAGACAGGGAGTAGAAGCGGATGAAGTCCCGGTACGGGAATGGCCTTACGGGATCTGTTTGTTAGCCTGGACGTGGCACCGGCTCGATCCAAGCCCCCGGGCCCAACCTTCGTCGCTACGAGCGACCACTTGCCGCGAGGCGAGCATGGCGGGTCGGTGCCACTTGAACGTCGGAGGCCCGCGTCACCACCCGGTGGCGCGGGCCTCCACTTTTTCTGCCGTGGACGAGGTGCCGTGAACAAAACGTCCGCAATCGGGGGCGACTAACGCCTACTCGACAGTAGGTGCGACGATCGGACGGCATATCCAGCGTCACGGTGAAAGCAGAGGAAGTCGGCCATGGCAACGGCGCCCAGCGTCTCCTACTCGATTACGGTCCGGTTGGAGGTGCCCGCGAGCGGCACCGCGGTCTCCCAGATCACCACCGCCGTGGAGTCCCACGGAGGCTCGGTGACCGGCCTCGACGTGACCGCTTCCGGCCACGAGAAGCTCCGTATCGACGTCACCATCGCGGCCAGCTCCACCGCCCACGCCGACGAGATCGTCCAGCAGCTGCGCGGCATCGAGGGCGTCACCCTCGGCAAGGTCTCCGACCGTACGTTCCTGATGCACCTCGGCGGCAAGATCGAGATGCAGTCCAAGCACCCCATCCGCAACCGTGACGACCTGTCCATGGTCTACACCCCGGGTGTCGCCCGCGTCTGCATGGCGATCGCCGAGAACCCCGAGGACGCCCGCCGCCTGACCATCAAGCGCAACTCCGTTGCGGTCGTGACGGACGGATCGGCCGTGCTGGGCCTGGGCAACATCGGCCCGAAGGCCGCGCTGCCGGTCATGGAGGGCAAGGCGGCCCTCTTCAAGCGCTTCGCCGGCATCGACGCCTGGCCGATCTGCCTCGACACCCAGGACAGCGACGCGATCGTCGAGATCGTGAAGGCGATCGCCCCGGGCTTCGCGGGCATCAACCTGGAGGACATCTCCGCGCCCCGCTGCTTCGAGATCGAGGCCCGGCTGCGCGAGGCCCTCGACATCCCCGTCTTCCACGACGACCAGCACGGCACCGCGATCGTCGTGCTCGCCGCCCTGACGAACGCCCTGCGTGTGACGGGCAAGGCGATCGAGAACATCCGGGTCGTCATGTCCGGCGCGGGCGCCGCCGGTACGGCCATCCTCAAGCTGCTGCTCGCCGCGGGAGTGAAGAACGCGGTCGTCGCCGACATCCACGGCGTCGTGCACGCCGGCCGGGACGACCTGCGCGAGGCCCCCGCCGACTCGCCGCTGCGCTGGATCGCCGACAACACCAACCCCGAGGGTCTGGCCGGCACGCTCAAGGAGGCCGTGCGCGGCGCGGACGTCTTCATCGGCGTCTCGGCCCCCAACGTCCTCGACGGCGAGGACGTCGCCGCCATGGCGGACGGCGCGATCGTGTTCGCGCTCGCGAATCCCGATCCCGAGGTGGATCCGGCAATCGCCCGTCAGACGGCGGCGGTTGTGGCCACCGGCCGCTCCGACTTCCCGAACCAGATCAACAACGTGCTGGTCTTCCCGGGCGTTTTCCGTGGCCTGCTGGACGCCCAGTCCCGTACGGTCAACACCGACATGATGCTCGCCGCCGCGACCGCTCTCGCGGACGTGGTGACCGAGGACGAGCTGAACCCGAACTACATCATCCCGAGCGTCTTCAACGACAAGGTCGCGGGCGCGGTGGCCGGGGCGGTGCGGGACGCGGCGAAGGCCGTGGCAGGGTCGTAGATGTGCCAGGGCTGTGAGGATCGCCACGGCAAGGCCTTGCATCGGCGCGTCGTGGAACCCGGCCCTTCTGGCGGACGTTTATCGTGTCGGCCAGGCCAAGGCCCTCTTTTCGTGTGACTCCCAAGGGTGTTCTCGCGACTCCTGCGGGTGCCGGATTGGCTTTCGCGCCGCAGGTGGGGGCAGGATGCGTCTCTGGGCGCGAGGGTCTGACGTCGGACCCGGGGCCCGGGCCTCACCGAGGGCCCTGGCAGCATCGGCTTCACCGTGCCCAACAAGCGGCTCCGCCGCGTGGCACGCCTCAACGGCAAGAAGAACACGGGAGTAACAACATGAACCGCAGTGAGCTGGTGGCCGCGCTGGCCGACCGCGCCGAGGTGACCCGCAAGGACGCCGACGCCGTTCTGGCCGCGTTCGCCGAGACCGTCGGCGAGATCGTCGCCAAGGGTGACGAGAAGGTCACCATCCCCGGCTTCCTGACCTTCGAGCGCACCCACCGTGCCGCTCGCACCGCGCGCAACCCGCAGACCGGCGACCCGATCCAGATCCCGGCCGGCTACAGCGTGAAGGTCTCCGCGGGCAGCAAGCTCAAGGAAGCCGCCAAGGGCAAGTAGGCGCTCCGCTTCGAGCGCCGGGCGACTGCGGGCCGTACCTGGCCGACGGTGCGTCCGTGGCTGGTCGCGCAGTTCCCCGCGCCCCTTCAGGGGCGCCTTCCGCACAACGCCGGTGGGGCGGTAACCCGAGCTCGGGTTACCGCCCCACCGGCGTTCGTACGACTCCTGCCCTACCCGAGGGCCTTGCCCGGGAGTTCGACCTTCGCTCCGAGCTCGACGAGCTTCTCCATGAAGTTCTCGTAGCCCCGGTTGATGAGGTCGATGCCGTGGACCCTGGAGGTGCCCTGGGCCGCGAGGGCGGCGATGAGGTAGGAGAAGCCACCGCGGAGGTCGGGGATGATCAGGTCGGCGCCCTGGAGTTTGGTGGGGCCGGAGACCACCGCGGAGTGCAGGAAGTTGCGCTGGCCGAAGCGGCAGTCGGAGCCGCCCAGGCACTCGCGGTACAGCTGGATGTGAGCGCCCATCTGGTTGAGGGCGGAGGTGAAGCCGAGACGGGACTCGTAGACCGTCTCGTGGACGATGGACAGCCCCGTCGCCTGCGTGAGCGCGACCACCAGCGGCTGCTGCCAGTCCGTCTGGAAGCCCGGGTGCACATCCGTCTCCAGCGCGATGGACTTCAACTGGCCGCCGGGGTGCCAGAACCGGATGCCCTGGTCGTCGATCTCGAAGGCGCCCCCCACCTTCCGGTAGGTGTTGAGGAACGTCATCATCGAGCGCTGCTGGGCCCCGCGGACGTAGATGTCGCCCTCGGTCGCGAGCGCGGCGGACGCCCAGGAGGCGGCCTCCAGACGGTCCGGCAGCGCGCCGTGGTTGTAGCCGCCGAGCCGGTCCACACCCGTGACGCGGATCGTGCGGTCGGTGTCCATCGCGATGATGGCGCCCATCTTCTGCAGGACGCAGATCAGGTCCTCGATCTCGGGCTCCACGGCCGCGTTCGAGAGTTCGGTGACCCCTTCGGCGAGGACCGCCGTCAGCAGCACCTGCTCGGTCGCGCCGACGGACGGGTACGGCAGCCGGATCTTCGTGCCGCGCAGCCGCTGCGGCGCCTCCAGATACTGCCCGTCCGCCCGCTTCTCGATCCGCGCGCCGAACTGCCGCAGCACCTCGAAGTGGAAGTCGATGGGCCGGCCGCCGATGTCGCAGCCGCCCAGGCCCGGGATGAAGGCGTGCCCGAGGCGGTGCAGCAGCGGTCCGCAGAAGAGGATCGGGATGCGCGACGAACCCGCGTGGGCATCGATGTCAGCGACGTTCGCGCTCTCCACATGGGACGGGTCCATCACCAGCTCGCCCGGCTCCTCACCCGGACGGACCGTCACCCCGTGCAGCTGCAGCAGCCCGCGTACGACTCGCACGTCACGGATGTCCGGAACGTTGCGCAGTCGACTCGGTTCACTGCCCAGCAGGGCGGCGACCATTGCCTTCGGCACGAGGTTCTTCGCACCGCGGACACGGATCTCGCCCTCCAGCGGAGTTCCGCCGTGGACAAGCAGGACATCGTCGTTGACGGTCATGTATCTCGCGTTCCGATGAGTGGGGCAGGGGCCAGAAGGGAAAGGGTAATCGCCGCCCACCCCCCTTCTGTAAGCCCAAGTGGCACCCAGCTACGTCATAGCTTCGTCACAACACGAACCGCGCCTGGCCGGGCACATGGGGTCACGATGCTCATTGTGCGCCGTGCATGCCCCATTCCGCCCGCCCGTCTCCCACCACCGCCCTCAAACGGGGCCTTACCAGGCCGCTCCTCCAATTCATGGCTGCAATCGCCCTTCTTACCCGCATTGCCTCCCCGCACCGCGGCCAGATGCGGGATCATGTCTGCCATGACCGAGGTGTCCTCGCTCACAGGGCGGTTGCTCGTGGCAACGCCCGCCCTGGCGGACCCGAACTTCGACCGTGCGGTGGTGCTCCTTCTCGACCACGACGAGGAGGGCTCGCTCGGTGTGGTCCTCAATCGTCCGACCCCGGTGGACGTCGGAGACATCCTCGAGGGCTGGGCGGACCTCGCCGGTGAGCCGGGTGTCGTCTTCCAGGGCGGCCCGGTCTCCCTCGACTCGGCCCTCGGGGTCGCCGTCATCCCCGGCGGGACGGCCGCGGACGGCGCGCCGCTGGGCTGGCGCAGAGTGCACGGCGCGATCGGTCTGGTCGACCTGGAGGCACCGCCGGAGCTGCTCGCCTCGGCCCTCGGTTCGCTGCGGATCTTCGCCGGATACGCCGGCTGGGGCCCCGGCCAGCTGGAGGACGAGCTGGTCGAGGGCGCGTGGTACGTGGTGGAGTCGGAGCCCGGCGACGTGTCGTCCCCGTCGCCGGAAAGACTCTGGCGCGAGGTCCTGCGCCGGCAGCGCAACGAGCTCGCGATGGTGGCCACGTACCCGGACGACCCGTCGCTCAACTGATCCGTGTGACCTTCAGTACCCTTGGCATTTATGAGCACTCTTGAGCCCGAGCGCGGGACTGGTACGGGGACCCTCGTAGAGCCGACGCCACAGGTGTCCCACGGCGACGGCGACCACGAGCGCTTCGCCCACTACGTCCAGAAGGACAAGATCATGGCGAGCGCCCTCGACGGCACCCCCGTCGTGGCGCTGTGCGGCAAGGTGTGGGTGCCCGGCCGCGATCCGAAGAAGTACCCCGTGTGTCCCATGTGCAAGGAGATCTACGACTCCATGGGCGCCGGCGGCGACGACAAGGACGGCGACAAGTAGTCCGGCCCGCTCCCGCCCGAGAGCCGTGAGGCCCTCGGAGTGCGTTTTGACGTGCTTCGAGGGCCTTTGTGCTGCCCGCCGTTGCAGGGGATGCGTCAACCGGTCACGAAGTGGTTGAGACCTCTTGTGGTCATGTTCATGTGGTCCTTAGCCTCCCTGGTGTTGTGCAGAGCGAAACCGTCATTGCATATGTTGCAACGCCTGCTCGGAGGGTCACTCGATGAAGCCGTCCCCGCGTCTCGCCGTCCTGCTCACGGCCCTGGCCGTCACCGCCGCCTGCGCCCCCCAGACCTCCTCCAACTCCTCCTCGGAGAAGGACGACAAGAGCGGCACCCTGCGGGTCTGGCTCTTCCAGGAGGTCGGCAACAAGCCTAAGGAGAAGGCCGTCGACTCCGTGGTGACCGCCTTCGAGAAACAGCACAAGGGCACCAAGGTCCATGTCGAGTACATCCCCGTCGAGACCAGGGCCCAACGCGTCAAGGCCGCCTTCAACGACCCGAAGTCCGCGCCGGACGTGATGGAGTTCGGCAACACCGACACGGCCGGCTATGTGAAGGACGGCGGACTCCTCGACGTCACCAAGGAGTTCGGCGCCTGGAACGAGTCCAAGGACACCGACCCCACCGCGAAGACGTCGGTCACCGTCGACGGCAAGGTGTACGGCTCCCCCTACTACGTCGGCGTGCGCGCCCTGTACTACCGCACGGACGTCTTCAAGGAGCTGGGGATCCAACCCCCCAAGACCATGGACGAGTTGGCGTCCACCGCCCGCAAGATCCACACCGCGAAGCCCGACCTGTACGGCATCGTGGTCGGCGGCGCCTACACGTACGGCGCGATGCCCTTCGTCTGGGCCAACGGCGGCGAACTGGCCACCGGCAAGGGCAACTCGTACGCCTCCGCCATCGACACCACGGCCGCCCAGAAGGGCATCAAAGCGTACACGTCCCTCTTCGGTGACGACAACTGTCCCGCCGCAAAGTGCGCGGGCATGGGCGGCAACGACACGATCACCGCGTTCGCGGCCGGCAAGGCGGGGATGGCGATCGGCGGCGACTTCAGCCACACCGCCGTGGAGGCCGGGAAGGTCAAGGGCAAGTACGCCGTCGTACCGCTGCCTGGGGTGAAGTCCGGCTCGATCGCGCCCGCCTTCGCGGGCGGCAACAACATCGGCGTGCTCAAGAGCACCTCGCACCGCACGCTCGCCGTCGACCTGATGGAACAGCTCACCTCGAAGAAGACTCAGGCCGAGATGTTCAAGGCGATGGGCTTCCTGCCGACGTTCGCGGACGTGCGCTCCCAGGTGGCCGCTGAGCACCCGTATGTGAAGCCCTTCGCACAGACCCTCGCCGCCGGGACCAAGTTCGTGCCGGCCTCGCCCGGGTGGTCGCAGATCGACTCGCAGCTGGTGCTGCCGACGATGCTGCAGGAGGTCATCAGCGGGAAGAAGAGTGTGAGCGCTGCCGCTGGGGAGGCGGCGGGGAAGATGGACGACGCCTTTGGCTCCGCCGGATGACGGCGCCTGCCAGTTCGGGGGGTGCTGTTCGCTCGCGGGTGCGGGTCCGTCGTGGCTTGTCGCGCAGTTCCCCGCGCCCCTTGGGGGGGAACTCGGCGGTCCCTTGGATTTACCTCGCCCCCGCTCTCGTGGTCCTCGGTGGGCTGTTGCTCTACCCGATCTATCAGCTCGGGTTGATCTCGTTCTTTCACTACACGCAGGCTCAGGTCAGTGGGGGTGAGCCGGCGACCTTCGAGGGGTTCGGGAACTACCGGGAGCTGTTGTCCGACGGTGAGTTCTGGCAGGTGCTGCTCGCGACCGTGTTGTTCGCGGCGGCGTGTGTCGCCTCGACGCTCGCCGTCGGGTGTGCGCTGGCCGTGCTGCTCACGCGTGTGCGTGCGCTGCCGCGGCTCGCGCTGATGCTGGCCGCGCTGGGCGCGTGGGCGACACCTGCGGTGACAGGGTCGACCGTCTGGCTGTTCCTCTTCGACCCCGACTTCGGGCCGGTCAACCGGATCCTCGGGCTCGGCGACCACTCGTGGACGTATGGGCGCCTCAGCGCC
Organism: Streptomyces plumbidurans; assembly: GCF_019857225.1. Taxonomy (GTDB): domain Bacteria; phylum Actinomycetota; class Actinomycetes; order Streptomycetales; family Streptomycetaceae; genus Streptomyces; species Streptomyces plumbidurans. The sequence continues at coordinate 41,935 of NZ_JAFJSY010000070.1, forward strand.
TTCCTCCTCGTCCTGCTCGAAGTGGTGTGGTGCTCCTTCCCGTTCGTGATGGTCACCGTCTACGCCGGGATCCGGGCCGTGCCGTCCGAGGTGCTGGAGGCCGCCGCGCTGGACGGTGCCTCGCAGTGGCGCATCTGGCGCTCGGTCCTCGCGCCGATGCTCCGGCCGATCCTGACCGTCGTCACCATCCAGTCGGTCATCTGGGACTTCAAGGTCTTCACGCAGATCTACGTCATGACGAACGGCGGCGGCATCGCGGGCCAGAACCTGGTCCTGAACGTCTACGCCTACCAACAGGCGTTCGCGTCGTCGCAGTACAGCCTCGGCTCGGCGATCGGCATCGTGATGCTCCTGCTCCTGCTCGCCGTGACGCTGGTGTACCTGCGGCTGCTGCGCCGGCAGGGGGAGGAGCTGTGAATCTTTCCGGCGTACGTGTGCGCCGTCCGTGGCGGCTGGCGGCCGAGGCCTCGGCGCTGCTGATCGCGGTCGTCGTCGCCTTCCCCCTCTACTGGATGGTGCTGAGCGCCTTCAAGCCGGCCGGGGAGATCGAGTCGACCGATCCGCGCCCGTGGACCGCGGCCCCTTCGCTGGATTCCTTCCGGCGCGTGTTCGGGCAGCAGGATTTCGGCCGGTATTTCGTCAACAGCCTTGTGGTCGCGGGCAGTGTGGTCCTTGTCTCGGCACTGATCGCGTTTCTCGCCGCGACCGCCGTGACGCGATTCCGCTTCCGCTTCCGGACCACCCTGCTGATCATGTTTCTGGTGGCCCAGATGGTGCCCGTCGAGGCGCTCACCATCCCCCTGTTCTTCCAGATGCGGGACTTCGGTCTGCTGAACACGCTCGGCTCGCTGATCCTGCCCCACATCGCCTTCTCGCTGCCGTTCGCGATCTGGATGCTGCGGGGGTTTGTGAAGGCGGTGCCGGAGGCGCTGGAGGAGGCCGCCTACATCGACGGGGCGAGCCGCGCGCGATTCCTCTGGCAGATCCTTTTCCCCCTTGTCCTGCCGGGCCTCGTGGCCACCAGCGTGTTCTCGTTCATCTCGGCATGGAACGACTTCCTGTACGCCAAGTCCTTCATCATCAGCGACACTTCGCAGTCGACCCTGCCGATGGCGCTGCTGGTGTTCTACAAGCCCGACGACCCCGACTGGGGAGGAGTCATGGCCGCCTCCACGGTGATGACGATTCCGGTGCTGGTGTTCTTCGTACTCGTACAGCGACGTCTGGTCTCCGGGCTGGGCGGAGCGGTAAAGGACTGATGTGACCGAACTGATTCCGGCGCCCCGCAGCGTCGTCGCCGGCTCCGGCGAGGTGCGGCTTACGGCGCGCTCCGAGATTTACGCCTCCTCCGAGACGGAGGGGGCGGGGAACTGGCTGCGCACCGTCCTGCGACAGGCCACCGGGTTGCCCCTGCGCGAGGGACGCGAACTCGACGACGCCGAGGGCGGCATCGGCCTGCAGCTCGACCCCGGGCTAGGGCCCGAGGAGTACCGCCTCGTCAGCGATTCGAGCGGTGTCCTCATCGAGGGCGGCAGCGCGGCGGGCGTCTTCTGGGGCGCCCAGACGCTCCGTCAGCTCCTCGGCCCCGACGCCTACCGCAGGGCGCCGCTCGACCGCGACCGCGCCTGGACCGTGCCCCACGTCACGATCGAGGATTCCCCCCGCTTCCGCTGGCGCGGCCTCATGCTCGACGTCGCGCGGCACTTCATGCCCAAGGAAGGCGTCCTGCGCCAGCTCGACCTGATGGCCGCGCACAAACTCAACGTCTTCCACTTTCATCTGACGGACGACCAGGGCTGGCGCGTCGAGATCAAGCGATACCCGAAGCTCACCGAGACCGGTTCCTGGCGGGCACGTACGAAATTCGGTCACCGGGCCTCACCGCTGTGGGACGAGAAGCCGCACGGCGGCTTCTACACCCAGGACGACATCCGCGAGATCGTCGCCTACGCCGCCGAGCGGCATATCTCCGTCGTCCCCGAAATCGACGTACCGGGACACTCGCAGGCCGCCATCGCCGCGTACCCCGAACTCGGCAACACCGATGTCATCGACACCACCGCCCTCTCCGTCCTCGACACCTGGGGCATCTCCGCCAACGTACTCGCCCCCACTGACAACACCCTGCGGTTCTACGAGGGGGTGTTCGAGGAAGTGCTGGAGCTGTTCCCGGCGGGCGCGGGCGAGTTCTCGGAGTTCATTCATGTCGGCGGTGACGAATGCCGCAAGGACCAGTGGAAGCAGTCGACGGCCGCGCAGGGACGTATCAAGGAGCTCGGGCTCGCGGACGAGGACGAGTTGCAGGCTTGGTTCATCGCACACTTCGACACGTGGCTGACCGCGCGCGGGCGCAGGCTCATCGGCTGGGACGAGATCCTGGAGGGCGGACTCGCCGAGGGCGCCGCCGTCGCCTCGTGGCGCGGCTACGCGGGCGGTGTCGCCGCCGCCCGGGCGGGCCACGACGTCGTCATGTGCCCCGAGCAGTACGTGTACTTGGACCACCGGCAGGCGCCGGGCGAGGACGAGCCGGTGCCGATCGGCTACGTACGCACCCTGGAGGACGTCTACCGCTTCGAGCCGGTGCCGCAGCAGCTCACCGAGGCCGAGGCCCGGCATGTGCTGGGCACCCAGGCCAATGTGTGGACCGAGGTGATGGAGAGCCAGGAACGCGTGGACTACCAGTCCTATCCGCGGCTTTCGGCCTTCGCCGAGGTGGCCTGGAGCTCTCTGCCCGCCCCGGGGGGGCGAGACTTCGCCGGCTTCGAGGAGCGGATGGCCGTCCACTACCGGCGACTTGACGCCCTGGGGGTGGGATACCGGCCGCCGACCGGGCCCCTGCCCTGGCAGCAGCGCCCCGGAGTGCTCGGGCGGCCCATCGAGGGAGCACCCCCGAACAGATAGCGCAAGCACCGAACAGACACGGCAAAAATGTCGTAAGCATCACCGAAGAGTGCCAATCAGTGCTCATCGGTGATGCTGTGCGAAAACGGACCATCTCCCTGGTGAGGCGGGCGAATGCCTCCTAGCGGACCCCTGTCTTCGAGCCCTGCGAAGATGTGCCAGAGTTGCCACGTCCGCCCTGTCAGCACGTACCGTACGGCAACACAGGTGGGACCAGGTGGGGCAGCGGGAAGGGGCAGCCGGTTTGACCACGCACGCACCGCAGGCGGCGCAGGCCGTCACGCTGCCCACGACGCTGGACGAGGCCGTGGCGGTGCTCACCGCCGTGCCCACCGCCGTACCGGTGGCCGGTGGCACCGACCTCATGGCCGCCGTCAACTCCGGGCAGCTCAGGCCCTCCGCACTGGTCGGCCTCGGCAAGATCAGCGAGATCCGCGGCTGGCAGTACCTGGACGGACACGCCCTGCTCGGCGCCGGGCTCACGCACGCGCGCATGGGCCGCCCCGACTTCGCCGCGCTGATCCCGGCGCTCGCCGCCGCCGCGCGCGCGGCGGGCCCGCCACAGATCCGCAACGCGGGCACCCTGGGCGGCAACATCGCCTCGGCGGCCCCCACCGGGGACGCCCTGCCGGTGCTGGCCGCCCTGGAGGCGACGCTGATCATCGCGGGCCCGGGCGGAGCCCGCCGGGAGCTGCCGGTGTCGCACCTGCTGGCCGGTGTGGACATGCTCCGCGGCGGCGAACTCATCGGCTTCGTGCGCGTGCCGTTGCTGCACGCGCCGCAGGTCTTCCTGAAGGCGACCGGCCGGACCGGCCCCGGACGCGCGGTCGCGTCCGTCGCCCTGGTCCTCGACCCCGCCCGGCGCGGAGTGCGGTGCGCCGTCGGAGCCATAGCGCCGATGCCGCTCAGGCCGCTGGACGCCGAGCAGTGGGTCGCCCGGCTCATCGACTGGGACAACGGCCGCACGATCGTCCCGGAGGCGCTGGCCGCCTTCGGGGAGTACGTGGCCGCGGCCTGCATCCCCGATCCGGTCCCCGAGGCGGACGGCACCGTCCAGCCGCTTCCGCCCGCCGTACTGCACCTGCGGCGCACCGTTGCCGCGCTGGCCCGACGAGCACTGGGGAGGGCGCTGTCGTGACCGACGACCAGCACGGAGAGGGCACGCCCCGCGGCGGTGGCCGCTGGGACCCGCTGCCCCAGGGCGACTACGACGACGGCGCGACCGCCTTCGTGAAGCTCCCGGAGGGCGGCATCGAGGCCCTGCTGGCCGCCTCCGACCCGCTCGCCGCGCCCGGTCACGGCTATGTGCCGCCGCCGATAGCTGCCGACCAGGACCCGGCCCAGGGCGGCGACCCGGCGGCCGGCGGTACCTGGGGGGCGCCCGCCGAGGGCGCCCGGTGGCCCGACCCGAACGCCGTGCCGCAGGACGGGGCGGACGACCGGTTCTCGTACAACCCGGCGGCCACCCAGCAGTGGAACTTCGAGGAGCCTCCCGGCACCGAGGGGGGCGCTCGCGGTCACGACGTGACCGGGCAGTGGTCGATCCCCGTCGCCGGGGGCGACCTTCCGGATGAATCGGGCGAGTTCACCACGTCGTCCCTGGTGCAGCAGTGGGGCGGCACCCCGCCCGCCACGCTTCCGGGCGGCGCCGCCGCCCCCTGGGCGACCGAGGGCGCGGGACAGCCCTGGGGGCAGCCGCAGACCGAGGAGCCGACGGCACCCGGTGACGGGGCCGGGCAGCCGCGCGAACACGACGGGTCGCCGGCCGGTGCCGGGCACGCGTACGGGCAGCCCTCGGCACCCCCCGGCGCCCACCCCGACCAGCACGCACCGGAGCACCCCGCACCCGCGGAACCTGACCGGTCCGTAGCCGCGCGGCAGGACGCGCGGACGCCCGCCGCCGAAGCCGCGCAGGACGCCACCCGCCGACCCGCCACCGACGCCTACGCCGAGCGCGCCGCCGACCCCTACGGCGAGACGGCCGCCGAGCGCGCCGAAGGCGCCTCACAGCGCGTCCACGGGGCCGGAGAGGCCGTGGCGGCGGCCGAGGGCGCCGAGGGTACCCACGGGGCCGCGGAGGCGCCTGAGAGGCCTGTGGAGCCGCTCGCGGAGCCCGCGCCCGACGCGGCGCCCGCGCCCGACGCCCCCAACACACCCGAAGCGGCCGCGACTTCGGCCTCTCCGGAGAGCGCCGACGCCCCCGACGGAGCCGGCGAGACCTCGTCGTTCCCAGGCGAGGAACACCCCCTCGCCTCCTACGTGCTGCGCGTCAACGGCGTGGAACGCCCCGTCTCGGACGCCTGGATCGGCGAGTCGCTGCTCTACGTGCTGCGCGAGCGCCTCGGCCTCGCGGGCGCCAAGGACGGCTGCTCGCAGGGCGAGTGCGGCGCGTGCAACGTGCAGGTGGACGGGCGGCTCGTGGCCTCCTGTCTGGTGCCCGCCGTGACCGCCGCGGGCAGTGAGGTCCGTACCGTCGAGGGGCTCGCCGTCGACGGGCAGCAGTCCGACGTGCAGCGCGCGCTCGCCCGGTGCGGCGCGGTGCAGTGCGGCTTCTGCGTGCCCGGCATCGCGATGACCGTGCACGACCTGCTGGAGGGCAACCCGGCGCCGACCCGCCTGGAGACCCGCCAGGCCCTGTGCGGCAACCTCTGCCGCTGCTCCGGCTACCGGGGCGTCGTGGACGCCGTCCAGGAGGTCGTCGCCGAACGCGGCGCGCACTCAGGTGGCGACACCGCCGAACAGGACGGCGACGAGGCGCGTATCCCCCACCAGGCGGGACCGGGAGCCGGCGGGGTCAACCCCTCGGCGTTCGAGCCGCCCCACTCCCCGGCGGCACCGGGACCGCACGACCAGCCGTACGGCCAGGACGGAGGCCAGGCGTGAGCAACGAAGCGGCGACCGCGACCACCGCCGCGGAACCAGTAACCGCCCCCGAACCGCTGCCGCACGGCCTCGGCGTCTCGCTTCCGGCCGCCGACACGCGCGCCAAGACCGAGGGCACGTTCCCGTACGCGGCCGACCTGTGGGCCGAGGGCCTGCTGTGGGCCGCCGTGCTGCGCTCCCCGCACGCGCACGCGCGCATCGTGTCCATCGACACCACCCACGCGCGCGAGATGCCCGGCGTACGCGCCGTCGTCACCCACGAGGACGTGCCGGGCGAGGCCCGCTACGGCCGCGGCGACGCCGACCGGCCCGTGTTTGCCTCCGAGGTCGTACGCCACCACGGCGAGCCCATCGCCGCCGTCGCCGCCGACCACCCCGACACCGCGCGCATGGCCGCCGCGGCCGTCATCGTCGAGTACGAGGTGCTCGACCCGGTCACCGACCCCGAGCAGGCATTCGAGGCCGAACCGCTGCACCCCGACGGCAACCTGATCCGGCACATCCCGCTGCGCCACGGCGACCCGGACGCCGCCGGTGACATCGTCGTCGAGGGCCAGTACCGCATCGGCCGCCAGGACCCCGCGCCCATCGGCGCCGAGGCCGGTCTCGCCGTGCCCCGCCCCGACGGCGGCGTCGAGCTGTACCTGGCCTCCACCGACCCGCACGCCGACCGCGACACCGCCGCCGCCTGCTACGGCCTCGAACCCGAGCGCGTCAAGATCGTCGTCACCGGCGTCCCCGGCGCCACCGCCGACCGCGAGGACCAGGGCTTCCAGCTCCCGCTCGGCCTGCTGGCCCTGAAGACCGGCTGCCCGGTGAAACTCACCGCCACGCGCGAGGAGTCCTTCCTCGGGCACACCCACCGGCACCCGACCCTGCTGCGCTACCGCCACCACGCCGACGCCGAGGGCAGGCTGGTCAAGGTCGAGGCGCAGATCCTGCTCGACGCGGGCGCCTACGCCGACACCTCCTCCGAGGCCCTGGCCGCCGCCGTGGGTTTCGCCTGCGGCCCCTACGTCGTGCCGAACGCCTTCATCGAGGGCTGGGCCGTACGCACCAACAACCCGCCCTCGGGACATGTGCGCGGCGAGGGGGCGATGCAGGTCTGCGCCGCCTACGAGGCGCAGATGGACAAACTCGCGAAGAAGCTGGGCGTCGACCCGGCGGAGCTGCGCCTGCGCAACGCCCTGGCCACCGGGGACGTCCTGCCGACCGGCCAGACGGTGACGTGCCCGGCGCCGGTCGCCGAACTGCTGCAGGCGGTACGGGACTTCCCGCTGCCCGACCTGCCCAAGGACACCCCCGAGGACGAGTGGCTGCTGCCCGGCGGCCCCGAGGGCGCGGGCGAACCGGGCGCGGTGCGCCGGGGCGTGGGCTACGGCCTGGGCATGGTGCACATGCTCGGCGCCGAGGGCGCCGACGAGGTCTCCACGGCGACCGTCAAGGTCCAGGACGGGGTCGCGACCGTGCTGTGCGCGGCCGTCGAGACCGGGCAGGGGTTCTCCACCCTCGCCCGCCAGATCGTCCAGGAGACGCTGGGCATCGACGAGGTGCACGTCGCGCCCGTCGACACCGATCAGCCGCCCGCCGGCGCGGGCTGCCGCGGCCGCCACACCTGGGTGTCGGGCGGCGCGGTGGAGCGCGCGGCGAAGATGGTCCGCACCCAGCTCCTGCAGCCCCTCGCCCACAAGTTCGGCATGTCGACCGAACTCCTGCAGATCACCGACGGCAAGATCACCTCGTACGACGGCGTCCTGTCGACCACCGTCTCCGAGGCGATGGACGGCAAGGAGCTGTGGGCGACGGCCCAGTGCCGCCCCCATCCCACGGAGCCGCTCAACGAGGCGGGCCAGGGCGACGCGTTCGTCGGCATGGCCTTCTGCGCGATCCGCGCGGTGGTGGACGTCGACATCGAGCTGGGCTCGGTCCGCGTGGTCGAGCTGGCGCTCGCCCAGGACGTCGGCCGGGTGCTCAACCCGGCCCAGCTGGCCGCCCGTATCGAGGCCGGAGTCACCCAGGGCGTGGGCATCGCCCTGACGGAGAACCTGCGCACCGCGCGCGGGCTGATCCGCCACCCGGACCTGACCGGCTACGCCCTGCCGACCGCCCTGGACGCCCCGGACATCCGGATCGTCAAACTCGTCGAGGAACGCGACGTGGTCGCCCCCTTCGGCGCGAAGGCGGTCAGCGCGGTGCCGGTGGTCACCTCGCCCGCGGCGATCGCCTCCGCGGTGCGCGCAGCCACCGGCCGCCCGGTGAACCGGCTGCCGATAAGGCCGCAGGCCGCGGTGGTGACGGAACGGTGAGCGCGCCGGAGCGCGGGCCCGAGGAGCCGCAGTACGAACCCCCGCCCAGCGTCGGCAAGTTGCTGATCTGGGTCCTGGTGTTCATGGTGGCGGCACTGGCCGTCGTACTCGGCGGCGTGTACTTCACCTAGGCCGGGCCGTGCGATATCCGCGGCATGCTGCCTGCGCCGGGCACACGGTGGACGTGATCCTCGCGGGGCGGGAACGGACGGGGGTGCGCCGAGCGTCCCCTGATCCAGGGGCGTTGTCAGTGGCGAGGCGTAGTGTTCTGGGCAGTGGGGACGGGTTGCCCGGACCGCGCGGCGCCATGACGCGCGAACGGCCGTGCCCTGTACGGGGATCGTGAGCAAGCGCGTGCGCCGAGGCACATGCGCCCAGGCACGAGTGATGACGCACATGCGCTGACGCACATGCGGGGGATGCAATGAGCACGACCAGTGCCGCCACGACGGCGATCACCCTGACCGAGGACCAACTCGATCCGTACGTCACGCACGCGCCGACGCGCAGCTGGCTGACCGGGCCCGGACTGCCCGGCGAGAGCCATCTGTTCACGTTCGAGGAACTGTGCGCACAGGGCCTGCGGACGGTGGGGGACTCCACCGCCGACCCCGACGGCCTGCTGACGGCGCGGCTGCGGGACCAGCTGGTCATAGGCGCGCTGCTCGACCCCCTAGGCACCGCGGGGGAGTCGGTGCTGCTCGACGGCACCACGGGCGAGGTCGCGACGACGTACTTCCTGCACGACCGGCCCGATCTGATGGACGCCCGCCCGCTCGCCCCGTCGCTGCGCACCCTGGTGCGATGCGCGACGGCGGCGGACGAACTGGCGGGACTGCGCGGCCAGTTCGCCTCGTACGCCGGCCGCTTCGGCCCGAAGGCGGCGGCGGAGGCGTCACGTCATCTGCTGGCGGTGTTCGAGGAGGGCTCGGGCGGCGAGATACCGCCGTTCTGGAGGATGGCGGCCCTGATCCGCCCCCTGTCCCTCGTGGCGGGCCCGGGCACCGCGTCCGGACTCGCCCTGGACCTGCCCTCCCGGCTGCTGGACGGGCAGTTCGGCCCCGGCAATGTGTGGCGCTTCGAGGACGTCGACTTCCCCTCGACGCTGACCCACGAGCCGACCCGCCGCTTCCTGAGCGAGACGGGCCTGCCGGAGGACGGCACGCTCCTGCACCTCGACACGGACGTACCCCTGCCGACCCTCGCCGAGCACTACGCCTACCAGGGCCCCGAGGGCTTCGACCCCACGCGGCTCCCGCGCAGGGCCTCCCACCTGATCCGCCTCGGCCACCTCGTCGAGGGCAACAGCCTGGTCGTCGACGGCGAAACGGGCGAGATCCTCAACTGGAGCGAGCCCGAGGCCGCTCTGAACCCCCTGAACAAGGACGTCTCCACCCTGGCCTTCACCCTCTGGCTCCTGCACCGCGAGAAGTCCCTGGACCGGACCCTGAAGACCACCGCCCACGACCACCTCGCCCTGACGATGCTCCACACCCTCTCCACCGTCGACCCCACCACCACGACAACAGCCCCGAGCCGCCACTACTGGACGCGGGCGTTCTTGGAGGAGACGAGCGGGACGATATGAAGGGGCCCGCGGGAAGAGGTTCGCGGTAAGAGGCCGTGGCGGGAATCGAACCCGCGTAACTCGCTTTGCAGGCGAGTCCCTGAACCACTCGGGCACACGGCCGGGTCGGGCCGGAGGGCCGGGGCGGCCGTTCCGTGCTCGATGGGATGACCGTACGGGGGTGGGAGAAAGGTGCTCAAGGGAAAGGCGGGGGCTGCAATGGGACTGCCATACGCCGTTCATGAAGGGGGCGCTGCGGGCACGGGCGACAGGTGTGTGAGGTAAGTCGCACCTCCGTCCGACCCGGCCGGGTGCGGAGGTTTGTGGCGGGGCGCCGCCGGTAGGGTGGCCCGGTTGTCATACGTAGTCGAGAGAGCCGTAGCCGAGACACCCGCAGCCGTAAGACCTCGTAGCCCCCCGTAGCCGCCCGACCCCATCACCCCGGAGACCGTGACTACTACCGCCGCCAGCTCCGCCTCGCACTCCCACCACCTCTCTCCCGCCTTCCCCGGCCGCGCCCCCTGGGGCACCGCCAACAAGCTGCGTGCCTGGCAGCAGGGGGCGATGGAGAAGTACATCCAGGAGCAGCCGCGTGACTTCCTCGCGGTCGCGACACCCGGCGCCGGGAAGACGACCTTCGCGCTGACCCTCGCCTCCTGGCTGCTGCACCACCATGTCGTGCAGCAGGTGACGGTGGTCGCGCCGACCGAGCATCTGAAGAAGCAGTGGGCGGAAGCGGCGGCGCGGATAGGGATCAAGCTCGACCCGGAGTACAGCGCGGGGCCCCTCGGCAAGGACTACCAGGGCGTGGCCGTCACGTACGCCGGTGTGGGAGTGCGGCCCATGCTGCACCGCAACCGCGTGGAGCAGCGCAAGACCCTCGTCATCCTCGACGAGATCCATCACGCCGGTGACTCGAAGTCCTGGGGCGAGGCCTGTCTGGAGGCCTTCGAGCCCGCCACGCGACGGCTGGCGCTGACCGGCACGCCGTTCCGCTCCGACACCAACCCCATCCCCTTCGTCGTCTACGAGGAGGGCAACGACGGGATCCGGCGCTCCGCCGCCGACTACACCTACGGCTACGGCAGCGCCCTGAGCGACGGGGTCGTGCGCCCCGTCATCTTCCTCTCCTACAGCGGCAACATGCGCTGGCGCACCAAGGCCGGTGACGAGATCGCCGCCCGGCTCGGCGAGCCGATGACCAAGGACGCGATCAGCCAGGCCTGGCGCACCGCCCTCGACGCGCGCGGCGAGTGGATGCCCAGCGTGCTGCGCGCCGCCGACCAGCGGCTGACCGAGGTCCGCAAGGCCATCCCGGACGCCGGCGCCCTCGTCATCGCCTCCGATCAGGACTCCGCCCGCGCGTACGCCAAGCTCATCCGCGAGATCACCGGCCACAAGGCCACCCTCGTGCTGTCCGACGACGCCGGCGCCTCCAAGCGGATCGACGACTTCAGCGAGAGCAACGACCGCTGGATGGTCGCGGTCAGGATGGTGTCCGAGGGCGTCGACGTGCCCCGCCTCGCGGTCGGCGTCTACGCCACCACCATCTCCACGCCGCTCTTCTTCGCGCAGGCCGTCGGCCGTTTCGTACGGTCGCGCAGGCGCGGCGAGACGGCGTCCGTCTTCCTGCCCACCGTCCCCGACCTGCTCACCTTCGCCAACGAGATGGAGGTCGAGCGCGACCACGCCCTCGACAAGCCGAGGAAGGAGGGCGAGGAGGACCCGTACGCCGAGTCCGAGCAGGAGATGGAGGAGGCGAACAAGGAGCAGGACGAGGACACCGGCGAGCAGGAGCAGTTCTCCTTCGAGGCGCTGGAGTCCGACGCGGTCTTCGACCGGGTCCTCTACGACGGCGCCGAGTTCGGCATGCAGGCCCACCCGGGCAGCGAGGAGGAGCAGGACTACCTCGGCATCCCCGGGCTGCTGGAGCCCGACCAGGTGCAGTTGCTGCTTCAGAAGCGGCAGGCGCGGCAGATCGCGCACAGCCGCAAGAAACCGGACTCCGAGGCCGACCTGCTGGAGATGCCCGCCGAGCGGCGCCCGGTCGTCTCGCACAAGGAGATGATGGAGCTCCGCAAGCGGCTCAACACGATGGTCAGTGCCTACGTCCATCAGAGCGGCAAGCCCCACGGAGTCATCCACACCGAGCTGCGGCGCACCTGCGGCGGGCCGCCGAGCGCGGAGGCCACCGCGGGGCAGCTGAAGCAGCGCATCGCCAAGGTGCAGGAGTGGGCGACCCGGATGCGCTGACCCGGCGCACGCCTGGTCCAGGGGGCGCAGGATGCTGGTGCAGCCGGTTGTTGCGCCCCGTACGAATCACGACATACGGACATAGCCCGTCCCTACCGGTGCCCGGATTCTGGACGGAGACTTCCGCTGAGCGAACCCCCTTCGCTACTGTCCGGCTACGCAAACGCCCCGTGGCAGAGCCGCCGCGGAGCGCAGCCGTGAAGCGACGCGGCTCGGTACAGGCCGGGCCGCCGGCCGATCGGCGGCCTCTGTTGCGCGTCACTGACGGGACTCGGTGACGCACCGCCGCGCAAAGGTCGCCGACCTCACCACTTGGAGGAGTGGGCGTCGTGACCGCGGAGACCTCTCAGACGCTCGACCGAGGACTGCGCGTCCTCAAGCTGCTGGCCGATACCGACCACGGGCTGACCGTCACCGAGCTATCCAACCGACTGGGCGTGAACCGGACCGTGGTGTACCGGTTGCTGGCCACGCTCGAACAACATGCCCTGGTACGCCGGGACTTGGGCGGCCGCGCCCGAGTGGGGCTCGGCGTGCTGCGACTGGGCCGACAAGTGCATCCGCTGGTGCGGGAGGCCGCGTTGCCGGCCCTGCGCTCGCTCGCCGAGGACATCGGCGCCACCGCGCATCTCACCCTCGTGGACGGGTCGGACGCGCTGGCCGTGGCCGTCGTGGAGCCGACCTGGACGGACTATCACGTGGCCTACCGGGCCGGGTTCCGGCATCCGCTGGACCGGGGGGCCGCGGGCCGGGCCATTCTGTCCGCGCGGACGATGCCCGTCGCGGAGCCCGGATACACCCTGACCCACGGGGAGTTGGAGGCGGGCGCCAGTGGGGCGGCCGCGCCGTTGCTCGGGGTGACGGGGGTTGAGGGGAGTGTCGGAGTGGTGATGCTGGCGGAGGCGGTGCCTGAGCGGGTGGGGCGTCGCGTCGTGGACGCGGCCAAGGAGGTGGCGGAGGCTCTGCGCTAGCCGGGGGTGCTTGCTGGGGGTGCGCGGGTGCGGGTTCGTCGTGGCTGGTCGCGCAGTTCCCCGCGCCCCCAAAAAGGGCACCCCGCGCTCCCAAGTTAGGCACTCCCCGCGCCCCCAAGAAGGGCACCCCGCGCTCCCAGGCGAGGCACTCCCCGCGCCCCCGGAAAGGCACCCCGCGTCCTCGCGTTAGATTGATCCCGTGCTCTCTCGCCTCACACGCCCCCAGGCCATCGCCGTCTGTGCTCTGCCCGTTGTGGCGCTGATCGCCACGGCGGTCTTCGCGCCGCTGCCGTTCTCGCTGGCGCAGCCCGGTATGACGGCGAACGTGCTCGGGAAGAACCAGGGCTCCGAGGTGATCACGATCACGGGTGCGAAGACCCGTACGACCAGTGGGCAGCTGCGGATGACGACGATCGAGGCGACCAGCCCGGACACCGATGTGTCGCTGGGCGACGTGGTCAGTGCCTGGTTCGCCACGGACCGGGCCGTCATGCCGCGGGACTCGGTGTATCCGAGCGGCGACTCCACCAAGGAGATCGAGGAGCACAACCGCGCGCAGATGAAGGAGTCGCAGGACGCGGCGACCCGGGCCGCGCTGGACTATCTGCACCTCAGCGCCGACAAGGTCAAGGTCACGCTGAGGCTCGCGGACGTCGGCGGCCCGAGCGCCGGGCTGCTGTTCACCCTCGGCATCATCGACAAGCTGGACGGCAACGGCAGCGGCGGTGATCTCACGGGCGGCCGCCGGATCGCCGGTACGGGCACCATCGACGACGACGGGACGGTCGGCGCCGTGGGCGGTGTGGCGCTGAAGACACAGGCCGCGCACCGGGACGGGGCGACCGTGTTCCTGGTGCCGAAGGCGGAGTGCTCCGACGCGAAGTCCGAGCTGCCCAAGGGGCTGCGGCTGATCCCGGTCAAGACGCTGCACGGCGCGGTGGACGCCCTGGTCGCCCTGGACACCGGCAAGGGTTCCGTTCCCTCCTGCTGACGGTGCCTGACGGCGCCCGGCGGCGCCCGACCCCGCGTGCCCGGTCCGCTCAGCCCGACTTCACGAACCCCTGCTGCTTCATCCAGTCCAGCGCCACCTGGTGCGGGTCCTGTCCGTCGACGTCGACCTTCGCGTTGAGCGTCCGCGCCACGTTGTTGTCGAGCTTCTTGGTGATCGGGTCGAGGACCCCGGCGATCGCGGGCCACTTCTTCAGCGTCTTGGTGTTGATCATCGGTGCGACGTTGTAGTTGGGGAAGAAGTGCTTGTCGTCCGCCATGACCACCAGTTTCATCGACTTGATGCGTCCGTCGGTGGTGAACACCTCGCCGTAGGTGCACTTCCCCTTCGCCACCTGGGTGTAGATGATCCCGGTGTCCATCTGCGTGGCGTTCTTCGCCGGGATGTTCATCCCGTACGCCTTCTCCATGCCCGGCAGCCCGTCCGCCCGGTTGGCGAACTCGCCCTCCACGCACAGGGTCACGGCCCCCGGGTCCTTCTTGGCCAGCGCGGCCACCTGGGACAGGGTTCTGGTCCGGTACTTCTCGTAGTTGGCCTGGTTCATGGCCAGCGCGTAGGTGTTGTCGAGCTTGGAGGCCGGCAGCCAGGTCATGCCGTTCTTCAGGTCGGCGTCGCGGACGGCCTCCCACTGCTTGTGCGGGTCGACGATCGGCTTGCTGTTGCCGAGGTAGGTGATCCAGGCCGTACCCGTGTACTCGTAACCGCCGTCCGCGTCCCCCGACTTGACCGCCTCCCGTGAGCCGATCGAGCCCTGGATGCCGGTGCGGTCCAGGACGTCGGCGCCGGCCGCCTCGAAGGCGATGCCCATGATGGCGCCGAGGATCAGCTGTTCGGTGAACTCCTTGGAGGTGACGGTCAGATGGGCGCCCTTGAGGGGTTCGCCCCGGCCGATCGTGCCGGGCCGCACGTCGTCGGACATGGGCGAGCCGCTCTGCAGACCGCAGCCGGACGCCGCCACCAGGACGGCGGCCAGCAGCAGACCCGTAGCCCGTCTCATACGTCCACCTCCAGCCCCCGTGGCCGCAGCAGCAGTTCGGCCAGCGAGGCCAGCCAGTCCACGAGGAGCGCGAGGACGACCGTGAGGATCGAGCCCAGCATCAGCACCGGCATCCGCTGGTTGGTGATGCCGGTGGTGATCAGTACGCCCAGGCCGCCGCCCCCGCCGAAGGTGGCCAGCGTCGCGGTGCCGACGTTCAGGACGAGGGCCGTACGGACACCGGCGAGGATCAGCGGTACGGCCAGCGGGAGTTCGACCCGGCCCAGCACGCCCAGCGGGGACATGCCGATGCCGCGGGCCGCCTCCAGCAGGGTCGGGTCGTTCGCCTTCAGGCCGGCGATGGTGTTCGACAGCACCGGCAGGATGGCGTAGATGATGATGCCGATCAGCGCGGCCCTCGTGCCGGTGCCGAGCCAGATCACCAGCAGCGCGAGCAGACCGAGCGCCGGGGTCGCCTGGCCCATGTTGGCGAAGGCCATCGCCACCGGCGTGGCCTTCCTGAAGGCCTTGCGGGTGAGCAGGATGCCCAGCGGGATCGCGATGATCAGCACGAAGAACGTGGAGATCACGGTCAGTTTGATGTGCTGCCACAGGGCCTTGGAGACCTGGCCGCCGGACAGGGCGTTCTCGGAGATCGAGTCCAGGTGGGCCTGCCGGAACCACAGCCAGGTCGCGAGCAGGACGGCGACGAGCACGGCCGGCAGGATCGTCAGCTTCTGCCAGCTGATACGGGACTTCGGGGACCCGGGCGACGGCGGCGGAGCCGCGCCCGCCGCCTCCTCCTGTTCCTCTCGCTCGTCCAGCTCGGGGGTGCTCACGCCTTCGAACCCCCTTCGGCGCCCTCCTGCTCGGCGTGCGTCTGGGCGCTGCGCAGCTCCTGCAGCTCGTGCTGGTGCTCCAGCGCGTCGAGGCGGTCGGCCTCCAGCAGCTCGTGCACGGAGTTGATCAGGGTCTCCATGTCGACGACGCCCTCGTACTCGCCGCGCCGCCCGGTGACCGCGACCCGCCCGGCGTTGTCGGTCAGCACCGCCTCCAGGGCGTCGCGGAGGGTGGCGTCGCGGGTCACCGTGTCGCTGACCAGGGTGCCGGCCCGCGCGAGCGAGCCGCGGGCGCGCATGAGGTCGCCGCGTCTGAGCCATTTGTAGGGGCGGCCGCGCTTGTCGAGCAGCAGGATCTCGTTGGTGCCGCTGCCGCGCAGCCGGTTGAAGATCTCCTGGAGCGGGTCGTCGAGGGTTACGGTCGGGTAGTCGGTGATCTCCACGTCCCGTACGCGGGTGAGGTTCAGCCGCTTCAGGGCGGCGCCCGCGCCCACGAACCCGGACACGAAGTCGTCCGCCGGGTTGGTGAGGATGGCCTCCGGGGTGTCGAACTGGGCGATGTGCGAGTGCTCGCGCAGCACGGCGATCCGGTCACCGATCTTGATCGCCTCGTCGAAGTCGTGGGTGACGAACACGATGGTCTTGTGCAGCTCGTGCTGCAGCCGGATCAGCTCGTCCTGCAGGTGGTCGCGGGTGATCGGGTCGACCGCGCCGAACGGCTCGTCCATCAGCAGCACCGGCGGATCGGCCGAGAGCGCCCGCGCCACGCCGACCCGCTGCTGCTGGCCGCCCGACAGCTGGCGCGGATAGCGCCCGTGGAACTCGCCCGGGTCGAGACCGACGAGGTCGAGCAGCTCCTCGACCCGCGCCTTGATGCGGGCCTTGGGCCAGCCGGTCATCTTCGGTACGAGGGCGATGTTCTGGGCGACCGTCATGTGCGGGAAGAGGCCGGCCGACTGGATGGCGTAGCCGACCTTGCGGCGCAGCTTCACCGGGTCCATGTCGGTGACGTCCTCGCCGCCGATGCGGATACGGCCGCCGGTCGGCTCGATCAGCCGGTTGATCATCTTCAGGGTGGTGGACTTCCCGCAGCCGGAGGGGCCGACGAAGATGACGATCTCGCCGGCCTTGATCTCCATGGAGACGTTGTCGACGGCGGGGGCGGAGCTGCCCGGGTAGACCTTGGTCAGGGCGTCCAGCTCGATGGTCGCGCCGGTGGTCGCGTGACCGGCGGAAGGCTCAGGCACGGATCCCCCTCGAAATGGTCAGCCGTCCGATCAGGACGTACGCGGCGTCGAACAGGAGGGCGAGGATGATGATGCCCAGCGTGCCCGCGAGCACCTGGTTGAGCGCGTTCTTGCTGCCCAGCGAGCCGATGCCGCGGAAGATCTCGTTGCCGAGGCCGGGCCCGGAGGCGTAGGCGGCGATGGCCGCGATGCCCATCAGCATCTGGGTCGAGACGCGGATCCCGGTCAGGATCGGCGGCCAGGCCAGCGGCAGCTCGACCCGCACCAGCCGCATCAGCCGGGACATGCCGATGCCCGTCGCCGCGTCCACCAGGGACGGGTCGACCCCGCGCAGCCCGACGATGGAGTTGCGCACGATCGGCAGCAGCCCGTACAGGGTCAGCGCGATCACGGTCGGCGGCACGCCCAGGCCCACGATCGGGATCAGCAGACCGATCATGGCGAGCGAGGGAATGGTCAGGATGGTCGAGGTGGCCGTGGTGGCGAGGCTCGCACCCCACTCGGTGCGGTAGGCGACGATCCCGATCAGTACGCCGATCACGGTCGCCGCGACCATGCACTGGAACACGGCGCTCGCGTGCTGGTAGGCATCGGTGAGCAGCTGCTGGTGGCGGTTGCTCAGATACTCCCAGAAGTTCACGCGTGCTCACCCCAGGGTCGGCTAGGTCCTCTCCGGTTCCTCCGCCGCCTGCTCCACCAAGGGGATGATCCTCAGCGGAACGGGGTTCTCCATCACGATCGCGGTGGCGGCCCGGACAATGCCATCAAAACCGACAACCCGGTCGATCACCCGCTGGAGATCGGCGTTGGAGCGGGCCACCAGCCGGCACAGCATGTCCCCGCTGCCGGTGGTGGTGTGCAGCTCCAGCACCTCGGGCACGGTCGCCAAGTGGGCCCGTACGTCCGGGCCTTGACCCTGCCGGATCTGCAGCGTGGCGAAGGCGGTGACGGGGTACCCGAGGGCGGCCGGGTCCACCTGCGGCCCGAACCCGCGGATGACTCCATTCGACTGAAGCCGGTCCAGCCGCGCCTGCACCGTCCCGCGCGCCACCCCGAGGCGCCGGGACATCTCCAGCACTCCGATCCGCGGCTCCCGTGCCAGCAGCACGATGATCCGGCCGTCCAGCCGGTCGATCGCCACATCAGCCTCCCCGAGCAGTGGTCATCCTGTACAGAAAGCCGGTGAATACCCGGCTCGCACTGAGCAGAATGCTCAGCGATTACGCGAACTATTGCGCACCTTGCGTGCGAGGGCCAGGCTGCCGCTATGACGCAGACCACAGACCACACTCCCGACACCGCCCGGCAGGCCGACCCCTTCCCGGTCAAGGGAATGGACGCGGTCGTCTTCGCCGTGGGCAACGCCAAGCAGGCGGCGCACTACTACTCCAGCGCCTTCGGCATGCAGCTGGTCGCCTACTCCGGACCGGAGAACGGCAGCCGCGAGACCGCGAGCTATGTGCTGGAGAACGGCTCGGCGCGCTTCGTCTTCACCTCCGTCATCAAGCCCGCCACCACCTGGGGCCACTTCCTCGCCCAGCATGTGGCCGAGCACGGCGACGGCGTCGTCGACCTCGCCATCGAGGTGCCGGACGCCCGCGCCGCGTACGCCTACGCCGTCGAGCACGGCGCCCGCTCGGTGGCCGAGCCGTACGAGGTGAAGGACGAGCACGGCACCGTCGTCCTCGCCGCGATCGCCACCTACGGCGAGACCCGCCACACCCTCGTCGACCGCTCCGGCTACGACGGCCCCTACCTCCCCGGCTTCGTCGCCGCGGCGCCGATCGTCCAGCCGCCCGCCCACCGCACCTTCCAGGCCGTCGACCACTGCGTCGGCAATGTCGAGCTCGGGAAGATGAACGAGTGGGTCGCCTTCTACAACAAGGTCATGGGCTTCACGAACATGAAGGAGTTCGTGGGCGACGACATCGCGACCGAGTACAGCGCGCTGATGTCGAAGGTGGTGGCCGACGGCACGCTCAAGGTGAAGTTCCCGATCAACGAGCCCGCCGTCGCCAAGAAGAAGTCCCAGATCGACGAGTACCTGGAGTTCTACGGCGGCGCGGGCGTGCAGCACATCGCGCTCAACACGAACGACATCGTGCAGACGGTACGGACGATGCGGGCGGCGGGCGTCGAGTTCCTCAACACCCCGGACTCCTACTACGACACCCTCGGCGAGTGGGTCGGCGACACCCGCGTGCCCGTGGACACCCTGCGCGAGCTGAAGATCCTGGCCGACCGCGACGAGGACGGCTATCTGCTGCAGATCTTCACCAAGCCGGTCCAGGACCGCCCGACCGTCTTCTTCGAGATCATCGAACGCCACGGCTCGATGGGCTTCGGCAAGGGCAACTTCAAGGCGCTGTTCGAGGCGATCGAGCGGGAGCAGGAGAAGCGCGGCAACCTGTGAGGCCGAAGCCGAGGTGGCCGTCCGGCTCAACTCGGCTGCCGTGAGGCCTTGTCGTCCTCGTCGTCCGCACCGTCCGGGGAGCCGGTGGGCACCGGCTCGTCGGGCGGTTCGCCGAGGGCGGCCAGGGCCTGCTCGGCCTGGGGCGCGGCGAGCGGCGAGAAGTACGGGTTGATCCGCAGCGCCTCCTGCAGATGCCGCCGCGCGGGCCCGGCCCGGTCCACATCCAGCTCGATCATGCCCCGGTGGTACGCGTACAGGGCGCTGCGTACACCCCCGCCGTGCGCGTGGTCCGTCGCCACCGTGGCGTACTTCAGCGCCTCCTTGTCGCTCCCGGTGCGGTGCAGCGCCCAGCCCAGCGCGTCGGCCACCGCGATCCCCGGCTGCCGCTGCCACTCGGCGCGCAGCCGGCGCACGGCCGCCCGCGGATCCCCGTGGTCCGCCTCCATGGTGCCGAGCACCAGCTCGCCGTCCACCCCGCCCGCCGTCTCGTCCGCCACCTGGGCGCGCACCTGGTCGTACTCCACCCGGGCCGCCTGGGAGAGCCCCAGCGACTCGTACAACTCGCCCAGTTCCAGGGCGTATTGGGGGCACGGCCGCTTGCCGAGCGCCACCCGGTAGGCGTTCAGCGCCTCCGTCGTGCGGCCCAGCGCGGCCAGCGTCCGTCCCTGCCCGGCCTGCGCGGCTCGCTGGTCGGGGTCGAGCCGCACCGCCGCCTCGAAGCGCCGCAGCGCCTCGTCCAGGTCCCCGCGCTCGAACGCCAGCTGCCCGGCCCGCTCCAGATACGCCGCCTGCTCGGCCGGCTGGGAGGCACCGGCCGCCGCGTCGGACAGGGCGGCCGCCGCGTCCTCGCGCCAGCCCCGGTCGCGGTAGACGGCCGCGGCCCACGCCTGCACGGCCGCCCCGGAGCGCAGCTCCAGCAGCAGGTCCAGCGTCCGCTTGGCCGACTTGTAGTCGCCGAGCCCGGTGTAGGCGTCGATCAGCAGCGGATACGTCGTCCACCGCTTGGGCTCGGCCTTCAGCGCCGCCTCGCCCCAGGTCCGCGCCGCCCGGAAGTCGCGCCGGGCACCGGCCAGCGCCGCCATGCCGTCGAGCGCCTCCGCGTTGCCCTTGGGCCGCACCGTCAGCGAGGTGCGCAGGGCCTTCTCGGCCCGCGGATAGTTGGTGACGTCCTCGGTGCGCCGCCCCTGCTCGACGTAGGCCGCCCCGAGGACCGCCCACGCGCGGGCGTCCTTCGGATGCGTGCGCACCAGGGCCTCGCGCTCGTCGATCAGCGTCGCCAGGTCGGGCAGCGCGGCCGGCACCCCCGCGGCGACCGCCGACAGCGCCTGCGCCCCCGGTGCCGGCACGGCCGGCGCGCGCACGTCCGGCC
>NZ_JAFJSY010000071.1 GCF_019857225.1 Streptomyces plumbidurans
AGCGGTGCGCAGGGCCCGGGCGGGCAGCGCGAGATGCGGGCGAGCGGTGCGGGGGGTGCGGGCGAGCGACGCGGGGCGCGGGCGAGCGGTGCGCAGGGCCCGGGCTAGCAGCGCAGGGCCCGGGCGACCAGCGCAGGATGCAGGCGACCAGCGCGGAAAGGGCATGCTCAGGCCGCCGTCCCTCACGCTTCCCTCACCGCTCCCAGACGTCCGGCCCGCCGCCTCGCCACTCGATCAGGTCGGACTGCCGTACCCACACGTCGTCGACGTCGTCCAGGCCCGCCAGGCGCAGGAACTCGATGATGTCCAGGAGGCCGTACGCCATGCCGCGGAACTGATCGCCCATGCGTACCCGCCGTCCGCCGTCCTCGGCGGGCGGGTAGATCACCACGGGCTGTGAGCCGGCCACGGGACCAGGGTGCGCCGTGCGGCGGATGCGCGCATGCGGGCCGCTTCGGCTCGGAGTGGAGGGGTGGGCGCTGTTGGCTGGGATGTGAGGGCAGGTGAGCGCAGGTCGGGGTCTCGGCCACTCGGGTGAGTTCCGGGGTCGGCCGTGCGCGCGGGTGGGGCACCAACTGCCCTGCCGCCCAAGGTCTCACTTCGCCGTGGTGGCCGGCTTGCCGGTCGCGTCGAGAGCCTCCCCGGCGCGTTCTCCGGTGGATCGTGACAGCCACCAGGTGAGGAACGCCGCGAGCGCGGCGAAGGTCGCGGCGATGGGCAGCAGGAGGCCCGCGGAACCGGTGGTGGTGAGGATGACCGCTCCGATGGTGCTGGCCAGGAAGTTGCCGAGGTACCCGGCAGAGGTGTTCAGCGAGGTCACGAGCGGCGCACCCTCGGGCGGGGCGTAGGCCATGATCCGGTGCTGCTGCGGCCCGATCACCGAGTACGACACGACACCGCCGAGCGCTTCGGCGATCAGCACGGGAACGAAGACCTCCCGAATCGGAAGCATGATCACGAACACCACGGCGACGCCTGTGGTGGCGCCGATCACGACGCGCCGCGGGCCGTACCGGTCGGTGAACGAGCCGGCCGTCAGGTTTCCCGCTGTGGCGGCAACTCCGAACACCAGCAGCAGGAGCGCGAGTCGGGATGGCGCGCCGCCGACAGCCGGCGCGAAGACCGCGCTCATGTACGTGAAGGGAAGAAAGATGCCGATGAACGCCAGCAGTGTGACGACCAGGATCCGCATGACCCGCCGGTCGGTCAGCGGCGCGATGCGCCGCCGCAGTGTCGCGCCTTGACCGAGTTGCATGGGCGGCAGCAGGACGGCGAGGACGACCGCAACGGCACCGGCGACCGCGGCGACGAACCAGATCGCCTTCCGCCAGCCCCATGCTCCACCGATGAGGGTGCCGAGCGGAGCACCCAGCACCAGCGACAGCGTCGCCCCGGCGGTCACCATGGCGATGGCCCTGCCCCTCTGCCGGTCGCCGGCGAGGTGAGCGGCCGTGGCCACGGCGCTCGCGACGAACAGCGCCGCACCGGAACCCGCCAGCACGCGGGAGGCGAGGACCAGTCCGTACATGTGCGCCGACGCGGTCACGGCGTTCCCCGCCGCGAGCAGCGCGACTCCGGTCACGAGGACTCGGCGCCTGGGCCACCTGCCCGTGAATGCGGCGAGGACGGGCCCCAAGAGGGCGTAGGCAATGGCGAACACACTCACGAGCTGGCCGGCTGCGGCAGTACTGACATGCAGCGTTTCGTGGATCTCGGGAAGGAGACCCACGACGATGAATCCGTCGGTTCCGACCGCGAATGTTCCGAGCGTCAGAATCGCGGTCCGTGCTCGCCAGGGGTGCGTGCCGGAGGCCTTTCCATTGGTCATGGGGCCAGCCTGGCGACCGGTAGTTGTCCTGCCGAGTGTCAGGAAAGACGTCATGAGGTACTTTCCTGCCATGCATCGAGTGGTGGCGCTCGTCCGCCCAGGGCAGTCGACCTTTGAACTGGCCTGCGCGGCCCAGGTGTTCGGGATCGAGCGGCCGGAGCTTCCGGCGCGGTACGCCTTCGGCGTGTGCACGGAGGATCCTGGCCCGGTCGCGACGCGCGCCGGGTACGACATGCTCGTGACCGACGGACTGGACGCGCTCGATCGGGCGGACACCGTCGTCGTTCCGGGCTGGCTGCCGCACATGGAGCCGCCTTCACCTGCGGTCGCCCGGGCACTGCGGCGCGCGCACTCCCATGGAGCGCGGCTGGTCAGCATCTGCTCCGGCGCCTTCGCACTGGCCCACGCCGGTCTGCTGGACGGACGAGCGGCGACCACCCACTGGGCGCTGACGGACGAACTCGCCGCGCGTTTCCCGCACGTCCAGGTCGACCCGGACGTGCTGTACGTGGACCACGGCGACGTGGCCACCAGCGCCGGCGCCGGGGCCGGCCTCGACCTGTGCGTGCACCTGGTCCGCAGCGACCAGGGCGCACGGTACGCCGCGCACATCGCACGGACCATGGTCATGCCGCCCCACCGTGAGGGCGGGCAGTTGCAGTACTCGGCGCCGCCGCACCCCGCACAGATCGACGGCACGCTCGCGCCGTTGCTGGAGTGGATCACCGGGCGGCTCGGCGAACCGGTGACCGTCGAAACCCTGGCCGCGCACGTGGGCGTCTCGACGCGTACTCTCGCCCGACGCTTCGCCGACCAGCTCGGTACCAGCCCGGGGCAGTGGCTGCTCGCCCGGCGGATCGCCACAGCCCGAGACCTGCTGGAGTCCTCCGACCTCCCCTTGGACGCCATCGCCCGCCGCGTCGGGCTCTCCTCCGCCACCAACCTCCGCAGACGCTTTCTCGACGCCCTGGGCACCACACCGGGCGCCTACCGCCGGGCGTTCCGAGCCGATTCACGATGACAACCCGCCGGTTCATCACGTCAGCAGTGGGGTGGCGGGCGTAGCGCCCGGGTCGAGAGCGAGGGTGGGCGCCGTCGGTGTTCTTCAGGCACCGCGCGGGGAGGCAGCGGCGTAACCACTACGACGCCGTCGCATCACCTCCGCCGCCGGAGGCCAGCCTGCGCTCCGCCATCTGCCGGGCCGCCCGCAGTGGGGTGACACCCGTCGAGCGTGCCACGTCGAGTACCTGGCTGACGGTGTCGCCGATGCCCAACACCCGCTTGTGGGCTGCCTCGTGGTCGTAGTGCTCCGATTCGCGGCTGAGGACGTAGACGATGCCGCCGGCGCTCGCGACGTAGTCGGGCACCCAGACGATGCCGCGCTCCGCGAGGGCATCTGCGACGGACTCGTCGCTGAGCTGGTTGTTGGCGGGGCCGACCACCAGGGGTGCGGTGAGGCGGGGCACCGTCTCGCCGTTCAGGACGCCGCCGACGGCCGCCGGGACGAGGATGTCGGCCGGTACGGACAGGGCCTCTTCGGGCTCCACCCAGCCGTACCCGCGTTCCAGAGCGGCGTCCTTGCGGGAGTGGTCCACGTCCGAGACGACGACGTGCGCGCCCTCGGCGGCGAGGCCGGCCGCGACGCCGCCGCCGACCGACCCGAATCCGCTGATGACCACGGTGCGACCGGCGCAGGACGCGTCGCCGAACACATGGCGTGCCCCCGCGCGCAGGGCGGCCAGGACGCCCGTCGCGGTGGGGACGCCGGAGTTGCCGGTGCCGCCGTGCTCCTCGGGAGTGCAGTACGCGTACGGCGAGAACCGCTTCAGGACCACCATGTCCTGCGGGCCGGTGCCGATGTCGGGTCCGGTGCGGTAGGACCCGTCGAAGGAGGCGATCAGCTCGCCCAGGTCCTCGAGCGCCAATTGGCGCCGTTCCGCGGTGAGTTCGGTGCCCTTCTCCAGGGCGATCACGCTCTTGCCGCCGCCGAAGTCCAGACCGGCGACGGCGGCCTTGTAGGTCATGGCCTCGGACAGGCGCAGCGCGTCCGCCAGTCCGTCCTGCCAGGTGTCGTAGCGGCGCAGCCGGCAACCGCCGACCGCCGGGCCCAGAGTGCGGGAGTGGATCGCGACGATCAGCGGAAGACCGGAACGGCGGCCGCGCCGGACGACGACCTCTTCATGCGCAAATGCTTGGCTCATGCGTCAGAAGTTAGGCTGATGCGCGGACCACCAGGTGATCCGCCGAATTAAATTCGGCGCCTTCGAGACGGGAGCAGTCATGGACGAACTTGATTCGGCGATCGTGCACCATCTGCAGCTGGACGGTCGGCTGTCCAACCGCGCACTCGCCGAGAAACTCGGCATCGCGCCCTCAACCTGCCTGGAACGCACGCGACTTCTGCACCGGCGCGGCATCATCCAGGGCTACCGGGCGCAGGTCTCCCTGAGCGCGCTCAACCGCTCGGTGCAGGCGATGGTGGCCACCCAGATCCGGCCGTTGCGCCGGGACGTCGTCGCGGCCTTCGAGAAGTCGGTGACCCAACTGCCCGAGGTGGTCTCCGTCTACACCATGGCGGGCAGCGACGACTTTCTCGTCCATGTCACCGCGCAGGACATCGACCACCTGCACGCGTTCCTCCTGGACCACTTCACCGAGAGGCGCGAGATCATCAGCTTCCGCACCTCGATCATCTACCAGCACCTGACCAATCCGGTGCTCGGTCCGCTGCCTCCGACCACCGAGCAGCGCCCCTGAGAGCGACTATCTCCGATTGTCCAGGTTAGCTGCGCAGGTAAACTGGACAACCTGGGCTGTCGTTCCTAGAGTGGTCCGTATGAGTGATCTCGGTGCTCCGTCGCCCACAGCCGTCAGTGCCGCGCACGCCGTGCGGACCGTCGTCGGGCGCCTGCGGCGCCGTATCCGCGCCGCCAGTGACATGGGGGACGTCAGCCTCACCCAGGCGTCGGTGCTGGCCCGGCTCATCGACAACGACGGGCTCACGGTCAGCGATCTCGCCGCCATCGAGGGCATGCGGCACCAGTCGATGGCGAGCACGGTCGCCGCGCTGGAGGGCCCGAAGCTGGTCGAGCGGCGCCGGGACCCCGGGGACGGTCGCCGCATGCTGATCGCCCTCACCGCCGAGGGGCGCCGACGCGCCGAGGAGGCACGACAGGCCCGCGGCGAATGGCTCGCGGACCAGTTGCAGAAGAAGTGCACCGAGGAGGAGAGGCGGACCGTGATCACGGCCATGTCGGTACTGGAGCGACTCCTCCATGACTGACCGGACCACCGTGAAACGCGCCCCCACCGGCACGGCGGGCATCGACCGCCGGCTCATACCCCCGATGATGCTGGGTTCGGTCCTCAACCCGATCAACTCCACCGTCATCGCCGTCGCGCTCGTGCCGATCGGCGCCGCGTTCGGGGCGCCGCCCGCGCAGACCGCCTGGCTGGTCTCGGCGCTCTATCTGGCCACCGCCCTCGGGCAGCCGATCGTCGGCCGACTCATCGACATCTTCGGCCCGCGCCGCCTCTTCCTCGTCAGCACCAGCCTCGTCGGGGTCGCCGGCGTCGTCGGCACCCTGGCGCCCGGCCTCGGGGTCCTGATCGCCGCGCGCGTCCTGCTCGGCTTCGGCACCTGCGCCGGCTACCCGGCCGCCATGGCGCTCCTGCGCAGCGAGGCCGCGCGGACCGGCAAGGACAGCCCGGCGGGCCTGCTGACCGCGCTGGCGGTCGCCAACCAGACCATCGCCGTGATCGGCCCCCTGCTCGGCGGTCTGCTGATCGGGCTCGGCGGATGGCGCTCCACCTTCGCGCTCAACATCCCGCTGGCCGCGGTCGCGGTGACCCTCGGCGCGCTGCGGCTGCCGAAGCAGCGCGCCGGTGCGACGGTCCGGGGCCGGGTGGCCGCGCAGATCGATCTGCCCGGCATGGGCCTGTTCGCGGCCATGCTCTTCTCGCTGCTGCTGTTCCTGATGAACCTGCACGCGAGCAGCTGGTACCTGCCGGTGATCACCGTCGCCGCCGGAGCCGCCTTCGCCGTCCGCGAGCTGCGCGCCGCCACACCCTTCATCGACCTACGGGTGCTCAGCGGCAACGCACCGCTGCTGGCCACCTACGGCCGTGCACTGGTGGCGTACGTCGTCTCGTACGCCTTCCTCTACGGCTTCACCCAGTGGACCGAGGAGAGTTACGGGCTCGACCCCTTCCACGCCGGGCTCGTGCAGATCCCGATGTTCCTGGTGGGCATCGGCGTCTCCGTCGTGGCCGGTCGCAGCAGCGGAGTTCTGGGAAAGCTCCTGCTCGGCGGCGCCGGCCAGATCGTGGCCTGCGCGCTGATGCTGACCCTCACCGCGGACAGCCCCCTGTGGACGCTGCTCCTGCTGGCCGTGATCTTCGGCGTGCCGCAGGGGTCCAACAACCTGGCCCTGCAGAACTCCGTCTACTTCCAGTCCGACCCCGAGCGCACCGCCTCCTCAGCGGGACTGCTGCGGACCTTCGCCTATCTGGGCTCGATGGTCGCCTCCTCCGCGACGGCCGCGTCCTTCGGGCAGCACGCAAGCACCTCCGGGATGCACCACCTGGCCTGGATCATGCTCGGCGCCGGAGTCCTGTACCTCCTGATCACCGTCCTCGACCGCAGCCTGCGCCGCGTCACGCCCGAACCGGCCCAACCCGCGCCCAAGGCATAGCCGTTGGGCAGCCCCGTAGCAAAAAACCCACCCCTCCCGTTCTGAAAGGCCGCACCATGTCCGGTACCGCCCTGCTCTCCATGGATCACCAGGTCAGCAATCTCGCCCACGTTCCCGACGGCTATCTGCCCGCCGCCGTACGGGCGTTGGAGACGGCCCGAGCCGCCGGGGTTCCCGTCATCCATGTCGTGCTGCGGCTCCGTCCCGGCCACGTCGACGTGCATCCGCGCAACAAGATCTTCGGCGGCCTGCCGTCCGGACTGTTCACCGAGGACGACCCGAACGCCGCGATCCACCCGGACCTGGCCCCGCGCGGCGACGAGATCGTCGTGGCCAAGAACCGCGTCAGCGCCTTCGCGGGCAACAACCTCCGGCAGATCCTCGCCGCCCAGGACATCGACCACCTCGTCCTGACCGGCATCGCGACCAGCGGCATCGTCCTGTCGACCGCGCTGCAGGCGGCCGACCTGGACTACCGCGTCACCGTCCTGTCCGACGCCTGCGCCGACCCCAGCCCCGACGTGCACGACACCCTGCTGACCAAGGTCCTCAACCGCCGTGGCGACGTGGCCACGACGAAGGAGTGGGGCGACTCGCTGACGGCGAGCGCTTCATAGCCGTACGGCCACACGCATCGCGACGAGACCGACGGGCGACCGAACTGCCGCCCAGGCTGCACCAGACCGAGCAGCAGGCCCCGGACGATGCCCAGGCGCCCGGACCGGACCCACGCGGTCGCGACCCGGCCCCGACCGGCCGGACACACATCGCGGCGCGGCCCGCGGGGCGGCCGATGCCGCCGCCCAGGCTGCACCAGACCGAGCAGCAGGCCCCGGACGATGCCCAGGCGCCCGGACCGGACCCACGCGGTCGCGACCCGGCCCCGACCGGCCGGACACACATCGCGGCGCGGCCCGCGGGGCGGCCGATGCCGCCGCCCAGGCTGCACCAGACCGAGCAGCAGGCCCCGGACGATGCCCAGGCGCCCGGACCGGACCCACGCGGTCGCGACCCGGCCCCGACCGGCCGGACACACATCGCGGCGCGGCCCGCGGGGCGGCCGATGCCGCCGCCCAGGCTGCACCAGACCGAGCAGCAGGCCCCGGACGATGCCCAGGCGCCCGGACCGGACCCACGCGGTCGCGACCCGGCCCCGACCGGCCGGACACACATCGCGGCGCGGCCCGCGGGGCGGCCGATGCCGCCGCGCCAGTGACGAGTAAGGCGAGCAACCGGCCGCGGACAATGGCGAGGCCTAGCCCCAGCCTGGCGCGTTTGCGACCCCGCCCCGAGCTGATGGCCCAGCTCCTCAACCGTCGCGTCGACGTCGCCTCGTCGAAGGAGTGGGGCAGTTCGCTGGCGGCCGACGTGCCATTGGTCGCCGTCCCGCCCGTCTCGCCGCGATGTGCGTGGCCGTACGGATTGCGCACCTCGGCAACGGCACCAACCCACGTCACTCCGAGCCGTAGTACAACCGCAAGAACTCCTCCATCGCCGCGTCCACGCCGTCGCGGTCGCCGGTGGCGAGCAGATCGAGCAGGAGGCCGCGGACGGTGGCGAGGCCCAGCCTGGCGCGGTTGCGGGCGGTCGCCGGGTCCGCCCCGGCGGCGACCTCGGCGGCCACGAGGGGCTCCAGCCAGTCCGTCACCAGGTTGTCGAGCACCGGCACCGCCTCGGGGCGGCCCCGCAGTGCCTGGCCGTAGATCTCGAAGAACAGCCGTTCCTGGTTGGCCAGTTGAGGATCCGTCAGCTGCCGCCAGAGCAGCCGCGCTGCGTCGATGGGCGAGACACCGGGCTCCCGTCGCAGCCGGGACAGCAGATCGCGCTGACGCTGCTCGGAGGTGCGGACGATCTCCACGAGCAGCTGCTCCTTGGAGCCGAAGTAGTGGATCAGCATCCGGTGGCTGACGCCGATCGCCGCGCCCAGGCCGCGCAGGCTCAAGTCGCCGATGCCGTACGCCGCGACGTAGTCGACCGCCGCGTCCACCAGCTGCGCGCGCCGGTCCCCGACCTTGCCGCCCACGCCTTCGGGACGCGAGTCGTCCGTCCTTGTCACTTCGCGAGTGTACCAATTGGTACACGGTGGATGTACCGTGTGGTACATGCAGCCCGTCACCGTGTCGATCGACGTTCCGCAGACGCCCGAGCAGGTCTACGACTTCCTCGATGTCATGGCGCACCACGAGCGCTTCACCGATCACTACCTGACCGACTGGCGCTACAGCGGCCCCGACCGCGGCAAGGGATCGTGCGCCACGGTCACCGCCGCGCTGGGCGGCACGAAGACCGAGGTCACCATCGAGGTCGTCGAAGTCGACGCACCGCGCCGGATCATGGAGCGCAATGTCAGCGCGGCAGGCCGGCGCGTCGCCCACGGCACCTACACCATCGAGTCGCTGCCGGACGGCGGGAGCCGTGTCGCCTTCACCTACAGCTGGGTGCGCGCCCCACTCCCCGACCGACTGCTGGCCCCCGTCGTCCGGGCCACGATGCGACGTGCGAACCGTACGGTCATGCAACGCCTGGCCACCGAGCTGGCCAGGCACGTCGCTTCCTGACGCGCCGGTGACGTGCGGTCCCCCGCGCTCCCCTTGGCCCCCGCCCCCGTCAGCCCGTGGTGTCCATGGCTCTGCGGCGCGTCGCACCGCCCATGTTCCGAGCCTGAAGCAGCCGCCCGCCGAGCAGCACCACTCCGGCCGCGCACGTGAGCAGCCCGCCCGCGAGGAACGCGGCCCGTACGTCGGCCAGTGCGAGCACCAGCCCGCCGAGCGCGGCGCCGGCTGCGATTCCGGCGTTGTAGGCACCGGAGTTGGCCGCGAGCGCGATGTCGGTGCGGCCCGGTGCGCAGTGCAGCATCTCGTTCTGGGTGGTCATGAAGACCGGTCCGAGCGCACCGCCCATCAGCACCAGGAACACCACCGCGGTCACCGGCCGGTCGCCGAACGCGTAGAGGCCGGTCAGGCCCACCGCCTGGGTCGCCACGGCGGCGGACAGGGCGGAGCGCGGGAAGCGGTCCAGCAGGGCGCCGGTGATGCTCACGCCGGCCAGACACGCGAGTCCGAACACCACGAACAGCAGGCCGACGGCGCTCGGGGAGAACCCGCTCACGTCGCCGAGGAACTTCGCGATGTAGGTGAATCCCGCGAACGCGCCGGTGGCGGACAGGGCCCCGGCCGCGAGCACCGTGGCGAACCGGCGCACGTCGGGACCGGTCCCGTAGGCGGCGGGCTCCTCGTCCGGGCGTGAGGTCGGCAGCAGCGTCGCAATGGTCACGAGCGACACGGCGGCGAGCGCGGCCAGGGCTGCGACCGGCACCTGCCAGGCGGTCCGGCGTCCCAGCCAGGTCCCGGCAGGCACGCCGAGCACGAGGGCGAACGAACCCGCGACGGACAGGGCCCCGACCACGCGTCCGCGCACCCGCGGCGGGAACAGGCCCACCGCGACCGGGCCCATCACGGCCCAGAACAGGGCCTGCGCGAGCGCGGTCAGCAGCCGTGCGCCGAGAAGCAGCCAGTACGACGGCGCGAGCGCCGCGACCAGGCTGGACACGGCGAGCGCGGCCAGCAGCGCGGTGAGCACATGACGGCGGGGCACGGTGCGCACGACGTGGGCGATCGGTACGGAACTGACCGCGACCGTCACGGCGTAGCCGGTCACCAGGAGACCGACCGCCGGTACCGACACCCGCAGGCTGTCCGAGATCGGCTCCAGGAGTCCGACCGGCAGATTCTCCGCCGTGTTGAAGGTGAAGGCGGCCAGCATCAGCGCCCCGAGCACCGCGAGCCGCTGCCACGGAGCCGGTCGCCTCTCCCGCGCCCGGTCACTCGCTGTGCGCGACCGCAGCGCCTGTTCCGTGGCACCGCCCATGCCACCACCTCACGGGATCACCGGCATCACCGCAACCGATTTCCGCTGGACGGCGACGCGACCGCCCATGGTGGCCGTTCTACGTGGCGTCCTTGACGAACACGATGCCGTCCCGGTCCGCGAGGTGGGCCGGGTCGAGCGGGGCGTAGCCGAACCACGGGGAGGTGCGGGGTGCGGGCGGTGTGTCACCGAGGGTGGCGGCCAGGCGCGGGGCGTCGACGACGCAGCGGTCCCCGGGGAGTGCGTACAGGAACCCTTCGACGGTGTCCGGCGGCGGGGTGTCCACTCCCTGGTGCCGGATGGTGCCGACTGCCATGGCGACGAAGGCGTACGCGTCCCCGAGCCGCGCGCTCACCAGCGCACCGGCGCTCCACCACCGAACCGGCCCCTGCCACATCTGCATGGTGCTCAACTCCCGCTGGAAATGAGCGTTTTGGCCGTTGGCGAGTGCCGGGCCCCGATCGGCGAGGGCGAGGAGGTTGTCGGCCATCATCAGGTCGCGCTGGGCGCACAGCCGTGTCATGCGCGCCGGTGAAGGGTCGGCCATCCAGTGGTGGTAGCGCAGCAGCCCGGTGGCGGTGCGCCCGTACAGCCGCGCCCGGTCGAACTCGTCCCGTGAGCTCACCGCCTTCAGATACGGCGTCTGCGTGTCGAGCAGCGCCACCAGGTCGTCGGCGAGCAGCCGCAGCCGGGCGGCCTCGGGCGACTGCCCCACGGACCGGGCCGGATCCATCATCGCGTCGGGGTCGGTCCACCGCTCGTCGTCACCGAGCAGCCGGTCGAGTGTCCGTGCGGTGCAGGGCAGCAGGTTTGCGTCCACGCGGGCCGCGAGGTAGTCGTGGAGGGCCGTGAGGGTCTGCCGGGGGCTCGCGGCTGCGGTGATCTCCAGGGGGCCGTCGAACCCGGCGAAGCGGACCTGCTCGGACTCGGGCCGGCCGTCGTTGTGGGCGCGCATGTGGCGCACGAGTTCGCGGTTGCCGGTGAAGTCGCCCCAGCCGTGGCTGAATCCGTGCTCCATGACCTCGTCGAGGGTGCCGGTGCCCGAGGTGACGTAGTCGTCCACGACCAGGCCCTTGACGCAGTCGCTCTCGATCGCGATCGTCCGGTAGCCCTCCTCCTCGACGAGTTGCCGGAAGATCTCGTTGCGCAGGCCGAGCAGCGTGTCCTCGCCATGTGCGGGCTCGCCCAGGGCGAGCAGTCGCGGGCGCGCCGGGAACAGCTCCATGAGGGCGGCAGCCTCGACGGGACGGACGGTGTCCGTGATGTCAGTAGCCATGCCTTGAACGCTATCGTTGAACCTTCGGTTGAGACTTTCCATCGATATGGTCGGCAGCATGGAGCACAACCCTCAAAGCGGCAAGCGGCTCAGGCCGGTCGACCTGGCGCGCGAGCACGGTCTGTCCACCCAGGCGGTCAGGAACTACGAGGACGCCGGGATTCTCCCGGTGGCCGATCGCACACCCCACGGCTACCGCACCTACACTCCCCTGCACGCCATGGCCCTGCGCGCCTTCCTCGCCCTGGTGCCCGGCCACGGCCATGCCACGGCGACGTCGATCATGCGGGCCGTGAACGAGGGCGCGACCGAGGAGGCGTTGCGCCTCATCGACGAGAGCCACGCCCAACTCCTCGACGACCGCGCGACCTTGCGGGCCGTGGAGAGCGCCCTGCGGGACCTGAAGCCGCTCCCTTCGTCCGCGCCGCGCACCGCGTCCGACAGGTTCATCGGGTCGCTGGCGGGACAGCTCGGCATCCGGCCCGCGACGCTGCGCAAATGGGAGCTCGCCGGGCTGGTGAGTCCGCGGCGCGACCCGCAGACCGGATATCGCGTCTACGACGAGGCAGCGGTACGGGACGCCCGGCTCGCCCATCAACTCCGGCGCGGCGGCTATCTGTTGGAGCAGATCGCCCCGCTGATCGCCCATGTACGGGCGGCGGGCGGCCCGGAGCCGCTGGAGGCCACGCTGCGCGAGTGGCACGCCCGGCTGGCCGCCCGCGGACGCGCGCTGCTGACCGGGGCCGCCGCGCTGGAGACGTATCTGCGGGACGGGCGCGAGCAGCAGCCGGCCTGACGGCGAAACCGGAGAAATCGAGCGACCGCCTGCGCAGATCCAGGGAAAACCCTCTGCGCCCTTGACCGTTCCGCGGCATACGCTTGCGCCGGCTGTCTGTCGAAGGAGGATGCATGGGGATCAGGAGCCTCACCCGGGGTGAAGCCGAGCGCCGGGCCGCGCTGGTCGCTGTCGAACGGTACGACGTCGACATCGACTTCACCGCGCTGCCCGAGGGACCCGAGGTCCGCAGCGTCTCGACCGTCACCTTCACCTGCCGTGAGCCGGGTGCGGAGACCTTCGTGGACTGCGCGGCCCAGGTGGTGAGCGCCACGCTCAACGGCACCGCGCTGCGGCCCACCGACGACGGCCGAATCCCCCTGCCCGATCTGGCCGAGCACAACGTGCTGAGGGTGGAGAGCGTCCAGGCCGACACCTCCACGGGCGAGGGCGTGCACAAGGCGGTAGACCCCGCGGACGGCGAGGTCTATGTGTGGACGAGCTTCGAGCCGGACGAGGCCCGGTTCGTGTGGGCGTGTTTCGACCAGCCCGATCTCAAGGCCCCGCACGCCTTCACGGTCACGGCCCCGGCCGCGTGGATCGTCACCAGCAACTCCGGTGACGCGCGCGTCGAGGAGCTGGACAAGGCCCGCCGCTGGGTCTTCCCCGACACTCCCCCGCTCGCCGTGTACAACACCGTCGTCAACGCGGGCCCCTTCCACGAACTGCGCCGCGAGATCGACGGCCACGATCTCGGCCTGTACGCCCGCCGCTCGCTCGCCGACGTCCTCGACCGCGACGCCGACGAGATCTTCACCCTCACCCGACAGGGCCTGGCCTTCTACGCCGAGGCCTTCGCGATGCCGTTCCCGCAGCGCCGGTACGACCAGGTCTTCATGCCCGAGTTCGGTGGCGCGATGGAGAACTACGGATGTGTGACCTGGTCGGACGCGTTCCTGCGGCGGGCCGAACCGACGCCCGCCGAGCGGGAGTTGCTGGCCAAGGTGCTGCTGCACGAGATGGCGCACATGTGGTTCGGCAACATCGTCACCATGCGCTGGTGGGACGACCTCTGGCTGAACGAGGCGTTCGCCGAGTTCGCCTGCCACTGGGCCGCCGAGGGCGCCACGCGCTACACCGACGCCTGGGCGGGCCATCTGGTGAGCGACAAGCTCAAGGCGTATCTGGCCGACCAGGGCCCGGTCTCGCACCCCATCCATCAGCCCATCCACGATGTCGCCCAGGCCGCGTCGATCTTCGACAACATCACCTACCCCAAGGGCGCCTCCGTCCTGCAGCAGCTCATGACGTACGTCGGCGAGGAGCACTTCCGGGCGGGCATGGCCGCCTACTTCGCCCGGCACGCCTGGCACAACACCACCCTCCAGGACCTGATCGACGCCCTGTCCGAGGCCAGTGGGCGCGACCTCGACACCTGGCGCACGGCCTGGCTCGCCACGGCCGGCACCGACCGGTTCGTCCTCGAACGCGACGGCGAGCAGGTCACGTTGGTGGCCGCCGACACCGCGCGTCCGCAGGTGCTCGCCGTCGGCGCCTACCGCCGCGACGGGCAGGCGCTGGAGCGTACGGGGCTGGTACGCGTCGAGGTGACCGGGCCCCGTACCGCCGTCACCGGCCTCCCGGCCGCCGCGGACCTCCTGCTGATCAACGACGACGACCTCACCTTCGCCACGGCCCGCCCCGACCACACCACCCGGGACGCGCTGTTCTCCTCGGCGGCTCAACTGCCCACCGCCCTCTCCCGGGGCGTGGCCGCCGCGACCGTCTGGGACATGCTGACGACCGGTGAGGCCTCGGCGGCGGAGGCCGGGCGGTGCCTCACCACGATCCTCGCGACCGAGAGTTCCGACGCGGTGATCGAACCCCTGCTGACGCTCGCCGCCGACATCACCGAACTGTGGGCCCCGTCCGCCGAACGCCCGGCGCTCACCGCGGAGTTGACCGCTGTCTGCCGGCGCCTCGCCGCCGATCCGGGCCGCCGCCAGGTGGCACTGCGCGGCCTGGCCCGCACCGCGGCCACCGGCGACGATCTGGCCTGGCTGCGTGAACAGGCGGGCGACGACGTCGACTTGCACTGGCGCGCCCTGGTCCGCGAGGCGCAGCTCGGCGGGGACGTCACGGCCGAGACGGACCGTCTGCTCGCCCGCGACTCCGATCCCGATGCCTGGGTCCGCGCCCTCACCGTGCGGGCCGCCCTGCCCGACGCCGCCGCCAAGGCGGAGGTGTGGCAGCGGGTCGTCGAGGACCGCACCGTCCCCGTGCACCCGGTCGGCCAGGTGATGACGGCCTTCTGGCGGCCCGGCCAGGACGCCCTTCTGGCCCCGTACACCCAGCGCTATCTGGAGGTGATCCCCGAGCTGGACCAGGGCGGGATGATCCTGGCGATGGTCTTCACCAGGTGTCTGTTCGCGCCGTTCGCCATCGACGACGCGTACATCGAGACCGCCCGGCAGGCCGCCGAGAAGGCGGCCCCGGTCGTCCGCAAGACACTCCTGGAACGCTCGGACATCGTCCGCCGGATGCTCCGGTCCCGGACGGGCGCCACGGCCTGACCGGCCGGGGCGACTTCAGGTCTCAACCGGTCGCGAACTTCCGCAGCTTGTCGGTGGTGTCGTGGAAGCGGTCGCGATCGCCGACCGTCGGGCCGGACGACGTGTACTGCCACATCGTGTACGTCTTCCAGCCCGCCGGGAGCGTTCCCGCCGAGGAGGCGTAGCGGGCGATCCAGAGGGGGTTGGTGGCGCCGAAGCCGCTGTAGTTGCCGGTGCAGGAGGACCACCAGGCCGTGGCCGTGTAGATGACGGCGTCACGATGGGTGCGGGCCTTGTAGCGCTTCAGGAAGTCACGGATCCAGGTGACCATGGCGGACTTGGACTTGCCGTAGCAGGAGTCGCCGTAAGGATTCCACTCGATGTCGAGGGCGCCGGGCAGCGTCCTGCCGTCCTTGGACCAGCCGCCGCCGTGGTCGACGAAGTAGTCGGCCTGTGCGGTGCCGCTGGTGGTGTCGGGGGTGGCGAAGTGGTAGGCGCCGCGGATCATGCCGACGCCGTAGGAGCCGTTGTACTGCTGGGTGAAGTAGGGGTTCGTGTAGTACGTCCCCTCCGTGCCCTTGGTGTAGGCCCATCTGACGCCGCCGCTCCACAGGGTGGGCCAGGCAACGTCGCGCTGGTAGCTGGCCACGTCGACGCCCTCGGTCTGGTTGGCCTTCGCGGTCGGGGCGATGTCGCCGGGCGGGACACCGAGCCCTTCGTGGGCCCGTACCCCTATACCCATGTACGCGCTGCCGCGCGCAGGGACGGGGACAGCTGTGGGTGTGGGGACAGCGGTGGGGACTGGGACAGTGGTGGGGGCGGGGTCCGGCTCGGCTGCCGCGGCGTCCGTCGTCGCGAACGCCGTGGGCAGTCCGGACAGGGCGAGAAGGAGGCCGGTCAGGGCGGCGACGAGACGCCGGCGTGAGCGGCCCTGCTGGGGGGATATGGAGCTACGCACGTCACCCATCTGAACCCCGGCCCGGCCGCACCGCACGTCAGGTACCGCCCAACGGGCGTTCCGGCACGGCGGTGTTGTCGTTTGCGGCACGTTCGTACACTGGCCGCAGATCGGGAAGACCCCAGGTCCGGGGCGGCCGCGCGTCCGGAAGGCCGCGGTTTCGGGCGGGCCACTGGGCCGGTGAGCCCCGGGCCGGGCAGAAGGAGGTGCGTGCGGGTGGAGCCGATGCCGGGCGGACGGCCCGCCGGGCTGTTCGTGGGCCTGTGCACCCTGGATGTCATCCAGCTGGTGGACCGTGTACCGGCGTCCGACGAGAAGCTGACGGCTCGTGAGCAGGTCGTGGCCGCGGGCGGTCCCGCGGCGAACGCGTCCGCGGCCTTCGGTCATCTGGGGGGCAGGGCCAAGCTGCTCACCGCGATCGGGTCCCATCCGCTCGGTCTCGCGGCGACCGCCGACCTCGACGCGCTGGGCGTGACCGTGACGGATCTGGCGGCCGAATCGGCCGAGCCGCCCGCCGTGTCCTCCATTCTGGTGACCGCGTCCAGCGGGGAGCGGGCGGTCGCCTCCACCAACGCGACGGGCCACCGGCTCGCCCCGCCCGGCGATCTCGACGCCCTGGTGACGGCGAGCGACGTCGTCGAGTTCGACGGCCATCACATGGAGCTGGCGCTGGCCGCCGCCCGGGCCGCGCGCGCCGCGGGCCGGGTGACCCTCCTCGACGCGGGCAGTTGGAAGGACGGCACGCCGGAACTGCTGCCGTACATCGACGTGGCCGTCTGCTCGGCCGACTTCCACCCGCCGGGCGTGGCCGACTCCGTGGCGGCCACCCTGGGGTTCCTGCGCGCGCACGGGGTGACCTGGCGGGCGGTCAGCCGCGGCGGCCGGCCCCTCGTGTGGGCGGGCCCCGACGGCGGCGGCACGGTGGAGGTGCCCGCCGTCCGGGTGGCCGACACGCTGGGCGCGGGCGACTTCCTGCACGGTGCCCTGGCCCATCACCTCGCGGTCCGCGGACGCCTGACCCCGGAGGGTTTCGCCGAGTCCCTGCGCGGTGCGGCGGCCGTGGCCTCACGGGCGTGCGCGTCGTTCGGGACCCGCGCGTGGATGCGGGAGGGGTGAAGGGGGCGCCGGGATCGGGGCGATCCGGCCGGTCCAGGGTAGGGCGGTGGCCGGGCCCACCGACCGAACCCGCACCGTGTGGGACGTCGAGCGGGTGCGGCAGCACTTTCGCGGGCATGACGTGCGGGTTCACTGACGCGCAGGGGAGAGCGATGGGCGGGTCGCCGCCGGGAGCGACGGAGCCCATGATGGAGAGAGAGGCCCCATGGCTCTCCAGGATCTCTTCTGTCGGGAGGAAGCCATGAAGATCGGAGTGCTGACCGGCGGCGGAGACTGCCCCGGCCTCAACGCCGTCATCCGCAGCGTCGTCCGCAAGGGCACCCAGGAGTACGGCTTCGAGTTCGTCGGCCTGCGCGACGGCTGGCTCGGCGCACTCCGGGACAAGGTGGTGCCGCTGGACATCGCCGCCGTGCGGGGCATCCTGCCGCGCGGCGGCACCATCCTCGGCTCCTCCCGCACCAACCCGTTCAAGCACGAGGACGGGGTGGCGCGCATCAAGGACACCCTGACCGCGCACGGCGTGGACGCGCTGGTCGTGATCGGCGGCGAGGACACCCTCGGTGCGGCCACCGAACTGAGCCGTCAGGGCGTCCCGCTGGTCGGCGTGCCGAAGACCATCGACAACGACGTGGCCGGCACGGACTACACCTTCGGCTTCGACACCGCGGTCGGCATCGCCACCGAGGCCATCGACCGCCTGCACACCACCGCCGAGTCGCACATGCGCACCCTCGTGGTGGAGGTCATGGGCCGGCACTCCGGGTGGATCGCTTTGCACGCCGGCGTCGCTGGTGGCGCCAACGTGATCCTCGTGCCGGAGCGTCCGTTCGACATCGACCAGGTCTGCGGGTGGGTGAAGAACCGCTTCCGGACCAACTACGCGCCGATCGTCGTCGCCGCCGAGGGAGCCGTCCCCAAGGAGGGACACGTGATCGTCCAGGACCGGGCGCTGGACGAGTACGGCCATGTGCACCTGTCCGGCATCGGCGAGTGGCTGGCCCAGGAGATCTCCCGGCGCACCGGCACGGACGCCCGCACCACGGTCCTCGGCCACATCCAGCGCGGCGGCACGCCCAGCGCCTTCGACCGGTGGCTGGCCACACGCTTCGGACTGCACGCCGCCGACGCGGTCAACGACGGCGCCTTCGGCACCATGGTGGCCTTGCGCGGCACCGAGATCGTCCGTGTCCCTCTCGACGAAACCCGGGGCAGGACCAAGGTGGTGAACCCGTCGCTGTACGACGAGTTCGAGGTGTTCTTCGGCTGATCCGCTCCTGCGGGGCCTCTGTCCTGAGGCCGACGGGGCGCTGGTGGGCGGTGGCTTCGTTCAGGCGTCCTCGACCCGCGCGGTGACCGGAGTGCCCGTCTCGACCGTGCGGCTGACCGTGCAGAGCCGGTCGTGGGAGGTCTTGACCGCCCGCGGGAGGATCGCCCGGGCACGGTCCGCGCCCTCGCCGTCCGGGAAGGTGACGGTGAAGGTGACGGCCAGATCGGTCATCCGGTTGCCGAGGTCGTCGCTGATCTTGTTGCCGGTCACCGCGACGGAGAACCGGTCGGGCTCCGCGTGGCGCGTGGTGGCGATGTCCACGTCCACCGCCGTGCAGCCGCCGATCGCGGCGAGCAGCAGCTCGACCGGGGTGAACGCGTTCGGTCCGTCCGGTTCGGACCCGCTGCCGAAGGTGATCGTGCCGCCGCGCGCGTTCGTCGCGACGAAGTGTCCGGTGCTGATGCGCTCGACGGTGACGGAGCGCAGGGTGTCGTCGGTCATGGTCACGACCCTAATGCCGGCTCAGGGCTCCCCCGCGGATTCGCCTCCCGCATGACGGTGGTAGCGCAGCAGAAGCATGGCCGCGTCGTCGTGGGGCGGCCCGGCGGTGTGCCGGACCAGGTCCTCGCGCAGGGCGTCCAGCGCGTCCTGTGCGTCGGCCTCCTTGAGGAGACCGGCCCGTTCGTCGAGGGGGTAGAAGTCGCCGTGCGCGTCGCGCGCTTCGCTCACGCCGTCGGTGTAGAGCAGCAGTTGCTCGCCGGGCGCGAAGTCCACGGAGAACGGCTTGGGGCCGCCGCCCGACTGCACGCCGAGGCCGAGGGGTGGAGCGAAGGCCGGCGGCTGCGGGAAGTGGGCGGTGCCGTCCGCCCGTACGACCATCGGGGGCGGGTGGCCGTAGTTGAGGAAGACGGCCTCGTGCCGGTCACCGACCTCGGCGAGGACCGCGGTGACGAACTTCTCCCCCTCCAGCACCCGGGACACGCTGCGCTCCAGGCGTTCGCCGAGACCCACCAGGTCGGGCTCGTCGTGGGCCGCCTCCCTAAAGGCGCCGAGCACCACCGCGGCGGTCTCCACCGCGGCAAGTCCCTTGCCCTGTACGTCGCCCACAATCATCCGCACGCCGTGCGGGGACGCGACGACCTCGTAGAGATCGCCGCCGATCCTGGCCTCCGCCACGGCCGAGGTGTACGACACGGCCGCCTGCAGCGGGCCCGCGGTCAGCGGCACCGGGCGCAGCAGTACGCGCTGGGCGACCTCCGCGATCGAGCGCACGCTGGCGAGTTCGGCCTCTCTGCGCCCGCGCATCACGGCGGCCACGACGCTCGCGCCGGTCACGCCCACCACCGACACCATCGCCATGAAGCCCCGGCGCTCCTGGAACAGCCCGTCGTACAGGCCGAGTGCCACGCACAGCAGCAGGGCCGCCAAGCCGAACCACGCCGTGCGCCGCCATCCGCCGACCAGTCCCGCGAAGGCCGGACCGAGTGACGCCAGCGGCAGGAAGCCCACTCCGGGGCCGGTGAGGATGTCTCCGACCGCGACGACGGCCATCACTGCGACCGGCAGCCGGCTCAACAGCGCCTGACTGCGCTGCGGCTTCTTTGCGGCCATCTTGTGCTCCATCGGCGACGCGCCCACCCGGAGCCGCCTTCCGCAGGGGCCCCTCTTTCACCCTCGGACTCCACAGGCTGCCAGGTGGCCCCAGTGCGGACCGGCCCCTTTACCCAATTGAGGCCCAGGACCGATATTTCCCGAACCGTACGGTAGCGGAACGGGGTGTCAAGGGTTGCGGATCACGGACTCAGGGCATCAGGAGTGGGCAGGACCGGTCGCGCAGACAGGCGCGGCGCCCGGTTGGGCGGACAGGCCGCGGGGCAACCGGGTGTCCTAGGAGGGGATGTGATTCGCCGTGCGTGCGCAGAGGCGTACCCATGGGCGTTCCGTACGAGTGGAGTACCTGCTGCTCGACGAGGCCGCATCGGCAGGCCGGGCACGAGGACTCACCTCGAAGTTCCTCGCGCGCTCGCGGGCCCGGACGGGGGCGGGGGACGAACAGCTCGACGACGTGAAGCTGGTGGTGTCCGAGCTGGTCGCCAACGCCACCCGGCACGGCCGCAGCGCCTGCCGGCTCAGGCTGCACGCCTCCCAGGAGCGGGTGACCGTCGAGGTCTACGACGACAGCCCGCTCCCGCCGCGTGTACGGCCGTTCACCGCCGACGGTGAGCACGGGCGCGGGCTCGCCATGGTGCGCTGCCTGGCGCAGCGCCTCGACGTCTGCGCGGTCACCGGCGGCGGCAAGAGGGTGCGCGCGGTCCTCGCACTGCCGGGCTGAGCGCCGCCGGTGGGAGCAGCCCCGGATCAGGCCACCGGTGCGTCCAGCGGCCGTAGTTCGTCCGCGTACGACACGGAGATCCGGCGCATCAGGCCGTCCTCGGCGATGTCGTACTGCCCCAGGCGCCACAGCGGTGGTGAATAGGCGTGGATCGAGACGGCGTCGTCGCTCGCCCCGGTGAGCCGGTGGATGTGCTCGGGGCCGAAGCAGAAGGACTCCCCCGCCTCGAAGGTGACGCGGAGATGGGTGCCGCCGATGCGCGGCGTGCCCTCGTTGAGCCTGCCCTGGACGACGGTGACGGCGCCCGACGAGATGTCGTGGTCGTGCCAGCCGGTGTCGTTCTGCCGGGTCCAGCACAGCAGCCAGACGTCGACGTACTCGTCGCGATACAGGGATGCGTAGTGACGCTTGCTGTCGGAGAAGGCCACCTGTTCGCGCCACAGGTCCGGGCGGGCGGCCAACTCCACCACGAGTGACTGCAGTTCGCGTTTGTCGAGAGTCCTCTGAGGCAGGGACTCGTACGTCATGAGTGGCTCCTTTCTTTGCTGCGCCCGGCCCGCAACACGGCCGGGGCGCGGCCGTGCAGCAGGCGGGCGGGGTTTGCGGTGCGCAGGGCGTGGACGGCGGCGTCCGCGCCGAGGTCGGGGAGGACGGGCGACGCGTAGGGGCGGTCGCTGCCGCTGACGACGACGTCGATGCCTACGGCCCTGACGAGTGCGTCGACGGCGCGGGTGCCGTAGGAGGAGGTCTCGTAGAACACGTCGAAGTCGATCTCACCGCGGCCGCCGCCGCGCGCGGCGAGACGTTCACCGTGCAGGGGCGCGAGGCCCGCGAGGGCGGCGAAGCAGACACGGAGACCGGGGTGACGGGCGCGTCCGAAGGCGCGGAAGGCGAACCAGGACGCGTGCAGTTGCTGGACGTACGGGACCAGGGCCGGCCACCACTTCGGGGTGCCGCCGGCGGGCGGGGCGGCGCCGGGGTGGACGAAGAGAGGCTTGTCGTGACGGGTGAGGACGTCGAGGAGGGGTGCGCAGTGGGCCCAGCCCGCCGCGTCGAGGAGTGCGCAGGCGGGGAGTTGGAGGCCCACGCAGCCGCGGCTCAGTTCGTGTGCCACGGCGTCCGGGTCGGGTGCCGTGAGGCAGCAGGAGGCCCAGACGCCGAAGGGGGCGGGGAGGTCGAGGGCGCCGTCGTGGAAGGCGGTCAGCAGCGGGGCGGCCTCGCCGGGCGGCAGATGCTCTATGCCGAGGGGGCTGGAGAGGGACACCAGGGCCAGGTCGAGCCCGTCGGACGCGGCGAGGCGGGTCCGGGCCGCGATGTCGTGGTCCGCGGGGTCGACGGCGTAGGGCGGTTCGCCGGTCAGGTGCAGTGTCCAGCCGTCGAGGCGCGGGGGTGCGGTGCGGGAGCGCAGCAGCTCGACGAAGGCGGGTGGCCAGATGTGCTGGTGAACGTCGGTGAGCACGCGGGACGATCCTCTGAGCGGGCGCAGCGGGCACAACGGGGAGGGTTGAGGGAGTCGGGTTAAGCGGTTCACTGATGCGGTTAACTTAACCGCTTAACAAGATGTCCTGTCAACCTCGCGGGAGTAAAAAGGGCGGCAGCCGCGCCCGGCTGCGGACGAGTGTCCGGCGGCACCTTCGGCGGGCCGCGCGCCCCCGATGCGCACCTGCCCCGGTAGGCTTCCCCGCATGGCCAGGCCCAACAAGCGCACCACCCTTCGTGAGGTGGCCGAGGCGACGGGCCTCTCCACCGCAGCCGTCTCCTACGCCCTGCGCGGCAAGCACGTCTCCAAGGAGACCGAGGAGCGGGTGCGCCGGACCGCGGCCGAACTGGGCTACGAGGCCGATCCCATCGCCCGCGCCCTCGCCAGCGGCCGCACCAGCATGGTCGGCGTCCTGGCCGGTGACCTCCAGGACCTGTGGCTGCAGCAGCTGACGGCGGCCATCGGGCGTGAACTGCTCGCCGGTGACCGCTACGCGCTGATCCTGGACGCGGGCGGCGACCCCGACCGTGAGCTGGCCCTCGCCAAGCAGCTGCGCGACCAGCGCGTCGACGCGCTGCTGGTCTCCCCCGTGAACCCGTCGGCGGAGGGGTGGGCCGCGATCGCCGACGCGCTCCCGGTGGTGGCCGTGGGCGACTCGCTGAGCCGGGCCCGCACCGCCGGGCAGGTCATCTTCGACAACCGCGCCGGCATCGACGCCGTACTGGAGTATCTGCACGGGCTCGGCCACCGCCGGGTGACCGTCCTGACCCCGACCCGCCCGAGCACCCCGGACCGCCCGGCGGACGTGTATGTCGGCGAGGCGGCCGGGCGGCTCGGTCTGCGCGCCGAACTGGTGCCCTGCCCGCAGGAGTTGGGCGAGGCGACCGCGGTGGCGCGGCGCGTACTGCAGAGCGCGCACTCGCCGACCGCCGTGTTCTGCTTCTCCGACTCGCTGGCGTACGGCGTGTACGCGGCGGCGGCGGAGGACTCGTTGGAGGTGGGCCGGGACGTCTCCGTGGTCGGTTTCGACGACCATCCGGTCTCACGGGTGCTCACGCCGCCGCTGACCACGGTGGACTGGGGGCTGAGCGAGATCGCGGAGGAGGCGGCACGGCTGACCGTGGCCGCCATCGAGGGCAAGCGGGTGCGCAAGAAACGGGTGCTGTGCGCTCCGCGCATGCGCGAGCGGGGGTCGACCGTGCGGGCCTGAAGAGCGAGCGGCGCGACCGCGTCGGCTCAGTCGGCCGCGAGTCCGCCCTCCCCCGCACAGCACGCATCCTGGGCCACGGTGGCCGGCTTCGTGTCCAGCCGGCAGTGGCAGGACGCCTCGATCGGGACGTCCGCCGTCGCCGTGGCGATCTTCAGCTGCTGAGCCACGATGCGGGCCTCGCCGTCCTTGCCGAGTCGCACGAGGCACTCGTGGAAGCCGTGCAACGACCAGACGTTGCCCGGGTGTTGCTGAGCGCGCGGCAGTGTGGCGTCCAGGCCCAGGTCGGCCCGGTAGACGGCTTCGGCCTCGGCGACCAGGCCCTGTTCGAGGAGCAGCGCCCCGTACGCGTGCCGGGTGGGCTGCATCCAGCCCCAGGGTTCGTCGTACGGCAGTCCGTCGTCCAGCTCGATCGACCGGCGCAGTGCCGCGAACGCCGCGTCGTGGCGCCCCTTGCGGTACTCCAGTTCGCCGTCCAGCATCGCCCCGGCGATC
This sequence comes from Streptomyces plumbidurans, assembly GCF_019857225.1. Lineage (GTDB taxonomy): Bacteria > Actinomycetota > Actinomycetes > Streptomycetales > Streptomycetaceae > Streptomyces > Streptomyces plumbidurans. The sequence continues at coordinate 23,848 of NZ_JAFJSY010000071.1, forward strand.
GCCAGTACGTCGGCGCAGGTGTTGTTGAACAGCATCCGGGTCTCCGGGACTTGGGCGACCGCCTCGCGGAAGAGTGCGCGCTCGGTCTCCGCCTCGTCGACGCGGCCCGTGGCCGAGAGGGCGACGCCGCGGGCGTAGTGCAGCATGGCCGTGCTGACGCAGTACAGCCGCGCATCGGCGGGCATCGGGAGGGCGAGGATGTCGTCCCAGCGGCCGAAGCGGATGAGGACGTGCACCCGCATCGCGAGGAAGCCCTCCAGCCAGTCCGCCATGGGCGGGCTCTCGACGCGCAGCAGTTCCTCGGGGACGGCCGCCTCCAGTCGGCGCACGGTCTCGATGGCGTCCGCGTAGCGGCCCAGGAACATCGCTCCGTAGATCCTGAAGTGCAGGTTGTGGCAGCGGTAGAGGGTGTAGAAGTTCATCGCCCCGGCCCTGGCCAGGTACTTCTCGTCGGCCTCGATCGCCGTGGTGTTGTCGGAGACGACCCGGCGGTAGTCGCCGCAGAGCACCTCCAGATGGGAGGGCATGTGCTGCAGATGTCCCGCGTCGGGCATCAGGCCGCGCAGCCGGTCGCCGGCGAACAGGGCGGCCTCGGGGGTGGGGGACATCTCCATCAGGTGGATGTACATGTGGAGCAGGCCCGGGTGCCGTGCGCCCGCTTCCGTGTCGATCGCCCGCTCCAGCACAGCCCTGGCCTCCGTCGTGCGCGCTCCGGGGGCCGGTGTGCCGGTGCGCAGGTCCCACAGCTGCCAGGGAGTGAGGTTCATCAGGGCGTCGGCGTACAGCGTCGCCACGTCGAGGTCGTCGGGGGCCAGTTGGTGGACGTCCCGCATGCTGTCGGCGTAGGCGGTGTTCCACACGGAGCAGGTCTCGGCGTCGTGGGCCCGCTGCTGCGGGTAGCGGGCGCGCAGGGCGCCGACGAGGGCCTGCTCGACGGGGGTGGCGCGGGCGGCCTTGGCGTGGGCGCGCTCGACCGCGGCGTGGGTGCGCTCCACCGTCCGGGCCAGGTCCTGTTCGTCGAAGAACTCCCAGCGCTTGTTGTAGTTGGGGCCCAGCGCGTAGGCCACGCCCCAGTCGGCCATGGCGCAGTTCGGGTCCGCCGCGGCGGCGGCCTCGAAGCAGCGCACCGCCTCCTCGTGGTTGAAGGCGTACGTCCAGTTCAGTCCGCGGTCGAACCACGTCTGCGCCTCGGCGGACGAGGTCGTCACCCGTCGGCCGTGGCTGCCGAGGTCGTAATAGGTCACGCATCACGAAATATCGCAGACCGGCCGTAAGGCACAAGTCGCTCTGCCAGGCAAAGGAATTGCATGGTCCGGACCAAAAGCGTGTTTGGTCTAGTCCAACCGATGGACGGGGTGATCCGACAGCAGGAAGCTGGGGCCCTCTCCCCACCCCCACCGGAGGCACATCGTGAGACGTCTTCGCGCATGTCTGGGCGCAGCCGCCGCAGTTGGACTCACCGCCGCGGGTACCACCGCTCTGATCACAGGACAGGCCTCGGGCGCGACCAGCGCGCTCGACAACCGCTGGTACGCGGCGGCTCCCTATCTGATGCCGCTGGACAACGACCCGCCGGACGCGGGCGCCATCATGGACGCCACCGGGCTCAAGGCCTTCCAGCTCGCCTTCATTCTCGCCCCCAACGGCGGTGGCTGCTCCCCGACTTGGGGCGGAACCGCGCCCGTCTCCTCGGACACCGCCGTCCAGTCGGTCATCAACACCATCCGCGGCAAGGGCGGCGACGTCTCCGTCTCCATCGGCGGCTACGGCGGCACCAAGCTCGGTCAGGCGTGCTCGGACGCGGCCTCGACGGCGGCCGCGTACCAGCAGGTCATCACCAAGTACGGCCTGCACGCGATCGACTTCGACCTGGAGGAGCCGGAGTACGAGAACACCGCGGCGATCAAGAACGAGATCGGCGCGGCGAAGATACTCCAGCAGAACAACCCTGGTCTGTACGTCTCCGTCACCACCGCAGGGACCGCCGACGGCACCGGCTGGTTCGGCAAGCAGATGCTGCTGGAGGCGAAGTCGCAGGGCTTCACGCCCAACAACTTCTCCATCATGCCCTTCGACGGCGGCTTCAACGGAGCGGCCTCGCAGACGAGCGCGCTGACCAACTTCAACTCCATCCTGCAGTCGACCTTCGGCTGGGACCAGGCCACGGCCTACGCCCACGAGGGCTTCTCCGGGATGAACGGGCGCAGCGACACCGGCGAGATGTTCACGCAGTCCGACTTCCAGACCGTGCTGGACTACGCCACCAGTCACCACATGGACCGCTTCACCTTCTGGTCCCTCAACCGCGACCGCCAGTGCTCTCCGCCGGACAACGGCGGCCGTACGTCCGGCACTTGCTCCAGCGTGGCGCAGAACTCCTGGGACTTCGCCAAGTACTCGGTGAAGTTCGCGGGCGCCACGCCTCCGGAGACGAACCCGACTCCCACCCCCACGCCGACGCCCGGCGAGTGCAAGACCGCCTGGAGTTCGAGCGCGGTCTACACCGCCGGCGACGAGGTCTCCTACAACAAGCACAACTGGAAGGCCAAGTGGTGGACCCAGAACGAGGCGCCGGTCGCCTCCGACTGGGGCGTGTGGCAGGACGAGGGCGCCTGCTGAGGGCTGCCCGGCCGCTCCACGGTGCCGTTCGCCGCTACAGGTGAACGGCACCGTCCGTCGCGCAGGCCCGCGCCGTCAGCCCCTCGGCCGCCGGGTCCGCGACCAGCATCGCCGCGACGATCGCGGCCGTGGCGCGGTGCCAGTCGCCGATGCGGCGGATCATCGCGTGGTCTCCGCCCCGCACGATCACCAAGCCCGCCTGCGCCCCCGCCTCCCGGGCCCTGCGCACATAGTCCGCGGACTCGGCGGGAGGCGTGACGCGGTCGCGGTCACCGTGCAGGACCATGAGCCGTACGCCCGTGAGATGGCGCGCGGAGTCCTGGGGCGGACACCACGGCGCCAGGGCCAGCACCCCGCGCACCAACGGGTGCGACGCGGCCCGAAGAGCCGCCCTGCCGCACATCGAGTGCCCCACGAGGACCGTGGGCACGTCTCCCGCCAGGCGCCGCAGTTCGTCGAGCGCCCGCAGCGCGTCGTCGGCGGGATCGCTGCCGTTCCAGCCCCGGTGCCGGTAGCGGACCCGCCCGAGCAGGGTGTCGGGTGGCGCGTCCGCGGCTGCCGCCCGCAGCAGCGGATGCATGCGGAGCGCGGCCAGTTGCCAGGGGCGCGCCGACCGGCGGCTCAGCTCGCTGCCGCCGTGCAGCGTCACGACCGCCGCGGACGCGTCTCCCCGCGGCATGTGCCGCACGATCAGCGCGGACTCGCTCCGCTGCACTGCTCCTGCGTCTCCCACCGGTACGGCACCTCTCCGTTGCGGACCCCCATCCTCCCGCGGAGATCCCGAGGGGTGGTGCGGCGAGGGGCGCACGCCGGAGATCAGTGAGCCCTGTACGCGCCTCCACGCGGGCGGGGAAGATGCGCCATGTCCGCGCTCTCGCGACCGCGGCACTGTGCGCCGCAGCTCCATCTCGCCCTGAAAGCTCGCCAAGAAAGCTCGCCCAGAAAGCTCGCCAAGAAAGCAGGTCGGCTCCCGTGCTGCTACGTCTGCCCGAGTCCGTGTCCGAAGCGCAGGAGTGCATGGCCCAGGGCGCCGTACCGATCGGCGGGGCGACGCTGGTGTGGGCGCGCTGGCAACGCGACGGATTCCCCGAGCAGGCCATGTCGCTGCGCAATCTGCCGGAGGCCAATGTGATCGCGCGCGGCGCGCTGGGCGCCGCCGTGGTGCTGGGCCGCATCGACGACCGCGTGCCCGAGGTCCTGCAGCGGGCGGCCGCCTCGGTGGGGACGGGCGCCGTGCGCCGCACCGCCACCGTCGGCGGGAACATCGTCGGCAGCACCCTGCGCTGCCTGCTGCCCGCCGCGCTGGTGCTGGGCGCCCGGGCGACGGTCCTCGACCGGGACCGGGTCTTCGAGACCGATCTCGCCGAGGTCATCGCCAAGAGCCATCTGCTGCTCAGCCTGCACTGGCCGGAACCGGTCGCCAGCAGCTACCGCAAACTGCCCGCCGAGGCGGGCGGCCCGCCGCCGTTCGTCGTCGCCGCCGCGGTGCACACCCCCGCCGACGCGCCCGCCCGTCTCCATGTCGCCGTCCGCGACGGCTACGACGTGCTCTTCGACGACGTCCCCTGCCACACCGGCAGCGACGAGGCGATCGCCGCGCTGGGCGCCACCCCCGTCGGCACCCTCCACTCCACGGCCTGGAGGGTCGTCCGCGACCACGTCACCGACCTGCTGAACCGTCCCGTGGGCCGGTCGGAGCCGTAGCGGATTTGCCTACGGAGCAAGGGAGTTGGGGTTCGTGACTGCGGGGGTGCGGGCAGGACGGGCCGGGGGCGTCCTGCCGAGAGCCGCGGGGCCCTGTCGACGGCGAGTGCGGCGCTCGCGTTACTCCGTCCGAGTGGTGCGTTTCCGCCCGCGGTCGTAGCGTCGGTAGGGTCGGTTCCCGACGACAGGGGGCAGCGGACATGCGCAGCTACGCACTCAGGACTGTGGTGACGCTCTGTTTCGCGGCCTCGCTTGCGGCCGCCGCGGGCGCTCCGTCGTCCGCCCGGACCGCGACGGCACCGGTCTCGGACACGGTCCGCCACGAGCCCCGCTCCCCCGTGATCGTGGACTGCTTCTGGCACACGAACGTACGCCCCACCGACTTCATGCTCGCCTGCGGTGACGGCAACAGCCGGCTCACCTCGCTGCACTGGTCACAGTGGAGCCAGGGCTCGGCGCGGGCCGAGGGCGTCAACGTCGTCAACGACTGCAAGCCCTACTGCGCGGCGGGCAAGTTCCACCCCTACCGCGTCGTCGTCCGCCTGGACCGCGTCAAGCCCTGGAAGAAGCACCCCGAGGTGCAGCACTACAGCCGGATCACCCTCGACTACCAGGGCAGCAGGCCGGCCGGCTTCGCGAAGACGGTGACGTATCCCCTGTGGGACTGAGTCCGTCCCCCTGAGCCAGTCCCCTGAGTCCCTCTCCCGCCGTGTCACAAACGGTCCTTCGCGCTCATCGGCGGCCGGCTCGGCGGGGTCTCCCCCGCGGTGAGGTGTTCCAGGACCTCGACGAGTTCCTGGCAGGCCTGTTCCACCGAACGTCTGGTGTGGAGCTGCTCGGTGATCACGGCGGACAGCAGCAGGGCAGTCAGGGCCATGCCGCCGTTGAAGGCCTGGAGCTTGATCATCACCTCGATGCGGGTCAGCCGCTCGAACGGTCCGACCTGGTCCGTCGCCGCGATCGTGACCATGACGGAGGCGAAGAGGGCGCACAACATGCTGCCCGCCAGCTGGAAGCGCAGCGCCGCCCAGATCAGCAGCGGGTAGACGAGGAACAGCATGCTCAGGTCGCTGTGGGTGGCGAAGGGCACGACGACCCAGGCCACGACGGTCAGTACCAGGGCCTCCCGCCACCGCAGCGCGCGCAGTTGACGCTGTGCCCCGTGGAGCAGCAGCAGAACCGGGGTGACGATCAGGACGCCCATCGCGTCACCGGCCCACCAGGCCGACCAGACGAGCCAGAAGCCGCCCGAGGCCAGCTTGCCGGTGAGCACGAGGAGCCCGGCTCCCGCGGTGGCGCTGACCAGCGTGGCCGTCAGGGCTCCCAGGAACACCAGTGACACACCGTCCCGCAGCCGGGCGAGGTCGGTGCGGAAGCCGACCTTGCGCAGCATGTAGTACGCGCACACGGGGGCGGCCGTGTTGCCCACCAGGGTGCCGACCACGGCGGGCTGGATGGAGCTGATGGACAGGACGACGCAGAGGGCGCCGAGCGCGATGCCCGGCCAGGTGCGCAGCCCGAAGAGGAGCAGACAGGCGACGGCTACGCCCGTGGGCGGCCAGATGGGTGTGACCACCGCGTCCTCGACGACGAGCTGCCGCAGCAGTCCGAGCCGCCCGGCGGCGTAGTAGCAGGCGGCGACTGCCAGCGTCTGGAGGGCGAAGACGGCCGGCCGCCGCAGGTCCTGGAGAGCCACCACAGCTGCCATCAGACACCGCCACGGCCCGGTCGGCGAGGCGAGCCGCGGCGGCACCGGCGCTACGGCCGGACGTCGATCCCTTCGTGGCCGACCACCAGCACGGCCGCGTCGTCCTCGTGGCCGACCCGCTCGGCGATCCGCATCACACCGGCCGCGAGCGCGTCCGCGTCCATGCCGGCGACCGCGGCGACGCCCGCGAGCCGCACGACCTGGTCAAGCCCCTCGTCGACGTGCAGCGAGGGCCCCTCCACGACGCCGTCGGTGAGCAGGACGAAGACGCCGCCCGTGGTGAGCCGGTGGCGGGTCACCGGGTACTGCATGCCCTCCTGGATGCCGAGGGGCGGTCCGCCCTCATCCTCGGCGATGCCGGACTTTCCGTCGGCCGTGGCCCAGATGTGCGGGATGTGCCCGGCGCGTGCGCTCTCCAGCACGCCGGTGGACGGGTCCAGCCGCATGAAGGTGCAGGTGGCGAAAAGGCCGGTGCCGAGGGACAGGAGGAGGTCGTTGGTCCGGGAGAGGAGTTCGCCGGGGTCGCCGGTGACGGAGGCGAGCGCCCGCAGGCCGACCCGGACCTGGCCCATGAGGGCGGCCGCCTCGATGTTGTGGCCCTGCACGTCGCCGATGGACAGTCCGATACGGCCGTCGGGCATGGCGAAGGCGTCGTACCAGTCGCCACCCACGTTGAGCCCGTGACAGGCCGGCACATAGCGGACGGCGACATGGAAGCGGCTCGCGTGCGGCAGGTCCCGGGGCAACATGCCGCGCTGCAGTGCGAGGGCCAGCTCGACCCGGGAGCGCTGCACCTCCGCGAGCTCGCGTGCCCGGGCGGTCAGCGACCCGAGTCTGGCGAGCAGCTCGTCACCGTCCTCTGTCGGACGCTCGAGGGACATTGATCACTCCGGCGGGGCCATGGGCCGTGGCCCCTTTCTGCGCAAAAGCCCTGATTGCGGGTTCAAGGCGATGATAACGACATATCACGCAGAGCAGAGCTGAGCAGAGCGGGACGGTCAGCCGCCGAGCGCCGCGTTCACCACGTCCCTGGCCTCGTCCTGCACCTGGCGCAGATGGTCGGCGCCACGGAACGACTCGGCGTAGATCTTGTACACGTCCTCGGTGCCCGAGGGGCGGGCCGCGAACCAGGCGTTCTCGGTGCTGACCTTGATGCCGCCGATGGGTGCGCCGTTGCCCGGTGCCTCGGTCAGCACCCCGGTGACCGCCTCTCCGGCCAGGGTGTCGGCGGTGACCTGCGCGGGCGAGAGCTTGGCGAGCAGCGCCTTCTCCTCGCGGGTCGCCGGGGCGTCGATGCGCGCGTAGGCGGGCTCACCGAAGCGGGCGGTCAGGGCGGCGTAGTGCTCCGAAGGCGTCTTCCCGGTGACCGCGATGATCTCGGAGGCGAGGAGGGCCAGGATGATGCCGTCCTTGTCCGTGGTCCACACCGAGCCGTCCCGGCGCAGGAAGGACGCCCCGGCGGACTCCTCGCCGCCGAAGCCGATGGAGCCGCCGACCAGGCCGTCCACGAACCACTTGAATCCGACGGGCACCTCGACCAGCCGCCGCCCGAGGTCGGACGCGACCCGGTCGATCATGCCGGACGACACCAGGGTCTTGCCGATGCCCGCGTCGGCGGGCCACTCCGTGCGGTGGGCGTACAGGTAGGAGATGGCCGTGGCCAGGTAGTGGTTGGGGTTCATCAGCCCGGCGTCGGGCGTGACGATGCCGTGCCGGTCGGCGTCCGCGTCGTTGCCGGTGGCGACCTGGAAACGGTCGCGCTGCTCGATCAGGGAGGCCATCGCGTACGGCGAGGAGCAGTCCATCCGGATCTTGCCGTCCCAGTCGAGCGTCATGAACCGCCAGGTCGGGTCGGCGAGCGGGTTGACCACGGTCAGGTCGAGGCGATGCTGCTCGGCGATACGGCCCCAGTAGGCGACCGAGGCACCGCCCAGCGGGTCGGCGCCGATCCGGACGCCCGCCGCGCGGGCCGCGTCCAGGTCGAGCACGTTCGGCAGGTCGGCGACGTAGGCCCCGAGGAAGTCGTGGCGGCGGGTGGTCTCGGCGGCCAGCGCGCGGGTGAACGGGATGCGGCGTACGTCCTTCAGGCCGCTCGCGATGATCTCGTTGGCGCGGTCCTGGATCCAGGAGGTGGCGTCGGAGGCGGCCGGTCCGCCGCTCGGCGGGTTGTACTTGAAGCCGCCGTCGGCGGGCGGGTTGTGGGAGGGGGTGACCACCACACCGTCGGCCAGGCCTGAGCTGCGGCCCCGGTTGTGGGTGAGGATCGCGTGCGAGACGGCGGGGGTGGGCGTGTAGCCGTCCGCGCTGTCGATGAGCACGGTCACCTCGTTGGCCGCGAACACCTCCAGCGCGGTGACCCGGGCGGGCTCGGACAGGGCATGGGTGTCGGCGCCGAGGAAGAGCGGGCCGTCGGTGCCCTGCCGGGCCCGGTACTCGCAGATCGCCTGGCTGGTCGCGGCGATGTGGTCGTCGTTGAACGCGGTCGCCAGGGACGATCCGCGGTGACCTGACGTGCCGAACGCCACCCGCTGCCCCGGGTCGGCCGGGTCCGGGTGCAGCGCGTAGTACGCGGTGACCAGCCGGGCGACGTCGACGAGGTCCTCGGGGCCGGCCGGGCGGCCCGCTCGCTCGTGCTGCATGCCCGCTCCTCCACATCGGTTGACCTGAACGCTTGCCGCCCCATCTTCCCTCGTCGCGGTCGAGGAACGGGAGAGCGGGTCAGTGCCCGGAGCGCCCGAGCAGCGCGCAGACGAAGTTCTCCTCGACGGCCCGCAGCCGGCTCAGCAGCTCCGGGTTCAGGGACTCGTTGATCTGCGAGGTGACGGAGAAGGTCAGGGACCGGCGGCCGTCCGGGGTGGCGGCGATCAGCTGGGTGTAGCCGGGGAAGTTGCCGGTGTGTCCGAGCACGACCCCGCACCGGGTGGCGTAGCGGAAGAGGGCGAGGCCCGCCGTGTTCGCGCCGGGGCCCGCGGGCTGGGACGCGCCGGCGATCCAGCGCCGCTGCTCGCGCACGACGTTCTTGCCGTAAAGGGCGCCGCCCGCATAGCCGCGGATGAAGCGGGTCATGTCGGAGGGCGTGGAGATGATGCCGCCGGACGCCCAGGAGCCGGACGCGCCGAGGGCCTCGCTGACGTCCTGCGGAGGCGACGTCGTCGTGTCGTAGCCGTGCAGATAGGGCTCGGGCATCCGGTAGCCCTGGGGCAGGCTCGTGCTGCGCAGGCCCAGCGGCCGGTAGACGAGAGTGCGCAGGAGGTGTTCGTACGTGGTTCCGGTCGCCGCCTCGGCCATCAGGGCGACGGCGATGTTGTCGGAGTTGGAGTAGTGGTACTGGCTGCCCGGGGGGAATTCGAGGGGCCGGTCGGCGACGAAGTCAAGCAGCTTACGGGAGTCGAAGCGGTGGTGCGGGTCGGCCGTGAGGATGCTCCGGAACTCGTCGCTCTCCGTGTAGTCCGGCAGCCCGCTGGTGTGGTTGAGCAGCTGGCGCAGCGTCACCCGGTGCCAGGCGGCGGGCAGGCCCGGCAGCCGTTCGCCGATCGTCTCGTCCAGGCGCAGCACATGCCGGTCGACCAGGCTCAGCGCCACCGCCCCGCTGAAGGCCTTCGCCGTGCTGGCGATGCGCATGTGGTCGCGGATGCCGGGGGGCCGTCCCGTGGCGAGGTCCGCCACGCCCGCCCGTACGACGCGTGCGCGTCCGTCGCGGCGCAGCACGGCGATGGCGCCGGGCGGCCCGCCGGGACTCTGTACGAGCTGCTCCATCTGCTGCAGCAGGTCGGCGTCGCGGGGCTGGGGAGCGGCGATGGCGGTGCTGGTGGGGGCCTGGCAGAGCGCTGTCATGCAGAGCGCGGCCACGCAGGTCGCACGCAGGCGGTTCATACGTGAACCGCGCGGGCGGGGGCGGGCCGGGGTGGATCGAAGGGGCATCATGTCTCCCGAGGCTGGCCGGAGTTGCTGGCCAAGCCTTTCCCCGTGCCCGGCGCCGGTCTCTCCGGGCTGCTGCATCCGGCCCAACGGCAAGACCCCCGGCGGGCGCCGCTTCGTATGCCGCCGTGGTCGATCGAGGCAGCTGCGCGCTACTCCCCTTGCAGTAGCCCGCCAGTGCGGCGGGAGTAGCGGCAAGCCGCTTCCCCCGTAGGACGACCTTCGGGGCCGGTCGGCCGAGCATGAAGGAAACGGTCCTACGACGTGGAGGAGGCGACGCACGGTGCTCCATGCCCTGCTCGTCGCCGGTGGCCCGCTGGGCTGCGCGTGCCCGCACTGGCGGCGCATCGGCCTCCTCACACCGCCTCGGGCGACAGCGGACGGCGCTCCGGAACGGGGCTCACCCCGCCTTCGCCTGGCCTCCTCCTCCCAGGGCGGGGAGAGGGGCCGGGCGCAGCGGCCGGGGAGCTTTACGGCGGAGGGCGACCGCAGGGCGTCGTAGCGGGACAGGGGGCGTCGTAGCGGGACAGGAGGGCGTCGTAGCGGGAAAGGGGGGGCTCGTCCGGTCAGGAACTCGTCGGCGCGGGCGATGTCGGTTCGGTGACGCGGCTGATGAACTCGGCGATGGCGTCGCGGAGTTCACGGGATCGTGGGACCGCCGCCGACATCCAGTACGTGCCATGGATCAGCCCGTCGAATCGGATGATGTGCGTGTCCACGCCCGCATCGAGAAGTCGTGCGCCGAAGTCCTCCGCTTCGTCCCGCACCACTTCGTTCTCGGTTTTCAGGACCAGACTCCGTATCCGGTGGCGAACCGACTCCGGGAAGGGAAGCGGGTGTTGGGGTCACCCGAATCCGCTGGTCAGTTCACAGCGCCTGCTGCGTCTACCTGTACGCAACGGTTCACTTGGACTCGGGAGTTGAGCATGGAACGATCTCGCACCTATGCGGTCACCGCCGCCACAGGTCACGTCGGCGGATATGCCGTCCGCGAGCTCTTGCGGTTGGGGCACAGCGTCCGTGCCATGGGGCGCGATCGCGCGCGGATGAAGGGGCTGGAGGCGGCGGGGGCCGAGATCCTTGTCGGCGATCTCGCCGATCGAGACCATCTCGAGCGGGCATTCACAGGAGTGGACGGTGCGCTGCTGATCGTCCCTCCACAGCCGGCGGCAGAGGACTTCGTTCAGTATCAGATCGATATGGCCCGCGGCTATACCGCCGCGGCGCGGGCGACGGGTCTTCGCAATGCCGTCGTGGTGAGTGTCATGGGCGCCAATGACAAGCGGGCGGGAGCGCTGATCGAAGGGCACGCGAACATCGAGGCGGAGATCAATACGGTGCCCGGGCTCAATGTCGTACACCTTCACCCGACCAGCTTCTTCGAGATTCTCTACTATTTCCTCCAGCCCTTGCGGGAGGAGAACGTCCTGCGAACCTCGCTGGGGTCGGATGCTCAGCTGCAGCTGGTGGCCGGGCGTGATGTCGGGGCGACGGGTGCCAGGCTGCTGGCCGACCTGAGTTTCAGGGGAATCAGCAACGTCCCGGTTCTTGCGAACCGAACGATCTCGCTGCGGGAAGCCTGCGAGCTGATCTCCGAGCAAAGCGGCCGGACATTCACCGTCGAGCAGATCAGCGCAGAGGCCGATATCGCGGATCTCGTCTCCGCCGGGACGGGACACTCATTCGCCGCCAAGCTCGTCGACACTTGGGCGATGGCGACCGCAAGAGGTGAGATGCCGCAGGAGAAGCCCGCTCCGGCGTCGGTGGCCGAGTATCGGATCGAGGACTTCATCCGCGACGAACTGGTCCCGGCGATCGAGGCCGACGTCCCGATCTCGGAGTACTCCACCGCGACACGGCCACGGACGGCTTTCTGAGCAACCAGGACGAAGTCCGGTGGGAAACGCTGGGCGCCTTCACGCGAAGGCGCCCAGCACGCGCCGTCTCGGCACAGTTCGCTCAGGTCTGGATCGTCCTCGGGAGTCCGAATCTCCAAAACAGTTCCGGCTGGAGAAAGTTCTCTATCGCGGTGATACGGCCGCCGCCGAGGGTGAGGACCTGGATGGCGAAGGCGGACTGCTCGCCGCGTTCGTTGCGCCGATAGTGGGCGTAGGCCGGGGAGCCGTTGACCGCCAGAACGACCAAGCGGGAGTCGGAGCAGGCCTCGGCATGTCGGTGCAGCCAATCCACGATGTGGGCGGCACTGTGAATCCAGAGTGCGTACGGCGGCATCGACAGCCGAGCCTCCTCGTGCAATATCGTCATCAACCGGTCGAAGTCCTGACTCTGGAATGCCTCTACATATCGGGCCAGAAGTCGCTCTTGCTGCTCGGTCCGCGTCGACGCCCCGGGATCAGTGTGGTCGTCGCCCGACTGCTGCACGGTGGCCAAAGTGGCGCGGGCGCGTCGAAGCGACCCGTTGACCGAGGGCACCGTCGTCTCCAGGAGATCCGCCACCTCGGAGGCACGAAAAGCAAGGACGTCACGGAGGATGAGCACCGAGCGCTCGCGGGGTGACAGATGCTGCAGCGCCGTGACGAAGGCCAGGCGGATCGTCTCCTCGCGTACGGCGAGTTCCGCTGGATCGGTCGTTTCGGGCAGCACCCACGCGTTCGGGACGGGTCCTACCCAGGCATCCTCGGGCAGGGCCTGACCCGGCACGCCGTCACTGTTCGTGGGCGCCGCGATATCCATCGGCAGCGCCCGGCGCTTCCGGCCGCGCAATTGGTCGAGGCAGATATTCGTCGCTATGCGATAGAGCCAGCTTCGGACGGAGCTGCCGCCCCGGTACCGATCGCGCGAGCGCCACGCCCTTTCCAGGGTTTCCTGGACGGCGTCCTCGGCGTCGAACGCCGAGCCGAGCATGCGATAGCAGTACCCGGCCAACTCGACCCGGTAGGTGAGCAGAGACTCGGCGTTCGCTTCGGTGCTCGGGGCGGGCGAATTCTGCGGCAACTCACGGACGTTCACGGCAGCACCACCGGGAAGCCGAAGCGGGCGGCCTGTTCCGTGCCGAGGAAGATGGTGATGCGGGCGACGGTGCCGTGCCGCACGGTGAGCACGTGCACCGAGTGCGTTTCTTGCCTGCCGGCCTTTCCGGGGCAGTACATGAGCGCTGCCGACTGGCCGTTCGCGCGCGTGGGCAGCATCCGGCAGTCACCCACCTCGTGCCTGCGCGAGTGCAGGAATTTCAGTACGTCCTTGCTGCCGCGGAACCAGTCCGGGTGGGGCGGCATCTCCAACTCGACGCCGTCCTGCAGCAGATCGAGCAGTGCGTCCATGTCGGCGTTCTCGAGAGCGGCCATGTACCGGTCGAGCACCTCGCGGTCGGCGGCGCCCCCGGGTTCGACGACGAGGTCCTCGTCCGGGGCGATCTCCTCCAGCCGTGAACGCGCTCGCTGGAGGGCGGACTTCACGGCCGCCTGCGAGGTGCCGAGCAGTGAGGCGACCTCGGACGCCCGCCACGACAGCACGTCGCGCAGGATGAGGACGGCCCGCTGCCGGGCCGGCAGGTGCTGCAGTGCCGCGACCATGGCGAGCCGCAGACTGCCCCGTGCGGCCACGACACTTGCCGGGTCCACGAGGGCGTCGGGCAGGGGTTCCAGCCAAGGAACGTCCGTGACCGGGGCCTTCAGCGCTCCCTCGGGCGCCTGCGACGGCCCGCCCAGCCCCGAGGGCAGCGGACGGCGCACGCGTCTGTCCAGCTCCGTCAGGCACGTGTTGGTGGCGATGCGGTGCAGCCACGTCCGCATCGAGGCGCGGCCCTCGTAGCGCTCGTAGGAGCGCCAGGCCCGCAGGTACGTCTCCTGCACCAGGTCCTCGGCCTCGTCGACCGAGCCCAGCATCCGGTAGCAGAACGCCAGCAGCTCCCTGCGGTACGGATCGGTCAGCCGGACGAACTCCTCGCGGTCCGCCGTCGTTACAGCCATCCCCTCCCTCGTCGCTACGGCCATCCCCGCCCTCGTCGCTACAGCCATCCCCGCACTCTCCTCTCGACGGTCACGCACTACTGACCGTCGAGAGGGCCGAAAGGAATCGGTACCGGAGCATCCGGTACGGCGCGCGGTGAGGACCGGCTCGAACGCGCCCGACCGGTCGTCACTCGGCCCCGACCAGCGCGCGGATCTCGAACTCCTCATAGACCCCGGGGACTTCGGGCCGGCTGAGAACCGAGCCGAGCCAGCCCAGCAGGAATCCGGCCGGGATCGAGACGATGCCGGGGTTCTGCAGCGGGAACCAGGCGAAGTCCGCCGACGGCCAGAGCGAGTTGGGGGTGGAGGAGACGACGGGCGAGAGGACGACCAGGAGTACCGAGCACAGCAGGCCGCCGAAGAGGCTGAGAAGGGCTCCCGTCGCGGTGAAGCGCCGCCAGAACAGGGTGTAGACGAGGGTCGGCAGCAGGGCGGAGGCGGCGATCGCGAAGGCGAGGAAGGCCAGGGTGGCGCTGTTGGCGCCCCAGGAGACCAGGGCGAGCAGCATGCCGAGGACACCGATGACGGCGGCGGCGAGCCGGGCCACGAGGAGTTCCTCGCTCTGTTCGGCCCGCCCCTTGCGGATGACCTCGCCGTACAGGTCGTGGGCTAGCGAGGAGGCCGCTGCCAGGGTGAGTCCGGCGGCGACGGCGAGGAGAGTGACGAAGGCCAGACAGGACAGCAGGGCCGTGAGGAGGCCGCCGCCGAGGGCGTGTGCGAGCAGCAGGACGGCCGCGTCTCCCTTGCGGTCCGTCCGCGCGATCGCCTCCCGGCCCACGACGGCGGTGGCGCCGAGGCCGAGGACGCCCGCCGCCAGACAGACGAACCCCACCAGGCCCGCCGCCCACACCACCGAGGTGCGCAGGACGCTGCTCGAACGCGGGGCGAGCAGCCGCATCATGACGTGCGGGAGCGCGGCGAGGCCCAGCACGATTGCCAGTTGCAGGCTGAAGAAGTCGAGTTTGCTGGTGGTGCCGGCGCCGTAGCGGAGTCCGGGTTCGAGGAAGCGGGTGCCCATGCCGCTGTGGCCGGCGGCCGCGGTGAGCAGGGCGCCGATGTTCCAGTGGTAGCGGTGCAGCACCATCACGGCGGTCACGGCGATGCCCGAGACGAGCATGACGGCCTTGACGATCTGGATGAAGGTGGCGCCGGGCATGCCGCCGAGCGCGGCGTACACGATGACGATCGTGCCGATGACGACGACGCACAACGTCCGTGTGGCGGCGCTGGGTTCGCCGGTGAACTGGGTCAGCAGGGCCACGCTGCCGACCAGTTGGGCGACGAGGTAGAGGGTGGTGACGGCCAGGGTGCACAGGGACACGGCGAGCCGGACCGAGCGCTGCCTGGCCGGCATGCGCAGGGCGACGGTGTCGCCGAGGGTGAACCTGCCCGCGTTGCGCAGGGGTTCGGCGATCAGCAGCAGAACCCGTCATCCAGGCCACGGCGGTGCCGCACAGGTAGAGCAGGCCGTCGTATCCGGTGAGGGCGACCAGGCCGGTGCTGCCCAGCAGGGTGGCGACGGAGACGTAGTCGCCGCACATCGCAAGGCCGTTGCGCAGGGGTGTCATGGTGCGGTTGCCGAGGTAGAACTCGGCGATCTCGTCGCGGTGCGGCGCGGTCAGCAGCACGCTGAACAGGGTGACGACGACCACGCCGAGGAAGAGCAGGAACGTCAGCTGCAGACTGGCCCGGTCCGCGACGGCGGCCGCGGTCGTCACCATGGGCGGGACCCTCCGGCGCGGTGGGAGACGGGCCGCCTGGCAGGTTCGTCCGGCCGTTCGTGGTGCCGGCGGACGGTCCGGGTGCGAAAGCCCCGGGCCGGCGGATCGGCGTGGGTCCGCAGGTGCACGAGCCGCCGTCGTGCGATCACGGCCATGACCGCGAACTGCCCGAGGCCGAGGGCGAGTCCGAGCGTGAGACGGCCGCCGAGTGGTGTGTTCATGAGACCGGGGGCGAAACCCGACAGCAGGACGTACAGCAGGAACCCGCCGACGGCGAGTGACGTCATCCGCACTCCGGAGCGCCGGTGCGCACGGCGCAGCAGCTGGAATTCAGCACTCTCGATTATTGCGCGTCGCGTTGTCTGCTCGACATTCACGTCGGCACACCTTCTCCGCATTCCTAGTGCCGCACACATGCCCCGATCAATAGCGAGGTCAACACCGTGCGGACTTTGTGGGGGGCTCGTGAATCCGGAAAGACGGATTTCCCGATTCCTTCGGTCCCGCCGTGGGGTGGGGCGGGTCCGGGAGACCGGAGTATTGCAGTGCCCCCATTGAACTATCAACCGCACGGATGAGTGAATTTCCGGCGTCCGACGCGGTGTTCAGGAATAGTCCGTACCAGGTCGGCGACTTAAGTGAACGGTTAACCAACCGTTGACACCCCTGGGCGGTGAGCGCGCAATGGGCTCTGACAGGGGGGTGTGACATGCAGGTTCCCGCACCGTTCGAGTACCAGCGGGTGCACAGTGTCGGTGAGGCGATCGCGCTCCTTGACCGTCTCGGCGACACGGCACGGCTGGTGGCCGGCGGCCACAGCCTGATCCCGATGATGAAGCTCAGGCTGGCCAACTTCGAGTACCTGATCGACATCAACGAGCTGCACCACCAGCTCGGCTACATCCGCGTCGAGTCGGGCCTGATCCGCATCGGGGCCATGACCCGGCACCGTGAGCTGCTGGAGTCCGACGAACTGGCCGCGGCCTTCCCGATCTTCCGCGACGCGGAGCGCGTCATCGCCGACCCCGTGGTCCGCAACCGCGGCACCCTCGGCGGCTCGCTGTGCCAGGCCGACCCCTCCGAGGACCTCTCCGCGGTGTGCACGACGCTGGGCGCGTCCTGCGTCATCCAGGGACTCGACGGTGAACGGGTCGTCTCCATGGAGGACTTCCACCGGGGTCCCTACGAGACGGCGGTCGGCGACGCCGAGATGCTGACCGAGGTGCGCTTCCCGGTCCGCCCGGGCGGGTCGAGCGCCTACGAGAAGGTCGAGCGGCGCGCCGGTGACTGGGCCGTCGTCTCGGCAGGCGCGGCCGTATGGCTCGACGGCGGGTCGATCGCCGACGCCCGGGTGGGGCTCGCCGCGGTCGGCCCGAACACCGCCGGTATCCCGGGCATCGCCGACATCATGCGCGGCCGTGCGCCGGGCGAGGAACTGTACGCGCGGGCCGGACAGATCGCGGCCGAGGCCTGCTCGCCGGTGACGGACCGGCGCGGCAGCGCGGAGTACAAGCGCCATCTGGCGCGGGAGTTGACCGTGCGGGTACTGCGCCGGGCGGTCGCCCGGGCCGGCCGACAGGAGGCGTGAGGGTGCAGGTCACGATGAACGTCAACGGCGAAGAGGTCAGCCGGGAGATCGAGGGCAGGCTGCTCCTGGTCCACTTCCTGCGCGACCACCTGCGGTTGACCGGAACCCACTGGGGCTGCGACACCAGCAACTGCGGTACGTGCGTGGTCTGGCTGGACGGCGAGCCCGTCAAGTCCTGCACCGTGCTGGCCGCGATGGCGGGCGGCCACGAGGTGCGCACCGTGGAGGGCATGGAACAGGACGGCGAACTCGACGCCGTGCAGAAGGGGTTCGTCGAGTGCCACGGTCTGCAGTGCGGCTTCTGCACGCCGGGGATGATGATGACCGCGCGTGCCCTGCTGGACCGCAACCCCGACCCCTCCGAGCAGGAGATCCGCGAGGCGATCTCCGGGCAGATCTGCCGCTGCACCGGCTACGCCACCATCGTCCGCTCCATCCGGTGGGCGGCGGCCGAGGAGGCCGGCACCCGTACGACGGCCACGGAGGCGAGCACCTCATGACCACGACCGTTCCCGCCGACGGACACCGCACCGCCTTCGTCGACAACGACCAGAAGCCCTGCGGCCACGGACGGATGCTCCGCAAGGAGGACCCGCGCTTCGTCCGCGGCAAGGGCCGCTACGTCGACGACCTCCAGCTCCCCGGCATGCTGCACCTGGCGATCCTGCGCTCGCCGCTCGCCCATGCGCGCCTGCTGTCCGTCGACACCAGCCTCGCCGAGGCGCACCCGAAGGTCCGCCTGGTGGTGACCGGCGCGATGCTCGCGGAGAAGGGCCTGGCCTGGATGCCGACGCTCTCGGGCGACGTACAGGCCGTCCTCGCCACCGACAAGGTCCGCTTCCAGGGCCAGGAGGTCGCCTTCGTCGTCGCCGAGGACCGCTACGCGGCGCGCGACGCCCTGGAGTTGATCGACGTCGAGTACGAGCCGCTCGACCCGGTGATCGACGTCCGCACCGCGCTCGCCCCGGACGCGCCGGTCATCCGTGACGACCTGGAGGGCAAGCAGGACAACCACTGCTTCGACTGGGAGACCGGCGACGCCGCCGAGACCGACGCCGTCTTCGCCCGCGCGGACGTCGTGGTCAAGGAGGACATCGTCTATCCGCGGGTGCACCCGGCGCCGATGGAGACGTGCGGCGCGGTCGCCGACTACGACGCCGTCGACGGCAAGCTCACCCTGTGGTCCACCACCCAAGCGCCGCACGCCCACCGCACCCTGTACGCGATCGTCGCCGGGCTGCCCGAGCACAAGATCCGGGTCGTCTCCCCCGACATCGGCGGCGGCTTCGGCAACAAGGTCCCGATCTACCCCGGTTACGTGTGCGCGATCGTGGGCTCCCTGCTCACCGGCAAGCCGGTGAAGTGGATGGAGGACCGCTCGGAGAACCTCATCACCACCGGGTTCGCGCGCGACTACATCATGCGCGGCGAGATCGCCGCGACCCGCGAGGGGAAGATCCTCGCCGTGCGCACCCATGTCCTCGCCGACCACGGCGCGTTCAACGGCACGGCCGCGCCCGTGAAATACCCCGCGGGCTTCTTCGGTGTCTTCACCGGCAGCTACGACATCGAGGCCGCGTACTGCAAGATGACGGCCGCCTACACCAACAAGGCGCCGGGCGGGGTGGCGTACGCCTGCTCGTTCCGGATCACCGAGGCGGTGTATCTGATCGAGCGGATCGTGGACTGTCTGGCGTACGAACTCGGCGTGGATCCGGTCGAGTTGAGGATGAAGAACCTCATCCGTCCCGAGCAGTTCCCGTACCGCACCAAGACCGGCTGGGTGTACGACTCCGGGAACTACGCGCCCACCATGGAACTGGCGACGCAGCTGGCCGGATACGCCGAACTGCGCGCCGAGCAGGCCGAGAAGCGGGTTCGCGGTGAACTCATGGGCATCGGGGTGTCGTTCTTCACCGAGGCCGTCGGCGCGGGGCCGCGCAAGGACATGGACATCCTCGGCCTCGGCATGGCGGACGGCTGCGAGCTGCGCGTGCATCCCACCGGCAAGGCGGTCGTACGGCTGTCGGTGCAGAGCCAGGGGCAGGGCCACGAGACGACGTTCGCGCAGATCGTGGCCGAGGAACTCGGCATCCCGCCGCAGGACATCGAGGTCGTGCACGGCGACACCGACCAGACACCCTTCGGGCTCGGCACCTACGGCAGCCGTTCCACCCCCGTCTCGGGCGCGGCGGCGGCGCTGGTCGCCCGCAAGGTGCGCGACAAGGCCCGGCTGATCGCCTCCTCGATGCTGGAGGTGTCCGTCGCCGACCTGGAGTGGGAGAAGGGCTCCTTCCGGGTGGCCGGCGATCCCAAGGCCTCGGTGACCATCCAGGACATCGCGATGCGCGCGCACGGCGCGGGCGATCTGCCCGACGGGGTGGAGGGCGGCCTGGAGGCGCAGATCTGCTACAACCCGGAGAACCTCACCTACCCGCACGGCGCCTACATCTGCGTCGTCGACATCGACCCGGGCACCGCGAAGGTCACCGTCCGCCGCTTCGTCGCGGTCGACGACTGCGGCACGCGGATCAACCCGATGATCATCGAGGGGCAGGTGCACGGCGGGCTCACCGACGGCGTCGGCATGGCGCTGATGGAGATGATCGCCTTCGACGAGGACGGCAACTGCCTGAGCGGGTCGCTGATGGACTACCTCATCCCGACATCCCTCGAAGTCCCAGACTGGGAAACGGGGTTCACGGTCACGCCGTCCCCGCACCACCCCATCGGCGCCAAGGGCGTCGGCGAGTCCGCGACGGTCGGTTCACCGCCCGCGATCGTCAACGCCGTGGTCGACGCGCTCAAGCCCTTCGGTGTCCGGCACGCCGACATGCCGCTCACTCCGTCACGGGTGTGGGAGGCCATGCAGGGCCGCCCCACACCGCCGATCTGAAGGTGGACGCGATGACCGGCACAGTGAGCGCCCGAGCGCTCGAACTCGCCCGACGGCGGGTGCCGTTCGTGCACGCGCGCGTGGTCCGCGCCCAGGCGCCGGCCTCCGCGCATCCGGGCGACGAGGCCATCGTCCACGGCGACGGCACGATCGACGGCTTCGTGGGCGGCCAGTGCGCGGAGGGTTCGGTGCGTACGGCCGCGCTGGGCGCCCTGCACGGCGGCGGACCGCTGCTGCTGCGGGTGCTGCCCGCGGGCGAGGACGCGTTCCCGGACGCACCGGGTGCGCAGGTCGTGGTCAATCCCTGTCTGTCGGGGGGCGCGTTGGAGATCTTCCTGGAACCCGTCCTGCCGCCGCCGCTCGTCGAGGTCTCGGGGAACACGCCGATCGCCGAGGCGTTCGTCGCACTGGCCCGGGTGCTGGGCTACGCCACCGCCCGGTCGCTGCCGGGCGGGCGGCCCGCCGAGCACACGGCGGCCGTCGTCGTGGCGGGGCAGGGTCACGGGGACGCCGAGTCCTTGCGCGCCGCCCTCGACGCGGACATCCCGTACATCGCGCTCGTCGCCAGCCGCAGGCGCGGCTCCGCCCTGCTCGACGAACTCGGCCTGGACGAAACGGAGAAGGCCCGCATCCACTCCCCCGCAGGGCTCGACATCGGCGCCCGCACCGCCCCCGAGATCGCCCTGTCCATTCTGGCGGAGGTCGTGGAGGCCGTACGGGCAAGGCCGCACGTGCCCCCGCCCGCGCCGCCGGCCGAGGCCGTGGACCCCGTGTGCGGGATGACCGTGACCGTGACCCCCGGCACCCCTCATCTCACTACCGAGGACGGCGAGTTGTGGTTCTGCGGCACGGGCTGCCGGGACCGGCATGCCGCCGGGCTGGTGGGCTAGAGCGTGAGCGAGCTCTTCGGCGACGCGGAGGAGGTACGGCAACGGCTGGACACCGTCGGCCACTTGGTCGACGACGGGACCGCGACCGCCCTGTATCTGGCCACCGTGCTCGACCGTCCGCTGCTGGTGGAGGGCGAACCCGGCGTCGGCAAGACCAGCCTCGCCAAGGCACTCGCCCAGGCGCTGGACACCCCGCTGATCCGGCTGCAGTGCTACGAGGGACTCACACCGGGCGAGGCGCTGTACGAGTGGAACCACCAGCGCCAGCTGCTCGCCATCCGGCTCACCGAGGCGCGCGGCGGGCGGCTCGCCGACGCCGATGTGTTCACCGAGGAGTTCCTGCACGACCGGCCGCTGCTGCGCGCGGTGCGGCACGCGGGCCCGCTGCCGCCCGTGCTGCTGATCGACGAGATCGACCGGGCCGACGACGAGTTCGAAGCGCTGCTCTTCGAGTTCCTCGGCGAATGGTCGATCACCGTACCGGAGTTGGGCACGTTCGCCGCCGTACGCCCGCCCGTCGTCCTGCTCACCTCCAACCGCAGCCGCGAGCTGCACGACGCGCTGCGCCGCCGCTGCCTCTACCACTGGATCGACTTCCCCTCCCCCGAGCGCGCCGCGCAGATCCTGCGCCGCTCGGTCCCGGCCGCGAACGAGCCGCTGATCGCCTCGGCGACGCAGTTCATCGGCGGCGTACGCCGGCTGGACCTGGACAAGGCGCCCGGAATGGCGGAGGCGATCGACTGGGTGTCGGCGCTGGCCGCGCTGCGCGTCGCGCGGCTGACGCGCCCCGACGTCCTCAGCACCCTCAGCGCGGTCGCCAAGAGCCCCGACGACCGCACGGCCATCACCGAGGCACTTGATGAGCTCGGTTGTCCCGAACAGGCGAGGAGACCATGAAGATCGACCAGGAGTTCGGCGTCGAGGTACCCGTCGACCGCGTGTGGCGGGCCCTCACGGATCTGGAGGGCCTCGCCCCGTGCCTGCCCGGCGCCCAGCTCACCGGGGTGGAGGGCGACACGTACAAGGGACGGGTGAAGGTCAAAGTGGGCCCTGTCGTCAGCCAGTTCGCGGGTACGGCGCGTTTCGTGAAGCTGGACGAGGACGCCCGGATCGCCGTCATCAGCGCGGCCGGGAAGGACACGCGCGGCGCCGGGAACGCCTCCGCGACGATCCACGCCCGACTGCGCCCCGAGGGCGCGGGCACGGTGGTGACGGTCAGCACGGACCTCAACATCAGCGGCAGGCTGGCCCAGTTCGGCAGCGGCATGATCAACGAGATCTCGCAGAAGCTGTTCGCGCAGTTCGTCGAGAACGTGGAGACGCGGCTGCTGGCTCCGCAACCGGCCGCCGTGCCCGAGCCGGAGGGCGCGACACGGGCCGTCGCCGAGGCGGGGGGCGCGCCGCAGGCCGTCGCCGAACCGCTCCCGTCCGCCGCTCCGTCCGTAGCTCCGCCCCCGCAGCGGGAAAAGGCGTCACAGCGGGAGGAGGCGCCGGCGGACGAACCACTCGACCTGATGCGGCTGGCCGGGAGGTCGGTGTACCGAAGGCTGGTCCCCGCTCTGGTCGTGGTCGTCGTGGTGGTCGCCGCCGTGGTCCTGCTGCTGACCCTGTGACCCGGTCCGGGCCGCTCCTTCCGGCCGTCGACCGGGCCGCGTTCGCCGTCGCGTTCGCCACCCGGCTCAGGGAGCGGGGGGTGGCGGTGGGACTGACCGCCACCCAGGACTTCGTGCGTGCGCTGGTCGCCGTGGCGCCCGTGTCCCGGACGGCGCTGTACTGGTCGGCACGGGTCACCCTCGTCCGCCGCAGGCCGGACCTGGCGCGGTTCGACGAGGTCTTCGACGCGGTCTTCGGTCAGGCGCTGCTGTCCGTCGACCCCAACGCCCGCCGCAGCAGCGGGCGTTCGGCCGGGCGCGGGGGCGACGCCCGTCCGCCGTCGCCCACCGGGTCGTACGACGTTCCGGGAGGCTCGGCGGACCGGCGCGGTCTGCCGTGGGTGACCCTGCCGCCCGTGTCGCACGCCGAACACCGCGACGACGTCACGCTGTCCGTGCCGCAGCGTCTGCCCAGCGATCTCGCCGGGGCCCTGGACATGCCGTTCGAGCAACTCGACGCCGTACAGGCGCAGTTGCTCGGCCGGTGGCTGGAGCGGGCGCTGCGGGAGTGGCCCATGCGGCGCTCGCGCCGGTACGCGGTGCGGCCGGGCGGCCCCCGAGTGGCGATCCGCGAGACGGCGGCCCGGGCCCGGCGCACCGGCTGGGACCCGGTCCATCTGGTGCGCACCGGACCCGTGCACCGGCCCCGCCGGGTGGTGGTGCTGTGCGACGTGAGCCGGTCCATGCAGGCGCAGGCGATGGCCTGTCTGCATCTGATGCGGGCGCTGGCGCTGACCACGCACGCCGAGGTCTTCGCCTTCGCGACCTCGCTGACCCGGCTGACCACGACCCTCGGCCGCCGCTCGACCGAGTCGGCGCTCGCGGAGGCGACGGAACGGGTCGCGGACCGGTTCGGCGGGACGCGCATCGCGCACTGCCTGTCCACGCTGCTCGCCTCGCACCACGGCGGCACGGTGCGCGGCGCGGTCGTCCTGATCGCCTCGGACGGCTGGGACGGCGATCCGCCGGAGCGGCTGGCCGCGGTCATGGCCCGGCTGCGGCGCCGCGCACACCTGGTGATCTGGCTCAACCCGCGCGCCGCGACCCCGGGCTTCGTCCCGCGTACGACGACGATGACCGCCGCCCTTCCGTACGTGGACCTGCTGTTGCCCGCGGACAGCTTCGCGGATCTGCTGCGGGTTCCGGGCGAGGTGGCCCGTTACGCCCGCCGCGGCTGAACGGCCCGGGGCGAAGAGGCCGCCCGGGCCGTCCGACGCGGCCGGTGCCCGGTGTCAGCCGAACATGCCCGGCTGGTAGTCGCCGGCCGGCTGCTGGGTGATGACGTTGAAGCGGTTGTACATGTTGATCAGCGCGATGACGGCCACGAGCGCGGCGAGCTGCTCCTCGTCGAAGTGCTTGGCCGCGTTCGCCCAGGCCTCGTCCGTCACGCCACCGGCCGCGTCCGCGATACGGGTGCCCTGCTCGGCCAGCTCCAGCGCGGCGCGCTCGGCCTCGGTGAACACCTTGGCCTCGCGCCAGGCCGCCACCATGAGCAGGCGCTGCGGGTCCTCGCCCGCGGCCAGGGCGTCCTTGGTGTGCATGTCGGTGCAGAACCCGCAGCCGTTGATCTGGCTGGCGCGCAGCTTCACCAGCTCGGCCGTGGCGGCCGGCAGCGTCGAGTCCGACACCACCTTGCCCGCCGTGTTGATGTGCTTGAACAGCTTCCCGGCGATCGGGTTCTCGAAGAGGCTCATGCGAGCTTCCATGGTGCGCTCCTTTGTGCCGTGGTTCGGTGGGTACACCTCCTTGACGGACCGTCCCGGCGAACTGTGACGGGCGCGGATGTGACCTGCGTCTCCGCCGGGCCGGCGAAGGGATGCCGGTCAGCTCCTGCAGCTCAGCTCCACAGCGTGACGTGGATGGCGGGCCGGAACCGTCCCGCGGTCACGCCCGCGCCCCGCAGCATGGCCTGGGTGGCCCGGGGTGTGGTGACGAATCGGCGCAGTTCGGCCGCGACCTGGGGTGCCTCCCGGTCGTGCAGCGAGAGCAGGTTCCAGGAACCGCGGACCGGCAGATGGGGGCCGTCGAGCCGGCGCAGATGCCCGTCGGACAGGTCCTTCGCCACGGCGAAGGCCACCGCGAGGGCGATCCCCTTGCCGCGCTTGGCCTCGTCCAGGGCGGCGGCATGGCTCTGGAAGATGCGCTGGTTGTGCTCGGGCACGCTCAGCCGGCGCAGCACCGAGGGAACGAGCCCGGTGCGGCCTACGGCGGAGGGGCCGAGCAGCCAGGTCTGCCCGCGCAGCTCCGTGACCCCGGCACCGCCCGCGGCGAGCGGATGGTCGGGCCCTACGACCGCGATCACCTGGTAGTTGAGGAAGTGGGTGCAGCTCATCGTGTCGTCGAGGGTGGCGGGCCGCGGCCCGACCGCCACGTCCACCGTGCGGTTGACGAGCAGCACGGCGAACCGCTCCGGGTCGTGCACGCTCAGCTCGACGTCCAGGTCGGCGGCGCGCTGCGCGAACAGCTCGATGAGGCCGGGCGCGGCGTACTCGGCGAAGAGGCTGGAGGCGGCCACCCGCAGCAGCCGGCGGCCCGAGCCCGCCCGCCGTACCTCGAGGATGGTGCGGTCCTGCAGGCCCAGCATCTCCGTCGCGCGGCTGGCGAGCCGGAGCCCTCCGGGCGTGAACGCCAGGCCGTGTGCGGTGCGAGTGAAGAGCTGGTCGCCGAGTTCCTTGCGCAGATGCGCGATGTGCATCGATACGGCGGCCTCGGTCACGGCGAGGTCGGCGGCGGCTGCCTTCACCGACCCGAGGCGCACGGTCGCCGAATAGGCCCGCAGTTGTGACGGGGTCAACGCGTACCTCCCCGTTCGCCACGGGTGCACATCACCTGTGACCTGCACCTCAAATTAGCGCACCAGTTCCCCGAAGGCCACTGTCGTGCGGGGCTCGCGAGCCTCAAGTGGCGGCTGGGGCAGGCGTGTTCGAGCTCAGTCCAGCAGTCCGGCAGCGAGCGTCGCGCCGAGCTCCCAGCACGCCTCGAGATCGGACCTGGACGGCTCGCCCGTCACCGTGACCGGCTTCGCGGCGGCGCGCCAGCCGAGGCCGGTCGTGATCGTTTCGATCCCCCGCACCGCGCCCGTCACATCGCTGCCGCCGTGGACGTAGTACCCGAAGGGCCTGCCCTGGGTGGCGTCCAGGCACGGGTAGTAGATCTGGTCGAAGAAATGCTTCAGGGCCCCGGACATGTAGCCGATGTTGGCCGGGGTGCCCAGCAGACAGGCGTCGGCGGCGAGCACGTCGGACGCCGTGGCGGCGAGGGCCGGTCGCCGTACGACCTCGACGTTCTCGATCTCGGGTGCGGTCGCGCCGGAGACGACGGCTTCCAGCATGGCCTGGCAGTTCGGCGAGGGGGTGTGATGCACGATCAGCAAGGTGGGCACACTCGGCACCTTAAACGAGACACCAGCACGGGACTCGTATCCGATTCAGCAGCTATTCAGAAGCGACACCTCTGAATCCGATGAAGAGTAGTTGTTGGACTTAAGAATCGTGCGCGAGCACAGTGAAACGCATGACCCACCTCGCACATCCCGAGCGCTACGACGGCACCATGCGCTACCGGCGGACCGGCCGCTCCGGTCTCGATCTGCCTCTCCTCTCCCTCGGCTACTGGCACAACTTCGGGGACGACCGGCCCTTCGAGACGCAGCGCGAGATCGCCCTGCGCGCGTTCGACCTCGGGATCACCCATCACGACCTGGCGAACAACTACGGCCCGCCGTACGGCGCTGCCGAGATCAACTTCGGCCGTCTGATGAAGCAGGACCTCGGGCCGTACCGCGACGAGCTGGTGATCTCCACGAAGGCCGGCTGGGACATGTGGCCCGGCCCGTACGGCCAGGGCGGCGGCTCGCGCAAGTACGTGCTCGCCTCGCTCGACCAGTCGCTCACGCGCATGGGCCTCGACTACGTCGACATCTTCTACTCGCACCGGCTCGACGCGACGACTCCGCTGGAGGAGACGATGGGCGCGCTCGACACGGCGGTGCGCCAGGGCAAGGCCCTCTACGTCGGCATCTCCTCCTACGACGCCGAGCGCAGCCGCGAGGCGGTGGCGATCCTGCGGGATCTGGGCACCCCGCTGCTGATCCACCAGCCGTCGTACAACATGCTCAACCGCTGGATCGAGACCGAGGGTCTGCTGGACGTCGCCCAGGAGGAGGGCTTCGGGGTCATCGGGTTCACGGCGCTGGCCCAGGGCCTGCTGACCGGGCGCTATCTGGACGGTGTTCCCGAGGGTTCGCGGGCCGCGGCGGGCACGTCGTTCGACCGGTCGTGGCTCACCGACGACATGCTCGGCCGGCTGCGCGCGCTGAACGACGTCGCGGCCCGGCGCGGCCAGACGCTCGCCCAGATGGCGCTGGCCTGGGCGCTGCGCGACGAGCGGGTCACCTCGCTCGTCATCGGCGCCTCGCGCACCGAGCAGCTGGAGCAGAACGTCGCCGCGCTGGAGAACCTCGACTTCAGCGCCGAGGAACTGGCCGAGATCGACAAGTACGCCACCGACGGCGGCGTCGACCTGTGGCGGGAGGCCCGGCTGGGCAACCTCGGCTGAGGCCGAGGCCGTAGCCGGTGATGCGGTCCGAGCCGACCGCTCAGCACAGCACGCGCAGCGCCCCGGGCAGGACCCTGACCGTGACGGGCAGGACGGCGTCGACCTCTCCGTCGGCGCCGTAGGGAACGTCACGGTCGGCGGAGATGGCGATCTCCCTGCCGCGCAGGACGCGCACCTGCGGCCGTTGCACGTGGGTGCCCGTCTTGAGCTCGTTCATCATGGCGAAGAAGAGCCACCGGGGCGCCTCGCTGATCATCACGATGTCCAGCAGTCCGTCGTCGACGCGGGCGTCCGGGGCGATGAGCCGACCGGAGCCGTAGTAGCCGGAGTTGGCGGCGACCACGGTGTATCCGATGTGGAGGTGTTCCTCGCCGTCGACCGTGACGCGGTAGCGGGCGGGCCGCCAGGTGGTGACGGCGCGCAGTCCGCCGGCGTAGTAGGAGGCCGAACCGCGCAGCAGTTTCGCGTGGTTGGCGTGCCGGTTGGCCAGGGCGTCGACGCCTGCGTACACGCTGCCGAGGACGACGGTGCGGCCGTGGGTGGCCGACTCGACCTCGATGGTGTCGACCGCTCGGGGCTCGTTGTGGAGCAGGACCTGCGCCAACTCCTCGGGTTCCGTGGGGAGTTCGAGGGCTCTGGCGAAGTCGTTGCCGCGGCCTGCGGGGACCAGGCCGAGGACGGCGCCGGTGCCGCTGAGGGCGCCGCCGATGCCGCCCGCGATGCCGTCCCCGCCGACGGCGAGCACGATCCGGCCCTGCTGCCCGGCCTGCCGTGCGAGTTCCTGGGCGTGGGCGAGGCTGCGGCTGTACTCGGTCTGCAGCTCGGCACCCGCCTCGCGCAGCAGCCGGGCCACGGCGAGCAGCGCGGCGGCCGAACTCGACCCGCCCGCGGTGGGGTTGACGACGGCGGTGAACTGTCGCATCGGTGTGCCTCCGGGGCGGACGTGCCGGTTGTGCGGGACGGGGAACAAGGGGCGGGGACGAGGGACTGGGGACGAGAGGGCGGTCGGTCGCCGGGACGGGGTCCCGGTCAGTCGTCGAGGGGCAGCAGGATGCCGGGGTTGAGCAGTCCCTCCGGGTCCAGTTGTCGCTTCACGGCGCGCAGCGCCTCCACGGCCTGAGGGCCGACCTCGCGGACGTACCAGTCGCGGTGGTCGGTGCCCACGGCGTGGTGGTGGGTGATGGTGCCGCCCGCGGCGAGGATCGCCTCGTTGGCGGCGTGCTTGGCCCGTGTCCAGTGCGCGACGGGGTCCTGGCCCTGGGCCGAGACCACGGTGAAGTACAGGGAGGCGCCGTTCTCGTAGACGTGCGAGACATGGCACATGACCAGGGGCGGGGTGCCGGCCTCGGTGAGGGTGGCGGTGAGGGCGTCGCGCACGGCCGCGTAGAGCTCCGGGACGCGGGACCAGAACGTGGCCGTCTCCAGGGTCTCGGCGAAGGCGCCCGCGTCCAGCAGGGCGTCGCGCAGATACGGGGCCGAGTAGCGGCCGTGCGCCCAGCGTTCGCCCGGCTCCTCGCCCAGGGGTGTGCCGCCGCACGCGCGCAGCACTGCGGCGGCGCGCTCCCGACGGTAGGAGGTGTCCTCCTGCGTTCCTTCGTAGCCGGTAATGGCCGTGCAACCAGCGGCCGGTGGAGCGTCGGAGGCACCGATGGCGTCGGGCTGGGCGAGGCCGATCAAGGTCTCGGTCTCGTCGGACAGGCGCAGCACCGTCGGGCGCGGCCCGTCCTGCGCGAGCCGGCGCAGCGCCGCGGTGCCCTCCTCGAACGAGGCGAACCTCCAGCCCTCGTAGCGGCGGACCTCGGGGACCGGGCGGATGCGGACCGTCACGGACGTGATGACGCCGAAGGCGCCCTCCGAGCCGAGGAACAGCTGGCGCAGGTCGGGGCCGGCGGCCGAACGCGGGGCGCGGCCCGTGTCGATGGTGCCTTCGGGGGTGGCGAGGGTGAGGCCGAGGACCATCTCGTCGAAGCGGCCGTAGCCCGCGGAGGCCTGGCCGCTGGAGCGGGTGGCGGCGAAACCGCCGATGGTGGCCCACTCGTAGGACTGGGGGAAGTGGCCGAGCGTGAAGCCGTGTTCGGCGAGCAGGGCCTCGGCCTGCGGTGCGCGCAGGCCGGGTTGCAGGGTGGCGGTGCGCGAGACGGGGTCGAGGGCGAGCAGGCCGTCCATGCGGCGCAGGTCCACGGCGACGAAGAGGCCGCGTCGTCCGGGTGCGAGACCGCCGACGACGGAGGTGCCGCCGCCGAACGGGACCAGGGCGAGCCGGTGTTCGGCGCAGGCCCGCAGGACGGCGAGGACCTCGTCGTGACCGGCGGGGAGCAGTACGGCCGCCGGGGTGTCGAGGGTGTCGCCCTCGCGGATGCGCAGCAGGTCGGGGGTGGACTTGCCGCGGGTGTGCCGGATCCGGGTCTCGGCGTCCGTGCGCACGAACTCCTCGCCGCCGACGGCGGCCGCGAGGGCGCGGTGCGCTGCGGGCTCCAACTGCCCTTCCGGTACGGCGATGTCGGCGAGGCCGACCGGTTCGGTGCCGCGTGGCTTGACGCCGAGCAGATCGCGCAACAGCCCGATCACCGTGTCGGGCAGCGGTGCCGCCTTGGCCGGGTCGCCCCAGCCGCTCCACAGCATGTCCATGACTGTCGTCCTCACCGGTCGATTCGAGCGATTCTCTCTCCGTCGACGTCCGAGGGCGCCGAGGCGTTACACTGTGACACATGACGCCTATTCGTCACAACGCCTCAGGCGGCAGCTCGCACAATGACGCGGTCCTCGACGCGGTGCGGGACTGCGTCCTGGCCGTCGGGGTCCGCCGTACGACGCTCACCGACGTGGCCCGCCGCGCGGGGGTCTCCCGGATGACGCTGTACCGGCGCTGGCCCGACGTACGCACCCTCGTCGGCGATCTGATGACCCGCGAATGGATCGACGTGGCCACCCGGGCGATACCGGAGCGCCGGGACGGGGCGCACGCGCGCAGGCTGCTCGTGGACGGGCTCGTGGAGGGAGTGGCCTCCTTCCGCGCCCATCCGCTCTTCCGCAAGATCGTGGACGTCGACCCCGAACTGCTGCTCCCCTATGTGCTCGACCGGCGCGGCGCGAGCCAGAACGCCCTGCTGGAGCTGCTGGCCGACGGCCTCAAGGACGGTCACGCCGACGGATCGGTGCGGGCCGGGCATCCCGAGCGCCAGGCCCGTTCCGTCCTGCTGATCGTGCAGTCCTTCACCCTGTCCCTGCGGACGATGACCGACGAGGAGGACGCGGATCTGAACTCCGCGGCCTTCCTCACGGAGCTGCGCACCATTCTGGAGAGGACCCTCACGCCATGAGCCAACGCCCTGCTTCCGGCTCGTCCCTGTCCGCCGCCCGGCGCTCGCGCGAGCTGGCCGGGTCGGTGGGCGGCCCCACGGTGGACGTCCTCGTCGTCGGGCTCGGCGCCACCGGTGCCGGGGCCGCCCTGGACGCGGCGGCCCGCGGCCTGAGCGTGGTCGCCGTCGACGCGCACGACCTGGCGTTCGGCACCTCCCGCTGGAGCAGCAAGCTGATCCACGGCGGGCTGCGCTATCTCGCCTCCGGTCAGCTCGACGTCGCGCACGAGAGCGCGGTCGAGCGGGGCACGCTGATGGAGCGCACGGCGCCGCACCTGGTCCGCGCGCAGCCGTTCGTGCT
Organism: Streptomyces plumbidurans; assembly: GCF_019857225.1. Classification (GTDB taxonomy): domain Bacteria; phylum Actinomycetota; class Actinomycetes; order Streptomycetales; family Streptomycetaceae; genus Streptomyces; species Streptomyces plumbidurans. The sequence continues at coordinate 54,732 of NZ_JAFJSY010000071.1, forward strand.
GCCCCTGACGCCGCTGGTGTCCCGGGGGCAGGGGGCGCTCGCCTGGGCCGGGTTCCGGGCCGGTGACGCCCTGCGGGTGGCGGCGCGCACGGCCCGGGCCACGCTGCCCGCGCCGCGGCGCCTGTCCGCGATGGAGACCCGGCATCTCGCCCCGGCCCTGCGCACCGGCGGACTGCGCGGCGGGTTGCTGTCCTGGGACGGCCGGCTCGTCGACGACGCCCGTCTGGTCACCGCCGTCGCCCGCACCGCGGCGGCACACGGCGCGCGCGTCCTCACCCGGGTACGGGCGCTGGAACTCACCGGCACCGGCGCCCGCGTCCGTGACGAACTCACCGGCGAGGAGGGCGAGATCCGGGCCCGCGCGGTGATCAACGCCTCCGGCGTCTGGGCGGGCGGCCTGGTGGACGGCATCCGCATCCGCCCCTCGCGCGGCACCCACCTGATCCTGCGCTCCGACGACCTCGGCCCGCTGCCGGCCGGCTTGCACATCCCGATCCCCGGCGAGACCAACCGCTTCGTCCTCGTCCTTCCGCAGGGCGACGGCCGGGTCTACGTCGGCCTGACGGACGAGCCCGTCGACGGCGCGATCCCCGATGTGCCGGAGGTGCCCGAGACGGACATCGGGTTCCTGCTCGACGTCCTCGGCTCGGTGCTGAACCTCCCGGTACGGCGCCAGGACGTCGTCGGGGCCTTCGCGGGGCTGCGCCCGCTGCTGGACACCACACCGCAGGACGGTCCGGGCGCCACCGCCAGGACCGCGGACATCTCACGGCGGCACGCGGTGCTCACCTCGTCCGAGGGCGTGATCACCGTGGTCGGCGGCAAGCTCACCACGTACCGGCGCATGGCCGAGGACGCCGTGGACGCCGCCGTCGCGGCCCGCCGCCTCACCGCGGGCCCCTCCCCGACCGCATCCCTCCCGCTCGTCGGTGCGGCGTCGCCCCGCACCCTCGACGCGCTGAACGCGCCGCCCCACCTGATCCGGCGCTACGGCACCGAGGCGCCCGCCGTCCTCGCGCTCGCCGAACACGACCCCCGCCTCGGCGAGCGGGTCCTGCCGGGACACCCCGTCACCGCGGCCGAACTGCTGTGGGCGGTACGCCACGAGGGCGCCCTCGACGAGGCCGACGTACTCGACCGCAGAACCCGCATCGGCCTGGTCCCCGCGGACCGCGCGGCGGCGCTGGAGACGGCACGGGACCTGCTGGCCGAGGTGACCGCTCAGCAGGGCTGAGTCCGGCCGCCCGGTGGACGACCGACTCGCCTCGCAAATCCGTACATACCGCCCTATGCTCCATTTGCGTGACACATACTTTCGACGAGCTGGTGGAGAAACAGCGCGCAGCCGAGCAGGCACACCACCGGGTCGATCAGCTGCGCCACTCGTACGGCCCGCCGTCCCAGCCGGGCGGCTGGACCGGACGCCAGACCAACACCTACGAAACCGCCCTGCACGCCTGGCGAGACCTCGCCCGCGAGGCCCGCACCTCGCTGAACGAATTCGCGAGGGAGTCGGGAAAGGCTCGCAACGAGGTGGAGGCGGACGTACGGGAGACGGTGCGGCATTCGGCGCGGTAGGCATTCCGGAGCCATAGCGCGGGCTGCGGAACCGCAGGCCGCGACGCCGCAGGGCCCGCGGCCACCGCAGGGCTACGGTCACCGCTCACACCGGCACCGCCTCGATCACCGAGATCGGGGACGGGGGTGGCATGCGGGTCACTCGGGGGACCGAGAAGCCGGCGCGGGTGCACAGGGAGCGGTACTCCGGTTCGGTGCGTTCGCGGCCGGAGACGTTGGCGAGCATGTGGAGGTCGCCGGTGTACATGACGGACGGGACCGAGCCGTCGACGGTCTCCGGCATGACGACCTCGATGATCAGCAGGCGCCCCTCCGGCGGCATCGCCGACCTGATGTTGGCGAGGACGGTGGTCGCCCGGTCGTCGTCCCAGTCCTTGACGACGCCTTTGAGCAGATAGACGTCCGATCCGGAGGGCACCGAGACCAAGAAGTCGCCGGTGACGATCTCGCTGCGCCCGGCGAGGCCGGCCGCCTTCAGGAGCGGGCCCGCCTCGGCCGCTCCCTGGGGAGTCTCGAACAGCACGCCGCGCAAATGGGGGTGCTCCGTCAGGAGTGCCGCGAGCAGCGTCCCGTCGCCGCCGCCCACATCGGTGACCGAGGTGGCGCCCGCAAGATCGAGCTCGCCCTTCAGGATGCGGGCGGTGGCTCCGGTGCCCTGGCGCATCGCGGCGTTGAACGTCCGTGACAGCTCGGGGTGGGTCGCGAGGTGACCGAAGAAGTCGGTGCCGTACAGCTCGTCGAAGGCGGCCCGCCCGGTACGGACGCTGTCGTCGAGATGGCTCCAGGCGCCCACCGTCGTCCGGTCCATGAACATCGCGACGAAGGCGGCGACCGAGTCCGGGCGGTCGGTGCGCAGCAGCGCTCCGCGAGGGGTCAGGGCGAACACGCCGGGCCGTACCTCGGCCGCAAAGCCCGACCCTGCCAGCGCGCGCAACAGCCGTCGGGTGGCGTCCGGATCGGTGCCCAGATCGGCGGCCACGTCGGCGGCGTCCCGCTCCCGCTCGCCCAGCGTGTCGGCTACGCCGAGGTGTACCGTCGCCCCGAGCATCTGGGCCTCCATGTGCGCGAAGACCGTGGACATGATCACGTCGCGGTCCTCGGGAGTTGGCTCGGGCGTCGGCTCGGGCGTCGGCTCCGGGGTCGGCTCGGTCATCTCGTCCTCCGCGGTCGGCTGCGGGTACCCGTTTCATGGTCCATGCTGCGCCCCCGCCCGGCCCCGGGCTCCGGGACGAACGAGGACGAACGTGGACGAACCGACTAGGGCGCCCGGACCGGAAGTCGGTCCGGGCGCCCTGGGGGCGTGATTTCTAGTAGCGCCTGCGCGTACGGGTCAGCAGGAACAGGCCGCCGATCAGCAGGACCGTGCCGGCCGCCGCGGGCCACAGGGTCGTGCCGGTCTCCGCGAGGTCGCCGCCCTGCGGTTCGGCCTGGTTGCCGACGACGGAGGTGCTGCCGCCCGTGCCCTGGGCCTGGACGGAACCGTCACCGTTGTTGTCGTCGCTGCCCGAACCGCCCTGGTCCGCACCGGCCGCGGCGCTCTTGGACGCCTTGGCGGACGCGTAGACCCTGGGGTTCGTCGTGCTGGACATCGTGGGTGCGTCGTCCGACTGCTGCTGCGTCTGCGAGGCCGTGGGCTGGGCCGTCTGGTCGTCGGATCCGCCGGCGTTGCCCTTGCCGGACCCGTCGTGCCCGTGGCCCTTGCCCGAACCGTCGTTGCCCTGGTTGCCGTTGTCGTCACCGGCGGGCGGCGTCGTCTGGCCCTCGGTCGGCTGAGCGGTCGGCTGCTCGCTCGGCTGGTTGGTGGGGTCCTGGCTCGGCTGGTCCGTCGGCTGCTCGGACGGCTGCTGGGTGGCTCCGCCGCCCGAACCCTGGTCGTCGCCGGAGCCCGTACCGCAGTCACGGCCGCTGTTGATGCAGTCGGCGATCTTGTTGGCAAGACCACCGGTGGTGATGCTGATGAAGTCGTTGTGGTCGGTGGCCGGCTTGTGCAGCTGCTCCGGGAAACTGTCCACCGCGTACGCGTTCTTGACCTGACCGTTCTCGATGGTCGGCGTCGGAATGTCGTACACCAGGCGCTCGGTCAGCTGCGGGATCGCCTCGAAGCCGTTCGGGCAGGCACCACTCTTGGGGTCGGCGAACGCGTCGTGCGTACGGTGGTTCGCGCTGTCGATGTTCCTGCCGTCCCAGCAGCTCTGGAACGCGAAGGTGCGGACCACCTTGCTGCCCTGCGGACACAGCGGGTACTGCTCGGTCAGCTGCACCTTGTCCTCGAAGCCGGTGCAGCTCCAGTGCGCGTTGGCGTTCGCCAGGCCGTTGGTGGTGGTCTTGGCGTCACCGGTGATGATGCGCAG
>NZ_JAFJSY010000072.1 GCF_019857225.1 Streptomyces plumbidurans
GTTGCTCGCGTCCACTGTGTTAGTTCTGAGGCAACGACCGTTGCCGGCTTTGAGCGGAACACATAACTGAAGAGTGTGCTTGTTCGCTCGAAACCATTAGGGTTTCGGTGGTTATAGCGTGAGGGAAACGCCCGGTTACATTCCGAACCCGGAAGCTAAGCCTTACAGCGCCGATGGTACTGCAGGGGGGACCCTGTGGGAGAGTAGGACGCCGCCGAACAATCTTTGGGAAGGACCCCTGGTCCCCAGCGTTCAGCTGGGGACCAGGGGTCCTTTTCTTTTTACAATGCTTGCTGTACCGAAGACAGGAGTCACCGATGTCCACCAACTCTCCCGACGACCGACCGGAGCGCGACCAGCGTCGACGGGACGGTGGGGACCGCGGCGACCGAGGCGGCTATCGCGGGGACCGTGGTGGCTTCCGCCGCGACGACCGCCGTGACGATCGTCGCGATGACCGTCGGGACGACCGGCGTGACGACAACCGCGGTGGTGGCGGTGGGTACGGCGGGCGTCGGGACGATCGCGACCGTGGTCCGCGTCGCGACGACCGAGGTGACCGCGACCGCGGCTTCCGCCGTGATGACCGCGGGGACCGAGGTGACCGGGGGGACCGTCCGCCCTTCCGGCGTGACGATCGTGGTGATCGTCCCTCGTTCCGGCGTGACGACCGCCGCGACGACAACCGTGGCGGTGGCGGTGGGTACGGCGGGCGCCGGGACGACCGGCGGGGTGATGACCGCGGCGACCGTGGTGCGCGGCCGGCGTACCAGCGTGATGACCGTGACCGTGGCCCGCGTCGGGATGACCGGGGTGACCGTGACCGCGGCTTCCGCCGCGACGACCGAGGCGACCGCGACCGCGGCTTCCGCCGCGATGACCGGGGTGACCGGGGAGATCGTCCGTCCTTCCGGCGTGACGATCGTGGTGATCGTGGCGATCGCGGGGACCGTCCCTCGTTCCGCCGCGACGACCGTCGTGATGACCGCGGGGACCGCGGTGACCGTCCGTCCTTCCGCCGAGACGACCGTGGCGACCGTCCCTCATACCGCCGTGACGATCGGCGGGACGACCGGCGCGATGATCGACGCGACGATCGCGGTGACCGTCCGTCCTTCCGTCGTGACGACCGCAGCGACCGTGGCGATCGCCCCTCCTACCGTCGCGACGACCGTCGGGACGACCGGCGTGATGATCGCCGTGACGACCGCGGCGGTGACCGCGGTGGCTTCCGCCGGGATGACAGGCGGGATGACAGCCGGGGTGACCGGGGTGGATTCCGGGGCCGGGACGATCGTGGCGGACGTAGCAGTGGTCCTCGTCGGGACGACCGTGGGGGCCGCCCCGGAGGATTCAGGGGGCGTGACGACCGGCGCGGTGGTGGCGGTGGCCGGTTCCGTGACGACCGACCCCGTGACCGTGACCGTGACAGGGACCGCGACCGTGACCGTGAGCCGATCAAGCGGCTGCCCATCCCCGAGGACGTCACGGGCGACGAGATCGACAAGGACGTACGGCAAGAGCTGCAGAGCCTGCCGAAGGGGCTCGCGGAGGACGTCGCCAAGAACCTGGTGATGGTCGCTCGGCTCATCGACGAGGACCCCGAAGGGGCCTACGGGTACTCCAGGGTCGCCCTGCGGCTGGCGTCGCGTGTCGCCGCCGTACGCGAGGCGGCCGGGTTCGCGGCGTACGCGAACCAGAAGTACGCCGAGGCGCTGGCCGAGTTCCGGGCCGCGCGGCGCATGACGGGCACCGTGGAGCTGTGGCCCGTGATGGCCGACTGCGAGCGTGGGCTCGGGAGGCCGGAGAAGGCTCTGGACATGGCCGGGGCGCCGGAGGTGCAGAAGCTGGACAAGGCCGGGCAGGTCGAGATGCGGCTGGTCGCGGCCGGCGCCCGGCGCGACATGGACCAGCTCGACGCGGCCATCGTGACGCTGCAGAGCCCCGAGCTCGCCTCCAACTCCGTGCAGCCCTGGACCGCGCGGCTGCGCTACGCGTACGCGGACGCGCTCCTCGCTGCCGGTCGTGAGGGCGAGGCACGGGAGTGGTTCGCGAAGGCCGTGGAGGCCGACCGCGACGGCAGCACGGACGCCTCGGACCGGCTCGCCGAGCTGGACGGCGTGGAGTTCGTCGACGCCTTCGACGGGAGCGACGAGGACGACGACACCCAGGACGCCGGCACCGAGGCGGAAGCCAACAAGGCCGCTGAGAAGGACGACGAGAAGGACGACGACCAGGACAAAGGCCACGACCAGGCCGACAGGGATTGACCGTTAGGGTTGATCGTCAGGGACTGATCGTTGACGAAAGGGCGGGGCCGTGAGGTCCCGCCCTTTCGTGTGTCCGATCGTGTGTCAGACGTCCAGCGTCCGTAGCACCAGCCCGGACGCCGGCTTCGGGCCGAACGACGTCGACTTGCGGGGCATCGTCACCCCCTGGCGGGCCAGGTCGCGTACGACCTCTTCGCGGACCGGGTGCAGCAGTACGGCCGTACCGCCGTCGCGCTCCGCTTTCTCGACCGTGGCGGCCGTGTCGTGGATGTAGGCGATGTGGGCCGGGGAGTCCTCGGGGATGTGCCAGACGTGGTCGAGGAGTGCGGCGTGCAGGACCGCGGCGTCCAGGGTGCGCCAGGCTGCGGGGCGGTCCGTCGGGATCGTGCGGGCCAGGAGGTCCGGGTCCGGTTGGTCGATCAGGTGGAAGGCGCCGTCGCCGGCCAGCAGGAAGGCGTTGCCGTCGCGGGCACTGTCGGCCAGCGCTTCGAGGGCTGCGGGCAGGGACACCGGCAGGTGCCGTATGCGGAACAGGCCTTCCACGGCGGCGAGCGCGTCCGCGACCGGCACACCGTGCAGGAGGCGGTGGATGGCGCGGACGCGCAGTGGGTAGCGGGCCGTGTCGACGAGGAGGACGAGGCCGTAGTCCCAGGGGCTGGGGGAGGCGTGCTCCGCGCGTAGACGGCGGTACGTCGCCCAGCGGTGGTGGCCGTCGGCGATCAGGGCCTGGTGCTGTGCGAGGTCGGACTGGATGCGGGCGAGGTCGGCCGGATCGGTGACCGCCCACAGACGGTGGCTGTAGCCGTCCTCCGTGGTCGTCGCGAGCAGCGGGGGGCGGTCGGCCATCCGCTCCACGAGGTCCGCTGCGGCCGACGCCGAGCCGTTGCCGCGGTAGGTCAGCAGCAGGGGTTCGAGGTTCGCGGAGGTGGCGCGCATCAGGGCCGCGCGGTCGGCGACGATGTGTGGCATGACGTCCTCGTGCGGCAGGACCACGCCCTCGGACGGGTCGGAGACGCGCAGGGCGCCTATGATGCCGCGCTGCACCATGCCGTCGTCGGCATGCTGTTCGTAGACGTACAGGCCGGGTTTGTCGTCGGCGGCGAGTACGCCCTCCGACTGCCAGCGGCGCAGGGTGTCGGACGCCTGCTCGTTGCGGGCGCTCGGCGTCGGGGCCTGCGGGAGGATCAGGCGGACGATGTTGTACGGGTCCGCCGACTGGAGATGGTGCAGACCGTCGGGGCGTACGACGACGTCGTACGGCGGCGACGTCACTGCGGCCAGGCTGCCGACCCGGTCCGGGTCGTAACGGAGGCCTCGGAACGGGGTGAGTTCCAGGCCCCGGAGCGCCTTTGCTTCCGAGTGACCTGCTGTGTTCATCCCGGCATCGTACGTGTGTCAGAGGCGTGAGGGATGATCGGGGGAAAGTCGACGAGCGAGGAGCGATGTGGAATGAGCCAGAGCGTCAGGACGAGGCCCGAGGGCAGTGGCCAGGCCCTGAGCGAGGCGTATGACACGGCGCTGCTCGATCTGGACGGGGTGGTGTACGCGGGGGGCAGTGCCATCGCCCACGCCGTCGAGTCGCTGGCCACCGCCCGGTCGGGCGGGATGCATCTCGCGTACGTCACCAACAACGCGCTGCGGACGCCGGACGCGGTGGCCGCTCATCTGACCGAGCTGGGGATCCCGACCGGTGCCGAGGACGTCATCACGTCCGCGCAGGCGGTCGCGCGGTTGATCAGCGAGCAGATACCGGCGGGCGCGCGCGTGCTGGTGATCGGCGGGGAGGGGCTGAAGGTCGCGCTGCGCGAGCGGGGTCTTGAGCCCGTCGAGTCGGCGGAGGACGATCCGGCGGCGGTCGTGCAGGGGTACGGCGGACCCGATCTGGCGTGGGGCCGCTTCGCCGAGGCGTGCTACGCCATCGCGCGCGGGGTGCCGTGGTACGCCTCCAACACCGACCTGACCATTCCCAGCGCACGCGGGATCGCGCCGGGCAATGGCGCAGCGGTGGAGGTCGTGCGGATAGCGACCGGCGCCGATCCGCAGGTCGCGGGCAAGCCGCTGCCACCCATGCACCGGGAGACGATCCTGCGTACGGGCGCCGAGCGGCCGTTGGTGGTCGGGGACCGGCTGGACACGGACATCGAGGGGGCGTTCAACGGCGAGGTGGACTCGCTGCTCGTCCTGACCGGCGTCACCGACGCGGCACAGCTGCTCGCAGCGCCGCCGCGGCACCGGCCGGCGTATGTCGACGCGGATCTGCGCGGAATGCTGACGGGACAGCCGGAGGTCAGCGAGGCGGGTGACGGCTTCCGGTGCGGCGGCTGGACGGCGACGGCGGCGTCGGAGCGGCTTGAACTGGACGGCGACGGCGAGGCCCTGGACGGTTTGCGGGCGCTGTGCGCTGCGGCCTGGACATCGGCCGGCGAGGGTGAGTGCGAGCTGGACGCGGGGAAGGCGCTGGGCAGGCTGGAGTTGTGAGGCGGCGGCTTGGGTGAGGGGTGCGAGGGTAGGCTAACCTAACTACGTGTTGGTCGACAGTCCTCCCGAACAGCGCGCGGAGACCGCCCCCGCGCCCCCAACCCGCCGGGCGATACGGGCCTTTGGGCTGCTGCTCTCTCTCGTCGTCCTGGTGCTCGTCGCCCTGGCGAGCATCGCGATCGGCGCGAAAGAGCTGTCCCTGGGACAGGTGTGGCACGGACTGTTCCAGGACACGGGGACGTACGGCGACGTAGTCGTGGACGAGCGGCTGTCGCGCACGGCGCTCGGGCTGCTCGCGGGTGCCGCACTCGGCCTCGCCGGTGCGGTGCTCCAGGCCCTCACCCGCAATCCGCTGGCCGACCCCGGACTGCTCGGCATCAACGCGGGCGCGTCGGCCGCGGTCGTCACGGCCATCACGTACTTCGGTGTCACCAGCCTGACCGGCTACGTCTGGTTCGCCTTCGTCGGAGCAGCGGCCGTCGGCGCGCTGGTCTGGTTCCTCGGCGGCAGCCGGAGCGCGACGCCGGTGCGGCTCGCGCTCGCCGGTACCGCCATCAGCGCCGCGCTGTACGGCTATCTGCAGGCCGTGATGATCACGGACGAGGCGGCGCTGAACAAGATGCGCTTCTGGACGGTCGGTTCGCTCGCCTCGGCGACCGACTCGACGATCCTGCAAGTGCTGCCGTTCATCGCGGCCGGTTCGGTCCTCTCCCTCGTGCTCGCCCGCCCGCTCAACGCCGTTGCGATGGGCGACGACACCGCCACCGCGCTCGGCGCCAACCTGAACCGCACCCGGGCGCTGTCCATGCTCGCCGCGACCGTGCTGTGCGGGGCGGCCACGGCGGCTTGCGGGCCGATCGCCTTCGTCGGGCTGATGGTTCCGCACGTCGTACGGTCCTTCACCGGCCCCGACCAGCGCTGGATCCTGCCGTACGCCGCGATCCTGTCGCCCGTCCTGCTGCTCGGCGCGGACGTGCTCGGGCGGATCGTCGCCCGCCCCTCCGAGCTGCAGGTCGGCATCGTCACCGCGATCATCGGCGGGCCGGTCTTCATCTTTCTCGTACGACGGCGAAGGACGGCACAGCTGTGAAGAGCACCCGTGTGATGAGGTCCCCGGGTGGGCTCTCCGTGCGCCTGGACGCACGGGCCGCCCTCGTCGTCGTCCTGCTGCTGCTTGCCGCGCTCGCCGCGGGCGTCGCACTGATCGGCACCGGCGACTTCCCCATCTCGGCCGGCGATGTGCTCAAGACCCTTGCCGGGAACGGGAACGCCGGGCAGGAGTTCATCGTCGACGAGCTGCGGCTGCCGCGGGTCCTGGTCGGGCTGCTGGTCGGCGCCTCGCTCGGACTGGGCGGCGCGCTGTTCCAGGCCGTCACCCGCAATCCGCTCGGAAGTCCTGACGTGCTCGGGCTCGGCCAGGGTGCGACGGCCGGGGCGCTGGTGATGATCGTGCTGTTCTCCGGCAGCGCGGCCGAGGTCACGGTGGGCGCGCTGGTGGGTGGGCTGGTCACCGGGCTGGCCATCTATCTGCTCGCCTGGAAGCAGGGGGTGCACGGCTATCGGCTGGTCCTCGTCGGAATCGGCGTCTCCGCGATCGTCACGGCGGTCAACGGCTATCTGCTCACCGTGTCCGACATCGTCGACGCCGCCCGTGCGGTCGTCTGGATGACCGGGTCCCTCAGCGGTCGCGACTGGGACCAGGTCTGGCCGCTGCTCGGGCTGTGCGCCGTGCTGGTCCCACTCGTCCTCGTCAACGCGCGCGGGCTGCGGATGTTGGAGATGGGCGACGACGTCGCCGGCGCCCTGGGCGTACGCGTGGAGCGCGTGCGGGCGCTGCTCATGGTGGCCGCCGTCCTGCTCACCGCGACGGCCACCGCCGCTGCGGGTCCCGTCAGCTTCGTGGCTCTCACCGCACCGCAACTGGCCCGCCGCCTGACCCGCTCGCCGGGCCCCAACCTCCTGCCGTCCCTCTGCATGGGCGCCGCCCTCCTGGTCACCGCCGACTTGACCTCCCAGCGGCTCTTCGGCGCCGACCAACTGCCCGTCGGCGTGGTCACCGGAGTACTCGGCGGTGTCTATCTGCTCTGGCTCCTGGTGACGGAACGCAGGGCGGGGCGGATATGAGCGACTTGAAGGGGCTGGGCGTGGGGTTGGTGGGGGAGCCGGGCCCGGGCTTGGCGGTGAAATCGGGCGTGGGCTCGGCGGCGAAGCCGGGTGCGGGCACGGTGGCGAACCCGGACTGGGGCTCGGCGGCGAAGCCGGGCGCGGGCTCGGCGGTGGAGTCGGGTGCGGGCAGGGCGACGAACCTGGACTCCGGCATGGCTGGGGGGCCGAGCGCCGGCTTGGTGGCGAATCCGGCCACGGGCAAGGCGGCGGGCGCGGGCGCGGGGGCGGAACCGAACCGGGTCGCGGCCACCAACCCAGACCCGGAGACAGCAACCACCCTGGACCCCAGCACAGCCACCACCCCCGACCCCAGCACAGCCACCACCCCCGACCCAGCCATGTCGACAAAGCCGGACGCGTGTACATCGACAAAGTCGGTCGCCGGCGGCACGGCGATCGTGACGAACACCCGAAGGAGCACTGTGAACCGCCTGTCCGCCGAGAGTGTGACTCTCGCCTACGATCAGCGGGTCATCGCCGAGGAGTTGTCGGTGGAGATCCCGGACAACTCCTTCACCGTGATCGTCGGTCCGAACGCGTGCGGCAAGTCCACGTTGCTGCGTGCCCTGTCGCGGATGCTGAAGCCGAACCGGGGGCGCGTACTGCTCGACGGGCAGGTCATCCAGTCGATGCCGGCCAAGAAGGTCGCGCGCGCACTGGGTCTGCTGCCGCAGACGTCGATCGCGCCGGACGGCATCACCGTCGCCGACCTGGTGGGCCGCGGCCGCTACCCGCACCAGGGCATCCTGCGCCAGTGGTCGACGGAGGACGAGCGGGTCGTACAGGAGTCGATGGCGCAGACCGGGGTCACCGAGCTCGCCGATCGCTATGTCGACGAATTGTCCGGAGGTCAGCGGCAGCGGGTGTGGATCGCCATGGCGCTCGCCCAGCAGACGCCGTTGCTGCTGCTCGACGAACCGACGACCTACCTCGACATCCAGCACCAGATCGACGTCCTCGACCTGTGCGCCGAACTGCACGAGGAACAGGGCCGCACCCTGGTAGCCGTACTCCACGACCTCAACCACGCCGCCCGCTACGCCACCCATCTGATCGCGCTGCGCGAGGGACGGATCGTCGCCGAGGGCGCGCCGAACGACATCGTCACGGCCGACCTGGTCGAGGAGGTCTTCGGGCTGCGCTGCCAGGTCATCGACGACCCGGAGACGGGAACCCCGCTGGTGGTGCCCGCGGCGCGGAAGGCGCGGGCCGCTACAGCAGCTTCCTGAGGAGGAGCAGGTCCCGCAGGCCGGCCTCCAGCTTCACCCGGCCCGAGCCCCACGCCCGGGCGAAGTTCAGCTCGCCGGAGACCAGCGCCACCAGGTCGTCGCCCTTCATGGTGAGCCTGATCTGGGCCTTCTCCCGTGGAGTGCCCTGCACCGTGTCCTCGACCACGATCCGGCCGCCGGTCATCCGGCCGACGAAGGTGATGTCGAGGTCGGCGATCCGGCAGCTGACCGAGCGGTCCAGTGAGACGGCCGTACGGACGTCCCCCTCGGCGCTCCGCATGTTGTCCGAGAGCTTTTCGAGTGCGGCGCGGCACTCCTCGATCGTGGCCATCGAGATCGACGGTACCCCAGGGCTTCGGGGTAGCGTCTGGGCATGAGCGACACTGTGCCCGAGCCCACGGCGGGGGACCAGCCGGCCGAGGCCGCTTCCTTGGGCGAGCCCGCACCCTCGGTCGAGCCCGTACCCCAGGTCGAGTTCGCGAACCTGGGCGAGCCCGCACCCCTCGTCGAGCCCGCACCCCAGGTCGAGTCCGCCATCCTGGGCGAGCCCGTACTCCCGGTCGAGCCCGCACCCCCGGTCGACACCGCGCCCCCGGTCGACACCGCACCCCTGGCCGAGGCCGACCAAGACCCCGCGGCCCCCGCTCCGCTGAACGTGCCCCGCACCCCGACCGGCAATGCCGAGGTCGATGAGCAGTTGGAACGGCTCGGTGACGCCGACCACCTCAGCACCGACGGACACATCGAGGTGTACGAGGATGTACACCGGGGGCTGCGCGACACGCTCACCGCGCTCGACGCCCGCCCGGGACCTCCGGCGCCCCCGCCCTCGAACCGACCGCCGTCGTACCAACACAGGAGCTGAACCGAACGTGGCAGGAGTCGCACGCCGCCGTCTGGACGCGGAGCTGGTCCGCCGGAAGCTGGCGCGCTCGCGCGAGCACGCCAGCCAGCTGATCGCGGCCGGGCGGGTCACCGTCGGCAAGACCGTCGCGACCAAGCCCGCCACCCAGGTGGAGACGGCGGCGGCGATCGTCGTCGCCGGCGACGCAGGCGATCCCGACTACGTCTCGCGGGGCGGCCACAAACTCGCCGGGGCGCTCGAGGCCTTCGTGCCGCGGGGACTCGTCGTCGAAGGACGGCGGGCGCTCGACGCCGGCGCGTCCACCGGCGGCTTCACGGACGTACTGCTGCGGTCGGGCGCCGCACACGTCGTCGCCGTGGACGTGGGATACGGACAACTCGCCTGGAGTCTGCGCAGCGATGAACGCGTCACCGTCAAGGACCGTACGAACGTACGCGAGTTGACGCTCGAAGCGATCGATGGGGAGCCTGTGGATCTAGTCGTGGGGGATCTGTCGTTCATCCCGCTCGGCCTGGTACTGCCTGCCTTGGTGCGGTGCGTGAAACCGGACGCCGACCTGGTGATGATGGTCAAGCCGCAGTTCGAAGTGGGGAAGGAACGGCTCGGCAGCGGGGGTGTCGTACGGAGTCCGCAGCTGCGGGCGGAGGCCGTGCGCGGGGTGGCCCACAAGGCGTGGGACCTGGGGCTCGGGGTGAACGGTGTCACCGCCAGCCCGCTGCCCGGACCGTCCGGGAATGTCGAGTACTTTCTGTGGCTGCGGGCCGGGGCACCCGAACTGGACCCGGCCGACGTAGACCGTGCAGTGGCGGAGGGGCCGCGTTGACACAGAACCGAGCTCGTACTGTTTTCCTGCTCGCCCACACCGGGCGGCCCGCGGCCATCCGCAGCGCCGAACTGGTCGTGAAGGGGCTGCTGCGTGAGGGCATCGGCGTGCGCGTCCTGGAGTACGAGGCGCGCGACCTGCCGCTGCCCGAGGAGGTGGAGCTGGTCAAGGAGGCCACCCCGCAGTGCCTCGACGGGTGCGAGCTGCTGATCGTGCTGGGCGGGGACGGGACGCTGCTGCGCGGTGCCGAGTTCGCCCGGGCCTCCGGGGTGCCGATGCTCGGCGTCAACCTCGGGCGGGTCGGGTTCCTCGCCGAGGCCGAGCGGGACGATCTCGACAAGGTCGTCGACCGGGTGGTGACGAAGGCGTACGAGGTCGAGGAGCGGATGACCGTCGACGTCGTCGTCCACCGCAACGGCGACATCGTGCACACGGACTGGGCGCTGAACGAGGCCGCCGTGCAGAAGGTGTCCGCCGAGAAGCTCCTCGAGGTCGTGCTGGAGATCGACGGGCGGCCGGTCACCGGGTTCGGCTGCGACGGGATCGTGCTGTCGACGCCGACCGGGTCCACGGCGTACGCCTTCTCGGCGGGCGGGCCGGTGGTGTGGCCCGAGGTGGAGGCGCTGCTCATGGTGCCGATCTCGGCGCACGCGCTGTTCGCGAAGCCGCTGGTCACGTCGCCGGACTCGGTGCTCGCGGTGGAGGTGCTGCCGCACATCCCGCCGGGGGTGCTGTGGTGCGACGGGCGGCGGACCGTCGATCTGCCGCCCGGGGCGCGGGTCGAGGTGCGGCGGGGGGCGGTGCCGGTGCGGCTCGCCCGGTTGCACCACGCGTCGTTCACCGACCGGCTCGTGGCGAAGTTCGCGCTGCCGGTCTCCGGATGGCGAGGAGCGCCCCATTAAAGGCGTAGCGGAACGCACACCTGGAGGCGTTGCACTCGGGTGGGTGACAATGTGCCGTCCTTGTGCATTCGTCACCTGCACCTTCACACAACCGGGACGGGGGCCGTCGCACTTCCCGGTACTGACCTCGTAAGGTCGTAGCCGTGCTGGAAGAGATGCGGATACGGTCACTCGGAGTCATCGACGACGCGGTCGTCGAGCTGTCGCCCGGGTTCACGGCCGTCACCGGTGAGACCGGTGCGGGCAAGACCATGGTGGTCACCAGTCTCGGACTGCTGCTGGGCGGGCGGGCCGATGCCGCGCTCGTGCGGATCGGGGCCGACAAGGCCGTGGTGGAGGGGCGGATCGCCGTTCCCGACGGCTCCTCGGCCGTCGTACGCGCCGAGGAGGCCGGGGCCGAGCTCGACGACGGCGCGCTGCTGATCAGCCGTACCGTCTCCGCCGAGGGACGCTCCCGGGCCCATCTGGGCGGGCGCAGCGTGCCCGTCGGAATGCTGGCCGAACTCGCCGACGAGCTGGTGGCCGTGCACGGGCAGACCGACCAGCAGGGATTGTTGAAGCTGTCCCGGCAGCGGCAGGCGCTCGACCGGTACGCCGGGGACGCCGTGGCCGGGCCGCTGGCCAAGTACGGCGAGGCGTACCGGCGGCTGAGGGCGGTCTCCACCGAGCTGGAGGAGATCGTCACGCGCGCGCGTGAGCGGGCCCAGGAGGCCGACATGCTGCGCTATGGCCTCGACGAGATCGCCGGGGTGGAGCCGCGGGCCGGTGAGGACGTGGAACTCGCCGAGGAGGCGGAGCGGCTCGGGCACGCCGAGGCGCTGTCCTCGGCCGCCACGGCCGCGCACGCCGCCCTCGCGGGCAACCCGGAGGACCCCGAGGGCATCGACGCCGCCACGCTCGTCGCGGGCGCCCAGCGGGCGCTGGACGCGGTGCGGTCCTACGATCCGGCGCTGGCGGCACTCGCCGACCGGATCGGCGAGATCGGCATCCTGCTGGGCGATGTCGCGGGCGAGTTGGCGGGGTACGCCGACGACCTGGACGCCGATCCCCTGCGCCTTGCGGCGGTTGAGGAGCGGCGTGCCGCGCTCACCGCGCTGACCCGGAAGTACGGCGAGAACGTCGCCTCGGTGCTGGCGTGGGCCGAGCAGAGTGCCGCGCGGCTGACCCAACTGGACGGCGACGACGAGCGGATCGGCGAGCTGACCGCCGAGCGCGACGCGCTGCGCAGCGAACTGGGCGGACTGGCGCAGGCGTTGACGGACGCGCGGTCGGAGGCGGCCGAGCGGTTCGCCGCCGCCGTGACCGCGGAGCTGGCCTCGCTCGCCATGCCGCACGCGCGCGTGTCGTTCGAGATCCGGCAGACCGAGGACCCGGAGGGCGTGGAGGTCGGTGGGCGCCCTGTCGCCTACGGGCCGTCCGGCGCCGACGAGGTCGAGCTGCTGCTCGCGCCGCATCCGGGCGCGCCGCCGCGGCCCATCGCCAAGGGCGCCTCCGGTGGTGAGTTGTCGCGCGTGATGCTCGCCGTCGAGGTCGTGTTCGCGGGCACGGACCCGGTGCCGACGTATCTCTTCGACGAGGTGGACGCCGGCGTCGGCGGCAAGGCGGCGGTCGAGATCGGGCGGCGGCTCGCGCGTCTTGCGAAGACCGCGCAGGTCGTGGTTGTCACGCACCTTCCGCAGGTGGCGGCCTTCGCCGACCGGCAGTTGCTGGTGGAGAAGCGCAACGACGGGTCCGTGACCCGCTCCGGCGTGAAGGTCCTCGAGGGCGAGGACCGGGTGCGCGAACTCTCGCGCATGCTGGCCGGCCAGGAGGACTCCGAGACGGCCCGGGCACACGCGGAGGAGCTGCTCGCGACGGCGCGAGCGGACGGGTAGCGCCTGCCGGCGGAGCAGCAGAAGGCGTACGGGCAGAGCGTGTCGGTGCCGCCCCGTAGGGTTGCCGAATGATCAACCGTGCTTGCAGGACAAGGTCGTTCGCACTCGCCGCCGGACTCACCCGTGCCGGGATCGCCGGGCTGCGCGCCAAGACGCCCGGCGGGCGCGGGCGTTGGGAGCGGACCAACCATGCGGGCCGGACCGTGGAGTTGTACGCCGGGCCCGCGGCCGCGCTGGGCGCGGCCGTCGCGGCCGGGCGAGTGAGCCCCGTCGCCGGGTTCGCCGTACTCGCGGCCGGGCTCTGTGGGGGCTACGACGATGTCGCCGGGGCTGGTGATGACCGGCGCGGGTTCCGCGACCATCTCGGCGCGCTGCGGGACGGCGAGATCACCAGCGGGACGGTGAAGCTGTTCGGGATCTCCGCCGCGGGACTCGTCGCGGGCGCGCTGCTCAAGGAGCGCGCCGTGGACAAGGTGCTCGCGGGTGTCGTGATCGCCGGAGCGGCCCACTTCGTGAACCTCGTGGACGTCCGCCCGGCCCGGGCCGCCGGCGCGGTCCTCGCCCTCGGAGCACCGGGACTGCTGCGCTCCGGCCCCGGCGCACAACTCGCCGCCGCCGCAACGGGCGCCGCAGCGGCCGTCCTCCCCGACGACGCCGCCGAGCGCACAATGCTCGGCGACACAGGAGCGCACGCCCTGGGCGCGGCCCTGGGCACCGCCGTAGTGGCGGGCAACACCCGCGCCGGGCTCCTCGCACATGCCGCCGCTGTGGTCGCAGCGGCGGTGTATGGCGAGAAGGTGTCCGAGGCGGCTCGGTCGGGGGGTGGGCGGTTGTTTGGTGGGCGGCTGTTGGGCGGGGGTTCGTTGGGCGGGGTGTGATGCGTGGCGGCGTGCGCTGGGGCTGCCGCGGCCGTCTGCGGCGACCGGGCGCCTGAGGCGGCGCGGCCGTGCGGTGGAGGTCGTTGGGCGGGAGTCCGCCCGGCGGGCTGTGATGCGCGGCAGCGTGCACGGGGGCTGCTGCGCCGCGGTCTCGGTGCGGGGTTCGCTGCCGTGGCAACGGGCGCCGCTGTGCCGTCTTCGGCGACCGGGTGTCCGAAGCCGTGAGGTCATGGAGCGGGCGGTTGTTTGGCGGGAACGCATCGGGTGGGTTGTGATGCGCTGCGGGCGTGCGCGGGGGGTGCTGCGCTACGGCCTGGTGCGGGGTTCGCCTGCCGTCGCGGCGGGTGCCGCTGGAGCCGTTTGTGGCGACCAGGTGTCCGAGGCGGCGAGGTCGTAGGGCGGGCGGTCGTTTGGTGGGAAGCCGTCGGGTCGGCAGCGATGCCCGGCGTCGTGCGCTGGGGAGCGCGGGCGCGCGCTCGGCGCACGATTTCCGGGGCCGTGTACGCCCCGCGGCACCCGCCGCCCAAAAGAGCCCTCTGCTCACTCGTGTGAGTGACCAACCCCACCGTCGCGCCGCCTGCGCATCGTCTTCGCGTTGTCGGAACACCCGGGCGGACTGGCATCCTTGACGCAGTACGTGGAGGAAGCCGCGCGGCACACCCCCTCCGCTCGTTCCTTCTGTACTTTCTTCGTGACCGCCCGAAGCCGAACCAGGAGCCCCGGCCACGTGAGCCACGTGAGCAGCCACTCACCGCACGGCCAGTCGCCGCTGCGCACCGTGCAGGTGCTGGGCGGCGGCAACGCCGCCAGCGGCGCGCATGTGCGCTCGCTCGCGTCGGGACTGGTCGCTCGGGGCGTGCGGGTCACCGTGTGCGCCCCCGTCGAGGCCGAGCACACCTACGACTTCAGGAGCACCGGCGCCGACCATGTGCAGGTGCCGCGCAGCAGCGACCCCGGCGCCGTGGCCGCGCTGCGAGCCGCCTGCGCCGACGCCGACCTCGTCCATGCGCACGGCCTGCACGCCTCCTTCCGCGCCGCGCTCGCGCTCAGCGGCCGACGCACCCCGCTCGTCGTCACGCTGCACAACCGCGCACACGCCGAAGGAGCCCGCGCCCATCTGCTGCGCCTGCTGGAGCGGCGGGTCGTGAAGGCGGCCACCGTGGTGCTCGGCGTCACCTCGGACCTGGTGGACCGGGCGCGCCGCAGCGGGGCACGGGATGCGCGGCTCGCCGCCGTCACCCTGCCGCTCGCGCCCCGCGCCACGGAACCGGAGGACGCCGAGCGCCCCGGTCTCAAGGTGCGGGCCGAACTCGGCGCCACCGGGCGCCCGTTGCTGATGGCCGTCGGCTCCCTCGAACGGCACCGGGGTTACGACACCCTGCTGGACGCCACGCGCGCGTGGCGGCGCCTCGACCCCGTGCCGCTCGTCGTGATCGCGGGCGAGGGGCCGCTGCGGGGCGTGCTGCAGCGCCGTATCGAGAACGAGGGTCTGCCGGTACGGCTGCTGGGACGCCGCGACGACGCGGCCGAACTGCTCGCGGCCGCCGACCTCGCGCTGCTGCCCAGCAGTTGGGAGTCGCGCTCCCTGCTCGCCCAGGAGGCCCTGCACGCGCGCGTGCCGCTCGTCGCGACTCGCGTCGGAGGCATCCCCGAACTCGTCGGCGACGGCGCCGAACTCGTTCCGTACGGCGACCCGGAGGCCCTCGCCACCGCCGTCACCGCGCTCCTCGACGACCCCGCGCGCCGCGAGGAGCTCAAGGCCAAGGGCGCCCGGCAGGCCGCGACCTGGCCGACCGAGGACGAGACGGTCGCGCAAGTGCTGAGCGTCTACGACGAGTTGACCCAGCCCCGGCCGCTCACCTAGCCCTTCTCAGGGCACATGCCTGCGCGCCCGCAGGGCCAGGCTCAACGCCAGTACCGTCTGCGGGTCGTCGAGGTCCGTGCCGAGCAACTCGCCGATCCGGGCGAGGCGGTTGTAGAGGGTCTGCCGGTTGAGGTGGAGCTCGCGCGCCGTCTCCGCCTTGCGGCCCGCGTGCGCCAAGTACGTTTCCAGGGTGGGCAGCAGGGGCGGCCTGGAGCGGTCGTCGTGATCGCGCAGCGGGCCGATCGCACGGTCCACGAACGCCGCCAGGTCCGGATGGTCGCGCAGCCGCCACAGCAGCAGATCGATGTCCAGGCGTCGGGCGTCGTACCAGGGGCGGTCCGACAGACCCTGCGCCGCCGTCGCCGTCTCCGCCGCGTGTCTGAGCCCCGCCGAGGCCGCCGCCCAGCTCCCCGCCATCCCGACCACCACCGGCGGCTGCGCCCCGGGCCGGTGCATCCCGGCCCGCTCCACGCCCGCCCGCAGCGCCGCCGCGACCCGGTCCGCGACCGCCGGACGCTCCGCCTCCGAGCGCAGCCCCAGCAGGACGAGCACACGGCCCTCCACGGGCCGTACACCGAGCAGGACCGGCACCCCGACGGACGCCAGCTCCTCGGAGACCGCCCGCGCCAGCACCGCCCAGCCTCCCCCGCGCTCGAACTCGCTCGCACGGGAGGCACCCCCGGTCGGGGAGAGGGCGTCGCCCAGCCGCATCACGACCGGCAGCAGCGGGCTGCGGCCCGGCTTGAAGCCCAGCACGCGCGCCTGCGCGGGCGCGTCCTCGGCGCTGATACGGCCCTCGGCGAGATCCGTCAGGAAGTCGCCGCGGCCCCGCGCCGCCAGCTCCTCCTCCTGCCGCGCCTGCATCAGCACGACCGCCAGGATGCCCGCGGCCCGCTCGGCGGCCATGCGGTGCACGGGCACCAGCGGCGACCGTACGGGCAGCAGGACCAGCCGGGCCCGCACCGAACCGGTGCCGGGCCCGCCCCCGGGCACATCCACCAGAGCCGACCCGGACGGCGGCGGGACGTCCTTGTGCTGGCCGCGCAGCCCCTCCCACACCTGCAGCGGGTCCGCACCCTCGGGCCCGGCCCCGGCGGCGTACAGCAGCTGCCCGTCCGTCGTCTCAAGGAAGACCGGGTTGCCGCTGAAGTCGGCCAGGATGCCCAGCACTTGGGGCACTCCTCCGCCACCCAGCAGGGCCTCGGTGCAGCGGTGGTGCACCTCCTCCGCCTGCTGCAGCAGCGCGTAGTGGCCGTTGACGATCTCGGTGTGGATCTCCTCCGTGACCGTCACGAAGGGCACCTCGCGGTGCAGTTGGACCAGCGGAAGCCCGGCCGAGCGGGCCGTGTCGACCAGCGCGGCGGGCAGCCGTGTGAAGCGCGGGCCGAGCTCGACCACGAGGGCCGCGATGCCGCGCTCGGCCAGGGTGCGCACGAACGCCCGCTGGTCGGCCGGACGCGTACCGAGGCCGTACCCGGTGGTCAGCAGCAGTTCGCCGCCCTTCAGCAGCGAGGCGATGTTCGGCACCTCGCCCGCGTGCACCCAGCGCACCGTGCGCTGCAGCCGGTCCTCGCCCGCGAGGACCTCCGGCAGCCCGCTGCGCAGACCGGGCAGCTCCAGCGCCCGCTGAACGGTGATACCGGCGCCCCGGCCGCCGAATCTGCTCTCCGTGCCGCTGTCCGTGCCGCTGTCCATAGCCGGACGCTACCTGCGCCGATGCCTCCGGGACACCTCCGGGCGGTTACGGCGCGGGCGGCCGGGTAGCGGGCCGGGCATGGAATTCAGTGTGGTCGCAGTGGCGCGTGAGGACGACAGCCCCGTAGGGGAGCCGCTGCGGGTGGCGGCGCTCGCCGACCGGCTGGGCTACCGGGAGGTGTGGGCGGGGGAGGGGCCCACCTGGGACTCCTTCGTGCTGGCCACGGCGATCGGACGGGCCACCGAGCACGTCGCCCTGACGGCCGGCCCGGTGCCGGTGTCCGTGCGCGACCCCTACAGCCTCGCCCGCGGTGCCGCGTCGGTCGCCGCCGTCACCGGGCGGGCGGTCGGCGTGGCGCTCGGCACCTCCAGCAAGCGGGTCGTCGAGGGCGTGCACGGGCGGCCCCGGGTGCGCCCCGCGGCCCTACTGGAGGAGACGGCGGCAGCCGTGCGGGAGCTGCTGCATGCCGCGCCGGGCGGTCCCGTCGTGCCCGGCAGTCCCTTCACGCGCAGGCTCGCGCCGCCCGGCGGCCCGCTCACCGTCGCCGCATTCGGCGACCGCGCCATCGCGACCGCCGCGGCGCACGCCGACCGCATGCTGCTCGACATCGTCTCCCCGGAGCAGGTGCGCGACCTGCGCGCCAGGCTGGACGCGGCGGCCCGGAAGGCGGGCCGTACGCCGCCCACGCTCGCGGCCTGGCTGCCCGCCGCCGTCGATCCGGAGCCGGAATCGCTGGCGCAGATCCTCGGGAGCATCGCCGGCTATCTGACCGTGCCGGGCTACAGCGACGTGTTCACCGCGGCCGGCTTCGGCGAGGCCGTGCGGCTCGCCGCAGCCGGCGCCGACCGCGACACCCTGGTCCGCGCCCTGCCGGCCGAGGCCGCCGCCACCGCATGCCTGGTCGGCGACCTCAAAACCGTACGCGCCCGCATCGACGCCTACGCCGAGGCCGGGCTCGACGAGATCGCCCTGGTCCCGGCGACGGCGGCGGACCCGGCGGGGGAGCGGACCCTGACGGCGCTCAGGCCGGACTGAGCGCCGGGCCGTCGGCATCGGCCGACCCGCCGCGTTCAGCGGTCAGCGCTCAGTACTCAGCCGCCGTACGCCCCCGACGCCGTCAGCCGCAGCGCCGTGTCGATCAGCGGAACATGGCTGAAAGCCTGCGGGAAGTTGCCGACCTGCCGCTGGAGCCGCGGGTCCCACTCCTCGGCGAGCAGGCCCAGGTCGTTGCGGAGCGCGAGCAGCTTCTCGAACAGCTTGCGGGCCTCGTCGACGCGGCCGATCATCGCCAGATCGTCCGCCATCCAGAACGAACAGGCCAAAAACGCCCCTTCGTCACCGGGCAGGCCGTCGACGCCCTCGCTGGAGCCCTCCGTCGGGTAGCGCAGGATGAAGCCGTCCGCCGTGGACAGCTCGCGCTGGATCGCCTCGATGGTGCCGATCACGCGCTTGTCGTCCGGGGGCAGGAAGCCCATCTGCGGAATCAGCAGCAGCGACGCGTCCAGCTCCTTCGAGCCGTACGACTGCGTGAAGGTGTTGCGCTCCTTGTCGTAACCCTTCTCACAGACGTCGCGGTGAATGTCGTCGCGCAGCCTGCGCCACCGCTCCAGCGGGCCGTCGGCGTCGCCGGACTCGATGAGCTTGATGGTGCGGTCCACGGCGACCCAGGCCATGACCTTGGAGTGCACGAAGTGCCGGCGCGGACCGCGGACCTCCCAGATGCCCTCGTCCGGCTCCTCCCAGTGCCGCTCCAGGTAGCGGATCAGCTTGAGCTGGAGCAGGGATGCGTAGTCGTTGCGGGCCAGGCCCGTCATGTGGCCGAGGTGCAGCGCCTCGGTGACCTCGCCGTACACGTCCAGCTGGAGCTGGTGCGCGGCGCCGTTGCCGACGCGCACCGGCGCGGAGTTCTCGTAGCCGGGCAGCCAGTCCAGCTCCGCCTCGCCCAGCTCCCGCTCGCCCGCGATGCCGTACATGATCTGCAGGTTCTCGGGATCGCCCGCGACCGCGCGCAGCAGCCACTCGCGCCAGGCGCGGGCCTCCTCGCGGTAGCCGGTGCGCAGCAGCGAGGACAGGGTGATGGCCGCGTCGCGCAGCCAGGTGTAGCGGTAGTCCCAGTTGCGCACGCCCGCGATGTCCTCCGGCAGGGAGGTGGTGGGGGCGGCGACGATGCCGCCGGTCGGCGCGTACGTCAGCGCCTTCAGCGTGATCAGGGAGCGGATCACGGCCTCGCGGTACGGGCCGTGGTACGTGCAGTGCTCCACCCACTCGCGCCAGAAGTCCTCCGTCGCCTGCAGCGAGGCCTCCGGCTCCGGCAGCGCGGGCGGCTGCTTGTGCGAGGGCTCCCAGGAGATCGTGAACGCGATCCGGTCACCCGGTGCGACCGTGAAGTCCGAATACGTGGTCAGGGACTTGCCGTAGGTCTCGCACTCGGTGTCGTACCAGACCGAGTCCGGTCCCGCGACGGCGACCGTGCGCCCGTCGTGCTTGTGCACCCACGGCACCACACGCCCGTAGCTGAAGCGCATCCTCAGGGCCGAGCGCATCGGGACGCGGCCCGAGACGCCCTCGACGATGCGGATCAGCTGGGGGGCGCCGTCACGCGGCGGCATGAAATCAATCACTCGGACCGTGCCGCGCGGGGTGTCCCACTCCGATTCCAGGATCAGGGAGTCGCCGCGGTAGCGGCGGCGGGCGGCGGTGGGCGGTTCGGCGTCGGAGGCGTGCGCGGGGCCCAGCCGCCAGAAGCCGTGTTCCTCGGTGCCCAGCAGCCCGGCGAAGATGGCATGCGAGTCGAAGCGGGGCAGGCACAGCCAGTCCACTGTGCCGTCCCGGCAGACCAGGGCAGCGGTCTGCATGTCTCCGATGAGTGCGTAGTCTTCGATGCGCCCGGCCACGTGCAACTCCAGTCGAACGGCCACGTCACACCCCCATGGGGGTGCTGTCGCTAGTGCGGTCAAGGGGTCGTTGTAATGCGTCGTTGAGCGGTGAAGCAAAGCAGGCGTCCAGCCATGTGGCAAAACGACGATTTCTGCTCAACGAACTGACGAGCTCTCGTTGTTCCGGCGCATACGGGCGGGGGTGGTGCCGCGATGCCGGCCGGGCCCGGCAGCGAGTGTCCGAGCAGGATACGACGCACGTAGATGATCTGCGTGCCGCTCCGGACAACCCGAATAGGCCGAACGGGTGAGCAACGGGTGAGAAATCCGGGAGACCGTGCGGGTCCGTGGTGACTCGTGTGCGGAGCGTGGCCGGAAGCCATCCCTCTCGGGCGCTGATACCCTGGTAGCCCGTGGACCGGTGGGCGAGAAAACCCCGGAACCGCACCCCAGACCGCGACCACGGGAGCCCCCCTTTGGCCATGCCGCCCGCTGCTTTCCGAAACAGCAACGCCACGACGACCAAGCACATCTTCGTCACCGGGGGTGTCGCCTCCTCGCTCGGGAAGGGTCTCACCGCCTCCAGCCTCGGCATGCTGCTCAAGGCGCGGGGCCTGCGCGTCGTGATGCAGAAGCTCGACCCGTACCTGAATGTCGACCCGGGCACGATGAACCCCTTCCAGCACGGTGAGGTCTTCGTCACCAACGACGGCGCCGAGACCGATCTGGACATCGGACACTACGAGCGCTTCCTCGACCGGGACCTGGACGGCTCTGCCAATGTCACTACAGGCCAGATCTACTCGACCGTGATCGCCAAGGAGCGGCGCGGCGAGTACCTGGGCGACACCGTGCAGGTCATCCCGCACATCACCAACGAGATCAAGCACCGTATCCGCCGCATGGCGACCGACGAGGTCGATGTCGTCATCACGGAGGTCGGCGGCACGGTCGGCGACATCGAGTCCCTGCCGTTCCTGGAGACGGTCCGCCAGGTCCGCCACGAGGTCGGCCGTGACAACGTCTTCGTGGTCCACATTTCCCTCCTGCCCTACATCGGCCCGTCGGGAGAGCTGAAGACGAAGCCGACCCAGCACTCGGTTGCGGCCCTGCGCAACATCGGTATCCAGCCGGACGCCATCGTGCTGCGCTGCGACCGCGAGGTCCCGACCGCGATCAAGCGCAAGATCTCCCTGATGTGCGACGTCGACGAGGCCGCCGTGGTGGCCTGTCCCGACGCCCGCTCGATCTACGACATCCCGAAGACCGTGCACGGCGAGGGCCTGGACGCCTATGTCGTGCGCAAGCTCGACCTGCCCTTCCGCGACGTGGACTGGACGACCTGGGACGACCTGCTCGACCGCGTCCACAAGCCCGACCACGAGGTCACCCTGGCGCTGGTCGGCAAGTACATCGACCTGCCCGACGCCTATCTCTCGGTCATCGAGGCGCTGCGTGCGGGCGGCTTCGCCAACAAGGCCCGCGTGAAGATCAAGTGGGTCACCTCCGACGACTGCAAGACCCCGGCCGGTGCCGCGGCGCAGCTGGAGGACGTCGACGGCATCTGCATCCCGGGTGGCTTCGGCGACCGCGGTGTGCTCGGCAAGGTCGGCGCGATCAAGTACGCCCGCGAGAACAGGATCCCGCTGCTCGGCCTCTGCCTGGGCCTGCAGTGCATCGTGATCGAGGCCGCCCGCAACCTGGCCGACATCTCCGACGCCAACTCCACCGAGTTCGACCCCGCCACCGGCCACCCGGTGATCTCCACCATGGCCGAGCAGCTCGACATCGTGGCCGGCGAGGGCGACATGGGCGGCACCATGCGCCTGGGCATGTACCCGGCCAAGCTGGCCGAGGGCTCGATCGTGCGTGAGGTGTACGACGGCAAGGAGTACGTCGAGGAGCGGCACCGGCACCGCTACGAGGTGAACAACGCCTACCGCGCGGAGCTGGAGAAGAAGGCCGGCATCCTGTTCTCCGGCACGTCGCCCGACGGCAAGCTCGTGGAGTACGTGGAGTACCCGCGCGAGACGCACCCCTACCTGGTGGCGACCCAGGCACACCCCGAGCTGCGCTCGCGCCCGACCCGCCCGCACCCGCTGTTCGCGGGCCTGGTGAAGGCCGCTGTGGAGCGTCAGCAGGGTGAGGACGCGCCGAAGAGTTCCGAGTAGCACGACAGTTGTACGGTGGCCGGGGTGCTCGCATTCAAAAAGTGAGCGCCCCGGCTGCATTTGAGCGTGTTTGTAAAGCGGTGGAAGGGCAGGCATGACGATCAAGGACAGCCCGGAGGAGTGGGAGATCCGGGCGACGGAGACCCCCTTCGTGGGCAACAAGACCTCCGTCCGCACCGACGACGTGGTCATGCCCGACGGTCATGTGGCCCGCCGCGACTACCAGGTCCACCCCGGCTCGGTGGCCGTCCTCGCCCTCGACGGCGAGGGCCGGGTCGTGGTCATCCGCCAGTACCGCCACCCCGTGCGCCACAAGCTGTGGGAGATCCCGGCGGGCCTGCTGGACGTGCCCGGCGAGAACCCGCTGCACGCCGCCCAGCGCGAGCTGTACGAGGAGGCCCACGTCAAGGCCGAGGACTGGCGGGTGCTGACCGACGTGTACACCACCCCCGGCGGCTGCGACGAGGCCGTCCGCGTCTTCCTCGCCCGCGATCTGTCCGAGGCCGATGGCGACCGCTTCGAGGTCGAGCACGAAGAGGCCGACATGGAACTCGCGCGCGTACCCCTCGAAGAGCTCGTACGGGGTGTGCTCGCGGGCGAGCTGCACAACAACTGCCTTGTCGTGGGCGTCCTTTCGCTGGTCGCCGCGGAGCACGGGGACGGGCTCGACGCCCTGCGCCCGGCCGAGGCACCGTGGCCCGCGCGCCCCTTCGAGTCCTGAACGCACCCGTTCCGGCGCTTTTACCGGACCCGTTCCGGCACTCTTTCCGGCACCCGTTCCTGCACTCTTCCCGTACCGGTGTGACGATCGGCTGATCCGATCGGGGGACGTGTCCGCCGCGCTCCGCACGGAACGTAGCAGAGCGTGAACTAGGCTCTGAACACGCCCGAACCGGAGTCCCGGCGGGCTTGCACGCGCGGTGGGACGGGAGTGTGGCCCGTGGCGGATCAGGCGGTGGACACGGACGGTGCACGGCCGGCGGGGCGCGCTGCGGACGAGGGCCGTTTCCTGGGCCGTAAAAGGGAGTTGAAGGAGCTGCGCGCCGACATCGAGCGCGCGGGACTGGACACCATCTCCGGCCGCAAGGCCCCTCGCGCACGCGTCCTGCTCATCGCCGGAAGGCCCGGTTCCGGACGCACGGCGCTCGCCGAGGAACTGGCCCGGCAGGTAGCGGAACGTTACGACGACGGAGTGCTCCGGGCACGGCTGAGCGAACACGACGGCACCCCCGTACCGGTCGAGCGCGCCGCCCGCGAACTGCTCGGCGCGCTCGGGCGGCCGACCCCCGCCGGAGCCACCGAGGACGATCTGTGCGAGGCGCTGCGCAGCGCCCTCGCCGACCGCCGGGCACTGGTGCTCCTGGACGACGCGGCGGACGCCGAACAGGTCGACGCGCTGCTGCCGGACACACCGGAATGCCTGGTCGTGGCCGTTTCCGGCGGACCTCTCACCGGGATCTCCGACGTCCGCCCCTGCACCCTGGGCGGCCTCGACACCAAGTCCGCGGTGGAGCTGCTCAGCCGCTTCACCGGCTCGGTCCGCATCACGGTCGACCCCAGGGCCGCCGAGAGCCTGGTCGAGGAGTGCCAGGCTCAGCCGGCCGCGCTGAGGCTGGCCGGAGGCTGGCTCGCCACCCGCCCCAAGGCCACCGTCGCCGACCTCGCCAAGCAACTGAACACGGAGAGCGACGAAAGTACTCCGCTGCGCCGGGTCTTCGGGCTCGTGTACGCCTCGCTGTCCGCGCCGAACGCCCGGATGCTGCGGCTGCTGGCGCTGGCCCCGGCCGGCCAGGTCGACCCGCACACCGCCTCCGCGCTGGCCGGCTGCTCGGTGGGCGACGCCCGCTCCGCGCTGGACTCCTTCGTCGACCTCGGGCTGCTGCGGGCGCTCAGGTCACCGTTGCCGCAGTACGAGGTGCCGGGCTGTCTCCACCCCGTGCTCCAGGCGCTCGCCGAGACCCAGGACCGGCCCGGGGAGCTGCAACTGGCCAGGGCCCGGATGCTGGAGCGGACGGTACGGCTGCTGCAGTCGTGCCGGACGATCACCGAGACCGACAACCCCGAGGCCCGCGAGAAGCTTCAGGCCATGCCGCGCTCGCTGCGCTTCGCCGACCCCCGGGCCGCCGAGGACTGGCTGCGGGCGCGCAGGCCCGCGCTGCTGGCCGCGGCCCGGCTCGCCGTCGCCGACGGTGAGCTGGACACCCTGGCCCGGCGGCTGATGTCCCAGTTGGTCAAGGCCATGGTGGCGCATTTCGGCACCCGGGCCGCCGCCCCCGACCTGTACGGCATCCATCGGCTCGTCCTGGACGTGGCCGAGCGGCGCGACCTGCCCAGGGAGCAGGCCGCCGCCCTGCTGAACCTCGGCGATCTGGACGCCCGGACGGGCCGTACCCGGGAGGCGCTGGTGCGGTATCGGGCCGCGCTGGACGCCGGACGCCGGGCGAACGACCCGTACGCCGCCCGTCGCGCGATGGAATCCGTAGGCGGCGCGCACCTGGAGCTCGGGGACTTCGACCGGGCCGCCGACTGGTTCGGGCGCGCCCTCGCGCAGTGCCTGGCCCGGGACGACAGGGCGGGCGCCGCGCGGCTCCACGGCCGGATCGCCGCGGCCCACACCTACGCGGGCCGCTACGGCGAGGCCCTGCGCAGCTGGCGCGCCGCGGTCACCGGGTACCGCAAGAGCGGGGATGTCGCCGCCCAGGCGCGGGCGCTCAGCGAGGTGGCACGGGTCCAGGAGTACGCGGGCCGGCCCGAGGAGTCGCTGGAGACCTGCCACGAGGCGGTGGAGCTGGCGCGCCGCGCCGAGGACGTACGGCTGCAGGCGGCGCTGCAGCTGCGGCTCGCCGACACCCTGGAACGCCTCGGTGACCCCGCCTCGGCCCAGCTGCACCGCGGCTCGGCGGAGCGCCTGCTGGGCGAGGACGCGCCACAGACGGAGGAACCGGCGGAGGCGTCGGGGGAGGTCGAAGTCCCGAAACAGGACGGTGACGCCTGCGAAATCCGTAGTGCTTGTCCTGAAGATTGATGCAATGAAAGGCTAGACAGCGGGAACGCCTTCATTAAACTGGCTCTGCCGCACCTTCTCCTGCGGTGTCTCCTGGTGTGCCCATGCATGCCTGGGTATGTGTGTATTGCCCCATCCACGAGCCAAGGACCGTGATCGACGTGAAGGTCGGCATCCCCCGCGAGGTCAAGAACAACGAGTTCCGGGTGGCCATCACCCCCGCCGGCGTGCACGAACTGGTGCGCAACGGCCACCAGGTCGTCATCGAGCAGGGCGCAGGCGCCGGCTCGTCGATCCCGGACGAGGAGTACGTCGCCGCGGGCGCGAAGATCCTCGGCACCGCCGACGAGGTGTGGGCCACCGCCGACCTGCTGCTGAAGGTCAAGGAGCCCATCGCCGAGGAGTACCACCGCCTCCGCAAGGACCAGACGCTCTTCACCTACCTGCACCTGGCCGCCTCCAAGGAGTGCACCGACGCGCTCGTCGAGTCCGGCACCACGGCGATCGCCTACGAGACCGTGGAGCTGCCCAGCCGCGCCCTGCCGCTGCTCGCCCCCATGTCCGAGGTCGCCGGCCGCCTGGCCCCGCAGGTCGGCGCCTACCACCTGATGCGGTTCAACGGCGGCCGCGGTGTGCTGCCCGGCGGCGTCCCCGGCACCCAGCCCGCCAAGGCCGTCGTCATCGGCGGCGGCGTCTCCGGCTGGAACGCCACGCAGATCGCCGTCGGCATGGGCTTCCACGTCACGCTGCTCGACCGCGACATCAACAAGCTCCGTGAGGCGGACAAGGTCTTCGGCACCAAGGTGCGGGCGATCATGTCCAACTCCTTCGAGCTGGAGAAGGCCGTCCTGGACGCCGACCTCGTCATCGGCGCCGTCCTCATCCCGGGCGCCAAGGCCCCCAAGCTCGTCACCAACGAGCTGGTGTCCCGGATGAAGCCCGGCAGTGTCCTTGTCGACATCGCGATCGACCAGGGCGGCTGCTTCGAGGACTCGCGTCCCACCACGCACGCCGAACCGACCTTCAAGGTCCACAACTCGGTCTTCTACTGCGTCGCCAACATGCCGGGCGCGGTGCCCAACACCTCCACCTACGCGCTGACCAACGCCACGCTGCCCTACATCGTCGAACTGGCCAACAAGGGCTGGGTGGAGGCGCTGCGCCGCGACCCCGCGCTGGCCAAGGGCCTCAACACGCATGACGGCAAGGTCGTTTACCGCGAGGTCGCCGATGCCCACGGCCTGGAGCACGTGGAACTGGAGAGCCTGCTCGGCTGACCGGACGGTCGTCGAGCCGCTAAGTCACCATTCGGTAAAAGGCGATACGTCAACACAGGTCGTCAACACCGCGCACACGGCCGGACCTTGCCCGACAAGGTCCGGCCGGATGTGTGTATGGTCACTTTGCGGCTCTCGGTCAACTCGCCTCGAACGTAACCCTTTGGTCGATTCGTACACCGGTGAAACCTGCCGTGCGACGGCCGTACGCCCTTGACAGAGGGATGTTTCATTGCCGACACATCCTGCCGGGTCCGGCGGATTGTGTTGCTGCGGACGCCCGACACGCCATAGAGTCGCCAACCGTCGGCATGGTGCCACGCTGACCTGTCTAGAAATTTCCTGGTCACCAAGGAGGTAAGACGACTTGTGAATGAGTCGACATTTTCTCCCGGGGGTGGTCAACCAGGAACGCCGGTAGGGGGCCAGGCCTCCGCGGGGTTCGAGGCTGTCGGCTCCGTTGCTGTGCGCACCTTCGCAGCCCATCAGAGCCCGGGTCCGCAGATGATCCGGACTGCACACCAGAGCATGGATGGCCATCACGTGAACGCCATGGCCGGCGACGGAAGTGGCGCGCCCCACAACCACTTCGCCGACTACGACGAACTGCCCGAAGGGCACTTCTACGACCCCGACGCGGAGTACGAGCCCGACCCCGAGTACGCGGCCACCCTCGCCCCCGACGCTGCCCGCCAGCGCCGTGAGCGCATCGGCCCGACCGGACGTCCGCTGCCGTACTTCCCGATCCCGGGCCCGCTGACCGATCACGGCCCCGCGAAGATCATCGCGATGTGCAACCAGAAGGGCGGCGTCGGCAAGACCACGTCGACCATCAACCTGGGTGCCGCGCTCGCGGAGTACGGACGCCGCGTGCTGCTCGTGGACTTCGACCCGCAGGGCGCGCTGTCGGTGGGCCTCGGTGTCAACCCGATGGAGCTCGACCTCACCGTCTACAACCTGCTCATGGAGCGGGGCATGGCGGCGGACGAGGTGCTCCTGAAGACGGCGGTCCCGAACATGGACCTGCTGCCCAGCAACATCGACCTGTCCGCCGCCGAGGTCCAGCTGGTCTCCGAGGTCGCGCGCGAGTCCACGCTGCAGCGCGCCCTGAAGCCGCTCATGGCCGACTACGACTACATCGTGATCGACTGTCAGCCCTCGCTCGGCCTGCTCACGGTCAACGCCCTGACGGCCGCGCACAAGGTGATAGTGCCTCTCGAGTGCGAGTTCTTCGCGCTACGAGGTGTCGCGCTGCTGACGGAGACCATCGAGAAGGTTCAGGAGCGGCTCAACCCGGAGCTGGAACTCGACGGGATCCTCGCCACGATGTACGACTCGCGCACCGTGCACAGCCGTGAGGTGCTCGCGCGTGTCGTCGAGGCGTTCGACGACCACGTCTACCACACGGTCATCGGGCGCACGGTCCGCTTCCCGGAGACCACGGTCGCCGGTGAGCCGATCACCACGTACGCCTCCAACTCCGTCGGCGCCGCCGCCTACCGCCAGCTCGCCAGGGAGGTGCTCGCCCGGTGTCACGCCGAGTGAGTCTGCCGGGGGCCGACGAACTCTTCCGTACGACAGGGGGAATGGCGCTCCAGCCGTCCACTCCGCGGCGGGGGGCCAACGGCGAGGCACGGGTGCCCGCGCCCGCCACGGAGAGCGACGGGGTCGCGGCCGCGTCGTCCGAGGACGCGCCGCAGTCGGTGCCCGCGCAGGGCGGTGACGGCGAGGGCGCGGAGCATGTGGCCGCGGAGCCCGAGCAGGCCGACGCCGGCGAGTCCCGCAGCCGCGCCGCGGCCGGGGAGCGCAACGCCCGACGTCAGACGGCGCAGGAAGGTTCTGCCGCGCCCTCCGGTGCCGCACAGCAGCCCCGCAAGCGCGGCCGGTCCAGTCCCTCGCGCCGGCCCAGCGGGCGTGAGCGGCACGACGAGAAGATCACCGTCTATGTGTCCGCCGAGGAACTCATGGACCTGGAGCACGCGCGTCTGGTGCTCCGCGGTGAGCACGGTCTCGCGGTCGACCGCGGGCGCATCGTCCGCGAGGCGGTGGCTGTCGTGCTGGCCGACCTGGAGTCCCGCGGGGACGCGAGCATCCTCGTACGTCGGCTGCGCGGGCGGTAGCGATAGCCTGCGGGGGCCATGACCTCCAACGACGTTCCCGCCCCCGGCGCCGGAGCCGCTGCCTCCGGCGGCCGGCGCCGCGTGCTGGGGCGGGGGCCGGGGGCGGCGCCCGCGGCCGTCGCGGTCGAGCCGGAACCACTGCCCGAGCCCCAGCCCGATCCTCTGCCCGATCCTCTGCCCGAGCCACCTGCTGTCGTAGCGGACCCGCACGACGGCGCAGAAGATGAAGCACAAGAAGAAGCACAAGAAGCAGGAGCAGCAGAAGAAGAACCGGACGACGGTGTCTTCAAGGTCCGCCTCGCCAACTTCGAGGGCCCCTTCGACCTGCTCCTCCAGCTGATCTCCAAGCACAAGCTGGACGTCACCGAGGTCGCGCTGTCGAAGGTGACCGACGAGTTCATGGCGCACATCCGGGCGATGGGTCCGGACTGGGACCTGGACCAGACCACGGAGTTCCTGGTCGTCGCCGCCACGCTGCTCGATCTGAAGGCCGCCCGGCTGCTGCCCTCCGCCGAAGTGGAGGACGAGGCCGACCTCGCGCTCCTCGAAGCCCGCGACCTGCTGTTCGCGCGGCTGCTGCAGTACCGCGCGTACAAACAGATCGCCGACATCTTCAACCGCCGGCTCGACGAGGAGGCCCGCCACTACCCGCGTACCGTCGGCCTCGAACCGCACCACGCCGAGCTGCTGCCCGAGGTGGTCATCAGCATCGGCCCGGAAGGCTTCGCGAAGCTCGCCGTGAAGGCGATGCAGCCCAAGCCCAAGCCGCAGGTCTACGTCGACCACATCCACGCGCCTCTGGTCAGCGTGCAGGAACAGGCCCGGATCGTGGTCGAGCGGCTCAAGGAGTCCGGCGAGGTCAGCTTCCGGGCGCTGGTCGAGGACACCGAGGACACCCTCACCGTCGTGGCACGATTCCTCGCCCTGCTGGAGCTGTACCGGGAGAAGGCCGTCGCGCTCGATCAGGAGACGGCGCTCGGCGAGCTGATGGTGCGGTGGACCGGTGGGGAGGGCGGGGCCCAGCCCATGGTGACCGACGAATTCGACCGACCGCCCGAGCCACCCAAGGAGGGCAAGACGTGAGCGAGGACACCGTGGACCTCCCGGCGGGGCTGCGCAGCGTCGCCGACCTCGACCTCAAGCCGGCCCTGGAGGCCGTCCTCATGGTCGTGGACGAGCCCGCGAGCGAGGAGCACCTGGCGAAGATCCTGGAGCGGCCCAGGCGCCAGATCGGCGACGCGCTGCGGCAGCTGGCCGACGACTACGCGGTGCAGGGCCGCGGCTTCGAGCTGCGGTTCGTCGCCGGCGGCTGGCGCTTCTACAGCCGTGCCGAGTACGCGCCCGCCGTCGAGCGGCTCGTCCTGGACGGCCAGACGGCCCGGCTGACGCAGGCCGCCCTGGAGACCCTCGCGGTCGTCGCCTACCGCCAGCCGGTGAGCCGCAGCCGCGTCTCGGCCGTACGAGGAGTCAACTGCGACGGGGTCATGCGCACCCTGCTGCAGCGGGGTCTGGTCCAGGAGGCGGGCGCGGAACCCGAAACAGGTGCGATCCTGTACACGACGACGAACTACTTCCTGGAGCGGATGGGCCTGCGCGGTCTGGACGAGCTCCCGGAGCTCGCGCCCTTCCTCCCGGAGGCGGAGGCGATCGAGGCCGAGACCCAGGAAGCCGTACCGTCGTTCGATCCGGATGCACCGGACCCGGACGACGGACCCACGTCGGCCATGACTGACACGACGACGACGGAACTTTGATGCGAAGCAGCGGCAGCGGCAAGAGCGGCGGGCGCGGTAATTACCGCGGTGCCGGCAACAACAGGGACCAGAAGCAGGGCGGCCAGGGCGGTCGTCCGAGCAAGCCCCGCCCCGAGGAGCGCCGCTACGACGTGGGCCCCGGCGCCACCCAGGACGGTCCCAAGTCGGGGCGCGGCGGCTCCGCGCGCGGCGGCGCCAAGGGCGGTCCGAAGCAGTCCCGGCAGGGCGGGCGCGGGCGTACGGCGCCCGGCACCTCCCGGGAGTACGAGGCACGCGCCGAGGAGCGCAACCGCGAGCGGTACGCGGGCAAGAAGGACGTCAAGCTCCCGAAGACCTTCCCCGGCGCCGAGCAGGAGGGCGAGCGGCTGCAGAAGGTCCTCGCGCGCGCGGGCTACGGCTCCCGGCGCGCCTGCGAGGAGCTGATCGAGCAGGCCCGCGTCGAGGTCAACGGCGAGATCGTCCTGGAGCAGGGCAGGCGCGTCGACCCGGAGAAGGACGAGGTCAAGGTCGACGGCCTGACGGTGGCGACGCAGTCGTACCAGTTCTTCTCGCTGAACAAGCCGGCCGGTGTGGTTTCCACCATGGAGGACCCCGAGGGGCGGCAGTGCCTCGGTGACTACGTCACCAACCGCGAGACCCGGCTCTTCCACGTCGGGCGGCTCGACACCGAGACCGAGGGCGTCATCCTGCTCACCAACCACGGCGAGCTGGCGCACCGGCTGACCCACCCCAAGTACGGCGTGAAGAAGACCTATCTCGCCGCGATCGTCGGCCCGATCCCGCGCGACCTGGGCAAGAAGCTCAAGGACGGCATCCAGCTGGAGGACGGGTACGCGCGTGCGGACCACTTCCGGGTGGTCGAGCAGACCGGCAAGAACTACCTGGTCGAGGTCACTCTGCACGAGGGCCGCAAGCACATCGTGCGCCGCATGCTCGCGGAGGCGGGCTTCCCGGTCGAGAAGCTGGTGCGCACCTCGTTCGGGCCGATCACCCTGGGCGACCAGAAGTCGGGCTGGCTGCGGCGGCTGTCCAACACCGAGGTCGGGATGCTGATGCAGGAAGTCGATCTCTGACAGTTCGCTCGCGGGCGATACGTTTTCGCCTTCTCGCCGGTCTGTACTCAGTGAGCGGCGAGAGGGGTGGGCATTCATGACTGCTGCGACGAGGGACCGCGAGGGGTTCGGCGGGGCGACGGATCCGTACCGGCGCTGCCACGAGGGCCACGAGGGCCGTACGCGGCGTCCGGGTCCCCCGGGGCCCGCCGAGCCGTCACAGGCGCCCGAGGAGCCACTGAGGGCCCCTGGCGCGGGTGTTCCGTTGCCTCGGGTGCTGTCGTGAACGCCGGGGAGCTGCTGGAGCGGTCGCTCGCCTATGCGCTGGGCAGTGTCGCCGAGGTGGGGCCGGGGAACCTCGAACGCGTCACACCGTGCGCGGAGTGGGACCTCGGGGAACTGCTCGGGCATCTCCACGACTCCCTGGACACCCTGCACGAAGGGCTGACGGGCGGCCGGATCGGGCCCTTTCCCCGGCAGCCGGGGGTGGCCGACCCCGCGTGTGCGTTCCGCACGCGCGCGTGCGCCGTGCTCGGAGCCTGGGCCGCCGGGCCGGGGGAGCAGGTCGTGGTGGGCGAACTGCCGCTGGATCTACGGGTAATGGCCGCCGCGGGGTCGGTGGAGATCGCCGTCCACGGGTGGGACGTCGCCCAGGCCTGCGGGCGCCCGCGACCGATCCCGGCCTCACTCGCCGGCGAACTGCTGCCCGTCGCGCGCTGCGTGGTGGCCGATGAGGACCGAGGCGTGCGCTTCGCCGAGGCGCTCGCCGTGCCAGCCTGCGCGGGGCCCGACGCACGTCTGCTGGCCTTCCTGGGGCGGTG
This sequence comes from Streptomyces plumbidurans, assembly GCF_019857225.1. Classification (GTDB taxonomy): domain Bacteria; phylum Actinomycetota; class Actinomycetes; order Streptomycetales; family Streptomycetaceae; genus Streptomyces; species Streptomyces plumbidurans. The sequence goes on from NZ_JAFJSY010000072.1 coordinate 32,121, forward strand.
CGATTCCCTTCCGGAGTGAGGCGCGGATTCGGTCGTCGTGCGGTTACGGTTCGCCCGTCGGCCTCGTGGGCTGCTGTGGACGTCGGCGGATGTGCGGTCTGTGGCGCCGAGCAGCTGCCTTCCTGGGCCGGTGCGATTCCCTTCCGGGGTGAGGCGCGGTTTCGGTCGTCGTGCGGTTACGGTTCGCCCGTCGGCCTCGTGGGCTGCTGCTCGTCGGCGCTGCGGACGTCGGCGGAGGTGGGGCCGGTGGCGGCGAGTAGTCGTCGCATGTGCTCGGCGGCGCGGACCGCGGCGTCTCCGCAGCAGTTGTTGAACAGGACGTGGACCTGGTTCACCTGACCGGCCAGGGTGCGCAGACGGGGGAGCCAGTCGGCGAGTTCGTCCTCGGCGTAGTCGTGCCGGAAGCGGTCCTCCTTGCTTCCCTTTCCCCAGGCGGCGTTGCGGCCGTGGAAGCGGACGACCGAGAGCCGCGGTGTGGTGACCGGGGTGACGGGCGGGATGGACGTGGGGAGTGTCTGGGTCATGTCGACGGCGACGGCGGCCATGCCGTAGCGGGTGAGCAGCGCGCGCGTCGCGTCCGCCCAGGTGCTGCGCCACCACCCGGGGTGCCGGAACTCGACGGAGACCGGCCACCCCGCGGTCCGCTCGGCACACTCCTGGAGGAACTCCCCGGCCCGCCGGCCCGGCCGGAACCACGGCGGCAACTGCAGCAGCACGCTGCCCAGCCGCCCGGCCGCGCGCAGCGGCTCGATCCCCTCCGTGAACCGCTCCCACACCGCGTCCAGCACCTTCGGGTCCCGCGGCTCGGGGCGCAGCCCGTCCGGCATCACGTTGTCGCGCGTCGGGTGCCCGGTCAGCAGCGAGAACGCCTTCACGTCAAAGAGGAACCCGGGCGGTGTGCGCTCGGCCCAGGCCCGGCACGTCCGGGCGTCGGGAATCGCGTAGTAGGCGGAGTCGACCTCGACGATCGGGAACTGCGCGGAGTAGTGCCGCAGTCGGCCCTCCGCGTCCCGGCGGCCCGGCGGGTACCAGCCGCTGCCGATCAGCGCTCGGTCCGTCCACGAACACGTGCCCACCAGGATCTCGCCCATGGCAGCCCGGTTACCCGCTCAAGGCTTCTCAAGGCTTGTGGAAGCACCCCGACCCTGTTTATAGTCGTGATGACCATTAACAGGGGGTGGGCGCACATGACCTTCGACCGGGCGGGCTACGACAAGTACGCCTACGAGCCCTTCGCCGTCACCGTCGACCTCGCCGTCCTCACCGTCCGCGACGGCGCCCTGCAGGTACTGCTCGTCGAGCGCGGACAGGAGCCGTACGCCGGCCACTGGGCGCTGCCCGGCGGCTTCGTGGAGCCGCACGAGTCCGCGGAGACCGCCGCCCGGCGCGAACTCGCCGAGGAGACGGGCCTCGCCGACGTCACCGGACTCCACCTGGAACAACTGCGGACCTACAGCGAACCCGGCCGCGACCCCCGGATGCGGGTCGTCTCCGTGGCCTTCACCGCACTTCTCCCGCACGCCCCCGAGCCGCAGGCCGGCACCGACGCGGCACAGGCGAGCTGGCTGCCGTACGACTCGGCCGGTCCGCTCGCCTTCGACCACGACCGCATCCTGGCCGACGCCCACGAACGCGTCGGCGCCAAGCTCGAGTACACCTGTCTCGCCACCGCCTTCTGCCCGCCCGAGTTCACCCTCGGCGAGCTGCAGCGGGTCTACGAGACGGTCTGGGGCACCACCCTCGACCGGCCCAACTTCCGCCGCAAGGTGCTCGCCACACCCGGCTTCGTCGACCCCGTGCCGGGTGGCGCCCGGCTCACCGGCGGCCGTGGCAAGCCCGCGGCCGTCTACCGCGCGGGTCCGGCCACCGCCCTGCACCCGCCCCTTCTTCGACCGTCCCGGGAAGGACGCCCCGCATGACCTTCGACATCGTCGACAAGCAAGCCGCCACCGGGGCGTTGACCGGTCTCGCCCTCGGGGACGCGCTCGGCTTCCCGACCGAGTTCAACGACGTTCCCGGGATCATCGCCAAGTTCGGGCCATGGCGGCAGATGCCGCTGCCGACACCCGCGATCGTCTCCGACGACACACAGATGACCCTGGCCGTGGGACACGCGCTGCGGACGGCCACCGACCGCGGGGTGCTCGAACCGGAGAGTCTCGAAGGGCCGCTGCGCAAGGAGTTCGTGCGGTGGTACGAGTCGCCGGACAACAACCGAGCGCCGGGCAACACCTGTCTGCGCGCCTGCGAGCTGCTGCGGGACGACAGCCGCGCCTGGCAGGACGCCAGCCAGATCGGCTCCAAGGGCTGCGGCGCCAACATGCGGGTGGCACCCGTCGGCCTCCTCCCCGGCCTGAGCGAGGAACAGCGCGCGGGCGCCGCCCAGTTGCAGTCCGCGCTGACGCACGGGCATCCCACGGCACTCGCCGCCTCCGACCTCACCGCCCACGCCGTACGACTGCTCGCCGAGGGCGCCGAACCGGCCGGACTGGTCGGCCAGTTGCACTCGTACGCACGGGAGAACCGCAGCCGCTACCACGAGCCCTGGCTCGGCGACCTGTGGACCCGGGCCCATGACGCCTCCCCGGAGGCGTTCATCGCGCGCGGCTGGGACGAGTGTCTGGAGATCCTCGGCCGCCTTCAGGAGGCCGTGCGCACGGCCTCGCCGGAGAACGATCCGTGCCTGGCCACCGGTGCGGGCTGGATCGCCGAAGAGGCCCTGACGACCGGCCTGTTGTGCTTCCTGCAGTTCGCCGACGAACCCGTCACGGCGATCAGGCGGGCCGCCTGCACCTCGGGCGACTCGGACTCGATCGCCGCACTGACGGGCGCCTTCGCGGGCGCCCGGCTCGGCGCGGAGGCATGGCCGACCGAGTGGGCCGACCGCATCGAGTACGGCAGCGACCTGGTGACCCTCGGGGCCCTCTGGGACTCTTGAGCCATGATCGGCACTCTCCCCCTCGACCTGACGGCGGTGGTCGCCGAGCAGCCCGACCCGGTGCTGTTCGCGACCGTCTCCGGCGCGCATCTGTACGGCTTCCCGTCCCGCGACTCCGACGTGGACCTGCGCGGCGCGCATCTGCTGCCGACCGCGGACCTCGTGGGTCTGCGGGAGCCCGAGGAGACCCGGTCCCGGATGTGGGACCGGGACGGCGTGGAGATGGATCTCGTCACCCACGACCTGCGCAAGTTCGTACGCCTGATGCTGCGCCGCAACGGCTATGTGCTGGAGCAGCTGCTCTCGCCCCTGGTCGTGCACACCACCGATGCCCACCGGGAGCTGGCGGCCCTCGCACCCGCCGTCGTCACCCGCCATCACGCCCATCACTACCGGGGGTTCGCGCGGACGCAGTGGCGACTGTTCGACAAGACGGGCGAGTTGAAGCCGCTGCTCTACACCTTCCGGGTGCTGCTCACCGGCATCCATCTGATGCGCAGCGGGCAGGTGCGGGCCCATCTGCCCACGCTGCTCGGCGAGATGGAGGCGCCCGCCTACCTCGCGGACCTGATCGCCGCGAAGGCGGAACAGGAGCACGGGAAGGCCGACGTCGACCACGCGCGCGTGCAGGCCGACGTGGAGCGGCTGCACGTCGTGCTGGACGAGGCACAGACGGCCTCCGCGCTACCCGACGCCCCGGCCGTCCACGACGCCCTGCACGACCTCGTCGTACGGATCCGGCTGGAGCGCTGAGGCGCGCCGCACCCGGACGAGGAAGTCCTCCACCCGGCGGTGATCCGGCTCGGCGGGCAGCGGGCTGCGGAGGGCGGCCTCGTCCGCCTCGTTCGCCAGGCGGTTCATCCAGGACTCGACCTCGGGCCAGGAGACCTCGCCCCGCTTGACCGCCAGCAGCGGCTCGCGCTGGTCGCCGACGTCGAGGGTCAGGGCGCCCGTGCGCAGCAGGTCGCGGGAGCTCATCAGCAGACGCAGCAGGTGCATGGCGTGCTTCCAGCGCGGGGTGCCGTGGGCGCGGACGGTCGCCTCCAGCTTCCTGCGCTGGCCGAGTGCGTAGCGGGTGAACGTCCCGTGGGCGCGCCGGGACAGGAACGCCTCGCGCAGCGCGAGCAGTTCACGGCCGGTGTCGTCGACGTACTCGACGAAGGGGGAGTGCAGGCACTCCAGGATGTTCGGGTTGGCGCGCAGCGCCAGCTCGCAGAAGCGCTCCAGCTCCCAGCCGAACTGCTCCTCGGCCGGACCCTCGACATGGGTCGGCGGCTTCTCGAAACGCCAGAACAGAGCGGTGGGAGCGAGGAACACGCCCCGGCGGTCGGTGTCGCTGCCCTCCGTCGCCAGACCGAAGGCGCGCGAACCCATGACACAGGCGTAGATCGTGTGGTCGCGGACCAGGGTCTCGGGGCGCATGAACGGGAGCGTACGCGGCGCCTCACGCCAGGCTGATGGAATTTCCCTTCACCTTGATCTGCTGCTCGGCCAGCGGCTTCGGGGCGGGGCCGCGGGCCACCGAGCCGTCGGCCACCTTGTACTTGCTGCCGTGGCAGGGGCAGTTGATCGTTCCGTCGGCGACGGCGCTCACCGTGCAGCCCTGGTGGGTGCAGATCGCCGAGAAGGCCTTGAACTCGCCCTTCTTCGGCTGGGTCACCACGACCTTCTCGTCCTTGAAGATCTTGCCGCCGCCGACCGGGATGTCGGACGTCTTCGCCAGCTCCTGACCGCTGGAGGCGTTCACCGAGGACGATCCCGAGTCGTTGTTGTCGCCGTAATTGCTGCAGCCGGCGGCGAGCGTGGCGGCGCCGGTCGCGAGGAGAACCGTGCGACGGGTCGAGCGGTGGGTCATGTCGTCACTCCGAACGTACGGAAGAACCAGAGGGCGGAGGTCAGCCAGATGAGGGTGAGCGCCGTGAAGACCAGCCCGCCGACGAGCGGAAGCAGCCAGCCGGGAAGCCGCTCGGAGCGGAGCAGAAGCATTTTTGCACTGAAAACACCGAAGAAGAAACAACCCAGGATGGAATGCAGCAAAACGCGCGTTTCATAGGTCTGGTAACCCAGCGCGTACAGACAGTGCACGGCGACCGGGACCGCCACGAGGAACGCGATCCGCCCCGACCAGCGGTGCAGCTTCGACGCCCAGCGCGGGCCCGGCAGCCTGCCGTAGACCATGAGGGCGCTCACCAGCTGGACGAGCGCGAAGAAGAACGCGGTCGTCGCCAGCCATGACTTCACCGCCCCCGTGCTGCTGAAGCCGGCGAGGTTGAAGGCGGTCCCCGCCGGGTCGTGGACCCGCCCGTACACACCGAGGCCGACGGCCACCGCGGCGGCGGCGAGAGCCGGGACGAGATAGCGGACGGCGCCGGCGGGGCGACGGACGGGCTCGGGCGAGGGGAATCCCTGGGTGGCGGCGTTCGGGTCGACGGTCATGGTCGGCTCCCTGGAGCGGACGGTGGTGTCGGCTGACGACGGGACGGACGCCGTCGCCGCGAGGCGGTGAGACGGCGCGCCGTGGGTGCCGGGAGGTGGCGTGGGGTGCGGTGGTTGAGGGTTGGCAGGGTGTGCGGTGGTTCCGGGTCGGCGGGGTGCCATGGTTCGGCTGACAGAGGTGCGCGGTGGTGCAGGGGTGGCGGTGGGGGCGCCTGGTGTCTCGGGGCCGGTGGCCGGGGTGTGCGGTCCTTCGGGCCGGTGCAGCGTCTTGCCCCGTCAGGGGGTGGCCGGGCGTGCCGTGAGGTGTTGTTCGTCGACCGTTACCGCGCCCGTTGTCGGGTCGATGGGCGGTGCGGCGCCGGGGGTTCCGTCGCGGGTGAGGATGCCTACCTGCTTGCCGCCCGGCAGGACGATCCAGCCGCCGTCGAGCTTCGCCCCACGCACTGTGGTCGTGGCGCGCCACAGGGCGCCCGGCTTTTTGGCCCTGTTCGCGGTGAAGCCGTAGTGGCCGCCGCCGACGTCGGCCGTGCCGCGGATGCGCCTGCCGTCCTTGAGGGTGCCGTTCAGGACGTCGCCGTTCTTGCCGGTCAGCCGCATGCTGCCGTCGTCCCTGACGTCGCCCTTCAGCCACGACTCCTTGGCGTGGCCGTCGCAGAAGTACGCGATCGCCTTGCGGTCGCGCACCGTCACGGCGACGGCGGAGGAGTCGTCGTCCGTCCGTCCGGCGTAACTCGCGTCGGGCACGGACACCCGCGACGGCGAGGGGCTGGGCGGCGTGGCGGTCTTCGTGGGAGCCGGCGACGCGGCAACGGTCGGCGGCTTCTTCTTCGGCGTGGACGAGACGGCTTCGGTCCCCGTCGTCGCGTTGAGCGACAGCATGAACAGGCCGAGCAGCAGTCCCGCGAGCAAGGTGATCAGCGGTCCAGGACGCTTCATACGGACCTCCCCCGAGGCGATGGTGCTGCCATCAGAGCGGACCGCGGGCCCGGCGTAAAGAGGCGCAGAGGGGCGTCCGGCGCCAAGTAGCGGAATTGGGTCGATTCAGAGACATTGGCGATGTCTCCGGTACTCGCGGCGAGCGGTGTACGCGGCGCCGTCCCGTCTCAGCGGGCGGGCGCCGCGTACCCGCTCGTCACGGGCTGACTACGCTGGACGGTCGTAAAGCCGATCCGAACAGCAGCAAGGAGTCGAGCCGTGGCGGTACGAGCGGTCCGGGGAGCCGTCCAACTGGAACGGGACGAGGCCGGCCACATGGACGAGCAGGTGGGGGCCCTGCTCACCGCCATCCTGGAGCGCAACGCCCTGACCGCCGACGATCTGATCAGCGTCTGGTTCACGGCCACCCCCGACCTGCACAGCGACTTCCCGGCGGCCGCCGCCCGCAAGCTCGGCGCCGGATTCGCCGACGTCCCCCTGATCTGCGCCCAGGAGCTGGACATCGAGGGCGCCATGCCCCGCGTCGTCCGCGTCCTCGCGCACATCGAGTCCGACCGGCCCCGCTCCGACATCGCCCACGTCTACCTGGGCGCGGCGGCCGCTCTGCGCAAGGACATCGCCCAGTGAGAACCGCGCTCGTCATCGGCACCGGGCTCATCGGCACGTCCGCCGCCCTGGCCCTGTCGCAGCGGGGCGTCACCGTGCACCTCACGGACCACGACCCCGAGCAGGCCCGTACGGCCTCGGCGCTCGGCGCCGGCACCGACGAGCCCCCCCAGGGCCCGGTCGACCTCGCGATCGTCGCCGCCCCGCCCGCCCACGTCGCCGCCGTGCTGGCGGACGCGATGCGCCGGGGCGTGGCCCGCGGCTACCTCGACGTGGCCAGCGTCAAGGGCGGCCCGCGGCGCGAGCTGGAGGGACTGGGCCTGGACCTGGCCGCCTACATCGGCACCCACCCGATGTCGGGCCGTGAGAAGTCCGGCCCGCTGGCGGCCACCGCGGACCTCTTCGAGGGCCGCCCCTGGGTGCTCACGCCGACCCGGGACACCGACACCGAGGTGCTCAACCTCGCCCTGGAGCTGGTCTCGCACTGCCGTGCCGTGCCGGTGGTCATGGACGCCGACGCGCACGACCGCGCCGTGGCCCTGGTCTCGCACATGCCGCACCTGGTCTCCAGCATGGTGGCCGCGCGCCTGGAGAACGCCGAGGAGGCGGCCGTACGACTGTGCGGCCAGGGCATCCGGGACGTCACCCGGATCGCCGCCTCCGACCCCCGGATGTGGATCGACATCCTGTCCGCGAACCCCGGACCGGTCGCCGACCTGCTCTCCGACGTCGCCCTGGACCTGGACGAGACCGTGCGGGCGCTGCGCTCGCTGCAGTCCTCCGACGAGGCCAAGCGCCTCGAGGGCACGAGCGGCATCCAGGAGATGCTGCGGCGCGGCAACGCCGGACAGGTCAGGGTCCCGGGCAAGCACGGCTCCGCGCCGCGGGCGTACGAGGTCGTGGCGGTGCTGATCGACGACCAGCCGGGCCAGCTCGCGCGGATCTTCGCGGACGCCGGCCGGGCCGGGGTCAACATCGAGGACGTACGCATCGAGCACGCGACCGGGCAGCAGGCCGGTCTGGTGCAGCTGATGGTGGAGCCGCAGGCGGCGCCGGTCCTGACGGCGGCCCTGCGGGAGCGGGGCTGGGCGATCCGGCAGTGATCCCGCGGGGCAGCGACCGTGAGCCGATCATCCGTCTGTAAGAGGGCGCCCAGGGACCCAGTAACCTGGTGCGGGGCACGATCGCGCCCCGCCACCCCCGTCGCACCGCACCAGGAAGGTGTCCCCCCGTGGAAAACGGCGCTGCCCAGCCCGTGATTGTCGCCATCGACGGCCCCGCCGGCACCGGCAAGTCGAGCACGTCGAAGGCCGTCGCCGCGCAGCTCGGCCTGAGCTACCTGGACACCGGCGCCCAGTACCGGGCGATCACCTGGTGGATGGTGAACAACGGGATCGACATCGACGACCCGTCCGCGATCGCCGCCGTGGCGGGCAAGCCCGAGATCGTCTCCGGCACCGACCCGGCCGACCCCACGATCACGGTCGACGGCGTGGACGTGGCCGGACCGATCCGCACCCAGGAGGTCTCCGCCAAGGTCAGCGCGGTCAGCGCGGTCCCCGAGGTGCGGTCCCGGATCACCGAGCTGCAGCGCTCGGTGGCCGCCGCCGCGAAGGCCGGCATCGTGGTCGAGGGCCGTGACATCGGTACGACCGTGCTGCCGGACGCCGATCTGAAGGTCTTCCTGACCGCCTCCGCCGAGGCCCGCGCCGCCCGCCGCAGCGGCGAGCTCAAGGGCTCCGACGTCAACGCCACCCGCGAGGCCCTGATCAAGCGCGACGCGGCCGACTCGGGCCGCAAGACCTCGCCGCTCGCCAAGGCGGACGACGCGGTCGAGGTGGACACCACCGAACTCACGCTGGCCCAGGTCATCGAGTGCGTCGTCACCCTCGTCGAGGAGAAGCGGGCCGGAAAGTGACCGGAGCCCCCGTTCCCTCCGAGAAGGGCGCAGAGGTCGGGCGGCGCATCGGCGTCGGCCTGATGTACGGCCTGTACCGGCCCCGCGTCCTCGGCGCCTGGAAGGTGCCCGCGACCGGCCCGGTGATCTTCGCCGTCAACCACTCGCACAACATAGACGGCCCCATGGTCATGGGCGTGGCGCCCCGGCCGACGCACTTCCTGATCAAGAAGGAGGCGTTCGTCGGCCCGCTCGACCCGTTCCTGCTGGGCATCGGCCAGCTGAAGGTGGACCGGTCGATCGCCGACCGCGGGGCGATCACGCGGGCGCTGGACGTCCTGTCGGCCGGCGGGGTCCTCGGCATCTTCCCGGAGGGCACCCGCGGCGAGGGCGACTTCGCCTCCCTGCGCGCCGGACTCGCCTACTTCGCCGTCCGCAGCGGCGCCCCGGTCGTGCCGGTCGCCGTGCTGGGAAGCTCCGGGCGGCCCGGACGGTTGATAAAGGCGCTGCCTCCGCTGCGCAGCCGTATCGACGTGGTCTTCGGCGACCCGTTCGAGGCGGGCGACGGCACGGGACGGCGTACGCGCAAGGCGCTCGACGAGGCGACCGAACGCATCCAGAAGCAGCTCACCGCGCACCTGGAAAACGCCAGGCGGCTCACCGGCCGCCGGGCGACACTGAGTAGTGGATCAACCCCGTAGAACCGGGTGCTCCACCGACCACCACGATGAACGACGAGGTACGGACTTCATGAACGACCACATCCACTCCGAGGGCTCTTTCGAGGAGCACGACCACGGAGAGCTTGGCGATGCCGAGTACGCGGAGTTCATGGAGCTCGCCGCGGAGGAGGGCTTCGACCCCGAGGACGTCGAGGGCGCCATCGAGGAGGCCGGTCACGGCCCGTTGCCCGTCCTCGCCGTCGTCGGCCGCCCCAATGTCGGCAAGTCGACTCTGGTGAACCGCATCATCGGCCGCCGCGAGGCGGTCGTCGAGGACAAGCCCGGCGTCACCCGCGACCGCGTGACCTACGAGGCGGAGTGGTCCGGCCGCCGCTTCAAGGTCGTCGACACCGGCGGCTGGGAGCAGGACGTCCTCGGCATCGACGCCTCCGTGGCCGCCCAGGCGGAGTACGCGATCGACGCCGCCGACGCCGTCGTGTTCGTCGTCGACGCCAAGGTCGGCGCGACCGACACCGACGAGGCGGTCGTACGACTGCTGCGCAAGGCCGGCAAGCCCGTGGTGCTGGCCGCCAACAAGGTGGACGGGCAGAGCGGCGAGGCGGACGCGGCCTATCTGTGGTCGCTGGGCCTCGGCGAGCCGCACCCGGTCTCCGCGCTGCACGGCCGCGGCACCGGCGACATGCTGGACGCCGTGCTCGAAGTACTGCCGGACGCGCCGCGCGAGACGTTCGGCGCGGGCGGCATCGGCGGTCCGCGCCGAATCGCCCTGATCGGCCGCCCGAACGTCGGCAAGTCCTCCCTGCTGAACAAGGTGGCGGGGGAGGAGCGCGTCGTCGTCAACGAAATGGCGGGCACCACCCGCGACCCGGTCGACGAGCTCATCGAACTGGGCGGTGTCACCTGGAAGTTCGTCGACACGGCCGGTATCCGCAAGCGCGTCCATCTGCAGCAGGGCGCCGACTACTACGCCTCGCTGCGCACCGCGGCCGCGGTCGAGAAGGCCGAGGTGGCGGTCGTCCTGATCGACGCCTCCGAGTCCATCTCGGTGCAGGACCAGCGCATCGTCTCCATGGCCGTCGACGCCGGACGCGCCATGGTCATCGCGTACAACAAGTGGGACACCCTCGACGAGGAGCGCCGCTACTACCTGGAGCGGGAGATCGAGACCGAGTTCGGCCAGGTCTCCTGGGCGCCCCGGGTCAATGTCTCCGCACAGACCGGCCGCCACATGGAGAAGCTGGTCCCGGCGATCGAGACGGCTCTGGCGGGCTGGGAGACCCGGGTCCCCACCGGCCGGCTGAACGCCTTCCTCGGTGAGCTGGTCGCCTCCCACCCGCACCCGGTCCGCGGCGGCAAGCAGCCCCGCATCCTGTTCGGCACCCAGGCGGGCACCAAGCCCCCGCGGTTCGTGCTGTTCGCCTCCGGGTTCATCGAGGCGGGCTACCGGCGCTTCATCGAGCGCAGGCTGCGCGAGGAGTTCAGCTTCGAGGGGACGCCCATCCACATCTCCGTGCGGGTGCGCGAGAAGCGCGGCAAGAAGAAGTAGCGCCATGTGTGGGAGGGGCGGTCCCGGCCGGGACCGCCCCTCCCACACGTCGCCGAGGACGCGTCGCGCCTCAGTTGCTCGCGCTGCTTCCGCGCGGGCCGGGCGGCAGCGCGGCCGGCAGCTGGTGCATGCCCGTGCCCTGCTGCCCGGTCGACCCGACGCGCTGCCACTGCGACTGCTGCCGTGCGCTGACGGCGCCCGCGCTGTAGGCGCTGTACGAGCTGCTGAACGACCCCGGGCGGTGTCTGGTGTGCAGTCCCGTACTGCGCGGGATGTTCCCGAAGGCGGTGAACCCCAGCTCCTCCTCGCCGCTGCGGTCACCCGGCAGCGTGCGGAAGGACCTGACCCACTCGGCGTAGAGCGCGTCGTAGATGGGCGTGGCCGAGGGGCCGCCCGAGTTGTCCTGGGCCGACCGCGCGGACGGGATCGGCTGGAGGGGCTGGCGGCGGGGGACTTCGTATGCGTGCACGTATGTCCAAACGACCCCGGAACTCAAGGGATGCGGTCGGCGCCGGCCCCGTCGGGTGCACGCCGAGGGCGCACTCACGTCCCCGCGAGAGGCATGGCGACACCGACCAACTGCCCGTTGGCCGCCGCCTTGTCCAACGCGTCCCGCAACAGGTCCTCGCGCGGCTGGCGCCCGATGGAGCCCACCGGCGCGGCGAACAGCAGCACCTGCCGCAGCTTGTTGGCGGCGGTCCGCCAGCCCTCGGTGACCTGCAGCGGCTGGTGCGCCTGCCACCACGCCACCGGCTGCGTGCCGTTGCTGCCGGGCTGCAGCACGGCGTGCAGCTGGCCCATGGCGAGCAGCACCGACCAGCCGTGCAGCACCGGCGGCACCTCGTTCAGCTGGGTCAGCGGCATGAAGCCCTGCTCGATGAGCAGCGGCAGGAAGTCGTCGCCCGCCCCCGTCGTGCCCGGCCGCACGATGGGGCCGGTCGGCTCGACCACCAGCGCCGGGTGCAACTCGCCGCCGATCAGGACGAGTCCGCTGGTCACCCCGAGCACGGCCTGCTCGGGGACGACCTGCGCCGGGTCCAGGTCCACGCCGTCCCCGGAGATGGACCGCACGGCACCGCGGAGCTGCTCCTCGGTGACCTGGACGACCTGCGAGGGCAGACAGGTGGCATGGGCGAAGGCGAGGACCGCGGTCTCCTCGCCGATGAACAGGACGGTGCTGGTGCGCTCCTGCGCGGAGTCGCCGGGGGTGCGGCAGGACGTGCAGTCGTAACTGCCCGGGGCGTTGTCTCCGGCGAGCAGCCGGTCGGCTTCGTCGTCGCCGATCTCGGCACGTACCTCGTCGCTGACGTCGAGCATGCGCGGCACGGGTGGCTCCCTCGGGGTCGTGGTGCGCGGCGGGGCCGGGTGGCTCCCGGCCCGTGAACCGGGTGGGCCCGGGCTCATGAAGAAGACAACGGGCGATCTGTGGCGGGAGTCACGCCCCAAGCCGAACGGAATCGAACCATCCACCGCGCAGGGTCACCGCAGGTGCGGAATCGGATACTCACCGTCAAGTCCGTGGAAATCCAAGGAAGTTGGTTTCGTGAGGTGAGTCACAGATCGTCCCGGTCTCCGGTCGACAAATCATGAAATGCACGAATGAAATGGGTGGCCGAAAAAAGTCGTTACCCGCGGTAATGGCGAACTGGCCTGGAATGACAAGCAGTTGGTTGCTGACGCCTCGACAGGCTCTCTACATTCCTCCGCCGTGTGCAACGAGCACCGCTCGGGTACGTCCGTCGGCCGAACAAGCCGGCTCAGCACCACCTCCGGCGGACGGGACGGAGCGTGACGACCACTCAGGTGGGTGGGAGGCGCGCCTCGCTCTGGGGGACCCCGGGTTGTTCGAGAGGGAACTTCATGTCCGAATGTGCCGATACCACTCACGGCAGCGCTCGTCACGACAACGCACGCAGGACGCCGGGTCGTACGACGGCGGTCCTCGCCGGGGCCGCGCTGCTCGCCGCCCCGCTCGGACTGCTCGCCGCGGCCGGGAACGCCGCGGCTGCCGACAACGGAGTGTGGGACCGCATCGCCCAGTGCGAGAGCGGCGGCAACTGGCACATCAACACAGGCAACGGCTACTACGGCGGGCTCCAGTTCTCCGCCGGCACCTGGCGCGCCTACGGCGGCACGGCCTATGCGCCCACCGCCGACCAGGCATCCAAGGGGCAGCAGATCGCCGTGGCCTCCAAGGTCCAGCGCGCCCAGGGTTGGGGCGCCTGGCCCGTCTGTTCGGCACGGGCCGGTGCGTACGGAAGCGCACCCGCATCCTCGGCCTCGGTGACCACGAAGTCAGCCGGGTCCACCAAATCGGCCAAGCCGACCAGGACAGCCCCGTCGAAGAAGCCGTCGAAGGCGCCGGCACGTTCGACGGGCCACACGGCGCGCGGAGAGTCCCGTGGCGACTACACCGTCCGCCGTGGCGACACGCTGAGCAGGATCGCCGCACGGCACGGGACGACCTGGCAGAAGCTGTACGCCGCCAACAAGGCCGTCATCGGCGCCGACCCCGATCTGATCGTGCCCGGGCAGCAGCTCGACCTCTGAGCCGCCCCCGCACCGCACACGGGCCCCTCCGGTCGTCCGACTGGGTGGGGCCCCTCGGCGCACACGACGCGCCGGAGCGGTCCCGGGCCGCCCGCTGCTTACCGTGGCCCGATGTTGCGCACGCACCACAGGCAAGGCGCGCCCCGCAGGTACGGCACGCCGATCGCACTGGTTCTGGCCGCCGCCCTGTGCGGCCTTTCGGCCCCCGCCACCGCCCGGGCGGCAGCGCCGCCCCCGCAGCGCGGAGTGCTTCCCACGCGCGTGGCCCACGACTGCGCCAAGGACCACTGGCCCTGGGGCTGCGTCGCGAAGTGCGAGAGCGGCGGCCGTTGGAACGCCAACACCGGCAACGGCTACTACGGGGGCCTGCAGTTCTCGCAGCCCACCTGGCGGGCGTTCGGCGGGCTGAAGTACGCCGCGCGCGCGGACCTCGCCACGCGCGACGAGCAGATCGCCGTCGCCAAGAAGGTGCTGGCCGAGCAGGGCTGGGGCTCCTGGCCCGTCTGCTCCGACCGGTACGGGCTCGAAGGGCGGGTGCTCAAGGTGCGGCCCGGCCGGACGCTGTCCTCGATCGCGGAACTGCTCGGCGTCGGCGGCATCTGGGAGGCGCTCCACGGGACCGACGGGAACGACGGGACCGACGAGGACATGACCGGCGGCGGTACGGACGAGGTGAGCCCCGGTACGACGGCGTTCACCCCCGAGGACCCGGCCCTCGACGGGGAGCCGCACCGGGCCCGCGCCGAGTTCGGCCCGCCTCTCGACGACGCTCCAGCTCGGCCGCCTCTCCACTGAACACCACGGCGCCGCGGCGCAGTTCGTACACCAGGACCCCGGGCCGGCCCTGCAGCCCGGGCGGCAACCGCTGCTCGGCGACGACGACACACGCGTCGAGACCGGCCAGCAGTTCGTACGTACGCGCCGCGACCGCGGGCGACATGCCCTGGGCGGGCTCGTCGACGAGCACCACGCGCGCGCGTGCCAGCAGGGCGCGGGCGAGCGCCAGCATGCGCTGCTCGCCACCGGAGAGAGTGCCGGCCCGGCGCCCCAGCAGCGGCCCCAGCTGCGGATAGGCCTCCAGGGCGACCTCGTGCTCGCGGGCCGTGAGGTCCAGGTTCTCGCGCACGGTCAGGGACGCGAACACGGCCTGCCGCTCGGGGACCAGGCACAGCCCGCGGCGGGCCCGCTCGTAGGCCGGCATCCGGCTGACATCGGCACCGTCCCACACCACCGCGCCGCCGGACAGCGGCACGGTTCCCGCCAGCGCGCGCAACGCCGTCGTACGGCCGGAGCCGTTGCGGCCCAGCAGCACGGTGAGGCCGGGGCCGGGGGCGGCGAGGGTGACGCCGTGCAGGGCCTCCAGGGGGCCGTAGCGCACGCGCGCGTGGCGCAGCGAGATCGTCATGCGCCCGCCTCCGTGGCGCCGAGGGCGTCGAGCACGTGCCCGGGCGGGCCCGAGGCGACGATGCGGCCCGCCGTCATCACATGCACGACGTCCGCGAGGTCGGCGACCAGGTCGAGGTCGTGCTCCACCACGAGGAGGGCGGCCCCGTCGGCCGCGAGAGCCCTGAGCACGCGGGCCAGCGCGGTGACTTCGCCGCTGTCCAGGCCGGCGGCCGGCTCGTCGAGCAGCAGGACGCGGGGACTTCCGGCCACGGCTCGCGCCAGCTCCACGCGGCGCAGGGTGCCGGTCGGCAACCCGGCGGCGGGGAGAGAGCGGACCGCGCCGTCCAGGCCCAGCAGGCGGAGGGCGCGTTCTGCGGCTGCCGGGTCGTGGATGCGGCCCTGTTCTGCGCCCACGCGGACGTTCTCGGCGACGGTCAGGGTGGGGAAGACGGACAGTTGCTGGAAGGTGCGGGCGATGCCGAGGTGGGTGCGGGTGTGGGTGGGGAGGTGGGTGATGTCTTTTTCGCCGAGGCGTACGTGGCCCTGGGTGGGGCGGAGGGTTCCTGCCAGGCAGTGGAACAGGGTGCTTTTGCCTGCGCCGTTCGGGCCTACGATCGCGGTGATGCGGCCGGGGGGTACGTCCAGGTCCACGCCGTTCAGGGCGGTGAAGGTGCCGTAGCGGGCGTGTAGGGCCTGGGCTTTGAGGGTTGGTGCGGGGGCGTGGGGGTGCACCCGGCCTTCGGCCGGGTTTGTGGTGCCACCCGCACCGCCCGTTTCGCTTTCGTTGTCGGGTGCGGGTGGCCCTTGTGGGGGTCGAGCGCCATCGGCGGGTGCCGGTTTCGGTCGTACGGCTGCCTGTCTCGGCCGTAGCTGTCTTGCTGCCCGCAAACCCACCGGTGTCAGGCGGGACTCGGGGCGTGGGTGCAGGCGTTGCGCCGCTGTTCTGAGGGCCTCGTACGGGCCGCCCGGGAAGCGGCCCACCAGCACTGCCAGTACGCCGATCAGGGCTGCCGCGACGCCGCCCCGGGCGCCCGCGTCGAGGCCCACCAGCAGTGCCGCTGCGAGGAGGGCGCCCAGGGTGCTGTCCGCGCCGAGTACGACCACTGCGGCGAACCACAGCAGGCCGCGGACGGGGTCGAAGGCGCCCGGGTCGAAGGCGCGCAGCCCCATGCCGAGCATGCCGCCGCCGAGGGCGGCCAGGGCGGCGCCCGCGACGAACGCCAGGAGCTTGAGCGAGGGGACGTGGACGCCCGCCGCCGACGCGCCCGGCTCGTGGTCCCGCATGGCCGCCAGCGCACGGCCCGTACGGCCGGTGCGCAGCGCCCGCGTCGCCAGCAGGGCGGCCGCCAGCAGGGCCAGTTCGAGGACGTAGTAGGCGCGGTCGCCCTCGAAGCCCGCCGGGCGCCCCAGCGAGAGCCCGGAGGTGGCGTACGGCTGGGCGAATACGAAGCGGCTCACCCCGACGCCCACCGCGAACGTCGCCAGCGCGAGCGCGAGGCCCCGGCGGCCGATCGCCGGCCAGCCGGTCAGCAGACCGAGCGGAGCGACCAGCACCACCGCCACCGCGAGCGCGGCCAGTTCGGGCAGCCGGGGCAGGCCCGGGAAGCGGCCCGCCGCGAGCAGCGCCGTGAACAGGGCGCCCAGACCCGCGTACGCCGCCTGCCCCAGCGAGATCTGGCCGCCGCGACCGGTGACCACCACCAGCGAGAGCAGGACCACGCCCAGCGCCGGAACCTGGACCGACGTGTGCAGGTCCGAGCCGGCGAAACCCAGCGGCAGCAGGAACAGCACGACCGCCACGGTCCACGCCCCCGGCGGCGTCGGCACGCGCGCGGTGGCCGTGCGCGGCAGCGCGTCGCGGGTGCCGATGCGGGGCAGTGCCAGCGCCGCCACCAGCAGGGCGACGACGAACAGGTTCGCGCCCACCGCCTGCAGCAGGGGCGCGCCCCAGCCCGGCGGATGCAGCCGCGTCAACTGGCTCTGCGCGACGCCGATGCCCAGCGCGACGACGACGGCCACCGGCAGACTGCGCATCCGCGCCGCCACCGCGACCGCCACCACCTCCATGACGAGCAGCGGCATCCCGTACGGATCCAGCCGGACATACGGCGCCAGCAGCACACCCGTCAGACCCGCCGTGAAGGAGCCGAACGCCCAGCCGGCCGCCGCCACCCGGTCCGCGTCGATCCCGCCGAGCACCGCCAGCTGCCGGTCGTCGACCACGGCCCGCAGCTCCGTGCCGAACCGCGTCCAGCGGATCACCGCCCCGACCCCCACCGCCAGCACGAGCACCACACCCAACTGGCCCCAGGGATCCGCCGACACCAGCTCGGGCGCGTCGTTGCGCGCCCCCTGTCCCCACACCAGCGCCGCCCCGCCGACCAGGAGCACGAAGACGCCGATGGACGCGACGAGGGTCTGGGCCGGATCACCGCCCAGGACCGCCGTGGGACGGAAGACGAACCGTTCCAGCACCACGCCGATCGCCGGGGCCAGAACGACGAGCGTGACGGTCGCCCCGAGCCACAGCGGCCAGCCCCACTCGACGACGCACTGCCGCAGCACATACGCGCACACCATCGCGATCGCGCCGTGGGCGAAGTTGAGCACGCCGGTCGCGCGGTAGGTCACCACCAGGCCGATCCCGGTGAGCGCCGCCGCGCTGCCGACCGAGAGACCGGCCAGCGTGAGGTCGTACGTCAGTGAGGACATCAGCCGGTTTCGCCGGCGGGGTCGCAGATCGGGCACGGGCCCAGCTCGCCGCCGACCAGCAGCTTCGCGTCCACCGGCACCGCCTCCACCTTGCCGGCGACCAGCGGGCAGTCCGCACGGTGCCACAGTGTGCCGCCCGGCACCATCAGCAGGTCCCCGCTGACCGCGAGGGGCAGGGCCGCGGCGCGCCCGGCGTCGTCGGTGTCGGCGGATCCGGCGGCCACCAGGAGGCCGTAGAGCTCCTCCACGCGCGCGGCCGCCAGCGCGTTGCGGCCCTGGGTGAGCAGCACCGCCCCGGCGACGATCAGCGCCGCCCCGGGGACCGTGCAGGAGGCGAGGTAGGGCAGCTGGCGCTCGGCGAAGCGCTCGCCCGAGATGCCGTACCAGCCGATGACGCACAGCACCGCTCCCGCGGCGAGCGCGGCCCAGCCGGCCCACAGGACGGGGTGCACGGTTCGCAGTCGGCCTGTCCGCATCGCTGGCTCCCGCACGTCGCGTTCTTGCCCAAATGCCTGCTGCTCTTCCATGTAAGCCAATGGACTTGCACTATGCCTTCTGCAAGCCGACCCTGAAAGCACCGGGCGCACCTTGCCCGGACAACACCCGGTGGTGAGCCAGATGGTTCTCGGGAGCGACCTCAGGAGCACAAACGCACCAAGGGGGCGCGGCCCACGGGCGGCGGGCCGGGGCGCGGCGGCGCTGACCGCCCTCGTACTCGTCCTCGCCCCGGTCCTCGCGGCATGCAGCGACGACAGCGGTGGTGGCAGCCAGAGCGCGCCTCCCACCCCGTCCGTGGAGAAAACGACGAGCGCCCCGGCGACGGCACCGGCCGACCCGACGGCCGCGACGAAGCAGATCCAGCAGAACTGGAAGAAGTTCTTCGACCCGGCCACGTCCATGAAGGACAAGCAGGCGGTCCTGGAGAACGGCGACCGGATGGGCCCGGTCATGCAGGCGTTCAGCGGTGACCAGCGCGGCGGGCAGGTGCAGGCGAAGGTGACGAAGGTCGAGTTCACCTCACCTGCCAGGGCGAACGTGACCTACGACCTCACCCTGAAGGGGGCCACCGCACTGCCGGGCGCCACCGGGACGGCCGTCGAGCAGAACGGCACCTGGAAGGTCTCCGTGAACACGCTGTGCGCACTGGTCGGCATGAGCGGAAATGCCTCGGCGTCGGCTCTCCCCGGCTGCTGAGACCGCTGCCGCGGTGCTGCTGCTCCTCGTGGGCACGGCCTGCGGCAGCCGGCTGCCGGAGAGCGACTTCGAGCACGGCGGCCGCACCGCCGCGCCCGCGCCCAGCAGCGCCGCGCCGGTCCGCGTCGGCATCGTCACCAGCGCCACCAGCCCGGTCGGCGGCAACACCTTCACCGGCCCCCGCGACGGCGCCAAGGCCTGGTTCGACCGGCTCAACGCCCAAGGGGGCATCGACGGGCACCCCGTGGAGGTGCACGAGTGCGACGACGGTGGCAGCGGCGTCGGCGACAACTCCTGCGTGCACAAGCTGATCGACGACGACAAGGTGGTCGCCCTGGTCGCCACCACCGCGCTGGACTACGCGGGCGCCCCCCGCGTCTCCCACGCGCGCGTGCCCGACATCGGCGGCCAGCCCATCGGGGCCGCCTACGACACCTGGCCGCACCTGTATGGCATCTACGGCAGCCTCGCGCCCCGCGACGGCACCCCGGGCTGGGGCGGAAAGCTCTACGGCGGCACGGAGGTCTACCGCTACTTCAAGCGCGTGAAGGGCGCCCGCACGGCCGCCGTGGTGTCGTACAACCAGGCCGCGTCCGCCTCCTACGCCCGCCTCGTCGAGCAGGGGCTCAAGGCCGAGGGCTACAAGGTGGTCACCGAGGAGGTCGACTTCGCGCTGCCCAACTTCCGTGCCGCTGCGGCCGATCTGAAGGAGCAGGGCGCCGACCTCGTCTTCGACGCCATCGACACCCACGGCAACGCCCAGCTGTGCAAGGCGATGGACGAGGCCGGCGCCGAGGTGATCGCCAAGGTCACCAACGTCCAGAACTGGACGTCCACCGTCCCCGACGACTACAAGGACTCCCCGCGCTGCCGCAACGCCCTGTGGGCGACCGGCTCCAGCCGCAACTACGACGACACGAGCGACCCGGCCGTGCGGCGGTTCCGCAACGCCACCAAGGGCCTGAAGACGCACTCCCAGTGGCAGTTGGAGGGCTGGGCGGCCGCCATGTGGTTCACCGACGCGGCCAGGTCGTGTGCGAGGACGGGCATCACGCGCGCGTGCGTCGACGCCTCCATGAACCGCAGCGAGAACTACACCGCCGGCGGACTGCTGCTCCCGGTCCGCTTCGAGCGGCTGGCCGAGCCGCCGAAGCACCGCAGGACGTGTCTGTCGGTGGCCCGCTGGCAGGACGGCAAGGGATGGGTGTCCCAGGGCGACATGAACAGCACCTGCTTCGACGTGCCGCAGCTGCCCTACCAGCCGTAGATCCGCCGCGACGGAACGCAACCAAAGGGCCCCGGTACCGGTCTGACCGGGCAGCACAGGGCGAGGGAGGAAGGAGCCTGACCGGATGACGACGTTGGCCCCGCAGGCCGCACCGCTGCGCGCCGACTGCATCGCCGACTCGGCGGGCGGGCTGACCTTCGACGTGCCGGCGTCCGGGGAGACCGGCCCCGCCCTGCTCGTGCTGCGCCTGCGGGAGGGCCACGAGGAGGTCTGCCTGCCGCTGACCCCGGCCGGGGACGGCCGGCTGCGTGCCGCCCTGCCCAGCAGCGTCGCCCTCCCCGAGGGCCGCTGGGACGCCTACGCGCGCGTGGCCTCCGGGGAGCCGCGCCGCCTCGCGCCCGGCGTCACCGATCTGCGCTCGCTCGCCGCCCGCACCCCGGGCGCCGCCCGCGGCCACGTCGCCGTCCGTATCCCGTACGCCACCCGTCAGGGCAGGCTCAGCGTCCGCAGCTGGCTGCGCGCCCCGCACGCCGAAGTCGGCGAACTGCACGTCGAGCAGGGCGTGTTGAGCGTGCGGGGACGGGTGTACGGCACCGGGCTCGGCCCGCACGCCCACGCCGAGGTGCGCGCCCGGCACGCGCCCGTGCCGGTGCTGCGGACCGAAGTCCTCGCCGACCGGGCCGAGTTCCGCCTCAAGGTGGTGTACGCGGCCCTGGAGCCGGGCGTGTGGGACCTGTGGCTGCGGCCCGCCGGGGAGACGGGGCCGCAGGTGCGGCTCGCGCGGCTGCTCGACGACGTGGCCGACAAGAAGCCGGTGTTCACGTATCCACGCGTGCGCGTGGACGGGCCGTACGGACCGGTCGAGGCCGGGCCGTACTACACGCGGGACAACGACCTGTCGGTGTCCGTCACCGCGTGCGCCGCGCCCGGTGAGGCCCTTTGACAGACTCGGATCATGTTGGAGACCTCGGCACGACTCCTGCGGCTGCTCTCGCTCCTCCAAGCCCACCGGGACTGGTCCGGCGCCGATCTGGCCGACCGCCTCGGTGTCACCCCGCGCACCGTGCGCAGGGACGTCGACCGGCTGCGTGAACTCGGCTACCCCGTCAACGCCAGCCCCGGCACCGGCGGCGGCTACCAGCTGGGCGCCGGCGCCGAACTCCCGCCGCTGCTGCTGGACGACGACGAGGCGGTCGCCGTCGCCGTCGGGCTGCGCACGGCCGCCGGACAGGGCATCGAGGGCATCGGCGAGACCTCCGTACGCGCGCTCGCCAAGCTGGAGCAGGTCCTGCCGGGGCGTCTGCGGCGCCGTGTGAGCGCCCTGAACGCCTTCACCGTGCCGATGCTGCGCGGCCCGCAGTCCTCCGCCGTCGACCCGGCCCTGCTGACCGCGCTGGCGAACCTCTGCCGGGACGCCGAGCGCCTCCGCTTCGAGTACAGCGACCACGGCGGCACCGCCACCCGCCGCACCGTCGAACCGCACCGCCTGGTGTGCAGCGAGCGCCGCTGGTACCTGGTCGCCTGGGACCTGGACCGCGACGACTGGCGTACGTTCCGCGTCGACCGCATCACGCCGAAGCCGCCGCACGGCCCGCGCTTCACCCCGCGCACCCCGCCCGCCGAGGACCTCGCCGCCTACGTCTCCCGGGGCGTCTCGACGCGCGCGTACGCCTCGCACGCGCTCGTCCGGCTGCTGGTGCCGATCGAGGAGGCCACTGAGCGGATCTCACCGAGCGCGGGGCAGCTGGAGGCAGACGGTCCTGACGCCTGCCTGCTGCGCACGGGAGCCGCGAGCCTGGACGTGATGGTGGTTCACGTGATGCTGACCGGCTTCGAGTTCGAGGTGCTGGAGCCGGCCGAGCTGACCGAGGCGATCAGGACCGCCCGGGACCGGCTTGCTCGCTCTCTGGCTCGGGCTGAGGCGTCACCGCGGCCAGTTCGGGATGGTGCAGATCGAACGCCGGGGACTCGGAGCGGATCTTCGGCAGGGTCGTGAAGTTGTGCCGCGGTGGCGGGCAGGAGGTCGCCCACTCCAGGGAGCGGCCGTAGCCCCAGGGGTCGTCGACGTCGACCTTCTGGCCGTACTTGGCGGTCTTCCAGACGTTGTAGAGGAACGGCAGCGTCGACATGCCGAGCAGGAAGGCGCCGATCGTCGAGATGGTGTTGAGGGCCGTGAAGCCGTCCGCGGCGAGATAGTCCGCGTACCGGCGCGGCATGCCCTCCGCGCCCAGCCAGTGCTGCACCAGGAACGTGGTGTGGAAGCCCACGAACAGCGTCCAGAACTGGATCTTGCCGAGCCGCTCGTCGAGCATCTTGCCGGTGAACTTGGGCCACCAGAAGTAGAACCCGCCGAAGATCGCGAAGACGACGGTGCCGAAGACGACGTAGTGGAAGTGCGCGACCACGAAGTAGCTGTCCGAGACATGGAAGTCCAGCGGCGGGGAGGCGAGGATCACCCCGGTCAGACCGCCGAACAGGAAGGTCACCAGGAAGCCCGTCGCCCACAGCATCGGGGTCTCGAAGGACAGCGAGCCCTTGATCATGGTGCCGATCCAGTTGAAGAACTTCACGCCGGTCGGCACGGCGATCAGGAACGTCATGAAGGCGAAGAACGGCAGCAGCACCCCGCCGGTGACGAACATGTGGTGGGCCCACACCACGACCGACAGACCGGTGATCGCCATGGTCGCGCCGACCAGCGTGAGATAGCCGAAGAGCGGCTTGCGGCTGAACACCGGGAGGATCTCCGTGACGATGCCGAAGAACGGCAGCGCGATGATGTAGACCTCGGGATGGCCGAAGAACCAGAACAGGTGCTGCCACAGCAGGGCTCCGCCGTTGGACGCGTCGAAGACCTGCGCCCCGAACCGCCGGTCCGCCTCCAGACACAGCAGCGCCGCGGCGAGCACCGGGAACGCCATCAGGATCAGGATCGACGTGAAGAGCGTGTTCCAGGTGAAGATCGACATCCGGAACATCGTCATGCCGGGGGCGCGCATCCCGATGATCGTGGTGATGAAGTTGACCGCGCCGAGGATCGTGCCGAAGCCCGCCAGCGCCAGACCCATGATCCACAGATCGGGTCCGACGCCGGGGGAGTGCGTCTCGCTGTTGAGCGGCGCGTAGGCGAACCAGCCGAAGGCGGCGGGCCCGTCGGGAACGAAGAGCGAGCCGAACACGATCAGCCCGCCGAACAGGAAGAACCAGTACGACAGCATGTTCAGGCGCGGGAAGGCGACGTCGGGGGAGCCGATCTGCAGGGGCATCAGCTCGTTGGCGAAGCCCGCGAACATCGGGGTCGCGAAGAGCAGCAGCATGATCGTGCCGTGCATCGTGAACAACTGGTTGTACTGGTGGTTGTCCATGATCTGCAGCCCGGGCCGGGCGAGTTCGGCGCGCATCAGCAGCGCCATCACCCCGCCGATCAGGAAGAAGGCGAACGAGGTGATCAGATAGAGGTGGCCGATCTTCTTGTGGTCGGTGGTCGTCAGCCAGTCGACGACCACCCGCCCCTGCCGACTGGGCACCGGTCGCGCCGCCGTGTGTACGGTCTGGGTCCCCATCGCTCGCTCGCCCCTTCGCTCGTTGCGCCCCGGGTCCGCCGCAACCCGCGGACACCTGGCCGCGAGCTCACGCCATGATGCTCGCGTGGCCGTGTGCTCCGACAGGGGGCGTGCGGGGGTTCTGTGCTGGAGCCATGGATTTCCTATGCTCTGTCAGCTCCCGCGGACTTGCCCGAAAGCGGTCGGGAAAGAACTCCGGAGTCAGTTCTGACGGCACTTTCCGCCGCGGAATTGGAAGAGCGTTCGCGACACGCGGCAATTACGTTCGATTGCCTGCAGAAGGTGTACGGAAGCGTCCGTTCGGGTGACGGAGCGGGCTGGAAACGCGTGTCGTGGTCCTGTGACAGAAGTGTGACCGGAGGGGGATACGGGCCGCGTGGGCCCAGCCCCGCTTCCCTGCCCGCCGGACAGGGCCTAGCGTGGCGGCATGGCACCGATTCCCACTCCGCAGGCGGAGCCCCAGGACAGTCCCGACGCCTACGTCGGCCTCGACGCGGCCGGCGCCGAGCGGCTCGCCCGCGACCGCGGATGGTCCACGGTCCGCTCGCTGCCGCCGGGGGCGATCATCACCATGGAGTACCGCGTGGGCCGGATGAACTTCGAGGTCGAGGACGACCGCGTGGTGCGGGCCTGGAAGGGCTGAGAAGGCGCTCCGGGCCCCGGCCCGCCCGGCTGCACGACGAACGCGGCCCCCGTACGACGGAGGCGGCCGATGCACGACGAAGGCCCCGGTTCCTGGGCGGAACCGGGGCCTTCCTGGTGCGGGGGTGGTTGTGCGTACCGACCCCGCTGTCCTTGTGCCGGTCAGGCGCCCGTCGCGGGCCGGGCCGCCGTCGAGGCCGTGGCGCCGCGCCCGACGCGGTCCGACTGCGGTGGGCGGCGGCTGCCGGCCGGGGTGACCGGTGTGCGCTCCGAGCGGGCCGTGTGCGGACCCTGGGCCAGGTAGGGGTAGGCGGGTGCCCGGGCCGTGCGGCCCGGCGAG
>NZ_JAFJSY010000073.1 GCF_019857225.1 Streptomyces plumbidurans
GGCGCGCAGCGGCAGCACGGGGTCGCGCTCGGGGCGGGCGGCACGGGCGAGCACGGCCTCGCCCTCCTGCTCGACCACGCCCTCGGCGAGCGGCGAGCGCTCGGCGACCGGCTTCCCGCCGCCCAACATGGCGCGCAGCCGCGGCCGCACGGCCCGCGCCTTGAGCACCCGCCCCACCTCGCGCCAGGTGACATCGCTGGCGTACGCGATGACGCGTGCCGCCTCGTACACCTCCCGCAGCAGGGTGTCGGCGTCGAGCAGGCCGAGCTCGGCGGCGACCTGGTCCTGCTCCTGGAGGGCGAGCCGGTCGGTGGCGCGGCCCGTCGCCAGATGCAGCGCGTCGCGTACGTCGAGCAGCCGGCGCCGGGCCTCGGTCAGGCCCTCGCGGGGGGCGTCGGCCAGCCAGGAGGCGGCGACGGCGCGCAGGATGGTGGCGTCCCGCAGCCCGCCGCGGGCCTCCTTGAGGTCCGGCTCCAGCAGGTACTGCAGCTCGCCCTGGCGCTCGGCGCGCTCGGCGCCCAGCTCCTTCAGCTCGGGCAGCCGTTTGGGTGCCTGGTTGCGCCAGTCGGCGAGCACCGCGGTGCGCAGCGCGGCGGTGAGGCCGCGGTCGCCCGCGATGTGCCGGGCGTCGAGCAGGCCGAGCTGGACCTTGAGGTCCTCGCCGGCCGTTCTGCGGGCCTCGGCGGGGGTGCGGACCGAGTGGTCGAGGGCGAGGCCGAGGTCCCAGACGGGGTACCAGATGCGGTCGGCCAGCGCGGCGACCGTCTTGGTGTCGCCGCCGTCGTGCAGCAGGAGCAGGTCCAGGTCGCTGCGCGGGGAGAGCTCACCGCGGCCGTAGCCGCCGACGGCGACCAGGGAGACGCCCCGCGATCCCTCGGCGCCCGCGTCGAAGAGCCCCGAGAGCCAGTCGTCCGTGAGCCGGGACAGGGCCTCACGGCGCGGCGGCCCGGACTGCTTCCCCTCGGTGAGGAGATGCAGCCGGGCCGCCGCGTAGCCGCTGGGTCCCGAGTCCTCTGCTTCCTTGCGCACGTCCGTACCCGTCACCCAGCGACTCCTGTTCTTCCTCGGTCAGAGCGCGTCCGGGCCGCGCTCGCCGGTCCGGACCCGGACGGCCGTCTCCACCGGGAGCGACCAGACCTTGCCGTCACCGATCTTGCCGGTCCGGGCCGCCTTGACGATGACGTCGATCAACTGCTCGGCGTCGTCGTCCTCGGCGAGGACCTCGATACGGATCTTGGGCACCAGGTCGACGGTGTACTCGGCACCGCGGTAGACCTCGGTGTGGCCCCGCTGACGACCGTAACCGCTCGCCTCGGTGACCGTCAGGCCGTGGACTCCGAAGGCCTGCAGGGCCTCCTTGATCTCGTCGAGCCGGTGCGGCTTGACGACGGCGGTGATGAGCTTCATGCGTCCACCTTCTTGCTCTGGGCGGCTGCTGCACCGGCGGGCACGGTGCTGCGGGCGGCGCCGCCGCCCGCGCCGCTGAAGTCGTACGCGGTCTCGGCGTGTTCGGCCTGGTCGATGCCGGAGATCTCCTCGTCCTCGCTGACCCGCATCCCGATGGTCCGGTCGAGCAGGAAGGCGAGGATCGCGGAGGCGATCAGGGAGTAGGCGAGGACGGCGAAGACACCGGCGCACTGCTTCCAGAACTGGTCCAGGCCGCCGCCGTAGAACAGGCCCTTCACATCGGACTGGCCCTTGCCGCTGGCGAAGAAGCCGATCAGCAGGGAGCCGAGGATGCCGCCGACCATGTGGACGCCGACGACGTCGAGGGAGTCGTCGTAGCCGAACCGGTACTTCAGGCCGACGGCCGCGGCGCAGCCGACACCGGCGATGGCACCGACCGCCATCGCGCCCAGCGGGGAGACCGCGCCGCCGGACGGGGTGATGGCGACCAGGCCCGCTACGGCGCCGGAGGCGGCGCCCAGCGTGGTGAACGCGCCGTGGCGGATCTTCTCGTAGGCGAGCCAGGCGCACATGGCGGCGGCGGTGGCGATCTGGGTGTTGACGAACATCAGCGGGCCGACGCCGTCGTCGTTGCCGAGCCAGGAGCCGGCGTTGAAGCCGAACCAGCCGAACCACAGCAGACCGGCGCCGAGCATCACCAGCGGCAGGCTGTGCGGGCGCATCGGGTCCTTCTTGAAGCCGACGCGCTTGCCGATGACCAGGATCACGCCGAGCGCCGCGGCACCCGCGTTGATGTGGACGGCCGTACCGCCGGCGAAGTCGATCACGCCCAGTTCGTAGGCCCAGCCGCCGGTGCCCCAGACCCAGTGGGCGACCGGGAAGTACACGACCGTGGCCCACAGGATGAGGAACAGCGTCCAGGCCGTGAACTTGACGCGGTCCGCGATGGCGCCGCTTATCAGCGCGGGCGTGATGATCGCGAACATCATCTGGAAGACGGCGAACACGAAGACCGGGATCGTGTAGCCGGACCAGATGTCCATCTTGTCGATGCCGGCCCAGCCGACGTAGTCGCCGGTCCAGCCGATCAGCGAGCCGTGGTCCGTACCGAATGCCATGGAGAAGCCGTACAGCACCCACAGGATGGTGATGACGCCCATGCTGATGAAGCTCATCATCAGCATGTTGAGGGTGCTCTTGACCCGGACCATGCCTCCGTAGAAGAAGGCGAGGCCGGGGGTCATGATCAGCACCAGAGCGGAAGCAATGAGCATGAAGCCTGTGTTGGCGGCAGACAGCTTGTCTGCGGCAAGCGTGATGGCTGGTGCCATCGGCGTCTCCTCGTCGTTGGTACGGCCCCGTGCGGGCGAAGCCTGAAGCGGGCATGAGGGGTGGGCCGGTTATGCGCCATGAGATTGGCGCAGCACGGTTTCGGTGGAAGCCCCTCGTTGTTTCGCCGCCGTGACGAAGGCGCTGTGTGTGTTACGCCTCGATGAACTGCCGGATGCCGGACAGGTAGATCGTTATCCTGGCGCAACCTTCGAAGAAGGAAAGGAACCGGCCGCGGACGGCCTTCCGATGACCTGGCATGGGGGAGCCGAGTCGGGCAGTTCGGGAGGGCCGGCCGCGGCCGGGGTCTTGGGGTTCAGACCGCCTCGGCGGTCTCCGGGAGTTCGATCGCGAGCTTCTCGGTGAGGTCCACGACCTCGGCCAGCCCGCCGAAGTCCCGTACGGCGGTGTCGACGGTCTTTCGGATACGGGTGTTGACCCGCTCGGAGCGGACCTTCTTGGCGATGTGCATCGCCCGCTCGGCCAGCACCGCGCTCTGTTCGGGCTCGCGCTGCAGCAGGTGCACGGTGGCCAGGCCGATCAGGTTCAGTGCGTACGAACGCTGGTGCTCGGTGTCCTTGGAGAACAGCTCGACGGCCCGCTGCATCACGGGGTCGGCCAGCGAGGCGTAGGTCGGGCTGCGGCCGGCGACATAGGCGAGGTCGCGGTAGGAGTGGCTGTTCTCGCCGTGCAGTTCGGCCTCGGAGAAGAAGCGGATCCAGTCGGGGTCCGGCTCGTCCCACTCGTCGACGTCGGCGAAGGTGTCCTCGGCCATCCGCACCGCGCGCTTGCACTTGCCGGGCTGGCCCATGTTGGCGTAGGCGCGGGCCTCCATCGCATACAGCATCGACTGGGTGCGCGGGCTCGCGCAGTCCCGGCTGCCGTACTGCGCGAGGTGGATCAGCTCCAGGGCGTCCTCGGGCCGGCCGAGGTGGATCATCTGGCGGCTCATGCTGGACAGGACGTACGAACCGAGCGGCTTGTCGCCGGCCTCCTTGGCGGCGTGCAGGGCGAGGACGAAGTACTTCTGGGCAGTGGGCTGGAGCCCCACGTCGTACGACATCCAGCCGGCGAGCTCGGCCAGTTCGGCGGCGACCTTGAACAGCTTTCTGGTGGTCTCCTCGGGCTGGGGCTCCTGGAGGAGGTCGGTCACCTCGTGCAGCTGGCCGACGACCGCCTTGCGGCGCAGGCCGCCGCCGCACTGGGCGTCCCACTGGCGGAACATGACCGTCGTCGACTCCAGGAGGTCCAGCTCGGGCCGGGAGAGCCGGCCGGGGCGGCGGGACGCGGCCGACGGCTCGGGCTGGGGCTGTGCCGCCTGGGAGGAGGGCACCAGCCAGCGCTGCATGGGCTCGATGAGGGACGGGCCCGCGGACAGGACCAGCGAGGTCCCGAGGAAGCCGCGCCGCGCCAGCATCAGGTCGCTGCGCGAGAACTCGCTCAGCAGCGCCACCGTCTGCGGGCCCGTCCAGGGCAGGTCGACGCCGGTCGCGGAGGGTGACTGGCGTGCGGTGCGCAAACCGAGGTCGTCGACGGAGACCACACAGCCGAAGCGCTCGGAGAACAGCTCGGAGAGGATCTTGGGGATGGGCTCGCGGGGGTTCTCGCCGTCCAGCCAGCGGCGCACCCGGGAGGTGTCCGTGGAGATGTGGTTGGCCCCCAACTGGCGGGCCCTGCGGTTGACTTGACGGGCCAGCTCGCCCTTCGACCAGCCGCTGCGGACGAACCACGAGGTGAGCAGCTCATTGGGGCGCTTGTCCGTGCACGTCGCGGTCGTCCCGCTTCCGTCGCTGCCGCTCACTGGAACGCCCCCATCCCTGAGACCACTTGTCGCCGAGTGCGCCAAGCCCTATCAGAATGCCGGTAAATACGGTCCTCCGTCCGCCAGTTCTCACCCTTCGAACGGGATACCGACTTGCCCCCGGCATACCCACGAGTGCATGTGCCCCCAGGACTCGTGCACTCAAAGTAATCCTACGATCACCCGTCCAGCCATGGCGATCCCGGAAACGCCACCATTCGCCACCCCTTCGAATGAACTCACGGTGGCCTCCACGCGATTCACTTGACATAGACCGATCGGGAGTAGGCGGAGCGATGCACACAGGGGCGCGCGCCGTCGAGTTCACCACCCGGGGCACCTCCGGCGCCGCCCGGGACAGGCGGAGGGGATGGCTCCGCGGACACACAGGGTCACGATCCGCATCCGCGTCGTAACCACCGACGCGTCGGACCCGTTGGAGGGGGTATGGGCTTCACGATCGGCGGCATCCGCGAGATCCGCTCCGGCTCGCGTCGGCGCGGCCGCTCCTCGGAGTGCACCGCCGTCGCCGAGTTCACCGGGCTCTGGGGCTGGGACGTCGTAGCAGGCGCACGGGCCGCGCAAGGAGCCTGTTCGTGCGGCCGGGTGGACTGCGGCGAACCGGGGGCGCATCCGCTGGAGTTCGCGCCCAGGGTCGGGGCGGGCGCCACGCTCGACGAGGTGGTCAGGACGTGGAGCGGGTGCCCCGGCGCCTCGATCATGCTCGCCGTCGGCCGCACCTTCGACGTCATCGACGTGGCCGGGCCCACCGGCCGCCGGGCGCTGGTCCGCCTGGAGCGCATGGGGCTGCCGCTCGGCCCGGTCAGCGCGATCCCCGAGGGCCGCGTCCAGTTCTTCGTCGCCCCCGGCGCCGCCGCCGAACTGCCCGAGCTGCTCTACCGCATGGGCTGGGACGACCCGGACGCACTCGACCTGCGCGGCCTCGGCCCCGGCGCGTACATCACGGCCCCGCCGTCCGACCGGGGCGGCCTCGGCCCGGCCCGCTGGCTGCGCCCGCCCGCCCTCGACTCGGCCTCGAAGCCACCGGCGGCCCGGCTGCTGCTGGGGACACTGGCCTACGTCGCCCATCGGTCACGGCCGTAGACCCGCGCCGCAGCCGCGCACAGCGAAGCGCCCGCTCCCAACTGCACCTTGGAGGCGGGCGCTTCTTCGAGCACGTACCAGGACCGGGGGTCGGCCCTACTCTCCGATAAGGGCGTCAACGAACGCCTCCGGCTCGAACGGCGCCAGATCGTCCGCGCCCTCCCCGAGGCCGACCAGCTTGACCGGCACGCCCAGTTCCCGCTGGACCGCGACCACGATGCCGCCCTTGGCCGTGCCGTCCAGCTTGGTGAGCACGATGCCGGTGATGTCGACGACCTCGGCGAACACCCGCGCCTGCACCAGGCCGTTCTGCCCGGTCGTGGCGTCCAGGACGAGCAGGACCTCGTCCAGCGGGGCGTGCTTCTCGACGACGCGCTTGACCTTGCCGAGCTCGTCCATCAGCCCGGTCTTGGTGTGCAGGCGTCCGGCGGTGTCGATGAGGACGACGTCGGTGCCCATCTCCTTGCCCTCCTTCACCGCGTCGAAGGCGACGGAGGCGGGGTCGCCGCCCTCGGGCCCGCGCACGGTGTAGGCGCCCACGCGCTCGCCCCAGGTCTGCAGCTGGTCGGCGGCGGCGGCACGGAAGGTGTCGGCGGCGCCCAGGACGACGGTGCGGCCGTCGGCCACCAGGACACGGGCGAGCTTGCCGGTGGTGGTGGTCTTTCCGGTGCCGTTGACACCGACGACCATCACGATGCCGGGCTTGCTGGTCTCGGGCTCGGTCCTGACCGTGCGGTCGAGATCGGCGCCGACCAGCTTCAGCAGCTCCTCGCGCAGCAGGTTGCGCAGCTCGGCGGGGGTGCGGGTGCCGAGGACCTTGACGCGCTCGCGCAGGTTGTCGACCAGCTCCTGGGTGGGGGCCACCCCGACGTCGGCGGTGAGCAGCGTGTCCTCGATCTCCTCCCAGGTGTCGTCGTCCAGGTGCTCGCGCGACAGGAGCGTGAGCAGCCCCTTGCCCAGCGCGTTCTGGGAGCGGGAGAGGCGGGCACGGAGGCGTACGAGGCGGCCGGCGGCCGGCTCGGGGACCTCGATCTCGGGGACTTCGAGGGAGGGCGGCTCCTCGACGGTGACGGGCGCCGAGCCGTCCGGAAGATCCACCTCCTCTATCGTCCGGCGTGGTTCGTCGCGGGGCGTCTCGGCCTCGTCGCCGATGTGCGGCTCGGCGGGAGGGGTGGTGATGTCGGGCGCGGCGGGCGGGGGCGGGGGCAGCGGCTTCTTGCGCCGGGTGCCGATGACGAGCCCGCCGATCGCGCCGAGCACGACCACGGCGATGACTACAGCAAGGATGACGGTTTCCATAACCCGTCCAGTATCAGTCATGGAGTCCGGCGACACCCCTCTGGATGTCTGACACTCCGTCAGCTAACGTCCCCCTCCACACCCGCCCGGTGGAGGGGAGCCCCCATGCCCGTCTCGGTCGTCCGCTTCAACCTCGTCGAACCCGACGCCACCCCCGCCTCCCTCGGCGCCCGCTACCGGGCGGCCCTGGAGATGGCGGCCTACGCCGATGAGCACGGCATCACCACCGTGCAGACCGAGGAGCACCACGGAGTCGCCAACAACTGGCTGCCCTCACCCTTCGCCTTCGCGGGCGCCGTCTTCGGCGCGACCAGCCAGGTCGCGGTGACCGTCTCGGCGGTGATCGGCCCGCTGCACGACCCGCTGCGGCTGGCCGAGGAGATCGCCGTGCTGGACCTGCTCAGCGGCGGGCGGCTGGTGACGGTCGCGGGGATCGGGTACCGGCCCGAGGAGTACGAGATCTTCGACGTGGAGTGGAAGCGGCGCGGGAAGCTGCAGGACGAGGTGCTGGAGACGCTGCTGAAGGCCTGGACGGGCGAGCCCTTCGAGTACCGGGGCCGCACGGTCCGCATCACCCCGCGCCCGCAGACCGAGCCGCATCCGCTGCTGCTGGTCGGCGGCTCCTCCAAGGCCGCCGCCCGCCGCGCCGCCCGCCTCGGCCTGCCCTTCTTCCCCAGCGCCCACCTGCCGGAGCTGGAGGCGTACTACAAGGAGCGGCTCGTCGAGTACGGCACCGAGGGCTGGACCATGATGCCGGGTGCCGAGACCCCGCTGCTGCACATCGCCGAGGACCCGGACCGCACCTGGGCCGAGCACGGCCGGCACTTCCTGCACGAGGCCCGCACCTACGCCTCCTGGCAGTCCGGCGACATCCGCTCCGCCGTGAAGTCGACCGCGACAACCGTGCCCGAACTACGCGCCGAGGGCATCTACCGCATCCTCACCCCCGACCAGTGCGTACAGCAGGGCCTCGACAACCTCGTACTGCACCCCCTGGCCGGAGGAATGCCCCTCGACGAGGGCTGGCGCAGCCTGCGCTTGTTCGCGGAACAGGTACTCCCTCAACTGCCCGCCTGAGCCAGCGCCCCAAAGGGGCGCGGGGAACGGCGCGACCAGCCACAACACCGCCGCACACAACCACGGACCGCAGCACCCCAAAGGGGCGCGGGGAACGGCGCGCCCAGCCACGACGCCGCTGCAGACGACCCACGACCACGAACGCGCCCCCTGCGGAGCAGCTACCCCATCTCCTCCAACGCCTTCCCCTTCGTCTCCTTCACGAACTTCAGCACGAACGGGATGGAGAGCGCCGCGAACGCCGTGTAGATCACGTAGGTCGCGGACAGGTTCCAGTCGGACAGCGACGGGAAGCTCGCGGTGATCGCCCAGTTGGCGATCCACTGCGCGGAGGCGGCCACACCCAGGGCGGCGGCGCGGATCTTGTTCGGGAACATCTCACCGAGCATGACCCAGACGACCACACCCCAGGACAGGGCGAAGAAGAGGACGAAGATGTGCGCGGCGATCAGGGCGGTCCAGCCCTGCGCGGCAGGAAGCTTCCCGTCGACGAGGTGGTACGAGAACGCCCACGCCTCCAGCGCGAGACCGACGACCATGCCGACCGAGCCGATCAGGGCCAGCGGCTTACGGCCGATGCGGTCCACGAAGACCATGGCGATCACGGTGCCGACGATGTTGATGATCGACGTCGTGAAGGAGTAGAAGAACGAGTCCGACGGGTCGACGCCGACCGACTGCCACAGCGTCGAGGAGTAGTAGAACGCGACGTTGATGCCGACGAACTGCTGGAAGACCGACAGGCCGATGCCGACCCAGACGATCGGCTTGAAGAAGAAGCCGCCGCCGAGCAGGTCCTTGAAGGAGGACTTCTCTTCGCTCCTCATCGCGTGCTCGATCTCGCCGACGCGGGCGTCCAGGCGCTCGGCGCCGCCGCCCTCGACCTGGCCGAGGATCTCGCGGGCATGCTCGCGCCTGCCGACGGAGATGAGGAAGCGCGGGGACTCGGGGATGGCGAAGGAGAGCAGGCCGTAGACGATGGCCGGGATCACCATCACGCCGAGCATGACCTGCCAGGCCTCCAGGCCCAGCAGGGTGCCGCGCTGGTCGCCGCCCGCGGCGTTGAGCAGACCCCAGTTGACCAGCTGCGACACGGCGATGCCGACGACGATCGCGGCCTGCTGGAAGGAGCCGAGCCGGCCCCGGTACGCCGGCGGGGCGACCTCGGCGATGTAGGCCGGGCCGATGACCGAGGCCATGCCGATGGCGAAGCCGCCGACGATGCGCCAGAAGGCGAGGTCCCACAGGGCGAAGGGCAGCGCCGAGCCGACGGCGCTGATGGTGAAGAGCACGGCGGAGATCTGCATGCACCGGATGCGGCCGATGCGGTCGGCTATCCGGCCCGCGGTCGCGGCGCCGATGGCGCAGCCGATCAGGGCGACGGCGATGACCTGCGCGAGGGCGGCGGAGCCGATGTCGTAGCGGCTCCGGATCGCTTCGACGGCGCCGTTGATCACGGAGCTGTCGTAGCCGAAGAGGAAACCGCCCATGGCGGCTGCCGCCGCGATGAAGACGACGCGCCCGAGGTGCTCGGGATGAGCCGAACCGGCTCCTGACTTGGGTGCCTGCTCAGTGCTGGTCACGTGGGAACTCCTCGGGCCACCGGCGTCGCTGCCGGAGTGGGGGGCGCCTGTCAGGTTCAAGTGGCGCACAGGTACGCGCCACTCACACCTGAAGGTCAAAAGCAACTTTCCCGAGACTATGCCTTCAAGTTTCGAAGTCAATAGGGGGTCGAGTGTGAGCTTCTAGATACCTGCCAGGCACGGCCGTGTTCACTTCTTGAAGAAAACGTGACGGCGTCCGTGACCTCGTCAGCGGAGCCGCTGCGAGATGACCTTGGACACGCCGTCGCCCTGCATGGAGACGCCGTAGAGCGCGTCCGCGACCTCCATGGTCCGCTTCTGGTGCGTGATCACGATGAGCTGCGAGGCTTCCTGCAGCTCCTGCATGATGCGGATCAGCCGCTGGAGGTTGGTGTCGTCGAGGGCGGCCTCGACCTCGTCCATGACGTAGAACGGGCTCGGCCGGGCCTTGAAGATCGACACCAGCAGCGCGACGGCCGTCAGCGACCGCTCGCCGCCCGAGAGCAGCGACAGCCGCTTGACCTTCTTGCCCGGAGGACGCGCCTCGACGTCGACACCCGTGGTGAGCATGTTGTCGGGGTCGGTGAGGATCAGCCGTCCGTCGCCGCCGGGGAAGAGCCGGCTGAAGACTCCCTCGAACTCCCGGGCGGTGTCCCGGTAGGCGTCCGTGAAGACCTGCTCGACACGCTCGTCGACCTCCTTGACGACCTGCAGCAGATCGGCGCGCGTCTTCTTCAGGTCCTCCAGCTGCTCGCTGAGGAACTTGTGGCGCTCCTCCAGCGCCGCGAACTCCTCCAGCGCCAGCGGGTTGACCTTGCCGAGCTGCTGGTACGCACGCTCGGCGGCCTTGAGCCGCCTCTCCTGCTCGGCGCGGTGGAAGGTCTTCGGCCGGTTGCGCGGGTGCTCCGGGTCCTCCGGCAGCTCCTCGCCCTCGGCGGGGGGCGAGGGCGGCACCAGCTGGTGCGGGCCGTACTCGGACACGAGTCCCGCGGGTTCCACACCGAGTTCCTCCAGCGCCTTGGTCTCCAGCTGCTCGATGCGCAGCCGCTTCTCGGCGCCG
Source organism: Streptomyces plumbidurans (assembly GCF_019857225.1). GTDB lineage: Bacteria > Actinomycetota > Actinomycetes > Streptomycetales > Streptomycetaceae > Streptomyces > Streptomyces plumbidurans. The sequence continues at coordinate 10,661 of NZ_JAFJSY010000073.1, forward strand.
AGTACCTCACCCCGGTGGACTGAATCCGTCAACTTGTCGAGCTCGGCCTTCAGGTCGCGGCCCGTGGTGCGGGCGGCCGTCAGCTCCTGCTCGCGCCGGGCCTTGGCGGCCTCGGCGGCGGTGCGCTCCTCGTCGGCCCGGGCGAGCGAGACCTCGACGTGCGCGAGGAGTTGCCGGGCAGCGGAGGCGACGGCCTCCGCCACGGCAGCCTCGTGCCTCAGACGCGCCCGGCGCTGTTCGGCACGCGCGCGTGCCTCGCGTTCCGCGCGCGCGGCCCGGTCCAGCGAATCGGCCCGTCCGGCCAGTCCCTTGACCCGCTCCTCGTGCGTACGGACCTGGAGCCGGGCCTCCATCTCGGTCTGGCGGGCGTTGGCGCCGTCCGCGGCGAGCCGGTCCCGTACCGAGGTGTCGGGCTCCTCCTCGACCGGCATCTCCTCGGCGACGGCGAGGCGTTCCGCGAGTTCCTCGACCTCCTGCAGCGCCTTGTCGAGCGACTCCTGCGCCCGGGCGGCGGCCGCGACGGAACGTTCCGCTTCTCCTGCCGCGCCCCGCGCCTGACCCGCGAGCCGCCCGAGCTGCTGGGCGACGGTCGACTTCTCCCGGTCGGCGGCGCGGCGGCGCTCCCCCAGCTCCTCGACACTCGCGGCGCATGCCCTACGGCGCTCCTGTGCCGTCTGCTGCGCCTGCGTCAGCTCCTCGCACCGCACCGCCAGCTCCTCCAGCTCGGCGGCGGCCTCGTCCACGGAGGCCTGCACCTCCAGCAGGCTGGGGGCGCCCGCGGAACCGCCGTGGGCGAAGTGGGCGCCGAGGAGGTCGCCTTCGGCGGTCACCGCTGTGAGCTGGGGGTGGGTGTAGACGAGGTCCTCTGCGTCTTCGAGGGTGTTGACCACGACGATGCCGTGGAGGATGCGGCGGATGGCGGGGAGGAGGTCGGAGGGGGCGCGGACGAAGTCTGCGGCTTGTGGGAGTTCGGCGGCTGCGGGTTCGTTGTGGCTGGGCGCGCCGTTCCCCGCGCCCCTGGGGTCGGCTGCCGCACCGGTGTCTTCAGGAGTTCCCGCCAAGAGCAGTGCCGCCCGGCCGCCGTCCTGTTTGCGGAGCATGCGGATGGCGTCGGCCGCCGACGATGGGGAGGTGACCGCCAGGGCGTCCGCCGCCGCGCCGAAGGCGGCGGCCAGCGGGACCTCGTAGCCGGGCGTGATCGTCAGCAGCTCGGCGGCCGGGCCCAGCAGGCCGGTGAGGCGGTCCTTGGCGCCGAGCAGTATGCCCGTGCCGTCCTTGCGGCGCAGTCCCAGCGCCAGCGCCTCGTGCCGTGCCTGGGTCGCCGCGCGCTTGCGTTCCGCCGCCGTGGTCGCCTCCCGGGCCGCCGTCAACGCGGCCTCGGCGTCGGCCAGTTGGCGTTTCGCCTCCTCGTGCCGCTCGCCGAGTTCGGCGTCGCCGGCGTCCAGGCCGTCGACCTCGGCCTGCAGCGCCTCGTACTCCTCCTGGGCGGCGACCGCACGCTCCTGCGCCTCGTCACGGGCGGCGGCCAGGCGGTCGATCTCGGCCTGGGCGGAGGCGGCGCGCGAACGGGCGGCGTTGACCTGGCCGTTCAGCCGGGCAAGCCCCTCACGGCGGTCGGCGATGGCACGGGCGACGTCCTTCAGGCGCCGTTCCTCGTGGGCGAGTTCGCGCTCCAGCTCGGCCCGGTGCGCAACGGTGTCCTCCAGGGCCCGCTCGGCCGCCTCCAGGGCCGCTTCGAGTTCGGCCTCCTGCTCCCGGACCCGCGCGGCCTCGCGCTCCATGTCCTCGGGGTCACGGCCGCGCCGCTCCTCGGGCGGCACCGAGGTCGCGCTCTTCACGCGCGCGTCCGCCAGCGAGATCGTGCCGCGCACCCGCTCGGCCAGCTGCGAGAGTTCGTACCAGGTCTGCTGGGCGCGCTGGAGCCGCGGGGTGAGCCGGCGTACCTCGTCCTCCAGGAGCGCCTCGCGCTGCTGGGCCCTCTTCAGCTCCTGCTCGGCGGATTCCTTGCGCTCCTTCAGTGCGGCCTCGTCGGCGACCTCGGCGTTCAGGGCCTCCCGCAGCCGTACGAGGTCGTCGGCGAGCAGGCGCAGGCGGGCGTCGCGCAGGTCGGCCTGGATGACGGCGGCCCGGCGCGCGACGGCGGCCTGGCGGCCCAGCGGCTTGAGCTGGCGGCGCAGTTCGTCGGTCAGGTCCTGCACGCGTGCGAGGTTGGCCTGCATCGCGTCGAGCTTGCGGAGGGCCTTCTCCTTGCGCTTCCTGTGCTTGAGGACACCGGCCGCCTCCTCGATGAAGGCGCGGCGGCCCATCGGGTCGGCGTGCAGGACGGAGTCGAGCTGGCCCTGGCCGACGATGACGTGCATCTCGCGGCCGATGCCGGAGTCCGAGAGGAGTTCCTGGATGTCGAGGAGGCGGCAGGTGTCGCCGTTGATCTGGTACTCGCTGCCGCCGTTGCGGAACATGATCCGCGTGATGGTGACCTCGGCGTACTCGATGGGCAGGGCACCGTCGGAGTTGTCGATGGTCAGGGACACCTCGGCGCGGCCCAGCGGGGGGCGCCCTGTGGTGCCGGCGAAGATGACGTCCTCCATCTTGCCGCCGCGCAGGGACTTGGCGCCCTGCTCACCCATGACCCAGCTCAGGGCGTCCACCACATTGGACTTGCCCGAGCCGTTCGGTCCCACGACACACGTGATGCCCGGCTCGAACCGGAGCGTGGTCGCCGAGGCGAACGACTTGAACCCGCGGAGGGTCAGGGCCTTGAGGTGCACGCCGCCGGACTCTACCTTCCGGCGCCGTCCCGCACGATGAACCCGGGCCACCTCGCGGTTTCACGCAGGTTTGTGCAGGGCACACCAGATGTTGAAGAGAGTGAAAGGATGCGCGGGGGAAAGAAAGAAGGGACGCCGAAGCGTCCCTTGCAAACTCTGACAACTTAGCGGTTGATACGGGCGGCCCAACCACTGCTGTCGCGGTTCGATGCAGTGATCAGGTGAGCGCAGGCTCCGCCTGGTGTGCGTCGATGCTCTCCATGATCCTGTCGTGAGAAGCGGCAGCCGCGAGCGCGTCGTTCTCCGCCTGGATCCGTACGAGCTCGGATTCCAGGTCCTGGACACGCTGCTGGAGCCGTCGCATCTCGGCGAGGAGTCGAGGGTCGGAGCCGCCGACGTAACCGAGAAGCGCCTTTGCCATGATGGATGGTCCTCCACACTGAGTGACCGACCGAAGCGGTGTGGGTCGTGAGGGAATCGCACCCGCGGTGCTTGACACTCTTGAGTTCGTGCTGCCGTTCATCCATGCCAAACAGCTAAGGTGCGCGGGGTGCTTTCAGCGTCTCACCAAAAAGTTTGACGGTCAACACGATCACGCCCCGTATTGGCGGGCAACCGGGGGTGCGCGGCCGGAAAGCGGCGGCGCTACGACTCCTGCGGGGCCCTCGGGGCGTGGCGATCTCTCTTACGTGCGGAGCCTGCCACGACAAGTGGTTCTTGGCAACCACCAGGCAGTTTCTGCTCCCGGCAGCTGCTGTTGGCACGTTCCGGCGCCCCCGCCTGGGCCGATTTACACAATGGGGTCAGCGGATGGCGAAGCCGTCGTAGCCCCCGCGGGGTGTGTCCCAGATCTCGGTGACACCGTCGACCCGGCCGGGCGTGTCGTCGCCCCGGAGCCAGCCGAGCAGTCCTTCGCACCGCTCCCGGGGGCCCTCCGCGACCACCTGGACCCGTCCGTCCCCCAAATTGAGAGCAAAACCACTCAGGCCCCCGAGTTCGAGGGCCTTGGCCCGGGTGAACCAGCGGAAACCCACACCTTGGACGCGTCCCCGCACCCAGGCGACCAGTCGCACATCCTCGCTCATGAGTGCAACCTAACCGGCCAATGTCTCTCCGGACACTTCCTCCTCTTGCGCCATGCGGTACCGTCCCCACCCAGTGAATCTCATATGAAACTCACTCGATCGAGTGAGTTGGGTCACTCGCGGGCCTGTTGGGGCGCGAGACGGCCACGGAACGAGGAAGGCCAGAACATGGGACGCCACCGACGCTCAGCCGCCGGCCGCGCCGCCACGGGACGCGCCACGGGGGTCACGGGAAGGGACGGCTCGTACTCGAGCGGCTACGACCCCCGGAAGTACTCGTACAGCTACGAACCGCCGGAGACCTACGCGGGTGAGGCGGAGCCGACCATCGGCATCGCCCCGTATCTGCGCTCCGACGAGTACGCCACCGAGGCCGGCAGCGACGCCCCCGCGGAGGTCGCCGCCGGGGTCGCCACCGACAGCTACGGCGAGATACGCACCGAGCAGTACGCGGAGGCCGAGGCGCGCAGTGCCGCCTACCTCTTCGCCTCCGAGGAGGACTTCACCACCGTCTTCCCGGAGCACGGGCTCGCGCCCCGCAAGGGCTCGGGGCGCGGTGGGTCGCGGCGCAAGAAGAAGGCCGTGACGCCGGTGCGCAGCGGACTGCTCGGCGTCTCCGCCGCGGTCGCCATCGGCACCGTCGCGGTCGCCACGGGTGCCATGCCCGGCCTCGACAACTACAGGCTCGGCGGCGGGGGTGGCGGCGGCGACAAGGTGCAGGCCGCCGGCACGCCGACCAACTCGGCGGCCGAGCAGGGCGGCACCTCCGGCCATGTCCAGGGCCGCGACGACCAGGGGTCCTCGACGAGCCGCGGCGCCGACCGTTCGGCCTCGCCGTCGCCGGCCCCGTCCACCTCGTCGGCGGCGCCCACCGAGGCGCCGACGAAGAAGCCGAAGGCGCCCGCCACGAAGCCGACGACCGCGCCGCCGAAGAAGGAGACCCAGCCGCCCGCGGAAACGACCGCGCCGGTGACGGTCTCCGCGGAGTCCGCCGCCGAGGCGGAGGTGCTCAAGCTGGTCAACGAGGAGCGCGCCAAGGTCGGCTGCAGCGCGGTGTCCGCCAACAGCACGCTCACGGAGCTGGCCGAGACCTTCAGCGCGGCCATGGCCGCGGAGGGCTTCTTCGACCACACGGACCCCACCGGGGCCACTCCGTGGGACCGGGCGTCCGCGCTCGGCATCAGCACCCTCGGCGGCGAGAACATAGCGCGGGGCCAGGCCGACGCGGCCGCGGTGATGGACGCCTGGATGAACAGCCCCGGCCACCGGGCGAACATACTGAACTGCGACTTCAAGACCCTCGGGGTCGGTGTGCACTTCGGGTCGGGCGGCCCGTGGTGGACCCAGGACTTCGGCTACTGAGGACGAGCGGGGCGACCGGAGGGGCGACCCGAGCAGCACTGTCTCCTGGTTAGCGCTGCCTGCTGGGCAGCGCTGTGTTCGCGTACGCTTGGGGGATGGAGACCTCGCAGGAGTTCACGCAGGCGCGTGAGTTCTCGTACGACGTGTTCGCCAGGGCCTGTCCCTCGCGCGGCACGCTGGAGCATGTCACGGGCCGCTGGGGCGGGCTGACCCTGTGCGCGCTGCACGAGCGCACCCTGCGCTTCAACGAACTGCGCCGCCGGGTCGACGGTGTCAGCGAGAAGATGCTCTCCCAGACGCTGCACGCGCTGGAGCGCGACGGCCTGGTGCACCGCGAGGCGCAGCCGACGAACCCGCCCCGCGTGGACTACGAGCTGACCCCGCTCGGCCATGACGTCGCCGAACGGCTGATGAGCCTGGTCTGTCTGGTGGAGGGCCGCATGGACGAGGTCCTCGCCGCCCGCGAGCGTTACGACGCGGTCCGCGGCGCCCGCTGACACTTCGGGCAGAAATAGCTGGAGCGGTTCATCCAGGGGCGCCGGCGCATCGGCGTGCCGCACCTCTTGCAGGGCAGCCCCTCCCGGCCGTACGCGTCCAGCGACCGGTCGAAGTAGCCCGACTCCCCGTTGACGTTGACGTAGAGGCTGTCGAAGCTGGTGCCGCCGACGGCGAGCGCCTCGTTCATCACGTCCCGTACGTGGCCGAGGAGTTCGGCCGTGCGCGGGCGTGTGAAGCCGGACGTGGGGCGCTCGTAGTGGACGCGGGCGCGCCAAAGGGCCTCGTCCGCATAGATGTTGCCGACGCCGCTGATCAACGACTGGTCCAGAAGAGCCCGTTTGACGGTGGTGCGCTTGCGGCGCAGCGCCTGGTGGAAGGCCTCGTCGTCGAAGAGCGGGTCGAGCGGGTCGCGGGCGATGTGCGCGATGACGTCCGGCAGCCCCTCGGGGGTGTTGTCGTGCAACGACAGTCCGCCGAAGGTGCGTTGGTCGACGAAGCGCAGCTGCGTGGCGAGGTCGTCGGCGAAGCGGACGCGGATCCTGAGGTGCTTCTCGTCGGGGGCCGCATCCGGCTGGACCAGGAGCTGGCCGCTCATGCCGAGGTGGGCCAGGACCGACTGGTGGGTGTCCTCCAGGGGCAGCCACAGATACTTGCCGCGGCGGCTGGGCACGCCGACGCGGTGCCCCTTGAGGCGGTGCGTGAAGTCGTCGGCACCGGCCACATGGCGCCGTACGGCACGCGGGTGCAGCACCTCGGCGTCGGCGACGACACGGTGGGCGACCCACCGCTCCAGGCCGCGCCGGACGACCTCGACCTCGGGCAACTCGGGCATGACGGCTCCCGTACCGGACTGTGGACGATCCGAGCGCCCGCCCCGGGCGGGGCGGGCGCTCAGGTTGCGCTGTTCGTCGGACAGGGGCCACGGCGGGCCAGAACCCCTGTCAGGCGGAGACGGACGACGGACCTTGACCGTCCTCGGCGGCCTTCTCGGCCGCCGCCTTTTCGGCTCGCTCGTCCGCCGCGGCCCGGATGGACCTCCAGGCGGACTCGGCGGCCTGCTGTTCCGCCTCCTTCTTGCTGCGGCCGGTGCCGGTGCCGTACGAGACGCCTCCGACGCGGGCGGCAGCAGTGAAGGTCTTCTCGTGGTCGGGGCCGGTCTCCGTGACCAGGTACTCGGGCACGCCGAGCCCCTCGGTCGCGGTGAGCTCCTGGAGGGATGTCTTCCAGTCCAGGCCGGCTCCGAGGTTCGAGGACTTCTCGATCAGCGGGTCGAACAGGCGGTGCACCAGTTCGGAGGCCGCATCGAGGCCCTGGTCGAGATAGACCGCGCCGATCACCGCTTCCAGGGTGTCGGCGAGGATGGACGCCTTGTCCCGGCCTCCCGTGCCCTCTTCGCCCCGGCCGAGCCGGATGAAGGAGCCGAGTTCCAGACCGCGACCGACCTCCGCCAGCGCACGAGAATTGACCACCGCGGCCCGCAGCTTGGCCAGTTGGCCCTCGGGCAGGTCGGGGTGGGTGGTGTACAGCGTGTCCGTGACCACGAGGCCGAGCACGGAGTCCCCGAGGAACTCCAGCCGCTCGTTGGTCGGCAGACCGCCGTTCTCGTACGCGTACGAACGGTGGGTCAGCGCACGCACCAGAAGGGCGGACTCGAGCTTGTACCCGAGCCGCCCTTCCAGAAGCGTGTGGGACGAGGCCGTGTTGTCCGCCTTCTTCTTGGCGGGTGGATCCGCCTTGGCGTCATCCGCCTTCTTGGCAGTGGACACGATGCCTCTCACCAGCCGCTCAGACCTCGAGGACCTGGCGCTTGTTGTAAGTGCCGCAAGACGGGCACGCGATGTGCTGCTGCTTGGGCTCGTGGCAGCGCTCACACGCAACCAGGGTGGGGACCGCAGCCTTCCACTGCGACCGGCGGTGGCGCGTGTTGCTGCGCGACATCTTCCGCTTCGGAACAGCCACGGCTACTTCTCCTGCTTCTCGTCGACGCCCGCTTCCGCGTCAGCGCCGCTCATCTCGTCCTTCTCGCCGTCTTCGAGTGAACCGGCGAGTCCCTGCAGTGCCGCCCAACGGATGTCGACGGCGTCGTGGTGGTGGTCCGGGTCGTCCGCCAGCCGGGCTCCGCACTCGGAGCACAGACCTGGGCAGTCGTCCTGGCACACCGGCTGCATCGGCAGTGCGAGCACCACCGCATCACGCAGCACGGGCTCGAGGTCGAACAAGCCGTCCTCGATGAAGAGCCTGTCCTCGTCTTCCTCGGCGTCGTCGGCCGGCTCCGCCTTGGGGCGGCCCCGGTCATCGGCGTCAGGGTACGAGAACATCTCCTGGAATTCCGCTTCGACGTCGAGTCGAAGAGGCTCCAGACACCTTACGCACTCCCCCTCGGCCTGTGCACGGGCGGTGCCTGTGACAAGCACCCCTTCCATGACCGACTCGAGACGGAGGTCTAGCTCCACCGGGGCGCCTTCCGGCACTCCGACGACCCCCACGAGACCGAGGTCCTTGGGGGCGTCGATCGTGCGGGACAGCCGCTGCAGCGCACCGGGACGCCGTCCCAGCTCGTGCGTGTCGAACACGAGGGGGTTTCGGTGGTCGAGGCGAGCGTTGGGGGCCATTCCTGCTTTCGATCTTCAGAGCTCAGAGGGACGCCGCCCTCCGGTGCCGGTGGGCAGCGCTGATCGCGGACGTGCACGCGACCGAAGAGCCAGGATACCGGTCCTTTCGCTCACGGCCCAATCCGCGGGTTCTTACTGGCCGCGCCCCTGCTCGTACGCCCTCAGCTGCTCGGGCGTGATCATGCCCGTGTCGAAGAGGCTGGTCTCGTCGAGGGCGTAGGCGTCGTGCCCCTGCGGGACCTGGTGGCCCTGCTGCATCTGGCTCTGCTGCAGCTGGCTCTGGTCGTACGCCGCCTGCTGGGGGTCGTAGCCCTGGTATCCGTACGGATCCGCCTGCTGGTAGCCGTAGACGTCCTGCTGGCCGTAGCCCTGCTGCTGGTAGGCGCCGGCGTACGGGTCGGCCTGCTGCTGGTAGCCGTAGGCCGGCTGGGCCTGTGCGTAGTCCTGCTGCTGGACGGGCTGCGGCTGCTCGGCCGGGGCGGTGGCCGCGGCGTCCTGCTCGGCGAGGGCCGTGAGGTCGGCCAGGTAGTCGGCGTCGCTGGAGTGCTGGAAGGACGTGGCGTCGTCGGCGAGGGCGCTGAGGTCGTCGCTGGCGATCCGGCCGTGCAGCTTCTGCCGGCCGCGGCCGACGGCCTCCAGGGTCTTGGCGAGGACCGCCTCGAAGGCGCCGAGCTTGACGTCCACATAGGCGTCGGCGTCCTTGCGGAGGGTCTCCGGGTCGTGGCTGCGCTCGGGGGCGTCCTCGTCCTCGTAGCCCTGTTCGTCGAGGCCCGGGCCGGTGCCGAGGAGCTTCTCGCGGCCGCGGCCGACGGAGCCGAGGGTCTTGGTGAGGACGACCTCGAAGTTGGCGAGCTTGGAGTCGACGTAGTCGTCGGCCTCGGCGCGGATCTCCTCGGCCTCCTGGCGGGCCTCGGCGATGATCCGGTCGGCCTCGTTCTGCGAGCGGCGGGCGACCTCGGTGTCGGAGATCAGCGAGCCGCGCTCGGCGTGCGCCGTCTGGATGATCCGCTCGGCCTCCTGGCGGGCCTGCTCGACCATCTGCTCACGGTCGCCGATCAGCTCCTGCGCCTGCGCGAGGGAACCGGGCAGCGCCGCGCGGACCTCTTCCAACTGGGCGAGCAGCTCCGCGCGGTTGACCACGCACGAGGCCGACATGGGCATGGCCCGGGCACTGGAGACCGCCGCGACGATCTCGTCGAGCTTCTTCTGCACGTCCACCGTGTGCTCGCCACTCTCTACCGATGTGTTGGAGACGGACGGGACGACTGTAGCCCCATCGGTCCGCCGGTCTCATCAGTCCTTGCGCAGGCGCTTGTTGAGGGCCTCCAGGACCACCGGCGGCACCAGGTGCGCAACGTCTCCGCCCCAGGTGGCGACCTCCTTGACGAGGGAGGAGGAAAGGAAGCTGTAGGTGGGGTTGGTCGGCACGAACAGCGTCTCCACGCCCGACAGGCCGTTGTTCATCTGGGCCATCTGCAGCTCGTAGTCGAAGTCGCTGACCGCGCGCAGGCCCTTGACGATGGCGGGGATGTCGCGCTGCTTGCAGTAGTCGACGAGGAGGCCGTGGAACGCCTCGATCCGCACGTTCTCGTACTCGGCGGTGACCTCGCGGATCAGCTCGATCCGCTCGTCGATCTCGAACAGGCCCTTCTTGGCCTTGTTGATCATCACCGCGACGTAGACCTCGTCGTACAGACGGGAGGCGCGGGAAATGATGTCTAGGTGTCCGTTGGTGATCGGGTCGAACGACCCGGGACATACGGCGCGGCGCACTGGTGATCCCTCGCTCTCCGGTCCGGTCATCGTGCGTTTTCGCACGTAGAGGCGGCGCGACCGTACCAAAACGTTCCCTCGCCGTAGCGACGGGACCGGATGGCCTCGAAGCCGTCCGGCCACCCGAATTCGCCGCCTCGGGTGCTGCGCTCCACGGTGACGATCGCCTCCGGCGCGAGCCAGCCCCCCGAGCGGAGTGTGAGCAGGATCTCCCGAAGATCGTGATCCGTGACACGGTACGGAGGGTCCAGGAACACGATGTCGTACGGGTCCGCCGGCGCCGGTGACTGGATGATCTGTTCGGCTTTGCCCGATCTGACCTCGGCGCCCGGGAGGCCGAGGCTCTTGACGTTCTCCCGGATCGTGCGGGCGGCGCGGGCGTCCGCCTCGACCAGGAGGGTGTGGCTCGCGCCGCGTGAGAGGGCTTCCAGGCCGACTGCGCCGGAGCCGGCGTAGAGGTCGAGGACGCGCTCGCCGTCCAGGGGGGCGCCTAGGAGGGACTGCCAGGTGGAGAGGAGGGCCTCTCGGGCGCGGTCCGAGGTGGGGCGGGTGTTGTTGCCTGGGGGCACCTGGAGGCGTCGTCCGCCGGCTTCGCCGGCGATCACGCGGGTCATCTGGGGTCCTTGGATTGTGGGCGGCTTCAGGTTCATTGTGGCTGGTCGCGCCCGCGCGGCGGTAGCCGCAGATGGACTACAGCCCCGCGCCCCTAAAGACACCTCCCCCTCAGCCCTTTTCCAGGTACCCCTCTCTTTCGTCGTCCAAGAGGGCGTTCAGAGCTGTTCGGAGGCCCGGGAGTGAGGTCAGGTCGGGGTCCTGCGCCACCAGGCGGGCTGCCTCCTCTCGGGCTTCTGTGATGACGTCCTCGTCCTCGATGACGGCCAGGACGCGGAGGCTGGAGCGGGCGCCGGACTGGGCCTGGCCCAGGACGTCGCCCTCGCGGCGTTGTTCGAGGTCGATGCGGGAGAGTTCGAAGCCGTCGGTGGTGGAGGCGACGGCGCCCAGGCGCTGGCGGGCGGGGGTGGCCTCGGGCATCTCGGTGACCAGGAGGCAGAGGCCGGGGGCGGAGCCTCGGCCCACGCGGCCGCGGAGCTGGTGGAGCTGGGAGACGCCGAAGCGGTCGGCGTCCATGACGACCATCGCCGTGGCGTTCGGGACGTTGACGCCGACCTCGATGACCGTCGTCGCGACCAGGACGTCGGTGTCGCCGGCGGCGAAGCGGCGCATGACGGCGTCCTTGTCGTCGGGGTGCATCCTGCCGTGCAGCACCTCGACGGCGAGGCCCTGCAGGGGGCCCTTGGCGAGCTGGGCCGCCACATCGAGGACGGCGAGCGGGGGGCGCTTCTCCGCCTCGTCCTCCGGGGACTGCTTCTTGCCGGACTTCTTCGCGTCGGCCTGGTCGATGTCGTCGCCGATGCGGGGGCAGACGACGTACGCCTGATGGCCGTTCTCCACCTCCTCGCGCACGCGCTCCCAGGCGCGGGAGAGGAAGTGCGGCTTGTCGGCGGCCGGGACCACATGGGAGGCGATGGGTGAGCGGCCCGCGGGGAGCTGGTCGAGGACGGAGGTCTCCAGGTCGCCGAAGACGGTCATGGCGACCGTGCGGGGGATGGGGGTGGCCGTCATGACCAGGAGGTGCGGGGGCTGCTTGCCCTTGCCGCGCAGGGCGTCGCGCTGCTCGACCCCGAAGCGGTGCTGTTCGTCCACGACGACGAGTCCGAGGTCGTGGAACTGGACCTTGTCCTCGATCAGTGCGTGGGTGCCGATCACGATGCCGGCCTCGCCGGTGGCCAGGTCCAGCATCGCCTGGCGGCGCGCGGCGGTGCCCATCGAACCGGTGAGCAGCACGACCTTGGTGGCGTGCTCGGAGCCGCCGAGCATGCCGCCCTCTGCAAGCTCGCCCATCATCTCGACGACGGAGCGGTGGTGCTGCTGGGCGAGGACCTCGGTGGGGGCGAGCATGGCGGCCTGTCCGCCGGCGTCGACGGTGGCGAGCATGGCGCGCAGCGCCACCATCGTGTTGTGGGTCACCGTGAAGTTGTCGGTGATGTAGGCATGGCTCGGGTGCGCGACGCTGATGCACTGGACAGGCTTTCGCCCCACATACTCGACCGCCCGGATCCCTCGCCGGAAGGTGTTGTATTTGGGCCGCGAGCGTACGCGTTCTGCCTTACGGGTGAGCCTGAAGGGGGCGTATTCGTCAGGCAGCGCCACCGAGACGTTGAAGGCGGCCTTCTTCGGCAGAACACGCGCCCGACCGCCGAGCGAACGCACCAGCCAAGCTACGTCGTCCGCGAGCCTGCGCGAGGCTGAGCAGAGTGAAATGCTCCAGCCGTCGGCGTCGACGGTGCCATCGGTATCCAGAAGCCCCTGCAACAGCGCGAGACGGTTCTTGATCGAGGTGTTCTTGAACTCGTCGGGAACGAATTTACCGTGCGAAGTCACGCCCCACAGATTCAAGTCCCGCAGAGTTTGGATCACAGGATTGCGGACGCCTCCGGCTCGCCGCGTCAGTTGGATCGTGAAGTCACAGCGCGAACCCCTCACCGGGGCCAGTTGACATTCAGGCGCCACAGTTGTTGCCACAGCGTCGCGGATCTCGTCGTCGATGATGGAAAGGCGCAGGTTGTGACGAAATGAGCCGTCTCCGAGGAGTAGACCGAACAGATACGGATCGAGAGGCAGTCCCGAGTCGCTCCCGAGATCAACCGGCGTGGCCGCCGGGAGGTACCACTTCGAGGACCCGTTGGCCTTGAACGTGTCCAGGCGGATCTCGCGAGTGGTCATGACCTTGGGAGCCTGTCCACGATGCCATCCGCAACTCGTGCCGACGATCCACAGATGCTCGTCGTCGCACTCGACCGAGCTCCCGTCAGACAGAACCAGCCGCCAGACGTCACGCTCTCCTTGCGGAAAGACACCGTCGATCAGCGCGAGCTCGCCGTCCGGCACGACGACTTCGTCCCGCACCTTCAGGTCTCCCATACGGCGGAACCCGGCAGGTGTGAGCACGAGCGAGTCGAGCGGCTGGGCCTTGCCCGAGCCGACCTCGCCCTGCAGCAGCCGGTGCATCGGGTGTTCCGTCGCGAGGTCGTCGAAGATCTCCCGGGAGACCTTCTGCTGGCCCTCGGTGAGGGTGAAGGGGAGGCGGTCGTCGAAGGCGGTGAGCAGGCCGTCGGGCTTGGGTCTGCGGGCCACGGCCGGGAGTTGGGCGTCGGCGTGGCGGCGGCGGGCGAGGGCGACCTGGAGGACGAAGGCCTCGTCCCACTTCAGGCGGGAGCGGGCGTCCTCGATGTCCGCCTTGGTGTGCGGGCGGTGGATCTTGAGGAGGGCCTCGGGGAGGGTGACCAGGCCCCGGCCCTCGCGGAGCGCGGGAGGGAGGGGGTCCACCGCGTCCTGGGCGGCCGGCAGGACCGTCTGGACGGCCTTGCCGATCTTCCAGGACTCCAGTTTGGCCGTGGCCGGGTACAGCGGGATCAGGGCGCCGGCCCAGGTCTCGACGGATTCGGAGGGGTCGTCGCCGCGGAGCAGTTCGTAGGCCGGATGGGCCAGTTGCAGGCGGCGGTTGAAGACCGAGACCTTGCCCGCGAACATCGCGCGGGTGCCCGGCAGGAGTTCCTTGTGGGGTTTGTGAACGCCGTTGCCGAAGAAGACCAGTTGGAGCCGGCCGCTGCCGTCGGTGATCGTGACCTCCAGCCGCTGGCCCTTGCCGCGGGGGGCCCTGGCCGAGGCGAAGGTGTGCAGCCGGGCGTCGGCGACCATCGCGACCACCGTGACGTGCTCGTCCATGGGGAGGTCGGCGAGGTGGGTGAGCTGGCCGCGCTCCTCGTATCTGCGCGGGTAGTGGTGCAGGAGGTCGCCGACGGTGTGCAGGCCGAGGTGCTCGGCCATCACCTTCGCGGTGGCGGGGCCGAGCACCGACTTCAGCGGCTGTTGCAGTGGTTCTTGCAGTGCGGGCACGAGATCCATTGCACACCACGCCACTGACATTGCCGTATACGTCCCGGGAAACCCCTGGTCAGACGGCTGGTTCCGGCCGTAGGATGGCGCGCTCCGGCCATGCCCGCGGTCACCGCCCCACCTGGGACCGCCCGACCCCGCGCCGTGCTACGTCCCCCCACCGGCGCTGCGACGATGGACTTCCAGACCTCACAGTCATCCCAGCCGTCCCAGTCACCTCACACCTTCCAGGTCGATCTGCGCGGCCTGGTGGACCTGCTCTCCCATCACCTCTACTCCAGTCCCCGGGTCTATCTGCGGGAGTTGCTGCAGAACGCCGTGGACGCCATCACGGCCCGCCGTGCGGAGCAGCCCGACGCCCCCGCGCGGGTGCGGCTGCACGTGGACTCCCAGGACGGCGCCGCCCTGCGGGTCGAGGACACGGGCGTGGGCCTCACCGAGGCCGATGTGCACAGCCTGCTGGCCACCATCGGGCGCAGCTCCAAGCGGGCCGACCCGACCGCCGCCGGGATCCAGGAGGTCCGCTCCGACTTCCTCGGGCAGTTCGGCATCGGCCTGTTGGCCTGCTTCGTGGTCGCCGAGCGGATCCGGGTGGTCAGCCGCAGCGCCCGTACGCCGGACGCGGCGCCCGTCGAGTGGACGGCGAGCGACGACGGTTCGTACACGGTGCGGACGCTGCCGCACGACGCGCGGCCCGAACCGGGCACCACCGTGCATCTGACGGCGCGGGCGGGCGCGGGCGAGTGGCTCACGCCCGAGCGAGTGCTCACGCTGGCACGGGACTTCGGCTCACTGCTGCCGTACGACGTCCGGGTCGGCGACGAGGCGGTCACCGATCTGCCGGCGCCCTGGGACCGCCCGTACCCCTCCCCCGCCACCCGGCGGGTGGCCCTGGCCCGGCACTGCCACGACCTGTTCGGCTTCACGCCGCTGGACTCGATCGAGCTGGACGTGCCGCTGGCCGGGATCCGCGGGGTGGCGTACGTGCTGCCGTCGGCGGTCAGCCCGGCACAGCGGGCGACGCACCGTGTGCACCTCAAGGGCATGCTGCTGACCGAGCGGGCCGAACAGCTGCTGCCCGACTGGGCGTTCTTCGTGCGCTGCGTCCTGGACACGGACAGCCTGCGGCCCACGGCCTCGCGCGAGTCGCTGTACGAGGACGAGACGCTGGCGGCCGTGCGGGAGGCGCTGGGCGAGCGGATCCGGTCCTGGCTGACCGGGCTCGCGGCCGGTGATCCGGAGCGGCTCGCGGCCTTCCTGTCCGTGCACCACCTGGGGGTGAAGTCCCTGGCGCGGCACGACCGGGAGATGCTGCGCACGATGCTGCCGTGGCTGCCCTTCGAGACGACCGACGGGCGGCTGTCCCTGGAGGAGTTCGCCCAGCGGCACCCGGTGGTGCACTTCACGCGGACCGTCGAGGAGTACCGGCAGGTCGCGCCGATCGCCTCCGCGCAGGGCGTCGGGGTGGTCAACGGCGGCTACACGTACGACAGCGAGCTGGTCGAGGCGCTGCCGTCGGTGCGGCCCGGGACGGTGGTCGCCGAGCTGGACGCGGACACCGTGACGGCGCATCTGGACGCGGTGGATCCGGCGGAGGAGCTGGCGCTGTCGGAGTTCCTGGCGGTCGCGCGGGCCCGGCTGGACGCTCTGCAATGTGACATTGCACTGAGGTCCTTCCACCCGCTCTCCGTCCCCGCCCTGCACCTCGACGACCGGGCCGCCCGGCACGAGCAGGCCCGCGCCGAGGCCGAGGCACAGGCGGACGACCTGTGGGCCGGGATCCTGGGCTCGCTGCGCGGCGGTGCGCCCCGCGCGCGTCTGGTGCTCAACCATCTCAACCCGCTGATCCGCAGGATCAGTTCGCTGCGCGACGCGGAACTGATCGGCACGGCCACGGAGTCCCTCTACGGGCAGGCGCTGCTGATGGCGCAGCGCCCGCTGCGGCCGGCGGACACGGCGCTGCTGAACCGCGCGTTCATCGGCCTGCTGGAATGGGCCACCCATGGCGCATCCGATACGACGGGCGACTCCGATACGACGGACGACTCCGGTGCGACCGGCGACTCCTCGGGGGGCGGTTTCTGATGAGCGGGATCACCGACTTCGACTCCCTGCGCCGGGCGATGGCGGAGAACGGCGAACAGCCGGAGGGCCCGGCGCGCAACGCGCGCGCGGAGCAACTGCTCGCCGAGGCCGAGAAACTGGGCATACCGCTCGCCGTGATCGAGGCGCTCGGGCACCAGCTGAAGGTCTACAACTACAGCTCCGAGAAGGACAAGATGTTCGTCCCCTTCGCGCGCCTGCTGCGCATGTGGGACGAACGGCCCGAGGACTTCGACGAGTACGAGGTGCACACGCTGCACTGGGTCTTCAAGTGGATGTCGTCCGGCATGATCCAGCAGCCGCACATCCCGCTCGCCTCGATCGAGAAGTGGCTCGGCGAGATGGAGCACCGCTACCGTCTCGCCGGGCACTCCGAACGGGCCGTGCGCAACGCCGAGTTCAGCGTGGCCGCACACCTCGGGGACGTCCCGCGCGCGGAGCGGGCGTACGCCGCGTGGCTGGCCGCCGACCGCGACAGCATGGCCGACTGCCATGCGTGCGAGCTGCACGAGCAGGGCTGGTGGCAGGCGGAGCAGGGGCGCGACGCCGAGGCGCTGGCGCTGTGGGCGCCGGTGCTGGGCGGGGAGTTCACCTGCGCCCACGAGCCGCACGCCGTCCTCGCGTCCTCCCTGGCGCCGCTGCTGCGGCTGGGCCGCACGGACGAGGCACGCGCGCACCATCTGCGCGGCTTCCGGCTGGTGCGGGGCATGGAGAGCATGCGGAGCGCCTACGCCGACCACGTGGAGTTCTGCGCCCTGAGCGGCAATGAGGCACGCGGCCTGGAGCTGCTCGCGGAGCGGCCGGCGTACTTCACCGACACCGGGCACCCGCGCAGCAGGCTGGACTTTTTGAGCGTGGTGGCGCTGCTCATGGAGCGTCTGGAGGCAGCGGGGCTGGGCGACCGGCAGGTGCCGGGTCCGGCCGGCCGGACGTGGACGGCGCGTGAACTCGCCGCGCACGCGCGTGCGGAGGCGCTCGCCCTGGCCGGGCGTTTCGACGAGCGCAACGGCACCTCGCACGTGAGCGAACGGGCACGCGCGCGCATGGCGCAGCCCCAACTGGTGGAACGGCTGCCGCTCGGCGTGCGTACGGCGCATCCCGTCACCGCGCACCGGGCCCCCGCGCCCGCGGCACCCGCCGCGGCACCCGGGCAGGAGCCGGACCTCGCGGCCCTGCTGGCCGAGGCACGCCGGATGTCGGACACCCTGCAGCCGAACGCGATGGAGGCCTGGGCGGCGGTCTCGCGCGCGGCGGCGGACGTCGAGCTGGACGCCCGCGACCGTGCGGAGATCGCCGACCACGAGGCGATGGACCGGGGGCCCGAGGGCGCCGAGCTCTTCGAGCGGGCGGCCGCGCTGTACGAGGAGGCGGGCGACCCGGGGGAGGCACTGGCGGCACGCACGCGTGCCGCGTACGTACGCGCGCTGACGGGCCGCGTGGACGAGGCGCTGGCCGCGGTCGCCGAGCCGTACGACCGGATTCTGGCGCTCTACGCCGAGGACGCCACGGGCGTACGGCAGACGGCGTCCGTGCTGGTGGGGCGGGCGCGGGTGCTGATGCGGCGGGTGCTGGACGCCGGGGAGACAGCGGACGGGACGCCGGGCGGGGCGCCTGACGAAACGGTTCTCGGGGCGGCCGAGTCCGCCGTGCGCGAGCTGCTCGCGCTGGTCGGCGGGCATGCCGGGGACGACGTGCGGATCGCGTCGCGGTACGCCGAGGCGCAGGCCATGCTCGCGGAGCTGGCGGTGCGCCGGGGCGACCTGGAGAAGGCCGTGGAACTGTTCGGGCGGGCCTCGGCCGCCTTCGTCGAGGCGGGGCTGCCGTGGTTCGCGGTGGAGTACGAGGCACGACTGGCCGGCCTGTCGCACCACCTGGGCGACGCCGCGGGGGCGGAGCGGGCGCTGCGGGCGGCCCTGGAGCACGGCGGAGCGCATCTGGAGGCGGTCGGGCGGGCCCAGCTGCACCTCCAGCTCGCCGAGGTGCTGGGTGGGCGCGGGCTGGCAGTGGAGGCCGCCGAGCACGCCCTGGAGTCGGCGCACTGGGCCGACGAGGCGGGCGAGGGGCCGACGTTCGGGGCCTGGGCGCGGCATCAGCTGGGCGGGTTCCTGCTGCGGCAGGGGCGGTTCGCCGAGGCCGCGGAGGTGCTGGAGTCGGCGCTGCCGGACCTGAGCGAGGAGACGCACGGCGACGGGGTGGTCGTACAGACGCAGTGGTGGCTCGGCGACTGCCTGAGCGAGCTGGGCGAGCACCGGGCGGCGGCCGAACGGCGGTTGCAGGCCGCCGAGATCGCCCGCCACTGGCCCGAGCAGCGCGACCATGCCACGCTCGCGCATCTCGCCGCCGAGTCCCTCGGGGCGGCCGGGCTGTCCGCCGACGCCGACCGGGCGTACGCACGCGCGGGCGAGCTGTGGCGCTCGCTCGGCGACGTCCACGGCCTGGTGCGTTCGCTGCGCGCACGCGCGTGGTTGGCGCTCCGCGAGGAGGACGGGGCGGGCGCGGCACGGGAGTTGATGGCGCGGGCGGTCCGGGAGTGCGAGTCGGCACTCGACGCGGACGGCTCCGCCGAGGAGGCCCGCGAGCGCCTGGTCGCCGAACTCGGCCACACCCACCGCCAGTTCGGCGACCTGCTCGCCCGCTCCGCCGCCGAGGACGCCGACGACGACGCGATCCGGACCACACTCGAGGCCGCCCTCACCCACGTCACCGAGGCGATCACGGTCTTCACGTCCCTCGGCGACAACGCCCTGCACCACCGCACCGCCGCCGAACTGGCCGCAGCCTGGCTGGAAGCCGACCTCAGCCGCCCCACCCAAGCGACCGCACGCGCGCGTGCGGTCCTCGCGGCGTACGACGAGTCGGCTACGGAGGACGAGACGGCCCAGGGACGGCTGAAGGAGGCTGAGCAGGTGTTGCGGGTGGTGCAGGGGTAGGGGGCGGGGCGATGGGGGTGGCGGGGCCGCGGCGCGTCGGCGGTTGGGCCCGACGCGGCGCTACTCGACCCCGATCAGCAGCAAGGCGCCCTGGCGGCCGCCCCGGTACACCACTGTGTCGACGGCGAGGTACGACTCGCGTACGCGGGCTTCCAGGTGGTCGGCCACGGACTGGGGGGCGTCGTCGCCCAGGACGAGGGTGACCAGTTCGCCGCCGGCCTGGAGCATGCGGTCGAGGACGCTTTCGGCGGTGGTGGTGACGTCGGAGCCGATCACGGCCACGTCGCCCTCGACGAGGCCGAGGACGTCGCCGGCCTGGCAGATGCCCGCCATGGTCCAGGACTCGCGCTCGGCGACGACGACCTCGGCGTACCGGGTGGCGCCCGCCGCCGAGGTCATCGACACGACGTCCTCGTCGAAGCGGCGCTCCGGCTCGTGCACGGCCAGCGCCGCGATCCCCTGGACCGCGGAGCGGGTGGGGATGAGGGCCACGCGGATGCCCTCGGTGCGGGCCTGCTCGGCCGCCGCGGCAGCGGTGTGCCGCAGGTCGGCGTCGTTGGGCAGCAGTACGACCTCGTGCGCGTGCGCCCGCCGTACGGCGTCGACGAGCTCGCCGCTGGCGGGCCGCTCCCCCGGGCGGGCGAGCACGGCGGTCGCACCGGCCTCGGAGTACAGCCCGGCCAGCCCCTCCCCTGGCACGACGGCGACCACGGCCCGCTGCACCCGCTCACGCGGCGGCCGCCCGCCACCGGTGGTGTGCACGTCGCCGAGCCCGAAGTGGGTGATCCGGATGCGGTACGGCCGCCCGGCCTCGACGCCCGCCTCCACCGCGGCGCCCGCGTCGTCCACGTGCACATGCACGTTCCACAGGCCGTCGCCGCCGACCACGACCAGCGAGTCCCCGAGGGCGTCGAGACGGGACCGCAGCCGCCGCACGGACGCGTCGTCCGCCTCCAGGAGGTAGATCACCTCGAAGGCGGGGCCGTCCGCCCGGGGTACGGAGCAGTCCTCACCGGCGGGGGCGTGATCGGCCGTACCGGTATCCGTGTCTACATGTACGTCGGCATCCACGTCCGCGTCAGTGCCCGGCGGCACGTACGCCTGCTCCCCGGAGCTCGCGACCGGCCCCGGCGCCTGACCGGTGAACGTCTCCACCAGTGCCGCGAGCACCGCCACCAGGCCCCGTCCCCCGGCGTCCACCACCCCGGCGCGGCCGAGCACGGCCAGCTGTCCCGGGGTCGCGGCCAGTGCGGCGCGTGCTCCTTCGTAGGCCGCCCGTGCCACCGCCCCGCAGTCGCCCTCGGCGCCCTCGGCCGCGTCCGCGGCGGCCGAGGCGACCGTCAGGACCGTTCCCTCGACGGGGTGTGCGACGGCCTGGCGGGCGGAGTCGGCCGCGTGCCGCAGGGCGGTCCGGAGGCCGGAGCCGTCGGTGTGAGGCGTCTCACCGTCGGCGGTGAGCACCTGCGCCATGCCGCGCAGCAGCTGGGCAACGATCGTCCCGGAGTTCCCCTGGGCGCCTATCAGCGCGCCGTGCGCCATCGCGCCCGCCGCATCGGCCAGCGTCGGCTTCCCAGGGGCGCCGGATCCCACCTCATGAGCTGCGAAGACGGCCTCCACGGCCGCCACGGCGGACTCCACGGTCAGATAGAGATTGGTGCCCGTGTCCCCGTCGGCCACGGGGTAGACGTTGATCGCGTCGATCTCCTCGCGCGCGCGTCCCAGCGTCTCCAGCGCGAGGCCGCACCAGGTGCGCACCGCCAGAGCATCGAAGAATGTCTGCGGCACCTGCGCCACCTGCGCCTCCTTGAGCTGCCGGCCTGGACGCAGCGTAGACCCCGGGGGGCCCTCGGCCGTAGGAGGGCCGGAGCGGGGCCCTGAGCAGCCATGGTAGTTTCGTTGTACTGGCGCAGTCGTTGTATGCTGCTCCGGTTGCCCGACACCGATCGGGCTCGCCACCTGGCACCGCCACTCAGATCTCTGATCCTGCGATCACGATCCCGGCATGCCGGGAACCAACCGTAAGTGCATCTGAAGTCTTTGGAGTGACCCGTGGCTGCCAACTGCGACGTCTGCGGCAAGGGCCCGGGCTTCGGCAACAACATCTCGCACTCGCACCGCCGTACGCCGCGCCGCTGGAACCCGAACATCCAGCGCGTTCGTACTGTGGTCGGCGGGACGCCGAAGCGCGTGAACGCCTGCACCTCGTGCATCAAGGCCGGCAAGGTCTCGCGCTGACGCCCACAGCTGAGCGCGCGGCCACTGCTGGTTCGCCGCAATGAGCCGGTCCACCTCGTGTGGACCGGCTTTTTGCTGCCCTGAGAACGCCGCACCGGGACGCTGAGAAGCTGTACCCATGCGCTTCGGCATCCTGGGTCCCCTGGACGTACGCACCGACGACGGCACCCCACTGGACCCCGGCGGACCCCGCCCCCGTGCGCTGCTCTCGCTGCTGCTCCTCGACGCCGGCCACCCGGTGTCCACCCAGCGGCTGACCGAGGGTCTGTACGGCGCCGAGGCGCCCGCCGGTGCCGCCAACGCCCTTCAGTCGCAGATCTCGCGCCTGCGCAGGCGGCTGGCCCCGCACACGGACATCGAGGCGGTCGCCGCCGGCTATCGCCTCGCCGCCCCGCCCGACTCCGTGGACGCGCACCGTTTCGAGCACCTGACGCGGGAGGGCCGGGCCGCTCTCGCCGCCGGCGACCACGCGCGCGCGGCGACCCTGCTGCGGGATGCGCTCGCCCTGTGGCGCGGCCCGGCCCTGCCCGACCTCCCGGACGCGCACTCCGACACCACACGGCTCGACGAGCTCAGGCTGGCCGCCGCGGCGGACCGGATCGAGGCGGACCTGGCGCTCGGCGGCGGCCCCGAACTCGTACCCGAACTGCGGTCGCTGCTCGCGGACCACCCGCTGAGCGAGCGGCTGTACGGGCAGCTGATGCGGGCCCTGCACGCGAGCGGGCGACCCGCCGAGGCACTCAGGGCGTACGAGCAGGCCCGGCGCACACTCGCGGACGAACTGGGCGCCGACCCCTCGCCCGAACTGGCCGCGCTGCACCTGGAGCTGCTCCGGGGCGGCGGACCCGAACGGCAGCGCCTCCCCGTCCAGCTGACCCGCTTCGTCGGCCGGGAGAGCGAACTGGCCCGCATCGCCTCCCTGCTGGCGGACGGCGCCCGCCTGGTCACGCTCACCGGGCCGGGCGGCGCGGGCAAGACCCGGCTGGCGATCGAGGCGGCCGGGCAGCACACCGGTGTCTGTTTCGTCGAGCTGGCCCCGCTCTCCGACGGCACGCAGGTCCCGTACGCCGTCCTGACCGCCCTCGGTGTGCGTGAGGGTCTGCGTACGCCCGCGACCGACAGCACGGACCGGCTGCTGGCCGCCCTGGAGGACCGCGAGCTGCTGCTCGTCCTCGACAACTGCGAGCACCTGGTGGAGGCGGCCGCCAGAACCGCCTCGCTGCTGCTCGGCACCTGCCCCGGTGTGCGCGTCCTCGCCACCAGCCGGGAGTCCCTCCAGATCACCGGCGAGGTGCTGGTGCCCGTGCCGCCGCTGCCACCGGAACCGGCGGAGCGGCTCTTCCTCGACCGCGCCCGCGCCGTACGCCCCGGGTTCGAGGGCCACGCGCGCGTGCCGGGCATCTGTGCCGCCCTCGACGGGCTCCCGCTCGCCATCGAACTGGCCGCGGCCCGGCTGCGCACCCTGACCCCGGACGAGTTGGCGGACCGCCTGGACGACCGGTTCCGGCTGCTGTCGCGCGGCGACCGCTCCAAGACACCGCGGCACCGCACCCTGCGCGCGGTCGTGGAGTGGAGCTGGGACCTGCTGGACGAGGAGGAGCGGGAGCTGGCCCGGCGGCTGACGGTGTTCTCCGGGGGCGCGACCCTGGAAGCGGTCGAGGCGGTGTGCGAACTGCCGTACCCGGAGGACGTGCTGGCCTCCCTGGTCGAGAAGTCGTTCCTGGAGGTGTCCGAGGGGCGCTACCGGATGCTGGAGACGATCAGGGCCTTCGCGGCGGAGGACGCAGAGCGTGCGGAGGGCGCGGAGAGCGCGAGGGACGCGGAACACATCAGGAACGCCCACGCCTCCTACTTCCTCCGCCTCGCCGAGGAGGCCGAGCCGCAGTTGCGGGGCGGTGGGCAGTTGGCCTGGCTCGAACGGCTGGCTGCCGAGCAGGGCAATCTGGACGCGGCCCTCCGCCATCTGATGCACCGCGACACCGGCCGGGCCCTGCGCCTCATGGCGCCCCTGTCCTGGTTCTGGCGGCTGCGCGGGGTGCACGGTGAACGGGTGGCGACGGCACGGGAGTTGCTGGCCGCCGCAGGAGACGCGCCGCCGCCCGGGCTGGAGGAGGAGTACGTCCTGTGCGTCATCAACGCGCTCTCCGGGACGGGCGACGAACCCGGGCTCGTCGCGCGCGCGGAGGGCGTGCTGTGCGCGTTCCGGGGGCCGTTGCGGCTGCCGTACATCCTCGTGATGTGGTCGGTCGCGACCGGTCCGTGGCCCGCCACGGAGGAGCACGCTCTCGCGCTGGCCGGCGACTCCCAGTGGGCGCGCGCCCTGCTCGACGTGGGCCTCGGCTTCAGGACGCAGTTCGAGGGCCGGCCGGCAGAGGCCGAGGAGCACTTCACCCGGGCGCTGGCGGGATTCCGGGCCACCGGTGACCGCTGGGGCGAGGCCAACTGCCTCGACCCGCTCGGAATGTTCGCCCACGCGCGCGGTGACTCCGAGCGCGCCCTGGAACTGCTCGACGAGGGACTGGCGTACGTGCGGGAGCTGGCCGCGCCGGAGGAGACCGCCGATCTGCTGCGCACCCGGGCCACCGTGCTGATGCACAGGGGCGACACGGCGGCCGCGGTGGCCCACTTCGAACAGGCGGTCACGCTCGCGCGGGGCGCCGGGCTCCCCGACAAGGCGGCGGCCGCCCGGCGTGGTCTCGGTGACGCGGCCCGGCTGTCCGGGGACACGGCACGCGCGCGCGTGCACTACGAGAACGCCCTTCAGGAGTGTGCCGCCAACTGGTTCAGCGTGGGCGAGACCGTCCGCAGCCTCATCGGGCTCGGCCGTACGGCCGCAGCCGAGGGGGACACCGAGGAGGCCCTCGACTGCTTCCGGCAGGCCGCCGAGCTGGCCGTGGAGGGGCCGGGCGACCTGGAACTGGCCGACACCGCCGAGGCACTGGCCTC
Organism: Streptomyces plumbidurans; assembly: GCF_019857225.1. Taxonomy (GTDB): domain Bacteria; phylum Actinomycetota; class Actinomycetes; order Streptomycetales; family Streptomycetaceae; genus Streptomyces; species Streptomyces plumbidurans. The sequence continues at coordinate 34,930 of NZ_JAFJSY010000073.1, forward strand.
CACCGCCGACTCCGCCGAGCAGACCGCGGTACTGCTGGGCGCGGCGACGGGCCTACGGGGCGGCCGCATCGAGGGCGACCCCGACGTCGCACCCGTCGAGGCGAAGGCACGCGCGGAACTCTCCCCCGAAGCCTTCGCCCAGGCCTTCGAACAGGGCCGAAAGCTGCGGTCAGCGGCGGTCAGCGGGCGGTAGGAAAGCGGTAAGCGGCGCCCCCCACGCTGCCGTACATGACGAACAAGACGCACGACCTCGCCCACCTCACCGTCCTGATCTCCGGCGCCAGTGTCGCCGGCCCCGCGCTCGCCCTGAACCTCGCCCGGCTCGGAGCCCGTGTCACCGTTGTCGAGAAGGCGGACGGGCTGCGCGGCGGTGGCTTCGCGGTCGACTTCCGTGGGCATGTCCATCGCACGGTCCTGACGTCCATGGGCATCTGGGACGAGATCCATGCCCGCCAGACCCATATGGGCCGCCAGACCGTCGTCGACGCCGACGGCAGCCCGCGCATCGACCTGCCCGCCGACATGATGAGCGGCGACGTGGAGATCTTCCGCGGCGATCTCGCGCGGATCATGTACGAGCGCACCAGGGACGACGTCGAGTACGTCTTCGGCGATTCGATCGCCTCCCTCACCGAGGACGCCGACGGCGTCGACGTCACCTTCGACAAGGGCGCTCCCCGCCGCTTCGACCTGGTCGTCGGCGCCGACGGGCTGCACTCGAACACCCGCCGCCTCGTCTTCGGCGACGAGTCGCGCTACCTGCGCTTCTTCGACCACTACGTGGCCGGCTTCGACGTACCCAACCACCTGGGCCTGGACCGCACGGGCCGCGTCTACAGCGAGCCCGGCCGCGCGTTCGTCATCGGCAACTACGACGGCGATCCCGACCGCGCGGGCGCGCTGCTGGTCTTCCGGTCCGAGGAGTTGTCGTACGACCGCAGGGACGTCGCGGCGGTGAAGGAGATCCTCCGGGAACGCTTCGCCGGAATGGGCTGGGAGGCGCCCGCCGTTCTGAAGGCCCTCGAAGAGGCCGACGACCTCTACTTCGACGCGATCGCCCAGATCCACGTCGACCGCCTCACCAAGGGACGGGTGGTGCTGCTCGGGGACGCCGGGTACGGGGCGACCATGGGCGGCATGGGGACGGGTGTGGCCGTCGTCGGCGCCTATGTCCTCGCCGGTGAACTCGCCCTGGCGGGCGGGGACTTCCGTACCGCCTTCGCCGAGTACGAGACGCGCATCCGGGACTTCGCCAAGGGCTGCCAGAAGATCTCCGGGAACGCGGGCCCGTTCTTCGCCCCGCCGACCGAGCGGCGCATCCGCATGCGGGACCGGATGTACCGCATCCTGGCCTCGCGCCCGCTGGCCCGGTTCTTCAAGCGGATGACCGAGAAGGCGGCCACGGACATCAGGCTGCGGGAGTACCCGGCCCTGACGTCCCCGGCCCGGTCCTGAGCGCCCAGCCGTGGTCCACGGGCCCGATCCCGCCGCCGAGCGCGAACCCGGCCGCGATCGCCCCGGTGACGTAACTCTTGGCCGTCGCCACCGCCTCCGGCACGGACTGCCCCTTCGCGAGCTGCGACGCGATCGCCGACGCGAGGGTGCAGCCCGTGCCGTGCGTGTGCCGGTTGTCGAGGCGGGGAGCGCGCAGCCAGTGCTCCTCGGCGCCGTCGGTGAGCAGGTCGACGGCCTCACCGCTGAGATGGCCGCCCTTGACGAGCACCCACCTCGGTCCGTACGCCAGCACGGCTGCCGCCGCCTCGCGCAGGTCCTGCTCCGACTCGACCCGTACGCCGGTGAGTTGGGCCACCTCGTCGAGGTTCGGCGTCGCGACGGTGGCGCGGGGCAGCAGCTTCGTCCGTACGGAGTCCAGGGCGGAGGCCGCCAGCAGCGGGTCGCCGTGCTTGGAGACGCCCACCGGGTCGACGACCGCCGGAGCGTCCGTCGCGCCGATCAACTCGGCCACCACCTCGACGAGTTCGGCCGAGGAGAGCATCCCGGTCTTGACCGCCCGCACACCGATGTCGTCGACGACGCTGCGGTACTGCGCCCGCACCGCCGCCACCGGCAGCTCCCAAGCCCCTTGCACGCCCAGCGAGTTCTGCGCCGTGACGGCCGTGACGACGCTCATGCCGTGCACGCCGAGCGCCAGCATCGTCTTCAGGTCGGCCTGGATTCCCGCCCCTCCGCCGGAGTCGGAGCCCGCGACGGTCAGCACCCGGGGCGGCGCGCTCATGACTCGATGTCCCCGCCGAAGTGGTCCCAGCCGCCCTTGCTGGTCCACGGCGCCCCGTCGACCGTCACCTGGGGCAGCGCCGAGGGGTTGAGCACCTCGCCGATCACCTTCCAGCGGGCGGGCAGCTTCACGTCCGGCGGGAAGGTCGCCACGATCGCGTGGTCCTCTCCCCCGGTCAGCACCCACTGCATCGGGTCGACGCCGACGGCCTGCCCGATGTCGTTCATCTGCGAGGGGATGTCGATGGCGCCGGAGCGGATGTCGATACGGACCTTGCTGGCCTCGGCGATGTGCCCGAGGTCGGCGATGAGTCCGTCGCTGACGTCGCACATCGCGGTCGCGCCGAGCCCCGCGGCGGCCGGACCCGCGTGGTACGGCGGTTCGGGGCGGCGATGCGCCTCCACGAAGGCGCGCGGCGAGCGGAAACCGCGCGAGAGCACGGCGTATCCGGCGGCCGACCAGCCCAGCCAGCCGGTGACGGCGACGCGGTCGCCGGGCTGGGCGCCGCCCCGGGTGATCGGCTCCTGGTTGCGCAGATCGCCGAGCGCGGTGATCGACACCGTGATCGTGTCGCCCCGTACGACGTCTCCGCCGACCACCGAGGCGCCCGCGACCTGGCACTCGTCGCGCAGCCCGTCCATCAGCTCGCTCGGCCAGGTGACCGGGAGTTCGGCCGGCACGACCAGGCCGAGCAGCAGCGCGGTCGGTACGGCGCCCATGGCGGCGATGTCCGCGAGGTTCTGCGCGGCCGCCTTCCGGCCTACGTCGTAGGCGGTCGACCAGTCGCGGCGGAAGTGCCGCCCCTCCAGGAGGATGTCGGTGCTGGCCACGACCCTGCGGTCGGGTGCGGCGACCACCGCGGCGTCGTCGCCGGGGCCGACCCGGACCGCCGGGGTGGTGGTGAGACGGGAGGTGAGCTCCCTGATGAGCCCGAACTCCCCGAGCTCACCAACAGTGCCCTTCATTACCCTTGCTCCCCTTCTGTCCCTTGCCGTTCCCGGTCGCGCGTCATCTGTGTCCTCGCTACGGTCGAGATGTCCGTCAACGTGTGCCGTGCATGCACCCCGGCGCGGCGACCCCGGCCTGCGCGGGTCTCCCCGTGGTGTGCGGCGACGCGATACCGTGGCGTTCCTTTTCCCCACATGATCCTCGTGGCCGCCCTGGAGGTTCCGTGGTACAGGCGTACATCCTGATCCAGACGGAGGTCGGCAAGGCGTCGACCGTCGCCGAGACGATCAGCAAGATCCCTGGAGTCATCCAGGCCGAGGACGTGACAGGACCCTATGACGTGATTGTGCGGGCGCAGGCCGACACCGTGGACGACCTGGGGCGCATGGTGGTCGCCAGAGTCCAGCAAGTGGAGGGCATCACCCGCACCCTGACCTGCCCGGTCGTCCATCTGTAGCCCCCGTTTACCCTTGGCCGGTGAACTCCATCCGTCACCGGCACCGAACTGTCCCCGCTGTTGCCGGGGTGCCCGCTCTCGCCGTCGTGCTGATCACGGCAACGGGCTGCTCCTCAGCAGACGACAGCGCCCGGGCTGCGGTTCCGGATCCGGGCGCGAAGGTCACCGAGCTGTGTCAGAACCTGGACAAGCTGCTGCCGTCCAGGGCCGACGGCCAGGATCGCCGGGACCCCGAGCCCGCCTCCGCGCTGACCGCGGGCTGGGGCGACCCGGCGATCATACTGCGCTGCGGTGTCGACCGGCCCGCCAAGATGAACGATCCGGAGGCGGACGGCGTCGAGGTGGACGGGGTGGGCTGGCTGCTGCAGAAGCGGGACGACGGGTCCTTCCGCTTCACCACGACCCTGCGCAGGGCGTATGTGGAGGTCACCGTCCCGAAGGACCGTACGGGAGACGGAATGGCCCCTCTGGTCGATCTGGCCCCGGCCGTGAAGAAGGCGATCCCCAAGGGGATCGCCGACTGACACGGGCCGCGGTTCAGCGCAGGCCGGTGGACCTGCGCAGGGCCGCCTGAATCAGCTTCTCCACCAGTTCCGGATAGCTGATGCCGCTGGCCTGCCACATCTGCGGGTACATCGAGATCGGCGTCATGCCGGGCATGGTGTTGATCTCGTTGATGACGAAGCCCTCGTCCGTGAGGAAGAAGTCCGCGCGCACCAGTCCTTCGCAGGACACGGCCTCGAAGGCGTCCACCGCGAGCCGCTGGACCTCCGCGGTCTCCTCGGGCGTCAGCGGCGCCGGCACGATCCCCGGGGTCGAGTCGATGTACTTGGCCTCGAAGTCGTAGTACGCGTGCGCGTCCGGCGGCGGGATCTCCGAGGGCAGGCTCGCGCGCGGGCCGTCCTCGAACTCCAGCACCCCGCACTCGATCTCGCGGCCGTGCAGGGCCGCCTCCACGAGGACCTTCGGGTCGTGCCGCTGGGCCTCGGCGATCGCCTCGTCCAGGCCGGACAGGTCGTTGACCTTGGTAATGCCGATCGAGGAGCCCGCGCGGGCGGGCTTCACGAACAGCGGCCAGCCGTGCTCGCCCGCGAAGTCGACGATCCTCTTGCGGGCCGCCGCCTCGTCGCGCTCCCACTCGCGCGGCCGGATCACCACGTACGGGCCGACCTTGAGGCCGAAGGAGGTGAACACCCGCTTCATGTACTCCTTGTCCTGGCCGACGGCCGAGGCGAGCACACCCGCGCCCACGTACGGGACACCGGACAGCTCCAGCAGGCCCTGCAGGGTGCCGTCCTCGCCGTAGGGGCCGTGCAGGACGGGGAAGACGACGTCGACCTCGCCGAGCGCCTTGGGCACCGATCCGGGCTCGCTGTAGACGACTTCGCGGTTCTTGGGGTCGATGGGGAGCACCACACCGCCCTGGTCCGACTCGGCGAGCTCCTCGACGTCGGGCGTACGGCGCTCGGTGATCGCCATGCGGTCCGGTTCGTCGGCGGTGAGCGCCCAACGGCCGTCCCTGGTGATGCCGATCGGCAGGACGTCGTACACGGTCCGGTCGATGGCTCGCAGGACGGCGCCGGCGGTGACCACGGAGATCCCGTGTTCGGAGCTGCGCCCGCCGAACACGACGGCCACGCGCGGCTTGCGAGGCGGCTGCTCAGGGCTCTGGGGGAGGTTCTCGGTGCTCATATCGCGTTGAGAGTACCCGCCCGTAGGCCCCGAGTCAGCGCGCCACCGGCGGCGTCGCTCAGCGTCGTTCGGGCTTCGCGCTGCGCGACATCAGCTCCTTGACGGCGACCACCGGGGACTTGCCCTCGTGCACGATGGCCACGACCGTCTCGGTGATCGGCATGTCGACGCCGTGCCTGCGCGCCAGATCCAGCACGGACTCACAGGACTTGACGCCCTCGGCGGTCTGCTTGGTGACCGCGATGGTCTCCTGCAGGGTCATGCCCTTGCCGAGGTTGGTGCCGAAGGTGTGGTTGCGCGACAGCGGCGAGGAGCAGGTCGCCACCAGGTCGCCGAGGCCGGCGAGTCCGGAGAAGGTCAGCGGGTCGGCGCCGAGCGCCATGCCGAGCCGGGTGGTCTCGGCGAGCCCGCGCGTGATCAGCGAGCCCTTGGCGTTGTCGCCGAGACCCATGCCGTCCGCGATGCCGACGGCGAGCCCGATGACGTTCTTCACCGCGCCGCCCAGTTCGCACCCCACCACGTCGGTGTTGGTGTACGGCCGGAAGTACGGCGTGTGGCAGGCGGCCTGGAGTCGCCGGGCGACGGCCTCGTCGGTGCAGGCGACCACGGCGGCGGCCGGCATGCGGGCGGCGATCTCCCGCGCGAGGTTGGGCCCGGTGACGACGGCGATCCGGTCGGCGCCCACCTTGGCGACGTCCTCGATCACCTCGCTCATCCGCATGGCGGAGCCGAGTTCGACGCCCTTCATCAGCGAGACGAGGACCGTGTCGGAGGAGAGCAGCGGGGCCCAGTCGGCGAGGTTGCCGCGCAGGGTCTGCGAAGGGATCGCGAGGACCGCGAAGTCGGCGCCGCGCGCGGCCTCGGCGGCGTCGGTCGTCGCCCGCACGTTGCCGGGGAGTTCGACGCCGGGGAGGTAGTCGGGGTTCGTACGCGTGGAGTTGACGGCGTCCGCGAGTTCGGGGCGCCGTCCCCACAGCACGACCTCGCACCCCGCGTCGGCGAGCACCGTCGCGAACGCGGTGCCCCATGAACCGGTGCCGAAGACGGCCGCCTTGACGGGCTTGCTCACGTGCCCTGCCCCTCTTCCTGCGCGGCCTTGTGCTGCACCTGCGTCTGCGCCTGCGTCCTGCGCCGCTGCTCGATCCGCTCCTGGCGCGGGTCGTAGCGCGTCGCCGGTGCCTTCTCGCCGCGGATCTGCTCCAGCTGCCGGGTGACGGCGGTCATGATGACCTCCGTCGCCTCCTTCAGCAGCTCCGGAGTCATCTCCTTGTCGTAGAAGCGGTCGAGGTCGACGGGCGGCCCGGCGAGCACGTGATGGGTCTTGCGCGGGCGGAGGTTGGGCTTCTTCGCGTACGGCGGAAGCAGTTCGTTGGCTCCCCACTGGGCGACCGGGATCACCGGGCACTTGGTGGTCAGGGCGACGCGCGCGGCGCCCGTCTTGCCGACCATCGGCCACTGGTCGGGGTCCCGGGTGATGGTGCCCTCGGGGTAGAACGCGACGCATTCACCGCGTTCCACGGCGTCGATCGCGGCCCGGAAGGCGCTGAGCGCGTCGGTGGTCTCGCGGTAGACGGGGATCTGTCCGGTGCCGCGCATCGCGGCTCCGACGAATCCCTTCTTGAAAAGGCCGCTCTTCGCCAGGAATCGCGGAACCCGTCCGGTGTTGTACTGATAGTGCGCGTACGCGAAGGGGTCCACATGGGAATTGTGGTTCACCGCGGTGATAAATCCACCCTCGGCCGGAATGTTCTCCATTCCGCGCCAGTCCCGCTTGATCAGAACCACCAGCGGCGGTTTGCAGAGCACCGCGGCGAAGCGGTACCAGAAGCCGATTCTGCGGCGGGGCACGCGCGCACCTTCCTCTAGGGGCCGAGGGACATCGGGTCCATGGGGCCGCACAAGTGTCGCCCCGGGCCGACGGTCTGTCGAGAACACGGTACGCCCCGACGGCCCGACCGCCAGATGGCCGAGGTGACGGCTGAGTGACAATGGCCGCGACAAGAGAGGGACGAATCACCGGTGCTGTGGACCTTGGTCATACCCCTGAAACCCCTGGCGCGGGCCAAGAGCAGGCTGTCGGACACCGCTGCCGGCGGACTGCGCCCGGGGCTCGCCCTCGCCTTCGCCCAGGACACCGTGGCGGCGGCGCTGGCCTGCCCCGCGGTGCGCGATGTGGCAGTAGTCACGGACGACGCCCTGGCCGGCCGCGAGCTTTCCGCGCTGGGCGCCCGCATCGTGCCGGACGAACCGCAGGGCGGCCTCAACGCGGCACTGGCGCACGGAACGGACGCGGTACGCGCCACACACCCCCGAAGTCCCGTCGCGGCCCTGAACGCCGATCTCCCGGCGCTGCGCACCCCGGAATTGCTCCGGGTCCTGGAGGCGGCCGCTGAATTCCCCCGTGCTTTTCTCGCCGATGCGGCCGCAATCGGTACGACTCTGCTGGCCGCCGGTCCCGGTCAGGAATTGCTCCCGGCATTCGGCCCGGATTCCCGTGCCCGCCATGCCGCGTCCGGCGCCGTGGAACTGGCCCTCGACGGCGTGGATTCCGTACGCCAGGACGTGGACACGGGCGCCGACCTGCGCACGGCGCTGGCCCTGGGCGTGGGGCCACACACGGCGACGGTGGCCGCGGGGCTGCTGACTCCGGGTTCCTGGACGCCGGGTTCCTGGACTCCCGGTTCCTGAGGGGCTCGGGGAGCGGCGGCCCCCACGACGGGCCCCGGACCCGGCCGCACATTAGGCTGGCCGTCATGCAGGCCACGGCATACACCTACGACGCCAACACCCGCACCGGCAGCGTGCTCCTCGACGACGGCACCCCCCTCTCCTTCGACGCCGCCGCCTTCGACGCCGGGGGCCTCAGGCTGCTGCGGCCGGGACAGCGCGTGCGCATCGAGGTGGAGAACGCCGAGGACAGCTCCCGCATCACGCTCGTGACGCTGCAGACGATGTGAACGCTGCGACACCCTTGACCGCCGCAGAGCCTGTGAACACGCCGCGGGCCGGGCTCCGATACGGAGTCCGGCCCGGCGCGTGAGTGCCCCTGTGCCCCTTACCTCTTGCGGGCGGTGGCCTTCTTGGCGGTGGTCGTGCGAGCCGTCGACTTCTTGGCGGGGGCCTTCTTGGCCGTCGCCTTCTTCGCCGGGGCCTTCTTCGCGGTCGCCTTCTTGGCCGTCGTCTTCTTCGCCGCGGACGTCTTGGCGGCGCCCGTCGCCTTCTTCGCCGTGGTCTTCTTCGCGGCGGAGGTCTTGGCGGCGCCCGTGGTCTTCCTGGCCGTCGTCTTCTTCGCCGTGGTCTTCTTCGCGGTGGCCTTCTTGGCGGTGGTCTTCTTCGCCGCGGCCTTCTTGACGGTCGCGGAAGCCCCGCCGCTCAGGCTGCCCTTGGGCGCCTTCTTGACGGCGACCTCGCCGCCGCGCGGGAGCTTCTTCGAGCCGCTCACCAGGTCCTTGAAGCCCTGGCCCGCGCGGAAGCGCGGCACGGAGGTCTTCTTGACCCGAACCCGCTCGCCCGTCTGGGGGTTGCGGGCGTAGCGGGCCGGACGGTCGACCTTCTCGAACGAACCGAAGCCGGTGACCGAGACCCGGTCCCCCGCGACGGTCGCGCGGACGATGGCGTCCAGGACCGCGTCGACGGCCTCGGCCGCCTGCTGACGGCCTCCGACCTTGTCGGCAATCGCTTCTACGAGCTGCGCCTTGTTCACGTCTTCCCCTTCGGAGACATTGCCAGAACGAAACTGTTCAAGCTTTTTCGCACGTTAGGCAGATATATACCGCAAATCAAACACGAAACGGGCTAATCACCCGTGCGCCGCAACGAACTCGACTGCCCCGGCTGCGTTCAGCGGTCCTCTTCGGGGATTCGACCCTCGTCCAGGTCCACGGTGAACGCCTCCAGACGCCTTGCCGCGTCGGCGAGATCGTGCTTGGCCGCGGCCGTAATGACCAGCAGCTTCCGGGTCAGCGCCATCCGTACGCCCTCCGGGACTTGCAGTGCGCGCACTCTTGTGTGCGCTTCCTTCAGTTGGTCCGCGACTGCCGCGTAGAGCTCGAGTTGGCCGTCGTGTTCCATGCACAGATTGTGCCATCTGGGGCGAGTTGTCGCCTGCGGGGGTAGCAACTGATACCTCAAACGGCCTTCTCCGGTGCGGTGGAAGTCCCTTCCACAGGTGTCGGCTACCCCGGTAACAGCCGTCGTAACGTGGGAAGTTGGCGAAAATCGCGACGGCCCCCGCCACCGCGCGGGCCCGGACACAGCTGTACCCCCGATCGGGGCGATCGGGGGTACAGCGGGGATGTTCCGGTGGCCCGAAACCCGTCGAGTTGCGGGTTCGCGGCCGGACCGGGTCAGACCTTGAGCGTCTGCGGCTTGTACGAGGGGCGCTTGGCCTCGTACGCGGCGATGTCCGCCTCGTTCTGCAGGGTGATGGAGATGTCGTCCAGCCCGTTCAGCAGCCGCCAGCGGGAGTTCTCGTCCAGCTCGAAGGAGGCGGTGATGCCTTCGGCGCGCACCTCGCGGGCCTCGAGGTCGACGGTGATCTCCGCCTGCGGGTCCTGCTCCGTGAGTTCCTGCAGCGCCTCCACGACCTTCTGCTCCAGGACGACCGTGAGCAGGCCGTTCTTCAGCGAGTTGCCGCGGAAGATGTCGGCGAAGCGGGAGGAGATCACGGCCTTGAAGCCGTAGTTCTGCAGCGCCCACACCGCGTGCTCGCGGGAGGAGCCGGTGCCGAAGTCGGGGCCGGCGACCAGGACCGTGGCGCCCTTGCGCTCGGGCCGGTTGAGGATGAAGTTCTCGTCCTTGCGCCAGGCCTCGAACAGCCCGTCCTCGAAACCGTCCCGGGTCACCTTCTTGAGCCAGTGAGCAGGGATGATCTGGTCGGTGTCGACGTTGGAGCGGCGCAGCGGGACTGCCCGCCCGGTGTGCGTGGTGAATGCTTCCATGATCCTCAGACTCCAGCGGGCGCGGCGGCGGTTGCGTCGGTCAGGTCGGCGGGCGAGGCCAGGTGGCCCGTCACCGCGGTCGCGGCCGCGACCTGCGGGGACACCAGGTGCGTACGACCGCCCTTGCCCTGCCTGCCCTCGAAGTTGCGGTTGGAGGTGGACGCGGAGCGCTCGCCCGGGGCCAGCTGGTCGGGGTTCATGCCCAGACACATCGAGCAGCCCGCGTGCCGCCACTCGGCGCCGGCCTCCTTGAAGACGACGTCCAGGCCCTCGGAGACGGCCTGCAGACCCACGCGCGCGGAGCCCGGGACGACCAGCATCCGTACGCCGTCGGCGACTTTGCGGCCCTTGACGATCTCGGCCGCGGCACGCAGGTCCTCGATGCGGCCGTTGGTGCACGAGCCTACGAAGACGGTGTCCACCTTGATGGCGCGCAGCGGCTGCCCGGCCTCCAACCCCATGTATTCCAGGGCCTTTTCGGCGGCGAGGCGCTCCGAAGCGTCTTCGTACGAAGCCGGGTCGGGGACGGAGGACGAAAGCGGCGCGCCCTGGCCGGGGTTGGTGCCCCAGGTGACGAACGGCGCCAGTTCGCTCGCGTCGATGACCACCTCGGCGTCGAACTCGGCGTCGTCGTCGGTGCGCAGCGTCTTCCAGTACTCGACCGCGGCGTCCCAGTCGGCGCCCTCGGGCGCGTGCGGGCGGCCCTTGAGGTACGCGAAGGTGGTCTCGTCGGGGGCGATCATGCCCGCGCGGGCACCGGCCTCGATCGACATGTTGCAGATGGTCATGCGGGCCTCCATCGAGAGCTTCTCGATGGCGGAGCCGCGGTACTCCAGGATGTAGCCCTGGCCGCCGCCCGTGCCGATCCGGGCGATGATCGCCAGGATCAGGTCCTTGGCCGTGACGCCGTCGGGCAGTTCGCCGTCGACCGTGATGGCCATGGTCTTCGGGCGGGCCAGCGGCAGCGTCTGGGTGGCGAGCACATGCTCCACCTGGGAGGTGCCGATGCCGAACGCCAGCGCGCCGAAGGCACCGTGCGTGGAGGTGTGGGAGTCGCCGCAGACGACCGTCGTACCGGGCTGGGTCAGACCCAGCTGCGGGCCGACCACGTGCACGACGCCCTGCTCGACGTCGCCCAGCGGGTGCAGGCGCACACCGAAGTCGGCGCAGTTCTTGCGCAGCGTCTCCAGCTGGGCGCGCGAGACCGGGTCGGCGATGGGCTTGTCGATGTCGAGCGTCGGGGTGTTGTGGTCCTCGGTCGCGATGGTGAGGTCGAGACGGCGCACCGGGCGGCCGCTGAGACGCAGGCCGTCGAAGGCCTGCGGACTGGTCACCTCGTGCAGGAGGTGGAGATCGATGAAGAGGAGGTCGGGCTCGCCCTCGGCGCGCCGGACGACATGGTCGTCCCAGACCTTCTCCGCGAGTGTCCTACCCATCGCTTTCCCTCCGGCCGGCAAAGGTGCACCGGCCCAACTAGAGATCTTCAGGAGACGACGCCCGGCCCCAGTTCACGGGCGCCCGTCGCCAGGCCCGTTCGGTCTGCGGGCCGCTGTGCGTACCAGGGTTGCGCGTCTCACGGAAAAATGAACTTGCGTTTCACAGAGTGAGACGCGAGTATCGTTTCATGGACAACAGTAGCGGCGTCGGCGTTCTGGACAAGGCGGCCCTTGTCCTGAGCGCCCTGGAGTCCGGGCCGGCCACCCTCGCGGGACTGGTGGCGGCAACCGGACTGGCACGACCCACGGCCCACCGCCTGGCCGTGGCTCTGGAGCACCACCGCATGGTGGCGCGCGACATGCAGGGCCGGTTCATTCTCGGCCCACGCCTTTCGGAGCTGGCCGCGGCGGCCGGCGAGGACCGTCTCCTCGCGACCGCGGGGCCGGTGCTGACCCACCTGCGGGACGTCACGGGCGAGAGCGCCCAGCTCTACCGCCGCCAGGGCGACATGCGCATCTGCGTCGCCGCGGCGGAGCGGCTCTCGGGCCTTCGGGACACGGTCCCGGTCGGCTCGACGCTCACGATGAAGGCCGGCTCCTCGGCGCAGATCCTGATGGCCTGGGAGGAGCCGGAGCGGCTGCACCGTGGCCTGCAGGGCGCCCGCTTCACCGCCACCGCGCTCTCGGGCGTACGGCGCCGCGGCTGGGCCCAGTCCATCGGCGAGCGCGAGCCGGGCGTCGCCTCGGTCTCCGCCCCAGTGCGGGGCCCGTCCAACCGCGTGGTGGCCGCCGTCTCGGTCTCCGGCCCCATCGAGCGCCTGACGCGCCACCCGGGCCGTATGCACGCCCAGGCGGTCATCGACGCCGCCGCCCGCCTCTCCGAGGCCCTGCGCCGCACCGGCTGACCAGGAGACGTACGGGAGGTCGACGGGGAGGGCCGGCCTCAACGCCGCGGCAGGTCCTCCCCGTTCCCCCGAACCCCCCTGGCTCCCGACCGGTGCGCGAACCGGTCGCGTGCGTACCGCCCCCGCTTCTCCACGGGCACCTGGCCGTGCGCCCGCGCGAGGCCGAAGGCCGGCATGTCGAAGTAGATCGACTCGTACGACCCCTCGGGCACCACGTACGCCTCGTGCCACAGCCCCACGTGCCCGCGCACCTTCCCCGCCCGCTCCTTGCGGTTGACGATCCCCCACACCCGGTGGTGGAGCATCTGCGGCGAGCTCGCGTACGCGTAGAGCTTGTCCTTGGACTCCCAGTACTGGACGACGTAGTACGTGCGTGGCGAGGCGGTCAGCAGTATGTGCCCCAGCAGCCCCCGGTCGCCGTCCCGCGCAAGCTCCCCCAGCATGCGGAACATCGACAGCAGAACCGGGAGCCACTGGTGCACCGCCCAGAAGCGGTTGACCCGCATCCCGATGAGCAGGACCACCACATCGCCCTCGGTGTCCGCGGTCGTACGGCCCAGCACCGGCTTCGCGAACATGGCAGCCCCCACTCCGGTCGGATAGCAGCACTATCCTTCTGGTCGATGCTTGGATAGTGGCACTTACCAAGGAAAGGCGCAAGAGATGCGGCTGGCCCGGCTCAGCGAGCGCAGTGGGGTGTCCACCGCGACGATCAAGTACTACCTGCGCGAAGGGCTGTTGCGGCCCGGCCGCCAGATCAACGCGACGACCGCCGAGTACGACGAGGAGCATCTGCGCCGGCTGCGGCTGGTGCGGGCGATGATCCAGGTCGGCGGGCTGCCCGTGGCGACGGTCCGCGAGGTGCTCGGGCACGTCGACGACGAGTCGCTGGGCCGCACGATGCGGATGGGCGCGGCCCTGTGGGCGCTGCCGCAGGTGCCGGAACCGGACGCGCAGGACGAGTACGTGCAGGCCGCGCGCGGCGAGGTGGCGGAGCTGCTGGAGCGGCTCGGCTGGACGAACGCGCAGGCCCTGTCGACCATCTCGCCCGCGTACCGCTCGCTCGTCGTCGCGGTGGCCGCGTTCCGCCGGCTCGGCTACGACTGGACGGCCGAACGCCTGGCGTCCTACGCCGAGTTGATGCACCGGGCGGCGGTCCTCGACCTGGACTTCGTGGAGACGCACCCCTCACAGACCGAGCAGGCGGAGGTGGTGCTGGTCGGGGCGGTGCTCACCGAGCCGATGCTCCAGGCGCTGCGCCGGCTGGCCCAGGAGGAGGAGTCGGCGCGGCGGTACGGCTTCGAGTGACCCCGTGCACGGCGAAGGCCCCCCGCCTGAGCGGAGGGCCTTCGTGTCGTACCCCCGACCGGATTCGAACCGGCGCTACCGCCTTGAGAGGGCGGCGTGCTAGGCCGCTACACAACGGGGGCGAGGATCGTGCGAGCGTTCAAAACCGAAGCGCCGCAGATCCGAGCTGGTCTACCTGGACTCGAACCAAGACTAACTGAACCAGAATCAGTCGTGCTCCCAATTACACCATAGACCAATGTGGTTTAGACCAGTTTGTACCCCCGACCGGATTCGAACCGGCGCTACCGCCTTGAGAGGGCGGCGTGCTAGGCCGCTACACAACGGGGGCGAGGATCGTGCGAGCGTTCAAAACCGAAGCGCCGCAGATCCGAGCTGGTCTACCTGGACTCGAACCAAGACTAACTGAACCAGAATCAGTCGTGCTGCCAATTACACCATAGACCAATGTGGTTTAGACCAGTTTGTACCCCCGACCGGATTCGAACCGGCGCTACCGCCTTGAGAGGGCGGCGTGCTAGGCCGCTACACAACGGGGGCCCTAGCGATCCTGCATCGAAGTCGGCGGGAGCTACCCGGTACCGTCCTCGCGGGAAGGATCTGTACCCCCGACCGGATTCGAACCGGCGCTACTGCCTTGAGAGGGCAGCGTGCTAGGCCGCTACACAACGGGGGCCCTAGCGATCCTGCATCGAAGTCGGCGGGAGCTACCCGGTACCGTCCTCGCGGGAAGGATCTGTACCCCCGACCGGATTCGAACCGGCGCTACTGCCTTGAGAGGGCAGCGTGCTAGGCCGCTACACAACGGGGGCGATGCAGATGAGCTCTGCGAGCTGGCCTACCTGGACTCGAACCAAGACTAACTGAACCAGAATCAGTCGTGCTGCCAATTACACCATAGGCCACTGGAACGCAAGCCCCTGTGGGGATCTTGTTCTAGTTTGCTCCTCCGGCTCCGGCCTTTCGGCCCGTTCCCCGGCGGCGCAGGAAGAA